>NZ_BCMF01000004.1 GCF_002217925.1 Secundilactobacillus mixtipabuli | reverse complement strand
TGTGCGGCATCAAGTGCCAAAAAACAGCTCGGCTTTGCTTCGCTATCACTTTAACAAAAAAAGTGGTGTATTCAACTCCGTCGAGCTGAATACACCATTTATATTAGTAAGTTTTGTGTTTAAAGTTGCCGACCACTTAAAAATGGTGTACACTCCTATACGTGGTCAACCACATATTAATTACACAAACATCAAAGGAGACAATTAAATGTCAAAAGTATTAGTCATCAAAGCACACCCATTCAACGGTGATAAATCACGGACAATTAAAACATTAGACACCTTCCTAGAAACTTATCAAGCAAAGAATCCTGACGACGAGATTGAAAGCTTAGATCTTTTCGCCACGAATTTTCCAGAACTGGATGGCAGTATGATGGCTGCTTGGGGCCAATTAGCCAATGGAACTGCCTTCACAGACTTACCTGCTGACGTTCAAAAGGTCATGGGGCAGTTTAATGATGCTTTAGCACAATTTAAGGCCGCTGATAAGTTGGTCATTGCGAACCCAATGTGGAACTTAAGTATTCCTGCTCAATTGAAGAGCTGGATTGATGCCATTACCGTGGTCGGTGAAACTTTCCGGTACACCGCAACCGGTCACGTGGCATTGTTGCCTGAAAAGCCATTCGTTCACATCCAAGCTGCCGGTGGCAAATATGAAGGTCAAGACCTTGGTACCCAATATGTTCAAGCTGCACTTGAATATCTCGGCGCTAAGCGGTTTGCTAAAATCGGTGTTGAAGGGATGGATCACTTCCCAGACCAAGCTGATCAAATCGTTGCGGCAGCGCAAGAAGAAGCAAAGACAGTTGCCTCGAAGTTCTAGAGTGTAAAACTGGGTGATGAGGCGCGCCTTTAAAAGTAGCTATCTACCCTGGCAAACATGATTAGATTACGTAAAATGAAAGATCAAGGATCAAATATAGCGCTTAAAATAGTCGGTGGTTTTCTTATTCAGAAAGCCATCGACTTTTGTTATGGAACAGATTCTATTCAGCCCCACAGTCTACTTATCAAAATGGTATTGAGTTATCCAGTTCTCGGACACTTCATTGAAATTTATTGAGTTGCACCACGTAGTTAAATTGTAGGTAGAATCTATTGGCTACAACAAATGAAATTAGCAGATGCAGGAATTAATGAAATTGGTCGTGCAAGAGCACTTTTTGTATTTCCTGAGATACAACTATGCTAGAATAAAAATAGTTTGGATGGTTGATGTGTTGACGGATATCAATAATGTAAAAAACATACTTAAAACCATTTTTAATAGACGAGATAAATGGCAGTTAAGTCATCGACGAAAAAACTTAATTGCACTTGCTGAGATGGGGATTGATGAGAAGATTGCTCTGGATACCGTTTATCAGGATTTAACCTATAGGGACTACAGTTCTGGTCCATTACCAGATGATCATCATCCACCGATTCCTGGAGAAGTTTGGATCTTTGGACTTAACATTTCAGATGAGTTATGTTATTTGAAATTTCAAGACCGCCCTAACGGCGTTGTTATGTGGACTTCATTACATCAGGCAGAATACCCACTTGAGTTTCCGTTTAAAAATAATGAGGAAGGAAGTGGTTCTAATGGCGCGTAAAAAAGAATTTTATAATCCAGAATTAGAAATTACCGAGATCTATACTGAAGTATGGCGTTCAGAGATAGTTAAAGTTAGAGATATTAACGATTTAATCGTCAGAAACCATTACTGGGAAGATGCTTCCGGTGAGCTATGGGGCGATTTTGATGACCCAATGGAAAACGTTAGAAATAGTTTTAATGCTTATCGTGAACGGCAAGGTTATCTGACACCGGATGATATTCGTACGTTGCGTCAAAAGTTAGGCTTATCTGTTAGACAGTTTGCTAATGAGCTTGGTATTGGCTCTTCCACTTTAACTCAGATTGAAAATAACCAACGTTTACAGGTGAAATATCAGGAAAAACTATTTAGAGCAGCCGAAATGTTTTATCAAAATGGTCAGTGGCAACAATTTGTTAATCAAGGCGAAAAACCTTTGATAATGAATGATTTAAATCAGGGAACCTATTATGCCAGCGAAGACGTGTATCAAACCCAAGAATTTAATCAAAACCTTTACCAATTTAAAGGGTCGTTAGGAGATGTGGCATAATGACGATGTTACAATTTAATGGTTATCGCGTAACGAAGATGCAGTATCAGCGAAATGACAGCTATCAAAGGGGAGAAGCCCCAATAAAATTTGATCCACAAATAAAAGCGACGGATAAAATCGATCAAAATCATATTGACGTGACACTTACATTATCTGTTGGCTCGCTTAATAATAAGGCGATTCCATTTCAGGTCCAGTGCGCAGTAGCAGGTCAATTTACTTATCATCCGGATGAAGATAGTTCCGGTATTGGCGTGGATAGTTTAATCCGCAATAATGCCGTTGCAATCCTTTATCCATATGTTCGGGCAATTGTGGCGACCTTAACGACGACCTCTAATGAGTTCCCAGGGTATGTCATGCCAACAATAAATGTGGCTGAAGTGCTTGCTCACCAGGATAATTAATAGGGATTTAAGCGTAATAAAAAAACCATTCCTTAATTGGAATGGTTTTTAATTTACATTGCTACATTGTTTTTAGATTAGCACAGATTTTATCTGCAACTTTCACAAAAATAGCCTGTTCTTCATCAGTCAGACCCTTGATCGATTGTTCTTCAGCAGCGTCACAAATTGCTTCAACTTGTTTGGCTAGTTTTAAACCGGCTGGCGTGAGCTGTACCAGCGTCACTCGTTTGTCTTGTTCTGATTTATGGGTTTCTGCTAGTCCAGCGTTAACTAACCGTCGAACTGATTTAGCCACAGTTGAATGATCAACCTGCATGGCCTCTGCTAGGGCATTTTGTGCCTGCTGACCGTTACGAGCGAGGGTGATGAGAATAGTATCCTGCCCAGGATATAAGCCTAAAGCGCGGATGTCCTTATCAATCAGTGATTCATGCGCATTAACGATACGTAAAGCTGAAGCGCCAACTGGATAGTCATCAAAAACAAGCATTATCATTTCCCCCTCGTTAGTTCAGTTGCCGACCACAAGAGTGTATCAAATTTCGGCTTAAATATCAATGTGATACTGGTTCTGATCCTTTGTGGTCGGGTGAGGTCAAAAGAAGCCCCAGCATTGTTTGTGCTGGAGCTTCTTAGGTATTGCGCTATTCTTCAAACTTACCCGTATCTTCATTTAACTGACTGCTAATATCATGGATTTGATCATAACGATAGGTGCTGTCGTATTCTTGAGTGTCTTTATCGTAGGCCTTGACCTGCAAAACATCCGTGTGCGGCCAGCTGACAACGTAAGTATAGTCATCGTAGTCAAAGCCGTATTGATCAGCAATGGCATCAATACCCGCTTGTTCGTCGCCGTGGTATTCCTCTTCGAAGTGACCATAGTTACTGTCACTTGGTGTTGAGTCGTCGGCATCTTTATTACTGTCACTGTCGTTATTATCATTAGAATCCGAATTTTGAGTAGCAGCATCCGTGCTGTTACCGCTATCCGGTGTTGATAAGTCGACTTTGATATTCTTAGACTGGGTCGACACTAAGTTCTTTGTGACTGATTTACCGTCAGCAGTGGAGCCGGAACTGGACAATTTGAACGTGTACCGGCCAGGAAACAGTGGACCAGCTTTATAAGAATAATGATCGTTGCTGGCAGTGGCAACGTTGAGGCCATTTAAGCTGATGGTTGCCTGATCGACATTTGTCTGAACAGTAGGGTACATTGCGACAACCTGCAGTTTATAAGCTGGGAAGAAGAGTAAATGATGGCCCTTAGTTACCAGCTTGAAAGTGCCATCGCTGGTTTGGTCGTTGTTCATTAAACTGGCTTTCATATCAGCGAGATAACGCTTATCCGAGTTCAAATAACTCATAAACGGGGCAATGGATTTTGAATTAATTTCCAAGCTAGGATCAGTCGTTGTCATGTACTTAACCGTCGCGTCAGTATCGTTGTCATGCATGGCGGTGATCATATCATCGACTTGTTTGGATTTACTGTATTTGCCGGCACCATAGAAGTAAGTACCGACTAGGATCAAAATAACTAAAATAATCAGACTGATCCAGATTTTCTTTTTACGGGAACCCTTTTTCCGCTTTCGGTTCCGTTTCGGTGCCTTTTTAGTCACGGTAGGATCAGTTTCAAGTGGTTCGGCCGGTTTTGAATCAGGTTCATATGTTGGTTTTACTTCATTATTAGTCGGCTCATTCGTACTGGTCGTTACGGGCTTTAAGCGATAACCGCAGTTTTGACAAAATACATCATCGGGACTTACTTTCGCCCCGCAATTTGGACATGTTGACATATTGCTCACCTCTGAGATTTAAATTGATTGAAGATGTAACGATAAGCATTAGGTAAAGCCCGGTTCCAGTACGGCCAGTTATGATTGCCAAAGTGGTCGACCTGATAGGTTGGTTTGATCTGATGCTGTTGCAACTGTTTAACAAATAGATTAACGTCAGCGATTGGCACCGTCGTATCAAGCGCGGTGGTCTCAATGTAAAAATGAGCTGGCGATTTTTCCTGGTTTAAGTAGTTCGCCAAATAACGGCTTGGCTGAGCTTGTTCAAAGACCCGCTGGTTAAAGGCGCCATTGATTTTAAAGGCATCCACTTGCGCATTAGTTTGCACGGTTGGTGGCACCTTTTGCCAGATGGCCGGTGAAATTAACGCGTCAACTGAAAAGAGGTGCGGATGGCGGAAAGTCAATCGCGCAGCACCATAACCGCCCATTGAAATGCCACCGATCGCCCGTTGTTTCTGACCGGCTAGCTGGTACGCTTTGGTTGCTTTAGGAATGAAGTTATTAATGATAGCAGATTCCATTTTCTCTTTAGTGGTATTTAAGTAGAATGAATTACCACCATCGGGGAAAATTGCAACCACGGGTAAATGCTTTTGAGCCACCAGTTGATCCAAATAAGCTTTGGACCGCGCTTGTGCAGTCAAATTGGTTTCATCGCCGTAAAGCCCATGCAGCATGTAGATGACTGGGAAATGCGTCCCTTGTTGCTTTAAACGGTCATAGTTCCGTGGCAAATACACGCGGTACCGCCAGTTTCGGTGCAGTTGCGAACTGTACATCGTCCGTGACAGGACGCGACTAGGTGCTGGTTCCGCGGTGGCTTGTTTTTGACGTGCAGCCGGTTTTGGCTTCTCAGACTGTTGGGTAGTCTGTTCCTGTTTTGAATGATTCTGGCCAGTTTGTTTTGCTGGTGGATTTAACGAATGCACCAGCCCGCCAAGGATTACCCCAATAATCACGATGGCGCTGACAACAACTACCCAGAGGCTTCTTTTCATGACTAATCCCCCTCATAACCCTGTCAAGAATCGAAAACTTAATATTAAGATAATTCTACGTGAATGATAAGAACGTTTCAAGACTAGTGGAAATAGAATATAATAGACGATTGTCTAATTACGGTATGAAACCGCTTTATTTACCATTGCCCATATCTTGGTTAATTTACGGAAAGAAAGTCAAAAAAATTTCTAAAAAATTATTACAATTTGAGGAAAACATAACGCCTCTCTGTGGGCGATGGAAACGTTATCGACTTTAGAAGATGGGAAAGGCATGAGTAAACCGGCCGACTTTGTGTATTAGTAAACGTGCATTTTGTTCTATAAGTGATATGATATGTCAGAGATAAGCTTTCTTTAAGTAAGCAGATTGATTTTATAAAGCTGGATGATTATGGCTAACGGATTGACTTTGCTGTCTTAAAGTAGTACACTCTGTAACCTTATGTTTATTTTATGATTCATATATGATACAGTATTCGGACAAAACTAATTAATGAGGGAGTAAACTAACATGAAAAAACATCTTTTAGGCGCATTTCTACTAGGATTAACTGTAGCAGGTACTTTGGGAACAGCAACGGCATTTGCTGATGATACGACACCCGCAGCTACACCAGATAATACACCTGCCGCTGCAGCTGATAGTACCAAGGCAACGACCAACGGTGATATCAGTTTTGGTGCAGGTACATTAAGTTTGAAGAATGTAACGGCTTCTGCATCGCTTCTTGATCAAAAGGGACTTTCAGTTAGTGACGTTTACTTAAATGGCGTCAATGCCAGTGCCCCGTTAACTGCAACGGTTGAGGACTTTCTTGGGAATGATGGTACTTGGACCTTGATGTTATCCCAGGATGGCTGGCAGGCAAGCAGTGCAAACTTGGATAAGACCGCCCAAATACTAAAAAATACTGGCACGCTGTCCATTGCATCTGATGAAGGTAGTAAAGCTAAAGCAAGCGATATTCCTGCTGATGGGACGGCTACAGAGTATGCAACGGGCTCAGATGTCATCACTGAATTACCAAGTAGGCTTACCTTTAACTTACCTAAGCAGACTAATGTTCAGACTGGGAAGTATACTAATACGCTAAACTGGTCATTAAACGATTCTGCTTCAGCCACTCAAGAATAGGTTAAAAGATGAAAAGAAAACGATTTTTAGAGAGTATCTTTGCGCTTGCAATGATGACCATGTTCTTCATGATGCCAAGTAAGGTTCATGCTGCTAGCAGTGGCTTTTCAGTCCAGCCGATGACGTCACAATTACAACGTGATAAGTCCGAGTCGTACTTTGACGTGATCGTGAAGCCCAATCAATCAACTAATTTAAGGGTGAAATTGGTCAATCACACGAAGCAAGCAGTTAAGATTAAAGTGGCTATTCATCCGGGCCAAACGAATAATAATGGGATCGTTGATTACAGCGGGCTACAAAAAAAGGATCGCACGCTTCGGTATGATTTAGCGCGGTATTTAAAGGGGCCCAAAAAGGTCACGGTGCCCGCAAATAGTACCCAAGTTTACACGGCTAAGTTAACGATGCCCAAAAATCAGTTACCAGGTTTAATGGCCGGTGGACTAACTTTTAGTCCAGAAAATTATACGACCAGTACGACGAAAAACGCTAAATTATCGATTACTAACCGGTTCAGTTATGGCATTGCCGTCATTACGCGTAATCGGAATCGAACTTGGCAACCGCAACTAAAGATTGGCCAAGCAAAGGTTACTCAGCAGCAGGCTAAGAACACTTTAGCCGTGCCGATGCAAAACGTGAAAGCGACCTTTTTAAACCAGCTTAAGGTTAGTGTAACAGCGACTAACAAGCGCACTCACAAAGTCTATAAGAGAACATCTGACGCAATGCAGATGGCCCCGAACTCACACTTCGACTACCAGGTTAAGTTACCAACGAACGTGGCAGCGGGGCATTACCGGGTGAAAACCACGGCATACTACGTGAAGGATGCAGCTGGGAAATATACTGATTCCAAGGGTACCCACTACAAATATAGAGGAACGCGCCAGTCTAACGTAACAGTGACGGCTAAGCAGAGTCGAGACTTGCAGAAAAAAGCAAGACAGGCACGTGGGGGAACCCCATGGTTTGTTTATGCGATTATTGCTCTGGTGGTCGTATTATTAGCCATCATTGGCACTTTAGTGGCACTTTTGTTGAGAAAGAAATCGAAAAAATAACTTAAAAGGGGGGCGAACGATGTTGAGATTGAGAAAAAATGATCTTCAGTACATTGTTGGCCCTCTTTGTCTTGTTTTTGTTCGGCAGCGGTCAACCGGTCAAAGCGGCCAGTTACGATGATAATACGTTGGTCTCTTACGGGATCCCAGACAATGTCGTTCAGGTCATGCTGAATAACAGTATGTATGCAGATGGTCAATCGCCAACGCAAAAGGGACAGACACCCGATCAATTTACGATTAAAAACGTTACGCAGCTAACAACAATTAGTCTGGCTAATCGCATGGGCGCCTCTCATTCGACCGCTAACAGTACGGTAGCTGATTGGGTTGCAAGTGGCACGGCTAATAGTTTATATGATATTAGTGCTAATGTGTACGCACAAAATACCGAAGACAAGGTTACTGGCGATAGCGGTAGTCTGGCAACCAAGGCGTTAGTCTTTGATGGTCACACGTTGACGGATCAGTATCACCCAGCGTTTAATATGTTGATGCAGATCGTTGCCTCAGCAAACAATGCAACAACAGTTGATTTGACGGGTGTGACTTCAGAGGTAACAGATACAACGTTGGCTCAGTCATTGATTAGCTTGTTCCAGACGCCCCGTTTGACGTCGATTAATAAGTTATTACTAGGTGATAACAATTTGACTGATGCAAGTCTTTATATAATGGGACAGACAGTCATGAATGTAACAGACGCACAGAACTTAACAAGTCTGGATCTATCAAACAACCATATTACTCAATTAGCTTGGGGGCGGAATTTTCCAATTACCCAGAAGCTTACCGATTTGAATATGTCTGGTAATTCGGTCAAAAAAATTACTGATACGTTAGATCACTTTCTCCAACCAATTGTTAATCATTACGGAACGGCTGACTTGAGTACCAGTGATTTGGATGCTGGTGATTGGAACACTATCGATTACATTGTTTCGTTGCTCAATATATCGAGTGGCGTCATCAAGCTGAGTGATTCTTCTATCAACGCTGTCGCTACATCAAATACACATAAATTGAATAATCAAGCGATTCAAAATGCAATCCCGCAACTGACTGACGCAACAATTGATGACTTATTAAACGATAGCAGTGTCAAGTTAAGCGATACGACCAAAGCTAAGTTACAGGACCAGAAGGCCATTAACCAAGGCGGTGGAACTTCAACTGCTGAAAACAGCGTGGCGGTTTCCGGTGAACTTGATTTCGGAACCAACGTTCTCAATAGTCTAGATTCAAGTTTCACTGCCAAGGATAGTTTGACCTTAAACGCAACTATTTTACCAGGTAGTCAGCTGACCGCTACAATGGACGACTGGAAAGTACAGGATGGCAGCTCATCATTTAAGGGGAATATTATCTTTCCCGCAAACAGTGCCTTTAGTGGCAATACGAATCTGAACGCCGATACACCGGCTGTTTTGTATACCAATAATGGTAGTGATCCTGAGAAGCTTTCATCAACGTTAACGGGGCTGACCCTCAAGATACCCGAAGATCAGCGTTCTGCTGTTCGGGCTAAGAGTTATCAGACATCCATTACTTGGCACGTTGATGCTCAGCAGTCAGCCAACCAACAATAATAAAAGCTGTTAAGTAAAATTCATGTGATTTTTACTTAACAGCTTTTTTAATTTTCTCATGAGATTTGGCCTGTGCGCTGTAAAATAGTCGATATTTGGTGTTAATGGTGCTTAAATAAGAACGAGATGGGGTGATGGTATGATGCCAAAGTTAGGTTTAAAAGCCAGTACATCGATGGCGCAAGTTAATGAGCGATTACAATACCACCCGGCAGTGTTTGAATTCTACACGGATGAGCACGATATGACTAAAAATGGTCTGACGCACTTAGAAGAAATGATCAAATATGTCCAGTCATTTGGGATTAGTCAGATTGTGATTCATCATCCGATGGCTTATGCTCACCATCATAATGAAGTTGCCGTTTCAGCACTGAAGGATCCGGCTGGCTATCAGTTCATGATGAGCAGCGCGGAAGCCTTGATCGAATTAGCGCGTAAACTAAACGTTCAGGTGCTGATCCACGGTGGTTATTCAGATAAAGAAGCAGTTGTTAATTCTTATGGGGATTTTGCAACCGCCCGGCAAGTTATTTTTGCGCGGTTAGATTATTTCCAGAAGATGGGTGGCGACCACGTGATGTTTGAAAATTCAATTTCGCCAGCCTTTGATTACGGCGATGAAACCATTGAAGAAACGGTTATAGCGCACCATTATCGGTTATGCTATGACATTAGTCACGGCTTTATTGTGCTGCACGGTAACAATGAAAAGTTAGTCAAAAGTATCGCTCGATTGGCACCGCAGACGGTTCACTACCACTTGGTTGACTCTATGGGTCAGCATCATGATAGTTTAGAGTTAGGTAAAGGCAAAATCGACTGGCAGCAGGTGATGAAGGTTATCAATCCTAAAGCTACCAGCATTTACGAAATTGATTTGGCGGATCAAAACGATAGTCGGGAAATGCGCGCCAGCCATGAGTATTTAGCGCAGCTACTGACAACTCAGCAAACACATTAGGAGGAGCTATGACACGCTGTGACTGGGCAGAAAATGCCAATGAATTAATGACGCACTACCACGACTATGAGTGGGGTGTGCCCACTAAAGATGAACGAGAAACGTTTGAGCTGATGACACTAGAAATGATGCAGGCGGGATTAAGCTGGCAAACCGTTTTGAATAAGCGGGAGCACTTCCGTGAGGCGTTTGCTGGTTTTGACGTGAATGAAATTGCTCAGTTTAACGAAGCTGACGTGGCCAGGCTGGTCAATGATGCAGGGATTATTCGTAACAAATTAAAAATTGCCGATACGATTCATAATGCTCGGCAACTCGTCAAATGGCATCGCGCAGGCAAGACGATGAACGCATATTTGTGGTCATTTGTTGACGGGCAGCCCATTATCAACCGCTACTCAACAGCAGCTGATGTGCCAGCACAGACACCGTTATCCCAGCAAGTCAGTAAGGCACTAAAGCAGGCGGGTTTTAAGTTTGTGGGACCGACGATCGTTCAATCTTGGCTGGAAGCACTGGGAATTTTAGATGACCATCTGGCTAAGTGTACGGTAAATCATTTAAGTGAATAATCAGCGTCAATCAAAACAGTTAAAATTTAGTGTTGTTCGGTGAGATTAATTGACCTTTTTGGATAAAATCAGTAGTCTATGACTAATAACTTTATTCCTAGGAGGTGTGTCTGTTTGCGTTATCAAGGATGGTTAACTTGGGTGACTCTCGGTTTAGCAGTGGCGTTCGTGCCAATGGCGGTAGATTCAAAACCGGCGCCGATCCAATTTGGCAGTCAAATCAATCAGCTAGTTGAACGCGTTGACCCTAACTTTAACAAAACGACTCAGCAGACACAGCAACGGGCAATCTCGACCAATGAAACGCCGATTGAATCGATTGTTCAAAATCGTCAGCTCTCGCGAACTTATTATTATCACTTTGATACGAATGTGTCGGCGAGTGCTAAAGCGGTCTTCGAGAATGCTGTCGCGGTTTATAACCAGACTGGGATTGTTAAATTAGTGCCTGGAACTGGAACGGATCGGCAGAATTCGATTACCTTCTTCGTTTACTCAAAACAAATGCCAAGTAGCGGGGGCACGACCATGATTGAATCAGGACATGGTGGGCCGCAAATCATCCAGCAGACTGGTTGGAACGCCTATACAGCTAATCATGCGCGGGCGGGTCTGAACGTTTACTATCCGGCAGCGGCAATTCGAAAATCAGTCGCCATTCATGAGTTAGGCCACGCGTTGGGGCTAGACCATAGTCGTTACCGCAATTCAGTGATGTATCCAGTCGATCAGGGCAATACCGCCTTATCAGCTGGTGATATTAACGCCTTAAAGACGATCTATGGTACGGGGGCGAAATAGGCATGCGCGAATCAATTAAGCAGCATAGCGAAAAATGGCTGGTTATTTATCATCTTATTGTGGCTTTATTGGCAATCGCTTCTAGCGTCCTTGCCATTTTGATGATGCTAAATATTAAGGTTGGCCTGGCTGGAATGGTTGCGTATCAAGTCTTATTGGCCTTCTTCGTGATTGATTACATCATCAGATTGATCTTTACTCAAAATCGAAAATGGTTCTTGATCAATAACGCCTTTGATCTGCTGGGCATTTTACCCATGCATCCCGCGTTTTCGCTCTTTCGGCTAGCAAGAATCTTTCGCATGATCCGAACACACCACCTCTTTTGGCGGTTGGGGATCTCTGGCAAATGGACCCGTGATTTTCACCGCTTTACGTATGATACTGGTTTTATTTACCTCTTTACGATCAGTGTGGTCATCATCTGTTTGAGCGCACTACTGTTTTCCATCGTGGAACACCAAACTTTGTCGGAGTCATTATGGTGGGCCATTACTACCGCAACCACGGTCGGTTACGGGGACGATTCACCACGAACGGCTTGGGGCAAGCTCATTGCGACAGTTCTCATGTTAGGCGGGGTCGGCTTTATTGGTTTGCTGACCAGTACAATTACCGATTTCTTCACGGATCGGACGGGGCAAGCGGATGAGCAACAGCAACAAAATGAAGCATTAACCAAGCAGATTCAGCAGTTAACCCGAGAAGTTTCACGGTTATCTAAGAAAGTTGATCAACTAAAAAAATAAAAAACAGCACAGACACTTCATCGAATGAGAAGTGTCTGTGCTGTTTTTATGTAGGCTGATTTTACTGGTAATCATTAATACCAGTGATGAGCTTGCCAGAACTTTTTAGCTTTGGTCCAAGAACCATAACGGCCACTGACATATTTGTTAGCGACTTTTTCTTGGTTAACCGGGCTGTAATTACCATGCAGGTAAGCCTTCAGTAGTTGATAACGACCGTAACAGTTACCGTTACGAGCCGAGTAGCTATACCGGGATTCGCGATAGGCGATCCAATTCTTAGCTTTTTTTTGAGTTGACGATAAGTTAGCGTTAATTTGTGCGATCTGTTTAGCTTGGCTAGCAGAAACTTTGGTTGAAGCTTGTGCCGTCGTTGTCTGTGACTGTGTACTGATACTTGATGTCACGTCGGTGCCCATTCCAAAGGCGAATCCGAAAATCAGTAACAATGCTGCTAGTTTCATTTTTATATTCGCTTTTGACATATCTTGAAAGATCCCCTTATTTGTTTTCACTGTTAAATAGCATACACGTGAAATGTTGCAGTTGTGTTAACTGATAATTACCAGGAGATTAAGTTATATGACAATCGTTAATTTCCTTAATGCTTTATTGAGCCAAGTTTCCGTTTATATACAGCAAAAGAGGTTCTAGACCGCAGTCTAGAACCTCTTAAATAAAAGACTTAATAATGGTTATTTTGATTCACCAGTTTGTGGATCAAACCCCTTTTCAGCAGCGCGTTCACGCAAACCAGTTTCAATATCTTCAAGTGAACGGTTACGAGTTTCAATCGCCTTCTTGTGTACGAACCAGATAGCGAATACACAGAAGAGCCCATAAACGATAAACAGACGAGCGATACCTTGGCCTTCAGGGTTGGCAACACCCTTAGGTTCGAAGGCAACCAATAAAACAGTAAAGGTTTCAGCAACACAGAAGTTAGCGAACCAGTTCACTGCGGCACCGAATGAGTTACCTAGCCCACGGATGTTCAGTGGGAAGGCTTCACCAATCATCAGCCACATGACAGGACCCCAAGTTGCTGAGAAGAAAGCGATGTAAAGGGTTAATGAAATAACGCAGACCCATGAACCCAAGTTCCCATTGCCAGCGTGTAATAGTAACATAGCAGTTGACATGGCGAACAGTGAAGCAGCCATCCCAATAGCACCACCGATCAGCATCTTCTTACGATCGACTTTATCCATGATGGCGACAGCTACAGCAGTAACGATAACGTTAAAGATCCCGATAACAATGTGTGATTGAAGGGCAAAGTGAGTGCTAAATCCAGCTGAAATGAAGATTGTTGGGGCGTAGTACAGAACGGTGTTGCAGCCCATGACTTGTTGCAAAATAGCTAACCCAACAGCCATTACCAAAACTGGCCGGGCAATTGGTCCAAACAATTCGCTCCAACCACCTGAAGGAATCTCAGCCTGAACTTTGATATCGTGTAGTTCCTTTTGAATCACATTTTCATCAGAACTGAAACGACGCAAAACGCTAAGTGCACCAGCTTCATCTTTCTTTCGAACAAGGAAACGAGGTGATTCAGGTAAGTAGATGGAACCAATCCAGAGGATGGCAGCAGGTACGGCTGCTAACCCTAACATCCAACGCCAACTGATACTTTCTGAAAGGTTTAAACCACCTTGAGGTGAGAACCATTCGTTAAAGACGTAGGCGAAGAAGATACCGGTCATAACCATTAATTGGAACAGCGACCCAACAGTACCACGCTTATCAGCTGGGGCAAGTTCGGCTAGGTAAGTCGGAATTAATGATGATGCGGCACCAACGGCAATACCCAAGCAGAATCGGAAGGAAACCAGTGAAATGTATTCTGGTGAAAAGGCAGAACCTAAAGCAGCAAAGAAGAAGATAATTGCTGCTGTAATAAGTAAGTGTCGACGACCAAACCTATCTGACAGTGGACCAATAAAGGCGGCACCGAACATGGCACCAATTGAAGTAGATGCTGTAAGGAACCCATATTGGAATGACCCATTTGCAATACTTAATTCGTGACCAATGAAGAGCATGGCACCGGAAATAACACCGGTATCATAACCGAAAAGCAAACCACCCAAGGCACCAAAGAAGTAGATGACGCTTATGGGCATGTGATGCTTAGTAGCTGCGTTTGACATAGACAAATCCTCCAATCAAGAGATAACACTTGTACGTTGCGGAAAATAATAGCAGTAAACGCTTACATAAATAGCGCTTTAAAAATGAGATAACACAGTGTGAGTGGTTGTTGATAGGTTGGTTTAAGAAAGCAACTAACCAAAAAGAGTATAACCACCTGTCATTTAAAATGCAAGCCCTTTCATAATGAATTTAAGAGGGATTCAGCGTCTTAAGCTGGAATAGTCAGTTGAAGTTATGATGAACGATTTTATGTAACTAAGAAAAATTCAGTTAAAGATAGCCATAAATACGTTAATCTGATTTACATAATGGGCAAAAGAGTTGCCTAAAATTTACCATAAAAAACTGGTGACCAGTCAAGAAAATACTAGTCACCAGTAAGTTTAGCGTACATTAATACCGTTATTCAGCGCTGATGTTAACTTCAATATTACCGCGAGTGGCTTTTGAATATGGGCAGATGGTTTCAGCAATTGCCATGTATTTTTTGGTTTCAGCTTCGTCCAAGCCTTCAATATGGCCAACAAGTTCAACACCAATGTGGAAGTCAGGGCCGTCTCCTTCTTGAAAGAGGGATACCTTAGCCCGAACGGTTGGTTCACCGGAGACACCTGCTTGTTGCAACGCGATGTCTAAGGCACCGTTAAAACAGGAAGCAAATCCCGCAGCAAAAAGTTGTTCAGGGTTAGTTGAATCCTTATCAACACCCGGAGTGCCAATCTTAAAATCCCATTTACGATCATTTGACCAAACTTCACCTGCACGGCCACCCTTATTCGTCATTGTTGTGGTGTATAGTTTTTTTGCCATTCGGATTACCTCATTTCAAGAATTAAGTTGTGTACAATTTAAATTATACTGATTTACATTAAAATTGCAATAAAAGCGCTTACTATTTTAAAGTTTTCTTTAAGCGGATTGGAAACTGCCCGGAAAGCTGGAAAATTTATGTCACAATCTTTAAGTGATACAATTAAATTAAGTACATTTTGAACAATTGTTCAAAATTAATGTGGAGAGGAAGGGATAAAACCGATGTTTTTATCAATGGAACACCTCAACAAAACATACAGTGGCGGTAAAGTTGCCGTGGAGGATTTTAACCTAGAAGTCGAAAAGGGCGAGTTCGTCTGCTTCATTGGGACTTCGGGATCCGGTAAAACAACGACGATGCGGATGATCAACCGGATGTTGCAGCAAACCTCCGGTACCATCAAGATCAATGGTGAAGATATTAGTCAGATGGACCCGGTTAAATTACGGCGAAAAATCGGCTACGTGATTCAAAATATTGGCTTAATGCCACACATGACGATTCGACAAAATATAACGTTGGTGCCACGGTTACTAAAGTGGCCGCAAGATAAGATGAATGAACGTGCCAAAGAAATGATCAAGCTGGTTGATTTACCAGAGGAATTCTTGGATCGCTACCCCTCTGAACTTTCTGGTGGGCAGCAGCAAAGAATTGGGGTTGTCCGCGCCTTAGCAGCGGATCAGGATATCATTTTAATGGATGAACCCTATGGGGCGCTGGATCCGATTACCCGTGAGTCATTGCAGGATCTGATTAAAGACCTGCAGACCCGTCTGGGTAAGACGATTATTTTTGTGACTCATGATATGGATGAAGCGTTGACGCTGGCAACCAAGATCGTTGTGATGGACGGTGGCAAGATCATGCAGGTTGCTTCTCCAGACGAAATTCTGCGCCACCCAGCAAATGAATTTGTTGAAAACTTGATCGGAAAAGACCGCTTGATTCAGGCACGGCCAAGTATTACCACCGTTGGTCAGGTTATGTTGAAGAACGTGGCCTCAATTACGCCAGACCGTTTATTGAAGGAAGCGCTAAAGTTAATGCATGATCGTCGGGTTGACTCACTGCTGGTGACTGACGACGGCGGTACGCTGAAGGGTTATTTAGATATTGAAGATATTGATTATAACTTTAAAACTGCTACAAGCGTAGGCGATGTCATGCACAATGACGTGTTCTACGTTAAATCAGATTCACTGGTTCGTGATACGGTTGAACGGATCTTGAAGCGGGGCTTTAAGAACGTTCCCGTCGTTGATAATCATAACCGACTCGTCGGCATCGTTACCCGTGCAGCGTTAGTTGATATTGTTTACGATGCGCTGTGGGGTGAAGAAGATAAAAAGGATGATAGCGAGGACACCGCAACTGCTTCGACAACAGTTGACCAAGGTGGTGACGCTAAATGATGCACTTTTTGGCCGTTTACGGCGTGTCTTTACTTGGTAAAACCTGGCAGCATCTCTATATTTCAGGCATTTCACTGGGATTAGGTGTGCTGGTGGCGGTTCCACTGGGTGTTGCGCTGACCCGAACGAAACGGACAGCCAACATCGTGGTCTCGATTGCTAGTATGTTACAGACGATTCCCGCGTTAGCGTTGCTGGCGTTCATGATCCCAATTTTTGGGATCGGTGCTAAACCCGCAATCGTTGCGCTGTTCATTTACTCACTATTGCCAATTTTACGGAACACCTACATTGGCATGAACGACGTGGACCCGACATTGAAAGATGCGGCAAAGGGTATGGGTATGACCAGTTGGCAATCCATCATCAAAGTTGAAGTGCCCTTAGCTGCACCAGTGATCATGTCGGGAATCAGATTGTCTGCGACCTATGTGATTGCTTGGGCAGCCTTGGCATCCTACATTGGTGCTGGCGGTTTAGGTGACTTTATTTTCAACGGCTTGAACCTGTACCGGAGTGACTTGATCTTAGGCGGTTCAATTCCCGTGATTATCTTGGCACTGGTGGTTGACTGGCTTTTAGGTAAAGTCGAAAGTGCGTTGACACCGCGGACAACAGAAGGATAGGAGGGAGAAACCGTGAAAAACATCAAAAGATGGCTGTTCATACTAGGCTTCTCCTTACTTGGTGTTATTGGACTAGCTGGCTGCGGCTTTCCTGGTTTGGCTGGGAGTGGCAACAACACGATTAGAATTGCCGCCCAAAATACAACTGAACAGCAAATTATGTCCTACATGATTCAAGATATGATTGAACATGACACTAAACTGCATACCACAATTATCAATAATCTGGGTTCAGCTAACGTGTCATTTAATGCGTTGAAGAATAACCAAGCGGATATTTCGGCCATCCGTTATGTGGGTTCTGATCTGACAACGATCATGAACCGTAACGTTGACCGTAATCCTGCGCGGGCAACTAGAACGGTAAAAGACTACTTTAAAAACAAGTATCATATGACTTACTTCGACTCATACGGTTTCGCTGATACGTACGTCTGGATGGTGACGCAAAAGACCGCTAAAAAGTATAACCTAAATAACGTGAGTGACCTTAAACCAGTCGCTGGAAAGATGAATGTCGGGATTGACCAAATCTGGCTGAATCGGCGAGGCGATGGCTACGACGGCTTCCAAAAGATGTATGGCTATAAGTTTGGCGCGGTTCACCCCATGCAAATCGGACTGGTCTACGATGCTGTTGCAGCGGACAAGATGGACGCCATTCTTGGTTACTCAACCGATGGCCGGGTCAACAGTTATCACTTGAAAATGCTAAAGGATGATAAGCACTTCTTCCCACCATATACCGCGAGTGCGGTCGCAACCAATAAAGTGCTGAAGCAGCATCCAGAACTCAAGCCTGTGATCAATAAACTCAGTGGCAAAATTGATTTGAAGACGATGCAAAAGCTGAATTATAAAGTTGACAATGACTTGATGGAACCGGAAGTTGTTGCTAAACAATATCTGGAACAGCATCATTACTTTGAAGGGAGTGGCGATTAATGGCAAATATGAATCTTTGGGAACAGCTGCTCTACTATTACGGCCATAATGGCGTATACGTGCTGTCTCAGTTTAACCGACACTTTCTGATTTCCATTTATGGCGTTTTATTAGCAGCTATCGTTGGTATTCCGATTGGAATTTTCATCGCGCACCACACCCGCTTAAATGGCGTGGTCATCGGGATCGCCAACGTGATTCAGACGATTCCTTCCTTGGCGATGCTGTCAATTATCATGATTGGGTTAGGTTTAGGGGTCAACACCGTTATCGTAACGGTGTTCCTGTACTCGTTGCTGCCAATCATTAAGAATACGGATGCTGGTATGCGCAATGTCGATCCGGCACTGTTGGACGCCGGAACCGGTATGGGAATGACGAGGATTCAGCTATTACGGCTGGTTGAACTGCCATTATCGATGTCAGTTATCATGGCTGGTTTGCGGAACGCGCTAGTCTTAGCAATTGGAATTACCGCCATCGGGACCTTCGTGGGCGCCGGTGGTTTAGGTGACATCATCATTCGTGGGACGAATGCCACGAATGGGACGGCCATTATCTTAGCGGGTGCGTTACCAACCGCGTTGATGGCGATTATTCTTGACCTAGTGTTAGGCTGGGTGGAGAAAAAGGTGGATCCAACGGCATAGAAGCAAGGTGCGGAAGCGGGCGCTTAGAGAGCGGAGTGTAAGTTAACTCTGGTAAAAATCCCGGGTTTGGATTTATACCAGAGTTGGCTTACATGCAGCTCTCTGCCCGCTGGAGCCCAATTAGGCTATGATGCCAAAAACAGCCATAAATCCTGAACCTGAATTTATGGCTGAAGTCCCTTACATGCAGCTCTCTGCTCGGAGAAGCCCGATTAGACATGGTTGCCAGAACGCTCTACTAATTAAATAAATAAATAAGGCAATTGAACTATTTGAATAGCTCAATTGCCTTATTTTTAACCCTTAAATCTTCTCAACACTCAAAATCTTTACCTGATAACTGCCATTTGGTGAACTAATGGTCACAGTATCACCAGTCGTATGGTCGATGAGCGCTTTTCCTATCGGCGATGACAATGAAATCTTATTGTGGTCAATATCTGCTTCCGGATTGCCCACTAGTTCAAAGGTTTCTTCAGATTGATCATCTTGGAATTGTAGGGTAACCCGTTTGCCGATTTCAATGACGGCGTTATCGGCTGGTTCATAAACCTGAGCGTACCGGAGCTGTTTTTCTAAATAACGGAGCCGGCTTTCCAGATGACGAAGATCACGTTTGGCCGCGCTGTATTCAGCATTTTCGGATAAATCACCCAACGCACGGGCTTCCGAAAGGGCCTTGATTCGCCCCGGTCGTTCCTTTTTAACTGCTTCGATTTCAGCAGCAATCTTGTCATAGCCAGCTTGAGTGACTTTGTTAAAGTACGGTTGCATACGAAAACTCTTTTCTACTCAATTTTTGCCCCAAGGACGTGTTCAAAGTGGCCTAACGCCCAGTCTTGTCCAGCTGGTGTTAAGGCTGCCACGCCATCCTTGTGGACAACGATGTTATACCCTAAATTATAAGCATCAACTGCAGTGTGCAGGACGCAGATGTCCGTGCAGACACCCACTAGATGAACGGTATCTACGTGACGTTCACGTAATCGGATGTCTAAATCAGTTCCCGCAAAGGCGCTATAGCGGGTTTTATCGTACATATAAACTTTTTCATCGTTTTGATGTTCTTCAAACCAAGGCTTGAGCTGACCGTAAAATTCCCGGCCCCAAGTTCCGCGAACATTGTGCGGTGGAAATAACTTCGTTTCAGGATGGTAAGGATCATTTGGCTTATGAACGTCTGTGGGCAAAATCACCCAGCTGCCGTCCGCTTCAAACTGATTGGCCAGTTTAATAATTGCTGGTTCTAGTACTTGACCCGGTTTACCACAGGTCAAAGCACCGTCATCATGGACGAAATCATTGGTGTAATCAATAATGAGTAACGCTTCGTTTGCTGCCATTTTGTGCCTCCGAAAGTTTAGTCAAATTGACGCAGAAATTCTGATAACTTACTCAGCCCTTTTTTCAAAGTGACTTCATCAGTACAATACCCTAAACGCGCGTGTCCTGGCAAGTCAAAACGCTCTCCTGGCACCAATAAAACACCGGTTTCTTTTAGTAATCGTAAGCAAAAGCTTTCGGTAGGCTCTGGAATGTCTAATTTGATACATGAAGTGGAAACTGCTTGAGGGAAAATGACACTGACTCTTGGCTCATCGGCGACCCAATTTTTGAAAATTTCGAGGTTATGCAAGACGATCTTTTGATTGCGTGCCAGTAATTGATCCCGGTGCTGGAGAATGTAAACGGCCAGAATATCATTCCAGACACCACCGCAAATCATGGTATAGTCGCGGTATTTGCGGAAAATATCAGTTACCGTGTTATTTGCGACGGTCCAGCCAATTCGGACACCTGGGAAGGAGTAACTCTTTGACAGAGAATTGGTTGCAATGCCACGATCGTATAGATCGACAATTGAGGTGAAGTTCTCCGGCTGATCTAGGGGCAAGTAAACTTCATCCACCAGAACGTAGGCGCCAACAGATTTGGCGATTTCAACGACTTGCTGCAAGAAGGTTTTATCCAGCAGGGTACCAGTTGGGTTATTCGCATTGTTTAAACAGATCATTTTGGTATTTGGCCGGACAAGCTTTTTGAGCTCCTCGATATCAGGATACCAGCTATCAGCTTCGTGAATGTGCCAGAGATCAACTTCGGCACCAAGTGATCGTGGAATATCGTACAACTGCTGGTACGAAGGGTACTCACTAATGACGTGATCCCCTGATTCAATCAAGGAGTAGAGTGCCAGATAGTTAGCGCCAGTAGCACCGTTAGTCTGCAGGACTTGATCAGGTTGAACGTGGTCGTAGAGGTCACTCACTAACTGTTTGAAGCTGGGTGATCCCTCAATCCAGCCATAGTTCATTTTAATCTGATTTAGTTGATCGTATAAATCAGAATCCTGGTCACCGTTCATGGCAAGGAGTTCTGAAATAGTCATTGAAGAAATGGTACTTTGCGAAATATCATATTTGGCAGATTTTTCCCACTGGTTAAGCCAGTTTTCCACCCCAAATTCTGCGATTTTCATAGGTTGTACTTCCTTTTTAATTATTTGAAATAAGCGATGATTTAGGCAAATAAATGTCTGACAACTCTGGTAATTCAAGGGAAAATTGAAAAACGACGTTGTTGACTCAATTAACAATAGTGTACAATAGAATGGACTTAGAACCAAAGGGGGGAGAACATTGTCGAGTGCAATCCGTAACAGAATGCAGTTACATCAACAAAATATCCAATCAGTTCTGGCTGAAGTTTTTAACCACCAGCCGATTTCAAGAATCGAAATATCAAGGAATTTAGCACTCAACAAATCCACGGTCTCCGCTCTATACAGGGACTTGAAGGAACAGGGCTACGTTGAAGAACTGGGTGAAGGTGACGCTTCAAACGTGGGTGGCCGTAAGCCGGTGTTACTGGCTATCAACAGGCGGTACGGTTACACCATGAACTTTGATTTCGGTTATCGCCATTTACACGTCATGCAAAACAGTTTGTCAGGCGATGTCTTATCTTATCGACAAGTAGACGTTAAGGGGTTAAAAATTAAGCAGATCCTCCCTCTAATCGATCATGAATTAGAAACTGCCTCGGCTAAAGATAACACGATTCACGGTTTACTGGGAATCAGTTTCGCCATTCATGGGACCGTTGATCAAAATCAGGTGACCTATTCTCCCTTCTTAGATATGGAACACGTGGATTTAGCAGACTACTATACGCAAAACTATCAGGTACCGGTTTTGCTGGAAAACGAAGCCAACGTTTCAGCGGTTTACGAGCGTGATTTTAATAAGGAAAACGACCACTTAGAAAACATGGTTTCGATTAGTATTCACCGTGGTATCGGTGCTGGGCTGATCATTGATCAAAAGCTGCATCGCGGTGCTCATGGTGAAGCGGGTGAAATTGGCCGATCAGTTTCCATTGATGGTAATTGGGATGGTGCGCCAAGAAAAGTCGAAGATTACTGTTCGGAAGATGCCATCATTAACCAGATTCAGGATGAAAAACAGGCCAGCAACATGACACGTGACGACGTTGTGCGGTTATTCAACGAAGGCGACGAGATTACTAAGACCGCACTGGATACTTTTGTAAAAAGCGTGGCAGGCATCATTTATAACGCAGCGAACAACTATGATCCAGATATCGTCTTCTTGAATTCACCTTTACTGGAAGTGTTACCGGAGCTGGAACCTCGAATTGAAGAATTCTACGCACAAATGGCACCATCAATACGTGTTCCCATCAAGCTGACACAGAATTCCCACCACGCGACCTTGCTGGGTGGCTGTTCCTTAGTTACCCGCGAAGCGCTTGGAATGGAAGATGCTAAACTTAATTTTAGTGCCCAGACGGCAACAATTTAATGAAATTCAGGGTCATCTACGGATGATCCTGAATTTTTTTTGCGGTTTTTAAGCCCGTTATGTAAGGGCTTACGCCGGTTTAAGCCAAGTTGGCCATTGATAAGGGCTTGTATTTTTTAATGTAAGCGCTATACTATGTCTTGTGAGTTGGTTGTTTGAACAAACTAATCTAAAATGATTTAAATTGAAAACTATTTAGGAGGCTTCTTCATGGCTGAACAACTATGGGACATGAACAAAATTAATTATGTTGGTAACTCAAATTTAGGTTCTGGTGCTGAATTTCATTATTACAACCCAGACGAAGTTATCGGTGGCAAGAAGATGCGTGACTGGTTACGCTTCTCTGTAGCATACTGGCACACATTTGATCAACGTTTGGTAGACCCATTCGGTGATGGAACAGCAGAACGTCCATATGACAAGTACACTGATCCAATGGACAACGCGTTAGCTAAAGTTGACTACGCCTTTGAATTTTACGATAAATTAGGTAATGACTTCCTTTGCTTCCATGATCGTGACTTAGCGCCAGAAGGGGACACATTACGTGAAACCAACGCTAACTTGGACAAAGTCGTTGACCGGATCGTTGAAAACCAAAAGACCACTGGCATGAAGGTATTATGGAACACTTCAAACATGTTCACTAACCCTCGTTTCGTTGCCGGTGCTGGTACTTCACCATACGCTGACATCTTTGCGTACTCAGCTGCTCAATTGAAGCATAGTTTGGAAATTGGTAAGCGGGTCGGCTCTGAAAACTATGTCTTCTGGGGTGGCCGTGAAGGTTACGAATCACTTTGGAACACCAACATGAAGCTCGAACAAGAACACGCAGCTAAGATGTTCCACATGGCTAAGGATTACGCTAACGAGATTGGCTTCGACGCACAAATGCTGCTCGAACCAAAGCCAAAGGAACCAACGACTCACCAATACGACTTTGACGCCGCAACCACTATCGCATTCATGAAGGAATACGATTTGGATAAAGACTTCAAGCTGAACTTGGAAGGTAACCATGCTAACTTGGCTGGTCATACTTATCAACATGAAATCCGGGTTGCCCGTGAAGCTGGTTTACTGGGTTCATTGGATGCTAACCAAGGTGACAAGTTGATTGGCTGGGATATTGATGAATATCCTTCAAACCTTTACGAAACAACCGCTGCAATGTACGAAGTTCTTGAAAACGGCGGTATCGGCCCTCGCGGTGGTTTGAACTTCGATGCTAAGCCTCGTCGTTCATCATTCGAAGCAAACGACTTGTTCTACGGCCACATTGTAGGTATGGATAGCTTTGCTGCCGGCTTACGTGTTGCTTCTAAGATGAAGGAAGACGGCGTTCTTGACAACATCGTTAAGGAACGTTACAGCTCATACAATTCTGGCATTGGTGCCGACATCGAAAGTGGCAAGGCAACCTTCAAGACCCTTGAAGATTACTCACTGGACAAGACCCAAGCTGAATTACGTGCCGCAACTTCGTCAGATCACTTGGAACAAATCAAAGATACCATCAACCATTACATTGTTAACGTTTTAGGCAAATAATGTGATTTAAAGAAGCAGCCAGTGGACCGATTGTCTGCTGACTGCTTTTTTATTGGTACAATTGTTATAAAGGAGCGAGATTATGAACGAATATGTATTAGGGGTCGACTTGGGCACCAGTGCCGTTAAGGTTTCAGCGATGAACCGTGATGGCGAAATTGTTGCCCAGCAAAGTTTCGACTACCCATTGATCCAATCGCACCCAGGTTACAGCGAACAAAATCCAGAAGATTGGGTTTCAGGAACGACGGTAGCAATCGTCAGGTTAATTTTAGACGATCACATCAAACCCGAGGAGATTTCAGGTATCAGTTTTTCTGGTCAAATGCACGGATTGGTTTTACTCGATGCCAATAACCAAGTTCTGCGACCAGCTATTCTTTGGAATGATACGCGGACATCTAAACAGTGTCGCGAGATTGAGGACAAACTGGGTTCAGAATTTGTCGATATCACGAAGAATAAGCCGCTGGAAGGTTTTACGTTACCTAAGATGCTTTGGGTTAAAGAAAATGAACCAGATATTTGGTCACAAGCCAAGACCTTCTTGCTGCCAAAGGATTACGTTCGATATCGGATGACCGGTAAGCTTGGCATGGATTACTCAGATGCCACAGGGACTGTTTTATTGGACGTTAAGGACGGCAAGTGGAGCCAAACAATCTGTGACGCCTTTGATATTCCAATGTCCATGTGTCCACCATTAATGAAGTCCATTGATTCAGCCGGCAACGTCACCAGCAGCTACGCGGTCTTCTCAGGACTGGATACCCACACGAAAGTCTTTGGCGGTGCCGCTGATAACGCTGCCGGTGCTGTTGGTGCAGGCATTCTGTCACCTAACATGGTGCTTTCAAGTATCGGGACTTCCGGTGTTGTGCTGAAGTATGAAGAAGATCCAACCGTTGACTATCACGGCGTGCTTCAATTTGAAGATCATGCCATTCCGGATTCATATTACTCAATGGGTGTGACCCTCGCTGCGGGATATTCACTGAATTGGTTCAAGCGGACCTTTGCCAGCGATGAATCCTTTGACGACATGGTGGCCAGTGCTGCTGACTCCGGCGTTGGCGCAAACGGGTTGCTATACACGCCTTATATCGTGGGTGAACGGGCACCGCACGCGGATGCTGATATCCGGGGGAGTTTCACTGGTGTTGACGGGACCCACAAGAAGTCAGACTTTGTTCGAGCTGTTCTGGAAGGCATCATCTTCTCGTTTAAAGACATCATGGATATTTACGACGAGAACGATAAGCAATTTGATACGGTTGTTGCTATTGGTGGCGGTGCTAAGAGTCCACTGTGGTTGCAAATTCAAGCTGATATCTTCAATAAGAAGGTTGTTAGCTTAACCAACGAGCAGGGCCCTGGTATGGGTGCTGCAATGATTGCCGCCGTTGGTTTGGGCTGGTTCAAGAACTTCCAAGAATGTGCTGAAAAGTTCGTGCATTTCGGCAAAACGTACCTGCCAAACCCTGATAACGCTAAGAAGTATGATCAGCTGCACAAGATTTACGCGCAGGTTTACGAGCAAACGAAGGGCATCAGTCAGCAGTTGCTGGCTTACCGGCGGGAGAATAACTAAGGCTTAGAACTTTAAAGCACCAGCATGGTCGTCTGTGAGCGACTATGCTGGTGCTTTAATATTGGCTGTCTTAGTGTGACACGGCATAAAACAGCACCCTCGCTAGGCTACGGCGAGGGTGCTGTTGTGTGTGTGAGTTGTATCATTTTTATTGACTAATTAATCCGTATAAGTTTAAAGTGTGAAGTTACCTGAACCGCCATTCAACTTAAACGTCTTCACTTCACCGTTAGCATGGAAGTTGACGGTTGAAGAACCCTTTAAGCCATCTGAAGTGACAGTTAATGTGTTTCCTTGACGCTGAGCTTTAACACTACCTACTGGCTTGCCCTTTTGATCAACAACGCGAGTAGTAGCGGTGTTGCCATCTGCTAGTTCATAGATGTTGATGTCAGGAGCCTCTGTGTAGTCGTACTGTGCGTGTTCAGCACCTGGGTGACGCAAGATAATACTGTTATCTCTTGCCAGAACAGGTAAGTTCAGCATGTCATAGTTTTCTGTGAACCACTGACCGTTTTTAACGTGGTAGCTCTTTTCGGTTAAAATGTTGGTCCAGTTGCCTTCCGGCAAGTAATAGGTAACGTCACCTTCAGCATTGAAGATCGGCGCAACCATCAATTTACTACCTAACATGTACTGCTGTTCAAGATGATAGGTATTGCGATCGTTTGCATATTCGAGGAAGAGTGGTCGCATTAATGGGGTACCAGTTTCATGAGTATTAACAGCTTCGTCAAAAATGTAAGGCATGAGTGAGAGCTTTAAGTTAACGAATTTGCGGGTATTATCCACAGCTTCTTCATCAAAGACCCACGGCACCTTGTACTGGCCTGAACCATGGTAACGTGAATGAGAACTTAAGAGGCCAAATTGTGTCCAGCGTTTGTAAAGGTCTGGCGTTGCTTGTTCTTCAAACCCACTGATATCATGAGCCCAGAAACCAAAGCCGGAAAGTAGGAATGACAGGCCGCCGTGCAGTGAATCAGACATTGACTTGTAACGGCTGAGGCAGTCACCGCCCCAGTGGACAGGGAACTTCTGAGAACCGACAGTTGCTGAGCGGGCAAAGACGACTGCTTGGTCAGCACCCTTTTCTTGCTTGATAATGTCGAAAACAGTTTGGTTATATTGATACGTATAGTAGTTGTGTTCACGCTTAGGGTCAGAACCATCGAAGAAGACAGCATCCTCAACGGGGATTCGTTCACCAAAGTCGGTCTTGAAGCAATCGACACCCATATCGAGGAGTGCTTTTAGCTTACCTTGGAACCACTTGACGGCATCGGGATTAGTGAAATCAACGAACCCGTTACCAGCTTGCCAAAGATCCCATTGCCAAACAGTGCCATTTTCACGTTTGATCAAATAGCCGTTGTCTCGAGCTTCTTTGAAAATTGGTGATTTTTGGGCAATGTATGGATTCAACCAGACACAGACTTTAATCCCGCGATCATGAATTTTCTTGATCAAACCTTCTGGATCAGGGAATTGATCACGATCCCAAAGCAAGGTCGACCATTCGAAGCCCTTTTGCCAGAAACAGTCAAAATGGAAGACATCGAGCGGAATCTTTCGTTCGTGCATGCCGTCGATGAATTTTAGAACGGTTTCTTCACTGTAATCAGTGGTGAATGAAGTTGACAACCAAAGACCAAACGTCCAAGCAGGTGGTAATGAAACCTTCCCCGTTAAACGGGTGTACTTATCAAGAACACCTTTAGGAGTGGGACCGTCGATCACGTAGTACTGAAGAGATTGACCTTCAATACTGAACTGGGTCCGATCAACGTTTTCTGAAGCGACTTCAAAGGAAACGGTCTCCGGCTGATCGACAAACACACCATAGCCTTCGCTGCTTAAGTAGAAAGGAACGTTCTTATAGGCTTGTTCAGAACCGGTACCACCATCTTTGTTGACAATATCGACCGATTGCCCGTTCTTAACGATGGCGCCAAAACGTTCGCCTAAACCGTAGATCAACTCATCAACACCCATTGAAAGCTGTTCTCTCATGTAGTGTTTGCCAGTTGACTTATCTAAGATCACGCCTTCAGCTTTTTCCATCGATTTAGTAATCGTCTTACCGTTACGTTGGAAATCAAGTTCGAAGTGACCCTTAAAGGGTGCTTTAACAGCTAAATCACCAGACTGATAAGTAATTTCCTTATCGCCAGTAGTGATTTTTACGTTTGGATGTTCATTTTCCAATTCAAATGAAGGCCCTTTTTCAGGCTGGTCAAAGTGAATCAGTTTAACACCAATCACACCTTCCATAGGGGAAGTGAGTTCAATGGTAGACATCCCGAGGTTTAATTCATCACCGCGTTCGTTAATGTATTTAAATGGGGCGTAAAGCGTTAATTGATCACCATCTTGCTTAACGTCGAAAACTTCTTTTGGCGACTGGATCTCATATTGAGGTCGGTCTAGCCAATAACCGTTCGTAAACTTCATGGAAATTGCACCTCTATTAGTTAGTTTAGAAATTGAACTTATTAATAATCGTGTTTAGTGTAACCGGATTCAATGACTTTGTCAACGCTTTCATCAAGTCAAAATATTTATTTTAGGCTATCCATAGCGGCATTATAGGAAGCCTTTCAAATGATAACGACTTTTAGAGCAAAGCATCTATTGACGTGTGTAAACGGTTACAGTATGATTTGATTTGAAAATTGAATTTATTGATAATCATATTCTGTTTAAATACGAGGTGTTCATTATGAGTCAAAACGTCTCACAGCCCGTAGAAGCGGCGACCGAACAAAAGAATCAGGTACCGTGGAAAGAGCGTTTTTCCTATAGTCTAAGTGATTTTGCGTGCAACTTATCCTTTCAAATGGTCGGCACTTACTTAATGATTTTCTATACTGATACATTTGGTATCAGCGCTGCAGCCGTAGGGACTTTGTTTCTAGTTGCCCGGATCGTCGATGCGTTTGATGGGCCATTCTGGGGGATCATGATTGATCATACCCATACTAAGTGGGGAAAGAGCCGGCCATATTGGCTATGGTTCTCGATACCATTTGCCGTTTTCTGTGTCCTGGTCTTCACGACGCCGAACTTGAGTGTTACGGGTAAAATTATTTGGGCTTACATTACCTATATTGGTGTTGATGTCCTGTATTCAGCCGTCAACATTCCCATCACGTCAATCTTGCCATCATTAACAAGTAACCCTCAAGAGCGTGTGACTTTGTCTACCATTCGTCAATTTATGGGGACTGCCGGGGCAACGATCATCACTGGTATTACGTTAGGGATGGTTGCTTTTATTGGCGGTTCAACCACCAGTAAACGTGGCTGGTTCATTTGGGCTTTAATCGTTGGGATTATTGTTGTGTTAATCTTTGCTGTCGTCTTCAAGAATACCCACGAACGGGTACAAACTAAGAGTTCACGTCAGTCTATTCCAATCAAAGAATCTTTAAAGGCCCTTAAGCAAAACTGGCCTTGGGCAATCATCATCTTTATCAACTTTATTTATTGGTTAGGGATGCAAACCCGTTCACAAGTTACGGTGTACTTCTTTAAGTACAACATGCATGATGCTGGTTTGGCTTCATTGGTACTGAGTTTACAGTTAGTTGCCTTAGTTGCCGTTGTTTTAACACCGTTGACTTCTAAATTGATCGGTAAGCGAAACACTATGTTAGGTGGGATGATCTTAGCCTGCGTTGGCCAACTTTTGCTGGACTTAGGTGCTTCACACCTGAGCGTTGGTATGATCGTCTTCGCAACTATCATCGGCTACCTTGGTACTGGTTACGTTTCAGGCTTGATTGCTGTTATGTTGGCTGACGCCGTTGATTACGGTGAATGGAAGAACGGTGTGCGTGCTGAAGGAATCGTCACTTCATTCTCAAGTTTCTCAGCTAAGCTGGGTATGGGGATTGGCGGTGCGATCACTGGTGCAATCCTTTCTTCAACGGGCTACGTTGCCAACCATGCACAAACCGCAACTGCTTTACACGGTATTGAAATGAACTATATTTGGGTACCGCTTCTCGGATTTGGACTATCCGCTATCGCATTATTGTTTTATCATGTAGATGGCATTGAAAAGAAAATGCAGCGTGATTTAGCAGCTAAGCATGCTAAGGAAAATGCTGAAGCAGAATAATGATGAGAAATGAGCGATTTGGATGATTATTAATAAAGACATTATGCGCGGCTATAATGAGCGTTCAGTACTGGCAGAGATCATTAACAACGGGCCGCTATCACGGAATGAAATTTCCCAAAAAGTGGGCCTCAATAAGGTGACTGTTTCTGATATTGTTGGTCAATTATTAGAACGGCAATTTGTGAAAAGCCTGGGCGAAGGACACGCCAACACTGGCAGCAGTGGACGAAAGCCCGAACTGGTTGAGTACAACGCTGAGTTTGGTTATACCGTGAACTTCAGTATTTCCGGGTCGCAAATCGAAATGCTGGCGACTAAGTTCGATGGCCGCGTACTCGAATATAATGTTGAACAGATTAATCATCAGCCCATCTCGATTATTTTGAAAAAGATGGATGATCTTATAGCACAGTTACCGGACTTTCACCTAGTAAATGGCCTCCAAGCTATTTCAATTGCAGTCTTTGGTGTGGTCTATGAGAACGAAATCCTTCATTCGGATTTTATCGATTACGATGACGTTGACCTCGTTGGGTATTTCCGGGACAAGTATGGTGTGCCCGTGATTATTGAAAATGAGGCTAACCTGTCAGCAATTTTTGAAGAAGATTATAGCAAACAGGAATTACAAAACTTAATTTCAATTAGTATTCATGAAGGTATTGGTGCTGGTGTAATTATCGACGCTCACCTCTATGCTGGTAATTACGGCCAGGCTGGTGAGATTGGCCGGATGCTGATTCCAGATTCTGGAAAAAGCCAGGTACGGTTAACTAAATTACCAACCTTCGAGTCCGAATGGTCTCTGAATGCGATTGTTGCTAAAGCCTGTGTCATTAAGCAGAATAAGGATTATAATCTGGCAATGCTGATTGAGGATTATAAAAACCATGATGACCAGATAGCAAAACTCATTGATTCATTTTGCTATTACCTCGCTATCGTCACTAGTCATTTGATTTCTGCCTATGATCCGCAAATGATCTTCTATAATTCACCGTTAATCGACAGTCTGCCAGAAATTTTGAAGAACGTTCAAATGAAACTCACCTTTTTGCCTTTGGTGCCACCATTGGTTATGTCAAAGGATGTGCATTATGCGACGCTACTAGGCGGGGCTTCAATGGCAATCCATAGCGTGCTTCATATGAACGGTACTAGACTGATCCTTCATCATTAATCAATCGGATAATCTAATCATTTTTTAGAGGAGCTTAAATACCCACATGAGATAGGTATTTAGGCTCCTTTTGTCTACTAATAGGAGGAATGAACATGCAAGTACCAGAAAATTTTTTATGGGGTGGCGCGATTGCTGCTCACCAAGCTGAGGGTGCTTATAATACTGATGGAAAGGGCTTAAGCGTTGCTGACGTCATGACGGCGGCTGGCAATTTTGATGAACGGCGAATCACTAACGGCGTGAAAACCGGTGAATTTTATCCTAATCATGAAGGCATTGATTTTTATCATCAATTTCCAGAAGACATTAAGTTGTTTGCTGAAATGGGGTTTAAGTGTTTCCGGACGTCAATCGCCTGGTCGCGAATTTTCCCCAACGGTGATGAAGAGGAACCCAACGAAGCTGGTTTGAAGTTCTACGATCGCTTATTTGATGAGTGCCATAAGTATCATATTGAACCAGTTGTGACACTGTCACACTTTGAAATGCCCTATCATCTCGTGACTGAGTATGGCGGTTTCCGCAGTCGAAAGGTTTTAGATTGTTTCGTTCACTTTGCTCAAGCTGTGATTACCCGTTATCAGCACAAAGTTAAATATTGGCTGACGTTCAACGAAATTAATAATCAGACTAACTATGACCGCGCTTTTACCCTGTTCACTAACTCTGGTGTCCAGATTCATGAGGGTGAAAATGCTGAAGCAGTGATGTATCAAGCAGCTCATTACGAAGTGGTTGCTAGCGCTAAGGTGGTTAAATTTGCGCATGAATTAAATTCAAACTTATTAATTGGCGCTATGGTTGCTTTTTCGCCAGTTTATCCAGCTACCGACAAACCAGATGATCTGTTAAAAGCACAACGTGCAATGCAAAGTCGGTTTTGGTTCTCTGACGTTCAGGTCGAGGGCAGTTACCCAGCCTGGTTGCGCAAGTATCAAGCCGCAAAACAGTTTAATTTGGATATCACAGATGCCGATTTGGCAGTGCTGAAACAAGGCCAAGTAGACTATCTCGGGTTCAGCTATTACATGTCATTTGCGACGGCCGCTCGTCCGGGTGAAGATGAGTTCTATTCGTATAACGAAGCGACTGATCTTGTGGAGAATAAGTACGTGCCGAAATCTGACTGGGGCTGGCAAGTTGATCCGAAGGGCCTCCGTTACGCTTTGAACTGGATGAACGATCGTTATCATTTGCCGTTATTTGTGGTGGAGAACGGCATCGGAGCAATCGATAAGTTAACAGTCAGCCATCAAGTCCACGATGATTACCGGATTAAGTATTTGCGTGATCACATTAAGCAAATGGAACTGGCAATCAACGATGATGGTATTGACGTAATGGGGTACACACCTTGGAGCGCGATTGATATCGTTTCCGCAAGTACCGGTCAATTATCCAAGCGCTACGGGTTTATCTACGTTGACCGAGATGATCAGGGTAATGGTTCTCTGAAACGTTACCGCAAGGATTCGTTTTACTGGTATCAAAAGGTGATTTCAACCCGTGGTGAGAAATTAGGTGATGAATATGCTGACGATTCAAAATGATAGTGGTTTATTAGCAGTTGATATTGGTGGCACGTCGGTCAAATATGGCTACTGGATAAAGCAGGAGATGCAAGATCTTGGAAAATTTGCTACACCTTCAACCTGGCCTGAAATGAAAGCGCAACTTCTAAGTCTGCCTGAGCAAATTGCTAAGCCGATTCACGGGGTTGCTGTCAGCTTACCTGGCAGCGTGAATGTGAGCACCGGCCAAATTTCTGGCGTTACCGCGGTCCCCTACCTCACGGATTTTCCCATTCGCGATGAACTAAGTGAAGGATTCAAACGACCTGTGACGATTCAAAATGATGCGAATTGTGCTGGGTTAGCAGAGGCTTGGATCGGTAACGCTAAGGATGTATCGTCAGTGGCTTTGCTGGTTATTGGTACGGGTATCGGCGGCAGCCTGATTCAGGATGGTAAGCTGTTAACTGGTCGTGATCATTTTATGGGGGAATTCGGCTATAGCATTATGGATGGTAATGATAGAACATTGAGTGATCTAGCCAGTCCAGTGAAAATGGCACAGCGGTACACCCAAGCCAGTCATTCAACCCAAATCGTTGAAGCACCGGAAATTTTTGAGCGGGCTAAAACGGGTGACCTTTTAGCAAATGATTGTCTTAATAACATGCTTCGCTGGTTAAGCTTAGCAGCGTATAATGTGATCACCAGTTTTGACCCTGACCGGTTGTTGATTGGTGGCGGAATTTCAGTTCGAGATGATTTCTTAAAGATGTTTCGAAACCGTGTTCACACCCTGTTAGTTAAAAAAGGGGCAACCGTGACAACCGATATTGATCGCTGCCGTTTTTGCAATCAATCAAATTTGATTGGTGCTGTTGCCCAGTTTCAAAATGAATACCCTGAGACTTCAACCGTTCATTAGGGCTTTAAAAATAGTTTGGTAGCTGTCAGAGTTTAATGCAAACAAGTGCTGTCCCGATTTGAGTAACGGGGCGGCGCTTGTTTTGTCCTAACAGAGTGATTTAAGGTGCTCATTTTGAAAGTTTAAATTAAAAGTTAAGATGCCCAAATATTGATAGCTATTTTTACTTCTAGTAGTATACTTTGTGCATTAATAAGTTTGTGGAAAGTAGGGGAGTATTATCGATACAACGCTTGTCTTTCAGTTGCCAGTTTATATTGACTGGTTCGATCGTCATAATCAGCGGCATCTCACAACCGGCCAGCAGCTGGAGATGGCTATTCACGAACTCCTGCTTTCGCAAAGTCCATGGACGGATGAATGGCATACTGATGTACCGTACGCAGCTGGTAACCAACAGGGTACGGCTAAGTTGGCAGCGGTGCGGGCTGATCATCAGCATCACCGAGCAATCTTGACGATTCGATACCGTCAGTCAATGAGCAGCGGCGATAACGGTTATCAGTTAGCGGAAATTGTGGCTGTTTTTCTAAAAACAGTGATGAATCGTTTCTGTCAGCGAACCGTTTTCGGGGTTCAAAATGCACGTCTTGCTATACGCATCGCTTAATTTCTCCGTCCTCGACACTCGTTAATGTTTTGAGTTGCCATACATTAAAAATTAAATCTGGAAGTGATTGAGTGATGTCTCGACTGAGTATGGAACCCGAGGAGATCATCGAACAATTTGGTTTGCCATCAGTAAAGCATATTATTGCGTCATTAGCCATACCACAAGCTACTTTAGATAAAGAGATTGCTTGTGCAAAAGATTACCATAAGCAGGGTAATAACCCACCAAGTTATCTGAGTGTTCGTAGTATCAGTGAGGTGATCGAAGACGAGTATGATAACTTTGTTGAGCGATTATATCGTCAAGGTGAAACTGAGATAGCCTATGATGATCTGCTGAATTCGTTTAAACAACAGCTTAATCGGCAGTTAGCGGGATTTGTGGTTGTTAAAAATACGGGTCGGGCTTATGTTCCCGATGAAAACGATCAAACGGCCTTGAAGCTTTAAAAACTAAAAGAACCAGTGATGTCTGCCAAATTGGCAGGTCGTCACTGGTTTTTTAGATTGTAATGGCACGGTTATTTAAATGGGCACGAATTGCCACAAATTTTGAATTAGCGATTTTTTCAGTTTGATTGGTCCAGCAGTCATTGACGATTACCCCGGCATCATCGTACCCAATCATGGTCAGCGCATGCGTGTGAAAGCCATCAAATTCACCGACCCAGACAACTACAGGATGATCTTGGTCGATTTGGGCCTTTAAAGCTGGTAAATCAGCGCCCGTTAAATCAGTAGCGTGGCCAGCATATTTGCTGATTAAAGCCGTCAAAGCGGGCGGGTAAATGCTATTGCCGTTTTCCGTAAAGGGGTCGCCCACAAACCCCTTGTTACAGTCAGTACTGTCATAAGGCATTTCTTTTGCGAGCTGGACTTTATCCACTCGCGCGCCTGTGTATTGCAGGAGCATGGTCACCGCGGTGATCTCACAGCCGGTGGGTAACTCCGGACGTTGGGTAATCAGTGGCACATTTAATTTTATCATTTAACTGCAACCTTTCTTTTTTAAAAGCATACCAAATTCGTTCCACTAGATAAAGCAAATGCCTTGTAAAGGGCTTTTTAAAGGTTCAGAGAATGAATAACCTCTCATGAGATTAAATAAATATTAAATTAATATGTGTATTTACTCATAATTGTGATAAAATATCAGTAACGATGTTGATATTTAGATGAGTTGTCTAGGAGGAAAAAATATGAAGTTCAATCCAAAATGGGCAGTTACCGCTAGCCTAGCAGGCTTAGCGCTAGTACTCAGTGCTTGTGGATCTGGTAACAGTTCAAGTGATAAGCAGACGTTTACGATGCCGACTGACAGTGAACTCTCAACGGTCGACCTTTCGAAGTCTACTGCTTTAGGAACGTTTGACATGTTAAATAATACCAACGAGGGGCTTTACCGGCTGGGAAATCACAGTAAGCCTGAAACCGCTTTGGCCACCAAGCTGACCCAGACTAATAATGGCCGTCATTACGTCATCGATATTCGCCACAATACGAAGTGGAGCAACGGTGACACGGTGACCGCCAAAGACTTCGTTTATTCGTGGCAACGGACGGTGAATCCCAAGACTGCGTCACAGTATTCGTACCTGTTTAGCGGGATCAAGAACGCGGATGCGATTTCCAAAGGGAAGATGGCACCAAGCACCTTGGGGATCAAGGCAACTGGCAAGTATCAATTAACCGTTGATCTGGATCACCAGATTCCATACTTCAAGCTGTTACTGGGGTTCCCAGTCTTTTACCCGCAAAACCAAAAAGTCGTTGAGAAATACGGCAATGGTTATGGGACTAGAAGTGACCGCATGGTTTACAACGGCCCTTATAAGCTAACCCATTGGAACGGGACCGGTACTACTTGGACGCTTTCAAAGAATAATAGTTACTGGGATAAGAAAGCCGTTAAGATGAGCGCTATCAAGTACCAAGTTGTCAAAGATAACCAAACGGCGCTGAACCAGTACAACTCTAAAAGGTTGATTGGTGCACCATTGACTGGTAACCAAGCTAAGAATCTCCAAAGCAACAAAGATTTGATTTCACGGCCACAATCAAGCAGTTACTACCTGGCTTTGAATCAAAATATGAAGTTATTTAAGAATTTGAAGATTCGTGAAGCTATTTCGATGGCTATCGATCGTCAGCAAATCACCAAGAAGGTTCTTGGCGATGGTTCGATTGTCAATAATAGTTTTGTTTCTAAGGGACTCGCTACTAATCCTAAGACCGGTAAAGACTTTACTTCAGATACTACTGCACCTGCATCCATGAAATATGATCCTGCTCAGGCTAAAACTTTATGGCAACAAGGACTCAAAGAAGTCGGGATCACAGATCCTAAGTTCACCATCTTAGGCGCTGATAGTGATGCTGGTAAGAAGGTTACGGAATACTTGCAAAACTCATTGGAGAAGAATCTGCCAGGCTTAAAGGTTTCCGTTTCAAATATTCCGTTCCGTACCGTTTTGGCCCGTCAGGCTTCACGGAATTACCAAGTCACCTTTGCTAACTGGTTCGCGGACTTCTCAGACCCAATCACGTTCTTGAACATTTACACCAAGAACAACCCAAGTAACATTTCTGATTGGTCTAACAACACCTATGATCAATTGATCAAGGCTTCCTCAACAACGGATGCTAACAAGCCAGAGCAACGTTGGGACGATCTGGTCAAAGCTCAAAATATCCTGTTGAAGGATCAAGGAATCACACCACTGTATCAATCATCAGCGCCATGGCTCTTTAACCAAAACGTGAAGAACGTGGTCTACAACTCAGCTGGTGCTAACTACAACTACAAGACGACGTATATTAAGTAGAAAAAACTAAGTCAGCCACGTTCCATTTACTAGGCGATTTATGACCACTTGAAGCTAGGTGGGCATAAGTCGCCTAGTTTTTTAGTTAGATAGGAATAAAATACGACAGTTGCATCAGCAACTGTCGTATTATTTACAATATTTTTGAATGGAGCCATAAACGAGTCCATTTGAAAACTATTTATCTGATAAATAGAAAATGATTAAATTTATCCGTTCACGATTAGATGAATTTTAGCTTATTTTCCTGACCCTGCCAGCATCATAAAGATAAATGTCGCCATCATAGAGCAAAGCGTCCATAAACCGTAGTGATGTTTATGAGCTTTACTGCGATCTTTACGAGCGAAATCGAAGCCCCAAACGAAAACTAAAATCAATAAAATGAAATCAGACAAACCAGATAATATGTACCATAACGTTTGCATTTGTATTCTCCCCTAATTGCGGTTCCCATGGTTAAAATAATTTGACGTATTAATTCAACTCATATCATATCACAAATTAATCTTTTATACTAATAAATAACAACGGCTATTGACTTATCCGTATAAAATCCTATACTAGTCAATGTAAGCGACTACATAAAACGTTTACATAAGTACGTTCGGTAATTATTATATCATTTATATGAGGGGTGTTTTGTTTTGAAGAAAGTTTCGAACGGCTTCATTTATACTTTCGGTGCACTTGGTGGCCTGCTCTTTGGCTACGATATTGCATCGGTTTCAGGAGCAATTCTATTTATTCAAAAACAACTTAACTTAGGTCCTTGGCAACAAGGCTGGGTTGTTAGTTCTGTTTTGATTGGTGCTATTATTGGTGCTCTTGCAACAAGTAAGTTTTTGGATACGTACGGTCGTCGCCGTCTATTGATCTGGGCTTCAGTTATCTTCTTCATTGGTGCGATAACTTCTGGCTTTGCGCCTGACTTCTGGGTATTGTTATTTACCCGAGTTATTCTAGGTATTGGTGTTGGGATTACGTCAGCACTGATTCCAGCTTACCTGCATGAACTTGCACCTAAGCGGATGCACGGTGCCGTTGCGACCATGTTCCAATTGATGGTTATGATCGGGATTTTGCTTGCTTACATTTTGAACTACAGTTTCGCTCACATGTACACTGGCTGGCGTTGGATGTTAGGGTTTGCTGCTTTGCCAGCTGCCATCCTATTCTTCGGTTCTCTGTTCCTGCCAGAAAGTCCTCGTTTCTTGGCTAAAGTTGGTCGAGTTGACGATGCTCGTAACGTTTTAATGGGCACTAACAAGGGCGATGTCAAAGCCGTTGATAAGGCATTGAAAGAAATTCAAGAAAATGCCAAAATGCCAACAGGCGGTTGGAAAGAACTGTTTGGTAAGGGTGTTCGTCCAGCTTTGATCACTGGTTTAGGTGTGGCTCTTTTCCAACAAGTTATCGGTAGTAACAGTGTTATTTTCTACGCACCAACTATTTTCACTAAAGTTGGTTGGGGAGTCATTGCTGCCTTACTGGCACATATTGGTATTGGTACCATTAACGTATTAGTTACGGTTCTGGCTATGTTCATGATGGATAAGGTTGACCGTAAGAAGATGCTAGAATTTGGTGCTGCTGGTATGGGTCTATCTTTGCTGGTTATGTACACCATTTTGAAGTTTGATAATGGTTCTAAAGCCGCTGCGATCGTTAGTGCGATTGCGCTGACCGTTTACATTGCCTTCTATGCAACGACTTGGGCACCTGTTACCTGGGTATTTATTGGTGAAGTCTTCCCACTAAATATTCGTGGTTTAGGTACTTCACTCTGTGCTGCGATGAACTGGTTAGCCGATATGGTTGTTTCACTAACCTTCCCAATGATGTTGAGTGCATGGGGACTAGACAACGCCTTCTTATTCTACGCGGTCATTTGTGGAATCGCTATTATAGTCGTTCACAAAGAGTTTATTGAAACCCGTGGGAAATCATTGGAAGAGATTGAACTTGACCTTCACAAGGCTTCGGGTACACTTGATGCAAGTAAGGTTGCTGGTCGTTAAGCTTAATTGACAATGGTCTAACGATTGAATTTAAATTAAAGAAGGGATCAACTCGTCATGGGCTGATTCCTTTTTTGGGTCAAAGCAAAAAATTATCCAATAAATTTAGCTGCCTAAACCACTGTTACAATAGTATTTTTGATAGCTTATTGATTAGTCGTAAAAAAGAAAACGCTTGCGTCCGTATAAAAAATGACGCACAATGATGATAAATATTTTTAGCGAATAGCGTTTCAGTAGAAGTAAGGAGCTATGACATGACAAACAAACAGTGGAAATTAAACGCCCATTTTTACAAAGACTTTGAATTTTGGATCGCACTTGTTGTGATGGTTGCTGCTGGTTCAACAATTATTCACGAAACGGTGTCAAACCTCTATTTTTGGCTGGATATTGCCATGATCCTATTAGGTATTGTGACATTAGTGGATTCGATGATTTTACATCGTAAGCAGATCAAAAACTAAGAGAGTGTGAGACAACTCGGTAGATTCCAGAATACAAGACAGATAGCCCTCGTCCCGACAAAAATCATCAGGACGAGGGCTATCTGTCTTGTATGGCCGGAATCTGAGTTGTGGAGCCGATTTAGGCAATATGAAAGCGACGAATAAAAATAAACTGACCTTCATATTCAAGTTAAAAGACTAGCTTAAATCTTTGTCAATATGGACTTATGGCACATCCGCAGAGGCTTTTATTATTCAATCGTTAAATCGGCATTAAAACTTAAATTGATAACCAATTTCATACGATTTGGTTTCACCAGGGAGCAGGGTCGTATCGCCCAAGTTTTCAAATCGGGTTGCATCAGAAAGGTTCTGAGCTTCAAGGGCAATGCCCATATGAGGTGCACCGTGACCCAGCGTTAAGTTCATATCTGGTGTAAATGAGTTAGCTGTGAAGACAACTAAACCGTTTCGTTTCGAATGAAGGGTAACTGATCGATTAGACTGAGGATCAGTCAGAGTTGCAATGCGCTGATCGGCATCTGGGACAACTTCAAAAATATCATCAAAGCCCTTTTCGTTAGTGTTCTGCATGCCATCAATTGCTTCGCCTAATGCGGTTGGACTGGTGAAGTCAAATGGTGTTCCGTGATTGTCTAACAGGCGACCAGTTGGAATCTTCTCGGAGTCGACGTCCATATGACGGGGGCTATTCAGAGTAAGCACCTGGTGGCGAATATCTTTTTCGCCACTTAAATTAAAGTAAACGTGGTAGGTCGGATTAAAAATGGTTGGCGCTTCAGCTTCAGCTGAGAAGTTCACCACTAATTGATCGTCGTTACCAAGGGTGTACTTAGTTGAAACCGTCATTGCTGGGAAATCACCCTTTTCAGTGGCTGCAAAATGATGCGTCAAAGTTAAAGTGGCTTCCTTTGCCGTGCTAGAAAGTTCGCCATCCCAATTGACTGAATGAAAACCGTTTGGGCCACCATGAAGGGTGTTTTGCCCCTCATTAGGTGTGACCTTCGTTGTTTTGCCGTTGATGGTAAATTGGCCTTGCTTGATACGGCCACCGGCTGTCCCAATCATCATGTTGACGTAGAATGGATTGGCATAATAATCAGCAGTTGTGGGATATTCTAGTAAAATATTGTGCTTCTTGCCCCCCTTATCAGGTAGCAGCATTTCACGAATAATACCGCCTTGGCTTAAGACGGTCACAGTGACACCGTTATCATTGTTCAAGTGGAAGGCAGTCACTTCATGCCCGTTGTAATGATCGAACAGTTCTTGAGATGTTTCCAAAATAATCACTCCTCATTTTTAATTCGGTTAGCAATCGGGCACGCATGATTTAGAAAAGTTAAATTCATCTGTTCCCCAAAAAATTGGTAACCAGACAAATTATTTCGTTCAAGACCAATTATCGCCTCGATAACTTTGTGAAATATGGTAATATAATATTGATTACGTCTAAAAACATAAATTCTTTGCGTATAAATGTCAAGAAGTTATAATTTATTAGACGAATAAGACGTACACAAACTAATTGGAGCTAATAGGATGCAAGCAAAATACGAGAAAGTCGAAGAAGAATTAAAAAAGAAGATTTTATCCGGCGATTATAAAATCGGCCAAAAATTACCTACTGAAATGGAATTAATGAATCAGTTCGATGTCAGTCGTTATACGATCAGACGATCAGTTGGCGACTTGGAGAATCAGCACCTCATCTATCGGATTCAAGGCGGCGGCATGTACGTTAATGATTGGCAAAGTGCTAAAGCGAAGAATACTAACAATAATCGCATGATCGGCGTGATTGCGACTCATATCGCAGATTATATTTTTCCTAGCATCGTTAACGGTGCTGACCAGATCATTTCGGATAACGGCTATGCAATGCTGCTGGCCAATACGCATAATGATCCTAAACGGGAACGCAAATCAATCATCACAATGCTTGAAAGCAACGTGGCCGGGCTCATTATTGAGCCGACTCAAAGTACGGTGCTGTCACCTAACCTTGATCTTTACAGCAAGATTAAAGAACTCAACTTACCCGTAGTTTTTATTAACGCGGAGTATCAGCAATTGAACGGTATTTCTGTCACCACTAACGACGTTGATGCGATGAAGAGGATGACGGATTATCTGATTGATCAAGGGCATAAAAAGATCTTGGGTGTGTTTCAGATTGACGATTTGCAAGGTGTTAACCGAATGAATGGGTTTATTAAAGCCTACCAAGGAAACGCTGACAAGAAGTTGGAAAGTAACGTGATTATGTACCGCACCACAGATCCGCTGAAAAAAACACTCGGCCAAATTGAACGGGTGATTACCACTGATGATCGGCCAACGGCGATCGTCTGCTATAACGATCAGTTAGCCATTCAGGTGATCGATTTAATCAAATCGCTGGACTTAAAGGTTCCCGATGATATTTCAATCACTGGTTTTGATGACTATCGGTTAAGTCGCTATATTGAACCCGCCCTAACGACGATGGTGCATGAGAAAGAAAAAATGGGTCATGACGCGGCAGGGCTGTTGATTAGCATGATCGACAAGCAACCAGTCAAGTCGATTGTTTATGATCCGGAATTGATTATTAGAAAATCGGTGAAAATTTTAAAGTAGTTACAAGTAAAAACGATAGGGAACGCCTCACACAGCTTCATTGTTGTGTGAGGCGTTTTTTAATAAAATAGTTAAATTATACGTATAAATGAAATACCCGTTGATTCATGCTAATAAATAGTTTACAATGAATTTTGTAAGCGATTTAGTTTTTACGATTGAATGTAAAATATCTGGAGGATTTAAGTAATGAACAACCAAGTCAAAAATAAAATTGTGGCTGGTGAAACTGCGCTGGGAATCGAGTTAGGTTCTACGCGAATTAAGGCAGTTTTAGTAACCGACGATTTCCAGACGGTTGCGTCAGGTGACTTCAACTGGGAAAACGAATTGGTCAATAACATTTGGACATATCCGATTGAGAAAATCTGGAAGGGTATCCAAACCAGTTACCAATCAATGGCCCAAAGCGTTACTAGTCAGTATGGCGTTCAACTCACAAAAATCGGCAGCATTGGTATTTCTGCTATGATGCATGGCTACATGCCATTTGATAAAAAGGGCAACTTATTAGTTCCTTTTCGGACTTGGCGGAACAACATCACTGAACAAGCTGCTGATGATTTAACCAAATTGTTTGATTTTAATATTCCACAACGTTGGAGTATCGCACATTTATACCAAGCCATTTTAAATCAAGAAGATCACGTCAAAGATGTTGATTTTATTACGACATTAGCCGGTTATGTTCACTGGAAGTTATCCGGTGAAAAAGTGTTAGGTATTGGGGATGCATCAGGTGTTTTCCCAATTAATGATGCCGAAAAGACTTACGATCAGGACATGATTGATAAGTTTAACCAGCAACCATCAGTCCGTCAGTATATTTGGAGCTTAAAAGACGTGTTGCCAGCCATTAAATTGGCCGGTGAGAGTGCTGGCAGTCTTACGGCTGAGGGTGCTCAGTTACTTGATTCAAGCGGCAAACTTGAATCCGGTGCTGTGATGGCACCGCCAGAAGGGGACGCTGGTACTGGGATGGTTTCCACGAATGCTGTTCGTAAGCGGACTGGGAACATTTCAGCCGGCACCTCTGCCTTTTCAATGGTTGTCTTGGATCAGCAGGTTGATAAAGTTCACCGTGATATCGATATGGTGACAACACCAAGCGGTGATCCAGTAGCGATGGTCCACACCAACAACTGTTCCTCAGATATTAATGCCTGGGTTGAATTGTTCAATCAATTTGCTAAAGAAATTGGGATTGATTTGAAACCAGACGAATTGTACGGTGCGCTGTTTAACAGTTCGACTCGCGCTGAAGCGAACGCCGGTGGCCTGTTAAGTTACGCTTACCTGTCTGGTGAAAATATCACCAAGATGCCAGAAGGCCGGCCAATGGTTGTTAGAACACCAAACAGTCGGTTCAACTTACCAAACTTTATGAAGACGCATCTCTATTCAGCATTTGCGCCGCTCAAGATCGGTAACGATATTCTTTCTAAGGAAGAACATATTAAAGCTGACGTGTTTATTGCTCAAGGTGGTCTATTCAAAACACCTAAAGTCGGTCAGCAGGTTTTAGCTGATGCACTGGATACGCCAATTACCGTCATGAGCAATGCTGGTGAGGGTGGCCCTTGGGGCATGGCAATCTTAGCTTTGTTTGCTAAAGACAATGCGGATAACTTGAGTTTGGCTGACTTCTTGGATAAGAAGGTTTTCTCAAATCCTGAGAGTACCACCGTTGAACCAAACCCAGAAGGCGTTAAAGGCTGCAACGAATTTATTGAAGCCTATAAGAAAGGCCTTGTGGTTGAATCACAAGCCGTTAAATCAATTGAACTTTAATTAAGGAGTGAAGATATTAAAATGCTAGAAGATCTTAAGCAAGAGGTTTATGAAGCTAACATGCAGCTTCCTAAACTTGGGTTAGTTACTTTTACTTGGGGCAACGTCTCAGGGATTGATCGGGAAAAGGGTCTATTCGTGATTAAGCCATCCGGTGTTGATTACGATAAGCTCAAGCCTTCCGATTTGGTTGTTGTGAACTTAAAGGGTGAAGTTGTTGAAGGCGAGATGAACCCGTCCAGCGATACACCAACCCATACGTACCTGTACAATCACTTCCCAAAGATTGGCGGGATTGTTCATACGCATTCACCTTGGGCAGTTTCATTCGCTGCGGCTAAGATGGATATTCCAGCAATGAACACCACTCACGCCGATACATTCTTTGGTGATGTTCCGGCAGCTGATGCCCTCACCAAGGAAGAAATCGAAGAGGATTACGAAGGCAATACGGGTAAGACCATTGTCAAAACTTTTGACGAACGTGGTCTTGACTACGAAGCCGTCCCAGCTGCTCTTGTTAGCCAGCATGGGCCATTTGCTTGGGGTCCAACACCAGCTAAGGCGGTTTATAATTCCAAGGTATTGGAAGTTGTTGCTGAAGAGGACTTCCACACCATGGCATTAACCCATCAGAGTTCTGAATTACCTCAGTACCTGCTGGACAAGCATTATTACCGTAAGCATGGTGCTAACGCCTACTATGGTCAAAACAACGCGCATTCAAAGGATCATGCCGCTCGTTCATAAATTGATGCTATCAAATAAATTAAAAAAGGAGATTCATTTGTTATGTTAAGTACCCCAGATTACAAGTTTTGGTTTGTTACAGGTAGTCAATTCTTATATGGTGACGAACAATTAAAGTCCGTTGAAAAAGATGCCAAAGACATCGTTGATAAGTTAAATAAGTCAGGTAACTTACCTTACCCGATCGAATTTAAGCTGACTGCTACAACCGCTGACAACATTACTAAGTTAATGAAGGATGCCAACCATGATGACTCCGTTGCCGGTGTGATTACTTGGATGCACACCTTTAGTCCTGCTAAGATGTGGATTCGTGGGACTCAATTATTGCAGAAGCCGTTGCTGCACTTGGCTACTCAATACTTGAACCACATCCCATACGAAACCATTGACATGGACTACATGAACTTGAACCAAAGTGCTCATGGTGACCGCGAATACGGCTATATCAATGCCCGTCTTCGGATGAACAATAAGATTGTTTACGGCTGGTGGGGCGATGAAGAAACCCAAAAGGAAATCGCTGACTGGCAAGACGTTGCCGTTGCTTACAACGAAAGCTTTAAGCTGAAAGTTGTTCTCTTTGGTGACAAGATGCGTAACGTTGCCGTTACTGATGGTGATAAGATCGAAGCCCAAATTCAACTTGGCTGGACCGCTGACTACTATGCCGTTGGTGACTTAGTTGAAGAAATGAACAAGGTTTCCGATGCTGACATCAATAAGAAATATGATGAATTAGCTAAGACTTACACCATGAACCCTGGCGACAATGACAAAGCCTTCTTTGAAGACCACGTTAAGTACCAAATTCGTGAATACTTTGGTTTGAAGCGCTTCATGGATGCCCATGGATACACGGCCTTCTCAGATAACTTTGAAGACTTGTACGGCATGAAGGAATTACCTGGCTTGGCTACTCAATTATTGATGGCTGAAGGCTATGGCTTCGCCGGTGAAGGTGACTGGAAGACCGCTGCTCTTGACCGCTTAATGAAGATTATCAGCCACAACAAGCGGACTGCCTTCATGGAAGACTACACCCTTGATTTACGTAAGGGCCACGAAGCTATCCTTGGCTCACATATGCTTGAAGTTGACCCAACCTTAGCAACTGACAAGCCTAAGATTGAAGTTCACCCATTGGACATTGGTGACCGTGAAGATCCTGCTCGTTTAGTCTTTGCCGGTGGTGAAGGTGACGCGATCGATGTTACCTTAGCTGACTTCGGTGACGAATACCGGATGGTGATGTATGAAGTTGATGGTCACAAGGCTGCTGACATGCCTAAGTTGCCTGTTGCTAAGCAAATGTGGACACCTAAAGCTGGCCTTAAGAAAGGTGCCACTCAATGGATTCAAAACGGTGGTGGTCACCACACGGTCTTCTCATTCGGTGTGACTGCACAACAGATGGAAGACTTCGCCAAGATGGTTAGCCTTCACTTAGTTAACATCAAATAAGTATTAGTACGATAGCATAACAAAAGGTCTGGAAATTAATTTCCAGACCTTTTTTGTGGTTTCAGACGCGTTTTGATTAGCTATAGAATAGCTTCATTTCAATGTCTTGGTTGTAATTGCCAAATCCCTTGCCAAAGATGGTGCAGCCACCATTATTTTTGGCATTTCGTTTGATGCCATAGCGAACGGCGAAGGTTTGCTTATGGGTATCAATGTCCTCTAAAGAGACGTCCGTAAAGGGCTGACCGTCCAAATAACTGCCGTCATGGGTCAATCTCAGCGTTTTCATGATGCCGTACTGATTAACGTTGTCAGGCACCCATTCAGGCGTATATTTGCCACGGGTATCGGAAAAATCACCCGGAGAGGTCCAAGTACCAATCTCAGTTCCGTTGATATAAAACGTAATGTCTGAAGGCCAGACGTTATTAGAAAATGGAAATTCAGATCCTAACTCCATTGATAAGTCTAACATCTCAAGTTTGTCATCTTTAGTCAGGTAGTCAGGAAATTGATATTCGACAAAACCGTTGCACCACCAGACCATTCCGGCTGACATCCGATCTGGATCCATGAAGTAAGCGGGATTATCGACCTTGCCAATGTAGTCAGTTTTACCGGCTAAACCGCAAGAAGGCTGCACGGAGAAATTGGTGAAGTGGCCAACGGGAACTTGGGTATCGTAGGATTCAAACTCCGGATAAATGGTTTTGGGAAAATGGATGTTAATTTTGTCCACCGTTAACCGGGAGACTTTGTTATGACCGATTCGTTCAAACTTGATGATACCGGCGTCAGCAAGTTTGTTAAGGTGCTGCAAAACGATGGTACCGCTTAGATTGAGTGCTGACGATAATTCTCTCACACTCATTTTACGGACGGACAATTCTTGAATAATTTTAAGCCGAACAGGGCTTGCTAAAGCTTTATAAACGGGTAATGAACTTTTGGAAATATCAGATTCCATGAGGCCGCCTCCAATGTTAATTTATTTGTTAAAACTAGAAATTTATTTATCTTAAAAGGGTAAAACAATGCTCAATATAATACTAACAATGTTTTGGTTGTTTTTAAACAGGAATTGAAAATTATTTTTTAAATCCTAAATTAAATTTGTCGGACTTATTATTGAGGTCTTTAATAAGCGGTAGTCATCAGTTTACCCCCATAATTGCTGTATAAATACGGAAATGTTGTGAATAAGAATAAAAATCAAACTAATCATTCCACTTAAGAAGAAGTTATTTGAATAAAAATTATGCGATAAATAAATTAATAATTTTTATATTTATCAGTATAAAAATAGGCGTTTTGTTTTTTATTAGGATACCATTTGCGATTTTTTAATTTTAAAGAATGTTTTTGTTGCTCAAAAAGCAAAAAAATACGAAAAACATCAAAAAGGATGTTGTAATCGCTTTCTGCTCATCATATGATAATCACGTGCACAAGAAGGAAAACTACGTAGTTAAAAAATCTTGAGGAGATCATAAACATGGCGTATACAAATCAATATATTAATCCGCTTATTGTTCAACGCGCAGATCCATATATTTATAAACACACCGATGGGTACTATTACTTCACAGCATCAGTGCCTGCCTACAATTTAATTGAAATCCGCCGAGCTAAAACATTAGCCGGATTAGCTCATGCCGCACCAAGAACCGTTTGGCGCAAACATGAAAACGGTCCCATGAGCCAACTGATTTGGGCACCAGAAATCCACTATATCGATGGCAAATGGTTCATTTACTTTGCTGCAGCTGAAACGACAGCGTTAGACGAAAATGGTATGTTCCAGCACCGGATGTTCTGCATCGAATGCGACGAAGAAAATCCAATGGCCAGTGAAGATAACTGGATCGAACGTGGGCAAGTCAAAACGAACATGGATACCTTCTCGTTAGATGCCACCTGCTTTGAAGCAAACGGTAAGCTCTACTATGTATGGGCGCAAAAGGATAAAGCCATTCGCGGTAATTCAAACTTATACATTGCTGAAATGGAAAATCCATGGACGTTGAAGACTGATCCAGTCATGCTGTCAAAGCCAGAATATTCTTGGGAAGTTAAGGGCTTTTGGGTTAACGAAGGACCAGCTATTATTCATCGAAATGGCCGTTACTTCTTAACTTATTCTGCAAGTGCGACTGATGAAAACTACGCCATGGGAATGTTGACCGTCAACGATGATGTTGATTTGTTAGATGCTTCTAACTGGTCAAAATCAAAGGAACCGGTATTCAAGAGTGACTTAGCTACTCACCAATACGGACCAGGCCATAATTCATTCACGGTTGCCGAAGATGGTAAAACCGATATCATGGTTTATCACTGCCGCGACTATACCGAGATCAAGGGTGATCCGCTGTACGATCCTAACCGTCATACCAAAGTTCAAGCGTTTACTTGGAATGACGACGGCACCCCACATTTCGGCAAGCCCGTCCCTTACAATTACGAATAGAAAGAATAGGAGTGAAATATCTTGGAAAACGAAGTTCAAACTAGTAAAAAGAAGGATTTCTGGGGCTTCCCCGTTACCCACTTTACTTACTTCTTCATGTGGCAAATTATCAATGGTTATTTAACACTTTGGATGGAACAAGTTGGTCACTTAAACGGAACTACTGCCGGATTTGTTTTCTCAATGATGGCCTTCATGTCGTTGGTCTTCCAACCAATCTTTGGGGTTATTTCCGATAAATTAGTCTTTAAAAAGAACTTATTAGTTACGATTGCGATTGCTGCTATTTTAATCGGCCCTTACTTCCAGTGGTTATTCTTACCGCTCGTACACATTAATGGTGCTTTAGTTGCCATTATCACTGGTATCTTCTTGAGTTTCGTATTCAACGGTGGTGTTTCGGTTGTTGAACAATACGTTCAACGTGCCAGTCTTGCTAACGGTTTTGAATATGCTCACTCACGGATGGGTGGTTCATTAGCCGGTGCCTGCGCCTCATTCTTAGGTGGTAAGCTCTTCCTATGGAGCCCTAACTCAATTTTCTGGGCATGTACTGTAATGGGTGCCATCTTGACATTCACCATCGTTTTCAGTGATAAAATTCATATGGAAAACGCTGCTGCTGCCGGTGACACGACTGACTCACTTGACTGGGGCTTGATCGGTAAGATCTTCAGAATCCGTAACTTCTGGATTCTATCAATCTTCTATATCGGTACTTCAGCTTTGTACGATGTGTTCGATCAACAATTCATCATCTTCTTCAAGACATACTTCAACAGTGGTGCCGCTGGGACAACCGCATACAGTTATATGACGACTGCCCAAATTGCATTGGAATTCCTGTTAATGTTCCCAATGCCTTGGTTGATTAACAAAATCGGTTCACGTAATGGTTTGATTGCTTATGGTGTTATCTTAGCTGTACGTATTATTGGTAGTGCACTTTCACCTAGTGTTGGTTGGGTTATCTTCCTTCGTTTGTTAGCCGGTTTCGAAATGCCTTTGGTATTGACTTCAATCATGAAGTACATTGCCGGTGCCTTCGATATCCGTGTGTACGCTACGGTTTACGCGTTAGCTTCTAACTTCGCAAAACAGATATCTGTCTTTATCTTCTCTACTGTTGCTGGTAACTTGTACGACTCAATTGGTTTCCAACACACTTACTTCATTATCGGTGCGATTGTTGCTGTGACAACAATCTTTGCTGCATTACTCTTAACTAAAGAGGATCCTGTGGCTGCCGGTGAAGTTGATGCGCCAGGTAGTAAGAAATAACGATGATTAAGCCTTGAGATCTCAGAACTTGTTCTGAGATCTTTTGTGTATAATGGAACTGATTTTAGAATAAGTAAGCTGTAAAGGGAGTGCTTAACGTGAAGTATCGCCATTTAGGTAAACAGGGTATTCAAGTCAGTGAGCTGGCGCTGGGGAGTTGGATGACGGATGTTAGCGAGCCTAGTAAACAAGAGATAGCCGCTGAAAGTATTAAATTAGCCTACGAAAGCGGCATTAACTATTTTGATTGTGCCGATGCGTATAGTGGTGGCGCGGCTGAACGATTCTTGGGTAAAACGCTTAGTCAGTTTCCCCGGAAGGAGCTGGTCATCTCTAGTAAGGTCTTTTTCCCAACCGGTAATGGTGTAAATGATCAAGGTCTGTCCCGCAAGCATATTATGGAATCCGTTGAGACCTCACTAAGCAATATGCAGACCGATTATTTGGACCTGTACTTTTGTCACCGATTTGATCCTGAAACGCCACTGGCGGAAACGCTGCAGGCGCTGAGTGATCTAGTGGACCAGGGTAAGATTCTCTATTACGGGGTGAGCGAATGGCGCCCCGTGCAAATTTTGGAAGCCCAGCTCATTATTCAGGAGCGGGGGTTGCACCCGATGGCAGTTGTTCAACCCCAATACAATATGTTTGATCGTTACATTGAACATGAGCTGTTGGATGTCTGTGGCAAACTCGGTTTGGGCGTGGTGCCATTTTCACCGCTTTCTCAGGGATTGCTGACAGGCAAATATCGAAAGGGTCAACCGATTCCAGCTGGATCACGCGCAACTTATCAAGATCAGATCAAGGCACTTTTAACGGCTGATAATTTGGATAAAGTTGAGACATTAGTGGGGATGGCGAATGAACTAAATACTGATCTATCAACATTTGCATTGGCCTGGGCGCTTCGAGATCCGAGAATTTCCAGTTTGATCACCGGCGCCAGCAAACCCAGCCAATTGAAGAATAATTTGAAAGCAATCGACCTTCACATTCCAGCCGAATTTTATCCACGGATTGACCGGTTATTTGGCTTCAAAAAGTTTTCAAGAAAGATTGGTTAGTGGATTTAAAGCTGGGCTTAAAGAGATGAAATTTCCAGCCTTGACAATTATTTCAACGAGTTCTACCATGAGGATATTATAATTATTGTATGTTGATGAGAAGAGTAATTAGTTTTTAATTTTGAGAGAGTGCCGTTCGGTGAAAAGGCATAATGGAGACTAACGAAGATGAGCTCTGAGTACTAAACGCGTTCACGCGACGTTTACGGTTGACAGGCCGTTATCCCTGTACCGCTTGTTTGAGCGGACTGAGGCAGTTTTGATTAACTGCGAATTTAGGTGGTACCACGACTATTGATCGTCCTTGTTTAATAACAAGGACTTTTTTTATGTCGAAATTCATTTCATTCAAAGGGGAGATACATGATGCGGATTGATGCAAAGGAAGAAAAGACATTTTTGAAGAAGGTATTAGCTGCTTATCACTTTTCTGATGAGGACGGTGAATTTCTCGCTGATACTTTAGTTGATGCTGACTTGCGTGGTATTTCATCACACGGGATTCAGCGGATTACTTGGTACACGAACATGATCAAAGAGGGAACCATTGATCCAACCAATAAACCTGAAATTCTCAGAGAAACACCTACCAGTTTGTTGGTTGATGCGAATAAAAACATGGGTCAAATCGCGTCTGGTTTTACCATGAAGCGGTTGATTGAAAAAACCAAAAAGTTAGGGGTTTCCATTGCCGTTATCCGGAACTCTAACCACTTTGGCACTGCCGGCTATTATGCTCGGATGGCCGTTAAAGAAGGCCTGATTGGGATTGCTACCACTAACACGCGGCCACTGGTGCTGCCAACCAATTCCTTGGAAGCCTTCTTAGGGTCTAACGCTTTTGCGTTTACATTTCCAGCGGAACCGCACCCATTTGTCTTTGATGGCGCGACCTCAGTGGTTTCAAGCGGTAAGATTCAAGTTCTAGCTAAAAAGGGTGAGAACATTCCTGGTGAATGGGCTGTCGGTGCGGATCGGAAAGTTGATCAAGATGCCCAGCGCGTTGAAGATAATTTATCAACCATTGCCTTTAGTGATGACCGTCCCGATGGCGGTGTGCTGACGTTGGGTGGTAATTTAGAAAACAACTCTAACTACAAGGGCTTCGGCAACTCCCTGGTTGTTGAAATGCTGACGGGTATCTTAGCGCAGGGTTCCATTTCCGCCGATACCAACAAAGGCAAACACGATTTCAGTCAATTCTTCATGACCATAGACCCATCGCTGTTTGGTGACTTGGATACTCTGAAGGCAAACGTTTCAAAGATGTTTGATCGAATCAGAAACTTGAAGCATTTGCCGGGTACAGAGATTAAAATTCCCGGTGATCGTGAATATAAACGCTACGCCGAAAATCAAAAGCAAGGTGTCTTAATTGACGACAAGACGGCCGCAGAACTGGCTAAAATTGGTGATGAAGTCGGTGTGAAAGTACCAGAAGCTTTGTAAAATAGTTATAGGCATAATAAAGCCCTCGCATTCAGATTGCGGGGGCTTTTCGTTCAAAGAGAAAGGTGTAGCGTACAAACGAAAATGATAGGATTACTTAAAGATTCTGACGACGTTTCTTGGTGCCAGCTAGGCCAAAAAGCGACGCAAGTAGGCCTAAGAATCCAACGGCTGCAATGCTTTGGGCTGAGGATTCGCTAGTTTGAGGTAATGTCTGCTCGCCAGCTGCTGGGTTACTGCTCTTGGTTTGACGAGTAGTGACCGTGCCTGCAGAAGAATTGGCAGTGGTTGTCGGCGTTCCTGCAGATGCACCTTGAGTCGTAACGTTATTAGTGCCACTTTCGGCACCAACTTCAGTGTTAGTGACAGTACCGTTGTCACCACCGGTTACAACGTGGCCTTGGTCAGTGTCATTATCTTCAGGGATGTTGACGTTTGGTTCATTAGTATCTGGGACCTCGTTGTTTGGCACATCGGTAATGGTTCTGTTGTACTTCAGTGGGACGGTGGTATTTGGTTCATTTGGCACAATCAGATTTTGATTTGGAACTAAGGTGTAGCCAGGAATATCAGTTAGACTACCAAAGCCAATTGGTTCGCCAGGATTACCAGTTAAGTGGATTGGATTACCAATTGGATCACCATTTGGCCCCTCTGGTTGAAGCGTAAAGGCGATGGCATAGAGGGGCTGGTCAACCTTAGTTTTGATACCATTGTCAAGGCCTACTGGGTAGTAGCTAACCGTAACAGTTTGGTTCTCACCACGTGCCATTGCTCTGGCTGGAACGGTTTCCTTGTCTGGTGCATAGCCTTGGATAAATGGACTAATAACTGATGGTACTTGTGCATTCGTTGTCGTCCAGTCGTTATTATAAGTGACGGTTTTAGTCAGTAGGTCTTCGGTGCCAGTTTGAGTGAAGGTGACTGATTGATTAAATGAAGGGGCAATAGTTGCTCCGCCATCAGCATAGACATAGTTGATGGTTCGGGTGGCTGTATCAGTGAGCTTGGTTGGATCAGCATCATAAGGCTTATCTGGCGTAACGGGGACAATATGTTTATAGCCGTAAATCACGGTACCGTTATTACCGGCGGTTTCCAGAGTGCCATTTGCATGAAGACCAGTATCCATTATTTTGTGAAATACGTAACCGTCAATTGTCTCCTGTTCAGTGGCGTACTTATCACCTGGTTGAACGGATTCTCCCGTGGCAATCGGCGTACCATCAGCATGGGTATAAGTTGGGTTACTAGTCAGCAGCACAGCATTGCCGTTATCTTCGTCAACGTATTCGACATTCACAGACGAAGATGTGAAATACGTAAAGGAGTCGAACCGGAACTGCTGTAAGTTTTTTGCCCCAGCGGTACCGCCAGAAATTAGAAAAGCGGCAGCCGATTGAGCTGTCCAATCAGTAATTTTGTGTGTCCATGTTTTACTCTCAAAATTGATTGTCATAGTCTTTGAAGGGCCATCATAGGAAATAGTGATTTGCTCAAACTGACCACTAGGCTGATTGATAGGCTTTGCTTTACCAGTAGGATCATCTACCGGATCATAAGAAGTTACCATATTATTTTCAGTAGTAGGATCCGTATAGATAAACGCACCAAAGGGTTCACCGGCACCGTAGACATAAGCATCGCCATCTGGATCCTTTGGTAGCGGATTTTGGCCAAATTCACTTGGATCGGCTTTAGCGTAAGATTTCATTTTTGCATTTTGTTCATCTACAGCGTTGAAGAACGTATCGGCTTTCCAGCCAAAGGCACCCTCTAAGCCACCGATACCGACACTGGCACCTTGACCGCCCACTTCGTCAGTATTGCCGTCATGAAAAGCAAAGGCAACACCATCACCGCCGCCAAGTTCGCCAGCGTGCCATCCGGGCTTTTGAACTTCATCGCCAAGATTCAAGCCGCCTTGAAGTTCAAAACTTTGATTGAGGTCGACCTTATTTTTCAGAGTGGCGTTACCATCCTGATTAAAATCGTCCTTGGTTAAAGTAAGAATTCCAGTGCTGGGATCGTAACTTGCCGTACCGTTGACATTAAAGTAGTCCAAAAAGTTCTCATTAGTGACGGTAACATTAGTTGATGCGGTAGGGTCTACGGCAGTAATCACTTGCGCCTGTCCAGTTGACTGATAAACGTCAGCTTTAGCCTGTTTGGTGGCTTCAATCGTTTCTGCTGAAGCGTTCCCCAAAATAGTCTGTGCAACTGCTGGGGTTACAAGTGTAGTAGTTGCATCATGGGTAGTTGGAACCGTATTTGCTGGTGTTGATTCCGTCTCAGTAGCAGCTGAAGATGGATTAGTCGATGTTGTAGGAGTAACCATTGCGGTTGTTGCGGTTTGCTGTGTTGTGACGCTAGAATCAGTTGCCGCTTGTGCTGGTAAACTTTGAACACCTACAGCAATACCAGTCACAACAATTAAAGCAGCAAGCCAACGTCCGTTAGCCTTGTACAATTTAACGTGTGTTGTCATTTCTGTCTGTTCGCTTGCATGTAAATGACGAACAGCCCCCTTGATCTTTTCTGACATGTGAATCTCCCCCTTTTGTAAAATTCAAAGTCTATCTAATTGAAATTTTCAAAAATCATACTTGTGATCACCTTTATTTTAAAGGTTGGATTTGAGCATGACAAGCAGTTAATTCGCTGTTTTCTGGCCAAAGATAGCTTGTTAGTTACGGGTTGAATTTTCACTATCATTGACGGCTGTGAAAGCTGATTAAATAGGGATTTTACGGGTGATTGAGACGCTGCAAATATAATTCAGGCGATCATCAGCAAGGTTCTCTATTTTTTGCCAAAATATCAAAAAAATGGGATAGCGTGTATGAATGATTACGCAAGACTTTTTAACATTTAAAAAAGAGATTTAGGCATCTGGAAAATGGTGAGAATCACGACTTTGCACAAAAAATGACGTCGGACTTTATCAATCGAAAACCTAACGTCATTTTGTCATCTTATTTCTGCGTCAATCGTTGAACATCACGAACAATCATCAACTCTTCATTAGTTGGGACCACCATGACGGTCACTGGTGCGCCATCTGGACTGATAACCTGTTCTTTGCCACGAACCTGATTACGGTCATGGTCGATTTGAATGCCAAAGTAGCTTAACTGATCGACAATCTTTTGCCGCATGTCGATGCCGTTTTCGCCGGAGCCGGCGGTAAAAATCAGCGCATCCAGACCGTTTAATTCAGCGATGTATGAACCGATGTAACGAACGATCCGGTTGGCATACATATCTAGCGCTAATTTGGCCTGGGGATTCGTCTCTTGAGCAGCTTCCAAATCACGTTGATCTGGTGACAGTTGGGAAATTCCCAAAAGACCGGATTTTTGATTCAAAATATCAATCATATCGCTCATTTTAAGACCCATTTTTTCAGCTAAGAAGGTGACCAGCGATGGGTCGATATCTCCTGAACGGGTGGCCATCATGACACCAGCCAATGGTGTGAAGCCCATGGAAGTATCCACAACCTTACCGTGGTCAAAAGCCGAGATGGAAGAACCGGAACCCAAATGAAGCGTGATTAATTTTAAATCTGAGAGGGGCTTGCCCAGCAGTTCAGCAGCTCGCTTTGAGACGTAACGATGGCTGGTACCATGGGCACCGTACTTGCGAGCACCGTATTTTTTATAGTACTCGTAAGGAATTGGGTAAAGTGCATTGATTTTCGGCATATCAGTATAGAGTGCGGTATCAAAAACGGCGACTTGAGGCACATTTGGCAGTAATTGCTGAAAAATTTCGATGTACTGTGCTTCGATTGGATTGTGTAGCGGGGCATATTGTGACAGCTCGTGAATCTGTTTCAGCGTGGTGTCGTCCACTACGGCTGAATCCGAGAACACTTCACCGCCAGCTACAACCCGATGACCAATCCCCGCAATTTCGTGCAAGTGTTTAACGATTCCCGCGTCTTTTAAGTGGGAAAGGACCATTGCAGCTGCCAAACGATAATCGATATTATCCTGGGTCACTTCGTACTTGTCGGCATCGGGCCGCTTAACGGTAAAGACTGAACCGGGCAAGTTCAAACGATCGACCAAACCTGAAGCGATCACCGTTTCTTCTGGCATCGAAAATAGTTTCCACTTTAAAGTTGAACTACCTGCGTTGACTGCTAAAATTTTTGTCATGATATTCCCACCTCATTGTTTTCTATAAACTAAGCATAAGTCTAGTTTAGCGGAGAATGAAACCGTTTTCAAGCAAAAGCAAAAAAGGATTCCAGCAGTCGGCCGGAATCCCATGGTATGCGATTTTTAATTGAAAATGATTTTCATTATTGGTTATAAGCTTCAACGACAACTTGGTCCGGATAGACGGTTAATTGACTAATGCCGCCATTTTCAGGGTAGTTGCCCGTGGTATCCACGCCCAGGTAATCAATAATTGTGCGAATTAACGTCCCGTGACTCACAAGCAGGATGGTTTCACTGCTCACACAGTGCTCCCGTAGCACGCTGAACCCCATTTTAATGCGCGTTAACACCTCATCATAGTCCTCCGCAGTGTGTGAGGGGTCACTGTGCTTCATCGCGTCGCGGGCCTCTTTAAGACCGCCAATCGCCATGAGGTCAGCTTGGCTATGCTTTCCGTACGGTGCCGCAATGCCAGCCCAAATATCGTCGGAGTTCAGGCCTTCGAAAAAGCCAAAGTTAACTTCACGAAATTCTGGTAGTTGGGCAACTTCTTGAGGCGTTTGCTGGAACTGGCTCAAAATAATATCACGGGTATTGACCGCCCGACCAAGGTCCGAAGAAAAAGCCCGTGTAAAAGTGATACCCTGCAACCGGTCAGCAGCTTCTTTTGCCTGCTTAATTCCCTCATCAGATAGATCTGAGTCGATCCAGCCTTGCATACGATTAAAACCGTTTAATCGTGTACTCCCATGACGCACCAGGTAAACCGTGAATGAGTCCATAATGACTACCCCTTTATCCATAATTTCCCTCATTGTGACGGAAAAAGGACTGATGTGCAACCGGGAAAAATTTTTAATAAATTTAATTAAATTCTAATTTTACGTTGATAGTGAAGGCATCAGGTCTATACTAATAAACAAATATGGAGGCGTTGGTATGAAAATTACAATTTCATTAGCACAAATGGACATTCACTTTGGTCAACAGGCAGCAAATTTTGCTAGAATCGAGTCGTTTGTTGCACAAGCCGCAAACGAACAGGCGGATATCGTTGTTTTCCCAGAAATGTGGAACACAGGTTATGATCTTACCCGTTTTGATGATATTGCTGACGCGGATGGAGCAGAGACGAAGAAACTTTGTCAGAGTCTAGCAAAGAAGTATCATATCATGATTCACGCTGGGTCCGTCGCCACAAAACGGCACCAGCAATTTTTTAACACCACGTACGTTTTTGACGAAAATGGCCAATTACTGACAACTTACGATAAAGTGCATTTATTTGGCCTCATGCATGAAGATGATTTTTTGGCTGCTGGTAACCAAAAGAACCGGTTTGAGGTAAAGGGGACGCCAGCAACAAGTGTGATTTGCTATGATATTCGGTTCCCAGAATGGTTGCGAACACTTTCTTTGTCAGATAGCCGAATCATTTTTGTGCCGGCAGAATGGCCAACGTCTCGAATCCCGCAGTGGAAGAGGTTATTAGCTGCTCGCGCAATTGAAAACCAGTGCTTTGTCGTTGCCGTGAACCGAGTGGGCGCGGACCCCGATAATGACTTTGGCGGTAATTCAGTGGTCATCGATCCGCTTGGGAATGAACTTTTGACCCTTGGTAGTGAAGAAACGTTAAAAACGGTTACGATTGATATTTCTGAGACGGATGAAGCGCGCGGTTTCATGCCGGTTTTTGCTGATCGCCGACCTGATCTTTACGAATAACATCACTTATTAATCAGCGTTATAATGATTATTGTACAGATTTAAATTTCGAGGAGGATTTTCATGGCAAAAGTAGAAAGTTTTCAGCTGGATCATACAAAGGTTAAAGCACCTTATGTTCGTTTAATTACGGTAGAAAAGGGACCAAAGGGCGATGCCATTACGAACTTTGATTTACGGTTAGTTCAACCGAACGAGAACGCGATTCCAACGGCTGGCTTACACACTATCGAACATTTATTAGCTGGTTTGCTTCGTGACCGGATGGACGGCGTTATCGACTGTTCACCATTTGGTTGCCGGACAGGGTTTCACCTCATCATGTGGGGCGAACCTACAACCACTGAAGTTGCTAAAGCATTAAAGAGTTCCTTAGAACAAATCGCCAATGAGATTAAGTGGGAAGATGTTCCCGGAACTGATATCACCAGTTGCGGTAACTACCGCGATCACTCATTATTCTCTGCTAAGCAGTGGTCTCGCGACATTCTTGCAAAAGGAATTAGCGATGATCCATTTAACCGTAACGTGATCTAGTGAGTTAAATTACTCGGTAAGTTTTAAAAGCAGGTCGTCGCTATTTTGTCAGCGACTACCTGCTTTTGTTGTTTTGAAATTCATTATTTTAAATGACGGATCCCGAGACGCCACATCAGAGCGGCTCGTTTTTGGAATAAAAAAAGAACCCATCGACTTAGTCGGTGGGTTCTTCTAATTACTTAAACGAATTAAGCAACAGTAACGTTGGCTGCTTGTGGGCCGCGGTCGCCTTGTTCTACGTCTAAGGTTACATGTTGACCTTCTTCAAGAGTCTTGTAACCATCAGCATTGATAGCTGAGAAGTGAACGAAAACGTCTGAGCCGTTTTCCAAAGTAATAAAGCCAAAACCTTTGTCGCCGTTAAACCATTTTACAGTACCTTGTTCCATAAGAGTGAAACCTCCGAGCGCATAGCGCAATATATTTGTGTATCTGAAACTTTAGAAATCGGGGAAGTCATTCTTACGAACGTCGTACCAAAATTTCGAAGTATTAAATACATTAGTTGTAAGCTTACCAGCTATTGGTGGGAATAGCAAGGGCTTAACTTCGAATTATTTGAAATTGTCTAGTAATTCATCGAAATTTAGACGTCCAATCGTTACTCCCCCGTTGGTTATAGCATAGAGAAAATAATTGAAACTTTTTTTGTTATTTGAGGAAATCATGATTTTATGGGTCTTTGAAGCAAATGACTGATTAGTCATTTGGATGCAAGCGGCCTTGATTAAGTTCGACGATTTCGCCGGTTTGATTATAGACCATTTCCTCAGCCAAATTCACGATGCGATCCCCAATCCGTTCTAGTAGTTTAGTGACCATGAGATAACTGGCACCGGCTTCTGCTACTGCTGGATCGTTTTTGATTGCAGCGGTGATGTTACTTCTGATTTTATCAAATTTAGCATCAACATCCTGATCCTGGTTGGCAACGGTTTGAGCCTGTTCCATATCGATACTTTGGAATGCGGCTAAAGCTTCTTTTAACATGTTACGAATCATGTTGGTTAGGGACGCGATTTCGTTTTCGACGTCTTTATTTCGGTGAGAGCCTTTTACCCGAATAGTTTCTAAAGCGATGCCCGTGGCATGGTCCCCAATTCGTTCTAGATCCGAACTAGCTTTTAAAATCGTGATCACATTTCGAAAATCGTCAGCCACTGGTTGTTGCAGCGTCATGAGGGTGAGAGCCTGCTTTTCAAGGTCAACTTCATTACCATTAATTGAATTATCTTGTTGAATCAGGGCTTGAGCAGCGTCCTTGTCATGGTTAATGTAGGATTCAGTTGCTTGTTCGATTTGGCCGCTTACAGCATCACCCATTTGCTTAAAAACGGTATACAATTTTTTTAGTTCAGTTGTAAAAATATTATTCATTCACTTTTCACTCCTAACCGAATTTCCCATTGAGGTAGTCACTAGTGGCCTGTTGGGCGGGCTGTGTGAACATCTTTGAGGTAAGGTCAAATTCAATAAGATCGCCGTTTAACATGAAAGCTGTTTGGTCGGCGATTCTTGAAGCTTGTTGCAGATTATGGGTCACGATAATAATGCAGTAGTCTTTTTTTAATGTCATCAACGTTGATTCGATCTGGGCGCTGGAAATTGGATCCAGCGCACTTGTGGGTTCATCTAACAAAATAATGTCGGGTTGAACGGCTAATAATCGCGCAATGCAAATGCGTTGTTGCTGACCACCCGAAAACGACATGGCGTTTTTATCGAGATCGTCCTTTACTTCGTTCCAAACGGCAGCTTGTTTAAGCGCACGTTCCACTTGTTCATCTAAAAAACGGCGGTCAGTTTGACCAGTCAGTTTTAAGCCATAAGTAACGTTATCGTAAACGGAGAACGGGAAGGGGTTAGGCTGCTGAAAAACCATGCCGATTTTTTTGCGCAATTCGACGAGGTTGGTTGTTGGTGCGTAGATGTCTTGTTGATGAAATTGAAAACTGCCCGTAATCGTGGTGTCTGGAATTAAATCGTTCATGCGATTTAGACAACGCAGAAAGGTTGATTTTCCACAGCCAGACGGTCCAATCAGTGCCGTAATGCTGTTGTCAGCAAAGCTCAAATCAATGCCGTGAAGTGCTTCTTTTTGACCGTAGGCGAGATGAACATCTTTTGTTTCGAGAATGACAGTCATAAGCGGTTCATCCTTTCCTTAACCAAAGTTACCGGTGACGTAATCATGTGTGGCTTGTATCTCGGGGGTTTGAAAAATCTTTTCCGTTTGATCATATTCGAGGACGTGACCTAAATGAAAGAACGCCGTGTAAGTACTGATCCTGGAGGCTTGTTCCATGTTATGAGTCACAATGATAATGGTATATTTTTTAGTGAGCTCCTTTAACGTGACCTCTAGCTTGGTAGTCGAAATGGGATCCAGTGCGCTGGCGGGTTCGTCTAGTAAGAGAATATCGGGTTTCATCGCAATCGCCCTAGCGATGCACAGTCGTTGCTGTTGTCCGCCTGATAAAGAAAGTGCACTTTTATTAAGGCTGTCTTTGACCTCATCCCATAAAGCAGCTTCTTTCAGACTGGTTTCTACCCGGTTACTTAACTCTTGCCGGTTGGTAATGCCGGCTGCTTTAAGCGCAAAGGTAATATTTTCAGAAATTGATTTTGCGAAGGGATTGGGCTTTTGAAACACCATACCGATGTGCTTACGTACTTCATACACGTTGACTTTAGGACTATTGATATTAGTGCCCCGATACCTAATTTCACCGTCTACTCGGGCAATGCGGTCATTCATTCGATTAAGGGCACGTAAATAAGTTGATTTACCCGACCCTGATGCGCCAATCAGTGCCGTAATTTGAAAGCGGGGGAAACTCAGGCTAGCATTGGTCATGGAAGGTTGCTGGTTATGCCCGTAATAAACCTGTAACTGTTTGGTGGACAAGGCAATTTCTTCAGGAGGGATGATAATGTGAGTTTGATTCAAATCGTAGGCTTCCATAACGGTTACTTTCCTCCAGTCATTTTTTTATACAGATGATTCCCAATGGCTCTAGCACCAAAGTTAAAAATTAGAATGACGATGATCAACACAGCTGAGGCACCGGCTGAAACGCTGACAGCGTCGGGAGTAACACCTTCAGTGTTGACTTTCCAGATATGGACGGCTAATGTTTCGGCAGGCCGCATTGGATTGAGGAAACTACTCCCATCGGTGGGATTCCAATCTGCATAATTCAGAATTGGCGCACTTTGACCAGCCGTATAGATGAGGGCTGCGGCTTCACCAAATACCCGTCCGGCACTAAGAATGATACCGGTTAGAATGCCCGGTAGAGCAGCGGGTAAGATAATGCCCCGAATGGTTCGCCAGTTGGATAGGCCAAGTGCGATCCCTGCCTCACGTTGACTATCTGGTACAGCGTGTAATGAGCCTTCAATGCTCCGAACGAGCAGGGGGAGATTGAAAAAAGTTAACGCAATGGCACCTGAAAGAATGGAAAAGCCGATGTGAAAGCTAATCACGAACAACAGGTAGCCAAACAAACCAACGACAACCGAAGGCAGTGAGCTGAGAACCTCGATAGCGGTCCGAATGAGCCCGGTCCGCCAATTATTACCGGCGTATTCTGACAAATAAATGGCGGAGCCAAGCGCTAGAGGAAACGAAATCAGGAGTGTTAAGACTAGCAGGTAAAGCGAGTTAAATAATTGGTCACGGATACCGCCACCGGCACTAAATGAGCTGGATGGCGAAGTTAGAAAGTGCCAGCTGACGTGGGGAAAGCCACTGAAAATAATATCCCCGAGTAAGAAGAGCAAAATTAAGACAACAATTAAAACGAGAAAATTAATGAGTTGAGTGGCGATCCGATCTGTTTGATTGGGGGTCATGACTTAATTTCACCTCGTTTTCCGATGTAGCGGATGAGTAAATTGAATACTAAGGACATCAATAACAGAATTAAAGCGAGTGACCAAAGCGCGTTGTTGGGAAGAGTACCCATAATGGTGTTACCAATATTAGTCGTTAGCTGACTGGTCAATGTTGACGTCGGCGTTACCAAATTATGAGGCATTAACACGGCGTTACCGATCACCATCTGGACGGCTAACGCTTCCCCAAACGCTCTTGCCATCCCGAAGATGACTGCCGTGAGCAAACGTGGCATGGCAGCGCGCAAAAGAACTTTATAGATGGTTTGAAACCGGGTAGCACCTAACGCTAGGGATGCGGAACGAAAATAGGTGGGGACTGCACGCAAAGCGTCTACTGCTAATGAAGAAATCGTCGGTAGCACCATGACAAATAACACGATGGTACCAGCCAGAATACCCGAACCAGTGCCACCAAACAGATGACGAATAAACGGGACGACTACGGTCAAACCAATAAACCCGTAAACGACGGATGGAATTCCAACCAGTAATTCGATCACCGGTTGCAGAAATTTGGCCCCGGTCTTAGGCGCGATATCCGTCATGAAAAGGGCAACCGCAATTGCAAATGGGGTGGCTACCAAGGCGGCCAAGATGGTCACACTAAACGAGGTTACAATCATGGGTAATGCACCGACTTGCGGTTGGCCATTAGCACTTAAAGTACCAGGATTCCACTGCTTGCCTGTAAGAAATTGCCACAGGCTAACGTGGTTAGTTGTAAACGTGGCGATACCGCGAGAAGTAATAAAATACAGAATACTGACGACGAGAGCGATGATCACCGCAATACAGGTGTAGCTAATGATTCGGCCAATAACGTCTTCACGGGATGCCTTGGATGGTGCGTTTAATTTCTTTTGAATTTCATCCATTTAAAATCCTCCAATCATTAATGTAGGACGCATGTTTCAATGCCAGCAGGAACGGTAAAATTCGTGCTGGTGGGCCATAGTTAAGCGGAAAATCAGGGCGAGTAGTCATCGCCCGATTTTCCGCTAGTTTGGTTATTAAAATGAAACTATTTTGTAACGACGTTCTTCGCGTTCTTAGTGACTTTCATATCGTGAATACTGATATAACCGAGCTTTTTAACCAAGCTGCCTTGAACCTTAGAACTGTTCATGTACTTTAAGAAGCCTGCGGTTGCTTTGTTTGGTTGGCCCTTGGTATACATATGTTCATATGACCAGATAGTCCATTTATTGGTTGTAACGTTAGCGTCAGTTGGTTTTACGTGATCAATGGAAACGGCTTTAACTTTGTCATTAACATAAGAGAATGCTAAGTAACTGATAGCCCCTGGTGTGGTTGCAACTAGTTTTTGAACGGTACCATTGGAATCTTGTTCTTGAGAGGTAATCGCTTTTTTGCCCTCTAACACAGCACCTTCAAAAGTTGCGCGAGTTCCTGAACCTTGGGCACGGTTGATGACTGAGATCTTTTGATTTTTTCCGCCAACTTGGTTCCAGTTCGTGATTTTGCCGGTAAAAATATCGCGTAACTGTGCCATCGAAAGGTTTGTGACACCCGTTTCAGGATTAACGACTGGTGTCATGCCAACAACGGCAACTTTGTGGTCGACCAGTTTGTCAGCTTTGATACCAGATGACTGTTCCGCAAAAATATCCGAGTTTCCAACTTGAACTGCACCTTGTTGAACTTGGCTCAGACCAGTACCAGAACCGCCACCTTGAACGGTAAGGTTGACGTTTTTATTTGATGCCTGGTAGTCCTGGGCAGCTTGTTCAACTAATGGCTGAAGAGCAGTTGAACCAACGGCTGTGATCTTGGTGACCTTTGCAGCCTTAGTGCTATCAGAAGCTGACTTCTGACTTGACTTTGAACCGCAACCTCCTAATAACAGGCCAGCAAGACTAAAGGCAACTACTGTGGAAATCAATGTTTTTTTATGCATGAGCATATTCCCCTTTAAATGTATTGTGTCCTAGAAAGGTTAATTCCTAAGCACAAAATCAGTATAAAATGCTCTCGTAAAGTTAATGTATAGGTCATGTAAAGTTTATGTAAAACGGGTTTTGTTAGTTGTTGAAACGTGGGATAACTATATGTAATAACAGAAATGAAAAGAGGAAGCCTCATGGAAAGAAGCATTTTACTGATTAGTGATAACGCTAATCTCTTAAAACGGCTGAAACAGATCATGACTGAATGGCAAGTCATCAGCAGCCCCACTTATTTACCAGACTTCTTATTAAATCGTGATAACCAAACGTTAATTATTTTGGATTTAGACCAGTTCAATACGCTGGGTCAGCGCGTCGATACCCTGGTCCTAATGCGTCAGCAGTTTCGGGGACCGTTACTTGCAGTCCACCGAAAAAAATTGGGTGTAGCCATGACCTGTGACGTGTTTGACCGGTATCATTTTGATGAATTATTATCTTTGGACATGGCAAACCGTGAGCTTCGAGCACGCATTCAACAGAAAATTTGGCGCTATTACCAACCCCAAGAAGATAATCGGGAAGTTCTTAATACAGGCCAGCTTCAAGTCGATTTTCAACACTACATGGTTACGGTTAACGGTAAACAATTAACGATGGGGCCAGTGGATTTTCGATTATTAGTCTTTTTTATGCAGCATGAAAACGTGGTGCTGACCCGGGCACAAATTGCGGAAGGGGTTTGGCGTAACGGTCGGGATTCAACCATGAGAGCAATCGATTCACACATCAGCAAATTACGGAAATTAATTGAAGCAGACCCCAAAGCGCCCACGTGTTTAAAGACGGTTCGTGGTTTCGGCTATATCTTTGAAAGCCATACTGAAGGGGACACAAGCGAGAAAGTAACTGCTATAATGAAGCCAAATAGTTAGACTAAAGGGGCGGTTTTATGGCAGATTATATCCACGAAATGAGGGCCTTAGTGGGCCACCGACCAATGATTTTAACGACGGCAGCTGGTGCGTTGCTGGATGATCAGAATCGGTTATTATTGCAGGAACGAGCAGATACTGGCGATTGGAGTTTTCCGGGTGGGTACATGGAATTTGGTGCCAGCTTCAAGGAAACCTGCAAACGCGAATACCTTGAGGATGCGGGAATCGAGGTTGAGCCAATCAAATTACTCGACTTGTTTGACAAGGATTTTTACACCTACCCGAATGGCGATCAAACGCAGCTGATTACAGCACTGTACCTGGTTCGTCAAACAGGCGGCAAGCCACTGGATCACGTGACCAATGAAACGACACAGGTGAAGTATTTTGATTTGAATCATTTACCCAAACTGTTTAATGAGCAATCAAAGAAAATGGCGCAAGCAGTGATTGAGGAGGTCAACTCATGGCAGGCGGATTAATGTTAACGCAACACAAACCTTGGCACACTGAAGGCTGTGTGATAGAAGACGGCACCGCAATCGTTAATGCGAACGGGGAAAAAGTTGACGAAGCAAACGCTCTAACAGCTGTGATGGTGAGTCAAGAATATACGGATGATCAGGGCGAACACCTCTATCAAATAGGGAATGATCGCTATCTTCTAAAGAATGCGGTCACATTGAATCCGGATTTGTGGCAGAAAGCTCTTCGGGCAGGTCAAGAACCATTTAGTCTGAACGCCGAAAACATCAACCAAGTTTGGTGGGGCATGCAAAGCGGCTGTGAACCGGCGGCTTTGCTGGAAGGCCTTCATCTTAAGGGCTACGCGATCGAGCTAGATTACTTAACCTTCCTAAAGGAAATGCCCAGAGCAGCGGATTTCAACCCGAACCATGGCTTTGGCGGCGAGCCTGACCAGGATATGCCGGGCCACTTTGAGGCCATTTATCCCAAGCCGTTAGTAGCCTGGGCGCAAAAGTACGCACCTGTACGCGATGTCAGTGGCTTGACGGCCGATGAAATGCCCGCTTTACTGCAACAAAAAAAGCCCTTGGTGGCATACGTCACTGTAGGCTTTGAAACCCCAGAATGGGGCGACTATTCATTTGGACGGGCAATGGGTAATAACCACGCTGTCCTTGTTGATGGTTATTTTGGCGAACTATTGCACGTTTCAGACCCGATTGATGGTCGCTACTGGCTTAGCTTGGCTCGCTTTAAACGCGCTTATGATGCTCGCCGATGGGCAGTTGAAATTGGTTAGATTCCTAGCTGGTCTTGCAAACGGGCGATGTCCGTATCATGGTATTCAGCTTGATAGGCTTTCAGCGCATCGTGAAGACTGAGGCGAGGATTACCCTTTCGATCAGTAAGGGTCGTTGCGTGTGTCAGTACGCTTAAAATGGCTTCTTCAACGACTGAAACGGTCATGCGGAAGTAGCGGTCGATTTTGTCATCAGTGATGGCGGCCTGAGTCGTTAACTCGGACTTGGGGTAATGGGCGATTCGGTTAGCCGTTGAAAAGGCCAGTACAATTTCACCGCTGCCATTACCAATGAACGCGCCGGTTCGAGTGATACCCACGCTGGCACGCTTGGCAATTCGAGTTAATTGACGTGAATTAAAGGGAATATCAGTTGCCAGAATGGTGACGATACTGCCCTTTTCTTTTTGCTTTTTTTCTGCCTTAAAAGCGTCAAGTTTCTCGCCAACTGGGACGTTATAGATGTTCAGATCACGCAAGAAGCCGTAGTTAGACAGCACTAAAGCGCCCATGGTAAATGATTTGCCATCGATTTGAATGACCCGGCTAGCAGAACCAATGCCGCCCTTTAAATCATAGCAGCTCATGCCAACACCCGCGCCAACCGTTCCTTCTTCAAAGGACTGACCAGTGTGGTGCAGCGTGTTTAAGACGTCTTTTTTGGTCATGAAAACATCGCGGATATCGTTAATATCGCCATCATTGCATTCCATAATCACGGGATTGACCGTGCTGGTGGTGTCACCAATGTCTGGGTTGTCAGCCATCATGTCCTCAGCTAATGCTGTCTCGGCGGTGCCCACAGCAAACGTATTCGTCAAAACAATGGGCGTTTCAAGGGTGCCGAGTTCATTGATCTGAACCAGGCCAGTGCTTTTGCCGAAGCCGTTGATCACGTGAGCAGCAGCGGGTAATTTATTCAAAAAGACGTTGTCGGCAGCGGGTTTAACCACGGTGATCCCAGTATGGTGCGTGCCACTATTAAAGGTGGTTTGCCCAACGGATACGCCCGGAACGTCAGTGATTAAATTCAATGAGCCAGGGACGGAATCCGTGCTGACCTTATCTAAAAATGGTTTTGAGAGTCCCAAAAAAAATTCCTCCTTTGATTGCTAAATGACAGCTTTGAAAGATAATAAAGCGGTAACATAATTATCATCATTATAGCAACTATTCTATAAAGTGGTTATGGTGGCTGCTGATCTTCACGCGAATTTCCATAAAAAGACCCATAAATGATAATTTCGACTCGAAAATATGATACAACTAGACTAATTAAATTTAAGGAGGGATTCTTTTGCTGAAACAAGATGGCCATTCACACACAGAGTTCTGTCCGCACGGTAGCGGTGATGATGTGGAAGCAATGATCCAAAAAGCAATTCGGCTTGGCTTTAAGAGCTATAGCGTGACGGAACATGCGCCACTGCCACCAGACTTTAAACAGGAGTATGCAGGGCTTGAAACCGGTTATACGGAAGCGTCGATGGCGATGAGCGATCTGCCAGCCTACTTCAAAAAAGTCCAACGGATGCAGGCCAAATACGGCGATAAAATTCACATTAATGTGGGCTTTGAGGTTGATTTCTTACCGCATCACGTGCAGTGGACCCGGGATTTCTTGAATGAGTACGGCCCGCAAACTACTGATAGTGTGCTGTCCGTTCACTTTATGCAGGGTAAGGATAACCAATTTTGGTGCGTTGACGATACTCTTGATGATTTTGAAAAAGGACTGTTAAAACCGGCTAAAGATGGTCAGGCACTCTACCGTCATTATTTTAAGGCGGTTACTGAAGCCGTTAACGCCGATCTTGGTTCGTATGCCCCGAAACGAATTGGGCACATTACCTTGATTAAAAAATTTCAGGACTATTTCGGACTGCCGCGGACATACGACCGTGAAACCCAGAGTGTGATCAACGCTTTGCTGCAGGCGGTTAAGCAGCGAGGAGATGAACTCGACTACAACGCTGCGGGTTTGTACAAGGAATTCTGTAACGAAACTTACCCTGATTTTGATATTCTAAAACAAGTGCAGCAAATGGCCATTCCGTTAGTCTATGGCTCCGACGCACACAGTATTAAAGAAGTGGGCCACGGCTATCACACGTTGATGGCTCTCATTAATTTAAAATAATTTTTAGAGTTCAGGAATGCGATTAAACTGGGGTAAATTGCGCTAAACACTAGAATAATGGTTATTTAATTTAACAAGTAGCGTTGACAAATTAAAATTTGGTGTTAAATTATATACAACATTAAAACTAAATGACAAAATAAGTTGTGATTAGAAAAAGTAGTTGAACACCAATGTGAAGAGAGCTTGGGCCGATGGAATCCAGGTGATTGGGACAACGAAACACCTCTATGAACTGATCAGCTGAATTAAGTAAGCTGCTCCGCATGTTTAGCGTTATCAGGGTTACCTTAACTGTTCTTGAAGTCTCTTCAACGACTAGTTATTGGCAACGTAAGGCCGTCATCGTGAGGTGGCGACAAATTGAGGTGGAACCGCGATTTAAATCGTCCTCGTAAACTAACTAGATTAGTTTGCGAGGACTTTTTGTTTATCAGAAAGGAGAACAGCATGATTAAAAACCGAAATTTACCAAGTGGCACGCGAGACGAATTTGGTCCCCGAGCGGCTGTTAAGGAAAACATTTCAAGCCAACTTTTTTCAATCTTTAAGCAACGTGGTTTCACCAAATTAACCACGCCGATCCTCGAATATGCGGATGTTTTTAAGCCGTTGAATTTAGCTAATTACCGGCCGTATCAATTACTTGACGAGCAGGGGGAGGCCTTGGTGCTAAGACCCGATTTAACCCTACCAGTAGCACGAATGATGAGTACCACGGGGGTTGAGTTACCGGCCAAATGGTATTACGGCGGTGATGTCTTCCGAGTGAAAAAGCAGTTATCCGGTAGTTACAACCAAGTGACGCAAGCTGGTATTGAGTTAGTTGGGTATAGCAGCATCAAAGGGGAGTTGGAGTGCTTAACGATTGCACTAGCGGGTTGCCAGGCAACCGGAATTAAAGAAATGACCTTGGAACTAAGTGATGCTCGATTCGTTGAGGGTGTTTTAGCAGCTTTACCGGTACCAGAGCCAACTAAGGTAGCTCTCAAGCAGGCGTTGTTTACCAAGAACCTGACCGTTTACAACCAAATTTCGGAACTACTAGCCGACACCGAGTTTGGTGAATTCCTAAGTGAATGGCCGTGGCTGTTCGGCGATTTCGATACGGTCATGAAGGTGGTTCAGCGGCTACCCAAGATTCCGAAAGTACAGACGGTAATCGACAGTCTTAACGCTGTTAACCAGTTTATCAAGCAGATGGCGCCGAATCAGCACGTGGTTCTCGACCTCAGTATTCCGTCGCCACAGACGTACTACACCGGAATGGCTTTCCGGGGATACACTCAAAATGCATCGGACTACCTGTTCAGTGGTGGCCGATATGATGACCTGCTAACGAGTTTCCAGCAGATTAAAGAACCTGCCGTTGGATTGGCGTTCGATGTGGACGCGTTGGCTGATCGGGTACCGTTACCGGATACAGCCAAGCAGACTTTAATCTACTTCGATTCGGCTCAATGGCAGGAAGCTGAAGAGGTGTTGCAGGAGACGCCCAACAGTACCTTGTGTCTGGCAGATAGCCGGGATGAAGCTAACCGAATTGCAGTTAGTAACAATCAGCGGCTGTTGAATTTAACGAAAGAAGGTGAGTAAATGCCAATCAAGATTGCTTTAACTAAGGGCCGGGTGGAACAGCAAGTGGTGCCACTGCTTGAAGCCAGCGGCATCGACTGCAGCGGGATCCGCAATAAGGGCCGGCGGTTGATTTTTGATGAAGATCCGGTGTACGAGACCATCTTAGTCAAAGGACCTGACGTTCTCACGTATCTCAACAGCGGATCCGTCCATCTGGGGATTGTCGGCAGCGACATCTTAGCTGAACAGAACAACACCCAGTACGCCATGCTAGACCTTGGCGTTGGTCGTTGTCGATTCGTGTTGGCATCCACCGGTGACTTCGATCCCCAGCAAGTCCGCCGGAAAATCATTGCCACCAAGTATCCCAATATCACGAAGCGTTACTTTCAAAGTATTGGTGAGGATGTTGAGATCATCCGCATTGAAGGTTCGGTGGAACTAGCGCCGTTGATTGGTTTAGCCGATGCCATCGTTGATATCACCGAAACTGGGACAACGTTACGAGAAAATAACCTTCACGTTTACGCGGAACTGCAGCCGGTCAGCACTCAGCTGGTGGTCAACCGCCTCGCCTTGAAACAGTATCAGTCAGAAATTAGAACCCTCGTTGAAAACCTACAAAAAGCCAAACTTAATTTAGGAGTGAATGAATAATGAAAATTTTAAAAAACCAAACCTTAGACCAATTGCTCGAACAAGTGGACCGTCAAACGGACCAGCAAGCTAACCAGCCAAAAGTTGAAGCGACCGTTTCTGGCATTATCGCCAACGTCATTAAGAATGGTGACCAAGCACTGAAAGAATACAGCCGTAAGTTCGATAAGGTTGAATTAGATGATTTACGAGTGCCGCAAGCCGACATTGACGCTGCTTATGAGAACGCAGATCAAGGCTTGATCGACGCGTTGAATTTAGCCAAAAATAACATTGTTAGCTATCACCAAAAAGAAATTCAAAACGGCTTTGTGGACGCTGAGCAAAAAGGCGTTGTCCGCGGTGAAAAAATCACGCCGCTAGCTGCCGTTGGTCTCTACGTTCCCGGTGGTACTGCTGCGTACCCGTCATCTATTCTGATGAACGTCATTCCTGCCAAGCTTGCTGGTGTGGGCAAAATTGTCATGGTCACACCGCCACAAAAGGACGGTATCGGCCAAGCTGTTTTAGCTGCCGCAAAGATTGCCGGTATCGATGAAATTTATCAAGTCGGTGGTGCACAAGCCATTGCTGCCTTAGCTTATGGTACCGAAAGCATTCCTCGTGTGGATAAGATTACCGGTCCTGGTAACATTTTTGTTGCCGTGGCTAAGAAGCAGGTCTTCGGCCAAGTCGATATTGATATGATTGCCGGGCCATCAGAAATTGGGGTGATTGCGGATGATTCAGCTAACCCAAAGGAAGTTGCAGCCGACTTACTTTCTCAAGCGGAACACGATAAGTTAGCACGGCCAATGATGGTCACGCCTAGTGAGAAATTTGCTGAAGCGGTCAGTGATGAAATCGACCGTCAAGTCAAGACGTTGCCACGTGAAGAAATTGCCAGTGCTTCGGTTAAGAATAAGGGGTTCATTGCCGTCGTTGACGACCTGGATGAAGCCTTTACCGTCATGAATGCCATTGCCCCAGAACACTTGGAAATTGAATTGGAAGACGCCATGCAGTACCTGAACCAAATTAAGAATGCCGGTTCCGTCTTCTTAGGCTTTAACGCCTCAGAACCCGTGGGTGATTACGTTGCCGGTCCTAACCACATTTTGCCAACTGGCGGGACTGCTCGGTTCTTCTCACCACTGGGGGTTTCGGACTTTGTTAAGCGAATTCAGTTCGTGACTTACTCGCGAGATGCTTTGAAGAAGGAAGAAAAGGCCATCACGACGTTAGCTCGGGTTGAGGGCCTTGAAGCCCACGCACGTGCCGTTGAAGCACGGTTTAACTAGGAGGCACACGATGAGAGAAGCCACGGTTAAGCGCAATACGAACGAAACACAAATTGAACTGAGGTTGAATTTAGACAATTACGAGACGATCAAAATCGACACTGGCATCGGTTTCTTGGATCACATGCTGGATGCCTTTGCCCGTCACGGCCGGTTTGGACTTGTGGTGAAGGCTAACGGTGATTTAAACGTTGATCCCCACCACACGACTGAAGACGTGGGGATTGCCTTAGGGATGGCCCTGAAGCAGGCGTTAGGTGATAAAGTTGGCATCGAACGGTTTGGCTCAGCCCTGATTCCCTTAGATGAAACACTCAGCCGGGTGGTCATCGATTTATCAGGTCGCAGTTACCTGGTCTTTAAAGCGGAACTGACGAATCCTAAACTCGGCGATTACGATACTGAAGTCACAGAGGATTTCTTCCAGGCCTTTGCCTTTAACGCTGAATTGAATTTACACGCAGAAGTGTTATATGGCCGCAACACGCACCACAAAATTGAAACGTTATTTAAGGCATTAGGCCGTGCGCTGCGAGCAGCCGTGACCCTTAATCCTGAAATCAAAGGGGTGCCATCGACTAAAGGAGTGATTTAATGATTGCGATTATTGATTACGACACGGGTAACACCAGAAACGTCAAAAAAGCCATGGATTTTCTAGCAATTCCCAACACACTATCCGCTGATCCGGCGGTGATATCAGCAGCTGATGGGCTGATTCTGCCAGGGGTCGGTGCGTTTGGTAAGGCGGTTGAAGCCCTGCAGGAACGGGAACTGATACCAGTCATTAAACAGGCAGCCAAAAAGGGGACCCCCATTTTAGGTATCTGCCTAGGCATGCAGCTGCTGTTTGACCGCAGCTTTGAATTTGGCGAAACGGCTGGACTAGGGTTGATTCCTGGTGAAGTGGTTGCTATTCCCGAAGATCTCGGCGTTAAGGTGCCTCATATGGGCTGGGATTCGAACATCGTGACGCAAAAAGATTCGATTGCTAATGGTTTTGACCAGGAAGCCACGTATTTCGTTCATTCCTACTACGTCAAAACGCAGCCGCAATACATCTTGGCCGAAAGTGACTACGGCGTCAAAATTCCTAGTATCGTGCGTAATCAAAACGTGATCGGCATGCAATTTCACCCAGAGAAGAGCGGTCGAATCGGTTTAAATGGTCTGGCTGCGTTTAAGGAGTTGGTATCTAATGGAAATTATTCCCGCAATTGATTTACGAAATCAGCAAAGTGTCCGCCTGTATCAGGGCGACTTTGAGCAAACCACGCTGATTTCGCAAGATCCGTTACAGCAAGCAAAACAAATTGAAGCCGCCGGGTTGAAGCGACTTCACCTAGTTGATTTAGACGGTGCTAAAAGCGGCCGGCCAGTTAATCGGGAACTGATTAAACAGATTTGTGCCGAAACCGCTTTGAAAGTTGAAGTTGGCGGTGGTATCCGAACGTTAGCTCAGATCAACGGTTACTTGACCAGCGGTGTCTCAAGGGTCATTCTCGGTTCCGCTGCGTTGACGGACCCCAAGCTTGTGCAAGCAGCCGTTGATCAATTTGGCAATGACCAAATCGTTGTTGGGATTGATGGCAAAGACGGCAAAGTGGCGATTTCTGGCTGGCTGGAGAAAAGCGATGTTTCTATGAGTACCTTGATGACATCGATGATTGCTGTTGGCGTGGTGAATTTTATCGTCACGGATATTACCAAAGACGGGACGTTGAGCGGCCCCAATGTTGCATTGTTAGCAAAACTGCAACAGAATTTTCCGACCGCACAAGTGATTGCCTCTGGTGGCGTGACCACCGTTACCGACTTAAACAACCTCGGCAACGCTGGCATCAAATCAGCTATTGTCGGGCGTGCGATGGCCACCGGTGACCTGACATTGAATACGTTAGCGGAGGTGTCCGCGGATGCTGGCTAAACGAATTATTCCGTGTTTGGACGTGGATCACGGCCGGGTAAAAAAGGGCGTTAACTTTGTTCATTTAACCGACGTCGGTGACCCGGTGGCGATTGCAGCGGCTTATGAGAAGCAGGGTGCCGATGAATTGGTTTTCTTGGATATCACGGCAACCAACGAAAAGCGTCCAGCAATTGTCGATACGATCGAGAAGGTGGCTGGCCAAGTGTTTATGCCCCTGACAGTCGGTGGCGGCATTCACAGCGTTGATGATATGCAGCGGCTGTTAAAAGCAGGAGCTGATAAAGTGGCATTGAATTCCGCAGCGGTCCGTGACCCATCACTTATTTCAAAGGGTGCTGAAAAATTTGGTGCACAGTGCATGGTGCTTGCCATCGACAGTAAATGGGATCCTGACCAAAAGCGTTATCGGGTTTACATCAATGGTGGCCGTGAAGCGACGGACTTGGACGTTATCGAATGGGCCAAACAGGGTGTTTCAGCCGGCGCCGGTGAACTGATGGTGACCAGCATGGATAAGGATGGTACGAAAACTGGTTTTGATATTCCGTTATATCAAACTCTCACAGCAGCGGTGAACGTGCCCATCATTGCCTCAGGCGGCTGTGGCCGAGTGAGCGATTTTAACGCTGTCTTTAAGCAGACGGATGTTGATGCAGCGTTAGCAGCCTCTGTTTTCCACTTTGGCGAATTTACGATTCCGACCGTTAAACAGGCTTTGAAGAAGGATGGAGTGACCGTACGATGACGTTGAAACCTAATTTTGAAAAATATCCTGATGGGCTTGTCCCGACCATCGTGGTGGACGATAAGACCCAGCAAGTGTTGATGATGGCTTATATGAATGAGGCTAGCTATCAATTAAGCCTGGAGAGTAACCAGACCTGGTTTTGGTCTCGCAGCCGGCAAGAACTGTGGCACAAAGGGGCGACCAGTGGCAACACGCAAGCGATTGTATCGATTCAAATCGATTGTGATGAAGATACCTTGTTAGTTCGTGTAAATCCAGCTGGTCCGGCTTGCCATACCGGTCAAACGAGTTGCTTTTACCGTGATATTAAATTGAATTCAGCAGGAGGGCAATAATATGCAAGATTTAGATGCGCTTTATCAATTAATTTTAGACCGGAAAAATAACCCTAAGGAAGGGTCATACACCGACTACCTGTTTACTAAAGGTTTGGATAAAATTTTGAAGAAAGTCGGCGAGGAATCAACCGAAGTGATTGTAGCTGCTAAAAATGATAGCGACGATGAATTCGTTTATGAAGTTGCCGATTTAGCCTACCACGTCCTCGTTTTGATGGTTGATCGCGGGATCAGCGTTGATCAAATCAAACGGGAATTATCGGAGCGTGAAGGCCTGATGAGTAAAACAAAGGAACGCCGGGACATTAAAGAGCTGTAGGAGGTTGCCAATGGTTAAAAAGTCGATTGCAAATTTGAAGCCCTATATCCCCGAAGAAACAATGGCTGACATCAAAAAGGAACAGGGCTTAACCCACCTGGTCCGGTTGTCAGCGAATGAGAATGAGTGGGGGACCTCACCGAAAGTGACCCAGGCCATTTTAAATTGGGGTGTGAAGGATGCTAACCGCTATCCAGACAGTGAAGTCACTGGGTTGCGACAGGCCATCGCTACGGGATTAAAAGTTGCGCCAAATAAGTTAGTTTTCGGTGGTGGGTTAGATGAAATTATTCAATTATTATCTCGGACCCTCATCTCGACTGGTGACGAAGTCGTGTTGACCCAGCCCACTTTTTCAGAATATGCCCTGCACGCAAAAATTGAAGGCGCCAAGCTTGTTAACGTCCCAGTTGACTCTTCAGGTGTCACTGATCTAGCTGGAATGCTGGGTAGCATAACACCGGCAACGACAATGATTTGGTTATGCAATCCGAATAATCCGACAGGCACTTATGTAACCCATCAGGCCATTGCTGACTTTATGACTAAGGTGCCGCGATCGGTTACCGTTGTGGTAGACGAAGCTTACATTGATTTTGTGACGTCAGAAAAACCAGCTTCAGTGGTTGATCTGTTGTCTGAATTTGATAATTTGGTTGTTTTGCGCACCTTTTCTAAGGCATATGGGCTGGCTAATTTTCGGGTTGGTTACGCAGTTGTGGCACCCCAACTGGCTAAGATATTGCAGACGGTGCGATTGCCATACAATTTAAGTACTTTCGCAGAAATTGCTGCCAGTGCCGCCTATTCAGATCAAGAATTTGTGCAGGGTGTCGTCACTGCGGTGGCAAAAGAACGTCAAAAATGGCAAACTTTTTTGACAGGGTTAAAACTTGTCAGTTATCCGTCGCAAGCAAACTTTGTCTTCTTTAAAGTTAAGCGTGCAGCAGAACTAAGTACGGAACTTCTTCGTCATGGGTATCTTGTCCGGACTGGATTAGGCCCCGATTGGTTACGGGTTACCATTGGTAAACCCGAGGATAACCAGCGGGTTCAGAATTTGATTCAGCAATTCGTTCAAAAATAAATTATAAAAAAGTGCGACTAAGTCTGGTAAAATAACCAATTTAGTAGTACTTTTTTGTTGTTATATCGTATCTGATATTGTTACAATTGAACTGACCTTTTTATAAATCTATAACAATCATAATTGGATATTTTTGAAGGATAGCGGATACTGTTAGGAGGAACGGGAACATGGCACAGACTGCATATATTTCGCTGTCTTGTCTGCCATTACCGACTTTCATTGAAGGTCGCCAGGTCGAGCTTAAACCTGATGGTAGTAAGATAAATCAAGTTCACTTGGAATACTTTGTGTTCGCTTTCGTACGCCAAGGGCGCTTGAATATCGTTCAAGATGGTGTGGAACAGCAGGTTAACGATGGGGAAGTCTTCATCATGACACCGGGTTACCACAAATACGAGTGGTGGGCTGATGATGAGTCGGTCACCTTAGATTGGATCTACGCTTATGTTACCGGTGACTGGCACGTTCAATCTTCGTTAACACCGGCGAAAAATTCCATGACAACCTTAATGCTGCATCCGCCAGTTCCGGTACAGACGCTGTTTTTGATGCAGCATCGGCCAGTAACGGAACCGGAACGGGTCTATTCGATGGTTGATCAGTTAGTTTCTAAGGAATTGAACTGTAATTCGAAACAGTTCTTTGAGGCTCAAGAACTGTTCATTAAGTTGCTTGCATGCCTACAAACGCAAGACAATGCTAAGAATGAATTAACCCAGATGTCCTTATCGATTCAGAAATTCCTTAAAAAGAATTTTAATAAGAAAATTACGGCTGCAACGTTAAGCGAGCAGTTTAATGCCCGGCCAAATTATATCGTTCGTGTACTGCGTCAGACGATTGGCTTATCGCCAGCTGAGTTTTTAATGCAGTATCGGATGGAAGAAGCTGCGCAGTGGTTGCTGAATACGGATGCTTCGGTGGAAGATATCGCACTGAACGTGGGGTTCCAAAATATCTATTACTTTTCAACTTCGTTTAAAAAATACACCGGGATTTCACCAACTAAGTACCGCCAGAGTGCAAAATAAGAGTCTATTAAACTATGTAAAAGGGAGTAACAGGATGATTGCCATGCTGTTACTCCCTTTTTGTGGCCTCAGCTGAAAATTAGAATTAAATTAAAATTTCGAGTGAAAATGTGTTGACATTATTTTCAGATAATGGTTTAATAACTGCATAGATATTTTAATCATTTTCTCATTTTATCACATAGCTCTCATAATGAGAGGCAAAAAGAGAGGTCTTACATATGGAAAGTACACAAGCAGCAACAGCTGACAACGAGAAAATGTCAGTCATGGATTACGTCTATAAGGTTTCGGCAGGTGTTTCAAACGCCGTTTTGGTTATGTTGGGGATTGGGTTGTTAACCCAATCAATCGCTAACTTCGTTCATTGGCAAGCGCTATTTCAGGTTGGCTCAATTGCTCAATGGTTACTGGCACCAGCGTTTGGTGCCGCCATTGCATCTCAAATGAAAGTGAACACGCTGGTTCTCTTCAGTGCCATGATTTCTTCAACGGTTGGTGCCAACGCCGTCTACTTTACTGGTACTGCGATGCACGCCGCAACCGCTACTGGTAATAAGATGGTTGAAGCAGCCCAATCAGGGATCTTCACCACTGGTCAACCAATCAGCGCCGTTGCCGCCGGTTTAGTTGCCGTATTAGTTGGTAAGTATTTGACCGGTAAGACACCACTGGACATGATGCTGGTGCCATTAGCTGCCACACTTGTTGGTTCAATCGCAGGCCTTGGCTTAGCCAGTGTTACCACGCCTGCTTTGAACTGGATGAGTGCTTTCATTGCCCAATCAATGCAAGTTAACCCAGTTGTTGGTTCCGTTTGTGTTTCGCTTGCTTGGTCACTGTTCCTGATGACACCCGCTTCTTCAGCTGCTTTGTCAGTTGCTGTTATGCTGTCGCCATTAGCAGCTGGTGCCGCTTTGGTTGGGACTACCGCTCAATTCGTTGGTTTCACAGCTATCTCATGGCGTCAAAACAAGATTGGTGCTAACATCGCGCAAGGAATCATCACACCTAAGGTTCAATTTCCTAATCTGTTGAAAAACCCACGCTTAGCAATTCCATCGTTCGTTGCCGCTGGGGTTTGTGCACCGCTGGCAACCGTTTTCTTCGGCTTCAAAGTTTCCTACACACTTGGTGGTTTAGGGTTGAATTCATTGATTGCACCAATTAACTTGGCTTCAAGCAGTATGCCAATGTTCATCGCCTACATGGTAATGGCCGTTTTGGCACCCGCAGTTATCGCACTTGTGGTTTACCGCTTGCTCGCAGCTGTTGATTGGGTTCGAGATGAACAGCTTCATTTGGAGATCGTTTAAATTTTATCGATATCAAAAAGCACATGACATCACGTCATGTGCTTTTTTAGTCGATTCGTTTCTTCTTAATGTAATAGATAACAATTAATAAGGCGACGATGAACAAGCTGACAATCAGGATCAGCATTGAAGCCTCTTCGAACCAGCCCATAACAGTTTTCCAATGAGTACCGGCCAGACAGCCAGCGTTAATTAACACCGTGTTCCAAATGAGGGTACCTAAAGTCGAAAGGGTGACGAATGACCAGAATGGGTATTCTGCCATTCCGGCTGGAATAGAGATCAAGCTGCGTACCACGGGAACGAAACGGCCGTAAAAGATGGCCAGACCGCCGCGACGGTTAAAAAAAGTACTGGCACGTTTAATATCCGTTTGTTTTAAATGCAGCAGCCGACCTATTCGGGTAGCCACAAATCGACTGAGGCGTTCAACGGAAATCAGCCGGCCAATACCATACAGGAGAATGGCACCTAAGAGTGAACCAAACGTTGCGGCGATGATGGCTCCCCAAATGGTGAGGTTACTGGTGAGGGTTAAAAAACCGGTAAAAGTCAGAATCACCTCGGAGGGAATGGGTGGGAAAATATTTTCCAGCGCAATCAAACAAATAATGGCCAGATAACCGTATTGATCAATGAGGGTCATGATAGTTTGAGTATTCATAGTTGCGCTCCTTAAAACGTAATAGAAGTTTCTCTTCCTAGTAGTTTATCGGATTTCCCTGAGCTGGGTCAATTTAACCGCTTAAAGCTTAGGCTTTCTTAAGCATTTAAATGAGTGCTGAGTGCCGATGGATTGGTTAAGATTCGAACTCTGATTGCCCCATCAATGCTGCTGATCTCTTGAATTAAACGGTTGGTATCTTCAGCGGTTAAGTGGGGCTTGAGTAGATCAATATTGACTAACATGTACCCATGTTCTCCCCGCATGTTGCTGATCATTTCTAAAACTGGAACGTGATGCCGACTTAAGATGGTTGCAATATCATTCCAAAAAGCACTTCTCGATTTAAAGAAAACGGTTAGTCGGTGGGGACTGTTAAACGGTAAATCAGCCGTGGGAAAATTAACTGAGGCTCTAATCACACCTGTTTCGAGGAAGTCACGCGTATTTTGCAACGTGAGGTTGGCACTTTGAGATAGCGCTTCAACGGTGTTACCACCTAGGTGCGGCAGCATGACGACGTGTCCTTGTTCCCGTAATGCAGTCGTCGGGAAATCAGTGATGTATTGCTGAAATTGCCCCTGATTGAGTGCGTCGATAACGGCTGCGTTATCAACCAGCTCACCTCTGCCGAAATTCAAGAGGACAGCGTTGTGACGCATTGATTTGAAACGGTCGGCATTCATAAGCCCCTCGGTGGTTTCGGTTAAAGGTAGTAGCAAAACAACGAAATCCGCGGCTGCCAGGACGTCTTCGATGGTTTCCAGTTGCTGAACAAATTGCAAATTTTTAGGACTACGATTATAACCAACCACTTGCATACCTAAATGATAGCAGCTGTCAGCTAGGCGTTGACCGATTGCACCAAGACCTATGATACCAATTGTTTTGCCGTAGAGTTCGTGACCAATGAATTGGTAGCGGGTGGCTTCTGCCTGCTGTTGAAGGTGATCGCCCTTTAAGCCCGCGGTGTGATTGATTGCTGCCTGTAGCGGACGAGCAGTGGTGAATAGGACTTGGAGAACTAGTTCTTTAACGGCGTTAGCATTGGCGCCGGGCGTGTTGAAAACAGCCGTGCCATTTTGAGTGCAGGCATCAATATTGATCGTATTGGTGCCGATTCCTGACCTAGCCACCAGCAAAAGGTGCTGCGTGATCAGCTCATCAGGAACTTTGGAGCTGCGGACAAGGACGGCGTCAGGGGTATCGGTATCTTTAACCTGGAAAATATCTCCAGCAAACTCATTTACACTAAATTCATCAATAGCTTTTACTTGGTACATCATTTTTCCCCCAAAATCAATTTTTATGTATAATAATCTCAACTATTATAAAGCGGGAGTGAGACAGATGCATATTAATTACGTGAAACTTTCCAAAGATCAGCCAACGATTGGGGAAGGCGGTCAGATTAAAGATACCAGGTTCGGTCAGTACGTTGAAATCGGCAGTGAAAATTTCATCGACAATAGTACTATAGATGATTACACGTATACCGGTCAATTATGTTTTATTCAAAATAGTGAATTGAAGAAGTTCATCAGTATGGCTGCCATGGTTCGTATTGGGCCGACCAACCATCCATATAATCGCCCAAGTCAGCATATTTTTGCTTATAACGGGACGGGTTACGGTTTCGGTGAGCCAGATAAGGCCTTCTTGGAGCAACGCAAGGCATTAAAAACGGTGATTGGTAACGACGTTTGGTTAGGCCATGATGTGGTGGTTCAAGCTGGTGTCACGGTTGGTGATGGTGCGGTGATCGGTGCCGGTGCGGTGGTTACCCGTGACGTTGAGCCATATACCATTATTGGCGGTATCCCCGGGAAGAAGATCAAAGACCGTTTCCCGGATGAAATTAAAACTGATTTAGCAAAAATTGCGTGGTGGAATTGGCCCCGTGAAGAACTCGAAGCCAACTACGCGGATTTCCGGTTACCGATTGAAGAATTTGTTGCCAAACACTTATAGTCGTGATTTAGGGGGGATTTTAATCCGGTGCCGGCCGGGTTAAAATCCCTTTTTGGTTTGTTTAAAAAAAGAATTCGCCGAAAAACCGTTGCGTCAATCATAAAATGAGACTACCTTAAGAATTAAAAAACCTAAAAAGGGGGCAGATCATGACTGAAGATGAACAGCACGTTGCCATGCAACTCATTTTGGCGGCTGGAGACGTCAAAAAATTGTCTTTTGAGGGGATTACGTTGGCAAAGAAGGGACAGATCCAAGCAGCCCGAATCAAATTTGATGAGGCAGAAAAAAGGTTAGGCGAAGGACATCAGGCCCAAAGCGACTACATTAGGACTCACGTTAACTCTGATGCGGGACTAACGTTACTCATGGTCCACGCTCAGGACCACTTGAGCATGGCCATGACGACAATTGAACTGGGTCGCGAATTAGTTGCAGTTTATGAGCGCCTTGATCAACTTGAACATTAGTTAGGACGAACTATCTTGTATTATTTAGTAGAATCGTTCTCAATTAGTTTGAATAACGACCAATTAGATGATAATATAAAGATGAAAAGCAGACAAAACCGAATAAGGGGTCGTGAATTTGGAAACTATTAATAATAATCGTTCTGTTTTAAAGAACTTGATTTTAGGCTTTCAGCATTTGTTGGCGATGTACTCGGGCGATATTTTAGTCCCATTACTGGTTGGCGGGGCACTTCATTTCAGTGCCGCTCAAATGACTTATTTGGTTTCAATGGATATCTTTATGTGTGGCATTGCCACTTTGCTGCAGCTAAAGCGAACACCGTTAACTGGGATCGGCTTGCCGGTGGTGCTGGGATGTGCGGTTGAATACGTTGCCCCTCTCCAAAGTATCGGTAATCATTTTGGCTGGACTTATATGTACGGTGGCATTATTGCGGCGGGCGTCTTTATTATATTGATTGCTGGGCCGTTTGCCGGTTTAAGACGCTTCTTTCCGCCGGTAGTAACGGGTTCTTTGATCACGTTGATCGGGTTTACGCTGATTCCTGTGGCGTTCCAAAATCTCGGTGGTGGTAACGCCACGGCTAAGGATTTTGGCTCACCATATAATCTGACGCTAGGTTTTATAACAGCGTTAGTCATTATTGTGATCAACATTTGGGGTAGAGGATTTATCAAACAGATTGCCATTTTAATTGGGATTTTAGTGGGTACTTTGCTTGCTATTGCCTTAGGTAAGGTTGGGTTTGCACCAGTGAGTGCTGCCCATTGGCTGCAACTGCCCCAACCCTTTTACTTTGGGGTACCGCACTTTGAATGGTCATCCATTGCAACCATGATTTTGGCTGCCGTTACTTGTATGATCGAATCAACGGGGGTGTACTTTGCACTGGCTGAGATTACGGGCCGTGATTTGGATACGAAGGATTTGAAGCATGGGTACCGTTCCGAAGGATTAGCCGCAATTCTTGGTGGGATCTTTAATACGTTCCCCTATTCTACTTTCTCACAAAACGTTGGTATCGTTCAGTTATCTGGTATCAAAACGCTACGGCCAGTTTATTATTCAGCTTTCCTGTTAATTTTCTTGGGTTTGATTCCTAAGTTTGGCGCAATCGCAACCTTAATTCCTGCTTCTGTATTGGGTGGCGCGATGTTGATCATGTTTGGCATGGTCGGGGCTCAAGGGGTAAAAATGTTAATGAAAGTTGAGTTCAATAATCGCAACTTACTGATTATTGCCGTGTCAGTTGGGTTAGGCTTAGGTGTCACGACTCAGCCAGCACTGTTCCAGTTCTTACCAGCTGAAGTACAAACTATTTTGAGTAATGGCATGGTCGTGGGAAGTTTTGCGGCGGTTATACTGAATGTATTACTGAATAATACGGCACTCAAACACAAAGTTGAAGACTGATCAGTCGTTTTAGTGAGGGCTAATCTCTGGCAGAGAATGTAAACCACTGTTAAACGGTGGCTACTAAAGGATAAAGCGAGTAAATCTCATTAAATTCTAGTTGAAAGCGGTGGCGAAATCCGCTACTATAAGTTTGCTAAACACTTGTTGGCATACGATTTTGCCGTCGTGTGCGAAATAAGGGGCTGCAATAACTGGAAGGTTGTTGCAGCCTCTTTTGAAAAGAATCAGGCGGTTAGTTCCTACACGAGGTAAAACCCACCGCTTTTTAATGATTATTGATGCGGTTATATGGTATCCTTATGGATAATATAATAAAGGAGTATGACTTGTCATGAATAATATTTACTTAGCAGCGCCATTCTTTAGTGATGGTCAAAATGCGCGGGTCAATGAAGTTGTCAATTTATTACGCGCCAATCCTACTGTTGCGGAAAACGGTATTTTTATCCCTTCTGAACATCAGCATGATGATTTGGAGTTTGGTTCTTTTAAGTGGCAAGTTGCGACATTTAATAGTGACGTCCGACAGGTTCGTAAAGCGAATGCCGTCGTGGCTATCTTAGATTATCAATTCGAAGAAACTAAGGAGAATGAACCAGACTCTGGTACCATTTTTGAAATTGGTGCAGCATGGCAGGCTGGTGTTCCGGTTGTTCTCGTCCAGTATGATGAAAATAAAAAGATCAATTTGATGCTGGCACAATCTTATACTGCCTTCTTTAATGGCAAAGAAGCAATTCAGGCTTTGAAGTCGTATGACTTTAATAACCTGCCTCAGCACTACACTGATAAAGAAGTGTTCTAATTTGAGGTTAAAGCCAATAAAAAAGCTGGCCGCTAAAGCGACCAGCTTGAATAATGGCTCTATGTGCATTCACCAAAAGTGAATAATAGGGACTTGGTGATATGTACGCTTGATTTGTCATCTATTATATTAACATGAGGGAATGCTCAAATTCAATAGATTTTGAAATCGCAAAGAAATTGTCATGAAGATGAAAAGATGAACCCTGAAAGACTACCTTAGATAGTTTTTCAGGGTTCTTTTGACTTTAAAATTAGTTCAAGGCATCGTGGACCTTTAACGCTAACTTGGCACGATTAATGTCGGTTTTATCTAGGGTGTTAAACCCGTTCTTACTTGCTTTCACCTTACTGTAATTATAGATGTTGGGTGTCGAACTGTTAGCAGCCATTGCATCATGGGCGTTTGCGGAGTGTTGCAGTCCCAGAGAATGGCCCATTTCGTGCGCGATGATATTCGCGTATTTAAAAGTGCGTGCCTTAGTATCGATGTGCTGAGCTACGATAGCGTGCTTAACTGAATTAATCTGTTTTTGAGCCTGATTAATTTGGGTAGCACGATAGGCGTTGTACTGACGTGCAAAATTGGCGCGGTTAGCAATCCTATGTCCGTAGGCTTGAATCCGATGGTTAGCACTAGTGACGGCTGCCAAAGTGTTTTGATTGATCATTTTGTTTCTGATCGAATAGAGCTGCTGGTTATAATCGGCTTGTTCTAATGAGATTTGGTGCTGAGCTGGTTTCCACCAAGCATCCGCAGATGTATTTTTTCCGGTCATGCCGATAGTTAGCGTATGACTGCTCTTAGTACCATTAATAAACACCTTACGGCCTAGTTTCTGATTCCAATAGGCCATTGCTAACTGCGTACTTTTTTTAATTTGCGAATCGTTGCTGGCAACATAAACCTTAGTAGTTTCCTGCCGGGTTAAGGCCGTTTGCGAGGCATAGTTTAAGCCATAGCGGCTGGCCAGCGCCCTTGCATTGTACCGATAAAAGGTCTTGCTTTGGTTTAAGCTGGCTGAACTAGGCGTGAGTGTCGCGGCATGGGCTGTCGTTCCCTGTGCTGAAAGCGGCAGCACGATAGCGGTTACCAAAGCGATGACCATAGCAAAAAAAGGTTCTCGTTTCAAAGATAATGCCCCCCCTAAAATAATCCCTATTACTTGCAGTCACTTGTATTGCAAGTGATTATATTGTATATGATAAGTTTTGTTTGCTCAATGAATATGCGCTTTTTTCGAAAGGTGTATGACCTTTCTATGAAATTGGCTTAAATGGCCGTTTTATCCTGTAAAATAAGGGTAAACGGAGGTGTTGACCTATGACTAAAATACTGTTGATCAATGCTGGAAGTTCCTCTCTGAAGTGGCAGTTGGTAAAAATGCCGGCTGAACACGTTATTGCCTCGGGTCAGGTGGAGCGACTTAATTTACCGGGCACGATTGTAAAGGTTGAAGTTGGCGGCAAGAAAACGAAAGAAGTTGTTGAGACACTTGATGAAATCACAGCTATCGACCGGGTACTTAAACGCTTGATCACAGTGGGTGGTGTTGAGACTTTAGATGAAGTTGAAGCGGTTGGTCACCGGGTGGTTGCAGGCGGCACCCTTTTTAAGGGCCCAGTTAAATTGATTCCCAGTCGGATTAATCAATTAAAAGAATTGAGCGAACTGGCACCTCTGCATAATCCGCTGGAAGTGAAGTGTATTGAGCTATTGGCACAACGGCTATCTGGTGTGCCGCAATATGCGGTATTTGACAGTGCCTATTTTCACGGATTACCAGAGAAAACGGCGATTTACGGCATCCCTTATGAATGGACTAAAAAATATCAAATTCGACGGTATGGCGAACATGGCATTTCCCACCAATTTTTAGCGCAACAAGCTGCTGAAATGCTGGATAAACCACTCAGTGAACTGAATTTGATTACCATGCACTTAGGTAGTGGGGCTTCAATCACTGCTGTAAAGGATGGCAAGCCATTTGATACGTCGATGGGATTGACCCCTGTTACGGGTGTAATGATGGGGACTCGGAGCGGTGACGTGGATCCGACTTTAGTACCATACCTCATGAAACGTTTAGACTTAGAAACACCGGAAGTCGTCATCCAAGAATTGAATGCGTCCTCGGGTCTGCTCGGCGTTTCAGGCGTGTCCTCGGATATGCGGGATCTGCACGAAGCAGCCAAGAAAAATTCCCGGGCAAAATTGGCCTTAGATATGTTTGTTACCCAAGTGGTTAAGCTAGTTGGTGGCTATTATACGGAAATTGGTGGCGCGGATGCACTGGTATTTGCTGGCGGTATCGGTGAAAAAGATCCGGAAATTCGCCAAGCCATTATCGATGGGCTAAGTATTTTAGGCATTAAGATCGATGCCACTTTGAATGTGGCAGGTAATACGGGTTCTTTGGAAGCCACTGATAGTCGTGCGAAAGTGCTGCTTATTCCAACAAATGAAGAACTCGCAATGGCGCGTGGCGTACAGCAGCTGATGGAGAATGAAGGTTGAAGTGAGTTTTTAAAGTAGACAAGGCCTGTTCCGACAAATTTGCCGGAACAGGCCTTATTTTTAATACACTCATGATGTGGCTAAGTTTTGCTACATGCTCATAACGTTTTGATCCAAGATTGAGCCGCCATTAATTCCGCTTGTGAGAGGTGGTGGGACTGATGATGCTTGAAAATTTTAATATCGGCGTGAGCATCGGTGAGCTGCTGGGTCAATTGATCGAAATTGTCTTCGGCAACAATTGGGTCCAAATCGCCATAGGTTGCAAACGCCCGATGGTGTTCTAGATTAACTGCCTGCTTAGGCGGTGTGATCATCATCGGATGTAATAAAACGGCGGTTTTAAATGACGTTGGCTGATTTAACCAAGCGTAGGCTGCAATGTTAGCACCATTGGAGAAGCCCAGAACGATCAGTTGACTGGCGTCGAGCTGATAACGGGCCGTTTCTATCTCAATTGCGTGTAATAACCAGGTTGTTTCCTGTGCTAAATTAGCTAAATCAAACGTGCCGTCTTTGTGGCGAATGAAATAACGGTTACTGCCGTTTTCGTTGATTCTGCCACGGATGCCGAGTTTAGGGTGTTCTGGAAATAGAAAAGTGGCGATTGGGAGTAAATCACTTTCATCCCCACCCGTACCGTGAAGCATCAGTATGGGGGCTAAGTTAGTCTTGCCGGGGAAGAAGGCGCTGTGAATATCAGTTGTCATGGGTAGCCTCCTCAGAGTTAAAGGGTGTTAAGTTTGCTTCAATCATAGCTCGCTGATCTTCTAAAAAGGGTGGCAGTTCGAGGTGAACGCCGGCTTCTTCATAGGTTTCATCGACTAAGAAGCCGGGACCATCAGTAGCAATTTCAAATAGGACTCCTGGGGCCGCACGAAAGTATTCGGACTGAAAGTAGAAGCGCTCAACAAAGTCAGAATCATGGAACCCAGCCAGCTGAATGCGTTGGATCCAGTAGTTCAACGTCTCGGTATCCGGCGTTCTAAAAGCCAGGTGGTGAACGGAACCATAACCTTGAATACTGTCAGGGAGAGCTGCACTGATTGCGATAATCACTTGTGCACCGTGACCACCGTCATGAAGTTCGTAAAGGGTCTGTGAGCCCTCTTTTTCGCGTTTAGCGAAGCCCATAATAGTTGTTAAAATCGTGCCCAGGTTCTCGGGCTCTGAGAGGGTGATCGTTGTTGGACCGAGTCCCCTAATTGCAACCTCGCTGGGGATGGGACTGTGGCGATAGGGCGTCCCACCAGACAGGCCAGCGTTGTGCTCATCCGAAACTAACTGATAGCGTTGATCATCAAAATCGTAAAAAGGAAGTGTTTTGGCACCGAATTGTTCCTGAATAGGATCAGTATTGATACCGTAATCATCAAATCGTTTTGCCCAATAGTCTAGTGAAGCATCAGTGGGGACTCGAAAGCCAATTCGAGAAATACTATTTTTGCCATAGCGGCCCTTACCGATGCCGGGAAAATCGAAGAAAGTGAGGTCGGTACCAGCTGTCCCCATGTCGTCAGTAAAGTAGAGGTGATAAGTGGTGACATCATCTTGGTTAACTGTCTTTTTGATTAAATGCAGGCCTAAAACTTCAGTCATAAAATGAAACATTTTAGGTGCACTGGAGGTAATGGCTGTGACATGGTGTAAGCCAATTAAATCAGTCTTTCTCATAAGTCGTTCTCCCGTTGAATACTTGATTTTGAACGTATTATGACAGATTATTAAATTGGGCACAATGATATTGGCTTGGAAACGTCTCTAATCGCTTGCCTCCACACCTTGTCTTAATCAGGTTACAGCAAGCAGAGACTTGTGCATAAGCCACTTAAAATATAAATCCAAGCCCGGGATTTTTATTTCAAGTCCCTTAAGCTTCAGTCTCTAACCGCTTGCTTTCACACCTTGTCACACAACAGTAAAAGAACTGTAATTCACATGTTTTCACTCTGTTTCATTGATGCGTTACACTAGATGTAATTAAAAAAACAAGACTAAGGGGATTTACATGAAAACTAATCAAATGATGAAACAAATTATTGCCGGTTCATTGGCACTTGTTAGTGCATTGACGATTGGAACAACAGCCTTTGCTGCTAAGACCAAGATTGCTGATGTTTCACAATATCAGGGGAATATTAACTGGTCGAAGGCATCTAAAGATCTGCGGATGACGATTATTCGGGTTAAGCACGGTAACCCTGGCGACTCAGATTACCGTATTGATACCAAGCGTGATGTGAACGCGAACGGTGCACACAAGTATGGCACACCATTTGGTCAATACGACTATACCGAATTTAACAGCACGACTGATGCGGTAAATGATGCCCGTCAATTCTACGCACTGTCCAATAAGAATGCTAGATTTTACGCTTTGGATAACGAACACCGGGTATCAGGCGCCAAGGGCCACGAACAGACCTACGTTAATGCTTGGTATAACACAATGCGGAGCCTGACTAAAAAGCCTCTGGTTTATTACTCATACCAAAGTTATGTCAGCCTGTATAAAATTAATTCATCTAAGTTTAATGGATCATGGATCGCCAACTACTCACAAAAGCCTAACGTCCCAACTGACCTTTGGCAATATACGAGTTCTGGCTCAGTTTCAGGAATCAGCGGCCGAGTTGATTTAAGCCGGACAGTGGATAATTCAACGGTGACGAAGTGGTACACTAACACACCAAAAGACAGCTACTTTACCAGTGTTAAAAACGGCCAAAAGTTACGGATCACTCGTAATATTGGCAAATACCAGACCGCTAATTTAAGCGGTAAAAAGGGTAGCCTGAAGTACAATACGATTGTGACTGCAAAGGCAATTGCACGTTCAAACGGCGGTACCTACCGCATTCAATTGAGCGATGGCAGTTACATCACAGCTAACCAGAGTTATGTTCAAGTTCAGTAAATGATAAGTGTTTGAGGTCACCGTCCAGTGGGCGGTGACCTTTTCTTGTACAGCGGTTAAGGTGCTCTATTCTAAATGCGCACCTTGATTTATGACATTAGAATGTTATGATAAAAATAGCGTTTATTCTGAGAGGACAATGATTATGTCATTAATTAAAGTATCTCAATCGAATAGCCGATATTACTTTTGGTTTTTCCAGTATTGATCTGTGAAGAGCCAGGAGCATTTTGTGATTGAATGCAAACGACCACGCAGATCAAAGCTTGACTGTGTGGGGTGAGACTTTAAGACCTGTACAGTCAAACGGCTGTATGGGTCTTTTATATTATAAGGAGTGTGTGATTATGAGTCGATTGTCAGAAAACATGAAACACGAGTTAAAACAGATCCAGCCATCATCTATTTTAAAATTTAACCAGGAAATTTCTAAAGTACCAGACATGGTGAAATTAACCATTGGTGAACCTGATTTTAATACGCCTGACCACGTTAAACAGGCGGCAATTCGAAGCATTGAAAATAACGAGAGTCACTACACTAATTCCCGGGGGACTGAAGGCCTTCGCCAAGCTGCTTCAAAGTTTTTAAATGAAAAATACAACGTGAACTATGATCCAGAAACGCAAATCCTAGTGACAACGGGCGCAACAGAAGGGATCTTTTCATCGTTGACTGCCATGCTTAATCCTGGCGACACGGTGATTATTCCAACGCCAATTTTTCCACAATACATTCCGGTTGCCATTCTGAACGGCGCAAAGCCAATTTTCCTTGATACCTCAGATAACGGGTTTATTCTTTCACCAGAAAAATTACGGGCGACGATTGAAGCTAATAAGGATACGGTCAAAGCCGTTGTCCTTAATTTCCCTTCGAACCCAACTGGTGTGACTTATAATCGGGCAGAATTACAGGCCTTGGCCGACGTTTTGAAGCAGTACGATATTTTTGTTTTGAGCGATGAAATTTATTCAGAACTCACTTACGGTGAACGGCATGTTTCCATGGGTGAACTGCTGCCAGAACAGACCGTTTTGTTAAATGGTGTGTCAAAATCTCACGCGATGACTGGCTGGCGAATTGGCCTTGTGTGCGGGCCCGTTGATGTTATTTCAGAAATTGGTAAAGTTCATCAGTTTGCCATTACATCAGCTACGGCTAACGCACAAGCAGCAGCTGAAGAAGCCTTCAAAAACGGTCCTGATGACGGGGTTGCGATGCGTAAGATTTACCAGCAACGCCGTGATTTATTATTGGCAGGCTTGAAAGCAGCCGGTTTTGAATGTGCCAACCCTAAAGGGGCCTTCTACATTTTTGCCAAAATTCCAGCTAACCTCAATCAAGACAGTGTTGCTTTTTGCTACGACTTAGCTAAGGAAGCTAAAGTGGCCGTCATTCCTGGAGCATCATTTGGCCCTGGTGGAGAAGGGTATGTTCGAATCAGTTACGCTGCCAGCACAGATGATTTAAAGAAAGCGGTTGAACGGATTCAAAAATACGTGGATCAGCATTAAAAAGAAACAAATGGGGAAAAGAGGAAAACACAGTGAAATTTTTGTTATATCACGCTCGTGAAGATGAATTAGTTGCTGTTAAAGATTGGATGAAGGCTCATCCAGATGTTCAGGTGGACACTAATGATGTTCCGCTGACAGAAGAAACGGTTGAGTTGGCTAAAGGATATGACGGTATTGTTATTCAGCAACATATCCCGGTAGACTCGCCTAAGATCTATCAGCGGCTGCATGAATTTGGAATTAAACAGCTGACGTTACGAATCACTGGCTATGAAATTGTTGATTTGAAGTTAGCTGCAGAAAACCAGCTCGTTGTCACGAATGTGCCGGCATATTCACCTCGGTCCGTTAGTGAATTGGTGCTTGCTCACGTGATGAGATTAGTTCGTCATTTAGGCATCGCCCAAGCACGTGAAGCTCACCATGACTTCACGTGGGATGGCTTGGAAGCTAACGAAATTCATAACCTCACAATTGGTATTATTGGCGCGGGTAAAATTGGCAGTGCTGTTGCCCGGATATTTAAAGCACTTGGCGCAACTGTGATTGCTGCCGACCCGATTCACCGGCCGGAATTAGGTGACACCTTAACGTATACCGACCACGAAACCGTCTATAAAACGGCTGATATTGTGACCATGCATACACCCTTAACGGCTGAGACCCATCACATGATCGATAAACACGTCTTTGACATGATGAAACCCTCTGCGTTCTTTATCAACGCGTCCCGGGGGCCGGTTGTGGTGGCCGATGATTTAGTGGCTGCTTTAGAGAATGGTGACATTGCTGGCGCCGGCATTGACACGATTGAAGGCGATAGCCAAATCTTTAGTCAAGACTGGTCTAATAAGCAACTAGATAATCCGCCATTGGCGAAGTTGCTGACGATGCCAAATGTTAGTGTCAGTCCGCACGTTGGTTTCTACACTGATGCTGCGGTAGCCAACATGGTGGAAATTGCTTTGGATGATGTCTTGACCATCGTGAAGGGTGGCACATCCCGCCATCAGGTCACCGAATAATTTAAATGATTACAAAACGCCCTTGCTAGTGCAGAAAGGGCGTTTTTTGTTCATGATTAGTGTAAAATATTCACCAAAAGATGGAAAAGGATGGTGGTCACAATGACGCTGCCACAGGCATTTTATTTTGAGGCAGGTAAACCAGCCGTATTATTACTGCATACGTTTTCCGGTACGCCCAATGATGTTCGGGTGATGGGACGCGGCCTTCAGAAAATAGGCTATACGGTTTTAGGGCCTGTGTTTACGGGCCATGGCACGGCAGATCCACAGCAAATTTTTAAAACGGGTTCGCCAGAAGACTGGTGGCAGGATACCAGCAATGCTGTTTCTCAGCTGATCAGCGATGGGCACGGTGAAATAGCTGTTTTTGGCGAGTCCCTTGGTGGTTTGTTTGCGTTGAAGGCCTTAACTCAATTTGATGAGGTCGTGTGCGGTGGGACAATTGATACACCGCTTTTTCCGGTGGATACCAGTCGAGTGGCAAAGCGCTTCTTAGAAGAGTGTCAGAATTGGTATCAGAAAATGGCGCTGCCAGCCGATGAAGTGGCGGTTAAAATGCAGTTCTTGAATCAGCATATTGGCAAAATGCTGGCGAGAATTGGTGACTATACCGCGCCGATCCACGATGGAATCAGTGGCTTAACGAAACCGGTATTCGTGGCGCAAGCTGATGCGGATGAATTGATCGATCGCGACATGGGTCAACGGTTAGCCAGTTATCTAGCACCAACTGCCGAAGTAACGTTCCGTCATTATCCTGACGCACCCCACGTGATGACCTATAGTCCGCAGGGCCGTCAATTGACTAAAGATATTGGTGAATTTTTGCAAAAGAATTTGCCGATTGAGGGCGTTTAATTATATCAGACTTAATCAGGTCTATTCCGAATCATTGGGATAGGCCTTTTTTACGTGCAATTCAGAATAAATTTTATCTCGTCACATGGATCATTAGCTGTCATGTTACTCGCTAAGAGTAACGAAAGAAGTTTCTCCAATTTTTTTAAATTTTTGGAAAAAACTGGTAAACCAAAACGGCCGAAAAACATTGAAATCAAGCGCTTTCAGCGTACTATTAATATTAGAAACAATCTTAATCAGGAGGGGGCCGAGTAGGATGGCAAAACGACGTGTTTTAAGCAAAAGCAACTATTTCTGGGGGAGTTTAGTGGCTGCAGTAGTTTATGGGATTAATCAATTACCTAAATTAGCGTACGCCGCTACTAACCAAGGGGTTATAAAAATCGATCGTCAAGATCTAACCGAGGCGGTCTTTATCGGTACCGGATTATTAATTTGTCTATTAGGATTAGTTGAGTGGGACCATCTGTGCGCCCGCCATCTTCACACGCAAAACGAAAAATCAGAAGAGAAACTGACTGAATCAACAACAGTCCAAAGATAAGTGAGGGATAAAAATGAAAAGAATCGATTTAACTAATCAACGTTTTGGCCGTTTGACTGTTCTTGGTTTTGCAGGAAGAGGAAAAAACGGGAATGCACTATGGAATTGCCGTTGTGATTGCGGCGGTGAAATTGTTGCTGACGGTTATCTGTTACGGAAGGGAAGTACAAGAAGCTGTGGCTGCCTGCGCCGTGAACGCGGCCGTGAAGCCATGAGAACTAACACCCGGTTAATCGCTAATTGCGGTAACGTCAGCAACCTTCAGCAAGTTGATGGGACGAGTCTCGTTTCGATTATGAAGAAGCGTAAGACTAATAAATCAGGCGTAGCCGGTGTTTCCTTTGATAAGCGTTCAAAACGTTGGATTGCCCGCTTGATGGTTCGCGGACAGTATGTTTTGAATCATAGCTTCGTTACTTTTGAAGATGCGGTTGCGGCGCGTGAAAAAGCAATTGATGATCATCTGAGTGAAGAGCTAGTTCAAAGAGTGACGGTGAGTCAGTAAATTTATCTAAGTAAAAAAATGACCAGTTGAAAAAATCAACTGGTCATTTTTTATAATACTGTTAGTTAAAGCAAGCAACACTAAAAGCATTCATTTCTCATCGATTTCAGAAATGGATGCTTTAAACTATACTTTTGTTCCGAGATTAATTTTACCCGATAAACTGATGAAGTAAGCCGCTAAGCCAGTCAATTGATTGCCACCACTGCCAGTATCTGATGCGCCGTGCTGGAATGATTGACCAATATTGGCGATCGCTTCACGTGGGCTTTGATTATTGCGTTGCGAGTCCTTTGAAGTGGCTTCTGTGGTGTAAGACTGACCAATTTTTTGCCGGCTGTTTTGACCGTTATTCTGATTAGTTTGCGCTGCTTTTTCAGAATCTTGGTTGGTGCGACTATTTTCAGTGCTATCGGTGGTGCTGTTTGCTGCCTGACGAACGGGCAGAGAAGCAGCCCCAAGTTGGGCAACGACAGGCATCGTACGACGATTAAAGGGGTTAGACTGTCGAACTGGTTGACTAACCTTAACGTTTAATGTCAGATGATTGTCATTCAGTTGACTGTTACCCTTCACGTCATTGCTTAAAATAGCGAAACCGTTTCGTCGCAACTGATTGAGCGTTTGCTGAATTTGGGGACGAAGGCTGATCCCAAGCGGGCCGCTAATCGTCAGCTGACTCAGTAAGCTGCCAGTTTCCGTGACAATGTTCACGGTTGCTGTTGGCATTGCTACAGGACTTGGTGCGATAACGGCTGTCGTAGAAGGAGCCGTGCTGGTATTGTTGATATCAGTGCCGGTACCCGTTGTATTAGATTGACCGGAGTTAGGCTTGCCCTGACCCGTTCCAAAGGACTGTTCGCCGTAACCGCCTAATTTCATTGCAGGTAACTGATCACGTTGAACAAAGATACTGAAACTGTATTTGCCGGTCTGGCCAATTGGCGCTGTTTTTGACGTCACAACCCAGTTGCTCGTATCCAGCGTGCTGGTTTGTCCAGGTTCTGGTCTGTAATAGTAAGTTACAACCTGAGTATTGGGTACAGAACTTGATTGTGCTGTCTGCGTAATAATCCCAGTTGTATCGCCACTAACATGATCGATGGTGTAGCCAGCAAAGGAGATCAAATTGGTATCAGTCGTGTAAAGCTGTCCCTTGGTTGCATAGTTAGTTGGTAACGAGTAGGTCCAAAGTATTTTGGCAGGATCAGTCACATCAACGTACCGGACGACAATTGGTGAAAGCGGCTTGTAGTATAAGTTAGCGATCCGAGTGTCCTTAGGATAGTTATCCGGAATGGCTGAATCGACGTTACCAGCAAATGAATAACCGGGAATGTTTTTAACTAACGCAGACTTGTCCTTAATGGGTGAGCCAGCAGCACCCTGGAGTTCACTTGAAAAAGCACCGTTGTTAATTGGGGTGTTGGTGACACGATTAAAAGCGTTGACCACTAAATGACCAACTTGATCAGTATTGTCCGTGCTTTCGCCACTGTTCTGCGATAGCTGTTCTTGTGCAGCAGTCGGAGCCGTTGTTTCAGTACTTGGCGCACTGGGTTGCGTTGAATCGTTAACCGCTGTGGTGGTTGCTGGGGCTGATTGAGGATCAGGGGAAGTGGCTGGCACACTAGTAGATGATTTAAGGGTTGCTACGCTAGAAGAACCTGGAGTTACAGACGCAACAGAGGCTGCATTCTGCGTTTCTGTTGCCTGGACAGTCATCTGCTGTAGCTGAAAACCAGTTAAAATAGTTGCTGAAAATAGGCACGTTGCTAACCATTTATTTCTTGCTGATCTGCTAAGTCTCATGAACGCCACTTCCTTTCTATTCGTTGTTTGAATCCTGACTTGGAAATAATTCTGGTAATTTTTTGCGCTTAACGTCTAAAATTAAATCTGCTAGGTTAGACCAGTCAACGGGGGTTGGCGGATCCTGCCAGACTACCTGCGTCTGTGTGACTTTCTTTGAGTGAAAATCGGAAATGTAGATGTCGGTGTCGTCTGCTAGCTGCGTATCGATAATGATGTGGGCGTGATTAAAAGCGCTAAGTGATTGAATAACATAATTGGTATAAAGAGTCCCTTGAGAAAAGTCAACGCAAATGTGAACCTTGTCTCGCATTAATTCGGTTGGAATGGCATTGATCAATGCGAACATGTAGCTGAAGTATAAGTTAACAGCCATTTTTTGCGTGAGATGTAAGTCCTCCCGCCGTTGCAATTTGGTAATGTTATGTGAAACCACAACGTCAAATGAAGGATAAAGTTCTGCAAAGAACTGAACTTGTTCTGGATTAATAAAAGTGGTGGGCTCAATGTAGAACGTTGTGAATTGAAAATGAATACTGAGTAAACTGTCTTCTAACCGATTATCGTCGATTAAATGGGTCGTCAGTAAAACGTTATTAGCTTGCATTTCTGCCATAAACTGCTTGGTTAGTTCATCAACAGCTGGAATATCAGCCGCAAGTTCTCGCATGCTCTCAAATCCCAAGTAGCCCTGCGCAATGAGAAAACTGTAAAGGTAGTTGAATTCTTCTTCAGTCAGTTCCAATTGGTCGGAAAGCAGTACCTGAAGTTTTTTCATCATGGCGTCTTTTGATGCGGAAGCTTTTACCTGAAGTTGCTGATCAGTGCCAATAGAGTTGGCATTAAGCATCCGTAACAACCAGATTCGTAAGAAGGTCGATAACTTGGTTTCCTGTGTCGGGCTTAAGGTATGAGGCAGCTCGGCTTGAATAGCTGACACCATGTCGTCAATCAACGGATTGAGCGGTTCAAAGGGTTCTGAGACACCGTTATATAAGGTGTAATAAAGTTGGAATAGGTGCAAGCGAACAGTAAATTCTTTACCGGCATACAGACTGCTGGCTTGGAAAAAATGGTGTTTTTCCAAAACAGCTTCAAGTGAATCCAATGAGCGGTAGAATACGGAACTACTCATGTAGTTGTTGGCAACATATTCCTTTTTAGTATACAAGTGATTGTAAAAAAACTCGTATTCCAAGGCTGTAAAAAGCGGTGCTCGATTTAAGTAGAGCAACGTGACTTTCTGCAGAATGTAAGAAGTTAGTCCAAAGGATTGCCACATCCCCTTATTGGGTTCATCTAAGTAACTGGGCGAACCTTCCGAAACAACGGCTAAATCAGCGTTCATTGTTTCGAAATACTTATTCAGCTGATAATTAGTTAATGAAAGTGACTGAGCCAGCTCTTCTTTGTTCAAAGTCTGATCAGTCTGTTGGGTGAAACGAGATAAAATATCGAAGCAAATATTATCATTCTTCGATAATAAAAAAGTATAATCCATGGCAGCCATTCCAATCATTCAAGCTCGATTATTATTCCACCCTAAATTATAACTTATTATAGTATATTTGCGCGAAATAATCTGGTTTTCTGCCTAATCCGTTTCCCCACTTTTTTTAAAAAATTTAAAAAAAGTGGGAGACGCCAAGTGTTGAATTTACGGGGATTTCAAGCCATAATTAGTCTTGTATTAAAGGAGCTCTTGCTTAACGTTTCTGCATGGCTAACGACCTAGAAATTAGCTAGGGGATTTAATACAAGGGTAATCATTACAGTGAATCGGTATGACGTGTTAATAAATGAATCGCTTGGGAGCGATCAATTCACAGCCGAGATTGATATTGGAGAGAATATTGATTTCAACATGACTGCTGGATCCTTCATTTATTCAAGTGGTACCAATCAGTAATGAAGTTGTACTTATCGCGACGTGGGGGCGTGACGATAAGCTGCAGCGTAGATAGAAGTGTTTGGTGATGACGAATCATTTAAACATTAGTGGTAAACGTTCCAACCTAACATAATTGATTCGCGTTTAGGTGTTTCGATTATGATAGTTCTTGCAACAAGTATGACTTTGCTTCGCGTTCCCCAACAACAGTAAAGTTCGAACATTTTTAAACAGGTGATTGACGCGTAGGGACGTTGATCACCTGTTTGGTTCCATACTAAAAAGAGACGAGTGTGTGACAAAACTCGGTAGATTCCAGAATTTAACGCAGAACAAGCCTATTCCGGCGAACTTTGTCGGGGTAGGCTTGTTCTGCGTTAAATGGCCGGAATCTGAGCTTTGGCGCACGATTAGACTACATTGAAGTGATGAACCAAAGTGTGATCCTAACGAATTTTAGTTAACAAGTTAATTGAAATACTTACCAATAGAGACTTATGGCACAACCTTGTTCCTTTTGTTATGGCTGATACAATCACTTTCTGATTAATCTTACGCGATAAACAGCATCGATCGCATTCAATTGATCAATGATCACGGCATCTTGTTTTTGTAGATGGTTCACGTCAATGATTGTATAAGCTACTTTGTCCTTAGCAGCGTTACTCATATTTTCAATGTTAATGTCAGCATTTGCTAAAATCGTGGCAATCTGGCCGACCATGTTAGGGATGTTTTGGTGCATGACCGTGATCCGATATGGTGTCCCAAATGGTACTTGCAAATTAGGCAAGTTAACACTGTTTTGCACGTTACCGGTTTCCAGAAAATGCATAATTATTTCAGCACCTTGGACAGCACCGTTGGTTTCTGCTTCGCCGGTAGAGCCACCGATATGGGGAGTGACTACAACATCCTTACGGTTTAAAATCTCATCGCTGCCAAAATCAGTAAAATAACCCTTTGCGTGACCGCTATCCAGTGCCTTTAGCATTTCAGTATTATTCACGATACCGCCACGAGCGAAGTTGAACACGGTGACGCCATCCTTCATTGCTGCAAATTCTTTAGCACCGATCATCCCGGTTGTTTCATCATTTTTCGGTACATGGATCGTGACATAATCGGCATTTTTGAGAGCGGTAGTCAACGTTTTGGCTCGGTGGATATCAGTAGAAATTCGCCATGCGGCATCTGATGATAGATAAGGATCGTAGGCGATGACTTTCATCCCAAGCTGACTGGCTGCATTGGCTACCAATGAGCCAACGTGGCCAACACCGATCACAGCTAACGTTTTTCCCAGCAGTTCTTGACCGTTAAACTTGGTCTTATCGTGTTCAGTCCGTTTTGAAATATCGGCACCGCTATTATGAGCCGCGTAATCAGCAGCTGCAAATAAGTTCCGTGAGGCGGCAATGAGCATGGCGATCATCAGTTCCTTCACCGCGTTTGCGTTGCTCCCTGGGGTGGTAAAAACGGCCGTACCGTTAGCTGTCGCCCTGTCGATAGGCACGTTATTGAAGCCGGCACCCGCTCTGGCAATGACTTTTAAATTCTTGGGCAGTTCTTGCTCGTGCAAGTTAACCGAACGGATGAGGTAAGCATCTGCGTCATCAGTTTGATTAATTTGATATTGGTCAGTAAAACGATCCAGACCAGCTTTCACAATGGCGTTATACGTTTTAATCTGATACATAACTAACATCTCCTACAAATTCTTTTCAAAGTGATAAAGCTCATTTACAAGGGCTTCAACCCCTTCAAACGGCATGGCGTTATAGAGGCTGGCTCGCAGGCCACCAACGCTACGGTGGCCCTTTAAATTCAATAATCCGTGAGCAGTTAAATCAGCGATGGCGGCTTGATTAGTTTGGGGATCATTCGTCATGAAAGGCACGTTCGTCAGTGAACGATCTTCATGCTTTACGGGGTTGTTGAACAGTTTTGACTGGTCTAAAAAGTCGTACAGTAAACTGGCTTTTTTCTTATTTTGAGCTTCCATTGCTTCAATACCACCGATTTTTTTTAACCATTTTAAGGTTAAGCCCGTCGCATAAATGTTGAAGACTGGCGGTGTGTTTGGCATGGAATTCTTTTTAGCGAAGAGCTGGTAATTAAAGACACTTGGAATATGGTCAACGTTTTGAATTAAGGCTTTTTTCACGATTACAACTGTCACACCTGCGGGGCCGAGGTTCTTTTGGACGCCGGCAAAGATCAGGCCGAAGTCAGTCACGTTATAGTGCTGAGCCATAATGTTGGAAGACATATCAGCTACCAATGGTGTGCCGTTAGTTTGCGGTAGATCATGATAAGCTGTCCCCTCAATCGTGTTATTGGTACAAATATGCAGATAGTCATAAGTATCGACGGGAAGAGTTGAAGTCCGGGCGGGCAGCCGGTCGTAGTGGGTGCCCTTAGTGGAAGCGAGGGTGTCGACTTGGTAGCCTAAGTTGGCGGCTTCTTCACCAGCTTTAGCAGCCCAGTGGCCGCTATCTAATAGTGCAATGCGGTGGTGCTTCGTAGCTAAGTTCATTGGCACGGCTGCAAATTGGCCGGTTCCGCCGCCTTGGAAGAACAGAACAGCGTAGTCTTCGGGGATATCCATGAGATCCCGCAGATCTTGCTGAGCGGTGTTGATGATGTCGTCGAACAGGGCGGAACGGTGTGAGATTTCCATGATGCTCATACCTGTTCCACGCAGTGAGGGCAGTTCAGTTTGAATTTGTTTGATGACTTGGTCTGGTAAAGTGGCTGGACCAGCGGCAAAATTATAAATGGTCATGAAATATTCCTCCAATAAAAATTAAAACCCCTCACAGCAATGACTGTGAGGGGGTGATTGATTACAGGTATAGCGGTCTCACAGCTGAATTTGAATTCGGAAATTCATCTGTGTGAGACCAATCAGGGTACGTCAAGATGGGTCTACACAGATGTGACTGTAGACCAGGAGGATGATACTGTTTGCTGATTGTTAAGTTTGTTCATATCATTAAGCCTCCCTTTCTTTAATTAAAATTTAACAGACGTTGGAAAACTTGTCAACGCAATTTTTTAAGTTTGTTTGCTAGGAGAGGGAAATGGAAGCGATTTACTATCATTAATGGAAATGTCGGGCAGTCAGCGAACTTTTTAAACATTGGAATTGTATGAGGATAATTGATATGATGAAAGTACTAGTTATTGATGCGCAGAAGAAACCATTATTCATCAAGAAATGAGGATACCGCATGACTGAATTTTATTTTATTCGCCACGGTCAGACTGAAGCGAATGCACTGGGTCTGAAGCAGGGGATCATTAATTCTGAAATCACATTATTGAATGAAACTGGGAAAAAACAAGCCCAACACTTACACGATGCCTTTGACGTTCAATTTGCGGACCAATTGCTTGTCAGTCCGCTGACCCGCACGTTGGAAACGGCGGCCATTGTGAATGAAACCGCCAATTTGCCCCAACAAACTGATCTACGCTTGCTGGAAATCTCATACGGTCAGTGGGATGGTTTGAAGAATCGAGATCTGGAAGCAAAATATCCAGCAGTTTTTGATTCGGTCCTTCACGACGTCTTGCCAAGTTATACGACTTACGCGACAGAGGGTGAAACCTTTGACCACGTTGTCGACCGAGTAACGGATTTTATGACAGACTACGCTGATCGGTTTACCGCTGGTAAGTACATCGTGGTTACCCATGGTTTTACGGTTAAAGCTGCCGCCTTAGCCGCTTTGCAGCCAACTGACCCAATGACACTGCCAGAGCCCGATAACACCAGTGTGACAAAAATCAGTTTGATTGATGGTCACTATTATCTTTGGTATTATAACCGGCTGTTTTAATTGATTGAGCAATTAAAGGACTTTGACCATGTTATACCAAGTTTCATCAGCGTGGGTAGAGGCTGAAACACCTTCATTAACGTAACCGTTGTGTTCGTAAAAGGGGATCAGTTTTTCTAAACAAGTTAAGGTAATCGCTTCGCGGTGCTGAGCACGTGCCACTTTTGCCAGCTCGGTCAGCAGGCTGCTTCCCAGACCCATGTTGCGGGTACTTTTAGCGACTGCTAAGCTGAGAACGGTTTGATAACGGTCCGTTGGGCGGTTGGCTTCCAGATGATCAAAAAGGTCGTCGCTAATGTAACGGTCATTCGATGCTGGCCCCACGATGTAGCCTAGTACGCGTTGATGCCGCGAGGCCACAATAAAGGTGTCACTGATGCAGGTGATTCGTTGGGCCATACTCTTTCGGGTTGCAGCCTCGTCAGGATTGAATCCCTGATTTTCAATTGTCATAATGGCATCAAGTTGGTCTGGTTCAGCAGGTTGAAAGGTTAGCATAAGTATCCTCCGGTTAGTCGTGATTAAAACAATGGTCCCATTATAGCCGGAGTTTTGACGAAAGAAAAGAAGCAGTGACGCAGTCTAAAAACAAGCGCTGTCCCGTGAAATCGGCGAGACGGCGCTTGTTTGCGTTCAATGTGTCTAGTTCGCGTAAAGCCAGACTCTTAAGGTCAATAGATAAGCCTCTACCAGAGGCAGGTCTTCGTTAGATGGCAGGTCATCTTCTAAGATTTCAATCGTTTTTTGTGACCATGGATGGATGACTTTTTCGTTTGAAATGAGGGCAAGTTGACCGGGCGTGAAGAGTTCAGCCAGCCCTAACCGCTTAACTCGGCCGTATCGGTAGCGCATCGCAACGGTCCATAGGTAATCGTAAATCGACTGTTGCGCGGTGATATCTAGTGGCGTTGTCTTAACTAATGCTGCAACCTGGGTTTTTAATTGATCCTCTAATTTTGCATCCCCAACCGGGAAGGTCGTCACAAGTTCTCCTGACTTTGAAAATGATTTTAAAAGATCAATGGTGGCACGAAAGAGGTTGTTTTCCTGACCATAAACGGCTACCGCTTGGTCAACTGTGGGGTCGACAACTAAGTCGTAATGTGCGAGAAAATCAGAGACCCAGTTCAGATCATGACGGACGGTATCAACGTCAGAATTTAAGGCTTGAGTCAGATCTTCTAAGGGGACGTGTTTAGGAGCATGAATCACTAATAAAAGGGTCAAATGGGTGAGCCTTTCAATTGTTTGCGGATCTTGATCTTTGATCATTTTCAATCCCTCCAGTGTAGGTGTCGTCTATCGGTTTGATATCTTTAATTCAATCATCGCAGGTTAAAAGGTGAGTGTCAATCAGAAAGTAAACGGTTTCACCAAATAAAACTGTCAGCTAAATCTGTCGCTCAATTTAGGCCGTTTAACGCAAAAATGCCTATTCCGCAAAATCGCAAAATAGGCATTTTTCACATTCCAGAATCTAGCACGTTTTGTCGCAGTTTGTTGATAACTTAACCCGCTTGTTTGGCACGGGTAATTTGGACGTTTTTTACCAGTGAAGCAACAGTATCAACGGCCGTAAATAGGGTGACTTCATGACTAAGTGCACGAGTCGTCAGCTGTTTAGCAAGACGGCTTTCATCCTCTGTTGCTAGTACGAAAGCTAAGCATTTAGGCCATTTTTGACCCATTTTGTAGACCTGGTGCGGGTAACCGCCGGCATCAAGTGCTGCCATTAAATCGGTGTTCTTAGCGTCAGTTGGCGTGACCAGAACTGGCCCAGTTTTGTTACTATCGAAATGGTAACTGTCAAAGAAGGCTTTGTGCAGTGCCTCAGCCAAAGTATGACCATGACCAAGGTCTTCACCAGTTGATTTCATTTCTGGACTCAGCGCGGTTGGCGCTCCTGGTAACTTAGCAAATGAGAAGACTGGCGCTTTGACGTAAACGCTGTCCGGTTCAGGATGCATTCCCGAATGCAGACCAATTTCTGTTAAGGATTTGCCAATGATCAGCTGAGTGGCTAACTGGGCTAAATGCAAGTGGGTGATTTTACTCATGAACGGAACGGTCCGAGAGGCTCTTGGGTTCACTTCGATGACATACACTTGATCGGCAACGATAAACTGAATGTTCATCATCCCTATACAGTGAACAGATTTACCGATCTTAGTGGCGATTTGAATGATTGCTGATTTTTGTGAAGCCGTTAATGTTTGCGGCGGATACATCGCAATGGAATCACCCGAATGCACGCCGGCGCCTTCCAGATGCTCCATAATTCCTGGAATAAAGACCTGCTTGCCGTCGCTAAGAATGTCGACTTCACATTCGGTTCCCTTGATGTACTTATCGATTAAGATGGGTTCACCATGACTATGCTTGAGTGCTGGAACAAGATAAGCATTGAGCTCATTTTGATCATGCACGATGGCCATTCCCTTACCACCGAGAACAAAGCTTGGCCGTACCAAGACGGGATAGCCAAGTTTGCTGGCAATTTCGTGGGCACCGGGAATATCAGTAGCTGTATCACCAGCTGGGTGTTCAATTCCCTGATTGATCAGCAACTCTTCAAAGTCGTGCCGGTTTTCGGTTTGTTCGATTCCTGCCATGTTGGTCCCAAGGATCTTGACCCCACGATCGGTTAATTGCTGAGTCAAATTAATGGCTGTTTGACCACCAAATTGAACAATCACACCAATTGGTTTTTCTAGATTGACAATGTTCATCACCGAGTCAATTGTGAGCGGTTCAAAGTACAGTTTATCGGAAATCGAGAAGTCCGTTGAAACAGTTTCCGGATTATTATTAATAATAATGGCATTATAACCGGCTGCTTGAAGGGCCTTCACTGAGTGAACGGTAGTGTAATCAAACTCAACGCCTTGACCGATCCGGATTGGACCAGCACCAAGAACGATGACACTGTTGCCCAGCGGCTTACTTTCATTTTCATTGCCAACTGTACTGTAGAAATAAGGTGTGAAACTTTCAAATTCAGCCGCGCAGGTATCGACCATTTTATAGACGAGATGCTGATTTGTCATACTATGCAATTTAGCAAGTTCTTCGTCAGTAATTGTGGCCACTGCTTTGATCATATCATCATCAAAGCCAAGTTTCTGAGCTTTTAAGATGGTTTCAGCAGTGAGCATACTGGTCATCAGTTCTTTTTGCATGGCAATAATGTTCATTAATTTTGCTAAGAAGAATTTGTCGATCTTAGTTGAATCGTGCAGCTGATCGATTGTTGCCCCTTTACAAATGGCAGCAAAAATTTCAAATAAACGGATGTCCGTCGGGGTTTTGATGGTTTCCAGCAGGTCATTCAGTGATTGTTTTTTGGCACCTTCAGGTAAAAGGGTGGTCTGCATTTGAGTATCAAGTTCCAGTGATTGTACAGCTTTTAGTAAAGCTTCTTCAATGTTGCTCCCAATGGCCATCACTTCGCCAGTGGCTTTCATCTGGGTGCCTAACTTACGGTCAGCATGGTAGAACTTGTCAAAGGCAAAACGTGGAATTTTAGCGACCACGTAATCCAAGGCGGGTTCAAACAATGCATAAGTTGTTTGGGTAATTGGGTTGATGATTTCATCAAGGTTTAAGCCAACCGCAATTTTAGCGGCGATTTTGGCGATTGGATACCCGGTGGCCTTTGAAGCCAACGCGGAAGAACGGCTGACCCGAGGGTTAACTTCAATCACATAATAGTGCTCACTGTATGGATCCTGAGCTAACTGAACGTTACAGCCACCCTCAATTTTAAGGGCGTTAACAATCGTCAATGAGGCATCCCGTAAACGCTGATATTCTTTATCTGTCAATGTTTGCGTTGGGGTGAAGACAATGGAGTCGCCAGTGTGAATCCCAACTGGATCGAAGTTTTCCATGCCGGCGACAATAATTGAAGAACCATTATGGTCCCGCATGACTTCAAATTCAATTTCTTTGTAGCCGGCGATACTCTTTTCGACTAAGCATTCGGTTTCTGGTGACATGGTTAACCCACGGCTAAGGACGGTTTGCATTTCGTCATCATTATGGGCGAAGCCGCCGCCAGTGCCGCCAAGCGTGTAGGCTGGTCTGATAATGACCGGATAGCCAATTTCATGGGCAAAATCGAGCCCAGATTGAAGATCGTAAACCGTCTTCGAAGGCGGAATCGGCTGGTTGAGATCGTTCATTAAATCTTTGAAAGCTTCACGGTCTTCTGCTTGGTTGATCGTGTGCAGGTTAGTTCCCAGCAGTTCAATGCCAAGGTCGGCTAAGATGCCTTTCTTTGCCAGTTCAACGGCTAAGTTAAGACCGGTTTGACCACCCAAAGTTGGTAAAATGGCATCTGGCTTTTCCTTCTTTAAAATAGCGGTGACACTTTCTAAGGTTAACGGCTCTAGGTAGACCTTATCGGCAATTTCGTCGTCAGTCATGATCGTGGCAGGGTTGGAATTGATCAGAACGGTGTCGTAGCCTTCCTCCTTTAAGCTTAAGCAAGCTTGGCTACCAGCATAATCAAATTCAGCTGCTTGACCAATGACGATCGGACCGGAGCCAATGATGACGATCTTATTTAAATCTGTTCTTTTAGGCATGCTGTACTCCCCCATTCGTATTCATTAAACCAACAAACTTGCTAAATAAGCGCGTTGCTTCGTGAGGTCCCGGTGCGGCTTCTGGGTGATACTGGACCGAGAAGACCGGTTTGCCAGGATAGCGCAGGCCTTCGCAAGTTTGATCGTTAATTTCGATGGCTGTCACTTCAAGGGGTGTTTCAGAGACGGAATCGATATCGACAGCGTAACCATGATTCTGGGAGGTGATGACCACTTCTCCGGTAAGTAAATTCTTAACCGGATGATTGATGCCACGGTGGCCGAACACCATCTTATAGGTACGGGCGCCGTTTGCTAACGCTAACAGTTGGTGTCCTAAACAGATACCAAATAGTGGGTAGTGATCTTGCAGTTCCCGAATAACGGGGAGAAAATCAGCGTAATCTTCAGGATCGCCAGGACCGTTAGATATTAGGACACCATCCGGATTTAAAGCAGCGATGGCTTCAAAATTAGCTTCTGGCGTCACAACCGTTACGTTGGCACCAAAGTTTTTGAGCGATTTTACGATGTTCGCTTTGACACCGAAATCGACAAGGACAACGTGATTCGGATGTTCATCTAAAGCGTGGGCGAACGTGGCTGATTTGACCACCATTTCCACGGCCTTTGCCTGGTTAAAGCTGCTGTTAGCTAGTGGCTGATTAGTTAAGCTAGCCTTCATCGTCCCGTGCTTTCTAATAATCTTAGTTAATTTACGCGTATCAATGCCTGCAATACCAGGAACGCCAGACTTTTTTAAGAATTCGTCCAAAGTCATGACACTCTGGTAATGAAAAACCGTCGTTGCAATTTCTTGCATAACAACGGCTGATGCGGCAATTGTCGGTGATTGATTAGCATGAAGGGAAATCCCGTAATTACCAATGAGTGGGTAGGTAAAGGTGATGATCTGGTTAGTGTAGGAAGGATCGGTTAGGGTTTCTTGATAACCCACCATACTCGTAGTAAAAACCAGTTCGCCCTTAATTTCCTTGGTCAAATCGCCAACTGCAGTGCCAATAAATTGTTCTCCGTTTTCGAGTGTTAAATATTTTTTCATATCTGATAGCCTCCTCAATGACCGCCTCGATGGACGGCTTTAATTGCTTTTTGTATAAGATAAGAGTTTTACTAATAAATGTCAAGGAACTTTATACACAAAAACCGCTATTTTCAGTTAAATATAAGTTATTTAGTAAGTATATGAATACTTATAGAACTTAAACGTAAAATTATTTTATGCATTTAACTTTTTAATCATCCTGCCATTTTTCTCTTAAACCTTGATACAAAAGGGTTTCAAATAAACAGTGGGAAAATCAGTGAACCGCAAGCAGGAAACTGATATACATTAAAATGAATATACAAAAGTTTTTTATGAATATTGAAGATTTTTCACTGCTGGCGATGACGTGACTTTCATTGATTTTAAACTATTTTAACGAACAAATCCAGTGTATGGCGCATATTTAATTCGTGTTTATTTGATAATATCAGATATGTTATTGAACATATCACTTTGAGTGTAGTAAATAACAAACAATAAAAATAGGGTGGCCTGTCAATCAATGACAGGTCACCCTATTTAAAAGTTTATTATGCTAAGTTACTTTGCAGCTGCAGTCTTCAAGTTGTCTTCGACATACTTGCGGATGTCAGCTTCGGATTTGGTCATGAATGGTTTCATTTGCTCTTCGGTCTTCATTGTATCGTGACCGTTGTGCTCCATGAGGTAATCCCAAATGGCGTCGCGAACTGGCATTTCTTCATCGCTCCAGTCAAAAGCGTCATTCATATTGTAATCTAAGAATAAAGTCTTATCTACTGATTCTGCCATATTGAATTCCTCCTTATAGTTATATTCTAGTCCTTTATTTCTGAGTGTTAAATTATTAGCTTATGGATTTCATCAAATCTGCCAGCAAGTGCATAACGGTGGTCATTACATTTAACATTGGCTATGATTAGTGCTAGCATAAAGATGTTAGGAAATCCTAACAATTAAGCTAAGACAATAAAGGGAGCGCGATTTAAATGGCTAACAAGTTAAGTAAAGAACAGCGTAAGGCATTGATCGAAAAGGCAGAGGAAGACCGTGCTAAGCACCCAAAGGCTAAGAACGCTAAGTCAGGTTTCGCTACAATTGACGAAGCTGCCGAAAAGCTAGAAAACCAAAACTAATCAAAAACGGCTTTGGCTGTTTCCAATAGATGAAAAAGAACGTGATCGCAGTTTTCTTAAACTGTTGGTCACGTTCTTTTTTAAGTTTAGGCGGTTTTAACATCGACGAGCCAATTCTCCTGAGTCGTATGTTTAGCCAGTTGATCGCTTTGCTTGAGTAAATCGTTATTGCGGGCAATAATGGTTCCCTTAACGGGGGACTTTAACGTTTCAACGGCTTTGGCGCCCTCCATTTCAAGCAGATCATCATCGATGTCCAGCTGATTATCGGGTGACGAAAAATCCATGAAAGTAATATCGCCTAAATCTTCATAAACTTGATCCGTCATGCCAATTCGCACGACACCGGGTTTTGTTTCTTGGTACCAAACGCCATCTTTTTCTTTGGGGTCAAATTTGGCCGTTTTACCACTGAATAATTGCTTAATACGATTAATTAACTTGTTCCAAAATGACATGCCTAACCACTCCTCTTCGTTCGTTTCATACATTCAGTATACCGAGCTTTGTGAAAGAAAGAAAGCGTTTCACGTTAGGCTGGTATCGACAGTGGAAAAACCGTAAAATAGAGGTATCAAAACTCAGAGTAAAGGGGCTGCAACATGTTCTTAATCGATACTAGCCGAGATGGCCAACCAGTTTACGATCCAATTGTGAATCAATCACTGGATAATTATCTGATCAATGATCTTAAATTACCCGGGCATGGGCTGATCATGTATATTAACGAACCGTCCGTTATCGTCGGGGTCAATCAAAACGTTTTTGCTGAGGTCAATGTGCCTTATTTACGTGAGAACAACATTGCGCTAGTTCGCCGCACGTCTGGTGGTGGCGCTGTTTATCATGATATGGGCAACTTAATCTTTGAAAATATTGTGGTGGGTGACACTGATGACGGCGCAGAGTGGGGGAACTATCACGTCTTTGCACAACCCATCCTCGATGCACTGCACGAACTGGGTGCGACGGATGCCGTTTTACGGGGCCATTCTGATTTAGTGGTTAATGACCATAAATTTACTGGCATGACGATGGTCAAGTCAGGAGATGCCTATGCAGCAGGCGGAACCCTGATGTATGATATGAATCTGGATGCTGCCAGTCAGGCACTTCATCCGGTTGAAACGCGGATTAACGGGTCGTGGGTTAAATCCAATCGTAGTCAGATTGAAAACATTAAGCATCATTTAGCGCCAAAATACCAAGGATTAAACAGTGAACAGTTTAAAGAACAACTTTTAAAGGCGCTTTTTCACGTTGAGCGGCTTGAAGACATTGAGACCTATCATTTAACTGATCACGACTGGCAGATCATCGATGAACGATTGGCTGAGCAATACCGGACAGATGATTGGAACTTCGGTGCTAATCCTGGCTTTAACCGGTACCGGTTTAAACAGTTTGACGCGGGTTCAGTGGCTTTGAACTTGATGGTGACAGGTCAGCAGATCACGAAAGTTGCAGTTTACGGCAACCTTTTGGAGGATAAATTGGCGCGCAAATTAGAGGCTCAGCTGACGAATGCCAATTTAGACAAAAAAGAGTTGCAAAAAAAGCTTAGCAAACACTGGTTACGCAAGCTACTAAGCGATGCAGATATTGAAGCATTAGTCAACGAATTATTAATTGAAAAGCAGTAGGTGAATCATGGCAAAAGCAAAGTATCCGGTACAAGAATACATTGGTGTACCAGTTGAACAAGATGATAGCGGACAGTATATTATTCGCGATAAGCAAAATTTTCAGCTGCATTCCTGGCGAACAGGTCGGCATACAAAGGGCAAATTAAAGAAAATCGGGCAGGTTTTTCTGACTGAAAACCATCTAACGGTTGCGGTGGTTGCAACGCAACCAGTAGCCTATAAAGATCGCCATTCAATTACGCCGATGCAGCGGTTTACCAGTGAATATGTCAGTGATGAACTGATTCAACTGGCAAAAGCAAAATTAAAATAAAAGAGCTGCTTGCTCGACCCATTTTGCGGGTTGAGCAAGCAGCTATTTTGAATACATATGCAATTTATTTTTTAACAGCAATGGCTGAAACCTTAGGCAACTGATCAACAAATTTAAGATAAGCTGCTTCCTCAGTCGTTTCTTGAATCGATGCGGTTGCATTGGTGACGTTAGCATTGTGGAGTTCTGTCTCATCTACGTCAATCAAATGCGTTTCGGTTGCATTACCAATTAAGTCGATCCAGTAATGATCAGCCGTTTGGTGGACGCGAGTTTTGACCATCCCACCCGGATTGTAAACGGTAATGGTGTGGTCGAATTCCCCAAGGTTAGGATGAGTCATGGCAAAGGCTAGACTCGTTGCTGACATCCCTGTTCCGCAGGCGTTTGTAAAGCCAACGCCGCGTTCGTATGTCCGCACAAAGAGTTGATTTTTGCCTAAAATCTGAGCAAAACTGACGTTAACCCCATCGGGGAAATATTCGTTGACGCCATTTAGACTGGCTCCTAATTCGCCGAGGGCATTGCCATTCATGGTCGCTTCATCCACGAAACTGATCAGGTGCGGATTGGGAACGGCAATTGCGGTGAAGTTTAATCCAGCTACGAAAGCTGGGACCGGTTGGTCGATTAAAGCATCGTCACCAAGCAGGTTAGTGAACGGAAAGTCCGCTGGCTGAAACCGTACGGGTGAGATTTCTACGCTGAATGCGGGCACTTCAGGTGCGAGATCATTTTGACGGCTGACCTGTAAATCGGCTGTCAGCGTTTCAACTTTAAATTGGTTGGTGTGATACTTTTCAGCTAAATAGCGCGAAACGGTTCGCAGGCCGTTACCGCACATTGAAGCTTCACTACCATCAGCGTTGATCACGCGCATTTGCCCAAGGACGTTTTCGTGTTCAGAAGCGTTGACGACTAAGACGCCGTCAGCACCGTCTAAAATACCAGTTTGTGGGTTGGTCACCTGCTGAGCTAAAGCGGACAATTCGCTGTCGTTTAACGGTTCATCAAGGGTTGTTTGGTCCAGTAGGAAAAAGTGGTTTTCGGACCCGTGTACTTTACGTAATTGCACCATTTTGTTAACTCCTTATTATTCAGAATAATCGTGTTGCTATTCTAGCAGTCTTTTAGAGAAATGTCTCTTATTTGAATCAAGTCTTAAACAAGTTCATTGCTGAAGAAGGCGTTGTAAATACTCTTCACAGCTTCACCAGCGTCTGCACGGCGGGTTCCAAGCATGATTGAAATTCGTGAAGCACCTTGGTTGATCATGTGAACGCCGATGTTGTGCTGAACCAGTGGCTGAATAATCCGTTCAATCACGCCGACTTTGTTACGCATACCTTCACCAACCACCATGATAATGGCGTAATCATCGATCCATTCCAGTGTATCTGGTTCGAGAACATCGCGAATGTCGTGGCACATATTATGCACGGTATCGTCATCAAATTGCGTTTTATCAAAGATCACGGTTAAATCGTCAATCCCAGAAGGCATGTGTTCGTATGAAACATTGTATTTTTTAAAGACCTGCAGTAGTTTCAATGTAAACCCAACTTCTTTGTTCAGCAGGTAGCGGTGCAGGTATAGTGCAGCGAAGCGAGTGGAACTGGCAACGCCGGTAATGGTTTGTGTAGGTTTGAAGCCCTTCTCGGGAACAATTAGCGTTCCGGGAAGTTCCGGCCGATTGGTGTTCTTAACGTTGATTGGAATTTCACCCTGAATTGCTGGAATAATAGCTTCATCATGAAACACGGAGAAACCGGCGTATGAAAGTTCTCGCATTTCACGGTAAGTCATGCGATGAATGGCGATTGGCTGGTCAACGAGCTTCGGATTAGCGGCGTAGATCGCGTCCACGTCGGTGAAGTTTTCGTAAAGATCAGCCTTCAACCCACGAGCGACAATAGCACCAGTGATATCGGAACCGCCACGTGAAAAGGTGGCGATTTGACCTTCAGGTGTAAAACCAAAGAAACCAGGAAAAACAAGGATGGCATCGTCAACGTCGATTTGTGCCAAGTGATCGTAAGTGGCTGGTAAAACTGTTGCGTTGTTGGGCTCGTCGCTCACAACAATGCCTGCCTCTTTAGGGTCAACGAAGCGGGCGTTCATGCCTAAATGAGTCATAACGGTTGCCATTAAGCGTGCGTTAAGCCGTTCGCCATGAGCTTTAAAAGCCGCCATTAGATAGTCATCATCTGGATAATCAGTGGTTGGTAATTCACTTAATGCTTGCCAGATGGGTGCTAGAGCGTCCTCATCTAAACCAAAGTAATCACCAATGGCTTGATAACGGTCGAAAATCTGGTTAAAGATCTCGCTGGTGTCTGAATGTTTAATTGTTAATTCTGCATATTTAATCAGCAGATCCGTTACTTTAATGTCACCATCATGGCGCTTTCCTGGTGCGGAAGTAATAATGACCTGGCGCTCAGAATCAGCTTTCATAATCGAGATGACCTTTTCAAATTGGGGTCCGTCAGCTAACGAACTCCCACCAAACTTAACGACTTTCACAGCTAACACTCCTTATCCGTCTGACTTTTGCCAGAAACGGTTAATAATTACATTGAATTCTAACAGTTTATTTTTCTTTGGCAACCGGTTTAGTAACGGAAAAGGGGCGTGATTTTGGGGGCAATAGTAGGATATAACTTTTTTTGAAATTAAGTTTGCGGGGTGCGGGGAAGTTGTGTTACTGCTACGTTTCCTAATCAGGCTACACCGAGCAGAGACTTGCACCTAAGGACACTGGGACATAAATCCAAGCCCAGGATTTTTGCCCCAGTGTCCTTAGGCTCCAGTCTCTAAACGCTCGTCTCCGCACCTTTATTAAAAATCCCCTTGACTATCTTAGAAAACAATTATAGAATTTGATTAAATCGAAGAGGTTGCAACCGACATTAGTCAGTTCACTCAGTCACTGTTATGACTAAGAGGTGAACCAAAAGGGGACGTTGCCGAAGCGCTGACTATAACAGTAGCCAGTTTGCTGGGACATGATTCAATAAATCATGGACTGTCGCAGATATAACGTCTGCGGAGCGCTATCGAAAATGAGTCCATCATAAATGAGTTATTTAAGTGGGGTCCTTTTGTTTAGCGTGTTAGCGTAAACAAAAGGACCTTTTTCGTACAATCTATTAATTACCGGAGGGCATAACATGAGCGAGCAACTAACAAACGAACAGATCAACGAGGCAGGACATTTAACCATTGGCGGGGTCGACGCGGATGAGCTTGCGGCCAAATACCAAACGCCATTGGCAGTCTATGATGTTTCTAAAATTCGTGATCAAATTCGGCGGTTTAAATCAGTTTTTGAAGCAAACGGCGTCGATTACGCAGTGAGTTATGCTAGTAAAGCGTTCGCGGCAGTTGCCATGTTTCAAGTAATTGATCAGGAACAGGGTCACATCGACGTCGTTTCTGGCGGCGAACTTTATACGGCGATTCAAGCCGGCTTTCCAATGGCTCGGGTTAGTTTTCATGGTAACAACAAATCCCGTGAAGAGTTGACGATGGCCGTTAAACACCATGTTGGTGTCATTGTTTTAGATAACTTCCATGAAATCGAATTGCTGGACCAAGTTCTGAAGGAACAAGACGCCAGTTCAGCGGTCATGTTAAGAATCACGCCAGGTATTTCAGCCCACACGCACGAATACATTTCTACCGGACAGGAAGATAGTAAGTTTGGTTTTGATTTGAAGACTGGTCAAGCAGATGAAGTTCTCCAAAAAGTATTGGCTAATAGCCGGATGAACATGTTAGGCATTCACGCTCATATTGGTTCTCAAATATTTGAACTGAATGGCTTTCAAATGGCTGCTAAAAAATTAGTTGAGATTGCTGCTAACTGGCACGATCAATATCAGTATCAACCAGAAGTCATTAACGTTGGCGGTGGTTTTGGTATTCAATACACCAAAGATGACCATCCGCTGGCACCAGAAGATTTCGTTGATGCGATCGTCAAGACGATTAAGCAAAGTGCCGCCGATTCGCATCTCGATATGCCAGCCGTTTGGATCGAACCTGGCCGTTCAATTGCCGGGCCTGCCGGTTACAATCTTTATACGATTGGTTCCCGTAAAGACGTTCCAGGCCTGACCTCATACGTCACCGTTGATGGTGGTATGGGAGATAACATTCGGCCAGCACTGTATCAAGCAGAGTATGAAGCTGTTTTGGTTGACCAGCCCACCGCAGTTCCAACGGAAACGGTTCATATCGCTGGTAAGTATTGCGAATCCGGTGATATTCTAATCGATCAGCAGCCATTACCAGCCAGCAAGCCCGGCGATGTCCTCGCTATCTTAGATACTGGAGCTTATGGTTATTCCATGGCATCTAACTATAACCGGAATCCTAGACCAGCAGTGGTCTTTGTGGAAAACGGCGAGTCGGCGCTGGTTATTAAACGCGAAACATACGCTGATTTGACGCGGTTAGATCAGCATTTACCTGAATCATTTTAAATAAAAACTTCCTATTATATTTAATTTAAGAGAGATGAGGTTATCACATGGCAAAATTAGACGCACAAGCAATTATTGATTACATTGGCAATGCACCAAAAAAGACGCCGGTTAAGGTTTATATCAAGGGTGATTTAGCGAACTTAGAGGTCCCAACCAGTATCAAGGCTTTTATTGAGACTAAAACGGGCGTTTTGTTCGGCGATTGGTCGGATGTTAAAACTTTTCTTGACCAACACCAAGCAGAAATAACGGACACTGAAGTTGAAAACCAAACCCGTAATTCCGCCGTACCACTATTAGATATGAAAGAAATTAATGCGCGGATCGAACCAGGCGCCATCATTCGCGATCAAGTCCTGATTGGCAATAACGCTGTGATCATGATGGGGGCTACCATCAATATTGGTGCTGAAATTGGCGATGATACCATGATTGATATGGGTGCCGTTCTTGGTGGCCGTGCCATTGTGGGTAAGCATTCCCATATTGGTGCTGGTACCGTTCTTGCAGGTGTCGTTGAGCCCGCATCCGCCGAACCAGTTCGCGTTGACGATAACGTCTTGATTGGTGCCAATGCGGTTGTTATTGAAGGTGTCCATGTCGGCGAAGGCGCGGTAGTTGCTGCTGGAGCAGTCGTTACGCAAGACGTTGCACCACACACGATGGTCGCTGGGGTACCCGCTCGGTTCATTAAAAACGTGGATGAGAAGACCGAATCCAAAACTGGCCTTGAAGACGATTTAAGAAAGTTGTGATGAAATGGCAGTTTTAACTGAAGAAGCGCTGATTAAAATTCGTCGCGATCTGCACCAGATTCCAGAGCTGGCGTTAAATGAAGTAAAGACTTCAACCTACCTCGAAAAAGTGATTGCTGGATTTGATCAGATCCATTTGCAAATTAAAAAAATTCCGGACTTACCAACGGCTTTACTGGTCAGAATTGCAGGCCGAGCACCCAAACGTACCATCGGTTATCGAACTGATATTGATGCTTTGCCCGTTACTGAAGCAACTGGATTACCATTTGCTTCGAAGAATCCGGGTGTGATGCATGCTTGTGGTCATGACATTCACATGACGGTTGCACTAGGTGTTCTTAATTATTTCGCTGAACATCAGCCAACTGATAACATGGTATTTTTCTTCCAGCCCGCTGAAGAAAGTGAAAATGGTGGGAAATTGGCTTATGAACTTGGTGTTTTCAAGGGCCAGTGGCGACCAGATGAATTTTATGGGTTACACGACAATCCAGATTTACCAGCCGGCGCTATCGGCTGTCGGATGGGCACGCTGTTTGCCGGTACCACGGAAGTCAACATTGACTTGGAAGGCAAGGGCGGTCACGCCGCTTATCCGCAAGATGCGAATGATATGGTGGTGGCTGCAGCTGCGCTGATCAGTCAGGTGCAGACCATCATTTCCCGCAGTATTGATCCGATTGAAGGCGGCGTCATCACTCTCGGCAAGTTAGAGGCCGGTACGATCCGAAATGTCATCGCGGGTCACGCCCATATTGAAGGAACGATTCGCGGCCTCACGCAGGTCATGATTAAGCGAATTGACCAGCGGCTTCAAGACGTTGGTGAAGGCATTGCTCGAAGCTTTAACGCTAAAGTCACGGTTGGCTTGAATCAGGGCGGTTATTTACCGGTTGAAAATAATCCGGCGCTGACCAAACGTTTTATTCGTTTTATGAAGACTGATTCGAACGTCAATTTTATTGAGACCGAACCTGCTATGACGGGTGAGGATTTCGGTTACTTACTTTCAAAGATTCCGGGAACCATGTTTTGGCTCGGGGTTGAAGACGATTCACAACTTCACTCGGCCACTTTAAATCCTAAGGAATCATCGATTAAAGCAGGAATCAATGCCATTACCGGCTTCATGACGGCTAGAATGGCGGAATAATTAACTGTAAACGATAGTTGCTAACTAAAAAGGAGAACGATTATGACAACACTAGAAAACGTAGATTTGATGACGGCAATCATCACCCCATTTGATGAAAATGACAACATTAACTATGACGCTTTAGAAAAGCTGACCAACCACTTGATCGATACCGGTAGCAAGGGCTTTGTTATTGGCGGGACCACTGGCGAAACGCCAACGCTGACACACGATGAAAAGATTGAATTATACACCCGCTTTGGTCAAATTATTGGCGGTCGGGTACCAGTCATTGCGGGGACTGGTAGTAATAATACCCGTGAAACGGTAGCTTTAACGCAAGAAGTCAGTGAAATTCCAGGGGTCGATTACGAGCTCGTGGTTGTGCCATACTACAACAAGCCAAGCCAACGTGGGATGATTGCTCACTTTACGGCGGTTGCGGATGCAGCTGAAAAGCCAATTATCATTTATAACATTCCTGGCCGTACAGGAGTGACGATGGCAAACGAAACCGTTGTTGAATTAGCACAGAACCCCAAAATTGTCGGTGTTAAGCAATGTACGTCAATTGAAGACATCGAGTTTTTAGTTGAACACACCCCAGAAGACTTCTACGTTTACAGCGGTGAAGATGCCCAAGCACTCTCCGCTAGAGTTGTTGGTGGCGCGGGTGTTATCTCCGTTGCGTCACATATTTATGGTGATCAGATTCGGGCCATGTATGACGCCCTCTATGCTGGTGATTTAGTTAAGGCGGGTGGCCTCAAGCGTCAACTGACGCCTAAGATGGCCGCACTGTTCATGTTCCCATCACCATCACCCGTTAAGGCAGTCTTAAATGCCCAAGGCTACGGTGTCGGCGATTGCCGGTTGCCTATTCAGTCACTGAATGAAGCAGAATCCCGTCAATTGGCTGTTGCCTTAGGGATGGATACCGACGCGTTGTCCAGTAGCTTAGTGAAGTAAAACGGGGAGTTAGATAAGATGACAAAAGTATTAGTTGCCGGATTTACCGGTGCAATGGGTCAAAAAGCAATTCGGTTAGTTCAGGAAAGCGAAGGCTATGAACTGGTTACTGGTTTTGCTGCAGGCATCACTTCTAAGGACCCTAAAGATTATGATCTGCCAGCCGGGGTTGCCATTTATGGTGACTTGAACGAGATTCAAACTGATGCTGACATTTGGATCGATTTTACGTTGCCCAGTGCCGTTTATGCGAACACCAAATTCGCAATTGAACACGGCATTCACCCTGTGATTGGAACAACGGGGCTAACCGACGAACAGGAAAGCGAACTGCAAAAAATGGCCTCAGCTAAACAGTTAGGCGGCTTGATTGCACCGAACTTTGGGATGTCAGCTGTGTTGCTGATGAAGTTTGCTAAAGAAGCGGCTAAGTATTTCCCAGACGTGGAAATCATTGAAATGCATCACGATAATAAAGCGGACGCCCCATCGGGAACAGCATTAAGCACGGCTAAGCTGATCGATGAAGTTCGGCCTGAACATGAACAGGGGAATCCTGACGAAACAGAGAGTTTGTCAGGTGTCCGCGGTGGTGATTACCACGGTATCCATATTCATGCCGTTCGATTACCGGGTTACGTTGCTCACGAACAAGTTTTGTTTGGTGGGCCAGGTGAGGCGTTAACGCTTCGTCAGGATTCATTTGACCGTCAGTCCTTTATGTCAGGTGTTAAAGTGGCCATGGATCACGTTCTTGATTTAAAAGAATTAGTGATTGGCCTCGAAAACGTTCTTTAATTGATTTATAATTTTATTATTGATTATTAATTTTAACTGAAAATGGAGTGACAACATGCCTCAATTAGCCAGTGATTTAAGTCAGCAAGTCAATCAACGATTGAACCAAGTGGGACCTTCCGGTATTCGTGAAGTTGCCCAAAAGTTTTCAACGATTCCAGGGCTCATTCAGTTGACCCTAGGTGAACCTGATATGAATGTTCCCGAGCACGTCAAAGCTGCTGCTATTAAAAGCATCCAAGACAATGACTCGCATTACTCACCGCAGAAGGGAACCATGTATTTGCGGGAGGGAATCCACCATTATTTGATGGCCAGTCAGGGCTTGGACTATGATCCGAAAACCGAAATTATTGCTACGGTAGGTGCTACTGAAGCGATTTGTGCTTCATTATTCACCATTTTGAATCCCGGTGATAAAGTGGTTATTCCTACGCCAGCTTTCGCACTTTACTTCCCCTTGGTTACCATTGCGGGGGCAACGACCGTTCAAGTTGATACGTCAAACAGTGATTTTATTTTGACGCCGGAGCGGCTGGAAAAAGTGCTGGCTGAAGAAGGCGATTCAGTCAAAGCTGTTTTGCTGAACTATCCTGGTAATCCTACGGGAGTTGAGTATCCGCAAGCGATGATTGAAGGCTTAGCTAAAGTCATTGCGGACCATCATTTATTCGTGATCGCTGATGAAATTTATAGCGAACTGACCTATGGCGTGAAGCATTACTCAATTGCTAACGTTATTCCTGAACGGACGATCCTAATTAATGGGCTGTCTAAATCCCACGCGATGACCGGTTATCGAATGGGCTACATGGCGGGGCCCGCTGAATTGATTGCCAGCGCAACGAAGATGCATGGCTTCATGGTGACTTCACCTTCTAACCCAGCACAAGCAGCTGCTGCTGAAGCTCTGCACAATGGGCTTCATGACCCAGAGGCAATGCGCAAAGTCTACGAAAAACGGCGTGATTTTGTTCAGCAGTCTATGGATGAAATGGGCTTATCAATGGCCACCCCATCTGGTGCGTTCTACGCCTTTGTGAAGATTCCTGATAGTTATGGGCAAGACGATGTCAAATTTGCTTATGACTTAGCGGAACAGGGCAAAGTCGGTGGCGTGCCAGGCAGTGCCTTTGGGGCTGGTGGCGAAGGTTACATCCGCTTCTCTTACGCTGCATCGGATGACGATTTGGCAGAGGCAATGAAACGGATGAAGGCATTTGTCGCTAAAAAGGCTTAAGGCTTGACTAATTGTGCAAAATAAAGTTTAATGCTAATTATTAAAAAAAGATTTGAAATCTATGTGATACGAAAACGAGGGATATCTGATGAGTGAGAAACTACGTGTCGGTATTATTGGTGCAACGGGTATGGTGGGTCAGCGATTCATTAAAATCTTGGCTGATCATCCCTGGTTTGAAATTGCCTTAGTGGCGGCCAGTGCGCACAGTGCTGGTAAAACATACGCAGAGGCTGTTAAGGGCCGCTGGAAAATGGAGGGTGACGTTCCTGAACAAGTTAAGGGAATGGTCCTTTATGACGCAGCCAAAGTTGATGAAATTGCACCTCAAGTTGATTTCATCTTTAGTGCCATCAAGCTGGATAAGGCGGATACACGTAAACTGGAAGAGGCTTACGCAAAGGCCGAAACACCAGTTGTTTCCAATAACAGTGCTCATCGTTGGACGCCTGACGTCCCAATGGTGATTCCCGAAGTTAACCCAGATCATACAGAGGTAATCAAGTATCAACGGGAACGGTTGGGAACGACTCGCGGATTCATCGCTGTTAAGCCGAACTGTTCGATTCAAAGCTACACGCCAGCACTGTCTGCTTGGCGCCAATTTGAACCCACTCAGGTGATTGCAACCACTTATCAAGCTATTTCTGGTGCTGGTAAGACCTTTAAAGACTGGCCAGAAATGGAAGGCAATGTGATTCCTTATATTGCTGGTGAAGAAGCTAAATCAGAGGGTGAGCCACTGAAGATTTGGGGCCATGTTGATGACGAAAAGAAGGCAATTGTACCAGCAGATGATACGGTGATTACGTCTCAATGTATCAGAATCCCGGTACTTTATGGGCACACTGCTGCCGCCTTCGTTAACTTCCGCAAGAATCCTTCAAAGCAAGACTTGATCGATGCGTTAGAAAACTATACGGGTGAACCTCAACGATTAGGCTTGCCAAGTGCGCCTAAGCAGTTTATTCGCTACATGACTGAAGACGACCGCCCTCAAGTTCGTCTTGACGTGAACTTTGAACACGGGATGGGTGTCTCGATTGGCCGGCTTCGTGAAGATAAAATCTTTGACTGGAAGTTTGTTGGTCTGTCACACAACACTGCCCGTGGTGCCGCTGGCGGTGCCGTTGAATGTGCCGAATTGCTGAAGGCTCAAGGTTATATCACAGCTAAATAAGTTCTCCAAACCAGTTAAACTTTTCGTTTGACTGTTCACCGCTAGGTCCTGTTGCATGCAGGCTTAGCGGTTTTTTATTCTTTTGAAAGTTAAACGGCTTAATGCCCGTCATTAACATTAAGACCAGTATTCTGTTAAACTGGAAGAAGATTATTTTGAAGGGACAGAAATCGATGAAGCCGCAGACCATTTTAAAATCTCAGTTCGGTTATGATCACTTTCGGACGGGGCAAGAAGAAGCGATTAACGATGTTTTGAACCATCAAAACGTCCTGGCAATTATGCCTACAGGTGGTGGGAAATCGCTTTGTTACCAGATTCCAGCACTGATGCTGACTGGTGTTACCTTAGTGGTTTCACCATTGATTTCTCTCATGAAGGACCAAGTGGACGCACTCAACGAGAATGGCATTGCGGCGACTTTCATTAATAGTTCGCTGGACTATGAGGCCATTAATCAGCGATTTCGTGATGCTGAAAACGGTGCTATTAAATTACTGTATGTTTCCCCCGAACGGCTGGATTCGGGGTATTTAAACCGGTTAGCAGAATTGCCGATCGATTTGGTTGCCATTGATGAAGCACACTGTATTTCTCAATGGGGGCATGATTTTCGGCCTAGTTATTTGAATTTGGCTCAAACCATTCAGCGGTTACCTAGCCACCCGACGATTATTGCGTTAACTGCGACGGCCACCCCAATCGTTGCCAAAGATATTTGTCAGCGGCTGGGCTTAGAAGCTGAAGTTAAAACTGGTTTTTCGCGACCTAATTTAGCGTTTAAAGTGATCAAGCATCAGGACAATGATAAGTACTTGGTCGATTATTTAAAGCAAAACGCTGGTCAGTCGGGAATTGTTTATGCAAGTACGCGTAAAGAAGTTGAACGGCTGACGAAGTTACTGAATAAAAAGCATATTGATGCGACGATGTATCATGGTGGACTGTCAAAGGATGTTCGCCGTGAAAATCAAGAAGATTTTTTGTACGACCGGGTACCTATCATGGTTGCCACGAATGCCTTTGGGATGGGCATTGATAAGAGTAACGTCCGCTTTGTGATCCACGCGCAAGTTCCTGGCAGTTTGGAGTCTTATTACCAAGAAGCTGGCCGTGCCGGTCGTGATGGGCTGCCTAGCGAAGCTATTCTCCTGTTCAGGCAGTCCGACGTTTCGATTCAGCACTTTTTGATTGATCAATCTGAACGGGATGACGCGGGTAAAAAACGGGAATACGAAAAGTTACAGGACATGACGCAATATGCGAATACGCAAGAATGCCTGCAGACCTTCATCCTGAATTATTTTGGTGAAGAAGGCACTGACTGCGGCCAGTGTTCGAATTGCTTGGATGATCGTGAACAGCAAGACATTACGGTGGATGCACAAAAGGTACTCTCGTGCGTCAAACGGATGAATGAAAGCTTTGGCAAAATATTGGTGGCGCAAGTCTTAACGGGCTCCAGTGTGGCACGAATCAAGCAGCTTCATTTTGATGAACTGACAACTTACGGAATCATGAAAGGTTCGTCACAAAAATCGGTTGCCGAACTGATTGATTTTTTGAGTGCTTCAGGCTACTTAATGGCTGAAGGCGGCCAATACCCAGTGCTGCGGGTCAGCGATAGCGGCGTGGCAGTTTTGCAGGGTAAAGAACAGGTCTATCGTAAGGTAGCGATGAAAGCCACTCATGTTTTACCGCAGAACGATGATCTGTTTGAGCGTTTGCGCGCGCTTCGACGTGAATTTGCCAAGCAACAAGGTGTGCCACCGTTTGTGATCTTTTCAGATAAAACGTTGCGAGACATGTGTGCGGTCATGCCTAAGAACGAAGAGGAGATGCTGACGGTTAGCGGGGTTGGTGAAAGTAAGCTCGCTAAGTACGGCGATGCCTTCCTCAAAGCATTAAACGCGGCTGATGAAACGGCTGTTGAGTAGGTTAAAAAATTGAAAATGCCATAAAAATAAGCACTGTCCAGTTTTGCCGGACGGTGCTTATTTTTATGGCTACAGCCAGAATTTGAGCTGTTGCAGGACTTAGATTAATTTGCGGGTGTTATTCAACCCAGTAGGCACTTTTATAATCTTCAACCACGCCGCTAATATTATGGACCACACCATTTAACTTAGGATTGGTCAAGAAACTGTCGGCCTGCTGGTACAAAGGTGTGACCCCTTGCTGTTCAGTCAGCTGTTTTTCAGCGGCCAGCATCCGTTCCCAGCGTAACTGGGCATCGGTACTCTGATTGCTGCTGATGGTCCTTACTAACCGGTCGTAATCAGCGTCATGCCAGTGCCCGTAGTTATGCCGGCTGTTGCTCGTCATCGCTTGTAGGAATGACAGTGGGTCTGGATAATCAGCTCCCCAGCCAGTGAGCAGCAGGTCAAACTGACCGTTGCTGACGTGCTGGGCTAGCGGGTTTGAATCCAATGAACTGATGTGCACGCTCAGACCTTGCAGCTGGTTTTCTAGTTGCGTCTTAACGTTGTCAGCGACTCGACGGCTGATCATATCATTTGGGGTAAGTAAAGTGAGCGTAGCTGATTTGATCCCCAGTTGCCGCTTGGCCGCTGTCCATTCTTTAACGGCTAATTTAGCGTTGCGTTTAACGTAGGAGGAAGCTTCTTGCTGATCCGCAAAGTCGGAATGGTTCAGGCGATTTTTGCTGAGACCGGCAGTGACGAATCCCTTAGGTGGCAGCGAGGCGTTTTTTAACGCACTGTTAATGAGCCGGCGACGACTAATTGCGTGCGAAATGGCTAAGCGTGCGTTACGATTATTAATGAGTTTTTTATTAGAACGGTTGCTTGTGTTAAAATTATAAGCGATTATGCGCATTAATGAGAAGGGCCGGACAACGTAGTCACGGTTGTTTTTATTTTCAGGAATTTGCTTGCCAATCAGCTGAATTTCGGCAACTTTGCCACTTCGGTAATCTTTTAAATCTTGAGCGGGTGATTTGGAAGTTACGATGGTCAGTTGCTTCAAGTAGACGTGATCCTTATCCCAGTAATAGGGGTTGGGGACCAATGTCCGTGAAGCACTGCCGGCGTGCCATTTGACTAGCTTAAAGGGGCCACTGTAGATTTGCTGGTTTGCACGAGTGCCATATTGGGCGCCATATTTTTGCACCGTTGCTTGATGCTGTGGTGCAAATAACGGGTAGGCTAAGAGGCTTTCAAAGTAAACCATCGGGTGGTCGAGTTTGACCTGTAACTGATGGCTTGAGAGGGCTTTAATACCGAGCTGATCGACTGGCAGTTCTCCTTTGCGGATTTTTTCAGCGTTTTTAATGCCATCAAATAAATTAGAATTAACGGATTTAGTTTGCGGCTTCACACTGCGCTGCCACGAATAAACAAAGTCAGCTGTGGTGATGGGCTGGCCGTTGCTCCAGCGGGCGTTATTTCGTAGCTTAAACGTATAGGTTTTGGCGTCTTTACTCATTTGATAGCTCTGGGCTAAGCCGTTTACGACCCGGCCATTTTTACCCAGTCTAAAGAGGCCCTCCGTTGAACTACGCAACTTATTAAAACTGTTGACCTTTGAAATATCAACGGTGTTTAGTCGCGTTTGCTCAACCACGGTAACGTTTTGATTTCGAGACATTACGCCCTTGCTGTCTGAATCTCGGTTTGAATGAGACAGCTTTTGCTGACAGCCTCCCAGAAATAGGACGGTCACAAGTATCCCAATAAGGCTTAATTTTAATTTCATGATCGATTCCTCTCAATCCCGTTAACTCTAGTTTGATAATAATGAAGCAGTTTCTTAACGTCAAGTGACGATAGATACTTTACGAGGTGAACAATATTGATAGAAGGGCAACAACTATCTGCTGGGCAGTTTGCACAGTTGATGCGAATAGATCGGCACGAGCTTAATCGATACGATGAGCTAGGATTATTCAAACCCGCAAGTCGGGATAAAAACGGCCGCCGTTCGTATGATATTGATCAAATTAACCAGTGGCTGTCACTACGAACGACTGTCAAACTGGAAAATGATTTAAATCAGACTAAAGCAACCTTACAGTCAAGTCAAAATGATCACGTGGCGATGCTGAAATATCAGCAGCAGTTGATTGAAAGCCAGCTTAACCAGCTGAGTGCAGCGCACCGACAAATTGCACAAGAAATCACCAATCAGGAAACTGCTCGTCAGGCAATGCCTGAAGTGGTAACGGTGGTCGATCGCGCCCCAGTTAATTTACTGACCACCGAAGTTTCAGAGGAGGTACCAGTAACGGGCCAGCAGGTGCAGCAGCAGGTGAATCATGTGTTATCAACTTTAAAAACGCCACCAGTCAATCTGGTGATTGGCCGGGTGCACCCGCGTCATGCAATTGAAGCTGGAGCAGCTATCCAAGTGTCGGCACTTTATACACCGTTGATCCCCGACAGTAAAGTGAAGGCTGATATGACGCAGCCCGGTGGCCGAGTGGTGATTACTTATCACCATTTAGATCAGCCCTTAATCGAGGGCTTTAACCATTTACGCGAATATGCAGCCAAACAGCACCTGACGCTAGGGGCCAATTATTTCGAAGAACCAATGATTGACAGCTGGCAAACGACTGATCCAGCTCAGCAAGTTGTTCGGCTATCAGCTGAAGTGAAGGGGGTGATGGCATGATTGAGTGGTCAGCAAGTCAAATCCGTGACTTTCAACAGACATTACTTACTTGGTATGACAATAACGGGCGTGACCTGCCGTGGCGTCGGGATCATGATCCTTACCATGTTTGGGTTTCAGAGATTATGCTGCAGCAGACGCAGGTTAATACGGTCATTCCGTATTACGAGCGGTTTATGGCCCTATTCCCAACGGTTGAGGCACTGGCAGCAACGCCTGAGGCTAAGCTCATGAAGGCCTGGGAAGGCTTAGGCTATTACTCTAGAGCCCGTAATTTACAAAAAGCGGCTCGGCAAATCGTCAATGACAATAGCGGTCAATGGCCTCAAACGGTTGAAGGCCTAAAAGATTTGGCGGGCGTCGGGCCGTATACCGCTGGCGCCATAGCTAGCATTGCATTTAATCAGCCCGTTCCAGCAGTGGATGGCAACGCTTTTCGGGTTTTTGCCCGCTTGCTGGAAATTGACTTGGATATTGCCAAACCCCAAACCCGGTCAGCGTTTGAAAAAATTATTGCCCGGATTATCCCGCAAGACCGCCCAGGGGACTTTAACCAAGCCATCATGGATCTCGGTTCCAGCTACATGACGGCAAAGAATCCTGATTCCAAGCACTCACCAGTGAAGGCTTTTAATCAGGCTTATTTAGATGGGGTTGAATTGCAGTACCCCGTGAAATCGAAGAAGCCTAAGCCCGTTAAAGTGGCTTACTTTGGGCTGGTGATGCGCCATGGTGATCAATTCTTAATGCAGCAACGCCCAAGCGGTGGGCTGCTAGCTAATTTCTGGACGTTTCCGTTGGTTGCTGAAGATGATGTTTTAGCTTTAAGCGAGACGCCGGAACTGGTGACGGATGAAGAACGCCTGACGTTACTAGAACAATATGTTCGGCAGGAGTTCGGGCTGACGGTTCACGTTGTACCGATGGGTGGCAAGCCCGTTAAACATACGTTTACACACCGTCAGTGGGTCATTACACTGTTGGCTGCTCAAGTGACGGCTGATACGGACCTCAGTTATTTTCCTGGTAAGTGGCTGTCAACGGCAGCACTCGACAAAATTGCGTTACCAAAAGTGCAGGAAAAGTTATTTGCGCGGATTTGACACACAGCGTCATTTCTCAAAATGAATGAGATAGAACAGAAAGAAAGTGAGACCCTTGTCAGAGAAAAAACGGCGAACGGATCAACCGATTGATCAAAATGGTCGGCCGTATAATCGCCTTTTATTGGTTTTTACAATGCTTGTGGGAACGTTTAGCACGTTTTTGACGTCAACGATGCTGACGACTGCGTTTCCAACTTTAATGACGTCGTTTAATATTTCGGCTAATACCGTCCAATGGCTTACCACCGGTTTTATGCTGGTGATGGGTATCGTTATCCCAATTACCGGTTTTTTCCTCCAGCGATTCAATTCCAAAAACCTTTATTTATCAGCTATTTTAATTTTTAGTACAGGAACGGTAATGTGTCTTTTTGCCACTAATTTTGGGATGATTCTCGCTGGCCGGCTGATTCAAGGTGCTGGTGTGGGAATCACGGCACCCGTTTATCAGACAATCATGACGTCGATTTTTCCGCCCTCTAAACGGGGTGCGGCGATGGGAACAGCTGGGATGGTCATTGGCCTTGCACCCGCCATTGGACCGACACTTGCCGGCTGGATTTTAATGCATTATTCTTGGCGGATGCTGTTTTTGTCGATTTTACCGATTTCATTGGTGGTGCTTATTATGGGCTGGTTCACCTTACGTAAGGTATTGCCAACTCAAAAAGCACCCATTGACTGGTTGTCGGTACTGCTATCAGTTCTCGGCTTTGGTTCGATGCTGTTTGCTTTTTCGTCCGTTGGGGATTATCAGTGGACGGATCCCATTGTCTACGTCACGCTGACGGTGGGGGTAATCGTCGTTGGTTTGTTTATCTGGCGGTCACTGAAAATTAACAATCCGCTGCTGCAGCTTAAAGTGTTTAAACAGCGCGAGTTTACGCTTTCAGCAGCACTCGTTGCGGTTTCCTTTATGTCCATGAACGGTTTCACCCTCATTTTGCCACTTTATTTACAAACAATTCGTGGGGAAACGCCGTTGGCTTCAGGATTGACACTTTTGCCAGGAGCTATCGTGATTGGCCTCATGAACCCGATTACCGGTCGGATATTTGATCGGTTGGGTGCTCGAAACATGTCAATTGCTGGGATGTTTTTACTGACAGTCATCACAGGGTCATTCATTCCAATTACGGCAACGACGCCAGTCATCGATATTGTTTGCCTGTACACTGTTCGGATGCTAGGAATTTCAATGGTGATGATGCCGGTCACAACGACTGGGATGAATGCTTTACCGCTGAATTTGATTAGTGATGGCACCGTTGTAAACAATACTGCTCGACAAGTTTTTGCCTCAATGGGAACAGCGGTATTGGTTTCAGTCATGTCTAACGTCACGATGAACAATGTGCCGAATCAGGCGGTCGCAAAAGCAACACCGATCTTATTTAAAAAATTAGCGTTACATGCGAATGTGGTGGGCTTCCGCTATGCATTTGGGATTGCCACCTTGTTCGCCTTTATTGGGTTAGTCATGGCCTTCTTCTTGAAGCCTCATAAGGGGGCGGCCTAAATGTTGGCGTTTACTTTATTTGGCGGTGCGTTATTGTTCGCCGGAAGTATGATTTTTGCAGCTAAAGGGCCACGAAAAATGGTTTGGGTAAGCTTAGGGCTGATCTTAACTTTAGGCAGTATTCTTTTGATGATCCTGAATTATAATCAGTATCTGGGAATGAAAAAAGTAACGATCACGCACAGCTACCCACTGACCTCAAGTGTGGTTTCAAAAAGACAAGTCCTGCTTTATCGCCAGGTTGGGACCAAAAACGAACGGGTCTATTTATTTAGAAGTAACCCACTAGACCACCGTTTGCAGCACACTAATCCGATGCAAGGACCAGTGAAGGTGACTCAAAATGCCCAGTCTAATCGGGTGAGAGTGACTAAAACTTACCGGGTTTATCGAAATGAGGAATTGCGATTACTATTCAGTGTGGGTGTTAAAAATCACGACTATGTCATGACACAATGGCAGTTTAACCTGAAACCTGGATGGCAGGTTGTCCGAGCTAAGTAAATTGGGTAAAACTGAATCGCTTTCACAGTATCCAAACAACGTGTATAATGAGCACAATGCCATTAATAGATTTGGGGGAGCCAAGTATGAATAACGTTTTTGATGTTTTAAAAATGATTACGATCAATCATCAAGGAGTTGACGGCGCACAAATTGTAGTCACCGACTTGGAAGGCAAACCTAACAGTCTGCTGACCGATTTGCTACGGGATACAGTTGGTAATATGCGGTTATTCATTGATATGGAAAAAGTGGATTCTCCCGATGACGTGTTAGCTGAATTAAGCAATACCACGCCACTTCCAGATGACGTCTTGGATGAGTACGGCAAGATCCTTAAAGAACGCGTTGCGGGGCTTAATTTTGCGCCTCAAAAAGACACGATTGAATTGCTGATTCGTTAAAAATAATAACCAATAGCTAAATGATAAATAACCAAATAAATATAGTTGATAATTTAAGTTGGTGGTTGATTTAAAACTTGAAAAGTCATGGGAATCCTTTTATACCGGCGATGTGATAAAGCCGGCTTGAATTTGAATTATCAAATTAAGTTTGATTTTTAGGAAGTTAGATGTTGCAATTTTCCGAATTTCCTGTTATTGTATTGGTAATGTATTTATGCTTCGGAATTAAGGTACAACGTTCTCTTTAGAATGGCTCCTTATTCAAAAGTTTCAAATGCAAAATTTATTTGCGCATGGCGCATGGAGGTTTCATTCTAATGGAACAAGGTACTGTTAAATGGTTCAACGCTGACAAAGGTTACGGTTTTATCACTCTTGAAAACGGCTCAGATGTATTCGTACATTTCTCAGCTATCAATGCTGACGGCTTCAAGACTCTTGAAGAAGGCCAAAAGGTTACTTTAGACGTTGAAGACGGCGACCGCGGCCCACAAGCTGCTAACGTTACTGTTGCTTAATTCTTATTAAGCCCATAAAAAGCCACTGATCATTATGATCAGTGGCTTTTTTGTGTCTGCAGACAAATGGTATTTCAACTAACTTTGATACCACTCATAAAGGGATTGGGCGACTTGCACGGGCAGGTAACGCACCTCAATTTGCTGCGAGGAGTCGCCATGACGAAGTTGCAGGCGTAAGTGCGCAAGATGAGTGCGTTTCATCCAAACGGACTGAGAAATGGTCATGGCCTGAACACGTCGCTTAGGAATCAAGTAAGTCGAGCGCTTAAAAAGGTGACCATCCTGAACAGTGAGTAATTGTGGGCTTAGGACTGCGACTCCCATATTATGGCCGGCATAGAGGCCTAAACCAACCGCAATTGGTAGTAACAACAGGCCAAGCCAGCCCCAAGGCCGAAAGAAAATGGCTAAAGCAACGACGGGTATGGCGGCTAATGCCACTGCATTTCGAATCAGTAACCATTTCGCCTTTTGGCTGATTCGGATATACGTTGGGTCCGACAGCGGTAACCACGGGATAAAAGGACGAATCTGATCATAATGGTGCTGGCTGATGACTGGCATCATCACCAAATTATTCTGGTCTTCTTTATCAGCAGCCGAGGAAGCGAGAATAACTTGCACTGATGCTAACTTTAACCATTGTCGGATGATGGTTTGCTGAATGACGATAGCTTGAATTCGGTTCAGTGAGGCGGTAATTGTATTATGTTGGAAGAATCCCTTTTCCGTTACTAACTGGTCATCGCGTTTTTCCAACTGAAAGTGAAAATAGCGCTGAATGATAATCAGATAGCTAATCAGCATGCCAAAGATTAAGATCCCGATTGAGGCACTGATGATGAAAATCAGATTCAAACGGGAGGCCTGGCTAAATACTTGGTCCAGCCATTTCTGCGGAATCATATCGTCTAACTGATTGTATAGCCAGCCTAAGCCGACAAGTAGCGGAATAATTCCTAGAGAAGTGAGCGCATAGGTGTTCAGATCAGCCCAGTCGATGTGATAAATGGCGTTGGGCTTGTTCGATGAGGTTGAAGTGTCTTGCTCGTTTCGATGGCTGGTTACACGTTGCTGTAACTGCTCAACAATCCGTTTAGCGATCACAGGTAATTGGCCCTCAGCTTCGGAGCCCGATTGACCAGCTGTTTCAATACTGACAGCGAGCACGTTAAAGGGCTTCATGTAGAACCACTGTTTTAACTGCAACGTCTGAATGCGGTTATACGGAATATGAATTTGCTGTCGAAAGATAATGCCAGAGTGGATCGTGATCGCTTGTTCATCCAGCTCATAGGTAAACCACCAGTATTTAATGACGGCTGTGATAATGGCTAAGAAGATGATGATTCCTAAAATCGCCTGATACTGCCACTGATCGAGTTCTTTAAACAGTCCAATCATGATCAAGGTTAAGATCAGAGTGTTAATCAGGTTCTGCCAGATCATCTGGATCAGTGCTAATGGATGGAGATGTTTAACCGTCATAAGGTGTCGCCTCCAATGCCAAGGTCATGATCTGCTGCTTTAACTGCGCGGCGGTTTCGGGTAACACTGATTTTATTTTGTGTGTCGTTGCTGCCGTTTCAATGCTCACTGTCTGAAGCTGCTGCCACTGAAGAATTGGTCCTGCTTCTAAGGTGACGTTTTGAATCCGGTTGATGGGGATCGCAGTTTGCTGATGAAAGAAAAAGCCCGATTCAATCTCAACATCTTGGGCTGAGATCTGGTAGCGCCAAAACCGATAGCGGTACGGGATCAATGCTAGTTCTATGACAACGTCTAACACCGTCAGAACCGCAAAGATCAGCCAGAATTTGGGAGACCACTGCCACCATTTAGTGGTTGCCATAAGGCCAGCTGTAATGACCGCGCCAACTACAAATGAACATCCTGCGCTCATCCGCCAAACCGTTTTAATTTTTGCTGGTAAAGCCTGGCCCTTTTCCATAGTGTGACCCCTCCCTTTGCTGACTGAGTGACTTTTACAAGTTAAGAATACCTTATTGAGCAGCGTTTATCCATGCTGAAAATTCACTGATTTGGTTGAAATGAAATTTTACGTTCTTGATACATAATTGACAGCAATTCATTACAAATAAACGGTAAACTGGTTTCGAATAGTAAGAGTTTAGCTGATCGGTTAGCTTATAAATCTCGGCACTATTCCCAGTAGTACGGTCGCTACTGTGCTCTCCCTATAAAATGTTGCATAAAACGGTTTTGAGACGCCTACTCTCAAAGCCGTTTTATTATCAAAAAATGGCATTATTTTGAGCCATGGGGTCACCAGTCAATAATCGGTGTGATAAGATGAGCTTAATTGGAAAAATCGAAACGAAGAAGTGAATGGGGGCGTTTTTATCAAAACATTAGTCGTTGTGGGACACCCACAAATTGAGGATTCAAGTACCCAGCAATTTTTAAAAGTAGCAGCTGATTTACCCCAGGTAACTTGGCATCCATTAACCACGTTTGATTTGTCAGTGGCTAATGAACAAAAATTGATTGGTCAGGCAGACCGAATCGTTCTGCAGTTTCCATTGTACTGGTACAGCGCGCCCGCTATTTTAAAGAATTGGCTGGATCTGGTTCTTACTCGGCACTTTGCTTATCCGGAGGCAATGGGCAGTTTGGTAGATAAAGAACTGGGGATTGCGGTTAGTTTAGGGTCACCGGCACGTCATTTTACAGCGGGTGCCAGCGAAAATGTCAGTATTTCTCAGCTGATGGTGCCGTTTCAGGCACTGGCACATAAGCTGCAAATGACGTTTTTGCCGACGTTTGTCGTTGATCAATTCGGCTACCAGACGGATGAGCAAAAGGCCAAGTTGCTCATTAGCTATCAGCAATATCTCACGCAAAAGCGGTTAGACCATTTTGACGACCAGACTAATTGGCTCACAGCTAAACTCACTGAATTAATGGCCACGGTTTCTGACGATCGCAGGGAGCAGTTAGCGTTGATTTTGGAACAGATCAAGAGTAATCAATCAACATTAGAAGACTTGCAGATGAATCTTAAACTGATTCACGATATGGAGGAATGATGGATGGCTGAACAGACTTGGGCCACGCAACAACTGTTGACATTAGCTGCACAAACACCGCAATTTAAAGAAAAAGCGCTGTATTTAGCTTTAGCAGAACTGACTGAAGAGCAGCAACGGCGTATCGATCTCGCACAGGGCGAACTCGATGGTCGGACTTGGAATCCATCACGGTGGTAGTCAGCCCAATTATCTTGTTAATTTAATTAGCGTTAGAATAAAGATATTGAAGTTCGTTGAAATGGGATGATGGTTTGTTATTGGGATATGGTTTTCTATGCGCAGCAATTGTTTTCGAAATTATTAGCAGTTCATTATTGAAGGAGTCTGATGGTTTTCACCGACTGATACCAACAATTTGTTTGGTCATTGGGTATACGATTACGTTATTTCTTTTTTCTAAATCGCTTCGATGGCTGGACCTTGGGATTGCTTATGCGCTTTGGGGTGCGATTGGGACGCTGTTTACGACGATCATCGGGATCATCTTTTTCAAGGAACAGGTTAACCGGTCCAAACTGGTTGGTGTTGCCTGTATTATTATTGGTACGGTGATGTTAAATATATTGTGAGGTGAGTGCGGATGTTTAAATACTATGCAGCACTGGGGATTTCAATTATCACGGAAATCATTGGCGCAATTGCATTAAAGCTGTCGAAGGAGTTTACGCAAGCATCTTGGACCCTCTTAAGCATTGCCGTCTTTTTGATCATGCTTTATTGCTTATCGTACGCCATGCGAGTTGTTCCACTAAGCGTTGCCTACGGGTTATGGTCCGGCGCGGGGACAGTGTTAACTGCAGCACTGGACGTGACATTGTTTCACGTCTCGTTTTCAATTGGCGAGATTCTTGGCTTAGTTTTGATTGTCGTTGGCATCATTTCGCTGAACTGGTCTGGTGAAGCCGAAGAAGAAGTGGATTACGAAGCGTTGCAGGTAGAAGAAAAGATGAACGTGAAGGGCTGAGTGCAAACGAGACTCCTTTTTTTATACGAATAAGCCCCATTCCAAAAAAAATTGGAATGGGGCTTATTCATCTTCAATGCTGCTTCCTATCATGAAGACTGTGCATCTGAATTAAATTGGTTAACGTCGGTTGTGTAACCAACGACCGAAATTAAATCGTTCAATTTTAATTTATCGTTGGCATCAGGGGAGAGATTGACCTTGCCATCGGTTTTAATGGCAATGATGTTGATATGGTATTTATTTCGGACGGCTAACTCGTTGAGCGATTTGCCGATAAAGGCTGGGTTATCAACTTTAACTTCAGCCATGGTCACTTGGTCATTTAACATCAGGTAGTTTACGATGTTGGGTTGCAGCTGATGAAAGACGATTCGGCGAGCCATGTCACGTTCTGGCCGGACGATTTGATCCGCACCAATTTTCTCGAGGACGCGCGCGTGATTTTCATTTTCGGCTTTGCAGATGACGTCCTTAGCGCCAAGTTCTTTTGTCAGTAACGTTGCCATGATGCTGGCTTGGATGTTTTGACCAATCGAGATAAAAACGTGATCGAAACTACCGAGTTCCAGTTCTTTCATCGTGTCTTCATCCTGAGCATCGGCGATGACGGCACGGGTCACAATGTTGGTGAATTCATTGACCTTTTCTTCGTCAATGTCGATTGCTAAGACCTCTTGTTTGGCCTCTACCAGCGATTGGCAAATGGCACTGCCAAATTGACCTAAGCCAATAACGGCGTAATTTTCATGCTTTTGTTTAACCAATTAAAACACTCTCCTCTGGGTAACGGTACTTGGGTTGTTTGCGGTTTGCGTTCAGCAGTGAAAACATGACGGTATAAATACCAACCCGGCCAATGAACATCAAAAACATGATGATCACTTTGCCAAGAACGTTCAGGTGGGGTGTCAGCCCTAATGAAATCCCCGTTGTTCCAAAAGCGGCCAGGACTTCGAAAGTGACGGTTTGCAGACCGTCATTTTTGGGAATCGGCTGGGTGGCACATAAAATTAAAGTTGCTACCGCAAGAATGGTTAACGCAACGAAGATCAACGTCAGAGCCCGAAAAACGTTATCCTGAGTAAAGCGCCGGTGGCCAAAAGTGGCATCTCGTTTGCCGCGAAGCGTTGCGATACTTTGCACGGTGAGCAGCCCAATCGTGGTTGTTTTAACCCCACCTGCAGTTGATCCCGGTGTCCCGCCGATAAACATCAGCAACATGGTGAACGCAATGCTGGAAATTGACAATTGCTGATAGGGCAGCGTGACTAAGCCGGCAGTTCTGGGAGTGATCGCCATAAAGACGGTGTTCAGGAGGCGCTCACTGTAAGAAATGTGCGGACCAAGAATGGCTAAATTATTTTCACTGAGTAGGTAAACGATAATCGAAAGCAGCACTAGCACGGAGCCAGTTCCCAATGCCAGCTTTGTATGCAGGGTCAGGTGGTGGCGTCGCGGATATAACAGCAGGTCCTGCCACACTAGGAAACCAAAGGAACCAGCAATGATCAGAATCGACATCACACTGAGCACGTAAGGGTCATTCACAAACCCCTCTAGACTGTTGCCAAATAAATCAAAGCCAGCGTTACAAAAGGCCGAAACAGCGTGGAACACACTGAACCAGAGACCTTTGATGAGACCATAACGGGGATAGAAGTCGACCATCAGTAAGCCAGCGCCAGTTAGTTGAATAATTAATGAAAGCAATAAAATGAGTTTAATGACGTTCAGCTGAGATAAATTATCCAGATTGAGCGATTCCTGAGCTAACAGGCGGGTTGAAAGCCGCATTTGCCGACGCATAAATAAAAAGAGCATGACGGTGAAAGTCATGAAGCCTAAACCGCCAATTTCCATGAGGAATAAAATCACGACTTGGCCAAAAAGGGACCAGTGAAACGCCGTACTGACCAGCGTCAGCCCGGTAACGCAAGTGGCACTGGTTGCTGTGAAGAGGGCATCCAAGATGGAAGTCGTCTGGGCGCCACGGGTTGCAATCGGCAGGCTGAGCAGAATCGTGCCGATTAGAATGATCATTAAAAAGCCGAGGGTCAGCGCTTTTGGTAACGAAAGCCGCTGACGGTTAGGGACTGACATAGCCATTCCTCCTTCGTTTTCCTTTAATCCCACTATAGCGAAATTAAAGCGCGTTTAAAAGTAATATGTTAATGCGCAATCAACGGATTATGAGAGAAATTAATAGTGAAATCAATAATTGATAGGCCACGTGGTATAATTTAATTGTATGCGTTAACTAAATATGCTGGAGGTTGTAATAAGATGCTGATACAACAGGTATCAATTGAGAATAGTGAAACCTTAAAAGACGTTCGAATCGAGAATGGAAAGTTTGTTCAGATCGCTAACCACATCGCACCAAAGGACAACGAAGGCTTGATTGATGGTCGGGGTAAATTATTACTGCCGCCATTTGTTGATCCCCACGTTCACTTGGATTCAACTTTAACCGCTGGGGATCCAGAATGGAACCAGAGTGGGACGCTGTTTGATGGGATTAGAATCTGGTCAGCACGGAAGCAAAAACTGACCATTGAAGACGTGAAGACGCGGGCGACCCAAACGCTTAAGAAGCAAGCTAGTCACGGGACACAATTCGTGCGGTCACACGTTGACGTAACGGATCCTAACTTAACAGCTTTAAAGGCCTTACTTCAGGTTCGAGATGAAGTTAAAGACTTTATTGAATTACAGTTAGTTGCCTTTCCTCAAGAAGGGATTTTATCCTTCCCTCATGGAAAGAAATTAATGACCAAGGCTGCCGAAATGGGTGTTGACGTTATCGGTGGGATTCCCCACTTTGAATTTAACCGTGAATACGGCGTTCAATCTTTGCATTTTGTCAGCGATTTAGCCGAAAAATATGATAAATTGATCGATGTCCATTGTGATGAGATTGATGACCCAGCAGCACGCGGACTGGAAACCTTAGCGACGTTGGCCTACGAAACTGGCATGCGTGACCAAGTGACTGCCAGCCATACAACTGCGTTAGGTTCATACAATGACGCTTATGCTTACAAATTATTCCGGTTGTTGAAGATGTCTGGTATCAACATGATCGCTAATCCGTTGGTCAACACTTTCCTTGGCGGCCGATTTGATACTTATCCAAAGCGTCGGGGGATGACTCGAGTTAAGGAATTAACCGAAGACGGCATCAACGTTGCATTCGGTGAAGATGATATCAAAGATCCTTGGTATCCAATGGGTGACGGCAACATGCTGGATCCATTGCACCTGGGCCTTCATGTGGCACAAACTATGGGTTATGATCAAATCATGAATTCATACAAGTATGTCACTCAAAATGGTGCTCGCGCCATGCATATTTTGGACCACTACGGGATTGAAGTTGGCAAACAAGCAAACTGCATTATTTTAAACCGTGATAATTTCTACGATGCATTGAATGAACGGGCTGAAGTTTTGTATGCCATTCACCATGGTGTCGTGACCGTTAAGACACAACCACAAGAAGTCAAAACTTACTTTGGACAAAGCAGCATTACCAAGTAGGTGTTAAAACTTAAACAACGTAAAAATCCCTTAGAGCAGCGATGAGTTTACACTGTCCTAAGGGATTTTGGTTTATGATTTAGAAAAACTGATGTCTTAAAGATCAAAAAAGTTCTGAATCAATCCAGAACTAGTTGATTACGCGTGTTTCTTAGGCTTATGTGCCCGAGATTCAGTGGCTTTCTTTTTAGCAACAGCCTGCTTGTGAAGCGAGCGAAGCTGTTCTTTGTAGCCTTCAATTTCGTCAGCGTGGTTTTCGTGCCATTCTTTGAACGAAAATTCGCTGTCTGTATCGCCAGGTTTAAGCCCTGTTTGAAGCCAAAATAACGCTTGGGTCAGACTTGAGAAATTACGCATCCAAAGGGTTTGACCGTTTTCAGAGTCAAAAGCCACATAGGATTTGTAATGGCGCTTCAAGAAAGTATGTTTACGAATTTTGAACGCTTCCCGTTTACGAGTTAGCCGGTAATCTGGTAGGATATATTGGCCGGTAAGTGTAAGTTCCGGGAAAAGTTCGTTGGCTTGATTATGTTGCTCTTTCAACAAGGCGTGGGCTTGATCGATGTTGATGAGCTGAGCGTGGATTTCAGACATCAGAGTTCCTCCTCTTGAACAACTGGTTAATAACAAAGTTTTGGTTTAAACGTCAAATTTTACATCAAATGTGTACACTAATAACCTTAGCATAATTTTCACAGAATTAGTATGATTGACTACCGGAAAATTGGGATTGTAATAAGAATTTACTAAACTTTAACAACATTTAAACTGATAGGAAGGTGACTGTTTTGGGCAAATATTATGCTGTACGAAAGGGCCAGCACCCAGGAATTTATACCAGCTGGCCAGAAGCTCAAAAAGAAGTTTCGGGGTTTTCGGGCGCTGAGTTCAAGGGCTTTAATACGGAAGCAGAGGCTCAGCAATTTATGGGTCAAGCGAAAACAGCGCGCCCTAATACTGCTGGTATGATCTTTGGTTATACGGATGGCGGAACGCGCAACTCTGGTAATGTTAAGGGGGGGCATGTGAAAGCCTCTGATCCGGCTGCTTGGGCTTATCGATTAGAATTACCTGATAAAGTGCTAAGTGATTCTGACGGCGAGTGGGGCGCTACCAATAACCGGATGGAAATTATGGCGTTTATCAAGGCGTTGGAAGCTTTGATCGATCAAAATCAGCAAACTGCTGATATTACGCTGGTGCTGGATTCGAAGTACGTTTTGGATGCCATTAATAAGGGCTGGCTGAAAGGCTGGCAAAAACGGGGTTGGCGTCGCTCTGGCGGGGAGTTAATGAATGCTGAACTGTGGCAAAAAGTCAGTCAATTACTGCCAAAATTCCCCAAACTGTCCCTCGTTTGGACAAAGGGACACGCGGACAATCAGGGCAACATCTTTGTGGATGGTTTATTAAACAAAACCATGGATGAGATGGTGAAAGCTGGACGACCGATTCAGAGCCACTCAACAACAACCAAACAACCGTTGCAAACTAAAAAAGTTAAGCCAGCTGGGACGGTTAAGAAGAATTATCCCAAACAGGCACCCAAGCAGCAAAAACAGGTTGATCAATCCGTTTCTGATATTCAAAAAGCACTGGAACAACTGGATTTATTCAAAAATCCATAGCCCAGTGCTTGATGAAATGGTTTAGTTTTGCTTTTCTTTATGGGTCACTTTTCTAAAGCGACGTTCAACTTCTTTGCTCCAAAAGCCACCGGACATCTGGGTGGGCTCATTGACCATCACAAACGCTTCAGGCGCCAGTTCATGGATGAGTTCCATTAACCGGCGGTCGGCTTTTCTGGGTGCTAAGATATTCAAAATCAGGCGTGACCCATCACGGCCGTATCCCCAAGTTTCCGTGACCCCGTAACCATTGTTACGCAGGTCTTCCGGAAGCTTTTTATTTTGCTGGTACTTTGGGTCATCATTATCGATTTTAACGGTTACTTGAAAGTTGACGTAGCCCAGTGCAACATGGTCTTCAATAATGATGCCAAGGTAAATGCCTAGCCCAAAACCAACGGTGTAAGCAATCACGTTAACTGGCGAGTTGATGTTTTTCAGGGCAATTGCCAGTGCGATAACGTAGACAAATTCTTCAAGAACGGCCAGTAGTGGGGCCCATAACCGCTGGCGACGGACAACTAGCATCGTTCGAAACGTATTTAATGTAATATAACAAGCATTTAGCAGAAAAATAGTCAGTGCAAGTTTCAAATCGATCGCCTCTTCTTTCATTTTTCCTACCACTACAGTTTAGTGCAAATAACGGCTGATGAAAGCAATTAAGCTTGAATCAACCACATGTGATATGCTTAATAGTAAAGGAGTGTTCAATTTATGACGACAGAACGCGAAAAAATGACGGCGGGGGAACCTTATAATCAATTTGACCCAGAATTGATCAACCGCCGAGTATATATGAGACAGCAACTAGAAGAAATCAATCATCTGACGGATAATGATGCCCGAAATAATCGCTTTAAAGCACTATTAGCAGATGTTGGCGACGATTTTTTTGTGGAAGCCTCGTTTAAATTCGATTATGGTTTCAATATCCATATTGGTAATCATTTTTATGGCAATTACGATATGACTTTCTTGGATACCTGCCCAATCACGATCGGGGAGCACTGCTACTTCGGCCCCAACATTGGCCTTTACACGCCGATTCACCCATTAGATCCAGTGAAGCGCAATGCGGACGTTGAGTTAGGCGCGCCCATTACAATTGGTGATAATGCCTGGCTTGGTGGCCGGGTGACAATCTTGCCTGGGGTGACCTTGGGTGATAATGTGGTTGTCGGTGCTGGTTCCGTAGTGACCAAGTCATTTGGCGATAACGTTGTCATAGCAGGCAATCCCGCAAGAGTGATCAAGACAGTCAAATAGTAATAATTACTTATTGTTGCTGCTTATTTTACTTATTCTTTCAAACGTGTATAATGAAAATGTAAATTCATTCGGGTTACATTTGGAAGTGGCAATTTGTTGCAGAGAAAGCTGTTGCAAGTGGTCTTTGACCGTTTTCGACAGCTTTTTTGTGTTTTGTACTTTGCTGACCTGTTTGAAAATACGTCGGAGTTTTCAGAGTTGAAAGGTAACAATTTCATAGGTGGTTTCAAGTATATCTTAGCTAATAAAAAGTCATGGTGTACTTCACGAATCAAGGTAGTTACGCAAGGTAGAGGTTCAAGCTGGCTGATGAAAGATCTAAATTCGATAACGGGATTTATTTCAGACATCGGTTAAGGGCGGCCTTTTACAGCCTTGCCGAACGCTTTGATTTGCGCCACACTCTGTCTTCGGTATGTACAATTATTAGAGGAGGAATATTATTTTAAGAAGCAAGTTAATCAACAAGTGGGTCTTTGTACCAACTGTGGGATTATTCTTACTGGCAACTTTAGTGTTAATGATCGGTGGAAAGGGTCTTCAAACACCGCTATCTGGCCTATTGAGTTGGATGAACCTAAAGTTAGGGTGGATGTACCTTGGTATTTATATCATCAACTTTGTCTTCTTAATCGGATTGGCATTTAGCCGATATGGGAAAATTAAAATTGGAAAACCTGATGACAAGCCGGTTTACAGTGGTTTCAAGTGGGGCGCAATGGTGTTTGCCACTGCGATTGATGCCAGCATTATGATGCTGTCGATCACTGATCCACTGACGGTTATTCAAAATCCACCTTTTCACATCAAAGCCTATTCTCACGCCGCCTATATTTCTGCCACAATGATGGGACAGTTTAACTGGGGGCCAATGGCTTGGATGATGTTTGCACCCGCTGCAGTTTTGATTGGTTACCTGATGTATCGTAAGGGTCAGCCCGTTCAAAAGCTCAGTGATGGGATCGGCATGTTAGATGGTGATAAGCATCAATCAACTAAAAAGTTTTTTGGTGGCTTGATCAACGTTCTTGTCGTGATTGGTATTATTGGTGGTGTTGGTTCATCAATTGGGATGGAAGTCCCAATTACAGCCAAAGCATTTTCAAGTGCAACCGGTGTTAAATACGGTTTGCCACTGGAAATGGGCTTATTCTTTGTCTTATTCTGTCTGTTTGCTGTGACGGTCTTTAAAGGCCTGAACGGTGGGATTGACCGATTAAGCATGGCGCATATTTGGTTAGCCATCGGTTTTCTGGTCTTAATTTTATTCTTTGGTCCAACGCGCTACATTATTACGAACGAAGCACGCAGTTTAGGTATGTTGGCACAAAAGTTTGTGCCAATGGCTACGAATACGCAGCCAAGTGCTACTCAGCAGGATACGATCTTCTACTGGGGCTGGTGGTTGTCATACATGCCAGTGATGGGCTTGTTCATTGCGAAGATCTCTAGAGGTAAGACGATCCGTCAGATGCTGATGGGCATGTTGCTGTACGGCTTTACTGGCTGTGCATTATTCTATGCTGTCATGGGTGGTTACGCACTCTGGCTGCAACAAAATGGGGTCATTAACTTGGTCCACATTTTGAACACTCAGGGTCAGGCTGCTGTGATTGCAACCGTCATTGGGACATTGCCAATGAAGCAAGTGATGACACTGCTTTACTGCCTGTCATGCTTCATCTTCTTGGCAACGACCATTTCCGGTTCAGCGTACATTCTGTCATCGTTTACAAGTACGCCGCTGAATCGCCGCGAACCAACCCGTTTCAACCGGATGACATGGGTCATTATCTTTATGATTTTTGCCTTCTCATTAGTCTTAGTGGGTGGTTTCAAAGTGATTCAGACGATTTCAGTCTTGGCTGGGTTCCCGTTGATTGGGGTTTGTGCGGTCATACTGCTATCGATTCGTCGGTTGGTTCAACACGACCACGAGCTGGTCTTTACACCATCTCCGGAAATCAACGAAGTACCTGCACACCGTCCAGTTACGGTGGAACGCAAATCTGCTATTCACGGTAAGCTGATTTTATCGCCTACCCAAGCAGTAAATTCATAAAAATAACCTTTAATTGAAGTTTTGAAAAGATTGTCTAGTCAATCTTTTCAAAACTTTTTTGTGCTTTTAGAGTTAGCTAACCTGCTTTGTTAGGGGGTTAACTAACGTTATACTTTATGAGTTATAAAATTCCCCTTTACAAGGACAAATCCATGAGGGAAACTGAGAGTAATTATTTACAAAATCGATTTAAAAACGGGGGAACGACCATGTTGGGATGGGGGTCACTTTTGTGATCAACTTACTGCTATTAACGGGGTTTGCGTTGTTGTATTCATGGCTGCAGCAGACAAGGTTTCAATTTCCAATCTTAGAGCGCCTTCGGGGAGCGCTGCAGATTATTTTGACGATTAGTTTTTTAGGGCTCTTTCATTTAGCATCAATACTTCGGATCATGGCTTCCAATAATCGAAAGGGCCTTGGCTGGGGCTATTTGGCGTTTCAAATTGGGGTGCTGATTTTCGCTTTGACCTTTTGCAAAAGCCGCTGGCTATTCTTATCTTTATCGCTAGTTTTGATGGTTTGGTATTGGTGGCTGCCTAACGTGCAATGGTCGGGGTATTTTTTCCTTGCTAATGTGGGCTTAATGGCGATTACTGAGAAATACGGCCAAAAAATTATTGATCGGCCGTTACTCTATTACCCATTTTGTTTTCTATTTAGTGCGCCCTTTATATGGGCTAATTACCTTTCGCTGGATGGCATTGAAGCTGGCTGGCTGTGGGAAGTTATGGCGAGTTTGATTGTTTTTTATCTTATTTGGCTGATTTATTATCGGTTAAAAGAACGGGCAGCTTGGCAAGCGCGGTTGATTCAACAAGCTAGTCAAGATAATCTGACCCAATTAAGCAATTTTGGGGTCTTTAGTGCGGACCTGCATCAGGCTTTCAGAGACTATCAAAACAATGGCACAGAATATTTGCTGTATACCTTTGATGTGGATCATTTTAAATGGGTGAACGATCATTTTGGCCACCTTGAGGGCAATGAAGTGTTAAAACGGGTGGCGATGGAATTATCGTTATTACTGCCGAAAATTAGCAGTACAGCCAAAGCCTACCGGGTTGGTGGTGAAGAGTTTTCCTTTATCGTTTTTGATCGTCAAACACAGATCGATTCAGTTGATACGGTAGCTAACGAAGTTCGTGAGGCCATTAGTCAGTTAAGGTTCACAACCAAGAAGGGCGAACAGTTTCAAATCACGATCTCCCTGGGTGAAGATCAGGTCAATGCGGAATATCAAAACTATCTAGACGTTTATCGGCGCGCTGACCAACGTCTTTACCATTCAAAGGAAACGGGTCGAAATAGGGTAACGACGGTTAGTGAAGTCTAAAGTACCAGCACCCGAACAGAATCATGTTAAAATTTGAATGAGTAAGACAAATCTGACTAGAAAGGAATTTTCGTTATGCAAAAAGTAATTATACCCGAGATTGCCGATAAGCAGACTGATCACTACTTAACTAAAAAAGGCTATGAGGTACTAACCGTTACCAATCCCGACGAAGCAACTATTTTGGCTACTGCACCAGATGTTGCTGGTATTATGATGTTTGTTTCACCCTTTCCTAATGAACTGTACGCAAAGTTACCACGTTTGAAAGTATTAGCCCGATACGGCGTGGGGTATGACAGTATCGATGTCGATTACGCGGCAACTCAAGGTGTTTGGGTCACTAACACTCCGGGTGCTAACGCCATTAGTGTAGCCGAAAATGCTGTTACAGACATCATGATGCTGTCCAAGCGCTCATTCGAAGTTTCAACACTGATGCGTCAGGGAAAATTAAGCAAAGCTAAGGGGATTTTTGGGCATGAACTTGCTGGTGCAACGGTTGGTATTGTGGGCTATGGTCACATTGGCCAAGCTGTAGCTAAAATGTTAAGCGGGTTTGGCGTTAAGACGTTAATCTATAACCGAACGAAACGGCCAACTGAATTTGGTGAATATGTCGATTTGGATACTTTGTTGAAGCAGTCAGATTACGTTACACTTCACATTGCCGCTACTGAGCAAACAACTCATTTGATTGGTGAGAAGGAATTAAACATGATGAAGCCGGGAGCGTCGTTAATTAATTTGGCCCGGGGATCCGTCGTTGACGAACCTGCCCTGATTAGTGCACTCAAGAGCCACCAGATTGCTAGTGCTGCCCTTGATGTCTTTGATACTGAGCCACTACCAGCTGACAGTCCATTTTATCAACTAGATAACGTTTTTTTAACACCGCACACTGCATCGAATACAGTGGAAGCTGGTCAAAATATGGCCTTCGGTGCTGCCAAGATGATCGACGCAGTATTGTCAGGACAAACGCCAAAATGGGCAGTGAATTCCCCACAACTTTAAACTATTGGTTATTTATTAGTCCCCATTTACCTGCCTTATAAGAATCCCCAGACTTTCAGCGATTATTTTTAATGGTCTTAGTTTGCCGGGCTTAAACAAGCTAAATGCTTTGGAATCGCTTTCTTAGGTGCTACACTACAAGCACAAAAAACAAAAGGGGGATCCGACAATGACTATTGATGGATCGTTATATCATACCGAGGCAGTAAATGAAAAAGGATTAAGCGGTGTCAGTTTTATTCGTGGCAATGAAGGATTAGCACTTGGGGTCAGCAGCTCTTTAGTTAAAGGCTCTGGGACCAATCCGGAACAATTAGTCGGTTTAGCCATTAGTACGTGCTTTAACGCAACGATTGAAATCATTGAACAGCTGCATAAGTTACCGCACACCAGTGTTGTGCATACTGGTGTTGATCAATTAAAAGATGATACAGGTTATAAGTTTGTGGTGCGCGTTGAAGTCTTGATGGCTGGCGTTGACCATGATCAGGCACAGGCCTTAGTTGACGAAGCTAAGAACTATTGCCCAGTAGCCAAAATGATCAAGCAAAATGCTAACGTGTCATTTGAAGTTGTCGATGAGTTTTCGTTCTAAATTAAAATGATTCAAAAAGCCCGCCACACAGGATTTGTGTCGGCGAGCTTTTTCGATTTTAAAGACGTTGATGTTTTAATTTTTTGAAGACGAAACGGTCGCTCAAGGCAATGAATGTCCCTTGAAAGAGCAACGCAACCACGGTACCAATATTGACCGCCCATATCTGATGTTGAATCAATACGCAGATGAGGATGATCAGAATTGGTGTGAGAAAGGCGGTTAAAGAAGCCAGGACGGCATTCCCATGCAGAAACCTGAATCGTAAAATCTGCATGAGATCATCGTTTGGGTGGAGAATTAAATTAATCCGCTGGTAAATTGAAATACCGCAGCCAATCATCATGACGCCCACAATGTCTAAAATCACAGCAGGAACGACTGATAGCTGCTGGATGTGAAAGACAGTCAGGACGTGGGCAAGCCCACTAACTAAATAACTGAACGGAATCATAAAAATGAGATTGCCCAGCATCCGGTGCCAGTCAAATTGACGCAGTAACAAAGCGTTAGCCAGAATCACGGCAATCCCTTCCAGCAGCAAAATGTTGCCTAGATTCATTTTGAACAAATGGGACATATTGACAGCCGAAGCGGTCCATAAAGCACTGCCTAAGTTAAGCGAAACGGTTAGTGCGTTTCCCAATGAATTGATTATAATAGAAATGATAAGTAAAATAAAATCTCCCGCAATAGTTGGTTTTCCGTTATCCTGATACACGCGCCGATCGCCTCCATAACGATTCTATTATACGGGAGTTTTTTCAAAATGAAAGGGCTTTTGTCCTTAAATGAGGTGGCACACATGGCTAAATTAAAGCAATACTCTGGGGTTCTCTTTGATCTTCACGGGGTGATTGCCGATTCCTCTCAGTACCATTTGCAGGCTTGGCGGCAGTTAGCCGATAAGCTTGGCATTAACTGGACCACAGCCCTGACTGAGACGGTTCTCGGAATGAACCGGCAGGATGCGGTGACAGCGATTCTGAAAGCCGACGATCAGCTTTCCCGGTATACGGCCATAGAGCAGCAACGGCTGGGTGAGCAAAAGAATCAAATGTATCTAAAATTAATTGAACACATGTCACCGGCGGATGTTTTACCTGGTGTCATTTCATTTTTAGATGAGCTCAAAGCCCAGCATTACGGTATCGTATTAGCATCAGCTTCGGTGAACGCACCGTTAGAGATAAGCAAAATGCAGCTGACGGATTACTTTCCGTTGATCGTTGATCCTGCCAAGCTGACGCACAATAAACCAGACCCGGAGATTTACGTGCGGGCAGCGGCATTACTGAACTTAGCGCCAAATGAATGTATGGGTGTTGAGGATTCGAAAACGGGTCTGACGGCACTGAATGGTTCTGGGGCATTATCGATTGGCGTTGGTGATGCAGCGGAAATTGATAGCGCGGATATTAAATTTTCGAGTACCACTGAACTGAGTTTGGCTGGTATCAAAGCACAGATAGCAGCATTAAAAAAGATCACTGATTAGAGTGATCCTTTTTGCTTATAAAATTTTATCCAGATAATCCTTTAACACCACTGCTTGGTTATGGGTTTCGTCCTTTGCACCATAAAGCATGATAACGTTGCCTTCAGCAAGGTGGGACTTAATTAATTCGAGAAATTTTTCCCGTTCTGGGTTGGCATCCAACTCAGCGATATAACGGGTTTTAAACTCATCGTATTTTGCGGGATCGTGGCCAAACCACTGACGGAGCTCTTTGGTTGGTGCGATGGTTTTAAACCACTCATCCAGTGCCGCTTTTTCTTTAGAAATTCCCCGTGGCCATAGGCGGTCAACCAGGATACGGTAACCGTCCATATCAGCGGGTTTAGTATAAATCCGTTCAATTTTAAGTGCCATTTTGAATCACCTCTTCTATAATAACTATATAGCAAATTGACGTTAGGGGAAAAGATAATGACAACGATGGCAGAATTTTTTAGTGGCCGACCGACTGAAACCATTACTCGTGACTTACTGGGTAAACTATTGCGCTATGATTCACCGAAGGGCTTAGTCAGCGGCTACATTGTAGAAGCAGAAGCGTATCTGGGAGTTGCCGATTCAGCCGCCCACGCGTATGAGGGTCGCCGGACAAAAGCCAATGGTGCCTTGTATGGTGCGCCGGGCAACGTCTACATCTACACGTCTCGCGGCTACTATGCGTTTGATATTGCTGTTCAGCAAGCGGGAGAGCCTCAAGGAATTTTGATCCGGGGCGTCGAACCCAAGGATGGCTTGGCGATTATGATGGCCAATCGGCCGAAAACCGGTTCAGAATTGACTAACGGCCCCGGCAAGCTAATGCAGGCGTTTGGTGTGACTGATTTGCACTGGAACAACATCTTGATTGATGATACGCCTTTTGAAGTTGATCTAGAAGATACACTGACCCCGGCGAAGATTGCTACCTCTGCTCGAATTGGTGTCAGCAAGCGTGGCGGTCAAACCAACGCACCCTACCGGTACTATGTGGCAGGTAATCCTTATGTTTCGGGGATGCGCAAACGGGATATGGACCTAGAAACACACGGCTGGACTGAAAAAATGAATTAAGCTTTCGTGTATGCTTTTTGAGCGCTGTGAAAAGCGGCGGCACCCATGTCAAAAGTTTGGTAATCAACCTTGTCAAAACCAGCATTTGCATACATGTCAGCTAATTTTTTAGCGTCCACAAACTGTGCGGCAGTTCGCTGTAGGTAGACGTAATCCTTATAATTATGAACGGCAAGGCGAGTCATCATTGGGATCAGTTTGAAGTAAACTTTCCAGCCTAGTTTGACGATGGGCTGAGTGGGCTGTGAGGTTTCCAGAGAAGCAACTTGGCCGCCTGGACGAACCACCCGGTGCATTTCACGCAGCACTTGGTTGGCATCTGGCACGTTACGTAAACCAAAGCCAATGGTGATCACGTCAAAATGGTTATCTTCGTATGGCAGCGCCATTGCGTCGCCTTGAACAAGAGTAACACGATCTTCGATACCAGCTGCGGCAATCTTTTTCTTCGCAACAGCCAGCATGTCTTCACTGAAGTCTAAACCAACCACTTGACCGGATGGCCCAACAGCTTTCGCTAAGGCAATTGTCCAGTCACCGGTACCGCAGCATAGATCTAGTACGAAGCTGCCGGGCTTGACGTTTAATTTGGCCATTGCGACCTTCCGCCAGTGTTTATGCGTGCCGAGTGAAATTAAGTTATTCATGCGATCATAGTTACCGGCAATCCGTTTAAAAAGGGATTGGACTTGTGGTTCTGGTGTTTTATTAGTCAATGACATTTGCGTTCCTCCTGAGTCAATTCAATAATTTAATTATAGCGAAAAACGTCCCGCAAGTCTGTTTCCACCTGCGGGACGTTTTGATTGGTTCATCTAATTAAAGATACTTAGCATCTTCAACTGGATCTTGAGAAGTTAAGATCTTAGGACCATCTTTTGTGATGACCAAGGTGTGTTCATATTGAGCTGAAGGGGTACCATCAGCTGAAACGTAGTATTCCCAAGTATCGCCAGGAACTTGCTTAGAAGCAATCTCCCAGGTACCGAGGTTAACCATTGGTTCGATGGTGATGGTCATGCCCTCACGCAAACGCAAGCCTTTGCCCGGTTCACCATAGTGAGGGACGTTTGGTTCTTCGTGCATTGTCGGTCCAATACCGTGGCCAATCAGTTCACGCACGTCGCCCATGTGGTTTTCGTCTTCAACGTAGTGTTGAATAGCGTAACCAATATCACCGATTCGGTTACCAACAACGGCTTGGTCGATACCCAAGTAAAGGGCTTTTTTGGTAACGTCCATCAAGTGCTGTTTTTCTTCGCTGATTTCACCAACGGCGTAGGTCCAGCAAGAATCGCTCATGAAGCCATCCAAGTTGACCACCATGTCAACGGCAACGATGTCACCGTTTTTGAGTAAGAGGTCCTTACGAGGGATAGCGTGGGCAACTTCATCGTTAACACTCACGCAGGTCGCGTATTTGTAACCTTCAAAGCCTTTTTCTTCAGCCTTGGCGTGGTGTTCTTCAATGTATTTGTTGGCAAACTTTTCGATGTCCCAACTAGAAATACCAGGTTTGATAATATCGCGCAGACCCAAGTGAACACCAGCCAAAACGGCACCGGATTTACGCATCATTTCAATTTCACGTTCTGATTTTATAGTAATCAAGAATTTGAGCTCCTTTGTTCTTTTATAAATTCAACAGTTATAATGGTACACCAAAAAGCGATGGTGTGGAAGCAAGCGTTTTGAGACTGGAGCATAAGACGCTTTCGGCAGAAATCCATGGGTTTGGGATTTATGCCGAAAGTGACTTATGTGCAAGTCTCAGCTTGCTGGAACCCGAATAAGGGATGGTGTGGAAGCAAGCGTTTAGAGACTGGAGCCTAAGTTACTTCTGGCAGGAATCCCTGGGCCTGGGATTTTTGCCGGAAGTGGCTTAGGTGCAAGTCTCTGCTTGCTGGAACCCGAATAAGGGATGGTGTGGAAGCGGACGTTTTGAGAGCGGTGTGTAAGGGAGTAACGTTATAAGTCCTGGGCTTTGGGCTTGTAACGTTACTCCCTTACATGCAGCTCTCAGTCCGCTGGAACCCAAATAGGCTACGTTGCAGATATGCGCCCCTTCAACAATAACCTTAAGCATTCATTAAAATTCTTGTCCCCGTCCCAATTCCTTGCTACAATGTTCTGCAACGATATGACTGACAATAAATAGGAGGGGTTCAATGACATCACCAATATTCGCCTTTTTTGACCCAACTTACATCTTAGTGATTGCTGGCCTGTTGCTGTCCATGGCAGCTTCTGGCTACGTGAATTCAACTTATGCTAAATATGATCGCTATCGTGCCCAGAGCGGCATTACTGGAACCGTTACTGCCCAGTACATTTTGCAGCAGTCAGGTATCAGCAACGTTTCGGTGCATCCAATCGCTGGTCAGTTGACTGATAATTATAACGGCGGCAATAAAACGTTGAATTTATCCGAATCAACGGCTAACTCATCTTCAGTCGCCGCTATTGGTGTGGCTGCTCACGAGTGCGGTCACGCGGTTCAGGATGCTCAGAACTATTTCCCGATGAGATTACGAACAGCCATTGTACCAATTGCTAATATTGGCTCTACGGTCTCGTTTCCACTGATTTTAATTGGTGTGCTAATGGGAATGAACCAGACGTTGATTCATATTGGGATTCTCTTGTTCTCGCTGGCGCTGCTTTTTCAACTGGTGACGCTGCCGGTGGAATTTAATGCGTCTCACCGCGCACTGCGAATCCTTAGCGACGGCGGCTTACTCACGGCAGATGAAGTTCCCATGGTCAGAAGGGTATTAACAGCCGCTGCGCTCACCTATGTTGCGGCCGCTTTAGCCACATTTTTACAACTTTTACGACTAATTATTCTCTTCGGCGGAAATCGTGACGACAATTAAGCATGTTTGACTTATAATGATGGTAGATGAAAAAGGTTGGTGGAGAAGATGGACTTAATTTCATATTTAAAAGATCAAATCGAATTTTTAACGGAACAATTTAATCAGGCTGAAACCGATAAAGACGTGACGATGAAGTATATTACTGAGTCACGTTTGGATGAAGCAAAGAAGATCAAAAAAGCGATTGATGACGGGACAATTAATAGTTTGAGTTAATTTTTAGCACGGCCATTTTGGTCGTGTTTTTCTTTTAGAGTCGTTTAAGCTGCGAATACAGCAATTGGCTAAACTAGTGTCCTATTGTTAGGTGACTAAAACTTAAAAGTAGCTAAATAAGTATTTTAAATTACGAACCAGTTTAATCTGAATTTGACACAATTGATTTTAGCCCCGTGAACGCTTATGATTATGTTATTAAGGGGGAATCTGAAGATGAGTCAATCAACTACTCTATCTGGCCGCGCACGCTTATGGTTCGTGGCGACTTTGCTGATGGGGACCTTTACCATGTCAATTAGTCAATCAGCAGTGTCGACTGCTTACCCAACGTTGATGCGGTATTTTTCAATTTCGGCTTCAACAGTTCAATGGCTAACGACGGGGTTCATGCTTATTATGTGTATTATGATGCCAGTAAGCCCATGGCTGTTGAGCAATATTGGTTTTAAGTCATTATTCCTATCCGTTTTAACGATGTTTGACGTGGGGACACTATTGATTATTTTGGCACCCAACTTTCCGTTAGTCCTATTAGGACGAGCGCTGGAAGCAATTGGGGTCGGTATTTTGTTTCCATCTTATCAAACGGTCCTGCTGACGATTACACCTCGTGATGAACGTGGCGGTGCGATGGGCCTGGCAGGATTAGTCATGGGTTCAGCCTTAGCAGTAGGTCCCATTATTTCTGGGATCGTGTTGCGGTTTACGACTTGGCAGGGACTGTTCATTGTCTTTATGATCGTCATCAGTTTGGTGATTTTACTGTCGCTAAAGACGATCATTAACGTGATGTCAAAAGTGCCGTCACACCTCGACTGGCTATCAGTTATCAGCTTAGTCGGCTTTATCGGTGTGCTTTACGTGGTGAACCTGGTCGGCAAACCTGGTGTGAACTGGGGGACTGCCAGCGTCATTTTGATTGTTAGTCTAATTTTGCTGCTGTTCTTTGGTATCAGACAATTACGGCTATCAGAACCCCTGCTTGATTTACGGGTTTTCAAGGTGATTCAATTCAACAAGTCAGTGTGGTTAACGGGTCTTTCGTACATTGCGTTGATTGTTGTCACGATTGTTTTTCCGCTCTACTACCAAATTATCCTAGGAGTTAGCCCATTCATTTCCGGGATGGCCTTAGTACCTGGCGCTCTATTTTTAAGTATTTTGAACCCAATTACGGGACGGCTGGCCGATAGGATTGGCTTTAAAAAGGTTCTTTTGATTGGAATGGTGATGATCCTTGTTGGCTGGGGAATTTTAGCATTGATTCCAGGTAAGTTTTCACTTTGGATCATGATGCCGATTGCCATGCTGATTGAAGGTGGGAACGCCTTTGTTATGATGCCTGCGGTGACTCTAGGAGCTGATGCATTGCCGAATGAGAAAGTTTCTCACGGGACGGCGGTTATCACAACCATGCGTCAATTGCTTGGATCGACGGGTGTTGCTGTGGCGACGATATTGTTATCACTAGGTGGGGTGGCTACAGCTACTCTTGGTAACTTCCATATCGTCTTTATGACCTTCTTCATTCTGGAAATCATCGGGTTAGGCTTAGCACTGAGTTTAAAGGAAAAGAAAGTTAAGGGATAATGAAACGAGCGGGTGACAATAGTTGCTCGCTTTTTCAATATATTCTCTCATTTTTATAATATAAAACGCGATAGTAGCCTGTTGTAACGGTTTTATCACTTTTATTAAATTCTCATTTTTCTATTTTCGTTCGGGTTGATTTAGGCTACAATAGAAGTATGCAATTTATTTGCACTGGAAGGAGAATTGTCCACATGACTGAGTCAGGAAAAGTTGAAACATCTGCGTTATATATGAATCCAGACCGAGAAGTCGCTGTCCTTAACTACACGAATAAGTATATTTCTGATATCTTTACGCTGATTAATAGCAAAGAAGCCGAGGAAGTTGTCCGCTTATTTTTAGAGGACCGTCGGCATACTGCTGAGAGTCAGCGAAGTGATTTTGAAGATACAGATCCAAAGACGTACATTGATGTATTGAAGGCGGTTCTGCTTGATCGTCCTGATGCTTATGATACTTATACGCGTGAGGAAATCCTGTATAGCGTTGAAGAATTGTATTCATATTATCGTTCATACCTTAGAATTGGTGTTGTCAATCTACATGGTAGCGAAGCAACTGCAAAGAACTTTATGCAGATGGATAATAAATTCAATGAACTTGTGATTGAAGCTTATCGAACGGTTGAAGAAAAACTGCAGGGCTTTCGAAATAAGACCTATCGTCAGGTTAGTGCCGGAACTTCAGCATGTGTTCTGACTCAGTCGCTTGATTGGCCAATTCCACAAGGTTACGAAGCTCTGAAACCGATTCGCTTCCTGAATACGTTGATGTTACGGCCACCAATGATGATGAAGACCCCTTCAAACAAACGTGAAGGAACATTCACGGCGGTGCCTGATAACCCAATTGATAAATTCCATGGGTCACGCAGCGAGTGGTACTGCTTCCCAGCTAAGATTGGTGAAAGCCTTTGCTACATTTACTTCCATCGTGACTACTTCGTCAGTGGTATCTCATTAGCTAACTTGTTTGAAGTTGCGAGTGCCAAAGACGTTGCTGGTCATAAGCCAGATGAAATTTTACTGTTCGGTCTACCAAAGACTGAAGGTGACGTTTGCCACTACCACCACGATGAAGAAAACGACATCTGGGTTGGCGAAGTGCCATACAACGACAAGACCACTTACTTCGGTTATATGAAGAAGATGTGCCTGACGCTTCATAACCTGCACATGATCTACGAAAACCGGCTGCCAATTCATGGTTCAATGGTCCGCATTAAGTTTGCTAACGGTAAAAACAAGAACGTGGTCTTCTTTGGTGATTCAGGTGCCGGGAAGTCAGAATCTTTGGAAGCCCTGCAGGAAATCGCGGATGACAAGATTTTGAGCTTGGAAACGATTTTTGATGATATGGGGAGCTTTACGCTAACTGATAATGATTTGTACGCACAAGGGACCGAAATTGGAGCCTTTGTCCGACTGGATGATTTAAGTTCAGCCGTTGCCTTTAACAACATGGACCGTGGGGTTTACTTAAACCCAGACCGGAAGAATGCTCGGGTTATTATCCCGGCTGATCCGTATAACCGGGTTGTCGGCCACCACGGGATTGATATGTGGGTATATGCGAATAACTACGATAAGAACATCGGTATTCACCGCTTCGATACTGAAGAAGAGGCCAAAGCAACCTTCATTGAAGGTAAGCGGTTTGCCTTGGGGACAACGGATGAAGTCGGTATGAGTACGACCTTCTTTGCTAACCCATTTGGCCCAGTACAAGAAGAAGCCAAGACGCGTCCAATTATTGACAAGGTCTTTAATCGTCTCTTTGATCAAGGTGTTTACGTGGGTGAGATTTATACTCATCTTGGTACGGATAAGAGTAAGGATAGCTTGAACGAAAGTGCAAAAGAATTATTGGATGTGCTGTGGAATAGCTAGAGCGTGAACCACGGCGTTTAGATAGCGGCGTGTAAGACAAGGACCACCTAAATCCCCGAACTTGGGAATTAGGTGGTCCTTGTCTTACACATAGCTGTCTGCCGTGGTGAACGCGTTTCAGCAAGGTGGCAGGCAACCAGCCCGAACTGAGATTTGGGTGGCTCTTGTTTCTTTCATCCAAAGCAGAAAGGTTTCGAAATGATTAAATCCACAGCGTTTCTCTTGCCAGCTACTTGATTTGTCGCTATACTAGCTTAAAATTAAAACTAAGAGGGATGATAACGTGCAATTTATTTTTACAAAACTACTCTGGTCAACGTTAATGGTCACGGGGCTAATTGGGTCAATTGTTGGCTTTGTGCTACCAATCATCCCGGGATTTCCATTTTTAATATTAATGATTTATAGCTTAAAAAAGTTATCGCCGACATTTCATCAATGGTTGAGCCGAACTTGGCTTGCAGAATGGCTGAAAAAGCATCAACCAATGTTAGCAAAATGGTTGGTTAGTTAAGCAAATTTAAAGTTTGAACAATGATTGTTGTTCAAACTTTTTTTGTGCCTTCAAACGGGTTTGAGAGTATTTGTAATCGAAATAATGTGAATAGACCTGGTCAAATTCTAAAGAGAATAAAATATTAAAAATTAAAAAATGATGTTTACATTGCAAATAAGTTAGAATATAATGTGAATCAACATAACGTTATATAACGTTATAGAAAGTGTTGAAAAGGAGTAGATCTTTATGAAACATAATTTTATTAAGAAACTTTTATACATAGTAACTTTAGTTGGTGCGCTCCTCTTAGTATTAAGTGGATGTGGTAACAGTAATAATTCGTCACTACAAGGTATTAAGAAGAAGGGCACTTTAACTGTGGGAATGATCAGCTCAAACCCACCTTATGAATTTCAAACGAGTAAAAACGGTAAAACCGTCATGTCTGGTTCTGATGTCCGACTGGTTAAAAAAGTTGCTAAGAGTCTAGGCGTTAAATACAAAATAAAAACGATGGACTTAGATGGTATGCTACCTGCCATGCAAGCACACAAAGTAGATATGTTAATTACGTCTATGAGCCCGACTCCCGAACGGAAACAAGGTGCTAAGTTTAGCGATGTTTATTACAAAAGTACTAATACGTTAGTTGTTCGGAAGAGTGATGCTCACAAGTATCAGGATACTAATAATTTTAAGGATGCCAGTATTGCGGTTGTCAATAATTCGACGCAAGAGCCAATGATCAAAAAAGCTTTTCCAAATGCGCCGATGAAGAAACTCGGTAAAGTAACGGATCTAGCCTTAGCTGTTAATAATGGCAAAGCAGATGCTTTTTCGATTGATATACCAACTGCCACGATTCTCTTAAAACAAAATCCGAACCTAACAATAACCTCATGGCGTCATCATGATTCAAGCGCTGGTGCTGCAGTGGCATTGCCTAAAAATGCGGATAAGGATTTAATCAAAGCAATTAATAAAGTAATTGCACAAAACAAGACGGACTATGCAAAATGGGTTCTTGAATACGCAAAACAGGTTAATTAAATTAAGTATCGTTTGGAGGTGGTGGTATGTTTCAAAGTTATTCTTTTGTTGGTAAATACTGGGACCTGTTTCTTAAAGGAATGGGAATCACGATTGAACTTGCAGTCATCTCGATTGTATTGGGTTTGATTTTGGGTATTATCCTATCGCTCATGAAACGTTCCAAAATTAAAGTGATTTCATTAATTGCTAAAATGTATATCGGATTCATTCGTGATACACCTTTACTGGTTCAAATATATATTGTGTACATTGGCCTACCAATGGTTCTGGGAATCGATGTTCCAGACTTCGTAACGGGCGTAGTAGCACTGACACTTTATTCAGCTGCTTATATTGCTGAAATCATTAGATCCGGAATTGATTCACTCCCTATGGGACAAAGTGAGGCTGCAATTAGTCTTGGGATGTCAAAACGAAGAGTGATGACCGATATTATTTTGCCTCAAGCGTTTAAAAACATCTTACCGGCACTTGGCAACCAGTTTATCGGTAACGTAAAAGACTCATCACTAGTATCAGTACTGGGTATTTCAGATTTGATGTTTAGTGCACAGACCGTTCGAGGTTCAACAGCTTTGGGATTACAACCGATGCTTGTTGCATCACTGTTGTATTTGGTCATGACGTGGTTATTGAATAGTGTATTAGCGTATATTGAAAGGAGGATGAAGGCCAGTGATCGAGTTGCGTAACGTTGTTAAAAAGTACGGTAATAACACCGTTCTTAAAAAGATTAATATGAAAGTTCATGATGGTGAAGTCGATGTCATTATCGGTCCTTCTGGATCAGGTAAGAGTACTTTGTTGCGACAAATGAATCTATTAGAGCAACCTACCAGTGGAGAGGTACTAGTAGACGGGGATGTGGTTTCTGGTAAAGTTAAGTCAGAAGTGACACGGAAAACACACGAAAAAATAGGTATGGTATTTCAAAAATTTAATTTATTTCCGCATTACACGGTGTTAGAAAATATTATCCACGCACCGCAAGTTGTCAGGCATGAGAGCAAAGCACAAGCAACTGAGGAAGCTCTTTCATTATTGAGTCAAATCGGTTTGACGGAAAAGAAGGATAGTTACCCAGCATCCTTAAGCGGGGGACAGCAGCAACGGATTGCAATTATTCGTTCGCTAGCGATGCATCCAAATGTTCTTTTATTCGATGAACCAACATCAGCACTTGACCCTGAAATGGTTGAAGAAGTGCTAAAAGTAATGAAAAATCTGGCGAAGAGCGGTATGACCATGGTTGTTGTCACCCATGAGATGGGTTTTGCTAAGCAGGTAGGAGATCGAGTTTTATTTGTTGATGACGGTCAGATTCTCGAGGAAGATACGCCTGAAAAGATTTTTGAGCATGCCCAGCATGAACGAACACGAGATTTCATTTCTAAGATTCTATATACATAGCCCAGAATATAAAATTTAAATGAATGGGGAGACGACTGATGCTTAGTAAGCAAAGCGCTATACCGTTATACAAGCAAGTTAAGTCCGAAATTTTAAGTGATATTCGATCTTCAGTTTATAAAGTGGGTGAAACAATTCCAACTGAAATACAACTAGAGAAACGCTATAACACAAGCCGAATTACCATTAGAAAGGCGATTAATCAGCTTGTAAGCGAAGGTGTTCTGTTAAAGAAACAGGGCAAAGGAACGTTTGTACAACCACAAAAGGTTAAGCGTAACCTCTTGGATTTGGTGAGTTATACATCATATATGAAAGAAACTGGGCAGAAACCTGATGCAGTGATTAGAGTTCTCGAGGTTAAGCCGGCAGATGCCGGCTGGAGTAAAATCCTCCATATAATTGAGGGAGACCCGATAATCAGATTGGCTAGAACCATGGACCTCGGTCAAAATAATTCAGGATATGAAGTTAGTTATTACAGCCTTGAACGATTCCCTGATTTAGACAAGCGGATTACTGAAGGTGCATCAGTTACCAAAATTTTAAACGAACAGTACGATACTTTTGGCAATTCCAGCGAGCAAACACTCAATGTTATCTCGGCTTCACAACAAATTGCAGATTATCTTAAGCTTGAGATTGGTTCACCAATTTATCAACTGGATCGGACAGTTTACGAAGACAATGGCAGCGTGATGTATAGTGCTGTAATGTATTACGATGTCAATAAAGTAAGCTTCTCGGTAAATACAAAGGAGCGCTGAGTATGAAAGTTGCTGCTATTGGGGATAATGTGGTTGATATTTACTTAGATCAACAACGGATGTATTTAGGTGGTAATGCATTGAACTTTGCCAACTTTGCCACAGAATTCCCTGATGTTCAATCTATGTATATTGGTAATTTTGGTAATGATGAATTAAGTGTTTATATTCAACAAGTCCTGAGTAATCTGTCAGTTGATTATCAATTTTCTCGGATCCTGAAGGGTGAAAGTGGCTATTCAAAAGTGACGCTTCAAAATGGTGATCGCGTTTTTGTAACCAGTAATCGCGGTGGCGTTTTAAAAAAGGGCATTAAGTTGTCAGAGCAAGCATTGGAACGAATCAATCAGTGTGACTTAGTTCACTTTAATATTAATGGCAATGCTGATGATTATTTAAGCAAGGTGCAGGGTCCTAAAATCATTTATGATTACTCGGATTTCAGTTCACTAGAACACATCCAACAGACTATTAATCAAGTTGATATTGCTTGTTTTTCAATGGGAGATGCTGATGAAGAAAAGATTCAACATTTAATTAATGAGTTACATAAACTAACGACAAACAAACAGTTGGTTATACTGATAACTCGTGGTAATCATGGCGCTTTGGCTTCCGCTGCTGGAGAAATTTATCAGCAGGACGCCATAGCAGTCGATTCCGTTAAAGATACAATGGGTGCTGGCGATGCCTTTATCACAGCGTTCAGTATTAATTTGAAACGGGTGGAATCAATTCCTCAGGCACTTAAAGCTGCTGGTAATTACAGTGCGAAACAAATTCAAAGAAATGGTTCGTTCGATCATGGTGTAGCAGCACCAAGCAGATTTTTACAATAAATGACAAATTGGAGTGATTAACAATGGAACAAGAAACTAGTTTAGATGAAATCAAGAAAGTTGTTAACAAAATAACCGAAAAACGCGATGTTCGTAACTTAGTTTTTATCGGTTGCGGTGCTTCATATTCAGAATTATTTGCAGCTTACTATTATGTCAAACAAAACGCAGAAACGTTTAAGACAGATTTAATTCAAGCCAATGAATTTAATTATGCTGCGCCAGCGTATTTTGGCGAACATTCAGTTGCTGTTGTTGCTTCACTGGGCGGAACAACCAAAGAATCTATTGAAGCGGTAGGTAACGCAAAAAAGCGAGGTGCATTCGTTTTAACACTGACTTATAAGCCTGATTCTCCTTTAACTAAGAATGCTGACTTTGTTCTTCAGCATAAATTCTTTGAAAGTTACGCAACTAAGGCTTCAAAACAAAAGGTATTACTGACGTTTGCTGTGGAATTATTACACCATGTAGAAAACACTAAAAATTATGATGCAATGATTCAAGGTTTATCTGTTGTCGATACAATTGCTAATCAAGCAGCGGATGGAGCAGATGAAGATGCAGAAAAATTTGCTCAAAGTTATAAGGACGAGCCGCATATCTTTACTTTGGCAAGTGGTGCCAATCAAGGTGTTGCTTATTCTACGGGTAATTTTATTTTTATGGAAATGCAATGGATTAAAGGAACCGTTTTAGATAGTGCCGAACTTTTCCACGGGCCGTTTGAATTGGCTGTCAAAGATGCGCCATTTTTACTCTTCATGAACGACGGTCGAACGCGTCATTTGGACTCTCGTGCGTTAGAATTTCTGCAGCGTTTTGATACCAAATATACGGTTATTGATGCAAAGGATTACTGGTTAGATAGTCAGATTGACGGTTCTGTTGTTGACTATTTTGATCCAATGGTGCTAACAGCGGTCATGAGAAAATTTGCTGAACATTTAGCTGATGCACGCAATCATCCACTTAGTAAACGGCGTTACATGTGGAAACTGGAAAATTATTAAGGCTGAAGATTTTATTCAGAAAGCTTTGTTAAACTTTAAAATGAGCAGCAAACAAAAAGAACTACACGTCAAAGCGTGCAGTTCTTTTTATTTAGCAGGATTAAATTAATACTGAACATTCAACAATTCAGCGTGCTTAATATCTTCAATCGTCTTCGTACCAGCTAATTGCATCACGATCTTTAATTCATTGTTCAAGTGTTCGAAGACAGAGTAGACACCATCGGCACCGCCCAGGGCTAAGCCATAGATTGCTGGACGGCCGATACCGACCAAGTCGGCCCCTAGCGCGATTGCCTTAAAGACATCAGATCCGCGACGGACACCAGAATCAAAGATGACGGGTACTTGATGGTTGACGGCTTTCGCAACGCTCTCAAGGACGTCAAAGCTAGCTGGGCCACCGTTCAGTTGACGGCCACCGTGATTAGAAACGTAGACACCAGCAGCACCAGCGCCAATGGCATACAGAGCGTCTTCTGGGGATTCAATTCCTTTTACGATCACAGGTAAATCAGTGTAATCAATGATGCGTTTAACGTCGTCTGGACCGATTTTTTGAGCAGCTGAAGCGTAAATCTCTGAGATACCTTTGCCCTCGCCATCGCCTTCGCTGAATTTAATCAGGTTAGCCATTGGGATTGGGAATTGGAAATGATTAATAATATCAGCTTCACGGTAGCCGCCCACTGTGGCATCAACGGTGAGGATGATGGCTTTTACGCCGGCCTGCTTGGCCTCATCCAAAAGTGAACGGTTAAAGTCCCAGTCTTTACTCATGTAGAGCTGGAAAAATTGAGGCGCACCTTCACCACCAGCAGCGGTGTCAGCAATCGAGGTTGATGAATAAGTACTTTGAGCCATTAAGCCACCAGCTTTTGCGACACCCTTTGCGGTATCAACTTCACCTTTGGCGTGAGCCAATCCCTGTGCGGCTGCTGGGGCCATCATGATTGGTGTTTTCAGGCCTAAGCCGAAGACGTTGGTATCCGTTTGTGGATCTTCAATATTACTCAATGCCTTAGGAACGATTTGACGGTGTTGGAATGCCTTACGGTTAGCCTGTAAGGTCCATTCGTCTTCTGAACCGCTCACGATGTAACCAAAGCCACCGGTAGGAATAATCTTTTTGGCATCTGCTTCTAGTTGGGTCAAATTTAAAATATCGAGTGTTTTTTCGTTTTCATTTTGTTCGTAACCGTTAGTCATTACCATAATCGTTGCCTCCACAAAGTTAATTATTTTTGAATGACTACAGCTTACTTACTTTTTATAAGTGAGTCAAGAATAACCACTTGCTGTTTATCTTAAAAAAACCGTTACCCGACTAAAATCTTGCCAGGTAACGGTTTTATCTTATAAACGGTATTGCTTAAAAGCTTCAAAATCCTGTTCAACTTGCTGAACGTAAGCCGCTGTCCAATTCTGGATGGCAGAATCAAATTTTTCAGAATGGCCAGTATAACCAAGAATCACGCCAGCAGTTGGACTTTGTGCATGAGCAATGCCCAATACCCAGGCACAGGTCTTGGCGTAGGCTTCAAACTGATCCCAATCCAGTTCAGACAGTTCGATGGAGGCTTTCATATCACGGAATTGCCGCACGTAAAAGCTCTTCTTTTCCGTTGCAAAATAACCTAAGAACGGGTCAGAAGCAGATTGAAGAATTTTTTGACAGTCAACGATTCGCTTACCTTCATTTAGTTCGTATTGAACGCTTTCTTCATCCAATTGGTCTGCTAACTGACGGTGAGGCAGGGCTTCTTTAATCTGTAAAACCAAGTGTGAATCGTCCGTGCCGGTCAATAGCAACAAGTAGCACAGTGAGCCAAAGCTGCCGACCCCGACGCTATGACGAACGATGTCAGTGACGTGGTACTGGGAAAGCATTAAGCTCACGTCTGTGGCAAGGGTTTGCCGGTACTGGGTGAGGTACTTGGCGATGTGTTTGGTTACCTGATCTTTGACGTGTTGCGTTCTCGGTGGATTTTCCCGGAATGAGATCTGTCCCTTACTGTCCGTAACAGTAAACTTGCGAACTACCTGTTCAGAATCACGCTTGCCGGCTTTGGATAGAAACTTCATTAATTTTTCCGTGTGCATTACCTTAGACGGAATGGTGTTCAAAATGTTTTCCACGCTATTTACAGGATAGAAACGATTGAGCGCGGTTTTCTCAAACATGTTTTGTAAGCATTTACGGTAAGATTCACCGAGTTCGTTCACGAGACCGTTCAATTTTTCAGCCTCGAATTGGTGCTCTTGACCAGCCAGTAGCGTGCTGACGGCGAGGCGTTTTAAATCCCATTCGAAGGGGTTGATGCCAGCTTCATCAAAATCATTTAAATCAAATAACAGCTGACGCTCCGGAGAGCCGAAGAAGCCAAAGTTACCGATGTGTGCGTCGCCGCAGCTGACAGTATGAATGGGGGAATTATCTTGGTGTGCCAAGTCATACTCCATTAATTCAGCGGTCCCTCGAAAGAAGGTGAAACTCGATTGACTCATGCGCTGGGTTCGCTCTGGTAGTAATTCGGGAATCAAAATGGACCGGACTTCATTCATCAGCTGGTTAGGATCACGCTGTGCTGGCACGTATTCTCCTAGTGCTTCAAACGGATAAGCTTGGCGGAGTTTCTTGCCAAACTTCCTTTGTTCTTTTAAAGACTGCTGTACGACTAACTGACTAAAATCAAATGGTTTCACACTCATTATCGTTCACCTCAGGATTATCATTATGTCCAGTTTACCACTCATACCTGTAAAGAACGGGCTGCTATGTACGAGTTACCGAATGCAAGTTATTCATGAAGATGGTAAAATTATCAGGTATTCAGAAGATAAATACAATTGTTTAGTAAAATTTTTACTCTTTTCGTGTATTTCGGATTATACTAATAGACGGAAGTAGAATTGAGAATGAATAATAGCAATTAAGAGGAGTGCGATACGATGGCTTGGCAAGATAATTATCAAGTATGGAAGAACTATAAAGACCTAGATCCAGCATTAGCACAAGAATTAGCTGATATGAGCGATGACCAAGAAGCTTTGGAAAACGCCTTTACGAAACCAATGGCGTTTGGAACGGCAGGTATGCGGGGACTGATTGGCCCCGGTATCGGTCAAATGAACGTTTATACCGTTGGTGCGGCTGCAGAAGGCTTAGCCCGGTTTATGGATACTTTGGATGATAAGGACAAGCAGCGCGGTGTCGCAATCAGTTTTGACTCACGTTATCAATCACGTGAATTTGCTCATCATTCAGCGGAAGTTTTGGGTGCACACGGCATTCCAAGTTTTGTCTTCGACGACATTCGCCCTACACCAGAACTTTCCTTTGCTGTGCGGCATTTACACACCTATGCCGGTATCATGATCACGGCTAGCCACAACCCTAAACAGTACAACGGGTTTAAGATTTACGGTCCCGATGGCGGTCAAATGCCACCAAAGGCTGCTGACCAAATTACTGACTATGTTAACGGCATCGATAACATGTTCACCGTTAAGACAGTTAAGGAAACCACTTTACGCAAGCAAAAGCTGGTTCACATTATTGGTGAAGATGTTGATGAGGACTATCTAGCTGGTGTTAAAGCGGTATCGGTCAACCCTAAACTGATCGATGAAGTCGGCAAAGACATGACCCTGATTTACACGCCATTACATGGTACGGGGCATATTATTGGGTACCGTGCGCTAAAAGATGCCGGCTATAACCACTTTACAATGGTGAAGGAACAGGCTATTGCTGATCCTGAATTTCCAACGGTTACTCATCCAAATCCCGAATTCCCAGAAGCCTTTAACATGGCGATTGAATTAGGTAAAAAGGAAGGCGCTGACTTACTGGTTGCCACCGATCCCGACGCTGACCGTTTAGGGGCTGCTGTTCGGATGCCTAACGGCGAATACCAACTGATGACCGGTAACCAGATTGCTTCAGTCTTATTGAACTACATCTTGAAGGCTAAGCAGGACGCTGGCAAGTTACCAGCTGACGGGATGGTTGTGAAGTCAATCGTTTCTACTGAGCTGGCCACGAAGATTGCTGAACACTATGGTGTCAAGATGGTCAACGTGCTGACTGGATTCAAGTACATTGCTGAGCAGATCAAACTGGCTGAACAAAAGCATGACCACACTTTCCTGTTTGGTTTTGAGGAAAGTTTCGGTTATCTGATCAACCCATTTGTCCGTGATAAGGATGCGATTCAATCAACGATTCTGTTGGCTGAAGTTGCTGCTGATTACAAGCAGCAAGGACTAACCCTTTACGATGGTATCCAACAACTCTACAAGACGTATGGTTACTTTAAGGAAAAGACGACTGCTAAGGAATTTGACGGTGTCGATGGCGCTGACAAGATGGCAGCTATTATGAAGACGTTACGTGACAGTAAGCCAACGGAATTTGCCGGCATTAAAGTTGAAACGACCGATGATTATCAAACCCAAGTTGCAACCCACCAAGATGGCAGCACTGAAAAGTTAGACTTACCGGTTTCAAACGTTTTGAAGTACTGGTTAGCCGATGGTACTTGGATTGCTGTTCGACCATCAGGGACTGAGCCTAAAATCAAGTTTTACATTGGGACGAATGGGCAGTCTGATGAAGAAGCCACACAGAAGTTAGCTGATTTTGAAAAAGCCTTGACCCAGTGGGTTAAAGATTAAAAACGGCAATTCGCTGAGGAATACTCGGCGTCAGCCCAGTAAAATAAAAGCAATTCGATCGAGTTAATGTGGTATTGATAACGTCGGATTGCTTTTGTTTCAGATGGCAATGATTAGCAGGGGTACATGGTGTGAATTAGTTGTGAGCACGGCTAAAGATTGATTTAAAGCTAAAGAAAACGATTTCATTTTTCGTTGACTTTCACTAAATTTTAGGTTATTTTAGAAGTAGTAAAAATTTAGTAAAATCTGTGGAGGCATAATTATGGATTATCAAAGCTTAAAAGAAGAATTCAACAAAGCTTTTGGCTACGAAGGCGAACGCGTTTACTTTTCACCAGGCCGAATTAACCTCATTGGTGAACACACCGATTACAACGGTGGTCACGTTTTTCCTTGTGCGATTACGATGGGTACTTACGGCGTTTACGCCGCTCGTGAAGACGACCAGGTTCGCCTTTACTCCGCTAACCTTCCAGACGCAGGCATTTTAACATTCCCAATTGACAAGCTAGATTTTGATAAGAACGATAGCTGGGCCAAGTTCCCGCGTGGTGTGATGTACGAAATGGCTAAGCAGGGCAAGACGGTCAACCATGGTTTTGACCTCTTTGTTCATGGTGACTTACCAGATGCTTCTGGCCTGTCTTCATCAGCATCAATTGAACTTTTGATTGGTAACATTTTGAACCAAGAGTTTAACTGGGGCGTCGATCAAATGACGTTGATCAAGAACGGCCAAGCGGTTGAAAATGATTACTTAGGCCTTAACACTGGTATCTTGGATCAATTCGCTATCGGCATGGGTAAGAAGAACCAAGCCGTATTGCTTGATGCAAATACCATGAAATATGAATATGTACCCGTTGAATTGGGTGACAACGTGATTGTGATCATGAACACTAACAAGCGTCGTGAACTCACTGATTCTAAGTACAACGAACGTCGGTCAGAATGTGAAAAGGCAGTGGCTCTTTTGCAAAAGGGCGGCGTTGATATTAAGACGTTGGGTGACTTGTCACAAGAAGAATTTGATAAGAATGCCTACTTGGTTAACGATGACACCTTGATCAAACGGGCACGCCACGCTGTAATTGAAAACCAGCGGACATTGCGTGCTAAGAAGGCTTTGAGCAATGGTCAACTTGAAGAATTCGGTAAGTTAGTCAACGCTTCACACATTTCCTTACATTATGACTATGAAGTGACTGGTAAGGAACTGGATACTTTAGCTGAAACTGCATGGCAGCAACCTGGTGTCCTTGGTGCTCGTATGACTGGTGCCGGCTTCGGTGGCTGCGCAATTGCCATTGTGAACAAGGCTAATGTTGATGACTTCATTAAGAATGTCGGTGACGTTTACAAGAAGGAAATTGGTTATGAAGCCAGCTTCTACGTTGCAAGCATCGGTGATGGTCCTAAAGAAATCAAAGCTTAATAGTTTTAAAAAGGCGCAAAGCAATCAAACTTGCAGAGCGCTTTTATATCGGAATTAGGATTAAGAGAAAGTATGGAGGTAATCATTTATGACAGTTGTTGTATTAGGTGGTGCGGGCTATATTGGTTCACACACAGTTGACCGATTGATTGAAAAGGGGTATGACGTTGCGGTGATTGATAACTTGATCACAGGTCACCGGGCAGCCGTTAACCCTAAAGCTCGTTTTTACCAAGGTGATATCCACGACCGCGCTTTTTTGGACGAAGTGTTTAACAAGGAAACTAACGTGGAAGGTGTCATTCATTTCGCGGCATTTTCAATTGTGCCAGAATCAATGAAGGACCCATTGAAGTACTTTGATAACAACACTGGTGGCATGATTACTTTGCTCAAGGCAATGCGTGATCACGACATTAAGCGGATCATCTTTAGTTCAACTGCTGCAACGTATGGCGAACCAAAGCAGATTCCAATCAAGGAAACTGACCCACAGATTCCAACCAACCCATACGGTGAGAGTAAGTTATGCATGGAAAAGATCATTCACTGGTCTGATCTCGCTTATGGCATTAAGTTCGTGGCTCTGCGTTACTTCAACGTTGCTGGTGCTAAAGCAGATGGCTCGATCGGTGAAGACCACCATCCAGAAACTCACTTAATCCCAATTATTTTACAAGTCGCTGCGGGTGAACGGACTGGTTTAAAGATCTTTGGTACCGACTATCCGACTAAGGATGGGACCAATGTTCGTGACTATGTCCATGTCGTGGACTTAGCGGATGCTCATATCTTAGCTCTGGAATACTTGAAGGCTGGTAACGATAGTAACGCCTTTAACCTGGGCTCATCAACTGGTTTCTCGAACAAAGAAATCTTGGAAGCCGCTCGTGAAGCAACTGGTCAGCCAATTCCTGCAGAGGATGCCCCACGTCGTGCCGGTGACCCTAGCACTTTGATTGCTGCTAGTGATAAGGCCCGCAAAGTATTGGGCTGGAAGCCACAGTACGATGATGTGAAGGAAATTATTAAGACCGCTTGGAACTGGAAACAGACTCATCCAAAGGGCTATAACGACCGAGGTGAAGCCTAAAATGTCAAAAACAGTTGAGCAGTTTGTTGATGCCATTATTGCCAGCGGTACTTATCAGCCACTAGACCGAATTTACGTGACAAATCGTGTTCTCGGGCTAGTCGGTGATGAAGAGGCTGTTGAAGCTAAAAGTGATGATTTACTAGACGTTGTTGATGCTTTATTAGCCACCGCTGTTAAGAACGGTAAAATTGAAGATGGTCAATCTGACCGCGATATTTTAGAGGCTGAATTAACTGATTTACTGACACCAACGCCAGCTAAGGTGAACCAAGAATTCTGGAATGAATACCAAAAGTCGCCTGAAGACGCAACGAATTTCTTCTATAACTTAAGCCGCAAGAACGACTATATTAAGACGAGATCAATTGCGAAGAACATCGTTTTTGATGCGCCAACGGATTATGGTGATCTTGAAATTACCATTAACCTGTCGAAGCCTGAAAAAGATCCCAAGGCGATTGCTGCTGCACGGACGCAAAAGAGCAACACGTATCCATTAAGCCAGTTAGCCATTGAAAACGAAGGCTACCGTGGTCGGCTGGGCTATCCAGCACGGACGAACCACCGGATTATCCGGTTAACCCTCGGCGGTGAACCATGGGGCTTCCAGTACTCACCCTATGCTTACTTTAGTGAACACGCCATTTTCTTGCTGCAAGAACACCGGCCAATGGTGATCAATCAGCATACCTTTGGCAACTTGCTGGAAATCGTGCGTCTATTCCCACACTACTTTGTGGGCAGTAACGCCGATTTACCAATCGTCGGTGGTTCCATGCTGGCTCAAGATCACTATCAAGGCGGCCGTCATGATTTTCCAATGATGAAGGCACCGCTTGATCGCAAGATTAAGTTAGCTGGTTTTGACGATGTGGATGCCGGGATCGTTAAGTGGCCAATGTCTACGATCCGGCTTTCAGGTGACACACCTGAATCGCTGATCAACGCAGCTACAGCCATTGCTAACAACTGGCAGCACTACGATGATGAATCAGTTGACGTTCGTTCATATACCGATGGCGAGCGGCATCACACGGTTACACCAATTGCTTACCGTCGTGGTTCCAAGTTTGTTTTGGATATCGTTTTGCGGGACAACCAGACCTCTGATAAGTACCCAGATGGAATTTTCCATCCACATCAGGATGTTCAGCATATTAAAAAGGAAAATATCGGTCTCATCGAAGTCATGGGACGAGCTATTTTGCCCGCAAGGCTGAAGACTGAAATGCAGGAAGTTAAGCATTACGTCTTAGGTGAACCAAACGAAATGAAGGACTACCACAAAGCCTGGGCAGATCAACTGAAGGCAGCCAACAAGTTTACGGCTGATAATGCAGATGGCATTATTGACCATTCGATTGGGGAAGTCTTCGCACGGGTTCTGCAAGATGCAGGGGTCTTCAAGCGCGATGAAAAAGGTCAAGCTGCTTTTGACCGGTTCATTGCACAAATTAAGTAACTTTATTTAGAAAGGGGGAAGCATCTATGAAAGTGACTTTAAAAGACATCGCTCAAAAAGCAGGTGTTTCCCTGTCCACTGTTTCTCGCGTGCTTAATTATGATACGACACTATCCGTTAGTGATGATACCCGGCAACGGATTTTTGAAATTGCTGAAGAACTGAACTATACCAAGACAAAGCGAGTGTCACAGGTAGCTGATACTTATAAGGTTGCCGTCGTTCAGTGGTATTCCATTAATAAAGAGTTAGATGACCTTTACTACATGACGATTCGGATGGAAATTGAAAAACGCAGTCAGGAACTGCATATTCAAACGATCCCCGTTTTTCAAAATCAGGTGTCTGAGATCAGCAAGGATGTCGATGGAATTATCGCGGTCGGTAAATACAGTGATGCCCAAGTTGATGAGTTAAGTGCGATTAGCGACAATTTGGTTTTTGTTGATTGGAGCGAAATGAAACGAGGCTTTGATAGCATTGTGACTGAATTCAAGCCAGCTGTTTTTAAAGTGGTTGACTACCTTTCGGCCAAAAGTCAGGATATCGGTATTATCTACGGCTCTGAATATACGACTGATGGAGAACTTAAAATTCCGGATCCACGGTACAAGGCATTTAAAGCCATTATGACTGAACGAAAGTTATTTGATCCCCGGTTTGCTTATGAGGGCAATTACACTAACCAAGCCGGTTATGATCTGATGAAGCAGGCTGTACGTGATTTGGGTCATGAACTACCGCACGCTTTCTTTGTCAGCAATGACCCGATGGCCATTGGGGCTTTAAAGGCTTTGGGCGAAGAGGATATTTCAGTTCCTGAGCGAGTTAGTCTTTTTAGCTTTAATGATACGTCTGTTGCCAAGTACGTTTACCCTGAGCTGAGTGCGGTTCATGTCGCAACCGACCAGATGGGAACTGGGGCCGTCGAGCTGATGAAGAGTCGGTTAGATAACGGGCGTGATGTACCATTAAAGGTTGTGGTTGGGACGAAATTGATTATTCGCAAGAGTACTCGGTAGGTGTCAGTGAGTTTTTTAATAGACAATGATTTCAATTAAAAAAGCGGTTATCCGAAAATCACGGATAATCGCTTTTTACGTTTAGCAAAAATAGACGTTAGATTGAGGTATCAGTGGCACTTTTGGCCAGCTGGTCGATTTTATCGAAGAAAGCATCAGCATGCACGTTAGTCACAAATTCAATCTCGCGACCACTTTCGGTAATGAAAGTCCGTCCTTCTGAAGGGGCGTTTTTAATGACATCACTCTTAACGGGAACTGAATCGACTAATTCCGGATAGTCACTCACAAGGGTCGTGAGAACATCCCAGAGATAATAAGTCGAGTTGGCTTCAAACGAATGAACAAGCGAGTAGCCCTGGCCAATGAGGTCAAGAGCTGGATAACGTCGTTGCTGTGCCCAGCGAGCTCTTAATTCTGCCGTTAGTGGGACTTGGTCGGTGCTATCTAAACCGACCATTGTGATTTTTAACGGTGAATCCCAGACGGTTTTAACTGCCTCCGCATCCCAATAGGCATTCCATTCTACCGTGCCATCTTGTCCGGGTTCAGCAACGTTTCCTTGACTGTTCATTACACCGCCCATCCAGAAGAGCCGTTCAATATTATCAGTAATCGTTGGGTCAGTCGCTAATGCCCGGGCCAGATCCGTGAGGGGTCCAGTCATGACTAAGGTGACGGGCGTTTTTGACTGCTTGATTGCCTGAACCATATCGAGGTGAGCAGGCTGTTTGGCTAATGGTGTTTTTGGTGCACCATGTTCGTTTAGGATTGGAAAGTCGTCAAATGAAAAGGCACTCAGTCGCCACTCTTTGGGAAATTGGTGAACGGGACGGGAATTAGACTTGGCGACGGTTGCTGGCTTGCGGCCGGCGTGACCAAAAAGATCGATAATTTTCCGTGAAGCTTCGGAAGCGGGATCCACGTAACCATCGGCGTCAATCACACCAACACCAATTAAGTTAACGTCTGGCATTTGGAGCAGCAGTAAAAGCGAAACGAGATCGTCAACGTTACCATCGTGGTCAAAATAGACATTATGCATTGAAAAGGCCTCCAACCATTTTTAAAAAATAGTAAGCAATTTTATAGTCACAGTCAAGAGCAAAAAAGCATGATAACAAAAAACGGACTCCTCAAAAGAAGTCCGTTTCACAGTCTCATAATGATTACCAGATTTTAACGCGATCGGCCGGTGCCTTATACATTTTATCGCCAGGCTGAACGTTGAAGGTACTAAAGAAATCGTCTAGATTCTGAACTTGAACGTTGGCTCGCAATTTTGCTGGGGCATGAACGTCGATGGACAACAGAAGCTGTTCGCGTTCTGGTGTCGCCTTTTGGCGCCAAATCTTGGCCCAGTTGAGGAAGAAGGCGTTCAAATCCACGTCTGGTTCAGCCTTGGCAGCTTCCAAGGCACAGCTTAAGCCACCGGCATCAGCGATATTTTCAGACACGGTGAGTTTACCGTTTACCGTTTGGCCAGCGTATGGCAGGCCATCAAATTCCTTGACCATGTTTTCGGCTAATTCATGGAAGTGCTGATTGTCAGCGTCAGTCCACCAGTTATTTAGACTGCCGTTTTCATCAAACAACGATCCGTTGTTATCAAAGGCATGGGAAATTTCGTGGGCAATGACTGCGCCGATACCACCAAAGTTTTCGCTAGAAGACTGTTTAAGGCTATAGAATGGTGCCTGTAGAATAGCCGCAGGGAAAACAATAATGTTATAGAACGGATGGAAGTAAGCGTTGACGGTTGACGCACTCATTTCCCAGCGTGATCGATCTACGGGTTGATTCCAGCGAGCAAAATCATCCTCGTTACGGATACGGGTGAACGTCATCAGGTTGGACAGTACGCTGCCGCCTTGGCTAGCAGACGTCACTTTGAATTTACTGTAAAGGGGGTCGATCTTATCTGGGAAGCCGACTTGAATACCCAATTTATCAAGTTTTAAAATGGCCTTTTCACGGGTGGCTTTCCCCAGCCAGGTATTGTTGGCTAACCGTTTCTTATAAACGTTGACCATTTTAACGACCATGTCATGAACGTCTTGCTTAGCAGTTTCACCGAAGTATTTACGGCCATAGTAGTCGCCCACAACCTGGTCAAAGACACCGGTTGCGAGGTCATACGCTGACTTTTCTTGACTACGGGCTTCCTTACGGCCGCTCATGGCACGGCTGTAAATGGTGCTGGCCTGCCGCTGTTCATCACTTAAGTAGCTGGATAAGCCCATAACAGCCTTGAAGAGCATCCAGCTCTTCATCATCTGGAAGTGATCATCAGTCAATAAGTCGCCCAGAGCATCAAAGAAGTCTGGTTCGGTTGTGATGATTTTTTCTGGGGTACCGTGTACCAATGCGGAAATGGCCGTTTTAAGGTCTAATTGGTCCGTGCTGTCAGCGATTTGATCAAGCGTCCGTGGATTATACATCTTGCTGTAGTCGGCGCTCTCTTCAGCTGATTTAACGTGTGGTGCGATCAGTTTATCAAAGGCAGTTGCTTGTTGGATAATCGTCTTAGTAGTTGCGGCATCATAACCGGCTAACTCGAATAACTGAGTCATCATTTTTTCAAGGACGGGCATGAGCTGCTTAGCAGCCTGGTTGTCGTCTTCATAATAAGTTTTATCAGGTAAGAATAGTCGTGGACCACTAGCAAATAAAGCGTACTTCGTGGAATTCTTCATGTCCGAGTCAATATCCAGTGAAAAGGGTGTTGGTAGGCCGGTTAAAATCCAGTCGGCCAGCTGATCACTCAGATCTTGATAGTTGTTAAGGGCTTCGATTCTTTCAAGGTACGGTTTTAAAGGCGCGCTACCATCTTTATCCCGTTTATCAAAATCACTAACGAGTTCATAAAACTGCTTGAATTCGTTCATCTCATCGTTTTCAGTCGCTAAGTGACCAGTTAACAAGGCTTTAAAGTCAGCCATTAACGTTTTTTCAATATTATCCGAAAGGTCGGTAAAGCCCCCCGTAGTTGAGTGGTCACTTGGAATAGTGGCTGTTTTAAGCCAGTCGCCGTTTACAGCGTCGTATAAATCAGTTTTGATTAAGCGATGTTCTATTTTATCTGCCATTTGATAACCTCCATCTAATTGTAGATTGTTCTTATTATACAGCGATATGAGCGCTTTGATGTCATTTCAAGAGAAAAAAGACGGTGCCAAAGTTGTTGATTACTTTTAGCATCCGTCAGATTAACCCTATTTAAATGAACGGTAACTTAATCAGTTGTACAAAAATTTAACGGATCGTCAGTCAGTCGTCACAACGTTGACTCGGATTTAAATCTTCCACCAATTCTTTTCGATCACGGTGACGTCGTCAAGGTCCCCAAGCTCAAACCGTTCGATGTCCCCGTTGTGTGTCAGGTAGAAAACACCGTGACTTGGAGAAGTATTCACCATCCCCGTGACGGCTTTGGCTCTGCTTAACGTCAGCTTGATGACCCAATTATGATGGTAGGCCGCCTGAATTGTTGATGAGATGTCTTTTGTTGTCTGTTGCATTCATATCCCCCCGATTCGAAAACTCATGCTCCATTATAGAGAGCCAAAAATTGGAATTCAATCTTGACATTTTGGGCAGGTAAAGCGACGTACTGTTACATTGCGATTTGTCATCCCGATATTTTTTTAAAGCTGGAAAGTTTAAAACGAGCGTGAAAAAGCTCACATTATTTTAGTACATATTTTAACGATAGCGCTTTCAAATGTGGTAGCATAATAGTAAATATAAAATGGAGGTGTCATTATGTTTGAAAAAATTTTAGTTCCTATAGACGGTAGTGAGAATGCCTATCGGGCGCTTGATGCCGCAGTTGATATTGCTAAGCATTACGGGTCAAAAGTGACAGTTGTTGCGGTTGCAAACGATCAAAGTTACACCCAATATGGAGCGATTTTTGGTAATGACATTATGGCACACATGAAAGAACAAGCTGAAGAATCGTTAAAGACGGCTAAAGCCCGTGCTAAGGATGCGGGTGTGGATGTTGAAACGGATTTTGAGGTGGGCATTCCGAAGCAAGCGATTTCTGAAACATTGCCGGATTTACTGGATACGACGTTGACTGTGATTGGTAAATCAGGTGTTCATGGCTTGAACCGCGCCATCATGGGATCAACGACTTCATATGTGGTTCGGCGGTCGATCACCCCGGTTTTAGTTGTGGGTGATTGATGGCAAGTAATGTTGATAAAGAGTTTAAAAAGAGCTGTGACATCAGTCTATGTCGACAAGGATTTAATCTATTTTCTTGACGTACACACAGCCTAAAATTTATTTTAGTTCATGACTTGAATATAGCCTTAACCTGTTCCACAACTCAGATTCCGGCCATATAACACCAAATAATGCCATCCCGATAAAACCCATCGGGATGGCATTATTTGGTGTTATATTCTGAAATTTACCGAGTTGTGTCGCAGCTTCTTTTTAAGTCAATATTTAGCAAGTGTTCTTTTCATAAAATTGGCGGGACTCGTGGTAAACTGACGGTAATTTCAACACGTGGGGGTGTGTAAGCGATGCTGCACACATTATTAAAATCGGTCCGTGAATACCGGATAAGAACCATTATTTCACCGTTGCTGGTGGTGTCAGAGTCAGCCATTGAGACGTTGATTCCCTTTTTAATGGCAGCCATCATTGATCAGGGGATCCGCCCCGGCAACATGTCAGTTGTGATTAAGGTCGGTTTACTGCTATTACTGATGTCATTATGTTCACTGATTTTAGGTGCAGGTGCCAGCTGGTTTTCAAGTCAAGCCGCAGCGGGTTTTGCGAAGAATCTGCGACACGATATTTTTAGTAAGATTCAAACTTTCTCCTTTAAAAATTTAGATCACTTTGCGACTTCTAGCCTGGTTACTCGGCTGACCACGGATATCACCAATATTCAGACTGCATATCAGATGCTGATTCGAGTGGCAGTTCGGGCACCGTCCATGCTGCTGTTTTCAATTATTATGGCGTTTTTGGTCAGTCGGCAAGCAGGGTGGTTATTTGTTTGTGTGGTCCCCGTGTTGGGAATTGGCCTCTTTTGGATCGTTAAAAAATCACGGCCGTTATTCAGGCAGGTTTTCCGGCAATACGATAAGTTAAACCGAGTCGTTAGGGAAAATCTTCGGGGGATTCGAGTGGTAAAAACCTATGGGCAGCAAGACGCTGAGGTGACTAAATTCCGTCAGTCGGCTAAGGATATTGCCCAGGTTTTCGCTAAAGCCCAGCGGATCGTGGCCTTTAATATGCCTTTGATGCAGTTTGTTATCAGCACAACGATGCTGATTTTATCCTGGTTGGGTGCTAAGCTGATCGTCGGCAAATCATTAGAAATTGGCCAATTTGTCAGTTTGTTTACTTATAGTATTTCAATCTTATACAGTCTAAATATGCTAGCAATGATTTTTTCCCAGCTGTCCGTGTCACAGGCCTCCGCAGAACGAGCAGTAGAGGTGCTGGAGACAGCGCCGGACATCGTCGCATTACCGAATGCAGCAACCCAGGTGGCAGATGGCAGCATTGATTTTGAGCACGTGACGTTCAGTTACCCTGGGACGGATGATGACCAGTTGAAAGACGTTAACCTGCACATTGATAGTGGGGCAGTAGTGGGGATTATTGGCGAAACGGGGACGTCCAAAACGACTCTGGTGTCACTGATTCCCAGGCTATATGATGTCTCAAGCGGTGTCGTTAGAGTTGGTGGTAAAAACGTGCAGCAATATGACTTGAAAACGTTGCGGGATCAAGTGGCGATGGTGCTGCAAAATACCATTCTGTTTTCGGGGACGATTCGGGAGAATTTGAAGTGGGGGAATCCGGACGCAACGGATGACCAGCTGAAGAAAGTGCTTGAACAGGCACAGGCCATGGATTTTGTGGCGAATTTACCCAATGTTTTAGATACTCAAATTGAACAGACTGGACAAAATGTTTCAGGCGGTCAGCGCCAGCGGCTAACCATCGCTAGGGCGTTATTAAAACAGCCCAAAATTCTGATTTTGGATAACGCTACTAGCGCTACTGATACTCAGACTGAAGCACGAATTCGCCAGGCCTTCAAACGTGACCTGCCAGACGTGACTAAGCTGATGATCACGCAACGGGTGGGGAGTATCATCGATGCTGATCAAATCATCATTATGAAACGCGGCGGTATTGAAGCTGTTGGCAGTCACCAAGAATTGCTAGCTTCTAATCAATGGTATCGTCAACTTTATCAAGCACAGCAGAAGTTTGGAGGTGGCACGCATGAATAAACGACGTGAGACACTCTGGCGACTTTTACGCTTACTTGTGAGTCAGTATAAGGGCTGGCTCTTTATCAGTCTTGTAGCCATCATTTTAAGCGCTTTATCAGGTGTGGCGGGTTCGCTATTCATCCAGCGGTTGATTGACCGCTATATTATGCCATTAACGCGTGCGAGTCATCCAGCTTTTACGCCGCTGCTGTTTGCGATTGGCATCATGGCAGTCATTTTCTACGTTGGCGTTATTGCGACCGTGATCTATTCCCAAATCATGGCAGTTATTGGTCAGCGAATCCAGGAATCGATTCGAAATCAGATGTTTACCAAAATGGAGACACTACCGCTCCGTTACTTTGACCAAAACGATTATGGTAACGTCATGAGCCGCTACACGAACGATGTTGATACGTTGATGCAGCTGATTACACAAAGTTTTCCGCAGTTTGTCGTGGCACTCTTCAATGTCACTTTCGCGCTGGCGGCGATGCTGTTACTGAGCCCCGTCCTGACGCTGATTTCGCTAGCCATTTTTGCAACTAGTATTTTGATTGTACGGTGGTTGACCCACCGTAGCGCCAAGTATTTCCGGGCTCAGCAAGCTTCTTTGGGCAAGCTGGACGCCTTTGTTGAAGAAATGCTGAACGGCGAGCGGGTCATTAAAGTGTTTTCCCATGAAAAACAGGTGCAAACGGCCTTTGAATCGTATAATGACGCTTTGCGAAACGATGCGCGATATGCCAACGGCTTTGCCACCATGCTGTTTCCGATTATGGGCAATATGGGCAATCTACTGTACGTTTTAATTGCGGTACTAGGTGGCGGTTTAGCTATTTTGCACCCAACGCTCATTACATTAGGGACCATTGCGGCGTTTCTGCAGCTTAGCCGCTCCTTTAGCCAACCCATTGCACAGATTTCCCAGCAGTTGAATTCAATCGTTCAAGCGATGGCAGGGGCTGGGAGAATCTTCCAATTACTGGATGAGAAACCTGAAGATGATCAGGGGACGACTAGATTGATCAAGGAGGGTGAGCGCTGGTTTTGGCAACCGGCTGATGCCCAACAGCCACGAATCCAGGTAAAGGGCCACATTGAATTTCAGCACGTTAACTTTACCTATCCGCAGTCTAATGCTGGGTTGCATGATTTAACGTTTGAAGCAACGGCGGGTGCCAAAATAGCCCTGGTTGGCGAAACCGGGGCGGGGAAGACGACCACGACTAATATGCTGAATCGATTTTACGATATTGATAGTGGCCAGATTATGTATGATGGAGTAGATATTGCGACAATTAAAAAAGCTGATCTCAGGCGGGCACTGGCAATTGTCTTACAGGATACCCACTTATTTACCGGCACGATTAGAGATAACATTCGTTACGGTGATCCGCAGGCGGATGATTCGGCGGTTATCGCAGCCGCTCAGTTAGCACGGGCAGATGTGTTTATTAAAGAACTGCCAGCTGAATACGATACGGAGATCACTGGCGACGGCGAAGAACTATCGTCTGGGCAGCGGCAAATGCTATCCATTGCCCGAGCAGCTCTTGTGGATCCGCCCGTGATGATATTGGATGAAGCAACGTCAAATATTGATACGCGAACGGAGCGTTTGGTTCAGGCTGGCATGGATAATTTGATGGCCAATCGGACCACCTTTGTCATTGCCCACCGATTATCGACAGTCTTTAACGCTGACATGATTTTGGTGATCGATAACGGCCGGATCGTTGAGCGAGGCACGCATGAAGAACTGCTTAAACTGCACGGCCGTTACTATGACTTATATCAGGGGTTAGCATAGTGCACAAAAAAAGTCTCATTTAAGTGACCATGCATAGTCGCTTAAATGAGACTTTTTTACTCGCAATGCTTACAGTTAGAAAAAATTACTTCTTGCTGCTCTTAAGCCATTGTTGCAAGTTTGAAATTTCTTTTTGGCGCTTCGCGTCCTTCTTTTGGTTCACTGGACGGCGACCTTGTACGCCATGTGGATGTGCTTTTCTCATATGTCTAACCCTCGCTTTATGAATATGGTGTAATCAATCACTCGACCATTCTACCCTATATACCCACTCAATTGCAAGAATAGTTGTTGAAAAAAGTAAAACTAACGGTTAGTTTAAATCTGGGAAAGCTTTTAATTGGACCTCAATTGATATGATATGATGGTTTGTGACAAGGTGGTAGTGAAATGATAATTGGAGCAAAGAAAACCCGTTCCTTCTGGCAACATTGGTGGCCCTATTTCGTGGTTATCTTGGGTGCGTTGCTAGTATTGGGGGTGGCTCATGATGATGGGCTGTACCAAACGCCCATTTTAAAAATTCAATCCGTTAAAGTAATCAGCGTCGAAAAACAATCCGATCAGTTTAATAATGAAGATCATCAAGTTGAACAAAAACTTGCTGGTGTGATTACAAACGGGGCTAATAAAGGAAAGCGGCTGAAAGTTGAGAATACTTATTTAAAATCGCAAGCGACTACGCTGGGGTATCATACCGGACAAAAGGTATTTTTGACCGTTCACCAAAACCAGCGGCATTTTTCGGCGACGATCAGCAACCTTAAACGGGATACAGCGTTAGCTTTTACGGTTTGGCTGACCGTTAGTCTACTATTAATACTGATGCGGTTTAGTGGGCTGATGGCATTAACGAGTGTCATCGTCAATGGGGTACTGTTCTGGCTGGCAGTTAGTTGGAATACGCATACTCAAGGCGGTATTGTATTAGTCATTTTTGGTGGGTTGGCAGTGGTGTTTGCTGCTTTGACCTTATTGATCGTGATTGGCTTTAACCGGCAAATGCTGATGACTCTGCTGGCGACGATTGGCGGGACCGCGCTTTCAGTCATTGTGGCTTTAACCGTCTTTGCACTTACTCATGAACGCGGCGTCTACTATGAATCAATGCAGTACGTGACGCAATTACCCCGGCCGCTGTTTTTAGCTGAAACCATTCTTGGCTCACTGGGGGCGGTGATGGATGAGTCCACAGACATCATCGCGTCACTCATGGCTTTGAAAACTGAAAAACCAGATATCTCTGCCAAACAAATTTTTAAATCAGGCCGGCAAATTGGTGGCGAAATCATGGGACCATTAGTAAACGTCCTGTTCTTCATTTTCGTTGCTGAAACGTTGCCACTAGCATTGCTGTTCTTAAAAAACGCCAATTCTTGGGGTTACACCTTTAACATGACAATGTCACTTGGAGTGGTTCAGAGTCTGATCAGCGGTATTGGTATCGTGTTGACGATCCCGCTTGCCTGTGGGATCACAAGTCTAATGATTGGAGGCCATCACTCATGGGAACGATTACGGCATTAGGCTTATTATTACTGATCTGCATGGTTGCCGTTGGGGGAACTCAGGGGTTACAGGCTTGGATCAGTTTAATTTTTAACTTCGGTGCCCTGTTTTTTGCGATGGTCCTGATGGCGTTTCATTTACCACCCGTTCTCGTGACGTTAGTAACGGGAGTGATTGTGCTGGCAATGACCATCTTTCTTGGGGGCAATGATTCAAATAGTACAATGATCGCATTCTACGCGTCCGTTGCGGTGCTGATCTTACTGGTCCTGTTAATTATTCCGGTGGAACACTGGGTCCAGATTCAAGGATTTGGGCAAGAAGACAGTGAAGATCTTGAGGGAATGTCAAACATATTAGGTATTAGTTATTTAAATGTTGCCATCGCCACAGCTATTTTAAGTACGCTGGGAGCGATTGCTGAAGCAGCGATTGCCATTGCAGCTGGTTTAGCCGAAATCTTGGAACAGCATCCTAAAATTACGCTTAAAAATTTACAAGGTGCCGGTTTTAAGGTGGGGTCACAGATTATTGGCACAACGTTTAATACCTTGTTCTTTGGCTTTTTCGGTGGGTTCTTGGCGCTGTTTATTTGGTTTGCAGGGGTCCATTATTCCATCGGTGAAATTTTGAATGATAAGATTCTGGTCGGCGAAGTCTTAATGGTTCTATTCTCTATGATGTCAGTGATTGCGACGATTCCATTGACGACCTGGGCGATGGTCGCTAGTGAACGGTCGGCTAGAAAAAAATTTATGAAATAAAAAAACGGTAGCTCCAACTGGAGTTACCGTTTTTGATTAAGCATAATTATTTAGTTAAGATCAAGCGCACCAGCGTATGCCCAGTATTGTTTGGCATTCTTAGCAGTGCTGAAGGTAAATCGGTACCAAGTTGTACCAGCTTTATCCTTGACGCCCTTATCGTTAACGTAGACCTTTTTACCAGCGGTTGCCTTGACGGATGACCAGCTGTATTTTGAAGTGTTGGCATAAGCGTTCTTCACGTGATTGTAAAGACGATAGTTAGCGTATTGACTGGAAAGCTTTGCGGTTGCTGTCAACTTGCTGTAGGTCACTTTGTCCAAAGGTGTTGCAGATGATGAACTACTTGGCTTTGAAGCAGAACCAGTGAAGTTATCGTAATAGTAAGAATGAACTAACTGATAAAAGTCAGCCATGGTGTAGCTTGAGCCAAAGTATTTCTTACCATTAGCTGAGTAATAACCAACTGGATCGGTATGGTCGGAACCACCGAGGTATTTTGCAACAGCACGGTGAGACCAGACAGTTCCCTTACCATCATAATCGGCAGCGTTTGGTGTCAAGCCGTATTGGTGAAGCAGGTAAGCAGTGTACCAAGCCGCGTTAGAAACTTCGTGGGCAAAGGCACTCTTGCTGTGAACTTCTACTTGTTCGAACTGCACGTAACGCGCGTTACCTGGGAAACCAACGCCCCAAGCAAGGTAGTTAGTGTTAGCAATGTTAATAATGTGCGAAGCATCAACGAATGAGTGGACGAAAGCATTGTTGTAGTGGGCCTTCATATAAGCAATTTCGTTATAAATCGTTGAGCTTGGGTTGGCAGTTTCGTGAATAACCACACCCTCTGGTTTACCAACACCATGACGATAGGCGTTCTTTGGGAAACCGCCCCAAATGCTGCTGCTGATTTTAGCAGGCTTAATGTTTGAACTTGAAATATAATTATTAACGGCAGAACTGGCGTGAGCAGTGGTAGCGTTAGCAGCGCCCACTGTGAATAAGGTCAGTAATCCAGTAAGTAGTAACGAAAACTTTTTCACATTAATCATCTCTCTATAACAAATTTTATTTTTAATGAACGGTCGATTCATTCTCTGAAATCATACTACCGAGAAAAGTGGGTATTGACAAGTGGCTAACCACGATCAAAGCCTAATATTACAGTTATAGACGTTGTTTTGGTAGGCTAAAGCGAGCTTATTTTCATTCATGTTAAAAACAGGTAACAAAACTCTCAGACGACGTGATCGTGTCATGTTGGTGATGTCATTTAAAAAACCGGTTTAACTTAAATTTAAAGTTAACCGGTTTTTTAATTAAAGCTGCTGTCGATTAAGAGGCAACCGTGATACCCTTTGCCTGGCATTCAGGGCAGAGGCCGTAAAGTTCGATGTGGCAGGCATCAAAGTCATATCCAGACTGCTTTTGAGCGGTGTTTTCCAGCATACTGGAAATCTGCGGTAGGTTGGGATCGTAAATATCGGTTACTTTTCCGCAATTCTCACAAATTGCGTGGTAGTGCGGCCGACCAAAGAAATCATACCGAACACCACCGTTTTCGTTAGGAATTTCGATCACGATCCCGAGTTCAACGAAAAGGTTCAAAGTATTATACACAGTAGCTAAACTGAGTGTTGACATTTTAGGTGCCAGTTCTTTATAGATCTCTTCTACTGGTGGATGATTTTCATGGTTCATTAAATAGTCTAGAATTAATTTACGCTGCGGAGTAATCCGAACATGCTGCTCGCGGAGCTTTGCTAACGCAGTACTTAAGGTTGCGTCGGGTTCTTTCATGACCATAGACTCCTTTCAGATTAGAGTAATTATCAGTTACCCTTATTAAAACACTTTTTTTAGAAAGATTCCAGAGAACCTCATTTTAATTCTATTTTCAGTTGCTCACTATGAAGCTCGTTTTTAGAAAATTCGGTCATATAGGTCCTGATTTCGCTGACCAGCATGGTGTTATCCTCAGAGGCACTCGTAATAGTCAGTAACGTTTCCTTAAAATGATCGGTTAGGGGAGCGAGCCTAACGATACCCATAAACTGATCTGTTTGTTTGTCGCTAACGCCCCAGGTCAGGGCTTTGTCGTTCATAACGGTGCTCATTTCGCGATTAATATAATTGGCGGTTTCAATCATTGTTTCATCAGGATTAATTTTTTGGCGCAAGTCATTAACGTCCTTGGCTTTAAAATGGGTGAGCCAATTTAGCTGGTAATGCGGCGTTAATATCGGATGATAAAGTTCAAATTTCGACATAGTTATTCTTCCTTTTAATAAGTGGATGGTTACGAGTGTACCATAAAATACGGTTAACCGTAATGATCTGAGTCCTCGTAAAAATCATCACAAACTTTTTGAGTTACCGCGGAGTCGGACTAGACCTGTGCTATAATTGAATCGTTGAAATTAATTATTAGCATAGTGGAGGATTGAACATGATTGAAACCTTTTTAATCGGTACCTATACGCATAAGAGCAGTGAAGGTGTCTACGAACTGCAGTTAGACACTGAAAAGAAGCAATTACAAAACCTTGAATTGGTTGGCCGTGCCGGTAACCCAACTTACGTTGCAGAATCAAAGGCACATAAAGTTTATGCCATCGATGCAGAATCAGAAGATGGTAAGAAGATTGGTGGTCTGAAGGTTTTTGATGCAGCTGAAAAACCGTTTAAGGCACTAAGCAAAAACTTGATTGCTGGTCCCAACCCAGCTTACGTTGCTGTGGATGAAGACCGTCAATTAGTTTTCACCGCCAATTACCATACCGGTGCTGTGATCGTTTATAAGATCAATGCTGATGGAACCTTGACGACGACAGATACGGTTAAGCACACCGGCGCTGTTGGCCCTGCTCCTGAACAGCAGGACGGCCCACACCCGCACTTTGCTGATTTAACGCCTGATAAGCGCTTAGTTTCCTGTGATTTAGGTGAAGATACGGTTTACCTCTATGATTTAAGTGACGAAGGTAAATTAACCGAAAAATCGACCTTTAAGTGCGCTGCCGGTTTTGGCCCTCGACACATTGTTTTCAATACTGACAAGAACGTTGCTTACCTAGTTGGTGAACTTGGCAGTGCTGTTGATGTGTTGGATTACGATGCCCAAGCTGGTAAGTTTACATTACGCGAAGAACTCAAGACCATTCCTCGCGATTGGACTGAACATAATGGTGCAGCCGCAATCCGGCTATCAAGTGATAACAGATTCGTCTACGTTTCAAACCGTGGTTACAATTCGATTGCAACGTTGAAGGTTGAAGATAACGGCGAATTATCACTGATCGATCAAACGCCTTCAGAGGGTGACTTCCCCCGTGATTTTAACTTCAACGCGGACGAAAGCTTTATTATTTTAGTTAACCAAAATACTGACAATGCAACACTATACAGCCGTGATGCTGATAGCGGTAAATTAACAATGGTTCAAAAGAACTTTGAGGTACCAGAAGGCGTCTGTGTCGCTGCGGTTAAATAAGTCATTTAAGACGTATAAATAAGATTTATCTAAGCACTCTCATTTTTAAAATCCCCCATCTATCATGTTTGAGATGGGGGATTTTTGACTATATTAGAAGTTGCTAAAAGCTCCTGCAAATCCCTAGGAATAAGCAATGAAAGCGTTACAATAGCCTTGGATAGATAATTCAAAAGGTTAGGAGTGAGTTAGACATGATGAATCGTATTAATCTTCAGTTAGTGGCTATGGGACGAGAGGTAACATGGGGACGAGTCATGATTTTGATACTGAACTTTGTCACCTTCATCAGCCTGATTCTAGGTACGTCAGAACTACTATATGCCGGTCTATTGTTTGCCAGCTTGGTCCTTTTCAGCGGTCATTTTATGGTCTTTGATACCACTAAACAAGCTCGCGGATTACAGGAACTAGACCTTTGGCTGATTGGTTTGACGCTAGCTGCAGGTTATTTAAAATTAGTGATGGGTATTTAAAGATAAACTAAGTAAAAATCAAAATGGCTATTCTTAATTTATTAGGAATAGCCATTTTTTTATTTCAAAGTCGGTTATCCTGTTTTGGCTGAAAGTGCTGTCACTTATCCGTCTGAGGGATGGTAAAATGAAAAGAGCGAAGAAAGAGGAGAGTCGATTATGAAACGACACGCAATGCCAAGAAAGCCGGTACTGAAACGGCCAGCTTTCTGGATCGTTTTGATTTTAATTTTAATCGTTGGTGGTACAACAATTGGTCATCAGCCAATCAAAGTCTTGTTCAGCCACCAGACAATGACGAAGTCGAAACCTAAGCCGAAGCCTAAACCGGTTAAACTAACGCCTGGGGAGAAAAAGGTGGCGCAAAAGTATCATTTAAGTTCCAGAGCAACTGCCAATGCGCATGCTGCAAAGGTGACCGCCATCGGCGATTCGGTCATGGTCGATATAACGCCAGAGATGAAAGAAGTTTTCCCGCATGTATTGATAAATGGCGCCGTGGGACGTCAATTCTATGATTTGCCGAATATTACCCAAAGCTTAAAGGCCGAAAATAAACTGGCGGAAAATGTTGTCGTTAATCTCGGTACCAATGGTCCACCGGAGAAGTCTGATATTTCACGCTTTCTAAAAGTGGTGGGTAAAAAGCGGCAGGTCTATTGGATCAACACCCATGTGCCGACCCAAAAGTGGGAAGGGCAGACCAACCGGCTAATTGCCTCAACGGCCAAAAGTCACCGTAATGTGCACGTGGTGGATTGGCATGATCTTAGCCAAAATCAGTCAGCCTGGTTTGCGCCAGATGAAGTGCACCTGCAGACTAAGGGTGCAACTGCGTACGTTGGTTTACTGGCTAAAACGATGGCAAAATAATACTACAAAAAAGAACGCTGGAAAGGCGTTCTTTTTTAGTTTCACAGGTTTAAGTATCTTTTCATGATGGTCAAATGATGTTCAATCGTCAATGTTTTCAACACGCCCATGCCAGGAAAATGGTGTTCTTTAGCCAATGTTAGTAACTGATCGGTAGCTGGTGTTTGATTGATCAGCGGCTGTTGGTTGATCCACGTAACGGCTTTATCTAATGCTTCAAAGTATTTTTCACGCTGATGTTTGAAGTCGGCATGCTGGTCGGAAACAAAGTGGCGGATGCGAACTTGATGACCAGCTAGATAAATGAGGTGTAACGCGACGGTTCGACTCGGGTGACCGTGATCAAAATAGGTGGCACCCTGTGTTAAATAATCGCTAAAGCCAACTTCGTGATATTGGCGGGCAAATTCAATGTCGTTAGACCAAAAGCTGTCGGGCATTTGAGTGAATTCGAAACTGTGCTCTGGTACAGCGTAATGGTCGAAAAGATGGCCGAAGCGACGGCCAGCAAGTAAACGGCGAATCCGCGCTTCGGGTGGGACCAGCAGGGTGACTGATTCAGGCAGCCAATCGTGATCGACAAATAATTTTAAGTCTGCGTAATGCTGGACGATCAGCAAGCTGTCTGGCAGTAATTGCGGCGGCAGTAAGGGGGTTAGAATATAGGCCCGCTGAATCACTGGTTTGTCCAATAAAGCATCAATGGGATGACGTTTAGCGGCTTGATAGCTGTAATGATCGACCTGTGGGTTTTGAATCACCGCTAATGGCTGGTGGTGCGCACTGAAAGCCGCAATTGTTTTCGGTAGTGCAGGAACGTCACGAACGGGTTCAATAATGGGCATGATATTGGCAGTATCCGCCTGTTGAGCAAATTCGGTTAGCGCGCGTAAGTCGAACTGGCGGCCACGAAAATAGGGATAATACATCATTTTGACTTCGCCTCGGAAAGTTGCTGCTGCAGTTTAGCAATTTCTAAATTCAGGGCATCAACCTCTTCTTGCAGTGCAGTGACAGCGTTAGATTGGGTTTCGTTAATAAAACGGTCGTAGAAATTGTTTTCGGGATCGTAGATGTCGTAGTGCTGGTGACGTTTTTTAAGTTCTTTGAAAAGCCGGTCAGTTGAATACTGGCTAATCCCCGTTTCCACCCGTTTAGCTTTACGAACTTCACGGGCTAATGAATACAGAAAGTGTCGCATTAAGTCGCCTTGATCGAGAGTGATTTCTTGGTAACGCGGCTTTTTCTCCACTGTCAAATAACCGGGTGCCAAAACGGGTTCGGTACTGACAGCTAATTGAGCGGGATCATATTTCTGATAACTTAAGACACCGATTTCAGCAGGAATTTCAGTTTTTACTTTTTGATAAAGGGAAAGTGGTAAAACGAAATAATTATAGTTGCCGATAAAAGAAAGCTTGGCATTTGAATGAAAATCACTTTTAGTTACCTTTAGCTCATAACAGCGCCATTCATCTTCACCGTTTGGTAAGTGCTGGTAACTGAGGGTATCAACAATCCCCGCATCATCTGGCATAGTGACTTCCTCTACCGCAATACTGCCAGCTTCCAGGCAAGTCTCGTATAACGTTTTTTCAAGTTCTAGTGTCAGCTTTGTTTTCACGACTTGTTCGTCTCCTTATCAGTCATTTCCCAAAAATGTTCAATGGTGGGAGCTAGTTCCGCCGCACTGTGGACGATCCGGTGATATTGCCAGTGCGGTGGAAAGTAACGCAGGTAACGCTGACTGGCAAATCGTTGGTCCATCAGGAGAATGATTCCTTGGTCTGAGGCGCTGCGAATCAAACGGCCAGCTGCCTGAAAAACGTGATTTAGTCCCGGCAACTGGTAGGCATATTCAAAGCCCGGCTCATCTTGTGAATCAAAGTAGTCACGCAAAAGGTTGTTTTCCGTACTGATACCGGGTAAGCCGACACTCACGATTGCCACGCCAATCAGTCGATTAGCGGTTAAATCGATCCCTTCGGAAAATAAACCGCCGAGAATCGCGAAACCCACTAGTGAAGCGCTGGGATTCGGTGTGAAGGCAGCTAAAAAATCGGTTCGCGCAGTTTCACTCATACTGGGACTTTGCGTGACGGTTTTAACGTTGGGGTAAGCCGTGGTAAAGGCTAGACTGACGGTACTTAAAAAACTGTAAGACGGTAAAAAGACCAGATAATTACCCGTTTTACCGTTGACCATCGTTTTGATCCCCGTAATAATTTTGGCCAAATTGGCCTCCCGATTTCGGTAAGTCGTGCTGATATAGTCGGTGATCAAAATGCTTTGATGTTTTGGTGGAAACGGTGATGGTAATTGATAACAAAGGCTATCTTCATTGCCACCCAGGACGCGTTGATAATAGGCTAGCGGTGACAAGGTCGCTGAAAATAAAACGGCACCGCGGCCTTTATCCAGACAGTCACGTAAAAAGGCGCTGGGATCTAGGCAGACCTGTTTAAAAGTGATTTCGCGATCATGGTCGTCACCCAAGTTAATTTTTGTCCGGTAGGTTTCGTCATAATAATCCGCGATTTTGAGGTAGCTAAGGCAGGTAAAATAGTAGTCGAGAACGGCCTTGGTAAAGTCGTTTTGCGGCCTTTTTTCATCACCAAGCCAATCGCTGATATGGTCACTTAATTTGGTGACGGCTTGATTAAAGTTGATTGCTGGTTCATTAAAAACACTTTCCACTTCCTCGCTGTCAATCAGTGGGCCGGCAACTTTGAAAAACGCTCGGCGCATGGCGCGGAAAGCTCTCAATAGCGCAGGTGTGCATTCAGGCGCGTTTTTAGTGGCAGCAATCAAGTCAGTCAGCGGTGCTAACGATAGTTCCGTTGAATACATATCGCGCGAACGGCTAACCAAATTATGCGCTTCATCTACCAGGAAGAAGTTATCATCGTCATGATCAACCGCAAAGAACCGCTGCAGGTAGACTTGCGGATCAAACAGATAGTTATAATCGCAAATAATCACGTCACAAAATAAGCTGATATCCAACGAAAATTCGAAGGGATCCAGCTGATGTTTGCGGGCGTATGCTTCGACAGTTTCTCGGGTAATGGCGGTTTCGTTAGTTAAAATATCTTTTAAACCCGGCTTTAAGCGGTCATAATAACCGACCATAAAGGGGTTATCTTCCGGCGCCAAATCGGCTTCTTCTGGGAAAGTAATCGTATCCTTTGCCGTTAACGTAATGCTGCGAAGGTTCAGCCCTTGCTGGCCCATTAAGCTTAAGGCTTGTTCAGCAACGCGGCGGGTGCTCTGTTTGGCAGTTAAGTAAAACAGTCGCTGAATCTGATTTTCACCCATGGCTTTAATGCAGGGGAAAACGGTTGAGATGGTCTTGCCAGTACCAGTGGGAGCTTCAATGAACAGCTGTTTTTTCAGCCGTAAAGCCTTGTAGACCGAAACGGCCAGCTCTCGTTGACCCGCACGGTAGTGGTCAAAAGGAAAGGCGAGGTTCTTAATAGACTTATTTCGGGATTGACGTAATTCAGTTTGCAGTTTCAGCCAAGTTTCGTACTCTGCTGTAACTGAATTAAAAAATTCGGTTGCTTCCGCTAAGGTGTAAGTCTGTTTCTTAGTGGTAACTTCTTCAGTGGTACGCCGGTAGTAAGTTAATTGCAGCGTTAGCTGGGTCAAATCTTCATCAGACATCAAAATGTACGCATACATTTTGGCCTGGCCCCAGTACAGGGTGAGCGTGTTTTCGGTGAGATCTTCAAAAGCAGCATCCGATGTTTTGATTTCTTCAATCAGCGGATCATCACCATTTAAGATCACGCCATCGGCACGGCCGTGAATTAAGTATGGCTTGCCTGCCAGTTCAACTTCGCGTTCCAGACTATATTCCTTTTGATAATGGGTTCCGCGGGATTTTTGCAGCATACGGTGAATTCTGGCACCTTCCAGCGCGGTGTTCATACTGTTCATACTGGCGTTAAGATCGCCAGAGCGCAGTGTGAATTCAATCAGTTCGCGGATTCCTAATTTGGTGATTGTCATTTTTTCGTTCCTCTTTGTTCATAGCTGAAATCCATTATAGCATGTTATGCCATGACAACGGCTAATGGCGCAGTCTAACAAGGGTTTCAAAAAAAGTTCAAAAAAATACTTGCCTCGAGCAAGCAAGCAAGGTATGATAACAGCAATGAAACCTTTAACAAATAGTCCTGTGAGGCTAAGAAGGCTCGGTGAACTAGGCGAACAGTCTAGATTTTGGTGAACCTCTCTACCCACAGGCGGTAGAGAGGTTTTTGTTGTCTGACGATTTAATTGTCTCCCGTGAGAGCAAAACGTCCAAAGGTTAATCCTAACAGGCGCGCTTTGCAAACACGGCAAGGCGCGTTTATTTTAGGAGGAAAAAACTATGATTGAAACCACCAAGCCGTTAAGTTACGCAAACGTACTCAGTATGAAAGATTTAGAAGCCGATGAAGTGATGGCGTTTATTAAAGAAGCACAGGCGTTTAAAGCCGGCAAGCAGATTCATTTAACACGACCGGTTTACGCTGCCAACCTCTTTTTTGAAAATAGTACTCGGACTCACACCAGTTTTGAAATGGCTGAACGTAAACTCGGATTGCAGGTTGTCGACTTTAATCCCTCAGTCAGCTCAGTGAAAAAGGGTGAAAGTATGGCTGATACGGTGAAGACCTTGCAGGCAATCGGGGTAGATGTGGTTGCCATTCGTGATCGGCACAACGAATATTACAACGACTTAGTGAACGATCGTAACATTCATTTAGGCATCGCTAACGGCGGTGATGGTTCCGGTGAACACCCGTCACAATCACTGCTTGATATGATGACGATTTATGAAGAGTTCGGCTCGTTTGAAGGCTTAAAAGTTGCTATCATCGGAGATTTGGCCCATTCACGAGTGGCCCGATCAAACATGGAAGTCCTAAATAAGCTTGGTGCTGAAGTCTTCTTCGGCGGCCCCAAGAAGTGGTTTGACCAACGTTTCGACGCTTACGGTACTTGGTTGCCTGTAGACGATTTAGTTGATCAAATGGATGTGATGATGTTTCTGCGAGTTCAGCATGAACGGCTTGATGCTGCGGAAAACAAAGATTTCACTGCAGTCAAATACAACGCGGAATACGGGCTGACACCAGCTCGTAAAGCACGGATGCAAGACCACGCCATTATCATGCATCCAGCGCCAGTCAATCGCGGGGTGGAAATTGCAGATGAACTAGTGGAATGCGACAGTTCACGAATTTTCCAGCAAATGGCTAATGGGGTTTACGTGCGCATGGCCATCATGACGAGTTTGCTGCGGTACCAAGGACTGGTGGAAGAAGACTAATCATGAGACGATTAATTAAAAATGGTCAGTGCCTAGTAGACGGTCATCTCCAGGTCAGAGATATTTTAATTGCTGATGATAAGATTGAAAAAATCGGAGAGCACTTGACTGCAAACGTGCCAGTGGATCAGATTATTGACGCTCAAGGCTTATTTGTTAGCCCAGGATTGGTGGATCTGCACGTCCATTTACGTGAGCCTGGACAAACCGATAAAGAAACGGTTAGAATGGGAAGCTTGGCAGCTGCCCATGGTGGCTATACCACTATTGCAGCGATGCCCAACGTGATCCCAGCACCGGATACACCTGAACGGCTGAAGAACATGCTGGCTTTGAATCAGCGCGACGGTGCGGTTCACGTGGTGCAGTATGCGACCATCACCACTGACCGTGGCGGCGATGAGTTAGTGGACATGGCCGGCTTAAAAGCAGCAGGTGCCTTTGCTTTTAGTAATGACGGCAACGGTGTTCAGACAGCAGGAACCATGTATCAAGCCATGAAGCAAGCTGCAAAATTAAAGCTGGCAGTGGTTGCACATGCAGAAGACGATAGTTTGACATATGGTGGGGTCATGCATGAAGGCGATGTTTCTAAGCGTTTAGGATTACCAGGGATTCCTAGCGTTTCTGAAACGGCTCAAGTTGCCCGGGATGTTGTGTTAGCTGCGGCAACGGGCGTACACTACCACGTTTGTCACGTTTCTTCTGCTGCTACTGTACAGGTTATTCGAGCAGCAAAGGCAGCGGGAGTCCACGTGACCTGCGAAGTCTCGCCGCACCATTTGTTACTGAGTGATGAAGCGATAAACAGAGATAATGCCATGCTGAAGATGAATCCGCCATTGGGCAGTGAACAGGATCGGCAGGCACTGATCGCTGGTTTATTAGATGGGACGATTGACTTGATTGCGACCGACCATGCACCGCATACGGATGCGGAAAAGGCGCAATCGATGCTCAAAGCGCCCTTCGGCATTACGGGCAGTGAAACTGCTTTTGCCATGCTTTATACCCAATTTGTCAAAACCGGCGTATTCAGTTTGGCCCAGTTAATTAATTGGCTGGCCGTTCAGCCGGCAAAGCTTTTTGGGTTAAATGCCGGTAAGTTGGCCGAGGGTAAGCCAGCGGATATTACCTTGTTTGATTTAACCACGCCTTATAAAATTAAGGCGACGGATTTTCTATCCAAGGGGCATAATTCACCGTTTATTGGTGAACAAGTTGTGGGTAAGACGATCCGAACTGTCGTTTCAGGTCAGGACGCGTACGTTAACAAACGGTAGTCGTTAATGATGATTGCTTTGGCTGACCCCCAATCATTATAATAGAAGTTAAAAAGAATGGGGGCAGCAACATGACTGAGACAGAATTAGTAACTTTAAAACCATTACTGGCAAAATATAACGTTGAACTGGTTTCCGAAGGGACGATTATTACCCATGTCAATGGCCATGAGGCCCAGTTAGATGTGACCGGCTACATGCCTGATCAACTGATTAAGGTCGTTTTGGAAATCATTGGGAGCGATTTACGAGCCGCATTGTTTAAAAAAATGTATGAGTGATGTAACAGCTTTATGACAATTGTGTCAAAAAACTGACAAATTTTAACTTGGCTGAGATACCTACGTAATTTTCTTTGATTATACTGATTCGTGTTGCTTCAGAACGAATTAGGAATTTGAGGAGAATTTAACTTGTCATTTAAAACTTGGATCACAACTCTATTACTCACCGTATTAATGTTGGCGGGCGCTGCTGGTTTGACCGGAGCGAACGCTTCTGAAAAATCAAAATATAATCCAAAAGCTGACGCCATTATGAGCGTTTCAGTTTTTAAACGAATGGGACGCGTTCATTATCATCACCGTGTCTTTACGTATTACTCACCAAACGGTTCCCATGTCTATGGGATGGGTGCGTACACTTCAGATGGTACCTATACATTGAATGGCCACGATAAAAACGGTTATTTAATTTTAGCCAACAACAAAAAGTTTGGGACTAAAATCAAGACACCATTAGGCATGGGTGTTGTTCATGATCGTGGAACTTACGGCGGTCATTACGATATTGTCGTTAAATAAATCAAAAACAAAAAGGCTAGTTTTCCAAATTCGGGAAACTAGCCTTTATTGATTTGTTGAGTAAGTAAAATGACTTAGTTGAATTTCCAGTCATCCATTTGTTTTTCATGTTTACCAAGGTAACTGATTGCTTCAAGAACCAGTGAATCAGCTTCTTTATCTAGCTGTTCCTTTGAAACGCCAGCCTCGTGGTCAGCTAGGAAGCCTTCACCGACGGCTTTGTAGACCCGTTCACGGCATTCGCCGTTATCTTTAAACAGTGTGTCTAAGCCTTTAGCATCCTTTTTTGCAGCGTTATAGATGACCTCTGCAAGATCATCACGATTACCTAATTTTTTGGCACCGTATTCCAGTAAAAAATCGTTCATGTCGATAATGACACTCTCTTTGAGCGCTCTCTCAGATTTTTTCAAGACGATTCACCTCCATTTTCATTTTAAAACTTTCTAAGCCTAAAATTCAACGTGCAGGCTATTATAAGTAGCGATAATTTCTGAAAAGCGACAATCTTTGCCAAAAGTAGCGGATTTCTACGACCAGTTAATAGAAAGGTGCTCACTTGATTTACGTCAAGTTAAATGATTGTCCTGTTTGGTATAATCAGGTTAGAATAGTGATGGAAGTTATCTTGACTGGAGGTTAACGTTATGCAAGAAAATCACGATGCAATTGCCTGCGTCAAATTAGTTCCCATTTTTCAACAGCTAGATGATGATACGATTACTGCTGTGGCTAGTTTGGTTCAGGACCGGCACGTTAAAAAGGGCGAATTTGTCTTCATGGCGGGCGACCATGCGGATTCACTTATTATTATGGCTCATGGCCAAGTTAAAGTGACACAGAGTTCGGCGAATGGCCGCGAACAGTTGATCCGGTTGCTTCAAACCGGTGATTTTGATGGTGAATCCGTTTTGTTTGAGGATACAGAACGGCAGACCAGTGCGGAAGCGTTGACCGATACACAAATTTGCTTGATTACCCGAGACGATTTTCAAAAGCTGATCAAACAGTCACCGGCCGTTGCAATTAACATGCTCAACGCGTTAGGCAAACGGGTTGCTGACCTTGAAGCCCAAGCCGCTGCAACCTTAACAACTAGCGTCGGTGAGCGGTTAGCAAACTATTTGGTTGAGACCAGTTCTGAGCTCGAAACGAATGATTTTGACCTACCCTTGCAGAAAAAGGATTTAGCGCTGTATCTTGGTACTTCTCCTGAGACAATCAGCCGTAAATTAAAACAGTTTTCAACTTCAGGATTGATTTCACAGCGGGGACGTAACCACATCAAGCTGAATGATGTGGATGGCCTAATGATGGTGGAAAATTGATTAATGAGGTGAATTAACGATTTAACAGACTGCCAAATTAGTGGTAGTCTTTTTTTAGTGATATTGGGTCCATAGCTCAGTTGGGAGAGCGCCTGCTTCGCATGTAGGAGGTCGACGGTTCAAGTCCGTTTGGATCCACTTTTGGTATAGTAGGGGTTAGCAATTGTATTGTAACGTTTTGAATGATATTATTCTTATGATGTGATTGTTTTTTTCGAAGGGGGAAGCGTTACAATGAAAAAAATTGGGACAAAATTATTGGTTGTATTGACGGTAGCACTTGGGGGAATCGTGGCTTCGCAGCAACCAACCACGGCACATGCCTCAAATACAATTTCTTCAACTCCAAGCGGTCATTTTAAAATTTCTCAGGCGGATTATACTTTCCACTGGCAAACGTTTAAGAGCGGCAATAAAAAAGGGAGCGTGTTAGTCTTTGGTGACTTTAAGCAACCCGCTGTTCACTATGCGGTTCCAACGAAGTATAAGTTAAGTAAGAACCGCCGGACTTTGACGACTTACTATCGGCTGATGAATAAAGATAAGCTGGCTAAAACAACTTATCGGATGGACGTGTATAAGTACAGCAATAGTAAATACCGGGTTAAATTAAACCAGTATAAAGCTGGCCTATTGCCGAGTTATAAAGGAAAGACATACACAGCAACCATCACTAAGAGTTCGCCAGCTCAATATTTTGCAACGACTTATACCAGTGTTAAGTTACTCAAGGCAGTTATTCCTGATTACACGCAGCAAATTCAGACACAGTTTGATCAGGGTAAAATTAAAGCGGATCCAAGCAATCCTGATGTTCAAAAACAAATCAGAGATCGGGCCGTTTCGGATGTCAGCAAAGTCGTCCAAACTTTTGTTTCAGCATACAATGCACGTTAATTTATTAAAACAAACTCAAAAATCTGCTCATCAATCATTCACTGATGAGCAGATTTTTTATGAACTGGTTTAAAAGTTGATCAAAGGCTATTTGACGGCCACTTCAATCGCCGTTGCAATGATGCCGCCCAGTAGCGGGCCACACATCGGCACCCAGGCGTAGCTCCAGTGTGCAGAGCCCTTATTAGGAACTGGCATGATAGTGTATGCGAACCGCGGTGCCCAGTCACGGGCTGGGTTGATGGCGAATCCAGTTGTTGAACCTAAACCAGTCCCAACAACAAAGATTAGCATACCCACGATAAAGGGTTTCAGCCCCGTTGTAAAATTACCTAAGTTTAGTAGGGTGAAGACGAAAGCAAAGGTTGCAATCACTTCAGAAAAAAAGTTAAACAAAGGTGAATTAATTGCTGGTTTAGTGGCAAAAATGCCGACTGTGTTTCCAGATGCCTCATCTTTGGTCGCTTTGAAGTGTGCGCCGAATTGAATCATGACCAAAACGGCCCCGACAAAAGCCCCCAAAAATTGTCCCAACAGGTAAGGCAAAACATTGTGCCATGAAAATAGGCCAAACAGAGCATATGGAATAGTGACTGCGGGATTTAAATGGCCGTCTGATCCAAGCATACCAGCAACGTATACTCCCATTGTGACAGCCATCCCCCAGGAAAGACTGATATAAGTCCAATCAGCCCCTGTTGCGTATGTCTTCTTAAGGTTAACAGCAGCACAGGAACCCGTCCCAAAGATAATCAAGATAGCGGTTCCAAAAAACTCCCCTATAAATCCATGCATAATGACACCCACCTTTTATAGAATAAATTTGTCATCAGAAATCTTCTTAATTTTAGCAGGTTAAATGACGGATTACAAAGGCTTGAATTACTAATGACGGACGGAACGATGGGCACCGCCGTTGCGACCCTTAATGACGTGACGTTTGAATTTAGGCTTGGCGTTATCCGCTTCGAATCTAAAGTGGTGCATTTTACCTGCAAAGGGCTGGCCACTCATGCGGATCCGAAGCCAGGACTGCATTGTTAAAAGCATTTGTTTCGCGTTTTCAACTTGAACGGCCTGACCAGCGTTTTGCGCAGCTGGCAAGATATCTTCTTGAATTTGCTTGATCAGTTTTTGGTGGTATGCCACTAATTCCATTGTTAAAGGGGCTTGAACGTACTGGTTAAATAGCCCTTCGATATAGCGAAGCGCATCCTTTGCGTTTTTAGGTTGATAGTACCGATTTTCTGTCATATTTTCCACCTCGAATATATAGAATAGCAGTCCCCACGCGGTTAAGCAAGGTGCGTGATTTGTTAGCAGTGAAATTCACTAAACAGCGGTTTAAGTGTTTGAATAACGCGGTAAAAAGGCGTAGATTAAGAGTTTGTAAATGAATGGTTTTAATCAATGAAAAGGGGGGTACAACGTGGCAACTGAAAGTTATTTAACCGACCAACGGGTTCAAAAACACCGTTGGTGGATCTTAGCGGCAGTGGGCCTATTTACGTTCATGTCGACTTTGGATGCTAGTATTGTTAACATTGCGCTGCCCGTTATTTCAGGTGATTTAAACGTGCCGATGAATCAGGCTGAATGGGTCGTTTCCATTTATCTGATTGTCATTTGTTCACTGCTATTGCTGTTCGGTAAATTGGGCGATTCAATTGGGAAAATCAGAATTTTCCGAATTGGCACGGTGCTCTTTGTTTTTGGTTCGTTACTGGCTGGATCTAATGGGAGCTTTTACCTATTATTAGCCGCTCGAATCGTTCAAGCATTGGGCGCATCGATGACGATGGCTAATAATAACGGCATTATTACAGAAGTTTTCCCCTTTAGTGAGCGTGGTCGTGCTTTAGGGATGATTGGGTCATTCGTGGCTTTAGGGTCGATTGCCGGGCCGGGACTAGGCGGTATTGTATTATCCCATCTGAGCTGGGGGTATATTTTCTGGTTAAACGTCCCGATTGGGGTGATACCATCATCATTGGACAGACGATTTTACCGAAGGATCTGACCAAATCCCACGAAAAAATTGATCGGGCGGGTGCAGCAACCATGGCTTTATTCATGGTCTCACTATTTGTCGGGATCTTCCTGGGTCAAGAGATGGGCTTCACACAGCCGCTGATTTTAAGCCTGTTCGTCTTTGCACTTATTATTGGCGCAATTTTTATTCGGGTCGAAAGACAGCTTGACAGGCCGCTATTATCGTTTGCATTATTTAAAAATGGTGCTTTTACAATGAGTTTGTTATGCGGTTTTCTGATTTTTGTCACGAACTTCTTCTTTAACGTCATTTCGCCATTTTATTTGGAAAATGCCCGCGGGTTAAAGCCAAACACTGCTGGGTTTATCTTAATGGCCTTTCCAATTGTCCAAGTGATTGTGGCGCCAATGGCGGGGGCGGTGTCGGATCGAATCGGACCTGAACTGATTACCTTCTGCGGTCTGATCATCATTTTAATGAGTCAAATTGGTTACATGTTAACTGATCTTGGCACGCCGCTGTGGCTATTTACCGCTATTGTTGGTTTTGTGGGCCTTGGCAACGGGATTTTCCAAGCACCCAACAATACAATTGTGATGAATTCAGTAGAACCTCAAAACCTTGGCATCGCGGGTGGTTTGAATGCTTTAGTTCGCAATCTAGGAATGGTTGTCGGCATTTCCTTTGCGACAACAGTCCTGTTTGCCGGTATGGGTCATGATATGGGTGAGAAGGTAACCACTTACCTTAAAGGGCGACCAGATGTCTTTATTTACGGCATGCATATTGCCTTTTTGATTGCCACAATTATCTGTGCAATTGCAACGCTGATAACCGGATACCGCTTAATTAAACGGCCAACTGAGCCAGTAAAGGATGAATTTTAATGGCATACCAGACATTACTTTTTGATATTGATGATACCTTACTTAATTTTCAAGCAGCGGAAAAACAGGCGCTAGAAGGGTTATTTAAGGAGCTTAAATTGCCGCTCAGTAGCGCTACTTATGAATTTTACCACGATGAAAATTTAGCTTTATGGCAGCAATTTGAACTAGGTAAAATTAGCAAGTCAAAACTGTTAGTGCAGCGGTTTGAAACCCTCTTTTCCCGTCTGGGGATCAATCACATTGATGGTCAAAAAATGGAAGAACGTTACCGCTACTACTTAGGGCAAGGTCACGAACCAATGCCTCAGGCCCCCCAAGTGCTGAATGATCTGAGTGGCAGTCACGATTTGTATGTGGTGACGAACGGAGTGGCTAAAACGCAGCAACAACGGCTTTCAGCAGCCCATTTTGACCACTATTTTAAAGCCGTCTTTATCTCCGAATTGGTTGGTGCTCAAAAACCTGCTAAAGCTTTTTTTCAACGGGTGACAGCCGATATTCAGGCTTATGAACCAGCCAAAACGATTGTGATTGGGGATTCTTTAACCTCTGACATCAAGGGGGCTGCAAGCTTTGGGCTCGATTCGGTGTGGTTCAACCCTAACCATCAACCCAATTTAACTGAAATTAAGCCAACTTATGAAATTGATCAGCTTGAGAAACTGGAAAGCATTGTTGCTTAAAGTAAAAGGAGGCTGTGATATAAATCTATGTCGATAACGATTTAATCTAATTTCTCGACTCACACACAGCCTAAAATTTACTTTAGTTCCGTTACTTGAATATAGCCTTAACCTGTTCCACAACTCAGATTCAGGCCATATAACCGCAAATAACGCCATCCCGATAAAACCCATCGGAATGACGTTATTTGCGGTTATATTCTGGAATCTACCGAGTTGTGTCACAACCTCTTTTTACGTTTAAATATCTTTGAGAACAAACCCTTTCCCCAGGAGAAAAGCGGGCCCCAATCCATCATGCCACCAGAATTAGGCGGTGTTTTGACGTCTGCTTTAATTTCTGGCAGGCCATGTTGCTTCTCTATTTTGCGAGACTTCTCTGGCATGGTAACATCCCCTTATTAATGAAAATTAATTTTAATTACATTTTAACGCAAATCGATTGTTTTCAGGCCTAAAATAGCGTAAAGTTTCAGTGTTGCCATAGTTAAATGAACGAACGGAGAGGTGGTGCGCCCATGAATTCAATCATGAATGATCTGCAATATGCCTTACAACGAAAAGCTTTAGTGAACGTTTATCAGGCTAAGCAAGATATCGTTTATACCGGGTATGTTGATATTGTTGATGATGCTGGCATTATTTTAACGACTTTTGATGATAGCGGCAGCGAAGACGGCGCCGTCTACCTGACCTTTGACGTGATTGAATTTGTTGAGTTTGAAAGCGACGACCTCGATAATATGCGTTATCGGATTGAAAATGCGACGGCTGAACACTTCTTTACCTTTGGGCGGATGACGACTGAATTCAACGCCAAACGGCCATTGATTCGGCAGGTCTTGGAGAATGCCATGGTGGAAGAAGCCGCGGTAATGATCCTCGATAAAACCAGCGGTAAACTGCATGAAGGCGAAGTAACCCGTATTTCTGAGCGGGATTTTGACTTTCAAGTTTTTAATAAATTTCATCTAGATCAGCGTCCCTTTGATACAGTAACCTTTGATGATGTCTCACTCATTGAATTTGAAGGCAAGGAGCTGACGCTTCAGACTGCTGCCATGGGTTATCTACAGACCCTGAAGCCAGTGGCAAAGGAATCGTTGTCAAGCCTAACTGATATTGCGGCTGTTTTGCATCGGGCTGAAGAAACCCAGCAACTGATTTCAATTAACCCAGTTGCAGATGAAGGCATGTTTTTTGTCGGCCGAGTGAATACCATCGGCTCTGACAGCGTTATGATGAACTTAGTCGACATCACGGGGCAGTTTGGCGGTTATTGGCTGGTCAAACTAACAGCGATCGCACAGGTAACGACTAAGTCCGATTACTTAGCGGTGGTAAAGACCTATATGACATTAGATAGGACGTTAGGTGTTACAGCGCAGCCAGGCTTGAATGATGAACGATTATTTGATAGTAACGATAATCTGTTTCAGGAAGTATTAAGCCAGGCCAGCAAGTTTCAGCGCGTGATCCGCTTACAATTGAGTGACGACGAGAATATGGTGGGCTACATCAGCAAGTTCGGCAATAACCAGATTATTTTTCACCTAGTTGAACAAGGGACCGTTGTTGATAAAATGGGTATTCTAATAAAGTTAAGTGAAATCGACGAAGTGGCGTTTGATTATTTGGATGCGCTACTAACGGAAAAACAGCTCCGTAATCAGGGCGAACTTTAGGGGGAATCTTCTTTGATGGAAAAATGGCAGAAGTTGCCGAAATGGTTTAAAGATACCATGCAAATTATCGTGCCAATGGCGATATTGTTGATTCTGTATGATTTATTGTCACCGCAATTTACGCATCAGCCCTATTCACTGATGACCTTTATTGCCTTTCCGTTTCAAGTGATTGTTGGTTTTGGCCTATTAGGGTTATATAACCATCATAAAATCAAAATCATTGAAAAAGATAAGGCACAAAAGGCCGAAGCTGCTCGTTTAGAACGGATTAAGCAGGAGCAGCAGGAACGCCAGCATGAAGAAAATAGTCAGCGTAACCGAGCCGTTAAGCAAAACCGGCCATGATGGTTTGTGGAAAGTAAAAAGAAGATGCTGCCCATTTTGGGGAACATCTTCTTTTTGAGCTGTCAGACCTAATCAGTGTAAAATTCGATAGCGATGGCGCCAACGCTGGTGTAAGTGCTAATAACAGGACCTGCTTCGTGAATGGTCACGAGTGTGTTGGGTAATGCTGCTTTGATTTGATTAGCAATCTCACTAGCTTGGGTGAGGTTATCCACGTGGGTAAGGCCGACCTTAGGTGGTGCAATGGCTTTGATCCGCTCAACTAAGTCAGCAACTTCTTTCCGGATGAACCGTTTACCGCGCCCCTTGGCCGCCACCCTTAATTCACCATTTTTAACTTCGGCCATGACTTTAATATTCAGCAGGTTAGCGATGCCACCTGCTGCTTTGCTGATCCGGCCACCTCGAATAAGGTTTTCCAGTGTGTTAAGGAAAACGTAGATTTCTGTATGGGAGCGGTGCAGGTCAATGGCGTTGAGAATGGTGTCTAGTGGCGCACCATTCTTGGCTAATTTGGCAGCGGTAATCACCTGAAACGCAAGGCCACGATCGATTGAGAGTGAATCAACAACGGTGACCTTGGTTGCTGTCATTTCTGCTGCCTGTCTAGCAGCGTTAACAGTCCCACTCAAAAAGTGAGTCAGGTTAAGGCACAGAACCTCGTCGCCATTTTTGCCTAACCGGTCAAAAACCTCTAAAAACTGACCGATAGAAGGCTGACTTGTTTTAGGCAGTTCGTCATCATTGACTAAATGACTCAGAAATTGCGTATTGGTGATTTGTACACCATCGTTTAAAAATTCTTGATGACCTAAACGAACGATGAGGGGCACTACCGTAATTGGCAATGTTGATTTTTCCTCATCAGTTAACTGAACGGTTGAGTCCGTTACGATTTGAATAGACATAAGTCCACCTCTTTAAAAAATAAATGCCATAAACTATTGCGCACGATTTTTACGAAGCTCAAGTTTGGCAGTATACTTAAACTAATCATACTAAATGTATTATACCGTAAAAAACACACAAAACATGAAAGTTGGGTTTAAAAATGACTAACGAAAAGAAGGGTGTATCGCCTGCATCGGGGAAAAATCCTTTAAATCTGAATGATTTAGCGTCTAATCCAATGCGGGTAGGAATGGAACGGCTGCAGCAAGAGAAAAAGGCACAACCTAAACGGCAGAAGAAGCATTGGTGGTCTAGAAAAAAGAAGTGAGGGATTAAAATGGCTGACTTAAGACTGATTAAAGGGGACATCACCAAATTTAAAGGTGATGCGATCGTTAACGCGGCGAATACGGGATTAGTTGGTGGCGGTGGCGTTGATGGTGCCATTCACCGCGCAGCGGGTCCTAAGCTGGATGCTGCATGTCGAAAACTCCACGGCTGCCCAACAGGGGAGGCAAAGGTGACACCTGGGTTTAATTTACCCGTCCGCATTGTGATCCATACACCAGGTCCAATCTGGCGTGACGGTTCCTTCGAAGAGCCTAAGTTACTGCGCAATTGTTACGAAAATAGTTTAAAGCGAGCAGTAGAGAATCACTGTCAGTCGGTGGCTTTTCCATCAATCAGTACGGGTATCTATGGCTATCCACTAGAACCCGCCTGCAAAATTGCCGTGAAGGCGATTAGGGAGTTTGATGCACCACTTCATGTGACGCTGGTAGCGTTTGATCAAGCGACTTATGACGCGTTTGAAAAAGTGATGACAAAAACAGCTTAACTACCGGAAGCCCGGTGGCTAAGCTGTTTTTTACTGCAATGCGTTGCTTCAAATTCGTGAGCTTTGACTTTCAAACTGACTAACTGGCGCTGATAAAATGATTCAGTACCGCTGTTTCCTCAGTCGTTGGGTCACTTTCCATTGATTTGATATTGTGTAACCGTTCAACAGTAATGTGAAGATTTAAGGCCAGTTCAGTATCTGTAAGATTATGCTTCTTTTGATATTGAATGATTTTTTCTGCAATACCGGTAACTTCTTGCTCCATAATATACCTCCACCTGATATGACTTAAAACTAAACACAACTAAACCTACATCTTATTATATACGATTTTTGGGAGTCCGCCAAAGAATTAGAAACGGGTTAATGGCTAAAATGGCTTCTTAGAATGACGGAAGGGACTTGAGGACTGCTCTGTTGGGGTTGAACAGAATAAAGAAAGTGTTGCAAACAAATGTTACAAAAAATCAATTGCGCTGTAATCTCCTCGTGATGTTAATCGGGTATGATTAATACTATTAATAAATAATATATTATATGAGGTGATTACTTTGAAATTAAAACATAGTTTACTTATCCTAACAGCAACCTTTTCCCTCTTTGGGGCAACGATGACGACGGCTTCAGCTGCCACGATTCAAGCTTTGCCTAATCAAGCAGCGGCCAAAGCAGCTCATGATGCAGTTGAAGGTCATTCTAGCAATTACAACGATACTGCAGCTACACAGTCTACAACCAGTTCGACAGCAGCTATCAGTGGCGGTGAAACAGCCAGTACACCTCGCGCAAAAGCCGTGGTGAATTTGGCCAAAAAGCTTGCGACGATGAATATTCCCTACGTCTGGGGCGGCGAATCTTTACGCGGTATGGACTGTTCCGGTCTAACGGACTACGTTTATGCACATGCGGCTAACCGCCATTTAGGCCACTACACGGTTACTCAGGAGAGCCAAGTGACGACTAAGCCTGTATCACAAGCTAAACCGGGCGATTTACTTTTCTGGGGTGCTAAAGGCGCTTCACACCACGTTGCTATTTATATCGGTAACAATCAGTTTGTAGCAGCACCGCAGCCAGGTCAAAACGTGGATGTTGAAACGATCAGCAGCTACTTTATGCCAAGTTTCGCTGGTACGGTCAACTAACACGCGCTTTACCCTCATTTCTATTTGCACACATGGTATAATGGGCGTAAATAAGTAAGGGGGGAGAGGCAGACTCTGTGGGATGAGTTTGCCAAATGACAAGCGATGAAAACATTAATTAAATTGATTTTACCATTGACTGTTTTGGGGCTTCTTGGAGGATGCGGATCGCAAAATAAGTCTCATTCAGCAACTAGTGAGTCATCGGCTAAAACCGAAAATAAAGTGGCTAATAACGGTTCAGCCAGTCAGTCATCTTCTGAACAAGCGGCTTCTGAGTCGACTTCTCCGTCAGAGAAAACCAGTGACAAGACGGGAGAAAAGGCCGCTTCAGAGCAGCAAAATAAGACCAGTACGACGCAAACTCATCCTGCTGTGACGCAGCAGTCAGTTGCCAATCGCATCTCACAGTCTTTGAGTAGTCAGTACGCACCGCAAGACTTAACCTTTCAATTTAGTCAGTCTGGTTCAGGTACTTACGTTGTTCAAGTTCAGGAAAATCACCAATCTGCCAATATGAGGGCTCAGGGTGCGGATCCAAGTACAAGTCCAACCATTGCCTGGTATAAGACTAACACTAATGGGCAGCTGCTTAAGTCGGTCGATGGTGGCGTGACTTACGTCGTGGTTGGTAATGCTTATTAATAGATTAATAAAAGCAAGCTACTTGCAGTTAAATATGACTGCAAGTAGCTTGCTTTTTTGGTTCTTATTTCATTTTAAACTACCACAACCCATGTTTTTTGCGAATCGATGATCGGAATCCAAACAGTGTCACAATAAAAGCAAAGAACGCGATTACTGCAACAATCGCCCAAAGCCAGCTTGAGGTTTGAACTAAAACGTAGTAACCAGCGCCAACCGCGCTAAAAAAGGTCAGCAGTAAGGACAGAAGCAGGTTGTCGATGCCGAAAAATGCTTGACCAATAGTGAGGACGATAGCGCCCGTAAAAACGGTCTCAGCACTAACCATGCTACCTAAATGATAACCAAATGCGCCTAATTCAAGCAGGCCACCTAGTACCATTACGGTTAATCCGAATGCTGTCGTGAATTTAAGTGGTTTTCGAGCCATAATGATCACCTTCTTTAAACTATATTATAAAACTTTTGGGTTAAATAGGGGTAATCAAATTATTGGAGATGCAGACCAAATAAGGCAACTTGCAAGAGTCCTAAACTGCCCAGCATAATCAGCCAGTCCCACCAGCGAATGCGGATTTGCTTGAAGTAGGTACGAGGAGCACCCTCAGAAAAGCCATGAGAAGTCATGGCTTCAGCTAAGTTTTCCGACCAGTCTAACGAAGCTAAAATGGCCTTGAAATAAAGTTGAGGTGACCAGATATGCAGTGCCTGCCCGCGCATGTTACCAGCTGCCCGGATAATATTAACTTCACTGACGATTTTAGGTAATAGGTTAAAGGCACCTAAAAAGCCATAGGCAAACTTGCTGGGAATGTGGGCGTTTTGTTCCAAAGACATGACCAAATCAGAAACGGAAGTTGTTAACGTTGCTGCAGAGCCGACGAAAACGTACGCGTAGATACGGGTAAAGAGAACCAGTGCAAAGTGAATACCGGCATTGGACTGCAATAAAATAGCGAATGCCAGAGCAAATGCTGGAATCAAGGGCACAAAGAACAAGAGTGCCAAGCGTTTTAGATTGGGACGGCTGCTGAGGATGATGATTAAGCCAATTAAAGCTAATCCAACATTAACCATCCAAGTATTGGTGAAGGAAATTTCAAGGGCAATCAGGACTGCCAATAAGAATTTTAAACTTGGGTTCATGCCAATCCCTCCACATACTGTAATTGCTTGTTTTCCAAAGTGACGTGGTAGTCGATTAACGCGTCGAGGCCAAACAGCTGATGACTGACGATGATCATGGTTTGGTGACAATCGTGTGCCACTTGCTTCATGATGGCCATAATGGTTTGCAGTGAGTTAAAGTCAAGTCCGGTGAATGGCTCGTCAAAAAGGAGGACGGGCGTTGCCATCATTAACATTTCTAAGATCTGTAATTTCTTTTTTTGACCGCCGCTTAATGTATAAACAACGTGATCTTGAAGCTGATCAAGGTGAAGCTGCTTTAAAAAGTCAGCCAATCGGTCTTTGAAGTAATTCTGTGCCTGACTATTCTTTAACGACAGCGCTAATTCTTCTGCTACGGTGACGTTTAAAAACTGCTGATCAGCATCTTGAAATACCAAAGCAACCTGAGAGAAAAGCTGCTTATTACGGATTTTAGCAATCTCTTTTTGCTGTAATAGTAGCGAGCCATCATATTGATGAAGTTTAGCAATTGCCATCAGAAGCGTTGATTTGCCAGTCCCATTGGCTCCCGTTAACAGTGTGATGTAATGTTTAAAAAAGCTGATATCTGGCTGTTTTAATAGCGTTGAAGTACCGGCAGTCAAACTGAGTTGGTTACCTTGAATGGTCGATTGATCTGTAGCTAGTGGTAAATTTAAATGCTGTTTTGAGGTGTCTTGCCGATTAAAGCTAGCCATTTTTTGATTGGCTGCTTCCTGATCTAACAGAACAAGTGAATCACCCGTTCTATTAAGCACAAAGAGGTGGTCAATGTATTGATCGTAGTCTTCAAGGTCATGGTCGGAAATAAGAATCGTTTTGTGTTCTTCACGCTGAAGCCTTGAAAGCTTAGACAGCAGTAGTTGACGGGCAACCGGGTCAACGCTGGCGAACGGCTCATCCAGTAGGATGGTATCTGCTTGCATGGCAATGATGACGGCCAAGGCAACCTTTTGTTTTTCACCGCCAGACAAACTGTTTAATTGACGGTGGCGAAGCTGGCTGATTTCGACGTACTCTAATGCCCGGTCTACTCTAGCCATCATCTCGGCTGGTGGGACGCACTGATTTTCCAAAGCAAAAATGAGTTCCCGTTCAACGGTATCCATGGCGAACTGCTGATTAGGATTTTGAAACATCATTGCCACGAGCTGACCGCGGTCACGTTCCGGAATATCCTGAATTTTAGTATCATTTAACCGGACTTCACCAGCGGTGACAATGCCACCGAATTTTGGATAAAGACCACTAATAATTTTCATGAGGGTAGATTTTCCTGAACCGGAAGGACCGGTTAAAAGGGAAAAATCGCCACTAGGAAAATTAGCTGAAAGATCGACTAATGTGAGTGGTTTTTTGCCATCTTCAGTCGGATATGAAAATGATAAGTGATTGACTAAAATAGTTGCCATGAAGTTACCCCAATTCTAACGAGTTCGTGATTGCATCAAATGTGTCCGATCGAGTAGATTAACAATGGCTTTGGCAAGAACACCGGCAAAAATCCAGGTTGAGACTAAGCGAATAATAAAGAGGGCAATCAGCAAACCGATGTGATACTGCGCGTAGCCGTTTCGAATCATATCCCAACCAAAAGTAACGATGGTTGTGGTGAGCACACTCAGATTTAGGCTAAACCAGTCGTAACGTTTGTAACCCGTAAAAGCGAAGCCCAATTCTGAAGCGACTCCTTGTACGACACCTGAGATCATTGTGCTGGCACCCCATTGACCGCCGAGAAACATTTCGACAACGGCACCTAAAAATTCACCAAGGGTAGCGGAGCCGATTTTTTTGAACAGGTAACCAGCCAGTGGACCAGCCATGACCCAGATACCCATTAAGATATCATTAGCAGCGGGACCTAAGCCAACTGGTGTTAGAGCAACAGTCAGGATATTATAAACGGGACCAACGATCCAATAAATGACACCAAAGAAGATCGCAATTAAAGTTAATAAAATAATGTCACGTAAATGCCAAGCATTTGAATATTTCATGCTGAAAAGCCTCCATATAGTTTGTTGCTAAACCTTTTCTGTACAAAAAAGAGTCAAAGATAAACAGCTATTTTTGACTCGTCCTTTTGGCTTTTTAATTAAAAAATAAATGCATTATGCTCCCTTCGCTGGCATTAACCAGATCAGGTTCAATGGGTGTGTATCTCAGCCAAAAGGCACCCCAGATAACGTTTAGTTCATGTTTAAGTCTACACGGAGTGGTCTAGATTTGCAAGCAAGCGAACCATTGGAATCAAGGCCTAAGCGCGCCCTAATTTCTTGAGGTTTGGAATGGTCAGCATGGTGCAGAGACTGATGATGTAGAGGACTGACAGGAAGCCCATGACTACGATTAAGCTATAGTGGTCCATCAAAAAGCCAATCACCACGCTGGAGAAACCGCCGATTGCACGGCCGATGTTAACGATGACGTTGTTAGCTGTCGAACGAATTTCAGTTGGGTAGAGACGGGAAATGACCGCACCGTAGCCACCGAACATGCCGTTTGAGAAGAAGCCCAATACGCCACCAGCTAATAGCAGAGTGATTTCATTGACAGCTAGGGTAATGCTGAAGACTGCCAACGCTGAACAAACTAAGAAAATACCGAAGGCCAGCCGCGGGCCAAAGTAATCGAGGATACTGCCAAAGGTCATCATCCCAATACTCATGCCGACAATCGTTGCAATCATCCAAATTGAAGAACCGGAAACACTGAGGTGAAGTTTTTGCTGCATGATCGATGGTAACCAGTTCATTAGGCCAAAGTAGCCCGCAATTTGAACGATGACCATGACGCTCAATGCAATGGTTTGGTAGGCCAGCTTAGGTGTCTTGAACAGTGCACTGACGCGAACCCGCTTACTAGGATCCGCTTCGGCTTTTTTAGCAGCTAAAAACTCGTCACTTTCGTGCAGGTGACGACGAATGAAGTAGGTCAAACCAACTGGAATCAAACCGAATAAGAACAATGCCCGCCAGCCAAATGCCGGAATAATGAAGGCGGCGGAGATAGCGGCCAGAATTGCTCCTAGTTGCCCGCCAATTGCGGCAATTGACGTCATTTTACCAATCTTATGGTGGTTAAAGTTTTCGGCAATCAGCGTAATGCCGACACCGTATTCACCACCGGCACCAATACCAGCAATAAAGCGGCAGAGATAGATTAAAGTAATGCTGTTGGCAAAGTACATGGCAGCAGTGGCAAAAGCAAAAATAAAGACGGTATGTGAAAAAGTTCGTACCCGGCCAAAGCGGTCTGCAATGATACCAAATAAAATACCACCCACTAGCATGCCCAAATTAGTGATTGAAGAAATCAGCCCTGCCTGAGCACCGTTGATGTTTAAATCAGCGATGATGGAAGAAAGCGCGAAGGAGAGGAATAAAACGTCCATGTTCTCCAGTGCGAATCCAGCCGAGGTAGAAGCGATCGTCCACTTTTGGTTCTTGCTTAGTGCGTGGTGTCGTACAGTTGTTTCCATATTCAGTTGCCTCCAAAATAAGTGCTCACAGGCACTTGTTATTTTTGCGGTTATGGTCTCTAACCGTCGCTGGTATTGTGACATAGTTTATTGACGATTACAAGTACTTCTTGACGATGACTAGCAGACTGATGTAAACTCAATGCAAGATATCTTTAACTTAGCCCAGAGAGACTAACAAGTTTACGGTAGAAGACCACACTTTTGTGGCACCAGTGAACCGTTTAGCGCTCGAGCTAAACGGCTTTTTTGTGCAGAAAGGAGACTAACATGCGCCCCATTATTATTGCGTTAGACTTTGAAGACCGGGAACAGGTATTTCATTTTCTCGATCAGTTTGATCACCAGGATCAATTATTTGTGAAGGTGGGGATGGAACTCTTTTACTTTGAAGGGCCGAAGATTTTATTGGAATTAAGGAAGCGTGGTATTCAGGTTTTCTTAGATTTAAAACTGTACGATATTCCCAACACCGTGGAACAGGCAATGTACCAACTAGGCCAGCAGGAAGTTTCCATGGTGACCGTTCACGCGGCCGGTGGTGCGGAGATGATCAGTCGGGCGAAGAAGGGTCTGCTTCGTGGCAGTCAAAAAGCGGGGGTCAAACCTGCAAAACTGCTAGCCATCACTCAGCTGACTTCAACGTCTGAAGAACAGATGCGGACTGAACAGCTGGTCAATGCCAGTTTGACTGAGTCGGTACGCCACTACGCACAGCTGGCGGAGTCTAGTGGTGCTGACGGTGTCATTTCATCAGCGCTTGAAGACCCGATGATCCATCGTTCCACCAGTGATGAGTTTTTGTGCATCAATCCCGGTATTCGGTTAGCTTCAGACAGTGCCGACGATCAGAAGCGAGTAGTCACACCAGCTCAGGCTGCCAAGTTAGGCAGCGACGGTTTAGTCGTCGGCCGGTCAATCACCAAGGCGGCTGACCCAGTAGCTGCATATCAAAAAATTGCCAAAGAATGGGAGCTTTAACTATGACAGAAATTGCACGTCAAATTGCAAATGATCTTTTAGAAATCAATGCTGTGACTTTGTCGCCTAAGGAACCCTTTACCTGGGCTAGCGGTATTCAGGCACCAATCTATACCGATAATCGCCGGACAATTGCCTTTCCGACTGTGCGAACCCATATTGCGGACGGCTTGGCGACTTATATCAAGGCCAATTTTCCTGGTGCAACGGTCATTGCTGGTGTGGCAACGGCCGGGATTCCCCATGCTGCCATTGTGGCCGATAAACTTGAGCTGCCAATGAGCTACGTGCGGTCAAAGCCCAAGGATCACGGTACCGGTCAGCAAATTGAGGGGCAAATCTTAGCCACCGATAAAGTGGTTTTAATCGATGATCTCATTTCCACTGGTGGCAGTGTGTTAGGCGCTGCCAAGGCTGTTCAGCGCGCTGGGGCCGAAGTCCTTGGCGTGCTGGGAATCTTTTCTTATGAATTACCAGACAGCGAAGAGAACTTTGCCAAAGCAGAACTGTCCTTGCATACGTTGACCAATTACAGTACGCTGATTCAGTTGGCTAACGAAAACCACGACATTGATCAAGAAGAACTTGATTCGCTGCAGCAGTGGCGACAAGATCCGTGGCACTGGTTACCGACTCAAACTAAGTAAGCGACGGAGATGATTCGGCATGGCAATCAAATTAATTGCGACAGACATGGACGGGACTTTTTTAAATGACCAAAGTGACTATGACCATCCACGATTTCAACGGTTATTAACCAAGTTGCAGGAACACAATGTCCGTTTCGTGGTAGCCAGTGGTAATCAGTACCCGCATCTACCGCAATATTTTACGGGCTTAACTGGTGAAATTACCTACTTGGCCGAGGATGGTGCCCATATCGTCTTAGATGAACAAACCATCAGTGAAGACGTGATTCCACAGTCTTTATTAGGTGGCTTTCTACGGTGGGCGAGGACGCAGCCGCTGTTTAAACAGGCCTGGATTCTACTTTCCGGCCGACAAGCAGCATGGACGGAAATGTTGGCCACTTCAAAGCGGTTTAAGCAGTCCAGTTATTTTTACGGTAACTTGACGCACGTGATGGATCTGACTGAGGTAACGGATGCCATTTATAAAGTTGATATTACCTGGCCTTCCTTTGATGTTTCTGCTCAAGAAAAACTAGTTAACCAGGCGTTTGCTGGTAAACTACGGGCGACCTCCAGTGGGCTAGGCGGCATTGACGTCATTTTGCCTCACGTCAATAAGGCGTACGGGTTGGCCAAACTGCAAAAGCATTGGCAGATCAGCTATGCTGAAACACTGGCATTTGGAGATAGCGGCAACGATTTGGAGATGTTGCAGCAGGCCAAGTATGGCTACGTGATGAAAAACGCGCCTGAATCCGTCAAACAGCAAGTTAATTTAATTACGCCGCTGACCAATAATGACAGCGGCGTTCTTGCCGTGATTGAAGATTTCCTCAAATAGGCCAAAATGGGGTATACTGAACCTATTGTGAAAAATTCAACAACGAGGTGGATCAGATGATTAAATTAGTAGCCCTGGACTTAGATAATACGTTACTAACGAATGATAAAAAAATCAGTCAAGTAAACGAACAGGCGTTAAAAAAGTTGATGGCAAAGGGTGTCAAAGTGGTATTGTGCACGGGCCGGCCGATCAATGCGATTTGGCACTATATTGAACAGCTTGGCTTAACGAACGACGATGACTTTACGATCACCTTTAATGGTGCGTTGGTGATTAATAATACCAGTCGTGAGGCTTTGGCTAAGCAGGGGCTTACTAAGACCGACCTAGTACCGCTGCACGATTTTTGTGAGGCTAAGGGATTCCCAATGGATGTTTTGGATTTTGATCAGGTTTATCCTGTCACTGATTTAGTGAAATCCATTTATCAACTGGGTGGCGGCATTAAGTTTGCACCGATGACCTTTGATAAATTGCCTGATCACCTTTATGCCAAAGTTGTTGCTGCTCAAGAACCAGCAGTCTTGGATAAAATGATTGCTGCGTTGACGCCCGAGCTCCATGAACAGTATCATATTGCTCGTTCGCAGCCGCATATTCTAGAATTTCTAAGCACTACTACCGATAAGTCGGTGGGCTTGCATGCGTTGTTGCAGCATTTCGGCTGGGATGAAAGTAATCTCATGGCGTTTGGGGATGCTGAAAATGATGCAGGAATGCTCAAAGCAGCTTCCGTTGGGGTCGCTATGGCTAACGCGATTCCCGAAATTACGGCAATCACGAATTACCATACCGGTACCAATGAAGAAGACGGTGTGGCAACCTTTGTTGACGAGTATTTTAAATTAAGTTAATGGGTTAAAAAAGAGGCGCTTGATTTTCCACGCAGGAAATCAAGTGCCTCTTTAATCGTTATTTAGGGCTATTAGTTCTTAGCAAACAGGCCAGTTAAGTATTTCATGAAGGTTGCTAAGTAACGGTCAGCATCAACGTTGATACCAACATTGACGTTGGTCTTTGGTTGATCCAAGCGAGCTTGGTCACCAATTGTCCGACCGTAAGTTTCTTTATCAGTTGAAACGAACATGTTCAGTCCAAGAGTGGTAATGAAACTAGGATCTAAGGCAACACCAACGGCAAGTGGGTCATGCAGGGCACAGCCAGGAACTTGTGGGTTGGTTTCTTCGTAGGCTTCGATGTAGTAATCAACGATATCAGCGAAGGCTGCACCAGCTTTGGTGTTTAATTCACGCCATTGAGAGGTTTCTTTACGGGTCAATAAGGTCCGTAATGTGACATCCAGGCCAACCATCGTCAACTGCATTGGACTGGTGAAGACGGCGTTAGCAGCTTCGGCATCTTGGTTGATGTTGGCTTCAGCATAGGCGTTAACATTACCTTCAACGGTTAAAGCACCACCCATGAAAGTGACGTTACCAATTTCAGTTGCAATCTCAGGTGCTTTTTCCAGTGCTTTAGCCAAGTTGGTCATTGGACCAGTTGGTACTAAGGTCAAGTCTTTACCATACTTTTTAACGGAATCGATTAAGAAGTCGACACCTGAAGTGGTTTCCAATTGACGTTTAGGTTCTGGCAGTTCAACTTGACCAATCCCGTTTTCGCCGTGAATCCGTGCACTGACCTGCATCCGGTCAAAGTGGTCACTTGTAAGGGAGTGACTTTCACCAAGGTAAACAGGTACGTCAGTTGCACCGAGTAATTCCAAAATCTTCAGTGAGTTGATACCGCCATCTTTGACGTAGACGTTACCGTATGAGCCAATGATACCAATTAAATCAACATCGGGTGCTGCTAAAGCGTAGGCGATTGCTAATGAATCGTCAATACCAGTATCCAAATCCAAAATCATCTTTTTTGTAGCCATCAGAAAACCTCCATCGAGCAACTTATACCGAGTTACTCTTTGATATTATTGAAAGCGCTGCACTATACTCTTTAATGATAAGTGATGAGCAAATGAAATACAAGAAAATTACGTGCTAATTCAAGCATATTCACCATTTGGTTCGGCGGATGTGCTTAGTAGCCTGCTTGGGTATCGCTACTGGTAAACGGTTACCTGTGGTACAATATTTTTGTTCAACACATGAGAGACCCATGATTTTGGAGGTAATAATGACTCAAAATTTATCAGAAGAACAATTAAAAAAGAAGCGTCGAGAAAACCTCCTGGATGATGCGACCAAAGAACTGAATGAATGGACGGGGGATGACACAGCCGTGGAAATTCACGTTTTTCGGATGTTCTCAGAGGTTTTTAAGCGCCACAATAAGGATGATGCGGACGCACTCTTTATCGTTGGTACCAAAACAACCACACCGAGTTTATCCGAGGTCTCCTCAGCGCCGGTAAAGCCTTGGGTCTTTTCTAGGGTATTGGCTTTATTGGGATTAAGTTTTGCGTTACTGACAATGCTATTTTTAGTCTTTCACAGTAATAAGGCCGTTCCTGGAATGGTGTTTATCGGTTCATTAGCGGTACCATTTTCCCTAGCAATTATGTTTTTTGAGATCAACGTTTACAAGAATATTTCTGTTTTCCAAGCGACGGAAGTCTTTTTAATTGGCGGGATCGCGTCGCTAATTGCGACAATGGTTCTTTATCAGCTAATTCCGTCGGGTAATGGGGTGGATTTAGTCTCCGCTTTAACCATCGGCTTTATTGAAGAGACGGGTAAGCTACTGATTATTGGCTACTTTATCAATAGTTTTCGAGTGAACTACATCTTCAATGGCATGCTGATTGGCGCTTGCGTGGGTGCAGGCTTCGCTGTTTTTGAAACTTCCGGCTATACTGGTGAGTTTGGCTTGGTGACGTTATTCGTCCGTAGCTGGCAGGCCATTGGGACGCATACCATTTGGTCAGCGCTGATTGGTGCCGCCATTATTCTGGCGAAGGGCCGGCATAAGCCGGTGCAGGGAAAAACCATGGTTCGACCGAAATTTTTGCGCTTTTACGTATTAGCCGTTTTGCTCCATGCCGGTTGGGATTGGCAAGCACCAACGCCATTGCTTGCCGACTTCGACATTCAAAAATGGCTGATTATCATTGCTGGCTGGATTGCAATCTTTGTTTTGATCGATGCTGGCCTGCGTGAGGTACGAACGCTTCAGGGGCAGCATATTATTAATTAAATTGGATAGAGGGGTGTCAAGGTTGGATAAACAGTATGATTTAACCATTATTGGTGGCGGTCCGGCTGGTATTTTTGCCGGGTTTTACGCCGGTTTGCGGGAAGCTTCTGCACAACTGATTGAAAGCTTACCTGTTCTAGGTGGCCAAGTGAGTGCTTTGTATCCGGAAAAACGGATCTTGGATGTCGCTGGGATACCTGATATTCAAGCGCAACACTTGATCAATAGTCAGGTGGAACAGTTCAAGCAGTTCCCAATTGAATTAAAAACTGAACAAACCGTCACTAATATTGAAAAGACGGCTGATGGCTTTGTTGTGACAACACCGACTGAGGTCACCCATTCGAAAACGGTGTTAATTGCGGTTGGTAATGGCTCATTTTCGCCACGGCCACTGGTCATCGATAATGTGAAAGAGTTTGAGGGTAAAAGCCTCTTTTATGCGGTCACTGATCTTAGCCACTTTAAGGACCACCGCGTCCTCATTGCCGGTGGGGGTGATTCCGCTTTGGATGAAGCACTCATGTTAGAGCCGGTTGCGAAGTCGGTTCACCTCATTCATCGGCGGAATGAATTTCGGGCATTGGAACATACCGTTGCTCAGGTCAAGGCTTCAACCATTGACGTTCAAACACCGTACATGATCAAAGCCATTGAAAAAACAGCTAATGGCATGTTAGTGACCGTTAAAAAAATGCGTTCGGAGGATGAAACCGAAACGTTTGAGGTTGATGATGTCATCGTCAGTTACGGGTTTACTTCAGATCACAAGACCGTTGATGGCTGGGACATCGATTTGGCAACGGAACACCGGTTATTTAAGGTCAATTCACAAATGGAAACCAGCGTGCCCGGCGTCTACGCGATCGGTGATAGCGTGACGTATCCCGGCAAGCAGGCGCTGATCGCCACCGCTTATGGCGAGGCACCGATTGCGGTCAATTCGATTATGGTAGCGTTGTATCCAGATCGTCGCGGACCAATGCACTCATCTTCAATTATTCGTCAAAAGTAATGGCGTTAGCAACTAAGTATTAAAGAATAGAGGTTGTGCCATAAGTCTATATCGACAAATATTCTAATCAATTTTTTAATTAAAACTCGTTAGGATTATCCTTTGGTTCGATACTTCAATATAGCCTAATCATGCTTCAAAACTCAGATTCCGGCCATTTAAAGTAAAATATGCCTACCCCGACAAAGTTCGCCGGGATAGGCATATTTTACTTTAAATTCTGGAATCTACCGAGTTTTGTCACACACTCTATTTGTCACCACTGTTGGCATCCGGGTTCGTAATCTTGATCCGGTTGGTGTCAGTGGATTTATGATGCAATTCTGGGGCATTGGTCTTGTACTCTGACTGAGTGGATTTGTTGCCATTCTCACTGAAGAGACTCGTTGACTTACCCTTTAAGCGGCGTTCAATGTTAATTTCCTTGCTTAACCCATTGGCATAGTTGTACTTCGCGGGATTAACGGGTTTTAGCCCTTTCGGATGGTAAAAACGCAATAAATTCTTCTGGTTAAGTGAATCAGAAAGACTGAGCTCTAATTTGACTTTAGCCTGCAGTTTATCGATTTTAGCCTGCAATTTCTTGTTGGGATGCAGTTCCTGGCCGGTCTTGTTATCGTAAATTACATCTGAAAGGCAAGTGTACTTTTCACTGACCCAATCTTCATTTCTAAAGGCGACCACGGTATCGTGGTTCTTCGAAAATAAATCAGTCCCAAACTGGATGTAATGCTTCGTGCTGATTCCCAACAAATGCAGCAGTGTCGGCAAGACGTCGATTTCACCGCCATAGGTGTGGCTGATGTGGCCACCCTTTGTGCCGGGCATATTGAACATGAGGGGTACCCGCTGGAGCTGAGCATTATCAAAATCGTTCCAGTCGTCGGGATTCTTCCCAAGGACTTTAGCTAAATTAGTGTTCTCTGAGTTAGAGATTCCATAATGATCACCATATAGAACAACGATACTCTTCTTGTCCAAGCCCGTTTTGTGCAGGTAACTGTAAAATTCCTTGATTGACTCGTCCAAATAATGGGCAGTCATAAAGTAATGATCGACCGTTTTATCGCCAGTATTAGGCCCCTTAAAGCCATCATCCTGGTCTTCCTTATCAAGCGAGAAGGGGAAGTGATTGGTGACAGTCAAATACTTCACGTAAAATGGCTGCTGCAGGTGTTCTAGGTACTTCACGGAGTCGTTGAACAGTAACTTGTCCTTCAGCCCGAAGCCCAGCGATTTATCACCCGAAGTATCGTAGTAACTGGCGTCAAAGAAGTATTGATAGCCCAGATTCTTATAGGTAATGTTTCGGTTCCAGAAACTGGCCACGTTACCATGGAAAACGGCACTGGAGTAACCGCCCTTTTGTTTCAGAATTGAGGGTGCCCCTTGGAAGGTATTATCACTGCCAAGCTGCGCAAATAATGACCCTTGAGGTAATCCGTACGTGCTGGTTTCAAGCATGTTTTCAGCATCACTGGTCTTTCCTTGGCCAACTTGATGGAAGAAATTATCGAAGGCGTAGGTCGATTGACTATGGTAGATTTTGTTTAAAAATGGTGTGACTTCTCTGCCGTTGACTTTTTTGTCAATCATGAATTGCTGGAAGCTTTCCAAGTGCAAGACAATCACGTTTTTGCCCTTTGCCTTACCATAATAGGCTTGATTAGGCTTGGCATAATGCTTATGCACGAATTTCAGGATGTCCGTTAATTCGGATTTCTTAGCCGTTGCACGGACATCACTGTTATGCTGAGTTTTGGCACCGTCGTAAATGGTAAAGGTATCCAGGCCAAGATATTTGACGACGTAAGCTCGGTCAAACGTTTTAGTGAGTAACTGCGGCCGGTTCATTTCACTCACGGCCATTGTGAGACCGAAAGCTAAAAAACCAAGGGAAGTAACGGCAAAGCCTGCCCGCCAGTTTAGCTTGTGCTCATCGGTCTTGATCCGTCTGGTCACCAAGAGGCCGACGATGATCACTAAATCAAGCCAGAAGAAAAGATCGTGGAAGCTGGTTAAGGCCACTGAACTGCCACTGAGCCCTTGATTGACTTTGTTGTATCCCAGCATCGTTGCCACAGTCATAAAGTCGGTAAACTCGCGGTAGTAAATGACATTGAGATAAAGCAGGACGGTATTGAGAATATCTAGTACAAGAATTGACGTGTAAAACAGTCGCGTACGTTTGATGTAAAGCGCTAGACTGTAGAAAATGATTGCAGTAGGTATTGGATTTAAGATATAGAGAATGAACTGCAACGGATCGTTTAAAGTTACCCGAAAATCAACGAAGTACGCTAGCAGTGTTTTTAACCAAAAACAGACCAGTAACAGGGTTGCGAAACCCAGCCGTGTATCCGTTTTTTGCCATAAGCGCTTTATGAACTGCAAAATAATGACTCCTTTTAACGATGTATTAATGTTCATTAGTTTAGCAGACTTTCAGGGGTTATGCCGAATTAGAAGCAAAATTTATTAAAATGTAAGAAGTCGAGCAGCTTCGTTAGCGCTTCCATTTTTGTCCTTTAGTTCGTTTCAGATGGTGATATACTGGAATTAACTAAAGAAATGAGGTGTCAATCAATGACTAAACTCAATTTGTACGTTGTGCGTCACGGACAAACCTATTTTAATATTTACAATAAATTACAGGGCTGGAGTAATTCGCCGTTGACTCAAAAGGGAATCGATGGTGCGGTTGCCACTGGTAAGCGGCTCGCTAACATTCACTTCGACGCGGCTTATTGCAGTGATACGACCCGGGCAATGGATACTGCTAAATTAATTTTGAAAGAAAATCAAGCTTCTGAGATTAAAGCACCGCAAACGGCGATGTTCTTTAGAGAAGAGTTTTATGGTTATTACGAAGGTAACGATATGGCCCAAGCTTGGTACTTAGCCGGGGCACCTCATGGCCTGCCAACGTTTAAGGACATTGTAACCAAGTATTCAATTGGCAAAGCCAAAGATTATCTGAAGGAAGCCGATCCGTTCCATCAAGCCGAAAATAATGACGAGTACTGGGCAAGAGTGGATCAAGGCTTTGATTTGATTCGGCACAATCCTGATTTGAAAGATGGCGATAACGTTTTACTGATCAGCCATGGGAACACGCTGTTAAGTTTGATGGAACGTTTTGGTGGCGGTAAGTACGACTTGACCGTGCGTCCAGCCAATGGCAGTTTGACTAACTTAACGCTGACGGATGATGATGTGATTGTGGAGAGCTATAACAAGTAAGAAATAGTGTTGAGCGTTTAGAGCATAAATACAAAAGGACGCCTGCCAGAATCCCATTTATTAGGGATTCTGGCAGGCGTCCTTCTGCGTTTGTTCTAGTTATCCGCCCAGCTCAAATCGCCATCATCACTGAAGTCAACGCCTTGCTTAGCGTAATAAGCCATGACTTCTGGCCGTAATGATTCAAATTTCGGTGGCAGTCCTAAGCTATTCCCCAACGTTAAGATGGGTTCGTCCAAGCTGAATCCTGGAGTAGGCGTTGCCAGTTCGATCCGGTTATCGCCTGGTTCGCGAATGTAAAGACTCTTGAACCAGCCACGATCGCGGTACATTTCAATATCCCAGCCCTGTTCTTCAGCCAAACTGTAATAACGTAACAGTTCAGCTTCGTCAGCAACCTTTAAGGCAACGTGGTCAATGGAGCCACGACCGAACCGCGTGATCTGGCTAAAGTCAGTTGTTGGCACGAGCTTGATTTGCTCAGCGCCTTCTAGCTCAACCACGTTGTTAGTGACAGTGAGGTTGAGCAGTTTTTCAAAGAAAGCTTGTGAGGCACTCACGTCTGGGACGTGCAGTTCAGTCCCGAGAAAACGGCTGATCTGATATTGCGGGTCGATGCCATTATTAGGGACGATTTGCCACTCTGTTAGTTGCTGATCAGTTTCAACCAGAGTAACCGGGATTTGATCGGGATCATCAAACTGAAGGCCATCGCTGGTTTCAGTCACCGTGATACCTGCATTAGATAAACGCTCATTCCAAAATGATTTGCTGCCCGTTGGAATTGCTAATCGAAAACCGTTAATAAAGTGGTTGCCATCGGTTCGGTGACCTAATAGGGGTAATACAAAGAAAGTAATAACGGAACCGGGTGTGCCTAAATAATCGCCGTAAAACAAGTGACGAATATGAATGTTTTCCTGATTAACAGAATTCTTGACCAGTCGCAAGCCTAGAATATGCGTATAAAAATGAATGTTTTGTTTAGCGTCTTTGGTTAAAAGTGAAATGTGATGTGTTTGCACGACTGTCGCCTACCTTCGTCTTATAATTGCCCCAAGTATAGCATAGTGATCCGCGATGTCTGAGTAATTCGCTTAGGGTATAATGGAGGACATATGAGGAGTGTGAATGATGAAAATTAAATCAGCAGATAACACCACTAGCCAGGTGTACGCGGATGCAGCCGGCATTCGTAAGGCTGTCTTTGTGAATGAACAGGGGATCTCAGCTCAGTTAGAATTTGATGGGCTGGATGATCAAGTGACCCATTACGTTGGTTACGTTGATGACCAGCCGGTGACGACGGCGCGAATCCGGCTTGACGGCCAAACGGCTCATATTCAGCGTGTCGCAACCTTAAAAGCGTTTCGGTATCACGGGTACGCCCTGGCACTATTAAAGCAGGTCATTGCACAAATAGACGCCAGCGTCAGTTTAGAACTAAACGCCCAGGCAACCGCGATTGGGTTGTATGAGCAGTTAGGTTTTAAGCAAACAGGGACCCCATTTGAAGAGGTCGGCATTAAGCACATCAAGATGGTTTTGAAACGTGCTTAGTGGGACGAAAAAAGCTTCATTACCAGTACTACTGGCAATGAAGCTTTTAGATTATGTGTGAATTAATTTTGATCAGTTGCGCTGAAATCAGTAACGTGTGCGTAACCAACAACGTGCCACCAAGGTGCATGAACTTTTTCAGTAACCACACCGCGGTTTTGGGCATCAATCATTTTACCGTTGCCAATGTATAGACCAACGTGGCTAATGCTGCGAGTGCTGTAACCGAAGAAGACTAAGTCACCTTTTTGAACGTTGGAACCACTAACATGCTTGTAAGCATTGTACTGTGCTTGTGCTGTTCGTGGAATGGTGATCTTGGCTGCTTTTTTGTAAACGTAGCCGGTAAAGCCGGAGCAATCAAATGCATAAGGACCAGTTGCGCCCCAAACATATGGCCGACCCAATTTACTCTTAGCTGTTGTGTAGACGGAACTGTAATCTGCGTTTGTACTTGCAGCGTGAGCAGTTGTTACTTGTGCGCCTGCAACCGCGAAACTAAAGAACGCTGCTACAGCAATCATACTTTTAACGATTAAATTCTTCATTGAATAACTAACCCCTAACTTATCCGGTTTTTATGTACAATAATTAGTGTACGTGTTAATTATTTCAGTTATGTAACAAAGTAATGTCAATGAGGTTAAACAATTATTTTTAAACTGTAATTTACGTAATAAATTCACAAATCGACTCAAATGGCTGATTATCTCAATAATTTAATCAGTGTTCTTTACTCGATAGGTGAAAATGTGGAATAATAAGGGAGCAAAACCTGAGAGGCGGTTATTAAATGAAGTATCGAATTCCTAATTTAGTTAACTTCGATAAATTTGTATTTCGGATCGGTGAATTAAGTCGAATGACTGGTGTCTCATCGCGTCAACTTCGTTACTGGGAGCAGCGCGATTATATCTCAGCCATCACTCGGGATGATCAAAACAAAGCACGCGTTTATGATTTTCACACCTTTATTCAGGTCAGTATTATTAAACGGCTGCAAGATGAGGGTTACCGGCTTCCAGCAGCGGTTGAGAAGATGCGGAGTATCCAAAAAGAAATCGCACTTTCGCGGGAATTCTTCAAGGCTGCATTTGATGGGGTTGAAGTTATCGATGGCCAGTTGTATTTAAACCTTGGTTACTTCGATAAAGCGAAGACTAAGGTCTTGTATGGCCGTTATGAAAATGGCGAAACAAGCTATGAAGTTCGGCCGGTTAATAAAGACTAACGAGGTTGTGTCATGAGTCTATATCGACAAATATTTCAATCAATTTTTTAATTAAAAATCGTTAGGATTATTCTTTGGTTCAACACTTCAATATAGACTAATCGTGCGTCAAAACTCAGATTCCGGCCATTTAAAGTAAAATATGCCTACCCCGACAAAGTTCGCCGGGATAGGCATATTTTACTTTAAATTCTGGAATCTACCGAGTTTTGTCACACACTCTAATTATCTAGCATGCCGCTTCAAATGAGGTCGCTTTGAAGGCAACGTGATCGTTAATTTACCAATGGCTGTCACAATGATTGGTAGGATAATATCAAAGATCGCCATTGCAAACACGATGATCAAGCCAGCTTGTGTCAGTGGTGCGAAGTTCGTACTGAACAAAACCAGGCAAATAATAATCGTGGTAAAGACTTGATAACGAATGATTTGACCAAGGGAGCTAACGCCTGGCAATAACCAATCCAGCATGCCGTTTTCTTTAAACCGGTAACTGATGGCGAGCTGAATTAGCAGACTGACACTGATCACTAGCAGGGGAACAAAAGCAATCAACGGCACCTGCCAGTTGAAACTTGGGTCGCCCGACATGAAGTGGTTGGTTAGCTGTGCTAATTGGGTACCACCCATGATAGCGAGTCCCAATGTCGTTAGCCAATAGATTGGTTGAAGAACCGAACCGCTTAAGAGTGCGACAATCAGGAAGGTAATCAGGCTAATGGTCAGGATAAGCCAACCGAGGTTTGCTTTCAGCGAATGCTCAATGGTGTCTTGGACCACTGGTTGCCCCGTATAAGCAACTTTAGCTTTACTGAGTGAAGTGCCTTGTAATTGCGTGTTAACTTCTGATTGCAGCTGTTTAATCGTTTTCGCATTGTTAGAAGTAGAAGCGGAGTTCTTCAGATAAACTTGTAGCTGAGTCGTTTTATAGTCTTGGCTAGTGTTGCTGAGCAACGATTGCTGGAACTGCACGCCAGTCAATTGCTCAGGAGTAATGTAGTAGACTTTAGCAGCATCAGAAGCCTGTAAAGCAGACAGATAGCTGTAGATATTGTTATAGGACTTGATCAAGCCCTTTAAGCTTGTGGTTGTTTTCTTTAAACTGCTTTGAACGGATGAAACTTGAGAAGCATAGTCTGAAACGCTGCTTTGAACGGCTTGGCCGTCGTTACCAGCAGCGGTGGCCTCATCGTTAAGGACCCGCATGTTACTGGCAACAGTTTGGAGCTGGCTGCTGACTAGGTTAAGTAACCGCTGGTAGTTTCGAACACGCGAAGAAGCTGAGGAACTCTGTGAAACACTCGCACGGCCGGCAACTTGTGAAACCTGTGACCGAACGGTGCTGGTATCATCTGACAACCGGGTTGCTTTTGAAACCAGACTGTCCAGTTTGTCAGCTGAATCGCTAAGTTTCACTTGGCTCAAGTCTGAACTGTTGCCTTTAAGATCTGATTGGAGCTGTGAAAGCTGATCCGTGGCACCCTTGAGTGTCATATTCATTTGACTTAATTGACTGTTAACGTAGTATTCATTCATTGGCTGGCCGTTGGGCTGTGTCAATGAAGTGACACCAGCAACACCGGGCATTGATTTTAATTTAGTAGTTAAATTATCAATCTGCAGTAATGCTTTTTCGTTGTCGACACGGTCTTTACTACGAACGTAGACCGTAACTGGCGTAGCTTTTCCTTCACCAAAGTGAGCGTTAAGGACCCGCATACCGGCGATGGCCTCGTTATTAGGCGTAACCGTCTTAGCAGCTGAGAAGTTCAAGTTATCCCGATACATAATGGCAAATGGACCAACAATGTAGAGGACAGCAATAATGGCAATGAATGGTTGCCAGAGGCCGAAACGAGCCATCCAGTTCCAAAAACGGTGTGGCCGTGAAGGCAAATCAACAGCTGGCCAGAAGAAGCGTTCGCCTAAAAGTTGCATGAAAATGGGTGCAATGGTGTAAAGCCCAATAACCGTAATGATCGTCACTAAGGCTAAACCGGACATTGCGCGCAGGGTTGAAAAACGAAAGGCGTAAAAACTGGCAAAGATGATGGTTAACGTGCCACCGAGAATCGCTAAGAAATTCCGAATCGAGTGAACGCTATGAGTGGTGGCGTCAGCTGGGTCTTGACCATCAGCGATGCTTTGTTTAAAGGCGTCAAAGAGGTAGTAGTGACCCAACGTGCCCAAAATCAAAGTTAGCAAAAGCGTTAATAATGGCAAATATTCAGAATATGGGAAGCTGGTATGACCGGCTAAGTTATTGATGAGTCCCAAGGACACGGCGTACATCATCAACATGGATAAAGTTGAGATCAGCGGTGCAATCAAGGACTTAAAAATAACCCCAATAATGAGTAGACTGAGAATGAACCCTAGAATTGCAGCCAAAGTTGTCACGTGGCTAATATTTTCGTTAGCCGCGTCGTTGACTAATTCAGGACTGGTCAGATAAGTTGATAGGCCAGCAGTTCGAATTTGGGACCGTAATTGTTTAGCGATGACCCGGGAGTTACCCTGATTTTGAGCAATCGCTAATTGAACGGTCTCTGTGGAGCCATCCTTAGAATAGAATTGACTTTTGGCCGTCGGGTTGGTGACCATGGTTTGAATGGACAAAATCCCATCAGCTTTTTCTTTTTCAGATAAACGCTGAACGGTTTTATCGATGCTGGCCTGTTGAGTTGCAGTCAGCTTACCATGAGGATTATTGAAAACCACTGTGACGCGGTTGGTACCCGAAAGGCTTCGTCCCCAAGTATTCTGCATACTTCGGGCGATCATTGGCTGGCTGTTGTTAGCCAGCTGTGGCTGACCCTTGGTTTGAATCAGATCAGAGGTGTTAGGCATCATGACGATAGCAACAAAGATTGCAATGAGCCAAAACAGCAATGAAAAGATTCGTTGGTTGTGTAACTGACGTATCCGCTCTTTCATTGAATAATATCTCCCTTAAAATGTCGCCTCAAAGGCGCATAACTATAACTACTATACTAACATAGCCGATAGGGGTTTGTATTTCAATTCCTAAAAATGAAATATTTAACAATTAAGCGCTTATTTTTAACGGAAAACGTTAACAAACTGAAATTGAATTCAAAATACTATTATTTCGGTCAAAGTTTGCTTATAATTAGGTTTCTTTAAATGAAGGGTGGCAGTGAATGTGTCGAATCAATATCAAAGTCCCTATGCCGGATTAAATACAAATCAGCGTTTTTCGATTGCGAAACAATTAGCTGGCGATTATCATTTAGATGTTAGCGAAGTTTTGTTTACCTATTTAAAGGTGGCGGAACCAATTCTTGCCAAAGCGCAGTCGACAAAACAAATCTCTTTAAAAAGTCAAAAACAAATCGATGAACAGTTTGAACAAACTTTAAAAAAGCTCAGTCAATCAAAGGAGCGGTGACAATATGTGTACGAGTATCTACCAAATTGCCTTGGATGGGACTCATGTGTTAGGCCGAACGATGGATTGGCACACCTTGGGTGCTGGCCCGGTCTTCGTGCCTCGGCAGTTTCAATGGCGTTCCGTTTATGACAACCAGGGTTATCAAAACAAGTATGCCATTATTGGCAGTGGCCGGCCTCACGATGATGAAATTGATATTTCGGATGGCATCAACGAGTTTGGCTTGAGTGTCCAGAAACTGACCTTTACTAATGGGGCTATCTTTGACCAGCAGCCTGACTTAAATAAGCACTCGATTGCACCATTTGAGTTGCCGTTATACCTGTTAGGGCACTACAAATCGATTGCGGACATTGAAGCTCACATCCATGAAATTCAGTTAATGAGCGGTGAGCACGCCTTTAAAACTTATGGCTATCCTGAGCTACACTATGTTGCTTCTGATGCAACTGGCCGGATCGTTGCCATTGAGACTTCGGCAAGACCGCTTAAAATCTACGAGAATCCGTTGGGTATCCTGACCAACGCCCATAATTTTGAACGCCAACTTAGCCAATTAAGAGATTACATGACGTTTACGCCCGCATTTGAGGCTGGTGAAGTCCCGTTGAATACGCCAAGAGTGACTACTGGCAGTTTTTCAGGGAAAAAAGTACCAGCTGGATCTTACACACCGGGTTCACGTTTTATTCGAGCTGCTTACTATAAAGAACGCACAGATCAGCCTGCCAATGAGACAGAAGGAATCATCAGTATGTGGCATCTATTAAACGGCGTTTGTGTGCCGAAAAGTCGAGCTTACCAGCAGAACTATTCGATTTATCGTGCTGCTACAGTCACGGATTCGCTTTCCTATTATTACGAGTCTTATAATCGATTGGGAACGGTTAAACTGCAGTTAACCAAAGCAATGCTTGAACGAACTGAGCCGGTGATTTATCAGGTTGCTGATGAATTACAGACAGTCAGTTTAAATTAATCAATTATTAATTCTTAGTCAAGACAATCGCATGTTAAACTAATTTTAGAGTCATAATTATTTTGATGAATGGAGACACATTTTTTGGCCAAGAAAAAACGCCGTACAAAAAAGAATAACTCACAGGGTGTGGCAACGATCATCTTTCTGTTAGCACTATTAGTAATTGGCGGTGGCATGGGCGTTCGTTATGTGATGAATCAGGTCATTGCTGACCGGCAAGTGCAAACGAGCCAGCCGGCGAATACAGAAACGCCTGAGCAGCGCCAGCAACACCGATTTATTAATTCGGTGGCACAGCCAGCGGTCAACGTGTATCAGGCTAATCATCAGGTTTTGCCTAGCATTGTGATTGCTCAAGCCATTGTTGAATCGAATTGGGGGCACTCCCAGCTCTATCAAGAGGCCAATAACCCGTTTGGCATCAAGGGTAGCTATAATGGGCACACGCGGTCCTTTCCAACAAATGAGTACATTAATGGTAAGGAGGAGCGGATCAACGCTAACTTCCGCGTTTATCCGAACCTTAAAGCAGCCATCTTAGACCATGACCAAGTGGTTGCCCAGCAGTTTTTGCCACCTCACGTGACGAACTATCGAACGGCGGCGAAGCTTTTGCAGCAAAATGGCTACGCAACTGATCCAACTTACGCCAAAAAATTAATCAACGTCATTAATACTTATACCTTAAACCGGTTTGATGGTTACTAAAAATTGGTGGTCCATCCTACTTGATACCGCGAATTGGTTTTTGTATGATACGATTGTGAAGATAACGAGGGGAGAGTTGCGCGGAATTGTTTGATCTGATTGGAAAACTTTATGGGCCCTTTTTTAGCCTGCATAATTGGGAAACGGTTATCAGCTCTGGAAGTGACTGGCTGGTCATCTTTTCATTAGTTCTGATTGAGTGTCTGCTTTCAGTGGATAACGCGGTGGTATTAGCGGCCCAGACACAGGCGCTGCCAACCAAGGAACTACGTGAAAAATCGCTATTCTATGGTATTTGGGGGGCCTATATTTTTCGCTTCCTGATTATTGGGATGGGTGTTTATCTGATTAATTTCTGGGAAATTAAGGTTCTGGGAGCCGGGTATTTACTCTTTTTGACCCTTCAGTATTTCTCTAAATCTCGTGTTAAGCATACGCGCAAATTAGTTTCCGATAAGAAGCGGCATATTCCGTTATTTTGGTCGGTGGTCATTCAAATTGAACTGATGGATATTGTTTTCTCAATTGATTCGGTTCTAGCTTCACTCGCCATTTCACCCAATCCAGTGATTGTGTTGATTGGTGGGATGATTGGGATTCTTGCCATGCGTGGGGTTGCCGAACTGATCATGAGGCTGATGCGGATCATTCCCGAGCTTGAACCCATGGCTTACGGATTGATTGGACTAATTGCGGTGAAACTCTTTATCAGTATTCCAGTCATTGACATTGAAATTCCTGCCGCTGGCTTTGGCCTGATCGTTTTAGCTGCGGTGGTTATCACATTGATCATTCATTTTTTGAGAAGAAAGGGGAGGCAAACAGCAGATGGCAGTCACAATAACAAAGGATAATTTAGCGACAGAAACTGCTTCGGGGTTAGTTCTTGTTGATTTCTGGGCCGACTGGTGCGCCCCTTGTAAGATGATGGATCCAGTCCTCGAACAGCTTGAAACCACGTATGGTGACCGGATCAAGTTTGGCAAATTGAACGTTGAAAATAACCAGGATTTGGCGATGAACTATAAAGTCATGAGCATTCCAAGTCTGGTTCTTTTCCGAGATGGGAAAGCCGTTGAAAAGGTCACCGGCGTTTACCCGAAGGAAAAATTAGCAAAGTATCTTGATAAAAAACTAGCAACCAATTAGGGGGCTTTTCAAATGAAATTAGGCTTTATCGGTACTGGTGTCATGGGTGGTGCGATTGCAGCACACTTACTTGATGCTGGTTATGAGTTAGTTGTTTACAACCGGACAAAAGCAAAGACGGATGCCTTAATCGCCAAGGGAGCGACATGGGCAGGCACACCAGCTGAAGTGGCTCAGCAATCAGACATCATTTTCTCCATGGTTGGTTACCCAACCGATGTGGAGGACATCTACTTCGGTAAACAGGGTATTTTTAGTGCCTTATCTGCGGGTAAAACCGTTGTTGATATGACCACTAGTACGCCAACGTTAGCTGAGAAAATTGCAGCGAGAGCAGAAGCGTTGAAGGCTCACGCACTGGATGCGCCCGTTTCGGGTGGTGACGTTGGTGCGAAGAATGCCACGTTAACGGTGATGGTCGGCGGTGATCAGGCTACCTATGATGCAGTGAAACCCTTGTTTGAACTGGTCGGTCAGAAGGTTCATTTATTCGGTCCTGCTGGTAAGGGGCAGCATACTAAAATGGCTAATCAAATCATGATTGCCGGCACAATGACGGGGACCGTTGAAATGATGGTTTATGCCCAGCATGCCGGTTTGAATATGACTGATGTCTTAGACACGCTTAGCAGCGGCGGTGCTGATAACTGGAGCATGGATAATTACGCGCCCAGAATCCTAAAGGGTGACTACACGCCTGGCTTCTTTGCTAAGCACTTCCTCAAGGACCTGCGCATTGCCCTTGATGAGGCGGACAAAATGAAACTAGACCTACCTGCAACTAAGCTTGCCAAGCAGCTTTACGAGACGATGGTTGATGAAAAGGGCCTTGGTGATGACGGCACTCAGGGCCTGATTAAATTGTATGAAAAGCTGTAATCTAAAATGAATCGCCAAAAAGGCGCATGAACATTTACTTGTTCATGCGCCTTTTGGCTAATCAAATAGGTTGTTAATCCTGTAAGTCTGAAAAGAAACTGTATAGTTTTTCCTGGGTTAATTGCTGTTTTTCTGCGCCAGACACGTCGTAAGTGATCTTGCCATCACTAATGACAACTAACCGGTTACCATACTTCAAAGCGTCATCCAAATGATGGGTGATCATTAAGCAGGTCAAGTTTTGAGCCATGATGCGCTCGTTAGTTGCAGTCATTAGTTCCTGCGAGGTCTTTGGATCCAACGCCGCTGTGTGTTCATCAAGAAGTAAGATGTCCGGCTTTTTCAGGGTGGCCATCAAGAAGCTTAAGGCTTGTCGCTGACCGCCAGAGAGGCTGCCAGTTGGCGTCTGTAACCGTTCGTCTAAGCCGTTGCCCATGCCGCTGGTCATTTCTTTAAAGTCGGCCATGTGCTGTTTAAGGTGGCGAGGGGTAAGGTGACGGTGTTCACCACGCTTAGTCGCTAATAACAGATTTTCGGCCACGGTCATCCGGGGAGCGGTGCCTAATTTAGGATCTTGGAAAACCCGGCTTAAAAAGCGGGTCCGGCGTTCCTCAGATTCGTTTTCGATGTGTTCACCGCGCAGCAGGATCTCACCGGCATCAATTGTCAGATTACCAGCGATAGTGTTGAACAAGGTTGACTTCCCAGCACCATTAGAACCCAAAATCGTAATGAAGTCGCCTTCGTTGATGGTCAGGTTTAAGTCTTTCAGTAAGGTTAATTCTTCCGGAGTATTCCGGTTAACTTTTGTAACAACGTGGCGTAATTCTAATATTGGTTTAGTCATGAGTTGTGATCCCCCGTTTCCAAACGCGCTTTAAGTCGAACATGTCTCTGAAGACGGGTACCATCATGCACAGAGCCAAGACAACTGAAGAGAACAGCTTCAAATCGTTGGTATTGAAGCCCAGTCTCAAAACGACCAGCAGAACAAAGCGGTAGAGAATTGACCCTAAAGTCACGGCAACTAATCGCTGGTTCATTGTTAATTCGCCGAAAGCCACTTCACCGATGATGATGGAAGCTAAGGCAATAACGATGACCCCGATCCCCATGTTGACGTCGGCGTAACCGTCGTTTTGAGCAACTAAAGCACCGCCTAAGCCAATCACCCCATTGGAGACCATCAGTCCCATGATTTTCATGTTATCGGTTTCGATTCCCAATGACCGAGCCATTTTTTCGTTATCACCAGTAGCGATGAAGGCTTGGCCAAGATCAGTTTGCAGGAAGTAAATCAAGACCAGTGTCAAAATGACGATAACGGTAAAGCCTAGGAACACACTGTCAAAGTACATTGGCGTGTGTGCAAAAATAGGCAGTTTTAATAGCGAAGGCTTATCTAACAACGTTAAGTTGGAACGGCCGTGCATAATTCGCAGGTTAACTGAATAAGCCGCCGTCATGACTAAAATCCCGGCTAATAAAATCGGAATACGCCCTTTAGTGTAAAGCAACCCAGTCGCTAAACCGCACAGCATGCCGACCCCGATGGCAATCAAGGTGGCCCAAATGGGATTGATCCCGTGATTGATTGCAGCAACACAAGCAGCAGCTCCCATTGGGAAGGTTCCTTCAACCGTCATATCAGGGAAGTCTAAGATTCTAAAGGTTAGGAATAATCCTAAACCAAGGGTGGCCCATAACAGGCCTTGACCGATGGCTGAAACGCCTAATCCAAATGTCATTTGATGATTTCCCCCTTCTTTTGAGCTTCTTTAACCAGTGAGCTAGGGAAGGTGATCCCAAGTCGATGAGCTTGTTTCATGTTTAAAATTAAATCACCATGGCGAATGAACTTCACCGGTGTTGTAGCGGGCTTTTTACCCTTTAAGATATCCGCCGTCATTTTCCCCGTCAGTACGCCCAACTTATATTGGTTAATACTGTAGGTTGCTAAGCCACCGCTCTTAACCATGGTGTCTACAGCAGGGAAAACGGGAACTTTGGCTGCGTTAGAATTTTTTACCAAGGTCTGCATCGCAGAAGCAACGGTGTTATCCGTTGGGACGTAAACGGCGTCAACGGTTTGAACCATTTGCTGTGAAACCTGATCGACGTCATTGGTGTTGGAAATGGAATAAGCTTTTAACGTGATGTTTTCTTGTTTGCATAGCTGTTTGAATTGCTTATACTGTGCGGATGCTGAGTCATCACTAGAAGTGTAGAAGATTCCCAGTGTCTTCATGTTAGGCATAACTTGCTTGATCAAGCCAAGCTGTTCTTTTAGCGGTGCCTGGTCTGAAACCCCTGTAATATTGTGTCCTGGTCGCTGGTTGTTCTTAACGAGCCCAGCACCTTGAGGGTCAGTGACTGCCCCTAAAACGATGGGGATCTTGGAAGTTGCGTTTGCTAAAGCTTGAGCTGAAGGTGTCGCGATTCCAATGGTAGCGTCCGCATCTTCGTTAACAAAACGGTTACTCATGGTCATCAGGTTACTTTGATCATTTTGAGCGTTTTGAAAATCGATTTTGATGTTCTTGCCAGAATGATAGCCCTCTTCCGCCAGTCCGTGGACGATTCCGTGATGGATCGCATCTAAAGCTGGGTGAGACATGAGCTGTAAAATACCAACGGTCGGTTTGGCGACTTTTGCTGGTTTACCGGTTCCACCTTCGTCAACGAAGGCAAAACCAAGAAAGATAACAATAATAGCGATTAGTGCATATAGTCGCTTCATGATTCGATTCCCCTATCTAAATGTAGAATAAATTAAACTAAAAAGACGACCCCTCACAGCAGTCGTCTAAAGCGGGCGACGTGCAAGGTTAGTCATGCAGCGTCACTCATTTGATAAAGTAACCGGCAAGACACGTGTATTGAACATGTTGTTCAAACCGCATCAGTAAGAGCGGCTTGGTTACCGGATGTGCCAATCATTAAACTGTTTGGCGAACTTTGTCATTTGAATTCCTCCGAATTAGAATATCTCTTATTATAAAGACCGCTTGGATGATTCGCAAGTGTCACTTGCCTTTCACTGGGGATCACTAAACTGTAAGTAAAGGTGAAACAAAAAGGCTCAATCCCGTAAACGAGATTGAGCCTTTCCGTGCTTGATAAGCTACATTAGTAGTTATCGTGTTTATATTATACACCATAGCTTGATAGATAGAAACAAGAATATCCTTTTTTTCACTTTTAAATGATTGCCCACAGATTATTCATGAAATGAAGCGCCATGCTGTATCTGATATCTTTAAAGTAGAGGTAAGTTCCAGCCAATAGCCAACCCAGTGAGGCATAAAACAGGGTTGTTACAGAAAACGCCAGCGTATGCAGATAGCCAAACAGCAATCCGCTGACTAGCAGGCCCAAAATATTGCTCCAGCGCGACTTTTTTGAAAAGAAGAAATTGAAAAAGAAGCCGCGGAAAAGGTACTCTTCAAAAACCGGGGCAACCGCAACCCCATAAGCAGAATTCCAAAACGGCAGCTGTTTAACGGAGTCGTTCACAGCGGACTGATTACTCGGCATGGGCAGGAAATGATGAACGATGAGTTGTGACCAGGTGATTTGGATAACGAGCATCAGTAAGAACAGGAGTAGCAGCTGGCCAATTCGTTGGCGATTAAAGGGTAAATGGCCAAAGTGACGCGGGTTATAGCGTTTAAGCTGACGTTGATACAGCCAGGTATACAAAACCAGGATCACTGCTATTGAGATCAGCATCGCGCCGATAAACTGTTCGGCCAGTGCAACCTTTGTACCGGCGTATTTAGTGGCTAATTCTAACAGGATTGAACTTGAAAGATAAGCAATCAGCAGCAAAATAAAAGCGCCGATACGTAAGCCTTGACGGCGAATATAAGTCATCTTTTCGGCACCTCGATTCTGATCGACTTAACTAATAGGTAATAATTTTGATGAGATTCTGATCTGGGTCGCGAACCCACAGTGCAGTTGCCGGACCCTTAGCACCAACATAAGGAACCGGGCCATCGGCAATTTCAACCGCGTAATTAGTGAGGTGAGACAGCGTGTTTTCCAGTGGATCATGCGTTTCTAATGCCAGCTCTGCGCTACCGGGAGCAACAACTGCAGCAGTGATGGCAGCCTGATCTTCAGCCGTTCGAAACTCTAGACGGTGATGGCCCAGACGTAAGCTGGGTTGATCGGCATTTTTAATGATCGGCAGGTCAAATACTTCATGGTAAAAACGTACGGCGTGATTGATATCACTGACGGTAAGCGTCAGACTATCAATATCTTTAATATTCAAATTTGTCATCCTTTTTTGATTATTGTATGGCAGTTATTATACCACATGCTAATGCAGGCCAATGAGGAACATCTGGTTAGGGCGTGATGACAAAAATATTCTCCAAGGGCAGATGGAAAATTATAAATCATTTTGCAAGCGCCACCATCTCATTCGCCATCCTCATCAAACAATTTTTGAACGATGTTTTAGAAACGCCGAGATACTGCCTGATTTCGGTCGCCTTTCTTGCTATTAAAAAAGTTTCGTGATAGGGTAAAGTGTTGTAAAAAAATGAAAATGAACTTAAATTTAGCCTTTAAAGGCAGTTTAAATGATGGTGTTCCGGCAAGCTGACAGTTGTAGCTAAGGGACTTTTGACAAACGGATTCGTCGTTGGTTTGTTGAAAGTCCCTTAGATATGCTATAAAAGCCTACCTCTGCACAAGATTAAGGGAGGTAAATATAAAATGTCTTTACTAGAAGTTGAAAACCTTAGTATGGCTTTTGCTGATAAACGGCTGTACGATGATGCGAGTTTTCAGCTAAATAAGGGTGAACACATGGGGATCGTCGGCCAAAATGGTGTGGGTAAATCAACCCTGATCAAGGTTTTGACTGGTGATGAATTGCCATTGTCCGGTTCGGTTAAGTGGCAAAAAGGGATCCACGTGGGTTACCTGGATCAATATGCTGACATTCCTGACGGGATGACGCTGATCGACTTTTTACATACGGCGTTTCAAGATCTGTATGATAAAAATGACCGGATGACGCAACTGTATACTGACTATGCAGAAACAGCGGATGATAAGTTACTGGAACGGGCTGGCCGAATTCAAGAAGAATTGGAAGCCAGCAGTTTCTACGATATCGAGACTGAAATCGAACGGATTATTACGGGCCTTGGTCTAGATGACATTGGCCGTGATCATGAAGTGGCACAAATGTCTGGTGGTCAGCGTTCTAAGATCATCTTAGCTAAGCTGTTACTGCAAAACCCCGACGTGATTTTACTCGATGAACCGACCAACTATTTGGATGTGGCTCATATTGCCTGGCTTGTTGATTATTTGAACGGTTTTGACGGTGCTGCCATGGTCATTTCCCATGATTATGATTTTCTGGAACAGGTCACTAACTGTATTATCAACGTTGCTTTCGGTAAGATCACTAAGTACCGGGGCAGTTTCAAGTCAGCTATGCGTCAACGGGCTGAACGTGAAGAAGCGCAGCGTAGAGAGTACGAAAAACAACAAGTTCAAATTGAGAAAACCGAAAAGTTTATTGCCAAGTTTAAAGCTGGTACCCGGTCCAAACAGGCTAAGTCCCGTGAAAAACAACTGTCCCGGATGGAATTGGTGGATCCGCCTTCGAGTAACATTCAGGCGACGTTCAACTTTCCATATGAGGATACCGGTTCTCAAAATGCACTGGTGGTTGATCACCTGTCAGTAGGCTATAACCGGCCATTATTAAAACCGGTCACTTTCTCTGTGAATACCGGTGAAAAGGTTGGCTTTGAAGGCTTCAACGGGGTTGGTAAGTCAACGCTGATCAAATCAATCTTAGGGCTGATTAAATCTAAGGGTGGTTCAGCTCAATTTTCTCCTTCTGCAAAGATCAGTTACTTCAGTCAAGATCTGGAATGGGACAATGATCAGGAGACCCCACTTAAGATTATCCAAGCCAAGTACGAAAAGCTGCCCCAAAAAGCAATTCGGACTAAGTTAGCCAAGTGCGGTCTTGACGCTGCTAACGCAATGAAGCCGATCGGCCAGCTTTCTGGTGGTGAACAGACGAAAGTCAAGTTAGCCATGATGGAATTTGAACCAAGCAACTTCTTGATTTTGGACGAACCGACGAACCATTTGGACGAAGAAACTAAGGAAGCCCTCAAGGACGCCATTAACAAGTTCCCTGGTAACGCCATTGTGGTCAGCCATGAGGTCAGCTTTTACGATGGTTTAGCCGATAAAGTGCTGAACGTTGAGAAGCTAAGTCTTAAGAATCAGTAATAATCTTTTACAAAAAGCTTAAATGTTATTTCCTTGCAACATTCACATGCTACAATAATACTTACTAAGTCATGTTTGGAGATAGATTTATGAAGCGGGTCTTGCAGCTAATTGCTGTCATTATTGCAATCTTTGTGTTGGGCATCACGGCTAATCATTTGATGACGCCCGATACGCATAATCAGGCAGCAACGCAAACAACCAAAAAAGTAAAGAAAGCAGCACCAGTTCAAATCAACTGGCGTCAGCCTTCAGAAGATAAACCATATCCCAAATGGGATCAGTTACAGCATCCTTGGATTCGCGTTTCGGTAAGTAAGCAGCGGGTCTTTATTATGGATGGTCATAAAAAGGCGTATACCATGTACGCCTCGACTGGTGCTGATAATTCCACACCAACAGGGACCTTTCATATTCAAGGCGAGCGTGGTGCCTTTTTCTACAATGCTGAGTCTAAGGAGGGTGCTAAAGATTGGGTATCCTTTAAGGATCATGGCACCTATCTTTTCCACACCGTACCAACGGATCAAAACGGTAACTTTAACGTTAAAGAAGCCAATATGCTGGGAAAGGAAGCCCATTCTCACGGCTGCGTGAGATTAGCGGTTCCTGACGCCAAGTGGTTCTACGATAACGTTACTTATGGTACTAAAGTTGTTATTCATTAGTTAACGGCACAAAAAAAGCTGACTTTTAATAAAGTCAGCTTTTTTTGTGCCGTTAACTTAAACGAATTGTTCCAGTTTGACAAATTAATCGTTAAAATTATCGCTTTCCACGTCGCGGATGAAGGTTGCTAAATGATCGTAATAAACCGGCGCGTTATCGATCATGTGGTGGTGGCCACCTTCAGGCGTAGTGACTAGCCGGGCATGTGGGATTTCCTTGGCCATCCGTTTGGCGGTGGTAATTGGCATGGTTTCGTGTTCACCAAAGGTCAGTAAAGTTGGCACTTTGATTTCCTTCAAATGAGGTTCAAACATCCATTCCTTTAATTTACCGGTGATGACAAATTCGTTGTCACCTTGGAAGGCACCGTAAACGGGACGCGACATGGTTGGAATCAAGTGGGAGATGGCAGCTGGCTTTTTACGGTCAACGTAGCCGTCGTTCAAAACATCTACATACTTCTGGTACTGCGGATCGTCGTAGTTGTTAGCAGCTTCCTGCTTCTTCATGTAAGCCACAGCGTCTGCTGGTAAGGCTTCTTCACGGACTTGGTTGATGTGGGTCACGTATTCATCGATGTTATCGACCATTGATGAAATGATGGCACCCTTCAAATGCTGGCCGTATTTAGCAGCGTACATTTGAACTAAGGCACCGCCCCATGATTGACCGATCAGGTAGAAATTGTCTAAGCCTAATTTTTGACGGACTTCTTCAACTTCTTCTAGGTAGTAGTCATAGGTCAGGTACTTTTCAGCAATTTTAGGATCGCTGTAGTCGGGCTGGTCAGAATACCAAGAACCCAATTGGTCGTACATATGAACTTGAACGTTCAAGCCCTGTTTTTTGAGCTGTTGAGCGGTATCTTCCCAGTATTCGTGGTTGCCACCGGGGCCACCGTGTAATGCCAGTAGGTGAATATCGCCTTCACCCTGTGTATTGGTCCACAGATGGTAGCCGTTATCTAGCGTGATGATCGTGGTGCCTTGTTTCATGTGAATTACCTCGTTTCAAATTGAAGTTAATTACCATCATATCACGAAGTCTATAGGTGGGGAAGCTCTAAACAGCTATCCGCTAATGAGAGGGTATAGGTGATATTTTGATTGCCACGGACAGTCATACCAAAGTCGGTGGCGTAGACTACCAGGCCTAATTGGTGACCCGCTGTGAGCCGATAATGAGTGGGCTGTAATTCCAGGGTGACCGGATAACTTTGGTGAGGTGTAATGGGGTCAACTTGGGTCAGCGAGGTCCGATTTTGAAGATTTAGGTGTGCCTTTGAAATCAGCTGATAAGCAGTCTCTTTTTTAGCGATCTCGTATTCACGCAGATCTTCTTTGCGGAAATGATAGCCCAGTGCCATCGCTTGTCTTGCCAGCGTTGTTGGCAATGGATTGAGTCGTTTAAAGTGACCCAAGTCAACAAGTTCAGCACTGATAAGACCAATGGGCTGGTCACTGGCAACGCTGAGGTGCAAAACGGGACAGCCGTCAAGTATCAGCTCGTCAGTTTGTGCCGGAGCGGCAAAGAGTTGTCGGTGCCCTTCCATGGGCGAAGCAGCTTTGACTAAGTCTTGTTGCCATTGACGATTATCTTTGGCGTATTTTTGGAAGGCGAGGTCGGTTAGCTGGTCGGCAAATTGAACGGTGTCTTGACTGAGGTTGTCAGTTGACAGGCTGTTTGCCGTTAAATGATATCGGGTGCGTTGATTGGTGGCAGCACCCCAGTCAGGATAAGCCTGCCAGTTTTCAGCAGTGGCGTTATCTTGAATCAACACGTCAGGCAGAATGGTTTCAGCGTGGTTATCTAAGTTGTAGAGTTCGTGAGACAACCACAAATTGACCATGTCGGTAAAGTCCAATGAGCGAAAATTATTGATGTAGATGTGCGGCCCTTGGTGCAGGATGATTTTATGGTTAATGGGTAAGTTACTGATCGCCCGCCATAGTTTTTCGGCGTTCCTTGGCTTGACGTTCCAGTCGTTGAGACCATGCACAATCATCACATCTGCCTTAATCTTCTTGGCATTTTTGCGGTAGTTGCGGGCATCCCAGAAATCGTTATAGTTGCCGGTAGTACGATCCTGACCGTCGTTAATGGCACTTAGCTGGGCCTGCCACTTGGACTGAATCCTGCTGTAATCGCCGGCTTGCTGTTGGCGGGAGAAGGTTTCTTCAGCCAGAACATCGGCATCTTCGCCAGGAAAACCGCCAGGCGCAATGACTAAACCATTTTCGCGGTAGTAGTCGTACCAGCTGGAGATACCGGCTTCGCAAATAATGGTTTTAAGGCCGTCAACGCCGGTTGTGGCAGCGGCGGTGGCTAACGTCCCTAGATAAGAACGGCCGGTCATCGCCACTTGGTGGTTTGACCAAGTAGCCTCAATTGCCGTGTTTGATGTCCGGTTGGTAAAGGCGGTCCGCTTGCCAGTTAACCATTCAATAATGGCAGTGGTTGACGTTGTTTCTTCGGGATCACCAGTGGTGCGCAGGCCATCGGATTCTTTGGTCCCAATACCGGCCGCGTAGACGACGGCAAAACCGCGGGCAAGAAAGTAATCGTTCAAACTGTAATCAAAAGTGTTGCCAAAACTTTCATCAGCCTGTTGTGTGCGGGTATTGATGACGCGTGGATCGGGTATTTTTGCGGGCTTTGGTTCGCGGTGGCTCAGGGTATCTGACGTTACTGGCTTTTCGGTTAGCGGCACGTTGACGTTATGCGTCAATGCCTCACCTTCAGCATCGTTAGTACCCTGATTATAGGGTGACGCTGTGTAAAGGACGGGCACCGGCTGCTGATTCGACTCAGCCGGCCGCGTGATTTCAGCTTTCAGCAGGTCTCGCATGCCGTCGTGGTCGGTGTCCTGTGAAGATTCCACGTAGACGACTTCGTGAATCAGCTGAGTAGTATCAAACACCGGCTGGGCTTTACCATTGAAAAATAATGGTTTAGGCAGATCAGGCCGACGATGAAAATAGCCACGCCCAGCAAGCTGATCCAGAAAAGTCTGCCCGGTGGTGGTGTGGGTAATCAGCAGCTGATACCAGGCGTGAACTAAATCGTCGTTAGTGAGGGCAGCGTGATCAAACTTTGGCAGGTTAACGTGAGCAGCCAGTTTTTCTGGTGCGTCGATTTGGAAATCACTGCCAATTTGAAAACCGAGTAATTGTAGGATTAAATTATCGAGATGTAACGGTTGAATGGCGCCACCAATTTGAGTTAGTGACAGGGCATCCAGCTGGGGTGCAGCCAGTAAATTCGCGATTTTGCTGTCCGCGGCTTCATTGCTGGTAACTTCTGGAAAACTTTGCTGGAGCAGGTGCCGTAATAGCCGGTGCGGGTCTAACTGTAAGTCAGATTGACGGATGAACTGAATTTGTTGTAATTCTTTCTTTTCATCGGCCAAGTTGGTGGGTGCAATGGCAAATTGATTGATGTTCATTAACGCAAAACCTCCTGCAAGTTCATAATGGTTCCATTATAACGCAGGCCATTGCTGTCAGCCGAACCGTTAGCCAGGTGGGCACGGTTCATGATACACTAGGAGTAATTTAATTGCGGACACGGACAGAAAGGAACATTTTATTTGAACTATATCGGGATTATTGCACTGATATTATTTGCAACAACGATTGCTGGGGCGCTTAGCCAGCGGATCGGTATCCCAAGCGTGATCGGCCAGTTGCTGGTTGGCATATTACTGGGTCCAGCTTTACTCAATTGGGTTCGGCCAGGAGAATTATTGACCGCCGGTGCTGAGATCGGCGTGATTATTTTGATGTTTATGGCTGGGCTGGAAAGTGACCTGAAGTTATTAAAAAAGTATTTTAAGCCGGCCATTAGCGTGGCAACTTTGGGTGTTATTTTGCCGATGGTCTGCTTCTACTTTTATGGGGTCATCATGCACCAAAACTTTGAACGGGCGGTTTTCTGGGGCGTCGTTTTCGCTGCTACCTCAGTCTCCATTTCGGTGGAAGTGCTGCGTGAATTCGGTAAATTAAATACTAAAGAAGGGGCAACCATTTTGGGTGCTGCCGTTGTGGACGACATTATGGCAGTCTTAATTTTAAGTATCTTTGTCAGTATGTTTTCTAGCGGCAGCCGCGGAGAACCTCATTTAGCACTCAGCATTATTGAACAGCTAGCTTACTTTGTCATGGTTTACGTGCTGATTCGCTGGATCGCACCGTTTTTGATTCGATTATTCGAACGTTTGCCCATTCCGCAGTCGGTGCCGATTATGTCCCTGATTATTTGTTTGGGAATGGCCTACCTCGCTGATTTGACAGGCTTAAGCGCCGTGATTGGCGCGTTCTTTGCAGGGATTGCGGTGGCACAGACCAGTGCCCAAAAAGAAGTTACCGCTAATATCAGTCCCATTGGTTACGCATTTTTCGTTCCCATCTTCTTCGTTAGCATTGGGGTCGAAATGCGATTTGATCATTTCTGGAGTAATCTGTTGCTCATATTGGGCATGACAATCGTGGCCGTGCTGTCAAAGCTGATTGGTGGCGGATTGGGTGCCAGAGTCTTAGGCTTCAGTTTTAATAGTGCCTACGTGGTTGGTGCCGGGATGGTGTCACGAGGGGAAATGGCATTGATCATCGCTCAAATTGGCTACCAAGCAAAGCTGTTGGCGCCTGAACTGTATTCAGAGCTGATCGTTGTCATCATTTTAAGTACGGTGATTGCACCGCTGCTGTTAAAGCATGCTATAGCGCGGCTGGAATAAGAGCGGACGCAAAAGGCCACAGAAGTCCAACGACTTCTGTGGCCTTTTATTAACTTCAAGATGACTTATTCAGCATTATCCGGGTTATTCAACCGGCTGTGATGCATACCGTAACCGAAATACAGGATCAATCCAAACAGGAACCAGACCCCAGAGGCAATCCAGGTTTCAGCCTGCAGCTGAGTCAGCATAAACAGGCACAGGAAGCCTGATACAACGGGCAGAACTGGGTACCAAGGAACTTGAAAACCTTGGTTGTTCTCGATTTCCTTGTTGTGGCGAAGAGGAATGATACCAAATGAGACGAATAAGAAGGCAATCAACGTCCCGATGTTAACCAAGTTGGTCAGCTGATCCAGTGGCACGAAACCACCCATGACGGCAATAATCACCGTAATGGTCCGTAAACTGTTGATTGGATTACCATGACGATCCAATTTACCCAAGAACTTTGGCAACAGGCCGTCACGGCCAACAGAGTAGATCAACCGTGATGAACTATAGATCATGGTGACCATCATGGTAAACATTCCGGCTAAGGCGCCGAGGGCGATGACGCCGGCAGCCCAGTTTTGGTGAACGACTTGTAACGCAAAGGAAACTGGGTCAGCAACGTCTAGTTTGGTGTAGCTGATCATCCCGGTGAGAACGATCGCCACTAAGACGTAAAGTAAGGTGGCAATGATCAGCGTACCGATAATACCGATCGGCATGTTCTTTTTAGCGTTTTTAACTTCCGCTGCGGAACTAGAAACCGCATCGAAACCAAGGTAGGCGAAGAAGACCGCCGATGAACCAGCTAAAACACCGTGGAAGCCGAACGGCATGAAGGGATGCCAGTTACCCGGCTTGACGAAGAAGGCACCGACGACTACAAACAGCAAAATAATAGCAATTTTAACAAAAACGATAAAGTTGTTTAGACGGACAGATGACTTCACCCCGTGAGCCAGCATGGTGGAAATAATCAAAACGATAATAATGGCGATCCAGTTGCCGTAAGAACCATGGGCGATATCTAGCGGGCCAACGATTGAAGCAGGAATGTTAACGCCAAAGCCGCTCATAAAGGACTTAAAGTAGGCCCCCCAAGCGCTGGAAACAGCGGCAACGGCCAGTACGTACTCCAAGATCAAAGCCCAGCCAAGGATCCAGCCGATGATTTCACCGTAAACTAGGTTACCATACGAGTAGGCACTCCCGGCAACGGGCAGCGCGGAAGCAAATTCGGCGTAGCACATTGCAGCAGTTGAACAAACGACGGCGGCTAATATAAAGGATAAAATAATGCCGGGACCGGCTTTAGTAGCCGCAACGGTACCTGGCAGAATGAAGATACCAGTTCCGATGACGGCACCGATCCCAAGGGAAATCAAATCGACAGCTGACATGGTCTTGATGAATTTCTTGTCAGTTTCCAAGTAACGGTCGACTTTTTCCCGACGAAACAGACGTGAAGTAAGTGATGACATAGAGGTTCCTCCAAAATTAAATATTGAAAAGAATTTTAAGTCTATCTTAACGATATTAATCTTTAAAAGCAATGCAGCTTCGACAGTAATCGGTCTTAATGAGCGAAAATTTTTTACAGAAATTTGACTAAAACAGAGATTTCACAGTTTGCTTGCACCGGCGATTAGGCTAAAATAAGAAGTATTAACAATTGCGGAAGGATGATTTTTAAAATGACAACTGAAGTGGCTAGCGGTGCAGTCGTTTATCGGGTTCAAAACGGCAAACCAGAGTACCTGCTCCTTAAGAGCGCAACCAGTAATTTTTGGGGCTTTCCCAAGGGACACGTTGAAGGTAACGAAAAATTAGATGAAACGGCTATTCGAGAAATTCGCGAGGAAACGCAGCTTCACGTTAGCCTTGATACCAGTTATCACGATGAGCTAAAGTATGAGTTGCCAAACGGTAATCATAAGGAAGTTCACTTGTTTGTGAGCGAAGTCCCTGCGGATGTCCAAATTAAAAAGCAGGACGTTGAAATCAGTGATTTTGGCTGGTTTGATGAGGACCAAGCAGTTGAGCGATTAACTTATGATAATTTAAAGCAGTTGATGAAGCGGGCGCACCAGTATATTTCAGCTAAGATTGCAGCTAACTAATGGGGGAAGTCATGAAACACGTCATTGTCATTACGGGTGCAACGGGAACCGGTAAAACAACGGTGAGTACCTATTTAAAAACTAAATATCAGATTCCACGCATTATTACGCATACCACTCGGCCCATGCGGCCAGGGGAGAAAAACGGCGTTGATTATTACTTTGAAACACCCGAAAGCTTTGCTGAGAACCACTATCTTGAATCGGTGACCTATGCCGGCTATCAATACGGGTCGTCGTACGAGGGCCTGGAACGGGCCTTTGAAAAGTCTGACCTGGTTAGTATCGTTTTAGATACTAAGGGTGCTGAGACCTATGTGCAGGAATTAAAACAGCAGGCGTTTATTTTGTTCTTAACGGTTGGCCAATCAGGTATTTTGCATGAACGCCTTAAAGACCGCGGGGATCAGCTAGAAATGATTCAGTCCCGAATCAAAAGTAAGGAGTACACCCGTGATTTAACCCTTCCAGAGGATTTGATCGGCGTGGCAACCGTGATCCAAAATGATGATTGGCACCGGACTGAAGAAAAATTGGGCGAGATCGTTACCAAGTTGCAGCCAGCTTCTTTGTGAAAATAGTGGACATATGTGTCATTGTTCATATATTTGTGATACACTATCTTAAGCGTAATCATTATTGTTTAAAACGGATGTCATAGTCAAAGAGGTGCCTAAATATGCCAGCAGAACTCGCACAGGCGTTAACAGAATTAAAAAAGAACCATCTAAAAGTCACGAAACAGCGAAAAGCCCTTTTAGGTTATTTACTGCAAAATCAAGATCACTATCATGATGTGACGTTGGTTGACGACTACATGCGCAAGCAATTTCCAGGCATGAGTCATAATACGATTTATCGTAATATCAAAGAATTTGAAGAAGCTGGGATGGTGGAACAGCAGGTTCAGGGCGATCAGGCACGGGTCAAATACCAGTGCGACTTCAGCCATCTGCACCACCACCACTTTATTTGTCAAAACTGCGGTAAGGTGACCGAACTCAAAGAGTGTCCATTGGACGTTTTTAAGGCGCAGTTACCGGGTTATGATATTATTGGCCACCGAATTGAACTCTATGGTATTTGTCCCGATTGTCAAAAATTACTTGCGAAGTGACAGCCGTAAACAAACCTTATTTAATATTTAAGGTTTGTTTTGTTGTTTATTAATAATAATTTGAGATACTAATGGTTAATAAAGAAGTTTTAAGGAGGCATTTAACATGGCATACCGGACACCGCCCTTTATCACCCCGTTTGCGATTGTTTCAATCGCGCTAGCCTTGGGGGCGACCAATGTGGTGGTCAACTCAGTGAGTCACTCGAATGAAGGCAAGCCAGCAAGTGCACGCGTGGTTTCTAATTCAGTGATCGATTCAAATAAGCAGTCATCTGATTCTGAGCGTAAATCATCAGATAAGAAGGACTCAAGCAGCGATAGCTCTAAGAAGAAGGATTCAAGTTCTCAAAACGATCAAAACAACGATAATCAAACGACTAGTCCAGAAACAGGGACTAGCAATGCCAATACAACTTCTAACAAGTCAAAATCAAACGGTGGGGAAACAACGGACAACGGCACAACGAATGGTTCTAAGTCCGCAACCACCTCTTCACAAACCAACAACACGCAGACCAATAACGCTTCAGACGCCACTGGTGATTCAGGTAATACTGATAACACTGGTCAAGTTACGGCTAAATAAGGAGGTGCTAGCAAGTGTTTAGTTTCTTAGATATGATCAATCACTACCTAGGATATGTGAATTTAAACGTCAAACTGAAGAACCGCATTTACACCATTCTTGGTGTGATTGGGGTAGTTTATTTATTGTACGTTTCAGTTCGCTGGATTCAAAACGGCTATGCGATGCGCGGCAGCTTGATCCTGCTAGTTGCCATTATCCTAGCGTACTTTTCAGTGATGAATATCTTCTATTACTTTACTGATAAGCAGGCACCACTGGATATTTCACCTAAAATTGAAAAAATGCTGGGGAAAACCCTTGGCGGCACTGATCCGATGACGGAAAACCGGCAACAGATGAGGGAACAACGTGGCAACGGTTTGCTGAACGGGACAACGATTCCAGCCAATGGCTATTTTGATAGTAAAAAAATCTTGCCTGGCAAAGTAACGGTTAGTCCGGAACAAAGCGCCAATATTGCCCAGCTTGCTAACCAGCTTCAGCAAATGCGACTGATGACGCCTGATTATGGCGGCCTTGGGTCACGCGAAATTGCTCAGCAGCTAAATCAGAATAAGAAGCCGGTCTACGCGATTGGTTTAGGAGTCAATATTCCGTACTTTGAATTAAAACAGGACGGTCAGCAGATGATCGTCTACGCCGGTATGAACCAAGCACAAAAGGCACCCATGGGTCGAATCACAACGGTTGGCCTTCAGCCCATTGAAGATGTCTATGATAAGGTGAAACTCTACTTGGCTAACGTGATTTTGGTTGGTGGTCCCTATATGGAAATGGGCCGGAATGAGCCGATTGAAAAACAGGCGCCCTATATGATTCGGGTGCAGTTAGCTTATGAACGGGAAAACCACGCGCAACAACTGCAAAAAACTGCTGCAGACATGAGACAGTCAAGCTTTTCGCAATCAAGTGTGCCGACTGATACGCCCGCTTCGCGGATGAAACGTTATCACTAAGTGAATAATAGATTAAGAATAGGCGCCGAGTTGGGTACCTATTCTTTTTATTTTCTCTTAAAAGTCGGATTGAATTCCTATGAGAAAGCGATTTATATTATTTATGTTCTAATGGTAATCTCATAAAGCGTGAATGAATATTTTAAAAATAATGAATATTCTACCGTTTGATGAAAAAATTATCGTGAGCAATTAGACTTGATTTACCGCTGTTTCTGCTTCTATACAAGCCGTTATGACGGACTTTAAGCGTTCTATTGCTTTGACCAATCAGTGAATATGGTTTAATATTTATAGTGAGTTAAAATTAGAAGCGTATGAAATTGGTCAGGCATTTCGGTGCTTTTAGACGTACACTTTCAACCAAGCGCAACTCAAGCGAACCAATTATCATATGATTTTCAGCCATTAAAGCGAGCGGGCTGTATGCCTCTATCGGATCATGCAGCCTGTTCGCTTATCTTTGTTGTCAATTGTATGAGAACTCGGTCGCTATTTTTCATAAGGCGGAGGGGAAAAACATGTCAATGATTGAATTTCACAATGTTCAAAAGTATTACGGCGAGTTCCATGCTTTGCATGACATCAACCTAACCATTGATACTGGTGAAACTGTGGTGCTGATTGGCCCATCTGGGTCTGGTAAGTCAACTTTGATTCGGACGGTCAACGGACTGGAACGAATTCAAGAAGGTCAGCTGATCGTTAATGGTCAAGACTTGGCCGACAAGAAGACGGATATGAACCGGATCCGTAAGAACGTTGGGATGGTGTTCCAACACTTTAATTTGTATGCGAATAAGACCATTTTGGAAAATATTATGCTGGCACCTCGACTGGTTTTGAAACGGCCAGAAGAGGAAAACAAGAAGATTGCCATGAATATGCTGGACCGAGTTGGGTTAGCTGATCAGGCACCTAAGATGCCATCACAGCTTTCCGGTGGTCAGCAGCAACGGATCGCGATTGCCCGTTCACTTGCAATGAAGCCTAAAGCGCTCTTGTTTGATGAACCAACGAGTGCGTTGGACCCAGAAATGATTGATGATGTTTTGAACGTTATGAAAGATATCGCTCGAGACTCATCCATGACCATGCTAGTGGTGACCCACGAAATGGGCTTTGCCCGTGAAGTGGCCAACCGGGTTATTTTTATGGCCGACGGACGGGTTCTTGAAGATGACAGTAAAGAGAAATTCTTTGACGGGCAGCCAAGTAATGAACGTGCACGTCAGTTCCTAAGCAAGATTATTACACATTAAAGTCAGGAGATGTGAGCATGAAGAAATTATTCCGATTGGTCAGCGTTATCGTCTCTAGTCTTGCTTTACTGCTGGTGCTCACTGCTTGCGGCTCAAAACCGCTGGCGGAACAAAACGTGGTCACACGTGCCAAGCAGAGCAACACGATTACTTGGGGTGTTAAAGCTGATACAAAATTGTTTGGTTTAATGGACGTGAGGAACAGCCAGATCAAAGGCTTTGAAGTTGATATGGCTAAAGCGCTCACGAAGCAGATTTTAGGACCCAAAGGAAAAGCGGACTTCGTTCAAGTTACGAGTTCCACCCGGATGCCGTTACTGAAAAATGGGAACATTGATGCCATTATGGCGACGATGACCATTACACCTGAGCGGTTAAAGCAGGTTGATTTTTCCCGGTCGTACTTCGATGCCGGACAGTCGCTGCTGGTTAAAGAGGGCAGTCCAATCAAAAGTGTGAAAGATTTAAATCATAAGGGTGCAACTGTCTTGGGCGTGGTTGGGTCTAACTCCGTTCAAAACGTTGCCAAGTTTGCTCCTAAGGCACGAGTGCTGCAACTTTCTGATTACGCTCAAGCCATGACCGCGTTGAAATCCGGCCAAGGTGAAGCGTTGACCACTGATAACGGTATTTTAGCCGGGATGTCAGTGGAAAACCCAGGTTATGTGTTAACCGGCGGGGCCTTCACCAAGGAACCATACGGGATCGCCATCAATAAGGATCAGCCTCAGTTTAAGCACGATCTTAATCACGCGCTTACGAAGGTTGAACGAAGCGGTCAATATAACCGGATTTTGAAGAAGTGGTTTGGCAACGTACCAGGCATGAATGTTAAGGAGATGGAACGATGATAGCTATTTTTCATAATTATGGCAGTCTATTGCTCCAAGGATTCGGTCAAACCTTATTATGTAGTGTGATTGCACTGATCTTTAGTTTGATCATTGGGTCAATGTTTGCCATTTTCGAAACCACACCAAGCAAGTTTCTGCGAGTGATCGCACGGATTTACATTGAAGTTTTCCGGAACATTCCGTTGCTGGTTATCACCATGTTCTTCTTTGTGGTTATTCCCATGTTTGTCGCCAAGATCAACGGGTTTACCGCCGGAACAATTGGCTTAACTATTTATACGTCAGCCTTTATTGCTGAAACGGTGCGTTCAGGGATCAATTCAGTGGATCCTGGTCAAATGGAAGGTGCCCGTGCTAACGGGTTATCTTGGTGGCAAGCTATGCGTTACGTTGTTTTGCCACAGGCCTTTCGTTACGTGATTCCACCACTTGGCAACCAATTCATTAACTTAGTTAAAAATTCATCAGTGCTGGCCTTCGTTGCTGGTTTTGATCTGATGTATCAAGGAAACGTGATTGCGTCTGATTCATTGAATACCATGAGCACTTACATCTGCATCGGTATCTTATATTTGATCATCACATTGCCGCTAAGTTACTGGATGCGTTATCTCGAAAAGAAATTAGCCTAAGGGGGTGCAGTCATGAAAGACTTTATTGATGCTTATTCATGGATCAACATACATTATTTGCTTCAAGGCCTTTGGATCACAGTGATTGTATCCGTTGTTTCGATTCTCGGCAGTTACATTCTGGGATCGATCTTAGGTATTATTCGCTACGTGAACATTAAGGTCGTTTCGCCAATCGTTGGTTTGTTTATTGATATTATCCGTAACTTACCGCTACTGCTGATCATCTTCTTTACCTATTTTGGTCTACCAAACCTAGGCTTTAGACCAAGCAGTGTTTGGGCAACGATTCTTGCGATGACAGTCTTTGAATCAACGATGATTGCAGAAATTGTCCGTTCAGGGATTGCGGCAGTTGACCCCGGTCAAATGGAAGGGGCCCGTGCTAATGGATTAACTTATGGTCAAGCCATGTATCACGTTATTTTGCCGCAAGCCATGAAAAAGATGATTCCGGCACTGGTCAGTCAGTTTATTTCATTGATCAAGGATACGTCACTGGCAACCATCATCGTGTTACCAGATTTGATGCACAATGCGCAAATTGTTTACGGTCAAAATTCGACCTACATTTTACCAATGTTCTTGATGATCGCGATTATGTACTTCATTGTATGTTATGCATTGTCGCTGTTATCACGGTCATTGGATAGAAGAATGAGTTAATTGTGAGAGTGTGAAAACAAGCGTTTAAAGAGTGGAGTCTAAGGGCTCGTAACGGAAATTCCCTGAACTTGGGGAATTTTTGTTGCGAGCCCTTAGATGCAACTCTTTGCTTGTTTGAACAGGATTAATTTATATGTTTGAAATAGTTAAACCTAATTAGCAATTTTCTTAAATTTTGGCAAGGAAACCTGTTCTTTTAAGGACGTGATGAATTGTCTTTTTTGACGTTGTTTGTTGGCAACCGGTTGGGAATATTGTATAATAAGAACATACGTTTGCTAATGACAAAATCAAAGGATGTTACCGCTTATGATGCTAAAAGCGATTAAAACCCGCATCTATCCCACGGCACAACAGCAGGAAAAAATCACGGCTAACTTCGGTTACTGCCGTTTCGTTTGGAATCAGCTGCTCGACATGCAGAAGCAGCGCTACGCTAACGGTGGCAGTTACGTTAATGAGTTTGGTATGAACTACCTTATTAAGTGTTTGAAACAGGAATATCCGTTTCTCAAAGCAGCTGAATCAACGTCACTGCTGCATGTGAGTCGCGACTTACATCATGCTTATCAAAAATTGTTCAAAGAACACAAAGGGTTTCCGAAGTTCAAGGCCCGTAAGTTTCCTAAACAAAGCTATCAATGTAATGCGGTTAATCACAATATTCAATTGGTTGATCAGCATCACCTTAAGTTACCCAAGCTGGGATGCCTGAGATTTAAAGCTGGACGACAACCAGTTGGCAAGATTAAGAACGTCACGATTCGACGCTCTGCTACTGGCAAGTTCTACGCCGTTATTTTGGTTGATACTGATATTGAGTCATTAATCAAGACTACTAAGGCTATCGGCGTTGATATGGGTGTTGCTGATCTCATGATTACTTCCGATGGGGTCAAATATCCCACCATCCGATTTGATAAACGGCTCAGTAAAAGGAAACATTACTGGGAAAAACGTTTAGCGAGACGTCGCCATCAGGCCCAAGCAGCGATTGCTTGGGATCACCACAATAAAGTAATTGAGCCACGTGAGCTGACAGACTTTAAAAATTATCAGAAGGCTAAACACATGGTCGCTAGATATAATGAAAAGATTGCCAATCAACGGGATAACTATCTGCATAACGTCACTAAAGAACTGGTTGAACAATATGACGTGATTAAAATTGAAGATTTGAAAACCAAAAATCTGATGAAAAATCACAAGTTATCCAGAGCAATTGCCAACCAATCTTGGCGAAAACTTCGCATAATGCTGGAATATAAATGTGCCTGGTATGGTAAAAAGCTGGTCACTGTTAATCCCAGAAAGACTTCCCAGCTCTGTTCAGTCTGTGGCTATGATGATGGTAAACACGCCTTGGATATTCGCCAGTGGACGTGTCCCAACTGCAGGATTAACCATGATCGCGATATTAACGCCGCAGTCAACATTTTAAAAGCGACAGCATAATAAAAAAAGACCACCTGGGCTGGAACAGTCCTTAGTCAATAACCGTAACCTCTGCGCACCATTCTTTGAATGATGCGTAAGTCAGCGGTGTTCCTAGAAGCTCGTTACTTTAATGATGAGTAGTTCACGGTATTCTAGATAGAAAGCCACTTTGTTTTTGGGAGAGGATGTCGTGTGATATGAGTAAACCAATGAAATTAATATTAGGAGCTATCACTTTTGGACTTGCGATGAGCTTCGGGGTAGCACAACTTGGACAAAATAGTTTGAGTTTTGAACAGGTCACTGTGGCCCATGCGGATCAGACCATTAACGTGCAGAGTCAAGGGATGGTCGGAAACGGCAAAACCGATAATAGTGCCAAGCTTCAAGAGATTATCGACAATTCCAATGAGAACGTCACAATTCACGTTCCGAAGGGCAACTACTTATTTACGGATTCTAAGCTAGATGCAATCGTGCTGCATTCACATATGACCTTTGATTTTGATAAGGGTGCCGAATTTACCATTAAAAATGGTGACCGGATGGCGTTTGTTTATCCTAGTCCCAAAAGTGGTTACAACGGCGGGATCAGCAACATTACGTGGAATAACGCCTCCTTCCGCGGCGATTACAATAAGTCGGCTGGACAAAGTGTTTTTGTCCAATCAATTCATCATGCTCAGCATGTGAACTTCAATAACTGTACCTTTGATAACGCCGAATCACCAACAGGGCATTATCTTGATATTGATGGCAGTCACGATGTTAACGTTAAGAATTCAACCTTTACCGGGTTTAACGCGCAAACTGACTATAAAGAAGCGATTCAAGTGGATTATTCTAACCATAAAGCCATGTCGTATCACGAACCAGGGGATGTGTATGATAACTTACCGTCTTACGATATTAACGTGACTAAAAATAAATTTGTACCGCTTTCCAATAAGTCAGGTTCAGTGAAGTCATTTGCACCAAACCCAATCGGACAGCACGCACTTTACGCCAACGGTGCAGGTGGCATTATTCACGATATCCACTTTACCAACAATTACGTTCAGGATGCTAAACCACTATTGAGTGCTGATGGGGCGAACATTCACTTCGTTTGTGTTTCAAACTTATATATCAGCAATAATACCTTTGAAAATAAAGGTGCTTTAGGATCAGGTAACTACATTCGGATTTACAACCTTTCACCAATTGTGAAGATGTCGAACATTCAGATTACGAATAATAAATTCGTCAACCTTAATCCCAATAACCGGTATGTTTACTTTGATAATTCAAAGGGCGATGGCATCACCGGTGTGAAGGTCACGGGGAATAAAATCACCAGCTCAAAGAGTAAGATTCCCTTTGTGTTAAGTGCTGGAATGAATGCTAGTGATATGACAGTCAGTGCCAACACCAACAATAAAAATGTCGCAGTGAAACCCTCTGACATGACGAACACCTCAAAATTACAAAAATTGACGGGTAAGTACAAGGGGCACAAAGCCACTAATAAGAAAGAATCATATGCTGCGGGTTATAACGGTCAGTACGCTAAGTTAACGACTCAGGCAGCCCAAAAGTATAGTTTGTATAATCATATTCGTGGCCACGCCGGCTGGTACATTTATAGTCAGCATGATGGCTGGTCTAATGCCAAGCAATCGGGCATCGTCTACGTTGATATGCGGGCCACGGCTGACAGCGGCAAATGGTACCGAATTCGTTTCAGTTCTAATCCAAACGCCCGGAAGTACTGGGTCCGTTCAGGGGCACTGAAATTTGATTCAATCAAGTACGCCACGTATGTCCGGTCATTGAGTCCAATCAAGAATTATTTGATGTATACTAAGGTATTTAATGATCCGCAGTTGGCTAAGCTAGCCGGAACAACGGCTGATTTGGGTTCTAAGCCAGTTACTATCACGCAACGGGCAACCCGAGTATCTGTGTTAAATGGGAAGGCTTCGACCTACTATTTGGTTAATAATAAGTACTGGACTCGGTCGAGTGCCTTTTATTAGAAATATGTAACGAGTCTGATAGGTATTTTGAGGAAGCTGAAGCATAAGTGTATATTGATAAAAATTTCATCTGGTTTCTTGACTGAAAGACCACTTAAAGTTTGCTTTTGTTCAATACTTTAATTTAGTCTAAATATGCTCTACAACTCAGATTCCGGCCATGTAACGAAAAACAAGCCACTCCGACAAAAAAACGTCGAAATGGCTTGTTTTCGTTACATTCTGGAATCTACCGAGTTGTGTCGCACTCTCTTGCATAAAAAAAATAGTGCTGATGATTTCTCATCAACACTAAATATCACTGAATCATTATTGTTCCAAAACGTATTTTTCGAATCGCTGATAATCAACATTGGTGACTTCAGCTTCGATCTTTGTACCGTTTTCCAGATAATCCGTTGATTTAACGCTGGCGTGTTCGTTTAAATACGAAACCACGTCACCCTTTTCAAACGGAATGAGGAAGGTTGCAGTGACATAGTTCTTGAAGACTTTTTCTCTGATGACTTGTACCAGCAAGTCGATTGAGGCAGTGTCCTTAGCGGAAACCACAATTTCATCACCAGCACGAGAAGGGAAGTCGTTGTCAGTTAAATCAGCTTTGTTGTAAACGGTAATCATTGGCAAATCCGGCACGCCAATATCAGCCAAGGTTTTCTTGGTGGTTGCCATCATATCGATTCGGTTAGGACTGGAGTAATCAACGACTTGAACCAGCAGGTCAGCATTGGCAGCCTCATACAGAGTCGACTTGAAAGCTTCCACTAAAGTTGTCGGTAATTGGGAAACAAAACCAACCGTATCGCTAAGCAGCAATTTCTTGGAATCGTCAAACTGCAGCTGGCGCACGCTGGTGTCCAAAGTCGCAAACAGCATGTTTTTAACCATGACTTGTTTGTCGTCATTCATCCCGTAACGTTTGATCAGTTCGTTCATGATCGTGGATTTACCGGCGTTAGTATAACCAATTAACGCAACGTTGGGTAACTGAATCTTTTCGCGTTGCTGGCGTTTGACTTCAGCTGACTTGTCAACATCTTTGAGTTCGTGACGAACGTGGTTGATCTGCCGCTGAACCGTCCGACGATTTAATTCGATCTGTGCTTCACCAGCACCACGGTTGGTGAAACCACCACCGGCACTAGTGCCTGTTTGTTGGTCTAAACGCTGATTCATGGCGGTGTGCAGTCGTGGCATTTGATACTGCAGCTTGGCCAGCTGCACTTGCAGTTTGGCTTCTCGGCTTTGTGCCCGATTAGCAAAGATTGCTAGAATGAGGCCGGTACGGTCCATAACGGGAACCTTGACAACTTTTTCTAAGTTTCTGATTTGGCTAGGGGTCAGTTCATCGTTAGCGACAACGATTTCAGCACCGTTATCAACGACAATATCGCGAAGTTCTTCTACTTTACCAGTCCCAAAATAAGTTCCGGAAACTGGCTGACTCAGATTCTGCACAGTGGTTTCTACCACGTTCATGTTATTAGCTTCCGACAAAGCCTTTAACTCTTCCATGGCATAATCAAAGTTATAGCGTCCTGTATTAAGGCCAATGTTAATGACCGGCACAAGTTCGCTGTTATCCATGTTGTCACCATCCTTAGTTGTTTAGCCTCAGTATAACATACGCTATCAGCATGGGACTGAGCAGATCAGCAGATTAAATGTGTTTTGCACAATTGATTTTTAAACAGTGAAAGTTTAAACTGAAAAGAGCCTGCTGACGCATAGTCAATGCGTTAAGTTAAGGTTTATTGAACGAAAAGATATTCTATTGAGCGAAAATATATGCACCCTTTTTTGATAAATTTTCCCAAGGTTCGCTGGGTTAGACGTGTAAAATGATAAAGTGCCATTGATTTTAATGCTTTTCTAATATACAATATTCAATAAATATTCGTGCACGTTTACGCGAAAATTAAAGGGAGCTGGCTGGCTATGAAGTTTAAAAAAACGATAGCATTTGGAACTATTTCAGGCGCGTCATTGCTGTTATTAGCCTCTTGCGGTCATCAAAATCGACCGCGTTTGGATAGTGACCAAACGCTCCACTGGGTGGAGACAGCTGACTTACCGACAATGGATCCTTCAAAGTCAACGGATGTCGTCAGTGGTGGTGCACTAAACAACGTTGACGAAGGGCTGCTCAGGATTGGTCAGGGGTCGAAACTTCGCCCTGGTGTTGCCAAATCCTATGAGGTTTCAAAGGACGGTAAAACTTGGACCTTTAACCTGCGGCATTCTAAGTGGAGCAATGGTACGCCAGTAACGGCGGCCGACTTCGTTTATGGCTGGCGACGGACGGTAACGCCTAAAACAGCTGCCCAATACGCTTATCTTTACAGCCACGTGGCCAATTTTGAAGCCGTTAATAAGGGTAAAAAATCGCCTTCCAGTCTGGGAGTCAAAGCACATGGCAAGCATCAACTGATTGTGACACTGTCGAAGCCACAGGGCTATTTCAAGTACTTAGTTGCTTCTCAAGCGTTCTTGCCGCAGAATCAGCAGGTGGTTAAGAAGTATGGCGCTAAATATGCCACTGCAGCCGATAAAGCGGTCTATAACGGGCCGTTTAAGCTGACAGACTGGAACGGGACCAATGATACTTGGACACTGAAAAAGAACAATCGTTATTGGGATGCGAAAGCTACCAAGCTGAAAGCCGTTAAGTATCAGGTAATCAAGGATCCAGGGACCTGGTTGAGCCTGTATCAAAGCGGCAAAGTGGATGAGTTAATGACTGATGGCCTGCAGTATCGTCACTTGAAGAATTCACCTGACATGCACGTTAGGGAGTCGGCATCGATGTTTTATCTTGAATTTAACCAGCGTAATGGCTTCTTCAAAAATAACGTTGATGCCAGAAAAGCCATTTCGTTAGCGATTAACAGGCAGTCATTTACACATAATATTTTGGCGGATGGCTCCCACAAACCAAAGGGCTTCGTACCAGCTGGACTAGCTAAAAAAGGACACACTGATTTTGCTGATGCAGCCTACGTCAAATCTGGAACGGCGTATAACTTGACCGAGGCACGGGCACTTTGGAAGAAAGCCCTGCAGCAGTCTGGTCAATCCAGCATCACGCTGAACTTACTTGCGGATGATACGCCAAACGGTAAAAAGACGATTGAATTTATTCAGAGTCAATTAGATAAACTGCCTGGATTGAAACTCACGACTACCGCGGTTCCATTTAATGTTCGGCTCACACGTTCGAACGATGGGGACTTTGATATGGTGGTCGGTGGCTGGATCGCTGATTTTCCGGATGCAATCTCCTTTAGCTCGTTATTTACTTCCAATAATGCTTACAATCGTGGCCGTTGGCAGAATAAGGCTTATGATACCGCGATCAAGAACGCTGAGGGCAAGGATGCTAACAATCCGGATTCCCGTTGGAATGATTTGGTGAGTGCCGAAAAGACCTTGATGGAACAGCAAGGGGTTGCACCCATTTATCAACGCTCACAACCACAGATGCTGAAACCTTATGTTCACGGTCTTCAGTACTTCCCAACGGGCGCACAATGGGACTTCAGTCGAGCTTATATTTCAAGCCATCAATAAAGAAACGAGAAGTTGTCTACGTGATTGCAAAGCTTGGTTTGACGCCATGCTTTGTTTTTACATAATTAAGAACCGTATCGAGATGTTAAATAGTTAGTAGAATGGAGAGGTATTTTCATGGCGAAATATTTATTAAAGCGGGTCTTTTACCTGCTGTTAACCTTATTCATCGTCATCACGGTCACGTTTTTTCTGATGAAATTATTGCCAGGGACACCATTGCAAAACCAGCAAAAGCTGTCACCGGCACAGCAACATTTAATTTTGAAACAGTATGGCTTAACTAAGCCCATCTGGCAGCAGTACTTGATTTACGTTGGCGGTGTGTTCCAAGGTAACTTTGGGACCTCCTTCCAGTTTAGTGACCAGCCGGTTTCCTACTTGATTTCAAGCCGGATCGGACCGTCGCTACTGTTGGGATTACAAGCGATGATTTTAGGGGTCGTTCCCGGGATCTTAGTTGGTGCGTTAGGTGCCATCAAGAAAAACACTTGGGTCGATACAACCACGACCATTATTTCAATTCTTGGGATTTCCATTCCTAGTTTCGTGTTGGCGGTTTTGCTTCAATATTTCCTTGGCTTAAAATTACACTTGTTCCCGATTGCTGATTGGGGCGGTTTTGCCTACACCGTTTTGCCAACCCTTGCGTTGGCCGCGTCGCCGTTCGCGGATACGGCGCGGTTCACCCGGACAGAAATGGTGGATGTTTTAAATTCAGACTATATTGAGCTGGCTAGGGCTAAAGGGCTGAGCAAGTGGGGCGTGATTTATCACCATGCGCTGCGGAACAGTTTGATTCCAGTCGTCACGATCATTGGCCCGTTGGCGGTTAACATCATGACCGGTTCAATGGTCATTGAAAACATCTTCTCAATTCCTGGTATCGGGGAACAATTTGTCAAGTCGATTCTGACCAACGATTATCCAACCATCATGGCCGTCACGATTGTTTACAGTGTCATGCTGATGGTGGTTCTGCTGATCACCGATATCGTATACGGAATTATTGATCCACGAATTCGAATCTCTGGCAGAAGTAATTAATTAGGAGGCAAAAAAATGGCTGACGAAGTAAAGCTTCCTGCAGATAGTTTTGAACCTCTTGATAAGTCAAAACATCTCGACAGTGAAAAAATTGCGGCACCTAATCTGACTTTCATGCAAGATGCATGGCGTCGCTTAAAAATGAATAAAAGTGCGATTATTGCAATGATCATCCTCGTGGTCTTCTTTGTATTAGCGTTTGGATCGGCGTTCTTTTCACCGCATAACCCTAACGCCGTCAATCCGCAATTTGCAAACTTACCACCTAAGTGGCCCGGCATTAATATTAATGGTGTCAACGGGACGTTGATGCAAGCGGGGACCCGAGTCAATGCTTACCAGGCTGCTGGTGCAGGTGCTGGTGTGCACTACTTGCTGGGAACCGATTATCTCGGTCGTGATATGTTATCCAGAATCCTCTTTGGGACACGGATTTCATTGACGGTTGCGGTGGTTGCCACAGCGGTTGACCTGTTGATCGGCGTTACTTTCGGTCTGTTTTCTGGCTGGAAGGGTGGCTGGATCGATAACTTCATGCAACGTGTCATTGAAATTATCATGTCGATTCCAACGCTGGTTGTCGTCGTGCTGCTGATTTTGATTCTGAAACCAGGCATGATGTCCATTACGCTAGCAATCGCGTTTTCTAGCTGGACGACGATGGCCCGTCTGATCCGGGCGCAAACCTTGGAGTTAAAGGAACAAGAGTACGTTTTGGCGGCGAAAACGTTAGGTGAAAGTTCACTTAAAATTGCCTTCAAACACTTGCTGCCGAACCTATCGAGTATCATTATTATTCAAACCATGTTCACGATTCCAAGTGCCATCTTCTTCGAGGCTTTCCTGTCCTTCGTCGGGATCGGGATCAGCGCGCCGCAAGCCTCACTTGGGACGTTGCTGAACGATGGTCAAAAGAACTTCCAATTTTTGCCATATCAAATGTGGTATCCAGCCATTGTGCTGTCAGTGATTATGATTGCCTTTAACATTTTTGCCGATGGTCTGCGCGATGCCTTTGATCCGCAAACGAAAGGGTAGGTGAAGCGACACTATGCAGAGTAAAGAAACCATTTTGGATGTCAATCATCTCAAAATCAACTTCAACACCTACGCGGGAACTGTTAAGGCGATTCGAGACGTTAGTTTTAGTTTAAAAAAAGGTGAAACCCTCGCCATTGTCGGTGAATCTGGTTCTGGTAAGACGGTCACTACCCGTTCGATTATGGGCTTATTGGCTAATAATGCGGTTGTGGCTGGCGGCAGTATTCAATTTCATGGTCAAGATGTTTTAAAAATGTCGCAGAAACAGCTGGAAGGGTTACGGGGCGCAAAGATTGCCCAAATTTTCCAAGATCCGATGACGTCACTTGACCCAACGATGCGCATTGGTCGGCAAATTGCTGAACCACTGATCATTCACAAGGGTGTTAAGAAAGAAAAGGCCATGGCGCAAGCTTTGGAAATGATGAAGTTAGTTGGCATCACGGACGCTGAAAATCGGATCAACGATTATCCGCACCAATTTTCAGGTGGGATGCGGCAACGGATCGTCATCGCCATTGCCCTGATCAACTATCCAGAAATTCTGATTGCTGACGAACCAACCACGGCGTTGGATGTCACGATTCAAGCACAGATTTTGGATTTGATGCGTGAGCTTCAGGATAAAATCTCAACTTCAATTATCTTCATTACCCATGACCTTGGTGTCGTTGCCGGTATGGCCGACCGAGTAGCCGTGATGTATGCTGGCAAGATCGTTGAATACGGGACCGTTGATGAAATCTTTTATAACCCCAAGCACCCTTATACCTGGGGCTTGCTGAGTTCAATGCCAACGCTGGACACACACGGTGATGAATTGGCTTCCATTCCTGGGACACCGCCAGACTTGCTGGATCCACCAAAGGGTGATGCATTTGCTCCTCGGAATCCGTATGCCTTAAAGATTGACACGGAGCAGGAACCACCATTTTTCAAGGTCTCGGATACTCACTACGCGGCAACGTGGTTACTGCATCCCGATGCGCCTAAGGTGACACCGCCGGAGCAGATCATCGAACGGCAAAAGAAGTTTGCAGTGATGCAAAAGGAAGCTGAAGCCAAGGAACAGCATCGAATTGAAGAAGAGGAGGAACAGCAATAATGGAGCTTGATAACGCTAAAAAAGTGCTTGAAGTCAGCCATTTGAAACAGTACTTCAACGTTGGCAAACGCGATGAAGTTAGAGCTGTTGACGATATCTCTTTTGATATTTATGAGGGTGAAACCTTTGGCTTGGTTGGTGAATCTGGTTCTGGTAAAACCACGACTGGTCGGGCGATTATTCACCTGTACCAACCAACTAGCGGTTCCATTAAATTTAATGGTCAAGAAATCATTGGCATGAAAGTTGCCAAAAAAATGCAGCAGTTTCGCCGCGACATGCAGATGATTTTTCAGGATCCCTATGCGTCTTTGAATCCCCGCATGAAGGTCAAGGATATCGTGGCTGAAGGTATCGATATTAACCATTTGGCAAAAAATGATACTGATCGTAGCAAGCAGGTTGCCGATTTATTAGCCACCGTTGGTTTGAACCGCGACCATGCCAGTCGTTATCCCCACGAATTTTCTGGTGGGCAGCGGCAACGGATTGGGATTGCGCGGGCATTGGCTGTGCAACCGAAGTTTATTATTGCGGATGAACCCATTTCTGCTTTGGATGTTTCCATTCAAGCACAAGTGGTGAACTTGCTGAAACAATTGCAGCGTGAACGAAAATTAACCTTCTTGTTCATCGCCCATGATTTGTCGATGGTGAAGTACATTTCTGACCGTATTGGGGTTATGCACTATGGCCGGATGCTGGAAGTGGGAACGTCGGATGAAGTCTACAACCACCCGTTGCATGACTACACCAAAAGTCTGCTGTCGGCGGTGCCGGTGCCAGATCCAGAGTATGAGCGCACGCGAAAACAGATTAAGTACGATCCGAAGTTTGAAGACGGCTCTAAGAAACGTGAATTAGTAGAAATTGTCCCGCATCACTTTGTCCAATGCAGTCAGGATGAAATCCCGATGTATCAGGAGAGGGCGAAGAAAATGGGACTGAGTGTGAAAGAATAGAGCGTGAAAAGACTCGGGTAGAGCCCAGAGCGTAACGAAAAAATCAGGTAAGTCCTTGAACTTGAGGACTTACCTGATTTTTTTGTTACGTGGCCGGGCTCTGAGTCTTTGAACGCGTTTCAGCTACGTAAAATCCAAGCACGTACATGACCAGGCTCTGAGCTCTTGAACGCGTTTCAGCAACAGAACAGGCAACTACCTATTCAAACTGCGCATCATACAACTTCTTATAAGCACCATCCGCTTTTAACAGATTCTCATGCGTACCAGTTTCCACCACCCGTCCATTTTCCAGGACGATAATTTGGTCAGCATCGTGAATCGTGGATAACCGGTGGGCAATAACCAGTGACGTTCGAGAGGCCAGTAAATTATTCAAAGCGTGCTGAATCGCTTTTTCTGATTGGTTATCTAAGCTGGCGGTGGCTTCATCCAAAATGATAATCGGGGCATTTTTCAGGAGCGCACGGGCAATTGAAACCCGCTGCTTCTGGCCGCCGGAGAGTTTGACGCCACGTTCACCAACTTGGGTGTCTAATTGGTCAGGCAGTTCTCGGATGAAAGTTTCTAGATCGGCTAATCTGGCAACTTCCCAGACTTCTTCATCGGTGGCATTTGGCCGGCCGTACAGAATATTGTTACGAATACTGCCGTCAATGATAAAGATGTCCTGAGAAACAATCGCGATGTTTTGGCGTAGCGAAGAGATGTCGATGGACTGAATTGGCAGGCCGTCAAAGGTAATGCTGCCACTTTCAATATCATAGAAGCGGTCGATCAGACGGGTGATCGTAGTCTTGCCAGACCCTGAACGGCCAACCAGTGCCGTCGTTTTACCATATGGAATCGTGAAGCTGACGTCTTTGAGGGTGGCGTCATGGCTGTCCGGTTGCAAATGGGCGTTATACGTGAAGTTCACGTGGCTAAGGACAATTCCCTTAGTGAACTTCGGGAACGGCTTAGGGTCAGCTGCATTTAAGACCTGAGGCTGTTCCTGCAGGATGGATTGGATTCGACCGTATGAAACCAGGGATTGCTGCAGCTGGTTGAGCAGTCGAGTGAAAGCCTGAATCGGTGACTGCACCATGGCGACGTAGCTTAAGTAGGCAACCAGTGCACCCACCGTGAGCTGTCCTTTGATGATAAAGTAAGCGCCTAACGCCAGGACAATGGCGATTCCCAGCGTATTGATGCCGTCAATCAAGGGGGAGAAGATTGCTTGGTTGCGGCCAGCAGTGATCATATCTTTTCGGTTGGTATCAGCAAAATGATCAAACCGCTGTGCTTCGGTATCTTCACTATTAAAACTCTTGATGAGGTCGATTTGAGTTAGGGTTTGCTGCATTTGATTGGACATCCGTGATTGTGATCGGCGGGCATTCATAAAGGCGGTGCGAATTCGGACCCGAAAGACCCGGTAGACGATAAACATCAGTGGAAAGGTCAGGCTGACGGCTAATGCCATTTGCCAGTTAATGTAGAAAATCAGTGCCAGTACGCCAATGAAGGTGAACAGGTTGCCAATCATGTTTAACATGTTAGCTGAAATGAGACTTTGCAGGTTGTTGATATCACTGGTAAGCCGGGTCATCAAGTCACCGGTTTTGCTGGCTTCAAAAAAGGTGGTATCTAACTTTAATAAGTACTCGTAAAGCTGATTTCGCAGTTCCGTGATGGCATTTTGACTCATCACGGTCATGTAGTAGGTTGAAATGTAAGTGAAGGCGCCTAACACGACAGCTGTCAGCAGAAGAACGGTAACCGCACCAACTAACCACTGAAAATTACGTTGCGGAATGACTTTATCAATGATGAACTGTTCGATTTGCGGCATGACGAACTGCAGCAAGGTAATGACGGTTAACGCCAGAATATTTAACACTAATAGCCAGCGCTTCTTAAGAACTTTACTGAAGACAAACCGGAACATGGCCATCAGTGACCCGTTAGCCTTGGATTCAGCCTGTTTATCTGCCATGGAACTCACCCCCATTATGCGTGTTATTTTAATCCGTCCGCTAATGTAGCACGGCAGACAACTGGTTGCAACTAAAAGGATTGCGTGAGGAATAGTAAATAACGTTGATGTTTAGATTGATTGGGGTTGACGTTCTAATGATTTTCTAATATTATTTTAATCATACATAAAAGGAGTGATCAAATGGATTTATTACCGATGCATCAGTTTACAGTGAGTGATGGCGCAACGTTAGAGTATTTTGACGAAGGTGAGGGCCAGCCCTTAGTCTTCATTGCTGGTTATCGAGCCAGTGCGCAGACGTGGCTGCCCCAAGCGAAATACTATCGGGACCGTTATCGTGTGATTGGGTTAGAGCGTCGTTTTAATGGCAATACCGTATCACCTACATATAATAAAACGATGGCACGACAAGGCGAGGACCTGCATGACCTACTGACGACCCTACATTTAAAACGGCCAATCGTTGTGGGCCATTCCATGGGTGGTTCAACCGTGATGGCTTATCTTTCTCTATTTGGCGACGCGCAGTTGGGTGCTTTTGTGAACGTGGACCAAACACCGAAAATGGTCAATGATGGTGATTGGCAAACAGGGATGTATGAGTTGACCATGACAAATATGGGGACCTTTTTTGACACGCCACTAGCGAGTCCCTTTTATAGGGACGTTACCCCAGAAGTGATGACCATTATGAAGGCGGTAGCTGCGGAAACTAACGATAATGCCTACACGCTGGAGATGACTAAGCCATTACTATTAGACCATGCATGGGCTGATTGGCGTGGGATTCTCCAAACGGTGACGGTGCCGACCTTGTTCATGGCGGCTGATCACAGTCCATTTTGGCCGAGCACGCACGCAACTGAATCAGCGAAGTTAGTTAAGCATGGCCAGGCGGCAGTTTTAAAGAATGTCGGCCACGGGATGGAATATGAAGATCCAGAACAGTTCCAGACCGTGCTGGATCAATTCTTAGCGACGTTATAAAGTGTCAAAAAGGAGTACCTTCAAAGTTATTATCAACTTTGAGGGTACCCTTTTTACTTAATCCCGTTTTTCATGGATGGTTTGAAACTGCTGTTGCGCCAGCTCAATAAACCCTTTGGCCTGACTTGAACAATTACGTTGCGTTGGATAGGCAATAGCAATATCACACTGAAACGTGGTTGGCAGGATGCTGACCATCCGCATTTTTTTCTTTGTTAAGGGTGAAATCGCTGACGTTGGAATGATTGTTGCACCCAGTCCTCCCAGTGATAGGCTAGCTGCCGTATCAATATTAGCAGTTCTTAGGACAACGTTTGGTGTGATGTGATACTTGGTCAGGTAACTATTGACGAGACGCTGAAAGCCGCTGGTATCCGTTTCGACGATAAAGTCGTGCCCGTTGACCAACGGACTGATATCGGCAATCGGTTCGGTGGGCAGCTCTCGAGCTTTGAAAGTCGCTGGTATCAGCAGTGTGCCACTGTCGGTATACAGGCGCTTATAGCCAAGTTGGGGACTATAGGCGGGAGTAATACCCAGGTATAAGTCTAATTCTTGATTGATAACGGCAGCTTCCATTTCAGCAGAGGATCTTTCAATCAAGCGAATTTCGATTTGCGGGAAACGTTGGTGAAATGCTGGTAACAATGGCGGTAAAATGATCTGCGCTAAAGATGGATTGACACCGATCGTGAGGCGACCCACCTGATTGCTGGCAAACTGCTGCAGCTCATGGCTCATAACCTGATAAGATTGGACGAGCTGTTTGATTTGACTCAAGTAGTATTCACCAGCATAAGTTAACTTTAACGGGTGCTGTGTACGGTCGAGCAAGTCAACACCGTACTGCTGTTCCTGGTTACGAATAAGCTTGCTGACGGTGGGCTGCGTTAGGAATAATTGATCAGCTACCACCGAAATGTTGCCGTACTTAGCAACCGCTTCCAATATCTGTATCATCTGGTGTTCTCGGGTCAGAGTTTTCATGATCAAACCTTCTTCTTTTAAGATCGATAAAGCTAGTATGCCATTTTTGGCATACTTTTTCAATTAATAATCTATTTCACAAGCCGTGAAAACGGATAGATAATAATAGCGAATTAAAAGTTGCTCAGTTGGTCACTTGACGGTCACGTCAACTATCAAATGATTGACCAACGATTAAACCAAGGAGGCAGATTTCATGCATTTCGTTGCTCTGGTCGGCACTAACGCCGATCAATCTTATAACCGTCAATTATTGGCTTACATGCAGCGCCATTTTAAACAACAAGCTAAGATCACTATTTGCGATATCTCTAATATCCCGCTATTTCGGGAAGGGGCTAAAATACCCGTCAATGTACAGCAGCTAGCCGACGCCATTACAGCGACGGATGGATTGATTATTGCAACGCCAGAATATGATCACTCAATTCCAGCCGCGTTAAAGAGCGTTTTAGAGTGGTTATCCTGTGAGATTCATCCCCTAGAAAAGAAACCGATCATGATCGTGGGTGCTTCTTTAGGTATCCAAGGAACTTCCAGAGCACAGCAAAACTTGCGGCAGATTCTGGATGCGCCAGGCGTGAATGCCATCGTGATGCCAGGAGACGAATTTATGTTGAGCTTCGCCACTAAGGCTTTCGATGAGCAGGGCGACTTGAAAGACGCGCAAACGATTCAATTCTTAGAAAGTTGTTTTAACGATTACGTGCAATTTTGTACCAAAGTTAACGGAGAGGGGTCAGTGAAGATGAAAACGAGTCAGAGACAGCCAGTCAAGTGGGCCAGTGCCTACGATGTTGTTGTATTGGGTTTTGGGGCAGTCGGCGCCACAGCCGCACGGTTTGCTGCGGATAACGGCGCCAAAGTTTTATTGGCGGATGCAGCACCTGATGGTCACGAAGGCGGTAATACACGGTACGCAGGTCAGGTTGTTTTGACTGGCCACGATTACAACAAGACTAAGGCCTACTTTAAACAGCTATTTGGCAGTATCGACATTGACGAAGAAATCTTGGATACCTATGTCAAAGGGATTTCAAATATGCCAGCCTACTTTAAACAGTATTTGGAAATTGAAGAACCAGTTAGCTACAATAAAGTTCACCGTGATCCAGACTTTGAAGCTTTTGCGAATGGTCTATCACCAGAATACCCAGAATTTGACGGCTCAGACGCAATTGATCTGACCACCGTTCACGACGGTTACTTCGATGCGTCACTTTGGAAGACGTTACGTGCTCAAGTGACGAAACGGCCAAAGCAGATCGACATCTGGTTGTCTTCCCCTGCTAAACACCTCATCCAAAATACGGATACGGGTGTCATTGAAGGGGTTCAAATCGAGCGGAATGGCCAATTAGTTAACATTCAGGCTCGTAACGGTGTTGTCATGGCAATGGGCGGCTTCGAAAACAATCCCGAATACATTCAAAACTTTATTGGTGTCCCTAAGTTAAAGGTCATCGGCACGCTGTATAACAAGGGTGATGGGATTAGCATGGCGCAAGAAGTTGGCGCCAAGTTTTGGCACATGAAGAGTTTTGAAGGCTATGGTTTTAATACCAGCTTTACCTTTGAGAACCCTGAGGAACAACGGGGCAAGTTTATCTTAGCCGCTTGGCCAGAACTCTCACATGGCAGCATTTTTATTGCCGCAGATGATGGTAGCCGTTACGTTCGCGAAGATGAGAACGGCCGTCATGGTCATGCATACGAACACGGTAGCTGGCACAATCCAACGGTTTACAACCACCCACACTTAATCTTTGATCAGACCCAATATGATAAGATCAAGGCGCAAAGCAAATTACCTTATCCTGATTTCTTTAAGATCACGATCAAAGCAGCTAGTCTCGCAGAATTGGCAGCCAAAATTGATGCCGATCCTGAAACGCTGAAACAAACGGTCAACCAGTTTAACCAGTTCGCGGAACAGGGTACTGATTTCGCGTTAGGCCGTGCAGGCGATTCACTAGCAGCGTTTGGTGACGGTCCGTTTTACGCCACACCATTAGCAACTGCCATGCTTAATACTCAGGGTGGTGCGCAACGAAATGCCAAAGCAGAAGTGTTAGATGCTGCTGGTCAGCCGATTCCACACCTTTACAGCGCAGGCGAATTTGGCGGGATCAACGCTAACCAGTATAACGGTGGCGGTAACCTGGCAGAATGCTTGATTTTCGGTAAGATTGCTGGTGAAAATGCCGCAGCCGTTAAGACGGATTCGTTGATTACGACAACGGAAACGGCGCCCATAGCCGATTTAGGCCGTAACGACTTGGACGGCGAAAACGTATTGAGTCAGTTTGAAGTTGGCCCAGACCAGTACTTGGGGGTTTCTGAAGCCGGCATCGGTGGTCAAATTGTCGTGCGGGTAACCTACTCGAATGGGACCTTGAGTGAGGTTGAGGTGCTCAAAGAGTCTGAAAGTGAAGATGTTGGTCAACAAGCGATGGCGGAATTACCTCAAACCATGGTGGCCGCTAACACCTATGACGTCGACGGAGTTTCTGGTGCTTCTTCATCCAGCCGTGCGTTGAAGAGTGCGGTTAAAAACGCCTTGTCGAAGGTTAAGGCAACGGTTTAATTGCCAAGCTGTGACAAAACTCGGTAGATTCCAGAATTTAACGTGAAAAATGCCTATTCCGCGATTTTTGCGGGATAGGCATTTTTTGCGTTAAATGGCCGGAATCTGAGTTTTGGCACGTAATTAATCTATCTTAGCGATCAGAACCAAAGGACAATAACACTCATTTTGATAAGAATTGATTGAAATACTTACCAAGTATAGGCTTACTTTAGGTGGTCATCAACCCGATTATAGTAAGCCACGGTAATCTCATTACCGCGCACTTCTAACTTCGTGACGGAGCCGTTAAGTGCTGAAACAGCAATGTTAATGTCTGGCTGAAAACGGGAAACGATACTGCGGATGGTGGTGCCATGACTAGCCACCAGGACCTTGTCGCCATCGACACATTCGGCCATCAGACGGTCAAATCCCGGTTGTAATCTAGCCCAATAAGTGGCGTTATCTTCGGCATCGTTGAAGGGGTCTAGGGCAGCAATGCGGTCCTTTACACCTTCAATGGAATAGGCGGTGATCATGTCGTTAAACGTATCGTGGCCTTCGGGACCGCCAATCATATGCCAAGCCTGAAGATCATCGTTACCTTCAAAGTAGCCGAAGTTTTCTTCCCGAAAGGCGGTTTCAACGGTGGCCTGCTTCACGTTACCTGAATTGGCTGCCAAAATGAAACGGGCGGTTCGTTGCGCTCTTGGTGCGTCGCTGGTATAGGCTTTGGTAAACGGAATGTGTGCCAATCGCTGACCGGCAGCTTTGGCGTCGGCCACGCCCTTATCCGTTAGGGGAGCATCGATCCAGCCCTGAATCCGGTGGTACTTGTTCAAAACAGTCTGTCCGTGACGGACGAAATAGATATCAAAATTTGCCAAATTGTTGCCTCCAAATAATGTCTGAGTTTAGTTTAGTTTGCCGAGTTCGCGGCGAATGCGAGCTGATTCCTGCTTGCTACCGGTAAAGAGGATCCGGTCATTCAGTTTTAATGGTGTGTCGCCACTAGGCCGGACAAAACGGTGTTCGCGGTAAATCTGGGCAATCGTAATGTTGTCGATAAACGGTAAATTGCGAATCTGAATATCGGCGTACTTGTGGTTGCGTAACTGGACTTCGTAAACGGCCGCATCGGTGGAAGTGAGCAGTTCCAGTGTCGATGGTGTTTCAATTAAACTGCGCAGCATACTGATCTGCACGTCTGGTGTGCTGTAAACCTCAACGCCCATTTTCATCAGCGTGTCTTTACGCTCATCGAGAATGTTGGGGTCCTCAAAACGGGCGATGACACGGGGGACGCCGTACTGCTTCGCTGACTTAGCTAAGCGGTAATTTTCCTTCGAATTACTTTGACCCAGGACAATGATGTCAGTATCGAAAACCGCTTGTTCCACTAAATCATCAGGCACGAGATTAGCCAGCAAGTGAACGTCAATTTCACTGTTAAACGCCCGGTAGTTACGTTCCTGATCGGTATACATATGAATATCGTAACCGTTTTTGGTTAGTTGCTGGGCCACGGGAACGGTCAGCAAGTTGGTTCCGATAAAGTGCACGTTCAGCGGTTTGGCGTCAGCAGCTTCAGTGCTGTAAAGGCGGTTAAAGGTGACTGGGCCAATGATACACGTTAGGATGGCGGCGAGTAGAAACGCGCCAGATTGCTGAGCGGTAATCCGGTGCAGGTGTTCCGCAACCTGTAAAACGGCTAAAACCACGGTCAAAGTCGTTGTGGTCATCGCAGTCCCCGCAAAGGCATTGGCATTCTTAAACCGTAACCGCAGAATAGGGTAAATCGCGGCTTTCGCGAGCAGGTAGGCCACTAAAAACGCCGGAATTAAAATCAGCGTGTTGCGGTCAGCCAGTAATGTTCGCAGGTTCAATCCCACGCCACTCATGATAAAGAAGATCGGGATAAAGAAGCCGTAGCCAATGGAGTCTAGCCGCACTTTGGTTTCCTCGTGAGGCTGCAGCAACTTAATGACGATCCCCGCCAAGAAAGCCCCGAGGATGCCTTCAGCACCAACGGATTCAGCAATGGTCACCAGTAGCACGATCACGAAGAACGACAGGCGGACATCCAATTGCGTTGTGGATTTATTGATCCGGTCGAAGAACTTGAAGAAGGCTTTGAAGCGCCAAACTAACAGACCCGCCGCTAACAGAATTAATAATAATAGCCACAATGATTTAGCAGTTGGACTATAGGCCGAAGCGTAGAAGGTTAACCCAATCATGGGGACCACTTCGCCTAACGCTGAAATCAGTAAAATGGTTTGGCCGAAAGGTTTACTCAGCAGTTCTTTTTCCTTCAACGCAGCGATGACGATTCCCAGTGAAATGGTCATAAACAGGATCATCGCCAGCCAGATATCCGTGAACATGCCGGTAGCATTCAGCAAGACAGCAATGATTGCGGACATGATCACGATTGACCCATAACTAATGAAGGCCAGCGCTACCGCTGAATACTTGGGTGCGTTCAGTGATTGTTTTTGTTCCAGCGGTGTCAGGTCATTGCGTTTACGGCTAAAGAGGCTGAAGTCAATTTCAAGCCCGCTGAGAAACAACAAGACGATGACCCCAACGTCCTTTAACATGCTCAACGTTGCGTTAGCGTGAATGAGGTTGAACAGGCTAGGGCCTAAAACCACCCCGACGATAATTTCCACCACCGCTGTGGGCAGCAGTGTTAACTGAAACCGCGCCATAATGAGGGGAATGGCTAAAGCACTTAATAAGATAATAACCAGCGATATTTGATCCATATTCATACCTCGAATGATTTAAAGGGATTAATGAAGCTATTTTGTTCTTATCAGTAGCATTTAGTGATATACTAGACTATCGAATTTACGACTGGAGGGCGCTATGGTAGAGACGATAAAACAGCAAGAACAAACACATTTAAATGCGGTTATTGATAAAATCAAAATTGCTCAGGTTAAGTCGCAAGAACGCATCGATAAAGCGAAGTCAGATGAGTCTGGTATCCGTGACAACCTCGTTAACGAACTGCGGCTAAAAACCGATTCGTACGAAGGTATCATGGAAACCGGTCTGTCCGTTCACCAGCAGCAACAGCAGCTGAATGAACGCCAAAATAGCTGGCAGCACGCTACCGATGAACTCAATACGCTCAAGAAAATGGAGAAGACACCGTACTTTGCACGGATCGATTTCCATGAAGTTGGCGAGCCAAAAACCGAGTCGATTTACATTGGCTTGGCTTCATTTTCGGACGAACCTGATCGTTTTCTAGTATATGACTGGCGTGCGCCGATTTCTAGTGTTTATTACGACGGCGGTTTAGGCAACGTGACCTACCAAACGCCCGATGGGGAGCAGACGGTCGATTTAAAACTGAAGCGGCAGTTCCAGATTGAAGACGGCACCATTAAAACGGTTTTCGATACCGAAGAAGCCGTTGGTGACCAGATGCTGCTGGATGCCTTGAGTGAACAGTCTGATACGAAGATGAAGAGTATCGTGACCACCATTCAAAAAGAGCAAAACCAGATTATTCGGGATACCAAGTCCGATCTGCTGTTCGTCCAAGGGGCAGCTGTTTCAGGGAAGACCGCGGCTGTTTTGCAACGGGTCGCCTATCTGCTGTATCGTTACCGGGGGAAATTAACGTCGGCTCAGGTCATCTTATTCTCGCCTAACCAGTTATTTAACGACTACATCGACCAGGTGCTGCCTGAATTAGGGGAGCAAAACATGGTTCAGATGACGTATTACCAATATACGGGGCACCGTTTGCCTAAGATGGCAGTGGAGACGCTGGCACAGCGCTTTGGTGAAGACTATACGGCTGCTGAAAAGCGGATCGACGCCTTAAAAGGCAGCTTAGTGTTCTACAACGCCGTTACAGCCTACGCCAACCATTTGGAAAAGGAAGACATGATTTTCCGGAACATTAATTTTAAGGGGAAACCGTTCTTTACCAAGGAAAAAATTCACGAAATTTACTACAGTTTTAACGAAAATTATCGCTTATTCAACCGGCTTGACGGCACCCGCGAGCAGCTGATCAAGATGCTGAATCGGCGAATTAGCTCGGAAATGCGGGCTAAGTGGGTTGAAGAAGCCGTTCAGGATCTGAGCCAAGAAGAAATGAACCAGATGAAGGGTGAAGATCCGCAAGAAATTGAAGATGCCGATAAGGAATACAAATTCTACGCGCGCAAAATTGTCATGAAGGCTTTTGCACCCATTCGGCAAGCAGTGGTCCGCAACCGGTTCTTGAGTATCAACGGTCAAATGGTTCACATGCTGCGCAGCATTCCCGCCATCATTAACCTAGACGACTACGGGATCAGCAAGGCTGACTGGAAAGCCAGCGTTGAACGCACCATTGCGGATATCAAGCAATCTAAGATGACCTTGAGCAACATCTCACCTTATCTCTATTTGTATGACAAGATGAGCGGTCATAAGGGCGAAAAGGACATGCGCTACGTCTTTATTGATGAAATTCAGGACTACACGCCATTCCAGTTAGCTTATCTCAAGTTTAGTTTCCCACGGGCGAAGTTCACGCTGTTGGGCGATCTGAACCAAGCCATTTTCACTAAGGAAAACAGTAAGACCTTGCTGAGTGAGCTGAGTACCATGTTTGATCCGGAAAAGACCCGCGTTGTGCAATTAACCCAGTCTTACCGGTCAACCGAACAGATCACTGACTTCACCCGCCACATTTTGGTCAATGGTGAAGCGGTGAAGGCCTTCGACCGTGCCGGTGCGCTACCGGTAATGAGCGTTCAGCCTGATCGCCAAGCAACGTTGAAACGGCTGATTAAACAGCTACGGGCTAACAATAACGCTGAGGAAAGCACGGCAATCATTGGCAAATCATTGGCCGACTGCCGCAAGCTTTCTGAAGAGCTGAATGAGGCGGGTGTTAAGGCCACGTTGATTCAGTCCGAAAATCAGCGGCTGGCACCTGGCGTCATCATCGTGCCATCCTTCCTAGCTAAGGGACTGGAATTCGATGCCGTGATCGTCTGGGAAGCTTCTGAAAAGAACTACCACGACGATGATGAACGGCAGCTGCTGTACACCATTTGCTCACGGGCCATGCATCAATTAACGGTTTTGGCGACTGAGAAGCTGTCACCGCTGTTTGATACGGTGCCTGAAGAAGAATATGTCAAAGAGTAATTTAATGAAGCGATTGTGTCCGTTAATGGGCCAATCGCTTTTTCTATATTGTAGTTATTCAGCCTAGATATAGCGCTTACGAGATGGCTCGTGTATAATAGTATCAATTTAGTATTTACGGAATATGATGAGGCTGAATCGAATGACAGATTTGATGAATTACGATGTATTTAGCAAAAATGAATGGCGTGACTTTTATCAAGAGGCGTCAGTTCCGCTGACACAGGCGAGTCTGAAACAGATCAAGGCGTTTAACGACCAAATCTCGGTGCAGGATGTGCAGGATATTTACATTCCACTGATTCACTATCTGGGTCTTCTGATTCACCATTTTGACGAGTGGCAAAATTCCAAAGCCCACTTCTTGCGGCAGACACCCCGGCACGTGCCCTATATCATTGGAATTGCTGGTAGTGTGGCAGTGGGGAAGAGTACCACGGCGCGGCTCTTAAAAGTGCTGATGAACCACTTCTTCTCGGATCAGCGGATCGAAATGCTGACGACGGATGGTTTCTTGTACCCGACATCTGAACTGAAAAAACGCGGCCTTTTAACCCGTAAAGGTTTCCCTGAAAGCTATGACATGAAGGCGCTGATCACGTTCTTAAATGACGTTAAATCGGGTAAGGAACTAATGGAAGTTCCCGTGTACTCCCATAAGAATTACGATATCGTACCGGACGAAGTACAGGAAATTGAGCGGCCGGATGTGCTGATCATTGAAGGCATCAATACGTTACAATTGCCAAGTTCCGAACAGATTTACGTATCTGACTTTACCGACTTCTCAATTTACGTGGATGCACGGCCGAAGCTGATTGAGGAATGGTATTTGGAGCGGTTTAAGGCCCTGCTGAAGCTGGCGAAGAACGATCCGGATAACTACTACCATTCGTATACCAAGGTGCCGCTGGAGCACGCGGTCGAGTCAGCTAAGAATATCTGGTACAGCGTGGATCTGCCAAATTTGGAAGACTATATTTTACCGACTCGGAACCGGGCAAATATGATTATCCATAAAGGCGAGCAGCATATTATCGATCAGGTCATGCTGCGCAAGTCATAATTGGTTTGCCTGACCAGATGAGAATGGTTAGTGAAATCCACTTTTGATGAAGTTAAATGACTTGATTTAACGGCTGATATCCGTTAAAATCCGAACAATTAAACTTTCCTCATTTTGATTGACCGTGATTGGAAGAATCTGTATAGTATAACTAATGGTTTCAAGTTCTGTTTGATATTAAGAAAGGTGTGAATGGATTGGCAAAGGTGGATTTATCGTCCTTTGATAAGATCATTGTGCTGGACTTCGGTTCACAGTACAATCAGCTCATTACCCGTCGGATCCGTGATTTAGGCGTTTACTCAGAGTTAATGTCCCACGAGATCACGGCTGACGAAGTTAAGGCTCTTAATCCCAAGGGAATCATCTTTTCTGGTGGTCCCGACAGTGTGTATGCTAAAGATGCGCTACGGGTCGACCCAGAAATCTTCAAGTTAGGTATTCCAATTCTGGGAATTTGTTATGGCATGCAGTTGATGGCTTACAACCTTGGTGGCCAAGTGAAGTCTGATAACGGCCAGTACGGTCGTGCAGCCATTACGGTAACCAGCGATGATGCCAAATTATTTGCCAACACGCCTAAGGAACAAAACGTGTGGATGAGTCATGGTGACTTAGTGACCAAGGTGCCTGAAGGCTTTACTGCAGTTGCTACAAGTCCGGAATGCCCAATTGCTGCGATGCAGGATACCGCACGGAACTTCTATGGCATTCAATTCCATGCCGAAGTGCGGAACACTGATTACGGTAACGATATTTTGAAGCACTTCGCCTTTGATGTTTGCCACGCTGAGGCGAACTGGTCCATGGATGATTTCATCGACCTGCAGATTCAGCATATTCGCGAAACTGTTGGTGACAAGAAGGTCCTGCTGGGCCTTTCTGGCGGTGTTGATTCATCTGTTGTGGGTGTGCTGTTACACAAAGCCATCGGCACTCAGCTGACGTCAATCTTCGTCGACCATGGCCTGCTTCGTAAAGGTGAAGCTGAACAAGTGATGAATAGTCTGAAAGGCAAGTTTGGCTTGAATATTATTCAAGTCAATGCTGCTGATCGGTTCTTATCCAAGCTGAAAGGTGTTAGCGAGCCTGAAAAGAAGCGAAAGATCATCGGTAACGAGTTTATCCAAGTGTTTAACGATGAAGCTCAAAAGCTGGATGGTATCGACTTCTTGGCTCAGGGCACGCTATATACTGACGTGGTTGAATCAGGTACTGATACAGCTCAAACCATCAAGTCTCACCATAACGTTGGTGGCTTGCCAGAAGACATGCATTTCCAATTGATCGAACCATTACGGACCCTGTTTAAGGACGAAGCCCGTGAATTAGGTGAGAAGCTGGGTATGCCTTCAGACCTCGTTTGGCGTCAGCCATTCCCAGGCCCTGGTTTAGGGATTCGGGTGATTGGCGAAATCACTCCCGAAAAACTCGAAATTGTCCGTGAAAGTGACTTTATCCTCCGTGACGAAATCAAAAAGGCCGGCTTAGACCGCGACATCTGGCAATACTTTACCGTTCTGCCAGGTATCCGTTCAGTCGGTGTCATGGGTGACGGCCGGACATACGACTACACTGTTGGTATCCGTGCCGTAACTTCTATCGATGGGATGACTGCGGATTTTGCACACATTCCATATGAAGTGTTAGCTCAAATCTCGACACGAATCGTAAACGAAGTAAAGCATGTTAACCGGATTGTGTATGATGTTACGAGTAAGCCGCCGTCGACAATTGAGTGGGAATAGGTTCCTGCTCGGTAAAGTGAAGCCGTAATGTGGATTTAACTATATTTGTGACGTTGTAAAAGGGTTATATTTATGACGATCCCAACCAAAAACACGACTACCATATGGTAGTCGTGTTTTTTGATGTCGTTTACAGAAAAATGAACTTAGAGCAACCTGATGTTCTGTATAATTGTTTAGAAAATTATTAAAAGCGTTTTGAGTAAGTCATGAAAGCTGAGTGTGATATATTTAATACATGGTTATTTCAATCTCTCTGTAGTAGGACTGATTAAATTTGCCAAATGGTCAATTTAAGATTGCTGTTATATAGGGATTCTTTTAGTCTATTCCCCGCATGAGCGGGGGTGATCCCCAGGGGCTAAGAAACCCGAAATCTCAGAACTTCTATTCCCCGCACGAGCGGGGGGCGATCCCCTCCACGGATAATAATGGGATATTGAAGGTTGGAAAATACAGCATTCATTACACTCTAAATGATCACTCAGTCACATTCCTGCCATGGAAGGAATCGGATGGTCAAGGAGGAACTATTACTTATCGGTTTATGAGTAACAGTAACTAGGTTCGGAAAAATTAAAACAAAAAGTAGAGACATACATTGGACTAAGCTGTCCTTGTATGTCTCTACTTTTTTGATCTATTGCCAACTAACCCGTTTAAACGGCTCTTTGACAACTGTTGTTGGTAAATTTCTTAAATTAGTTCTAATCACTATTTTGTGATTAGGACTTTTTTAGTTTTGATGTGCAAGGTATAAAGTACTCTTACTCTAAATTTCCG
>NZ_BCMF01000003.1 GCF_002217925.1 Secundilactobacillus mixtipabuli | reverse complement strand
CCATTATCCAAAAAATCAGACAAGCTTAAGGCTTATTTAGTGTGCGCTATTTTCGATACATTATCAAAATAAATTCATCTCGTAAGTCGCTTCATACTTGACTTATGGTAGAAAAAAACATCGTCATCCTTGAAATGACGATGCAAACAAATCCATTTTAACTATTTATGAACTGCCTCATCTTTTTTAAGCATATCCAGGTACTCCCGTGTGACTTCCCGCTGCTTAAAGTAGTATTGCTTATCGCGCTCATCAAGCTGCCGTACTACGTGTGCCGGATTACCATACGCCAGTGAGTTGCTAGGAATCGACTTGGTCACAACCGCACCCGCACCAATCACGCTGTTATCACCAATCGTCACGCCTGGGCAGACCGTTACACCGGCACCGATCCAAACGTTATTACCAATCTTGACTGGAATCGCATATTCAGCGTGCGCCTGAACCCGCAATGCTGGGTCTAACGCATGACCAGCAGTATAGATACCGACATTAGGCGCAATCAAAACGTTGTCGCCGATTTCAATAGTTGCCGGATCAAGTAACGTCAAATTATTATTAGCAAAAAAATTCTCGCCAATTTTAACGTTAAAGCCATAATCAGTATGGAAAGGTAATTCAATGAAATACTCTTGACCTACTTTGCCAAACATCTCTTTTAAAATCCGTTTGCGGCTTGGTAGATCACGGTAGTTTAAGTGGTTATACTCAAACAATAAGTCTCGTGTCTTCATCCGAATTTCCAGTAATTCAGGTGTTTGGTGGTACAATTCACCATTCAGCATATGTTCTAATTCAATATTCTTAGTCATCAGTGAACTCCTCACTTAATTTATACGTACCAATATTATACAACAAAATTAGTGCGAATCAATTGACGCTGACAAGTTCACCACTAAAAAGGCACCGCTACCTCTCTGGATAGCGATGCCTTTTGCGTGCTGAGTTTATTTTGCTGAATTGGGTTCCGCTCGGCAGAGAGCTGCACCTTTCCTAATCAGGCTACTCCAGACAGAGACTTGCACCTAAGGGACTTACCACATAAGCCCAAACCCAGGGTTTACGTTGCAAGTCCCTTAGGCTCCAGTCTCTAACCGTCTGGCTTCGCACCTTGTTCTAATTGGGTTCCGCTCGGCAAAGAGCTGCATGTAAGGGGCTAACAACCAAATCCCAAGTTCGGGGATTTCGATGTTAGCCCCTTACACTCCGCTCTTTAACCGCCTCGCTTCACACCTTGTTCTAAATCAGCGTTTCAATCGCGCCACAAATTCTCTGGGTAACGACGGGATTATCCATCGTATAGAGATGGATGCCATCCACACCCTCTGACAATAGATCCACGATTTGATCTATGGCGTAGGCCGTGCCTGCATCCCTCATTGCAATTGGATTATCCTGGTAATGATTCATCATTCTTAAGAACTTTGGCGGTAAGCCGACACCGTTCATAGTTGCCATCCGCCTGATTTGGCGTTCATTGACCACTGACATGATTCCGGCTTGCACCGGAACGTCAATACCCGCCAATTCACAACGTTCTAAGAATTGATAATAGTGTTCATTTTCAAAGAATAGCTGGGTGATCAACTGCGACACACCTGCGTGGATTTTGCACTTCAAATTTTTAATATCTTCTACGCTATCTTTAGCTTCTGGGTGTACGTCTGGATAACAGGCCCCCAGAATATTGAAATCACCATCACGTTTAATTTCACTGACTAAATCGCTCGCGTATTGAAAATCACCCTGAGACTTACCATCCGCTGGTAAGTCCCCTCGCAGCGCTAAAATATTTTCAATGTCGGCTGCTTTCAGATCTGCCAAATAGGCTTTAACGGCCGATTTCGTGAAGTTGATACCGGGAATATGCGGGACAACTTCGATACCATAATGCTGCTTAATGTAACAGCATAAAGCCAACGTCCCAGACTTGTTGTCGCTACCACCCGCACCATACGTCACACTGATGTAGGCTGGCTTTAAACTGGCTAACACATCAAGGTTGTCATAGAACCGCTCGATGGCCTTTTCACTGGCGTTTGGCCGTGGCGGAAATATTTCGAACGAGATCACGGGTCGTTCTTTGAAACAATCAACGACCTTCATGTGCGAGTTCCTTGCGAACTTCCTTCGTTGCTGCAACGACGTTTTCCAGACTAGCTGTGGTTTCTGTTGTTCCCCGTGTCTTCAGTCCACAATCTGGGTTGATCCAGACGTTTTGTAACGGTACCTTCTTCAAAATCTTATGAATCGTACCAGCAACTTCATTTTCAGATGGAATCCGTGGTGAGTGAATATCGTAAACACCAGGACCAACGTGGGTCTTAAAATGAGACTTTTGGAGCGTATCCAATAACGTTAAGTCCGCACGGGAGGCTTCAAATGAAATGACATCGGCATCCATGGCATCGATAGCGTCAATAATATCGCCAAATTCACTGTAGCACATGTGCGTATGAATCTGGGTCGTTGGCTGCACTTTGCTGCCAACTAGGCGGAATGCTGGAATAGCCCAATCAAGGTAACGGCTGTACCAATCTGATTTCCGCAGTGGTAATTTTTCACGCAAAGCAGCTTCATCAATTTGGATAATCTTAATGCCGTTCTTTTCCAAATCCAGGGCTTCTTCTTGAATCGCTAAGGCAATCTGCAGGGTACTTTCTTTCTTGGAGATGTCTTCACGAGGGAACGACCAGTTCAAGATCGTTACTGGACCAGTCAGCATCCCCTTCACCGGCTTGTCAGTCAGACTTTGCGCGTAAACTGATTCAGCAACAGTGATTGGCGCGTTGCGGCTAACATCACCCCAGATGATTGGTGGCTTCACACAGCGGGTCCCATATGATTGAACCCAAGCGTTACTGGTAAACAGGAAGCCGTCCAGTTTTTCACCGAAGTATTCAACCATGTCGTTGCGTTCGTATTCACCGTGTACCAAGACATCCAGCCCAATTTTTTCTTGGAACTCAACACACTCTTTGATTTTGTCGCGGTTAAATTGATCATACTGTTCCTTGGTAATTTCCCCACGCTTGTACTTCGCACGGTTGCGCCGAACTTCGCGAGTCTGTGGGAAGGAACCAATCGTGGTCGTCGGTAATTCCGGCAAATCAAATTCTTTCTTTTGAATGGCTGCCCGTTCAGCAAATGAAGGTTCACGCTTGAAGTCACTCTCTTTTAATGAAGCAACTTTATCAATAATCGCTTGATTTTCTTCATAACGAGGCTTAGCAAACAGCGCTTCGTTGGTCTTCAGCGCATCGTCGCCTGAACCGCCAAGAATATGGTCAAGATCGACCAGTTCAGTAAGTTTTTCTTTGGCAAATGAAAGGTACTTCTTGTATTTCTCATCTAATTGCGGTTCATTTTCCAAAGTATATGGGACGTGGAGCAATGAACATGACGTGTTAAGCACAATGTTGGTCTTAGGTAACTTATGGATTAAATCGAGTTTTTGATCGTAGTTGGCCTTCCAGATATTCTTACCATTGATGACGCCCGCATATAGGGCCTTGTCTTCAGGGAACCCTTTTGACTGAACTAACTTCAGGCTTTCGTCACCTTCATGGAAGTCTAACCCAAGACCATCAAAATCTAACGAGGTCAACAAGTCATAACTGTCGCGAACATCACCAAAGTAAGTCTGTGCTAGCACTTTCAAGCCATGCTTGTTACTCAATAGTGGTTTGTAGAGGTCAGTAAAGAGTTCCAAATCAGCTTCTGATTGATCCTTAACCAGTTGAGGCTCGTCTAACTGAATCCATTCAGCACCTAGGCTAGCTAATTTTTCAAAAATGGCTTCGTAAGCACTGACAATAGCTTTAGTAAAATCAGTGGCTTTCTTTTGGCCTTCAAAAGCACCTAACTGTAGTAATGTATAAGGGCCAAGAATAACTGGCCGGGTTTGGTAGCCTTGATCTTTAGCTTCCTGATATTCGTCAAAAATCTTGGTGCCCACTAGTTTCACTTCGGTGTCATCTTCAAATTCCGGTACTAAATAATGATAGTTCGTATTGAACCACTTTTTCATACTTAACGCGGTCACATCACCCTTATCACCTTGATAGCCACGCGCTTGGGCGAAGTATTCATCCAATGGTGATAAATTCAATTCCTTGTACCGCTTTGGGATAATGTTCAGTAAATTAGCAGTATCCAAAGTTGTGTCGTAGTATGAGAAATCATTTGAAACTAATTGGTCGATACCGGCATCACTGATTGTCTGCCAGTTCTGTTGACGTAACTCTGCAGCGGTTTGCGCCAATTCTCTGGCCGTGATTTCTTTTTTAAAGTACTTTTGAACGGCAAATTTCAATTCTCGGTGGCTACCAATTCGTGGATAGCCAATAATAGTTGTTGTCATATATCAAGTCTCCCTTATCTTTATTCATGATTTAATTGCGAATAGGTTAATCATTGACCAGTAGGCACATGACCTGCCCATCAATGCCGTCACCAAGTAAGAAACTGGCAGTTGAAATCTTATGACAATGTAGGTAGTAGATTTTAGTCACTGTGGGTCTCTCCTTTCTTGGATGGTTTTTACGGTGATTGTGCATTGCTGTTATGTAGACTAATTGGGCTACTCCTGGCAAAGACTTGCACCTAAGGGGCTAACAACTAAAACCCAAGTTCGGGGTTTTTGTTGCCAGCCCCTTAGGCTCCAGTCTCTTAACGCCAGGTTCCGCACCTTGCCAGGCTCCGCACCTTACAAAAAAACGCCCCCACCCCCGCATTTACGCGAAGATAAGGACGATTTCTCGTGTTACCACCTTAATTTGAAACCAGCTCACACCGGTTTCCTCACTGGGTACCTTTGATACCCGCGTGCTGTAATGGGCACACCCATGATACTCTTGCGATTGTTCGAGTACCCTATTTCGTAGAAGACCATCTTCACGCTCGCCCTTTACTGCTTTTCACCAACCGCAGCTCTCTCATTAAAGTTGAGAACGTTACTCATCTTCTAATCTGTTTTTCATATTATGGGTTAAATGGTAAACTCATTAGATAAAAATGTCAACCCGCTCATCTTATATTTATCATATCGAATGAATTTAGTCCATTCACGCTATACTAACGGTATGAGTTATTCTATACTGAAATTAAATAATAATGAATGAAGGCTGAATGATGAGACGTTCTGATCGTGAAATTACTGATGAAGCTACCAAACTAGAGATTATTGATAAGGCAAAAATTGTTAACCTAGGAATTATCGATTTTCCGGCACCCTACGTTGTCCCAACCAATTTTACTTACGAAGTTAAAGATCATCACCTGGTCCTTTACATCCACGGTGCCTCAACGGGTAAAAAGCGTGCTTTAATTGCGGCTAACCCTGAAGTTTCCTTTAGCATCATTGCGGATTCCAGTCTGGATGCGCCTAAAGGGAACTTACCCCTGCGTGAATTTGGCTACTTTTACAGAAGCGTTTTAGGGACTGGTAAGGCAACCTTAATTTCAGATCCTAAAGAAAAAGAACATGCCTTGCGACTACTGCTAAAACATGTGATTGGCCACGAGATGCCGGGTGAAATCACTGATCAAGATTTGGCTTATGTGGGCGTCATCCGAATCGATGTCGACCAATACACGGGTAAAATCCACAAAGCAGAATAACGTTGCCTCACAAAAAAAACCGATTTCCTAATCATCTAGGAAATCGGTTTTTTGATGGTTAAAATTTAACATCCCTCTGAACTGTTTTGCTGATACCAAGCTGCCAATAAATCAGCCCGCCAACAAAGAATCCCACAAACCACGATAAATTAACGAGAAAGGCTGCTGAAACCGCCCCCACTACCAGTGCTAGCGGTGCTCGCCAAGTAAACTTCGGCTGCTGACGATCGTCATACAATGCCGTCAGATCAATGTGTTGATGCCGGTGCCAGTAATACTCGATGAGGATAATCGCGGTCATTGGCCCTAAGAAAATCGAATACAGGTGGATAAAGACGGCTAACCCCTGCGCTGAACTATCCTGCACTAATAACCACGGACAAGTAGCCACCGCTAAAAGACCGACAATTGTCGTGGCTAACTGCTGCGGCATTTTCAGTAACGAAGTCAGCATATAAGTTGGCGGCATGATATTGGCAACCGTATTGGTGGTCACGGTGCCTAAAACGATGAAAAATGACACCATCACCGTCATCCAGCTGCTATTCAATAAATGGGCCATGGCCGTCACGGGACTTGCGATTCCAGTCACGACGGCTAACATGGCGCCCGTTAAAATGGTCATGCCATATGCCAGTCCAATCGGGACGAGGTACAGCAACCCTCGTTTTTGGTCACTCAAATTGGGCTTCAGCTCACGGGAATAGTCCGCGGCGGATTCAAAGATAGCGGTGTAGTTCCCTAAAAAGGCGACAATGAAACCGAAGAAGGGTAATCCCCACGAGCCTGCAGGAGCCATCAATCGCTGCTGAATGACAGTTTGATGCTGCGTCACCAAGATGACAAATACGCCTAACATAGCAACCATCACAACTGCCGCGATAAAGCCCGTGACCAGTTTGATCGACCGAAAGCCCCACAGTGCCATGACGACCTGGACGATTTGCAGGATTAAGAAACACTCAAACGTATGGTTACGAGTTAAGTGAAATAGCGTCAGCCCAATTTGATTTAGTGCCAGTGCGCCAGTCCAGGATTGAAAACCAAACCACACAATGGCGGGGATTCCACGAAATAAACTGGCTAGTTTGGCCCCCTTTACACCAAATGATAGTCGAAGCTGAATCACATACGGTGCACCAGTTCGGTAACCAAAGCGGTCATTGAGGGTAAAAATCAAGGAAATGATGATGATGGCAATACCTGATGCCACCATTGTTTGGAGCAGATTCATCGTTGCGACACCAGCGACGACAATCGATGACCCCAGCGTAATGTTACCAATATTAAAACCATCGCCAAGCCACATCGCCATGTAAGCCAGCACGCCTACCCGGCGGTCGTTATCAGCGATCGGCTTCAAGTCATCTGCGACTGTCTGATTTGCCTGCTGTGCGATCGTTTGCGGTGTCATCTTACGCCCTCCGCCACATGCTCATTCGTCAGAAACTTACCGTTAGGCTGATCATCAAACCCCTGTCCAAGTTCAAAAATCGTCTTTCCTCGTAGCAACGTCCTTGTCACCCGGCAATTAATATGTCGGCCCACGTAAGCCGAAAGTTTATCTTTGTAATACAAGTCCTCTGCACGAAGCGTATAACTTTGATTAGGATTCAAGAAGGCAACGTCAGCATCCGCGCCAACTCTAAGTTCACCCTTGCTTTTTAGACCAAACAGCTTAGCCGGACCCGCGGCGGTTAGCTGTACAAATTGCTGAATACTTAACCGGCCAGATTTAACCGCGACGTCATAGAAGAGGTCTAAATTATTTTGAGCACCGCTAATACCGCCCCAAACTTCAAAGATATTGTCATTGGGATTGGCTTTCATTTCAGCGGGAGCTGGTGAATGGTCAGAAGTGACCGCATTGACGTGACCAGCTTGAACTTCCCGCCATAGATCATCCTGAATTTCAGGTGTCCGCAACACGGGTGAACATTTGGCTAGTGGGCCAATTTGCTTAAAATCGTCCGTATTCAATGCCAAATAGTGAACGCAGGTTTCACAGGTCACATCCTGCCCCGCCGCTTGTGCACGTTGAACTTCACGCACAGCCTCGCCGGTTGAAAGGTGAACAAAATGCAGTTTACAGCCCGTTTGTTTTGCTAAATACAGTGCCCGCCGAACAGCTTCCACTTCCACCATTGGCGGCCTTGAATCAATATAAGCCTGAATATCCGTGTGGTGGTGGGCAATCTCATCCGCTGCCAGTCGATCAGTCAGCACGGCATTTTCGGCATGAAGTGACAGCCGTAAACCAGTTTTGGCAATGGCCTGCATGCCCCGGTACAAATCATAATCATCAACGTTATGAAAATCACCTGGTTCATCACTGCCGGTAGTCGCCATAAAGGCTTTAAACCCGGCTGCACCCGCCTCTGCCATTGGACCAATATCAGCTTGATTACCCGGAACCAGGCCACCATACAACGCAAAATCAATGTAGGACTGTCCCTCAGCAATCAAACGGTGACGGTTAAATTCAGCCGCAGTCGTACGAGCAGGTAAGGCATTTAACGGCATGACGACCATACTAGTCGTCCCACCAGCCGCCAGCGCCTGACTGCCAGTATGGTAATCTTCCCAGTTACTTCTCCCCGGTTCGTTGATGTGGACATGTGCATCCACCATTCCCGGTAAAACCAACTGTCCCTGTGCATCAATGACTTCTTTGGCTGATAATGAGCCTTCACCAATGGCCACAATTTTGCCATCTTTAATCGCTAAATCACCGTTCACCACACCCGTTGGCGTGACGATCAAACCGTTCTTGATAACCGTTGCTACTTGCATGTTTCGTTCCTCCAAGCCAACACTGTGACTGGTCGCTCAGCAAATAAAAAAGTCCACTTGAATGATTCTCAAATGGACTGGTAGTCTGTTCGACTAACATGGCGCTCCCTACGGCAGTACGAACTGCATCAGGTTATTTGGGTATCTCTCAGCTATCACTAGCACCCCAGACCACAATGTTTATTAAATTCGATGTTACTCATTCCCATTAAAACGAGTTTACTGAAATAAGTCAAGTGTTTACAGCCATTTACTACGGATAGCCCCAAATGTCCTGCACTAAAATCAATGGGGACGCTTAAGTATCAGTTACTCATCTAGCTTGCTTCTAGGAATTGTTGCAGCTTCGTTTGTTTAACTTCCGCTATAGTTTTCTGCAGCAATTTCCAGTTTGAAGAATTTAATGGATTTAGCCAAGTGACCTGAGGAATATCTTTAATACTCGAAACAAAAATATCGGAAAGAAAGATATCCACATCACTGCTTAATTGGTTGGTTAACGAGATGCCATTGCCGAGATTAACCGTCAGCAATTTGGCAAAATAATCCATCGGCACGATGCTATTAACAAAATCCACACAAATGGTGACGTTATCTTGGATGACGTCACTTGGAATACCGTCGATCAGGCTCTTAATATAACATTTGAGCAATCTAGCTTGTACTTCAGGCTCAAGGTGTAGGTTAAACGTCTCTGTAGCAATTTTAACTAGCTGTTTGCCCAACACTGCTAACGCTGGAAAACTCTGCTGAATGTCAGGCTTTTCAGAAGGGCTAATTTCAGTTAATTCGAAGTAGTCAAAAATCATCAGCCAAATCGTTAAGCTAGCTAAATGTTGGGAAACTTGTTCTTGCTGAACTTCTGAAAAAAGCTGCTGATTTAAGACCGGTGTTTTGCTTAAAGCAGATTTGAATTTCTGGTTAATTCGACTATACTGCTGCTGAATCTGGGCGCTTAACTTAACCGGCACCGACTTCACGATTCGCTGACTCTTTAAAAATAGAAACAGGTAACACATTTCCGAATCAACGTCCGCTTCGTCGCTATTCTTAACGTTTTTTAAGTAATAATTTTTCAAAAACGGTAACCGGGCGTCGTGTTGCCACGTTGCTAAGTCATGAAGATTCAGAAAGTGACGTCCGGCCATCCGCTTAACTTGAACCTGGAAGAACATCCGTAACTTCAGCCGTTCACTTGGCGTCAAGGACAGACCAAAAGTCATACATAAGAAATTGCAAAATTGGGATGTTTCTTTCTTGAGTTCAGGAAATGGATCTTCAATACCGTTAAAATAGTGGTAGTAAACGCTGGTTATTCTTGCCCGCTCAACTAATTCGGGATGCAGGCCGCCCCCTTGTTGTCTGGCTTGCATCAAATCTTGGTTATCAAGGAGATTTTCAACTTGCCCCCGCAATGAATAATACTTTGACTGGCTTAAATAATGATCGGCTAAAAATTTCTGTCGTGATTCTTGATACGAGTTAATATACTCATACTCAAAGACCTGGAACCGTGGTGATTGCTTTAAGTACAGTAACCGCATCTGTTGATAAATTGAATAATCGATATGCTCTGACACCAGCTGACCATCTTTAATCGTTAACTGGAAATAACAGCTTTTAATTTGCTTCAGTTCTTTGATCAGTGTTTCGACTAATTGATTAAATTTGTAGCGTGTCAGTGATAATTGGTCTAGTACCTGTTTTGATTGAATAACGTGTGTGTCATTCTCTGCCAACATGGCTAAAATAGACAGTTTGGTCTGTTCATCCTTCTCCAAAAAAGCTAAATAATCCATAAACCTATTCCCCCCAAAAGCTTGATAACCCCCGCAGTTATCCACGCTTTGATACCTAACTCTTAAATACAAAATGTCAAACAGTCAGAAAACGCTTACAATAATCTGGTAAATGTGTTGTATTTATTATTATCTCTAATATAATAGAGGTATAGTTTCTGTACAATACGCAGAAGTTTTCGGTGAGTCTATTAATAGACAAATCAACTTATATTGTCCAGTAATTATAGAGGGGGTAATCGGGTGATAGCTCGACTTAGAGGAGGCCGCAGAATGGTTTCTAAGCAGAGTGATCAACCAGATCGTCGAACAAAAAAGACCCAGCGTCAATTGAAAAAGATGCTTGTTAAATTATTGCAAGATAAACCAATTGATAAGATTACTGTTGCTGAGCTTGCTAGAGCTAGTGACATTGGTCGAGGTACTTTTTACATTCACTATAAGGATGTCTACGATCTATATGATTCAGTCGTGGCTGATGTCGTTAATCAGCTCACGGGGATTTTTAAACGGTACTATCCGCGTGATGGGGACAGCAATTTTGCGCCACTAGCAGCGCAAATCGTCATATTCGTCGTTGATAATCAGCAACTGTTCGAGGCTTTAACTAGTCATGGTGATAATCTTGAGTCGCTTAAACGGATGAATACACTAATCGTCTATTCAGTCTTAGACGCAGAACACGTTGACACGTCTAATGTGAAATATCGGGCCGCAGTTGGATTCGCTTCTTGTGGATTAATCGGTACAATTATCGATTGGCTAACTACTCAAGCAGCCTCTCCAATAGATGATCTCATCACCGTTATCAGTAAGAGTATTGAAGCAATGAAAAAAGTTGCTGTTTCGCTTAAATTTTCGGCTGACTAATATAGTTAGCACAAGAGGAGGTATCGTGCGTGAATGCACGATACCTCCTCTTTTTTCAATAACGTTTCCGGCAAACTAAAAGGCTCGCATACGTAATCACGTATACGAGCCTTCGTCGTTTAAATAATGAGGGAGAAATTTAAACGGGGATAACTAATCTAGTTCTAAAGTTCCTTACGACGTTTCTTTGCTCCGGCTAAACCTAACAGTGAAACGAGTCCGCCTAACAATCCAAGAGCAGCAATACCTTCAACTGGTTTTTCATCCGTTTGCGGTAAGGCACTCTTATCAGCTGCCTGGCTGGTCTCATTAGCACCATTTACGTTTGCACCTTCAGCAACAGTTGCTTCACCATTTGAACCATTTGAAGTTCCTTGAACGACTGAGCCGCCTGCAGTTGCTTCAGTGGTACCGTCGACTCCACCCTGATCAGTGCCAGTAGCGTCGCCTTGAACAACAGTTCCTTCGCCAGTTGAGATATTAGTCTCGCCACCGCCATTGTTGTTAGTGGTTGTCGTTGCGGTACCCCCTTCAGGAGTAGCATTGGTCGTTGGGGTACCAGTGCCCGTGGTTGGCGTACCATTTCCAGTATCTGGTGTTGTAGTTGCTGGACCACCATTATCTGGTATTGAGGTTGCTGGACCACCATTGCCGGTATTATTATCATCAGGAGTAGTGCTCCCACCTTTAGGGAAGTTGATTGTCAGTGTGTGGCCATCTGGCTGGGTAATAACAACTTGAGTATCCGTTGTGGTGTAACTGCCACCCTTTGGTAAGGTCCCACCAGTGCCTGGTTTGATGTTGTCGACAGGCTTTCCATCTGGTCCAGTAATGACATATGTGCCATTGCTATTCTTACCAACAGTGTAGTTACCGGCTGGTGTGTTGATAGCTGTTGAGGTCGTATCACCGCCGTTAACCGTAATGTTAACGATGACATCGTGATCTTTTCCGTCAATCGAACCACCATTACCAGGAGTCACAACAATTGTCTTACCATCCTTGTCAGTGATATTCAACGAACCATCTGGCGTCACAACATACGTATTACCATTTGGCAAAGTTCCTTTATCACCAGGTTGAAGCGTGTTTGAACCATTTGGCGTGGTCAAAGTATACGTGCCATCAGGGTTCTTAGTATAAGTGATTGTTGTACCCTTACCATCATCGCCACCTGGCAACGTAATAGTCGTGCCCTTTGAGCCATCCGAACCGTAATTGTTAGTGATGTAGTAAATGTCACCGCCATTGTTATTAACAGTTGATGAGGCTCCCTTGTTAGGATCGATGGTGAAGTGTGAGCCATCTGGGTTAGTAATGGTAATCGTGCCATCTTCGTTAACTTTAAAGGTTGCACCGTTTGGTAATTCACCAGTATCACCTGGTTGAACAGTCTGATGACTGCCATCAGGGTTAGTGATAATAATGTCACCGTTAGGCTGCTTCGTTACGTTAATAATGATGCCGCCGTTACCATCCTTACCTGGCACAAAGACTACGGTCGTCTTAGCTGTTCCTTGGTTATCGCCACCGTTAGGGTTGATAAAGATGTTGCCTTGATTACCATCCTTAGGATCAACCGTTGTAGTGGAGCCATCTGGATTGGTAAAGGTAATTGAGCCATCTTCATTGACAATATACTGGGTACCATTTGGTAATTCTCCAGTATCGCCAGGTTTCACTTCCTTAGTCGTGCCACCTGGCATGTGGATAATGGTACTGCCATCAGTCGTCTTCTCAACCGTTACGATAGTGTTAGCACCCGGCTGACCGTCCTTACCAGGTTGACCTGGAATGACGATAACTGTGGTCTTGCTGTCACCAGCAGTTGGTTGACCGCCAATCTTACTTGGATCAATGGTGTAAGTTGAACCATCTTCACCAGTGAAAGTAATTGTTCCATCTGGGTTAACAACGAAGCTGCCACCGGCTGGGTTGGTCTTGCTTGAGTTGTCACCAGGCTGGACCGTTTCCTTGCTGCCATCTGGGAAGGTGAAGGTCAATGAGCCATCAGAGTTCTTCGTTACGTTGATGCCACCATTTTGACCTGGCAGAGTAATCACAATTGGTTGAACAGTGTTGGTTGAGGATGACCCACCGTTACCAGGATTCTTGAAGTTCGAGTTTGGATTCATTGGGTCCGTGCCGTTCAGAATTTCTTGAAGATCAGTGTCGCCATCGCCATCCGTGTCACCATTCTTCGGATTTGTGCCAACTGTGACTTCAAAGTTATCCGGAATGCCATCACCATCAGTATCAATCGTATTGGTCGTTGATCCGCCACCATTATTGGTGTTGGTTGGCGTCGTCTCACCCTTGTTAGGATCAAAGGTTGACTGGTTACCATCAGGTGTCGTGAAGGTAATCGTCCCATTTGGATTGACGATCCAGGTCGTACCGTTTGGCAATTTACCTTCGCTACCTGGTTGAACGGTTTGAGTCGTCCCATCTGGGAAGTGGAGAATAACATCGCCATTAGGGAGCTTCTCAATCATGACAGTTTGGTCAGCACCATCCTTACCATCGGTACCGTCCTTGCCTGGCAGAACAATGTTAGTGATCTTGCTGCCTGGTTGGGTCGTGCCATTGGTCTTGTTATTTGGATCGACCGTGTAGCTGTTACCGTCACCATCAGTAAAAGTGATCGTCCCGTCTGGGTTGACCTTGAAGGTTCCGCCGGCTGGGTTGTCATGATCTTTTCCGTCACCTGGCTGAACGGTTTGGGTTGAGCCATCTGGGAACGTGAAGGTTAATGAACCGTCACTGTTCTTGGTAACCGTTGGCGCGCCAGTTTGACCTGGAATGTTGATCGTGATTGGTTGACCCGTGCTGCCACCGTTATTAGTATCTGAACCACCGTTGCCAGGGTTCTCGAAGTTTGAGTTTGGATCTAATGGATTAGTTCCGTTCAAAACTTCTTTCAGATCGGTATCGCCATCACCGTCAGTATCAATATTGTTAATGTCAGTACCCACCTTAGTTTCAAAGCTATCTGGAATGCCGTCACCATCTGTATCAACGTCATTACCGTTGGTGGTAGTTGACCCATTTGTACCATTACCTGGATTGATAATTGTCGTAGTGCCCTCTGGGTTTGAAATGCTTAACGACCCATCAGGAAGCACTGTGTAAGTTCCACCGTTTGGTAAAGTACCAGTGTCACCTGGTTGAACAGTCTTTGTCTTGCCATCAGGAGTGGTGATAGTTGCCGTCCCATCAGGGTTCTTAGTGTAAGTGATTGTGTGCGAAACACCGTCCTTGCCAGCCGGCAATGTGATAGTCGTAGTTGCAGGACCATTTGTACCGTAGTAGTTATTGGTCGTGTTGTTAGTCGTACCACCATTGTTGGTTGTATTAGTGGTAGTGCTTGTAGAGGTCGTTAACCCACTTGTGCCGTTATCAGGATTAATCGTAACCGTCTTACCATCTGGTGTCGTAAAGGTGAAGGTACCATCTGGATTGTAGGTGTACGTAGTCCCATCTGGTAAAGTGCCGCCCTTACCTGGTTCAACTGTCTGGGTAGAACCGTCCGGCAAGTGGAGAATAATATCACCGTTTGGTGTCTTTTCAGCAGTCACAACACTAGTTGCGCCATCTTTACCTGGCAAAACGATAACTGTCGACTTGCTACCTGGTTGTGTTGGTGTGTCTTGTCCGTTATTCGGATCAAAGGTGTAGTTGCTACCATCTGGATTCGTAATGGTAATAGTGCCATCGGAGTTGACCTTGAATGAACCACCATTGCCATCAGGCTTCGTTGCGTCACCAGGTTGAACCGTTTGGGTTGTCCCATCTGGGAACGTAAAGGTAATTGAGCCATCTGGGTTCTTAGTAGCTTTGACACCACCATCTTGACCTGGAATAGTCACAATAATTGGGTTAGTGGTTGTCCCTTTGTTAGGGTCAATCGTGTAACTGTTACCATTACCATCAGTGAAGGTGATTGTGCCATCTTGGTTTACCTTGAAGAAACCGCCATTTGCATCAGGTTGAGTTGAATCTCCTGGTTGAACGGTTTGAGTTGAGCCATCTGGGAATGTGAAGGTAATTGAACCATCAGGATTCTTAGTTGCTTTGACACCACTGTCTTGACCTGGAACGTTGTTAATCGTCGTAGTAGTCGTAGTGGTTGTTGTACTTGTTGAGCCATCCTTACCGCCGTTTTCAAGGCTCTTCAAGTTAGAAGCTGGATCTAACGGATTCGTGTGGTTTAGAACTTCTTGGAAATCAGTATCACCATCACCGTCAGAATCAGTCTTGGCAGTATTGGTACCAATCTTGGTTTCAAAGCTATCTGGAATACCATCGCCATCGGTGTCCACAGCATTACCTACATTGCCAGTACCAGTATTAATGGTTACGTTGTGAGTAGTGCCCTTACTTGGGTCAATCGTGCTTGTTGAACCATCTGGGTTAGTAAAGGTAATGGTTCCATCTGGATTAACAACGTAGCTACCGCCACCTGGTAAGGTATCCGTATCGTTAATGTGAACAACTTTAGTCGTCCCATCTGGGAAGTGAAGTGTGAGTGTGCCATCAGTTCCCTTTTCAACGGTCACAACTTGGTCTGGCGTGTTAGTGCCATCAGTTCCATTTTGACCAGGAATGACCACAACCGTTGTCTTGCTGCCTGGTTGAGCAGTAGTTGTGCCTGCACCTTTGTCGGTATTCGGATCAATCGTGTAAGTCTTGCCACTCGGATCCGTAAAGGTAATGGTTCCATCTGGGTTAACAACGAAGCTACCACCTGCTGGGTTGGTCTTTTCTTTGTTGTCACCTGGCTGGACAGTTTGTGTTGAACCATCTGGGAACGTAAAGGTTACAGAGCCATCTGGGTTCTTCGTAACCGTAGCACCGGCATCTTTGCCATCCTTACCTGGGATAGAAACAACGATTGGTGTAACCGTGTTCTGACCATCAGTGCCGTTGGTGCCGTCAGTTCCGTCCGTGCCCTTATTGTCATTCCCAATAGTCTTAAGATTTGAGTTAGGATCTTTAGGATTGGTGTTATTCATCATTTCTTGCAAATCAGAATCGCCGTCACCATCAGTATCCTTGTTTGATGGGTTGGTTCCCAAGATGTTTTCGAGGTTGTCTGGGATACCGTCGCCATCAACATCAGCGCTGTTGCCAGTTGTACCGCCGCCAACATTGTTAATCGTGACATTGTTGGTCGTTCCTTTATCAGGATCAGCTGTGTAAGTCTTGCCATCAGGAGTTGTGAAGGTAATTAAGCCTTCTGGCGTAACAACCCACTTCGTACCATCTGGTAATTCTCCGGTATCACCTGGTTGAACCGTCTTAGTTGTGCCATCTGGGAAGTGCAACGTAAGCGTACCATCTTTACCTTTTTCAACGGTCACAATTTGATCAGGAGTATTTTCACCATTTGAATCGTTTTGACCTGGAATGACCAGAACAGTGGTCTTGCTACCAGGTTCAACAGTGGCACCCTTCTCCTTGTTTGGATCAATCGTGAAGCTGTTGCCTGTACCATCAGTGAAGGTAATCGTGCCATCTGGGTTGACCTTAAAGTTCGTTCCATTAGGAGTTGTGTGGTCAGTCTGATCAGTTGGTTGAACAGTTTGCGTTGTACCATCTGGGAACGTGAAGGTTAATGAACCATCACTGTTCTTAGTAACAATTGTGCCAGCATCTTTGCCATCCGCGCCCTTTTCACCTGGAATCGTAACGATGATTGGCTGCACTGCAGTAGAACCGTTCGTCCCATCCGTACCGTTTGAGCCACCAGTACTTACAGAACCACCATTAATGTAAATGTTAATTGGACCGGAGGCACTACCATTATTACCGTTACCAAGCGTCTTAACGTTTGAACTAGGATCCTTAGGGTTAGTGCCGTTCAGAATTTCTTGAAGATCAGTGTCGCCATCGCCATCAGTATCTACAGCTGACGGGTTAGTACCCACTGTAATTTCGAAGCCATCTGCAACACCGTCACCATCAGTATCCACTGGCGTTACTGTGGTTTGACCGCTGCCATTGTTGCCAGTAGGTAACGTATTTCCTTTATCAGGATCAATGGTTTGTGTCTTGCCGCTAGGATCAGTGATTGTAATTGTCCCATCTGGGTTAATAACAACACTTGAACCATCTGGCAAAGTACCCGGTTTGTCTGACGTGATCGTTTGAGTAGAACCATCTGGTAAGTGGAGCACAATATCACCATTAGGTGTCTTCTCAATCATCATGGTCTGATCAGTACCGTTTTTACCATCGGTGCCATCTTTACCAGGTAACACAACGTTAGTAATCTTGCTGCCTGGTTGAGTGGTGCCATTCGTCTTATTGTTTGGATCGATGGTGTAACTATTACCGGCCCCATCAGTGAAGGTGATTGTACCATCTGGGTTAACCTTGAATGAACCACCATTAGGATCAGTGTGGTCAGTTGCGTCACCCGGTTGGACAGTGTCGGTGGTGCCATCTGGGAAGGTGAAGGTTAATGAGCCATCAGAATTCTTAGTCACCTTAGTGCCGGCATTGTTACCATCTTGACCTGGTAATACGACTGTAATTGGGCCATTTGCCCCATTATTTCCTGGCGTTTCAGAACCGTTTGAATCAGCGCCACCATTACCACCGTTAGGGTAGTAGTTAGTGTTACCGCTATCAATAATAATGATAGGTTGACCACTGCCATTTGAGCCTACTTTATTTGGATCAATGGTTAATGTGTGCCCATTACCATCGTCGACAACTAACTTGCCGTCAACGATCTTCCATGAAGGTTCACCCGTTTGTCCTACATCACCAGTTGTATCTTTATCGGTATACAATACTTGAATTGTTCCGCCAGCCTTAGGTACAACATAACTTGATAGGTTAGCTGGTTTGTACCAAGTATTCCCATCAGCATCTTTGTAACTGTCTTTAAGGTTTCCAGTAATGACCGATCCAGGTACACCTGATAAATCAGTATTTTGATCCGCATTGAAATCAGTCAGTGGGATAATTGCGCCTGGCGTGCCATCACTGTTAGGATTTTCACCAACGGCTACGATGGTGTATTTAACTTCACCCTGGTTGTCAGTTGGCGTATCGGTAGAATCTGTTGACGTCCCTTTAGTGTATTTAACAAGGTAAGTGGTCCCATCCTTGAGAGTTTCAGAATCCTTAGTTGGCACTGTGTAAACTGTCGTGGTAGTTGTAGTACCATTATCAATTGCCACAGTAACCGTTTGAGGCAATCCTTTAAGAGATAAGTCAACCGTCTGTCCGTCTTGATCCTTAGTTACTTCTCCAGCATCAACAGCATCAAGGGTACCATCCTTAATTGTCACTGTTACTTTTGGCGTAGAAACTGATGGCGTTGTTGGATTAGTCGTTAGGTCCTTGAAAGCTTTCCCAGAATCATCAGCTGCCTGAACTTTGTAACTGATAGTTTCGTCAGTATTTGGAGTGGCATCAGTAGCAGTCAGCAAAATTTTCCCAACTACTTGAGTTCCATCGACGCTAGGATCAACGAGAAGATACTGAGGACCAACAAATTTATTGTTCTGGTCAGTCGATAATTTATCCAAGGCCGCGGCAACACCTTCAGTACCAGATGTAGAGTTGTAGGTAAATGGTACTGTAATGACACCATCCTCTAACGTTGCTTTGCCAGTATCAATATTGAAGTCATCAGCCGTTAAACCACTCAGATCCAATCCCTTGGACTGTCCTGTGCTGTCGAGGCCGTTAGCAATAACGCCCGTACCAGGTGCGACAGTAACTGAACTTGCAGCCGTTCCAGCTTTCAATGCATCATTAAGTGCTTTAGCAGCATCGGTGGCAACTGCAGCATCAGTAACTGATTTAGCTGCAGTGGTTCCGGTTACATTTTGACTTAAGGTTAAGTTTCCTGCCAAACGTTGATCAAGAATGTGACCACCAAGACCAATAACCGCTTTATCGACATCATATTGTGACGCATTAACGGCGTTATCAACTTGGTGCGCATAGTCCGTTGCACTCTGTGGGATTGTTGACCCCGCTGGAGTGCCAGCAGCTAATAATTGTTTTAATTGTGTCTTATCAACGTTCTGATAGGCAATTGTAGTTGCCCCAGTTTCAGTGTCGTTGAATACTTTGGATGCCGTGTTAAATGTAAGACCTACAAATTGGCCTGGGACGGCACTTTGGCCAGTCGTCATATCAACCAGTTTAGGATCGGTAAACTTAACTGGAACAGCAACAGTTTGACGAATTCCACCTAAGGAGCCACTGATAAATGGGCTAATTGCATCACCTAAGCCATTTGATACCCAGTCAGTAATGCCATTAATTCCAGGGGTGATAACTTTCGTATTTAAATCATGACCTAGCCCGAACAAACTTTTAACAATTCCAGTTATCGCTGAACCAATTAGGCCGCTGCCAATAGATGAATGATTGATATCGTTTATCAGAACATCAATTGGCTTCTTCGTATCAAACGCATGCATAGGATCGTTTGCATCTGGCGCTATGACTGGTTGATCACCTGCAAAAACTGCGTCCAATGACTTACTAATCTGGGTTACCCAGCCGGTGATATAAGATTTAACCATATTCAAGATTGCACTGGCTGTTTCGACTTGACCGTCTGAGTTTACCGAAATAACAGTCTTACCATCTTGGGTAGAAATATTGGCGTCTTCTAGTGCGGTAACCTTAACACCATCCGCCATTAATTGATCGCCAAATTTGTTTAAATCGTCAATTTGATCATTAATCTGACCGATCTGGATGCCATATGCCTGTTGAAAATCAGTTGTATCAACGCCCACCATCTTAAGAAGATCAACTAAGGTTGCAACAATACCACTGACCCCAAACGTCTTTATGTTATCAAGGCTTAAAGTACCATCTGTCAGTAGTTTCCCGATTGAAGTTGCTGCTCCTGGAATTTTCGCAAGATTGCCAAGATTAGTTGGATCCGCAACAATCGATGAGACAGTATCGGTAATTTCTTCAGGAATTAAAGATTTACCTTGAATGTGTCCAAACTCGTCTAACTTTGGCGTTCCATCGTCATTTCTTTGAATATCGCCAATCAAGAACTTACCAATGTCACCACCAATACCACTAATACCGGAGATACCATTAGTAACTGCCCCAACAACATCTTCAACGATTTGGCCGTTCATGACTGCTGTATAAATGGCTTTACCATCGATATCAGTTCCTACAGCATATTCCGGATGATTATTTCCGCCGTTTGCGTCTGAATTACCATAATCAGAGTTAACAATCTGGAAATATTCACCCGTATCTTTATTTTTCAAAACGATACCAACAGCATTTTGCTGAACAACTTGAAGTGTTCCAACTAATAAACTACTCTTAATGGCATCTGGAACACCAATCGTTGCACCCTGTTGACCACTTCCAAGTGCCGATACGTTAACCCAATCCTTAGTTACGCCATCAACATATATTGTTGTTGCGCGTTGCTGAAGATTATCACTGTCTGAAGAAACAGCTCCTTGGTCGTTCATAATATCAATTGTTTTTGCTTGATCAGTCTTGTCTTTATCACTTGATAGATCGCCAGAACTAATCTTCATGTCCAAATTATCATTTAACGAAGCTGTATGATCGCCTGGTGCACTGATTGAGCCATCGCCAAAACTACCATCAGGAACTTGAGCGACTCCGGTATAATATGGATCACCATATTCCCCTTTAGTCCGGTTAGTTGCAGCATTAGCACCTTGAATAGCATCTCCGGCAATTGTACCAGAATCGGCACTCTGCGTGTCTCCGCCTAAACCAGCCGTTGCACTATTTTCTGCCGATGTTTTTAAGCCATCACCAAACATGCTTCCTTTGATTAAAGCACCTGAAGTGTCTGGCTCAGTGGTTGCGCCTTCTGGTACATCAACTTTACCTTCTGTTTGCGAAGTATCAAGTTTTGTTGGGCCAGACGTTAAAACATCGCCAGCTTTACCAGCTTGAACAGCGCCTTTATCATCATTGTAGTTTGCTGGATTATCGATATCTCCAGTAGCTGGCGTTGTTGAAGTAGCTGGCTTATAATCTGACGGCTGGACGACTTTAGTTGCGGTTGCTGCCTCTTGATCTGCTGTCGTATCTGAAGCAGCCTGATCATTAGCAGTTGTGGCCGCTGACTGTTCAGTCGTTGGATCAGCTTGCGTTGCAGCAGATGCTTGTGTTGGTGTGCCAAGTAATACAGCACCTAATGAAAAGGTCGCGATTCCTGCAAAAAGCCAGGTTCGACCTGCTTTATACATCCGATAGTGTAACCGCTCCGACTCATGCATGAGGGCTAACTTACGGTTCCCCTTAGATAGATTCTTTGAACCTCTTCCCATAATAATTCCTCCTCCATAAATTCCAAAAACTTTAAAGAAATTAAGCAAGTACAACGTTGTGCTTTGCACACCCTTACATTAGCAAAACTAAAGAAAAAAAGGCTCGCTTAAAAAAGAATTATTACTTGGTTTTTAAATTTGAATTTAAAAATTGGGGAATATTTTCGATAAAATCCCTTTTTTACTGAAAGTTATGGTTACAGATGTAAATCATTTTTTAAGTAAAAAATCCCACATACGTTATCAGCGTATGCGGGATTTTTGCATATATACCAAAGAATTATAAATGGCTCATTTAATTCAGCAAATCGGTGTGACGCTTCTTTTCTTCAACTAAGCCAATCAGCGATACCAATGTTCCCAATAAGCCAAGAACGACAGCCCCTTCAACCGGTTGTTCACTAGTTTGAGGGAGTTCACTTGTACCGTTTACTGAATGATTCTCTTGACTATCAGCCTTACCATTAACAACATTCGAAGTGACTACAGGTGAGGTCTGAGTAGCCACGCCACCTTCAGTAGTATTAGTCGATCCATCATTGCCATTCGTCACAACACTGCCCTGATCAGTACCAACGTTGGTGCTACCCGTACCTGTACTGTCACCATTTACCGTTGGGGTTTCACTGCCGCCATTATCATTGTCATCAGTATTCGTGCTTGGAACAGCAGTGCCATTATCAGGGATGGTTTCCGTCACACCTGGATTAGGATTGGTGCCGCCTCCCGGATTGGTATCACCCTTAGGCTTCGTGCCACCACCTGGGTTGGTATCACCACTGTTTGCGAAATTAACCGTGACGCTGCCGCCACCCGGAATAGTTAGTACAACGTTGTGGTCATTCACAACAAAACCACCAACATCTGGAATGTTACCCGTTTGACCAGGTTGAGCGTTAGAAATAGTTGAACCGCCTGGGAAATTGATGTTGTAAGTGCCATTGTCATTTTGATTGATCGTGTAATTACCTAGCTGGGTTGGCACAGTTGTTGAAGCTGAGCCTTTATCACCATTAATATTAATATTAACGTTCACTGTCACTGCTGTTGGATTACCTGAGCCATTTGCAGGGTTCGTCACGAATGTATCGCCACCAGTTGTGGTAAAGGTAACCGTACCGTCATCATTAACCGTGTACTTTGTTCCATCTGGTAATGCGCCGGAATCACCAGGCTTCGTCGTTAAATCACCACCTGGCGTGTTTAAGGTGATCGAACCGTCCGAATTCTTAGTCATCGTCACAGTAGTGGTCGTGCCATCTTTACCCGGAATAACCACAACCGTATTCTTACTGCCGTCATCAGTGCCATAGTTGTTATTCGTAATGTAAACATTGCCAGTTGAACTGCTGCCATCACCCGGCGTAATCGTTGAATTATCACCATTTGGATTAATAATCTGCAGCGTGCCGTCAGGGTTAATGATGTAGGTATCCCCGTTAGACTGCGCCGGATCAGTACCCTTTGTTGGTGCGTTTTCAATATTCTGACAACCCGCAGCAGGTTGCGACGGTTGAGCCGTTGCTACTGTCTCCGTCACAGCTGATGCTTGTGATGGCACACTGATTAATGCAGCCCCCAATGAAAATGTCGCGATTCCCGCAAAAAGCCACATTCTTCCTGCCTTATACATCCGCTAATGTAATTACGTCGATTGGTTTTCTAACGCCAATTTACGATTTCTCTTAGATAAATTTTTTGAGCTTTTTCCCATAATAGATCCCCTCGATTTCTAAAATATAAAAAAAGAAGCAAAAACAATAGTTATCTTTTACAGTCTTATACCATCTCAAAATATGTCATAAGAAAACCTTATTTAGCAGTGATCATGAAGAATTTTGGGTGTCCCAAAAGGTCGTTATTAAGTATGTTCCATAAACACCGTCGTTGCAGAAAGTTATGGTTACTTACTATAAATAGGTATACATAAAAAAAGCGGTCATTCTCCTCACTGGAAGAATGACCGCTGAAATTTTAATTAGCGTTTAAACAGTTTACATGATTATTTTTGAACTTGGGCAATTAATTTCTTGATTGTTTGAGCTTGGAACTCAGCCGTCAATTGCTTCTGCAGTTTTGCCTGATCTGCTTTTGACATGGTTGGGTCCTTCATCATTGCAGCTTGCATCCCCTTCATCACGAAGGCCTTACCCTGCTGCTTCAATTGTGCTTGATACGTCTTGTTCTTCATCTGTTTTTGAAGTGCTTTGGACTGCGCAACTGAAAGAACCAGCCAGTTCTTGTTGACTTCGATCTTGTTGGTCCGCTTAACGAACTTGTGATTTTCACCGGTGAAGCCAAACCAGAATTTGGCAGCATTGTTCTTGTAACGCCAACGGGTAACCGTCGTTGTCATCTGAGTGGTGCCACTGATTCTAACTAACTTGTTCTTCGTGTCGCTATTAGCCTGTGTATGAACCGGCTTCTTAGCATTTTCACTATTTTTGTAAATGTAAACTTGATGATTATTCTTTGAGCCAATTGGCTGGTAAAGAATCATCGACATTTGTTTGTTGGGACTTACGGAATAGATATTCTTTGTCGTGGTCGTGGTGTATTGTTCCAGACCATAGTGATCTTGCCAGTTTTTAACGGCATAGACACTAGAGACGACTAATCCCAGTAAGGACAGAAGAGTTAACGTGATACTGACAGCATTGTTCTCGATATAGATGAAGAAAACAAACGCTAATACGGCGAATAGGCCGAGTAAGAATAAGATCATTTGCTTTCACCCCCATTTTTTGCAGTGTAATCACTAGCTTCTCCACGGTTCTTCATAAAGAGCGCGGTGATAACAGCCAACAGACAGAAAATGGCAGCAACGATGAAGGCAGCATGATAACCACTCAACGTAGCGTTGATGGCGTGATCCTTGTATGCCAATGGGTCAGTCTTCAATAGATGCTTACCTGGCATATCATCCTTAGTCACGTTACTCAAAATACTGATCAGAACGGCAGTACCCACTGAACTGGCAATTTGACGCTGCGTGTTGTTCACGGCAGTCCCATGGCCAATCAAGTTAACTGGTAAAGCGTTCATACCAACAGTAGTAGCAGGCATCATAGCCATTGAAATACCGAACATCCGAACGGCATAAAGGATAACGATGTAGGCAGTTGGCGTGTCTTTAGTAATGAAGATAAACGGAATTGAACCTAACGTTAACAGCACCATACCCATGATAGATAAGCGCTTAGCACCGTAACGGTCCACCGCACGTCCAGTAATTGGACTCATGATGGCCATCATCACGGCACCAAATAACAGGGTTAATCCTGAATGGAATGCTGACATACCCTTAACAATTTGCAGGTACAATGGAATAACCATTTCAACACCCACCATGGCCATCATCGAGATTGAACTCAAGATAGCTGAGATGGTAAACGGTATTGAACGGTAAACCCGCATTTCCAAGAAAGGATCGTCCATCTTTAGTTGACGCCAGATGAACAAAGCAACAACGATCACACCAACAATCAAGAAGCTGATTACCTTGGTGCTGCCCCAACCGTCGTCACCAACTGTTGAGAAGCCGTAGAGGAGACTACCGAAACCAACTGTTGACAGGATAACTGAAAGGACATCGATGCCTTCCTTCTTAGTCTCCAGCACTGGGTGCATCCAGAAGAAACTAGCAATGATCACGAGGGCAAGGATTGGTAACGTCATACCGAATAAATCACGCCATGAGAAGTTATCAATCACCCATCCTGAAAGTGTCGGGCCAATGGCGGGTGCCACACCGATAACGATACCGGCAAGCCCCATGGCAGTCCCACGCCGTTCTGGCGGGAAGACTGATAACATGATGGTTTGCAGTAATGGCATGGTAACACCAACACCAATACCTTGAAGCAAACGACCTGCTAACAGAATACCGAAGTTGGAAGTTGGTGCAGTATAAGCCACAAAAGTGCCAGCGAAGAAAATCGTCATCGCGACAATGTAGAGCCACTTGGTATTGAAACGTGTACTTAACCAAGCACTGATTGGGATCATAATCCCGTTAACCAGCATAAATCCAGTTGTTAACCATTGAACGGTTGACGTTGACACGTTGAACGCGTTCATTAAGGTTGGAAATGCTGTTGATAAAATAGTTTGATTGAGGACTGTACAGAAAGTACCGACCAGTAAAATAATGATCAGTAACCCTCTATTGTAGGATTTCCCCTTTGTGTCTACTGCGTTACCCACTAATTAAAACCTTCTTTTCTTTAAGTTTACTTTTAAACGACTGTTCACTACTATAATAACTTGAAAGGTATTTGTCAACTATCTTGACAAACTTATTTGATAATATATACTAGTCATTATGAAATCGGGTAAGTACGTTAGTAAATATAACAACTTGAATCCTATTCTGATAGGAAAGAAAACCGTTACAATAAGTATTTAATGAGAAGAGGAATTAATTTGAACACTGAGGAACATAACGCGTTTGCAACTTTCTCCAAGAAAGTTAACTGGCACCTTGGCATTGGCGATGTCTCAGCCGCAACTGGCGTATCACAGAGCCAACTCAGGTACTGGGAACAAAAAGGCTACATTACTAGTGAAAAAGAAAAGGGTCAAAATCGCAAGTATTCGTATGAAACCTTAATCCGGGTCTTTATAATCAATAACTATATTAAGCAAGGATTTACGCTAACCGCTGCGGTGAAAAAAGCTGCTGCTCACCGAGAAACCATGGAACTTCTGAAGCGATCAATGGTTGACCGGTTTCAAGGCATCGACGAGATTGACGGTTACCCAGCCATCAACTTAGGCTTCGTAGACGGCCAGCAGACCGAGGTTCTCTATCTCGTCGTTAAAGAAGACCGAACCGATGTTAAGATCGTCAAACAGGCTTAATATTTCTACTTAAAAAACGGATTTTCCAGCATGTTATGACTGGAAAATTCTTTTTTTAATTGTTTAGTAGGCGACCGTGACATCTCCATTTGAAGAACTAAGTTCAAAGGCTTGTCCGTTTGGTTTAACTTTACCGTAATCGTGACGATTCTTGCCATAAAGACTGGTATCACCAGTTGAACTATTGGCGTGAATGGCAACGCCAGCTCGAGGAATAATGTGGGCAGTGATATCGCCATCGTCGGTATTTGCAGTTAACCTGCCTTTTATCGACTGGTCCTCCAAGTTCAAATCACCACTAGCGCTTGAGACGCTGAGATTCTGCCAGCGGTTATTGACGAGTGACACATCGCCATCGGCTGAATGAACGCGGCTATCAGCCTTCATGAAATGACTGTTACGAATCGTGATATCACCCGAAGAATCAATGTTTAATCCGTGATTGAAAGTGACGCCGTTCATTGTAATATCGCCATAATTCTGATGCGGCATGTTCATCTCGTTAGTAACCGTCGTGCTTTCAAGATTCAAGTCACCGTAACCGGTGCTGCTCAAGCTTGCCAACGTTAAATCACTGACGTGCAAACTCGCATCACCACTGTTATCAACCGTTTTAATTTGCGTTTGTTTAGGCACCGTCACCTCAATCATTGGCGACTCATTATCGTCATTAAAATCGCCGAACATGAAGTGGGTTCTAGAATGCCCGGAAATGGTCAGTTCATGACCAGTGACACTGGTTTTGATTTGGTTACTCTTTTGCGCATGCACCGTCACTTTAGCAACATGACCACGATGAATAGCAATCGGACCATAGTTAGAGCCGTCAATTTTGATGGTATCCACGTTCTTGATTTCCCGCATACTTGTCGTGTGCTGATCGATTTTTAAACCATCATGCCAGTAAATGGATTTGAGACCGCCTTGACCGACCCCAATGGCCAGCATGATACCGCCGATGACCAAGATAATAAGGCCCGTTATAAACGTCTTTTTCATTTGTGGTCACGCTCCTTTTCCGCCTGATCCTTAGACTTCAGCTTACCGTATAACCAGCGGCTGATAGATAACGTGACGTGAATAGCACCGCTAATCAGCCACTTAAACGCTGGAATAAGCGCAATGAAAAGGCCAATCATGCATAAGCCGCTACCGATATAAACCAAGCCAGTGGACATTGACTGCGCGAAAATACCAATACCAACCCCGAAAACGAAAAGGCCAGCAAATGCCAAGGAGATGATGGTGACCACGAGTCCAAAAATAATGGCTGCCGCACCGACCAATAAGCCAAATAAGGTTGCCAGAACACCGATTGCTAACGGAATGGTCAGCGGCGTGGATAAAATGGCGAGAACGATCAGCCAAATTGTCCGAACTTGGGTCTTGGATTGCGCTGCCCGGCTGCGCATCGTTTTTCCCTCTTTTTCCGGCGCATCCAGCAAGCGAATCGAATAATCGGCTAAAACTTTACGTGCCAGCTGGCGTGGTGAACCTAACGCTTCAACACTCGCTTCATAACTGTCAATCTCGCCGTCCGCTAAATATTCTGAATAAAAGCTCACGACTTCGTCCAATTCATCATCACTCAGCTGGTTGAGATAACTTTTAAATTCTTCGATATATTTATCCATGATTGATTTCATCTCCTAACATTGAATCGATACCCAACTTAAAGTTTTGCCACTCCTTTTGAATCGTCTCCAGCCGAGCTTTCCCATCCGTAGTAATTTGATAATAGCGGCGATTGCGGCCTTGATAAGGCTCATCATAAGTCGTTAACCAACCGTTCTTTTTCAGGCGCCGCAAGACAGGATACATCGTCGACTCCGATACCTTGATGGCTTGCTGGACCCGCTGTGTCAATGCATAGCCGTAGTAATCTTGCTGGGCTAAAATTGCCAGCACGCTGCCATCTAATAGTTCTGAACTGACTTGAATGGCCACAACGTCCACCTCCTATGATATTATATGTCATATAGTATGATTCCAAACATAGTGTACTCGAGGACAATCATTTTGTCAATTGAAAACAATATCACAATTGAAAGCAGTATAATAGACTTATCAATCATTTAGGAGGAACCATCCATGACTACTAAAGACACTTACACAGACGTTCTTACCCACGCCACTAACCTGGCTTTAGCAACTGAGACGCTAGCCGGCCATATCCCTAGCGTGCGCACCGTTAATTTCTTGTACTTCCCAGAAGAATCAGAAAATACAGTTTACTTTGCCACATCTAAGAACACTGATAAGGTAAAGGAACTTGAAGCAAACGCGCACGTCTCATTTACAACCACTCCCCTTTCTGCCGAAGACGCCCGGACCGTTCGCGTCACTGGTGCGGATACCAAGATGGTCAACGAACGCCGCGACGATCTTTTTAAAACGATGGATCAAAAATACCCTAGTTTTTCGATGTTCGACCAAGCAGCTCGTGATAACATGAATGTTTATGCTGTCGCTTTTAAAGAAGCAGAAGTCTTTGGTCACGGAACTGACAAGATTTCTTTTGATTAATCATTGAGAACACAAATAAGCCTACTTTTTCACCGTCAAATCGGTCGAAAAAGTAGGTTTATTTTATTATGTTCTATTTATCTTGTTCCTCAAGGGTCTGATAAATCGTATGCAAACCGCTTAACAGATCACTCTTACTCATTACTAGTGGTGGTAGCAGACGCAACGTATTACCAACAGCGGAAAGGGTTAGTAACCCCTTTTGGTGCAGTGCTTTAATCACATCATTAACCGCCACGTCAGCCGTCAAATGAATTCCAATCATCAGGCCACGGCCACTAACTGATTTAACAATCTTTAGGTCATCAAAACGATCCAGTTCGTCCCAAACGGAGGCCGCTTTATCACGAACTTCTTCCAGAAACGCCGGTGTTAACTGTGTCAAAACAGCCTGCGCGGCAGACATTGTCAACGGGTTGCCGGCAAAGGTGGAGCCGTGAGTACCTGGACCAAACGCAGGACCAAGATTGGCTTTCCCAATCATGGCGCCAACTGGCAAACCGTTAGCCAGCGCCTTAGCTGACGTCACAATATCAGGATCCAGACCGACCCCCTGATAGGCGAACTTATAGCCAGTTCGGCCAATCCCGGTCTGAACTTCATCAATGATGAACAGTGTGTTGGTGGCTTTACATTTTGCTTGAACCGCATGGAGCCAATCCTGATCACCTACGATTACACCGCCTTCACCCTGGATCACTTCAAGGATCACCGCAGCCAGATCATCCGTAATCGCATCTAAGGACGCTTCGTCGTTATAATCCACGAAACTAATGTCTGGGACTAACGGCGCGAATCCTTCCTTAATGTGATCATTGCCAGTCATGGACATTGAGCCGTAAGTCCGGCCGTGAAATGAATGGTTGAATGACAAGACCTTTGATTTACCAGTGGCTTTACGAGCTAACTTTAAGGCAGCTTCGTTCGCTTCTGTCCCAGAATTAGCGAAGAACACTAACTTATCCTCATCACCAACTAAGAGTTCAGCAACAGCCTCCTGTAAATGATTTTGATAAAGGTTAGAAATATGCCACATTTTGGTCAGCTGCACACTGACCGCGTTTTGAATCTTAGTGTTTTCATAACCGAAGTTGCAAACCCCGATACCTGAAGTGAAATCTAAATAATCCTGGCCTTGGTCGTCGGTCACAACGACTCCGTTACCAGAAATCGGTTCGAAATCAAACCGATCATAAGTTGGAAATACGTGCGTCATACTCATTTCAATCGTTTGCCCCCATTTTTAATGTTGTTCCTGGATGTGTTAATTGATCGGTAATGCGAACCGCCTGAACCCCAGCATGAACAGCTTTTACCGCTGCTGAAAGTTTCGGCTGCATCCCGTCAGTGATGACTTTTTCTTCTATTAAGTGTGGTAGATCCTGCGGAATCATAGCAGAGATCACTTTGCCGTTTTTGAGGACGCCAGGAACGTCAGTTAGTAAGTAAAGTTGACTGGCTTTCAGGACCCGCGCAACATCCGCTGCGGCAGTATCCGCGTTAACGTTTAGCCACTCACCATCCGGCGTCAGTGCTAATGGTGCTAAAACACCTATTTGCCCCTTAAGAATCTTAGAAAGCGCCAGCTCATTCACACCCGTAATATTACCAACAGCACCGTATGCTGCTTGGTCAATATATTGGCCCGTTAATAACTGCTGATCGGATGCATTGAGTCCGATGGCCGCCAAGCCTTCGTGAGCTAACCGCATTAATAGCGCTGGCTGGGTATTGCCCAGTAACACCATCTTGGTTAAATTCAAAGTTGGTTCATCCGTCAACCGGATCCCATCCTTCTTAATCGTAGGAATGTTCAGTTTAGCTGACAGTTTTGAGATCTGCGGACCGCCGCCGTGAATCAGTAAAACTTTTTTACCGGCCTGACGCCATTGACGTAGCTGTTCGAAGAACTCACTATTCAGTTTTGAGATGGCGTTGCCACCGATTTTAACAATGATCAGATTCACGACTGTCGCTCCCTTTTAAGTATGATAACTGGCGTTAATTTTGACGTAATTATAAGTTAAATCACAGCCCCAAGCTTGGCCTGTTGCATCGCCCACGTGCAGGTCAACATCGATGACGACTTTGCTGGCACCCATACTATCGTGTGCAGCCTGTTCATCAAACGGTAACCCTAAGCTGTCTTTGACCATTTTGATACCGTTCACTTCGATATCAACGTGATTAATATCAACGTGTGCATTGGTCATCCCAATCGTCGAAATAATTCGGCCCCAGTTAGGATCTTGACCAAAAATGGCCGCCTTAACTAAGTTTGAACCAACAATGGCCTTAGCAACTTCTTGGCCTTCCAGTTCGTTAAAGGCGCCTTTAACGTTACATTCCACTAACTTAGTTGCCCCTTCGCCATCGGCAGCAATCTGCTTTGCTAATTCTTGAAGTACCAAGTGCAAGCCCTGTTCGAAGGTCGAAAAATCTGCGTCATCAGTACTCGTCAGTTTGGGCGCACCAGCCATGCCGTTTGCCATGACCACGAGCATGTCATTAGTGGACGTATCTCCATCAACGGTGATTTGGTTAAACGTGGTATCTACCGTTTGACTCAACGTTTGCTGCAACAGGTTGCCGTCGATAGCGGCATCCGTAGTCACAAACCCCAGCATAGTGGCCATCTTGGGGTGAATCATGCCGGAGCCCTTAGCGAAACCAGTAATGGTCACCGTTTTGCCGCCCATTTGGAGTTGCACACAGGCATGCTTCGGCTTTTTATCCGTTGTTAGAACGGCTTTAGTCACGTTGTCATCATGGTGCGGGCTAAGCTGTTTAATTCCCGCGGTAATTTTAGCCATCGGAAGTTGCGCGCCAATCAATCCGGTTGAAGCAACCCCAACCAAGTTGGCGTCGATGCCTAGTTTTTGCGCCATCAGCTGCTGTTCAGTCAGAGCGTTTTGTTCACCCTGCTGACCCGTACATGAATTTGCACAAGCACTGTTCATCACAACGGCTTGGAGTTGATGAGCCTGATTAATGGTGTTCTTAGTGAGTTTAGTTGGTGCTGCTTGAAATTTATTGGTGGTGTAGGTCCCTGCCGCACTGGCTGGGACTTCAGAAACCAGGTAACCAAAATCTAATTTATCACTTTGGCCAAGACCCACTTCGATGCCATCATTGTAGTAACCCGTTGGCCATTGAAAATTTGTGAGTGTCACATCATCGGTTTTTATCATACGCGTTCTTCTTTCTCATTCTCAATTTCAGCTTAAACAAAAGCTGGTAAGGCTGGTAAAGCAGTCGTTTCAGCAAAGTCAAACAAGTGGTTGAAGTTCTGAACGGCTTGTCCAGCAGCCCCTTTGATCAAATTATCAATGACACTGATGACCATCACCGTCTGAGTAACGGGATTGTACACAACCCCGATATCGCAATTATTCGTGCCCACGACTTCTTTTAAATCCGGTGTTGTGCCATTCAAGACGTGAACAAAATTCGAATCACCATAGTCTTCATTAAACGCGGCCATCAGTTTTTCCTGAGTGACGCCAGGTTTAACTTTGGCGTAAATGCTGGCCATTAATCCAGTCGTCAGTGGTAATAAAGTGGTACTGAATTGAATCGCGTTCACAGAATCATTCCATTTTTTAAGTTGCGCAACGATTTCTGGGATATGTTTGTGGGTATTCAACCCATAAAGTTGTAGATTATCACTGGCTTCCGTGAAGTGAGTAATACCAGTCAACTTTTTCCCAGCACCCGAAGTCCCTGATTTGGCATCAACCACGATCGTATCGGGATCAATTAAATCACTTTGAACCATTGGTGCGAGTCCCAGCAGTGTTGCCGTGGCATAACAGCCTGGATTAGCAATGTAGTTGGTTCCTGGCTCGTAAAAATCTGCCAAACTATAGGTGGCTTTTTGCAAATGCGCTGCAGATGCCGCCGGCTTGTGATACCACTTCTCGTATTCCGCTGGATCCGGCAAACGGTAGTCGCCGGATAAGTCGATCACTGGAAAATCAGCATCGATAAAATCACCTGCCAGCTGACTGGAAACCCCTGAGGAAGTAGCGAAGAAGACAGCCTCGTTAGCTGCCATAATCTGTTGTGGATCGAACCGTTGAATCTTGATGTGCTGGCCGTAGAAACCTGGAACCAATTTATCGAGATAGCGGACCTCACCATCTTTCCCTTCATCTTGATGTCCATATAAATTAATGTGGTCGATTGCCGGGTGCTTAGCAAGCAGCGTGTATAGCACTGTGCCACTGTAGCCGGTAACGCCTACTATCGCAACGTCCATAGGTTTCACCTCACATAAGTTATTAGTTGCTTTTTCGTATGCGTCTTACTATAAGCTCATCATTCAAAAAATGCAATATTTTTTACTGAATTTATCAAAAATAAGCTTATTTATGTATATTATCTACAAAAATAAGCCATGTATGCATTTATTTTTGAATAAATTTTGCTAATTCCAAAAGAGCCTTCTCATTTTGATTTAATAATTGGCTACAAAAGTACCGTGGTTTGATGCAATCAGTTAATTAGATTATGTATTAGACTTACATTAGCGGAAAATAAAATATCTGGTATAATGAGTGCAAATACTAAATACGGGATGATCGATCATGAATATTGAACGCTTTATCAAAGCCCGTAAAGCGATGGGGCTATCACAAGCTGAGCTTTGTGACGGTATCTGTACGCAAGCGACGCTAAGTAAATTTGAAAATTCTGGCAAGGCACCTGCGATTCGAATCCTGACGCAGCTTTGTGCCCGTCTAAACTTGACCCTAGATGATGTCTTTCCGGTTAACCCACCGGCTCAGTCAGAGGCTAACCAGCTCTTGGATCGTGCTGAATATAAATTGATTACAAGTGAATACGACAGTGCCAACGACGACTTGAATCAGGTCAATTTCGATAACCTTTCCGTTCACGGACAAATGCAGTATTACTTTGTAAAGGGCTATTTATCCGCCTTGTTGGAAAAGCCGATTGCTGATACTTTGTATTACTTTAATTTAATCCTGAACGATTTGGACGATACTCACAGCACCATCTATACCCAGCTCGCCTATACCGGTAGTGGGATTGCCTATGGTCATAACCACGAAAACCAGAAAAGTGAATTTTTCTTCCAAAAGGTCTTCGATGGCCTGCACACCCTGCCATTAACGGATAACAAGGCCATCTGGCGTGCACTGAACATGGTCTTCTACACCGCCGAGTATTTCGCGCACGTTGAAGATTACAAAACCAGTGATTCACTCTTGGAATATGGTTACGAGATCTGTGCTAATAATCACGTGACGTATTACGCTGCCCGGATTTGCTTCCGTCGCGCACAAAACGCGATTGCAGAAGGTCGGGATAGCAACGCCATCACTCAGATGATCAACGACGCAAAAGCCTTTGCGCGGATGAATAATAACCTGAAACTTTTGGAACGCATTGAAAAGACCGTTTTTAACTAGTGGTTTAAATGTAAAGAACCGCAACCCCATGATAGTGGGATTGCGGTTCTTTTGTATTCATATTTACTTCTACATTGCATAAACGTGCTCCACAACGCAGAGACCTGCATGTAAAGACGCCCCACCACAAATCCAAACCCGGGATTTATGGTGCTTTAGTTCCATATTGTATAAACGTGTTCAACAACGCAGAGACCTGCATGTAAAGGCACCCTGCCACAAATCCAAACCCGGGATTTATGGTGCTTTAGTTCCATATTGTATAAACGTGTTCAACGAGGCAAAGACCTGCATGTAAGGCGTCCCCACCACAAATCCAAACCCAGGATTTATGGTGGGGACGCCTTACACTCCGGTCTCTAAACGCCTCGTTTCACACTCTACTTAACAATAATCACCGACACCTTAGCTTCTCTCATAATCTCACCCGCAACGTGGCCAATTCTTAAATTACCACGGTGCTTATGCGAACCCAACAAAACAAGATCCGGCTTAAAATCTGGGATGATTTCTTCCAAAATTACCCGTTCTGGCTTACCTTCACCCACCATCGGTTTCACTTCTTTTACGCCAAAGGCTTTGGCCTTGCTGACATAAGTGTTTAGATCATGATAGATATCATCTCTGCGCGCCTTGATCACATCTGGAGACAGTGATTGGAAAATATTCATATCACCAGTTTCCATGACTGACACGATACCGAGTGGTAAATCAAATGTCCGTGCTAACGTGCAGGCATAGTTGAACGCCTTACGTGATGATTCATCATCGTCATCATCCACGGCTAACAGTAACCGGTTGTAACTCATTTCTTCTGCATCAAAATCGTCTTCTGTAAGCATCAAAATCCTCCTAATCTAATTAACCATTAATTCGGTTTCCCTAGAATAACTATAACATTCATAGAGTGGAACACAAGCTCTTTTTAGGTAAGCCAAACATTTTGTTTCCGATTAATTGATTTAATAACTATTAGATTTAACTAGGATGACTTCAATTCAGATTACAGCGAGAGCCTACCCATTAGCATCATAGCAACCGTAATTACGGCACCGCTAACAATCAATATCGAAGCTGACCACTCCAGCCGGTTCAGGTACCGACCCGTATTCGTCTTTAACGTGAGGGCGTACAGAATAATTCCCGGTACGTAGACGACCAGACAGATGAACAGATACTGAAGACCGGCTAACGTAATCCCCACAAACTGGAAGGTCAGCGCCGCTATGCCAATCCACATCTGCAGCAGATTACCCTTAGTGCTCCGGTTCTGCCAGGAATATTTGATTTGGTACGCCGCCACAATGATGTAACACACCACAATAGATGCTGTACAAAGACTATACGCAAATTCATACGCTTTTTCAGCAAAAACCAGGACAATCATGAAGCCCTGGACCATGCATGCCGTCGTCATCAGTGCCAGTGTTGGCACACCATGTTTGTTCTTTTTAGCAAACCGCTTAGGTAACAGCCCTTGTTCAGCCATCATTCCCAACGTTTCAGCCGGCAGCATCGTCCACGAAAGCCATGCCCCCAAAATTGAAATAAGGAGGCCAATACTGATAAAGCTACCACCCCATTGACCCACCATTTCTTCAAAAATATACACCATGGCAGGCTGTTTCATTTGAACTAACTCAGCTCGTGGTAGATAGCCATATGGCAAGATGGAGGCCAGTACGTATATTAATAGTAAACAACTCACACCAATTAAGGTGGAACGACCGGCTATCTTACGGCTCTTAGCGCGTGACGCCAACACTGTGGCGCCTTCAATACCAACGAAGACCCACATCATAATCATTAAACTACTGCGGATCTGCGGTGCAATTGCGCCAAAAGTCACGGAACCTCTCAAGTTACCCCAAAATTGTGCCGTAAAGATATGACCGTTAAACAAAATAGCAGCCACAATGATGAAGGTAAAAATTGGAATTAACTTGCAGACTGTGATCACCGTATTCATTAACGCCGCACTTTCGATCCCGTGATTAACCAGAAATGTCAGTGCCCACGCAAGAATACTGGCGACAAAGATCGATTGTGGACTATTGCCATGCTGGAAGAAGGGGAAGAAGTACCCTAAAGTACTCATAAAAACGGTCGCAAACGCCACGTTGCCTAACCAAGCTGACATCCAGTAGCCCCAACCGCTGATGAAACCAACGAAAGAACCAAACCCTGCTTTACCATACGAAAAAATACCTTCTAAGTCAGAACGCTTATTCAATAAGTTATTCAAACAAGCAGCTAACATCAAAATACCGAACCCAACAATCGTCCAAGATATAATAGCTGCCCCTGGGGACGCTGCAACAGCCAGATCACTGCTCAACGCAAAAATTCCGGAGCCAATTGCTGTCGTCACAACCATGGCAGTAAGTGAAACACCGTTGATTTTGTGAGCTTGTGATGTCATAGGATTTCCCTCATTTCTTGAGGCGGCTTTTTTGCATATGATATACAGCCGCGCCTTTTTATATTATTCAGTTTACCCTAGTTAAGTTAATAATCCATGGGGAAAATGTGAAATTTTTTAAAAATTATCCAGTTTATATTTATGAATATTAACAAAATCCGTTTAAAACAGTCACTTTCACTGCTGGCTTTGTATATATTTTGAATTTTATTTCAAAATATACAGATGTAATCCCTTACAAAATTATTTTAAAAAATTGTTCCTTTGCATATTATGCACTAATCACGACGCAAAAAAGCGCTGAAAATAGCCATTTCTAGCTGTTTTCAGCGCTTTTCAATCAAGACTTATTTTTCTAAGTAAGCCCGGGTATAATCATTTTCACCAACGGGATGGTACTCAACTCCCTTAAGTTTAGGGTTAACCAAATGACTTTCAACCATCGAATAGAGCGGAACAACTGGCATGTTCTCATTTAATCGACTTTGAGCTGTTCTCATATCTTTCCAGTATGCCGATTCGTTAGCAGCGTTAGCCGTTGTTGCATCCTTCATCGCCGCGTTAAACTGGGCATCTTCATAGTGACCGTAGTTTTGCGGGTTATTCTTAGTCAGGATTGAGAAGAAGTTTTCAGGATCCCCGAAGTCTGCCAGCCACAAAGTTTCATCAAAATCAAAGGCGCCATTGGCTTCCTTGTCGTTACGTGATTTAGACGGCAAGTTTTCCGTGCTGATCTTAACGTTGCCCAAGTTCTGTTTCAAAGTTCCCTGAACAAATTCAGCGACATTTTTATCAGAAGTATCATCAAGACTAACAAGCGTTAAATTAACGGTCCCCTTTAAATGAGCTTCCTTCAAACCTTGTTGCCAAAGTGACTTAGCCTTAGCAACGTTATAGGTTTCCTTTGGCGTCATCTCAGTTGCGAAATCTTTACCAGTAGTTGGATCAGTTGCCAATCCTCGTGCAACGTAGGTGTAAGCCGGTTTTGAGCCATCCGCCAAAACATCCTTTGTTAAGTGGTTCCGATCAACTGCTAACGAGACTGCCTGACGCAGCTTTTGATTATTGAGCGCTTTACCGTTCTTGTTATTTAACCGCAGGTAGTAAGTACCGGCTTTTTCAACGTGCCGCAAATCTTTATCTTTTTGCATACCTTGAGCTGTCACGCCAGTAATCGTGGCATCGTCAAGCTGTCCTTTAGCAAATAAGTTGTGCGCCGTATTGGCATCCTTCACAACTTGCATATCGATTTCCTTTAGATGAACCGCCTTTTGATCGTAGTAGTGCGGATTGCGTAGCAGTTTCCAGTTATCGTTCGTCCCGGTCCAGCCGCTGACCTTGAATGGCCCATCGGAAACGACGCGATCAGAATTGGTCCCATACTTGCTGCCATATTTCTGTACCACTTTAGTATCTTGTGGGAAGAAGGCCGGCAAAATCATCATCTTACTGAAGTAAGGCATTGGATGTTCCAAGTTAACCTGCAATGTATGGGCATTTACCGCTTTTGCACCCAACTGAGTGGGTGATAATTTGCCATTACTGATTTGATCTGCATTTTGGATTCCTGAGAAAATGTAGTTGTAGCCAGACTTCGACTTATCAGAAACTGACCTTTGCCAAGACTTAACAAAGTCCTGGGCAGTCACGTCATCACCATTGCTCCACTTAGCGTTTGGCCGTAGATGGAAGGTGTACGTCTTACCGCCGTTAGTTGGCTTAACGACCGACTCCGCGATTCCTGGGGCAACTTGATTATTGCTGTCCTGCCGATACAATCCCTCAAAACTGTTTTCCAGCACATTCCACATGGGTAAATCCGCAAAGTTTGAATTATCCAATGACACTAAATCGGTTGTTTGCATGAGTGAAATTTTATCGGTGCTGTTAGTTGAACCACTCTCGCCAGATTTACCATTGGCACTCGCACAGGCTGCTAAAACCACTGATAACGATAACGCTAAACCGCCTAGTAAAACCTTATTTTTCTTCATATGTATGTCCCCCTACTGCTTGTTTTAATTTAAATCTATGTGATGACACATCATCTAAAAATTCGCCTAGTGTGTGGAAAAAGGCCTTGGGATTATCGGTGCTGTGACAATGACCGCCATCTGGCGTGTAGACTAACCGCGAATTAGGCATTTCGCGGTGCATCCGTTCAGCTGCGTCCAGCGGCATCGTGTCGTGGTCGCCAAAGGTAAGTAGCGTCGGTGTTTTAATCTTATGTGTGTCTGCCCGGCGATCCCATTCGGTCAACTTACCCACCATCACGAACTCATTGTCACCTTGGAAATAGTTGTAAACCGGTGTTGCCATGGTTGATACGTTATGTTGGAACCCGTTTTCAGGGTGTCTCATGGCAAAGTGACGGTTTAGCACGTCCACCAGTTCACGGTATTTTGGATCGTCAAAGCGTTGTTCCGCTTCAACCTCCTTCATGTAGCGTACATCTCGCTTCGATAAGGTTTCTTCCCGCTCGCGATTGACGTTGTCTATGTATTCATCAAGATTATCGATCATACTCATAATGACCAATCCCTGAAGATGTTCCGGATAATGCAGGGCGTATTCCTGTGCTAACAAGCCGCCCCATGAATGGCCCAATAAGTAAAAGTGATCTAAGCCAAGCTTTTTTCTGACCTCCTCTAATTCCGACAAATAATAATCAATCGTCAGGTATTTACGATTCTCAGGCAAGGTATAATCCGGCTGATCCGAATAAAACGATCCCAGCTGATCATACATTGACACCCGGACGTGATGATCCTTTAAGTGTTCCGCAAAATTCTCAAACTCCTCGTGTGTCCCACCTGGCCCGCCATGCACGCACAGCAAGTTGACATCCCCCTGGCCAACCGTGCGGGTAAACAAGTGGAAGCCATTATCCAACGTTACGATTCGACTCCCTTGATGCATCTCACTCACCTCAAAAATATGGATTAGTTAAAAACAATAAAAACGCCCTACAGAGAACAAGTCTCTATAGGGCGTTTCCGCTGTACCACCTATTATCGTTCAACGTTCACACGCTGAACCTCAAGTCTACGGCTAACAATAGCGATAGACTGGCGCTTTAATGGGCGTCTCCCCAGCCTAGACTCAGTTTTAACTTGGCCCCGGCCGCTCGAAGATGATAGTCATAGCCACACTCACGTCTCCATTCCACCCACCGGAGGCTCTCTGTTTGATCACGGTTACGATAATTCTTGTCATCGCGTTTATGATTTAATTTGCGTTAATTGCTTTCAACGATTTCCAATTTAGGGTTCTTTGCCATAAATGTCAAATCTTTTTTTAATTTTATCTTAATCTGGAATGATGAAATCCCTTGTCACATCAGCAACAAACCAACAGCAAAATTTTTTAATTTCGCTTCACGTACCCCATCCTGTGGCCGTACCAGATTTGGTAAAACCGATCATCCGTCTGACGGGCACGTAACTGACCCGCTGCTTCAGTACTCTGCAGGCCTGCCAGCTCGTCAGAAATGACGTATTGCTCACCCGGTTTCAGTTCGCCGATTGGCCGGGCAGCCGGCTGAGTCATTCCATACAGCGGCACCGGTTCCGTACCAACCGTGTAGATTGGCCGCTGTACGCCAGCAGCGTCTTGTTGATTCAGCCAAGCACGGTGGCCACTAAAATTAATGGCTACCCAGTTGCTTACTTTGGCAACACACACAAAGGTCTGACCATAACTGGCACGATAGGTGAATGGCTTATCCTGATGACCAATAACCGCGCTGTTAGCAGTTGGCTCTTGGTATAAATTAACGTATCGGGCTGTTACTCGAAGCCCCTGGCCAACCACAATCGGCAAAGCCAATTCTGGCGTTACCCCTAATTTTGCAAATAAGGCTGCCCAGTCAAAATACCAGCCCGGATCCTGGTGCATCCGGCCTTCAGCTTCTGGCGTTGGTGCGACCACATTATCATGGCCGAGGATATGCGCTCGGTCTAGCGGAATCTGGAAGCAATCTGACCACTCCAAAATCTGATCAGCAAGCGTAGCCATCATGGGATCAGAAAAGCTTGTCGCCTCAGCCACGTAAGCTTCCTGTTCAATGCCTAACGACCGGCAATTAATATCCCAATTACCGGCATGCCAAGCCACGTTTTGTGGCTCAACCATTGTGACTCGGTGACCATCTTGTTGCCGAATCACCACGTGGGCGCTGACCTGATGAGGACTTTGAAAGCGGGTAATCGTCTCTGTGTAATTTAACTCCGTAGCATGAATCACGATGTAACGTAGCCTAACATCACGTGGACGGTTGGCAAGCGTATAATTCTGTGGTAAAGCTGGTTTAAAGTCAGGCATCTTGATCGGTCAACAGAATGGTTGCCACTAAGGTTGGTGCCACCATTCTGACAACGTAGATGGTCAGTGTATTTGCATTTGGATGGGCTTGTTTGATTTCAGCCAAATTCAGTTTAATTCGGCCTTCATCATCAACATCTGCATAGTCAAAATGCTGTTGCGCCGTCGTTTCAAACTGACCACCATCATCCAAGGTGTAGGCAATGGTAGTTGCTTTTGAATCCACTGGATCTGTCTGGTGGATCATTTGCGGTGTCAGCGAAATCGTTTCACCAGCGACTCTTAACGTGAAGGCTGTCTGTTCGTCACTGGCCGTCAACTCAGCTGATTCCCGGTTAGGCTGCATCAACCGTTCATAACCGCGGTAATTAGCACCGATGATATAAGCAATGCGAGAATGCCAGGCCTCACTAAACTGGTCTAATCGGTATAGTCGCTTTGCATCAGCATCACTGTCTGCATATGAATCATTAACAGCAACGTAATCAATCCCGTTTAACTTTGTAAATCCCGTCACCAGCAGTAAGTGGCCAGTCGTGTCACCAGTCGCATTTTCAACGTAAGGTAATTCACCATTATCAGGATTATTCGTATACTGAACGCTAACGCCAACGGGATAACCGGCCGCAATTTGCCGACGCAAGCCGTCAATATTGGTATAAGCCGTGTAAGACCGGTAACCCATACTCCCGGCAGCAGCGGTACTGAATGACCAGTTGCCAAAACCGTTATAGGTCGTATCCAAGTTGTGCAGTGCTAATTCTTCAGGCAAAATATCCGCATTTTGCCGGTTAATAGCCATCGAAACCGTTGTTGGACTGCAGATACCAGGTGCCAGTTTAGGATCACGAATCTCCTGTGAATAAGCGGGCGTGGCAACGACCTTATCAACCGTTACTTCGTGTGAATCCACCATTAAGTCTTGATGGAGTGGTTTAACACTGGCAGCCACTAATTTTAAAACCGGTGTCTGCTGCGGGTTATCCGTATACAAGTGAACGCGCAATTGCGCTTTGTCACCCACGCCGGCTTTAACCGTTAAGGTATCCGTATCAATTCCAGCCAGCGAATCCTGCCGATCATGTTTGACACTGCCGCTTAAGGCCTTCGTCGACCATTTGCCCCAACTGTGCCAAGCAGACCATCGGCCAGCCTGATTTATCCGTGCTTCGACTTGAACAGCTGTGCCATCGGGCGTCAATGCGTTCCATGACGCCACCAGCTGTTTAAATTGCGGTAGCTCAAAGGCGGGCGTTGTCAGACTCCCCTCACTCACATATTCATCTTCATTTTGTTCAAGGACTAACGCCGCTGGATCAGCAGCAGCCAGCGTTAAATGATCCGTAAATTCACCGAGATCCACGGCAGAAAAATCGTCAAAAATCTTAGTGTTGGCTTTTTTGGCTGGTGCGTGAACAGTTTGATCTTGTTTATAGTAAAGGGTTAGTAAACCTGCAGCTAACCCAATCGTTGTTCCAAAAAGAAATTTTGATAGTTTCACAGTTTTATCCCCGCTTCATTGATTATTTAGTTTATTTGCTTGATTTCTGAATGTGTACAAAGTATACCATATTGACCAATAGGTGGTGATTAATCGGATATCAAGATTGTTGTGTCAAATTTAACTTGGCTTAATCATGAGAGTCAAGTGGCTTTCAGAGAATTCCTTTAATCTTTTTCACATTTTTGTGTTGACAACCTCAAAATCTGGGTGTAGATTAATGGCAATCATTAAATTCAGATGAAAGGCGTTGACGAGAAACATTTACTCCATGTCGGATATAGAGAGTTGCCGGTCGGTGAAAGGCAATGACGAATGGACGCGATGATCATCTCCGAGCTGTGTGCCGAATCGGCTAGGCCGTAGTAGAACACAATGGGTGCACCCATTATCGTGCCAAACGTATCGCAGCAATGCCGTACGTGAGAGGTAATTTCAGTAATGAGATTATAAACTAAGGTGGTACCACGTGAAAGCGTCCTTAATCGCAACCAGATTGCGATCAAGGACGCTTTTTCGTTTCCTGAATTTAAAAAACAGACATTTAAGGTGGTGAGGACAATTGGAAGTTGGCATTAAGAGCTCAGATGATAGCGACATTCAGATTCAACACATAATTTCTTTTTTAAGCGCGAATGAAGTGCAATTTCTCATTGAACCCACCAATTTAGGGCGGGTCACACATAAGTATTAATAGATTTCTCAACACATATCGTACCAAATGAAGTTCACATAGTTCCACAACATATCGTGTCAGCATATAGCATCATCACATATTGTATCAGCACATAGTTTTAACTTATATCACATATCAAACATAATTTTGGAGGTCTCGCCCATGAGTGAACAATTATTAAGCAAACAAACTTTATCAGAAAAAGAAGCTAAGTTAGCACAGGATCTATACCACGCCTACACAACTCGTCAGCCACTGAAAGAAGCTGATTACGCAGGTTACGCTGAAAGCGAAGACGCAGCCTACCGTGTTCAGCGTCAGTTAACTGAAGACAAAAAGGAAGCTGTTGGCGGCTACAAAGTTTCGCTAACCAGCAAGCAGACCCAAGACATGTTCGACTCAGACAGCCCACTATATGGCGCTCAAGTTAAGAGTCACTTTGTTAAATCACCTCATACGGTCAATGCAAACGACGTGATGGATCCATTGGCCGAAGTTGAAATGATGTTTACGGCCAAAGAGGATTTGTCAGCTAATGATTCACTTGAAGACCTTTTCCATAAAACAACCGTTGCCCCTGCCGTTGAAGTTCCCGATTCACGGTTCAGTGACTGGTTCCCAAGTCTATCCAAGTACATGGTAATGGCGGACGCCGCTGTTGGCGGTTACGTTGTCTTCGGTGAAGAAAACGATGCCGACAAACTATTCGATAAACCAGAAGATCTCGCTAACGTGACGTGTGAATTATTCCATGATGGCAAGAAGCTCAAAGACGGCCAAGCTTCAGAAGTTCTTGGCAACCCACTCAACTCATTGCAGTGGCTAGTTAAGAAGCTTGACGAACAAGGCATGCCACTAAGAGCTGGCCAACGGGTTTCAAGCGGTACGTTCCTACTCCCAGAATCACTGACTAAGGGTGACTGGAAAGCGACGTTTGACAAGGGAATGGGCGCCGTTCTACTACACGTTGATCGGTAAAAAATCCAAAAAAGCTACTATACTATAGTGTTATTGAGAACAATTAGTTTGTTGCAAAAAGTACGGTGTCCCTACTAGTCACGGTGATGGCTGAGGGCACCGTCTTTTTTTGTGCCATTCTGCGTTGAATAGCATACTCAGCAACAGACTAGCTCGTTCATCCTATCTAGATTAAACGTGTGCTACTCGGCACGCCCCTGCCCTATAAGATAAAGAAACGGTGCCCCAGGAAAACCATCTGGGACACCATTTCTTTATCTTACACTCTCTTTAAAACAAGCCCAACTTACCGATCCGCTCACACGCTTCAGTGAACTTAGGTTCATCGATCAGTAGGCCAACACGAACGTAGCCTTCACCGCTCTTACCAAAACCAGTACCGGGTGCTACCGCTACAGCCGCCTTGTCCAAGAGTAAGTCAGCAAATTCTTCACTGGTGTAACCCTTTGGAACTGGCATCCACGCATAAAAAGCACCGCCTGATGGATAAGGTTCCCAGCCAATTTTACGAGCAGCAGCGTAAAAATCATCACGCCGCTTTTGGTACAGTGCCACTAACGATTTAACGGAAGACTGGTCACTGTCCAGCGCAGCGACTGCCGCATCCTGAATAGCTGGAAATAGCGAGACAAACAGATGGTCTTGAATCAGATTAATAGCTTCAATCATATCTTCGTTACCAACGGCAAAGCCAACCCGCCAGCCAGCCATGTTATACGACTTAGAGAGGGTATAAGTTTCGATCCCCACCTCTTTTGCTCCCGGCGTCTGCAGGAAGCTGACAGGCCGTTTACCGTCAAAACCAATCGCACCATACGCAAAGTCTTGAACCACACCGATATGATGTTCTTTAGCAAACTGAACTGTTTTTTCATAGAATTCTGGTGTTGCAACAGCACCAGTTGGGTTATTGGGATAGTTAAGGTACATGAGTTTGGCCTGTTCTACAACCTTAGGGTCCAGCTGCTGATAATCAGGTAAATACTGCTTATCTGCGGATAATGACATCAGTTCAAGCTTCACCTGGGCCAAAGCAACACCTGAAAGGTAGTCCGGATAACCTGGGTCAGGCAGCAACATCGTGTCGCCAGGGTTTAATAACGCAAATGGCAATTCAACCAAACCGATTTTAGAGCCCCCGAGAATGGCAACTTCTTTCTCAGGATCAAGATCGACACCGTATTCACGTTTGTAGAAATCAGCGGCAGCTTGCTTTAACCGTGGCATCCCGCGAAACAGCGAATACTTATGATCAGCTGGATTAGCGGTTGCTTCCTGCATGGCCTTCACAATAAATTCGGGTGTCGGCTGATCTGGGTTACCTTGCCCCAGATTGATCACGTCAGCACCGGACGCCGCTTTTGCGTTGACCTTCGCAACTAAATTGGCAAAAAACTGTTTAGGTAAATGTTGCAATACTTTTGATTCTTCAAACTTCAAACCGATTTCCTCCTCGTCAAACAATATGTATCGTTTATTTTTGGGCCGTAAAAGTCCTATTAAAATTCAATTAAAGCACAATTAAGATATGGTTGCAAACAGGTCTTATCGAGCTCTCTTTGACACGCACATTTTGTAATCACACCATTCAAATGTTATTTCTTATTACATAGATTACGAATGAATCAAGACAATATTAAAAATAAATAAGGATAATTTGAGAAAAAATTAGAAAACGTTTCCATTTACATCCTAGCATTCAATTTGAATGAGCATCTATTAATGCATATTAATAGAAATTAGGCATATTAATACTGATGTTGATTAATCAACAAGCACTATTGTAATAGTGCTTAATTGTTTAAAAATAAGTTGATGCCTAACTTAAATAATGAATTATTTTCCGGAATAAATTGATTTATTTTTCAAAAACACCTTAACATTTTATTATTTTACTGTTATGCTGTTCTCATAATCATATGTTAGATTTTATTACATAACAATAGGAGGACTAGTATGAGACGACCCTGGATAAAGATTTTAAGTAGTTTGATTGCTTTACTAGCACTATTTACGGCTTTACAATTAACGGCTGCTCCCGCAAAAGCCACCACCACTTACCAGATTGCGACAGATTCCACCTTTCCACCATTTGAATTTGCCAACAGCCAAAACAAATATGTGGGTATTGATATTGATCTGCTACACGCTATTGCTAAGGATCAAGGATTTAAAGTAAACATTAAACCAACTAGTTTCAACGCTGCTACGCAAGGTGTTCAATCCGGCCAAATGGATGGTGTCATCGCTGGGATGTCGATCACTAAAGAACGTGAAGCCACTTTCGATTTTTCAAAGGCGTACTTCATGTCAGGCGTGGTAATGGCAGCCAAACCAAACGGCAAGATTACCAAGCTTAGTCAGTTACGCGGCAAACGTGTAGCGGTTAAAACGGGAACATCTGGTGCTCAATACGCGCAAAGTATCCACAAGAAATACGGCTTTAAGATTGTCACCTTTGATGAATCAAATGATATGTATCAAGACGTTCTCACCGGCAATTCTGCAGCCTGTTTCGAAGACTCGCCCGTTATGAAATACGCAATCCGGCAAGGCACTAAATTAAAAATTTATACCAAGCCTGCGTTAAGCGGTCCTTATGGTTTCGCCGTTAAAAAAGGACATAACCAAAAGTTGCTGCGCATGTTTAACAATGGTTTAGCTGACTTGAAAGCTAACGGTGAATACGCACGTATTACCAAACACTATCTGGGTGCCAAAGGGAGTTCAGATACCACTTCCGACCGGACATTCTTAGGCTTACTAAAGCAAAATAAGGGTGCTTTGTTAAACGGTTTTGAAGAAACCATTTGGCTGACCATTGTTGCCATTTTCTTCGCCACCCTGTTTGGGGTCATCGTAGGTTTAATGGGTGTTGTACCAAGCAAGTTCTTTAACGGTGTCTCTACGACACTGATCTACATTTTCCGTGGCTTGCCGCTATTGGTACTGGCACTGTTCATTTATACCGGTATTCCAAGCTTAACCGGGCAAAAAATCCCCGCCTTCATCGCCGGTATCGTGACGTTAACCTTCAACGAAGGAGCTTACATCGCAGCCTTCGTTAAAGGTGGTATCCACGCCGTTGATGATGGTCAAATGGAAGCAGCTCGAAGTTTAGGCTTGCCATTTGGAAAAGCCATGCGCCGCGTTATCTTACCTCAGGGGATTCGGATCATGATTCCTTCATTTATCAACCAATTCATCATTACCTTGAAAGATACCTCAATCCTATCGATTATTGGCATTATTGAATTAACTCAAACGGGTAAGATTATCATCGCCCGTAACCTTGAAGGGTTCAAAGTTTGGACAATTGTTGCCATTATTTACCTCATTGTCATTACCCTATTAACATGGCTATCTAATTGGGTTCAAAGGAGAGTGCGGCTATGAACACAAAAATCAAAGTAAAAGTCAGTCACTTGATCAAAACGTTTGGTGACAATCAAGTTTTAAAGGGCATCAATCTGGAAGTGCATGATAACGAAGTGGTCGTGGTCATTGGCCCATCTGGTTCGGGAAAAAGTACCTTTCTCAGAAATCTGAACCGTCTCGAAGCACCCACCAGCGGTGCCATCGTCATCGATGATATGGATATTGCCGACCCTAAGACTAATATCAATAAGGTTCGGGAAAACATTGGGATGGTGTTCCAACACTTTAACCTCTTCAGTAACCTATCCGTGAGTGAAAATATCATGTTGGCCCCCGTTGAACTGCAAAAGAAAACCAAGGCAGAAGCCGCTAAACAAGCTAAGGATTTGCTGGCCATGGTCGGTTTGGAATCCAAATACGATGCCACCGTGCAGTCGTTATCAGGTGGTCAGCAGCAACGTGTGGCCATTGCTCGGGCATTAGCCATGAATCCGGATGTCATGTTATTTGACGAGCCAACTTCAGCGCTCGATCCCGAAATGGTCGGCGATGTGCTTGAAGTGATGAAACAGCTGGCCAAACAAGGCATGACCATGATCGTGGTCACTCATGAAATGGGATTCGCGAAAGAAGTTGCTGACCGTGTCGTCTTCGTAGATGACGGTAACATTCAGGAACAAGGCACGCCGGATGAGATCTTTAATCATCCCAAGGATCCTCGATTGCAAAACTTCTTGAATAAAGTATTGAACGTTTAAAGAGTGTGAAAACAAGCGTTTAAAGAGTGGAGAATAAGGGCATAGCTAATGGGAAATCCCGGTTTTGGATTTCTGTTGGCTGTGCCCTTATTTGCAACTCTTTGCTTGTTTGAACACGTTTATAAGCGTACAAAAACAAGGCTGTCAGCCATTCAACTGGTAACCTTGTTTTTTTGCTATTTGAGTCCTATTTATTTTGCCATTTCAGTCATTGCTTCTGGATGATCCAGAATTTCAACGTTAGTATCAATAATACCAGCGGCTGTTTTAAGGGTAATGAGACCAAACTTATTGAGATAAAGTTCGGGTGCTTCATCCACATAGTTATCCGCGTAGCCCTTAATCCGGACATCACCCAGCGGACTAGCAATTGTTTGATCATAAACGGCATCAATACCCTGTTTATTAACAATCAAAAATCGAAAGCTAACATCTAGCGAGCAGACACCCACTTTTGAATAGGCACCCACACCATCGTCAAAATCTAAGACAAGCTGATCGCTGTCGTTCAACAAGTGTTTCTTGAGTCGTTCTTGCACATCTTGACTCATTTGAAGAGTAGTCATACGAGTTCCCCCTTTTTACTATAGATTCATTCTGCCACGAAACAGTTTAAAACACAATTAAATGGCACACAATCTTTTTTCGTTTCTAATACACTTTAAGCTATAATCAAAGAAAACAATCGTGGAGGCTTCGAAATGAAATTTTCCGTCCTTGGCCCAGCTGGTACTTTCGCTGATGCTGCAGCCCAAAAATATCTTGCAACAAATCTAATCGATAATATTGAAATTGATTACCACGATACCTTTGACCAAGTCTACCAGGCCGTCACACCAGATGGCATTGGTTTATTACCCGTCGAAAATCAGCTTGATGGCTTCGTCCTCGCAACCCTGCAACGACTGCAGGTTGCAGACATCACCGAAATCGGTGAAGTGACCGTCCCCGTTAACTTTGGCTTAGCCGGCAAAGTTAACCAGTTAACCGACATCAAACGGATTTTCGTTCAATTTAAAACTGAAGGGCAATGCCAAAAAATACTGTCACAAATTCCCAACGCGCAAATTATCACGACATCCAGCAATATGGTTTCCGTTCAAAAATTACGTGACGGCCAGCAAGGCGACGCCGCAATCATGCCGCAATCGCAAATGGCCCGCCAAAATTTCTCGTTTCAGTTCGCTAATGTCGCGGATCAAACCGATAATAACACCCGTTTTATTATCTTCAAAAAGAAACCGGCTATGCTGGAAATACCAACACAACCGGTTGAAGATAGTACTGCCTCATTCAAATCTGCACTTTTTATCACACCGCCAACTGAAGAAGTTGGCGTGCTTTACCGAATCCTTTCCTATTTTGCGAAAACGCACTTGAACCTAGTCACCATTATGTCCATGCCAACGCGTCAGAAAATTGGGATTTACTCCTTTTATATTGAAATTTTTGGCACGTTAGCTCAAAAACAAGTCTTATTTGAGACGCTTCAGCAGATGGCTGACGTTTATACGATTCATCCGCTTGGTGTCTATGCGCTTTGAGCTGCCTTAGTCTGAGCAGTTTTAGCTTCTTCAGCTTCTTGCGCCTTCTTTTGGTTTGCCCGGTGATATTCGGATAAGTGAACCAAGTTGGTCAAGAAAATATGGGTTTTCGCTTCATGATGATGTTCCCGACCAAGTTCAGCTATGTAGCCATTGATATAATCAACTTCCGTTGGCCGGTCGTGAATCATATCTTGGTATACATGGATGGATAATGCAGCGGCATATCGATCCTGGTATTAATGTCCAGTGCGTGCATTTCTTCATCACGGGTTGACACCAGCGTGATTCCAGCACGTTCGCAAACGTCGTAAGCTTCATCAATCAACTGACGGCCGAGATCATACGCCTTGGGGAAGTTCCCAAACTCACCCATTTGAATTTCAAATAACGTACACAGGGTATTAATAACGGAGTTAAAAATAACCTTGGTCATCAATGTCCCTTTGAAGTTAGTCGTCAGAGTTGGGTTCATGTTGCCTTTTTGAAGTTCATCGAATAGTCGGTGAGTCATCTCATCTGGTTTCTCAGTCAAATTAGCCATGTTCATCTTACCAGCACCGCTCTTACCCATGAAATCAACGTCACCAGGGCCATTAAGAACGGTAGCAATCAGTGCTGTTCCGGCAATGATTTTATCATCCGCAAAGTACTGCTGCAGTTTTTCGATGTGACCCATGCCATTCATACAAGTAAAGGCATATTGCCGGTCATTAAAGAAGTGTTCACAGCGTTTCAGAAAACCGGCGAGCTGCATTTGCTTGGTGAAGAAAATGAGAATATCGGGATCACCTTGATACGTTTCCGGTGTTTCCAGCTTGATAGGAACCAGATGTCGGTCCTGATGATCCCGTGAAACGTAAACGCCACCCTGTTCACGAATTTTATCAATGTGCGGCTGCCACGTATCAATAAACGTGACATCGTTACCAGCCTGCTGTAGCAAAATACCATAACGTAAACCCATCGCGCCTGCACCGATCATTGTAAATTTCATTCGAATCACACTCCATTTTTTTATTTTTTAATGAGAAAAAAAGCGCCCCTGACCAAGTTCATCACTTGATCAAGGGCGCTTGTGCGCTGTACCACCTTAATTCGTGCCATCCTTTGACAGATGGTCACCTCTCACGTACGGTCCCGGGACGATACGCTGATCCAGTAAGGCGGATACACCATGAACACTCAAACTTCGCATTCATTGCTCGAAGGCTACTTTCGCTAAAGGTTCAGACACCCCTTCGCACTTTGCGGGGCTCACTTAGAATTCACCAGTAGTTACTCTCCTTGTCATCACATTTATTTTCTCATTAATTATTAATGTATTTTTAATATATACCCCGTTTTTTAATTCGTCAACCCAAAATGCGTTAAATATCGTGATGTTTTTTTAAATACCACAGTAACAACCCAATTGGGATAACTGAAATGATAATAGAAACGACCCAGCCCCAGGGTTGCTTATCCATCGGTAAGGGCATGTTCATCCCCCAGAAACTTGAAAAAATAGGTGGGATAGCTAGCGCCAGTGACCAGACTGTCAGTAACCTCATCGTGTTATTAAGGCTGTTATCTAAGATGTTGCTATAACTGCTGACCACTTGTTCAACGATTTCAGCCGCAATATTAGCCATTTCACGGCCTTGTTCCACTTCAACCCTTAAATCCTTGAGGTGCTGCATTTCCGTGTCCGATAAAGTCAGCGGGTCATCGTCAGCATCTGACATAACCTGTACCTGCCTAATCGCAATCACGTTATTGTTAGCCGCGGTTTTTAGATAAACCAGCCGCTTATCTAAATTAGATAGCTGTGTGATCTGCTTATTGCTTGGTCGCTTCTGAAAAGTCTCCAAAGCCTCACGTGCTTTATTCATCTCGTCAATGCGGTCCAAGTAATCTTCATTTAGCCTAAAAATCAAGTTGAAGGCAATCATCATCAACGTATCCGTCGGTTCTTTTGCTTCAGTCTTAACGTCCTTGATTACATCTTTTAACAACTCGGAAACATAAGCATTCCTAGGATGAGTGACTGTGATCAAGTTTTGGCCCTTAATAATCATACAAAAGGGAACCGTTTCTAAATATTCGCCGCTATCTAAGCCATCTTCCCCATGGTTCACTGAACGAAAAATCAATAAACTGCAGCCAGTTTCCGTGTCGTAATCAAATCGTGCTCGCTCACGAATATCTCGCATGTAACCAATATACTTTTTCTTAATCTGGTAGGTCTCTCTCAACTGGTTGAAATCGTGGGTATCAGGCTGATCCACTGAAATCCAGTTTAGGCCCTGCCAAAGCTCATGTTGTGCAATCATAGCGTGCCCCTTATCCGTTCTTTTCTTCCTATTCTACAACTTTTCGGCATGCTGTGATTTCATTGCCAGTAGAATGATAGCGCAATGCTGACTGTCTCAAATCAAATGTAACTATATTCATCATTCAGATTTAATTTGCACTTACTTCAAAGTTCGTGTAACATTATTCTCATACAAAACTAATAAACGTCAGTGAAGTAAGACTAATATCCTCTTTGATATTCTGGTATTAAATATTAATCTACTTATTGAAGATAGCGATTAGTTAATTCTTCGGGGACATCTCGTTTTTATGTGAAAGGGATTAGAAATTATGAAACGAAAATTAAGTGCGCGTCAAATGCAGATGATTGCGCTCGGCGGAACGATTGGTGTCGGGCTGTTTATGGGCTCTACATCAACCATTAAGTGGACCGGGCCATCTGTCTTGATTGCTTACGCCATTGCTGGGATATTCCTATATCTCATTATGCGGGCGTTAGGGGAAATGCTTTATGTGGATCCGGATACCGGCTCATTTTCAAAGTTTGCTACCGAATATATTCACCCATTGGTCGGCTACTTAACAGCCTGGAGTAACATTTTCCAGTTTGTGATCGTTGGTATGAGTGAAATGATTGCTATTGGTGGTTACTTCAAGTTTTGGTGGCCCGGATTACCTGCTTGGATTCCAGGGATTGTTGCCATCACCTTCCTTTGTTTGGCCAATCTGATTTCAGTTAGGATGTTTGGTGAACTGGAATTCTGGTTTGCTCTGATTAAGGTGGTCACGATCGTTTTAATGATTATCGTTGGTCTTGGTCTAATCGTCCTTGGGATCGGTAATCATCTCCACCCCATTGGTATTTCTAACATTTGGGCACACGGTTTCTTTACCGGTGGTTTTAAAGGCTTTGTCTTTGCCTTATCAATCGTGCTTGCTTCCTACCAAGGTATCGAACTCATCGGTGTTACCGCTGGTGAAGCTGAGAACCCGCAACAGACACTGGTTAAAGCCATTCGTTCAACCGTCTTCAGAATTTTGATTTTCTACATTGGCGCCATCTTCGTTATTTTGAGTATTTATCCATGGAATCAACTGAATAACGTCGGTTCGCCATTCGTTGAAACTTTCGCTAAAGTTGGGATCACTTCTGCAGCTTCAATCATTAACTTCGTTGTGATCACTGCGGCACTGTCAGGCTCTAACTCAGGGATCTACAGTGCTAGTCGGATGTCTTACACCTTAGCGAATAACGGTCAATTACCACAGCGTTTCTTAAAGTTAAACCGTCATGGTGTACCGTTCTATTCTGTCATTTCGATTTCCTTGGGGATTTTCTTAGGGGTTGTTCTGGACTTCGTTTCACCATATTTCTTTAAAGATGCAAGCAACATCTTCGTTATGGTGTACAGTTCCAGTGTTCTTCCTGGTATGATTCCATGGATCGTTATTCTGGTCAGTCAGCTTGAATTTAGAAAGCAACACAAGGATTCTATGGCTAACCATCCATTCAAAATGCCGTTATCACCATGGTCTAATTACTTAACACTGGCCTTCTTGTTTGTGACGCTGGTCTTCATGTTCTTTAACCCTGAAACCCGTGTCTCAATCTTGGTTGGTGTCATCTTCTTAGCATTCATGACAATCCTGTATTTCGTTAAGTTCCACGGAAAAGTCAAAAACATTTAACTAAACAACCAATAGAATAAATAAAATAACCGAGAAGATCTGATTTTGATCTTCTCGGTTATTTTTTGGGATTCGAAGAGGAATCCGATGTCATTGATTATTATACTTTGATAACAGTGACGCGTTCATCACCATTTGGGGGCTCAAAGTCTTTTCTTGTTCAGCTAACTAATTTTGCCGTTTTCCTTTAAATGTCAGCCATCTGGTTAAGCCGCCGATAGCTAGCAAAGCATAACCCAAGATTGAAACCGGCTTTTCTGAACCTTCATTTAACTGTGGCATGGCATTTTGGATTTCTGAAGGCTTGGATTGTCCAATGCCTGTGCGGCCAAAAACGAATTGCCCATCAACTGAAGCTTTTCTTCCTAATCCAGTGGTAGCCTGTAATTCAGTGGTAGTTTGCGGCTCAGCCTCACTGTCTTCAGCAATCAAGCTTTCAGTTTGCGGTTGATCATGCGCCTTAATCATCTCAGGAGCGTGGTCGCCATCAACACCAGTTGTCACTGTTTGATTTGGCTCTGGCTGTGCCGGTGTCGTTGGCTGTACCGGCTGTGCAGGTTGAGGAGTTGATGGCGTAGTCGGCCGAGCGGGTGTTGTGGGTTGACTAGGTTGAGTTGGGTCATTTGGTACTGTCGCGTACGCAACAGCGAGAGCGGGACCCACAGCTGCCTTAGTGTAAACTCGAACGCCGTCAGGAACCTCACCTTGCACATACGTGTGCGGAACATTCGTCGTTGGTACCTGTGTCTTAACCTGGATACCATCTGGTACTGCACCTTGCACATACGTGTGCGGAACATTCGTCGTTGGTACCTGTATCTTAACCTGAATGCCATCCGGCAAACCATATTCCACATGTGTGTTGTCAGTTGGTGGCACTTGGGATTGAATATCCCAACGATGCGACTCCCCGCCAGTGATATTAACAGTACTTGCAACGATGTTCCCGTCGATATTAACACCTGCGTTAATAGTGGCATTAGGAGCAAGAATACTACCCATAAATCGACCGCTATTAAAATTAAACGTTTGATTCCCTGTACCTAGGTTCCATAAAACGTGATTGGGTTCATTGTGTGATTCACCATTACTTAAGGTCTCTTGCTTAGTGTGATCACTACTATATACTAACTGAACCTGAGTCGAAATATTTTGTACACCTTCTGCAGGAATATCGGTGACATTGATTACGATTGTCGGACTGTTTTTATCTAAACCCTTAATTGTGAAAGCCTGCGGTGCACTAAGATTGCTTATCGGCACATTGACATAAACAATGCCATCAGAAGATGTTGCGTTAGTAACATCGACATATCGCTGATTTTGATCTGAAAAATCTTTTTTAACACCATCAGAATCTACTTGACTGGAAAAATCAGTTGATTCTTTAAGGAGAGCTGCAAAGACTTGATCAAAATTAATGTATGTTTCTCCGTTAGTATCCTGAGAAACATCTCCCGGCTTCAAATTGGTAATCTGAACACCGTTGATTGTGACCTTGTTGTTCTGAGTGCCCACTTGAATCCCTTTTCCAAGAACAACATGGTTAGCTGTAGTATTTCTAAAGGCATTGCTGATGACGTTTGACCCTAAATTTTGAATATAATAAATATCACCGGTAGTTAGATTATCAGAGGTGCCACGAGTACCGAAATCATTAGAATTCTTCAAGGTCCCAACCGCTAAATTACCATTTGTATCAGCATTTAAACTCGCTTGCTTAGCAAAAATATGAAATAGAGAAGCAATTTTTAAAACATTAGTTGAATTTAGATGATCTGCGTCAATTCCAAGACTTTTTAAATACGCATCGTCTTTAATTTTATTAGTTGTATCAGTTTGAGTCGATTGAGTCGTTTTAGAATCACTAGACACATTGTCAGAATCAGTAGTTACCGCATTTCGACTTACCGCGCCACCATTATCCTCAGCTGTATTTTCAGTTGTTGAACTAGCTCTCTTATTCGGATCTGACACATCTGAATGACTACTGTCCTCACTATTCTTAGAAGTGGCATTCATAGATGGAACACTTGCAGAGTCAACACTTTTACTGCTTTGTATCTGTGTAGTAACTGTCCCAGGTGTGTCTTTCTCACTTGTTTGCGTCGTCTGAGCAACATTAGCTGTTGCGGTTTGCGCATTAGCGACCATCATGCTTAGTGTGAGACTACTCATCAGCGTTAGTGTGGTAACGCCGACTTTTAACCAGCATTTTTCGTTGTTACACCTAAATTGGCGTAAAGGCCCCTTGGTCATTTGATCAACTCTCTTCGACATTTCCATATGACAGTTCCTCTCTCTAAATTTAGTTTTTAAGTCAGTGGGTATTTATTCCAAATATGTACATGATTACTATACCACTATTGTTGCAAAATTAGTTGAGCAATCAAACAATTTAATAGGTTTATTAATAATTTCTACATATCCATAATTTATCCGTACAAAAAAGTAGTGATCAGCACCGGGCTAATCACTGCTTTCAACAGATAAACGCGTTACCCTATTCCAATTTCACAAGATGAGGTTTACCATAAAAGTAACCTTGCCGATAGGGGATATTGAGCCTATCAAGTAACTGATCTTCTTCAGCTGACTCCGTACCTTCAACGACTAATCTGATGTGGTACTTATCAGCAATTTCTTTCCAAAAATGAAGCTGATCAATAATCTTGGATCCTTTGTTCTCATTACGAAAATTCTGCATCGCAAATTTGATCTCGTTGGCATACGCTAATAGTGGCTTGATATTCTCATAGCTATTGCAACCACTGCCCACATCGTCAAGGCTGATTTGCACCCCGTTTTGAGCGTAGCGTCTCGCAGTTACAAGCAGCTTATCTTCGGGGACAAGTTTGTCGCTTTCTTCTTCAGTAACCTCTATAATCAACTTAACTGGGAAAATTTCCCGTTGAACGTCGATCAGTTCCGCTTCCATTTGCGGGTCAATAAACTGACGCCGATTCAGGTTAAATGAAATAGAACCGACTTTCAGCCCAATCCGGCGAGCCGTTTTCTTCAATAAACTTATCTGCTCATCCACCGGAATAGCTGCAAAATTTTGTGGCAGGCTCCAATGTTCATCATCGTACTTACGAATTAACATCTCGTAACCAACCAGTGAATTGGTGAATTTATTCAGTTGTGGTTGGATAAAGTACCTGTACACGAACATTGCCTCCTTAAATTTATTTCAAATTGATTATATCATTTATAAAATGCTTTTTTACCGATTCGCAAAAATTCTGATATTATTCACTAAATTGTATACGAAATGAGGGTTTGTAAGCATGAAAGTCATTATTATTGGTTGTACACACGCTGGCACGGTAGCTGCTACTGAGATTTTGAAGAATCATCCAGAAACCGACCTGACCATTTACGAACGGACCGATAACTTCTCTTTCCTATCCTGCGGAATTTCTCTATACCTTGAAGGTAAAGTTAACAAACTTGAAGATATGTTCTATTCTTCACCTCAGGAATTAAGGGATATGGGAGCCACCGTTCATGACCAACATGATGTTCTAAAAGTTGATGCCAAGTCTCATACCATTCAGGTCGCCAACATGAAAACTGGCGAGGTCTTCAACGATGCTTACGACAAACTAATCATGACAACAGGCTCATCCGTCATGGTGCCGCCCTTGTATGGCATTGATAATACGAGGGTTCTGCTGTGTAAAAATTACCAGCAGGCTCAAGAAATTTATCAAGCAGCCCAAAAATTTCACAACATTGCCATTATTGGTGCTGGTTACGCTGGCGTTGAATTTGCTGAGGCGCTTTCCGGAACGGGCCACCATGTGACCCTCTTTCAGGCACGATCACAGGTACTCAATAACTACGTGGATGACCAAATGTCTGATTGGGCCGTCCAGCAGCTGCAAGCTCACGGTGTGGATGTCCACTTAGGAACGGAAGTCAGCGCGTTTACCGGCGATGATAATGCGGACCAAATTACGATTGAAACCAATCATGGTAATTTCAAGACAGAGATTGCCCTTGTCAGCACCGGATTCACACCCAATACCGATCTCTTAGCAGGTCAAGTTAAGATCGAACACCACGGGTCTTTCCTGACGAACCGGTTCCTGCAAACAACAAATCCAGATATTTACGCAGCGGGAGACTGCTGTATGGTGCGCTTTAATCCAACGGGAACACCGGCATATACGCCTCTCGCCAGTGTTGCTATCAGGCAAGGGATGTTAGTTGCCCATAATATTTTTGATCACACCCACCCCTATATCGGCACACAAGCCAGTTCCGCTTTGTCCCTATACGATCATGCGTTAGCAACTACCGGTTTAACCCTGAAACACGCACTCAAGCGTGGGATTGAAGCCGATAGTGTCACCTTCGATGGTACTTGGCGGCCCGATTATATGCCATCTACTGATCGACTGACCATCGTCCTTGTTTACGACAAAAAGAGCCGTCGGGTTTTAGGCGCGCAGTTCCTCAGCAAGCACGACATTACCCAGTCGGCTAACGCCATCTCAGTCGCTATTCAAAACAATAATACCATTGATGATTTGGCGTTCGTTGATATGCTGTTCCAGCCCAACTTCGATTATCCCTTCAATTACGTTAACCAAGTGGCACAGTTGGCCATTAACCAAGAAGCTGCAGCTGGTAGAACTCAACCGAACTTTACTGCGCCTGGCTACGAAAAACCAGATCAAAAATTATAATTCAACTTATGTAAAGCAACTCAATAGAACACAAAATAAGCACTGTCCCGAACATATTCGGGCAGTGCTTATTTTTAGCTATAAGATGACCATCTTTTACTTCAAAAGTAATCCAACACCATAGTGAATGATCATGGTAATGATTCCGACAATGATGTTCCGGATAATCGCTGTTTTAACTAAGCCATTACCTAATTTGGCACTTAACAAACCCGTAATGCCAACTGAAACACAGACGGCTAAAATCGTTGCTGGCCATTGAATGGCAACTGGCGATAAAGTCATGGCTAATAGCGGGAACACCCCACCTGAAGCCGCTGAAAAGAGTGACGAAAAAGCAGCGTACCACGGATTCATATAATGGTTCAGTGTTAAATCGTACTTGACGTTTACCACTGTTTCCAGTGGTTTCTTTGCCATCAGTTCATTCGCAATCTTAGTCGCCGTTGCTTCAGTAACACCGCGATCGGTATAGTGGTTGACGACGGCCGAAAGTTCAGCCTGATAGTCCGTTTTAAGTAACCGGCTTTCAGTTCGCACAACTGATTCTTCAGTATCTTTTTGAGTGCTGACTGAAGCATATTCCCCAGAAGCCATTGAAAACGCACAGGCGAGTAAATCTGATAATCCCGCGATAAAAATCGTAAACTGATTTGGCGTTGCAACGGCCACACTGAACAGGACACCAACGACGGTTAGAATCCCATCGTTAGATCCCAGTACACCCGCACGTAACGTGTTTAACTTTTCTTCCATCGTTTGGGTGGACTTTTTCTTCTTTTGTTTCATGACGATCTCACTCATTTAAAGTCCCCCCTAAACATTTCCAATCATCGTCCCGATCAAGTATGTCACTAGCATGGTCAGCACACCTGAAACAACGTTTCTCAAAACCCCGTTACCACGCTTTGCGTTTCCTAAGGTAGCAGCACTGAAGCCCGTGATGGCTAGTGCAATGACCACCGCCGCAAAAGTTCCCCAAATTCTGATAGCGGTGGGTAACATAGTGATTGCTAATAGTGGTAGAATAGAGCCGATAGGAAACGAAATCATTGAGGCAATCGCGGCAGCGTATGGACTGGTATATTCACCAACATCAAAGCCATACCGTTCGCGAACAGTGGTTACCAATGAATCTTGGTTCATCATTTCCTTTGTCGCCTGTTCAGCTAATTGTGGATCAATGCCATCGCCAACGTACTTTGCCTTAACAAAGTTGAATTCATCGTCATAACGATTAGCCAGAGCTTCTTTCTGGTTCATGATTGCTCGCCGCTGCGCATCCTTTTGTGTGTTTACTGAAACGTATTCGCCCATTGCCATGGATACCGTACCGGCCAGCATTCCTGAAATACCAGAAATAAAGATTGCAAAACTGTTGGTCGTAGCACCAGCAACACCAATAACGATACCAGCAACTGACAAGATACCGTCGTTAGCTCCCATAACAGACGCACGCATAATGTTGATCCGTTGTGCTAAAGTTTGCTTCTTCTTCATAAATATCAACCTTCTTTCTACTTTAGAATTATTCTTATCTACAAGCCTTATTCTAAACTCTCTTCAGGCAAAAGTAAAATACTTTTGCAGATTTTTTTGATTACGGTCAATATTTGGAGGTTTCTATGGAAGAAAAAGTGGCCAAATTTCGCCAACTATACGCTGCAACCCGTGATGCAATCTTAGCTGGACCGCTCTCGAAACAGCAGCTCTCGGCCTTTACATCACAACTCAACGAACTTAAACAAATCCCATTATCTGGACTGACTAAAAAACTTGGTCAGGCCTATTTAGATTTAGTGAGTGAAAATCTCACTTATGCCACCCACCAGCTGTTCTTCGTTTTAAACTTAAATCATGATCATTCAACCATTCCATTACCGATTTCACCAGAACAACTACAGGTCTGGAAAAAAACAAATGCCGCTGAGTACACGCTGTTCACACGTAATCCCTTTCTCTACAACGGCTTATCGCTGGACGAAACAGCCGCAGCTGCGCTTTTGTAACATGCTGTTAATATTTCGAACATGCTATAAAGAAAAACACCGACTCTTCCAAAACATGAAGAAACGGTGTTTTTTCATCTATTTTCATAAACTTTCCACAATTATACTTAAAATAGTGCAGCTGCTAACTCTCATTTTTTAATATATTTCTTAATTGTTTGAAACATTCTCGTTACGTGGCGCTTTCATATTTCTGATTATTACACGAATGTGACAAGGTTTCTAAAATATGACAGATTTCGGATTTAATGTAGTTATTCTGTTACTGAAAACCAGATTTCGCATGTTATAGTATTACTCGTGGCAAGGATAAATAATCCTTTTCTTATAGTCACATTAATCTAGTTCCTATGCTTAACGCATAACATCGAAAGGTTGGTTATCCACTTTATGTTACCAAAATCATTTGTTTCACGTAGTTTAGTCATGTTCGGTACTTTAATCGGTCTCGGTTTTACTACTATCTCTGCTTCCGCTAAAGAATACACTGTCAAATCAGGCGATAGCCTTTGGAGCATCGCTCAAGACAACAACACCACTACTAAGGCGCTTGTTAATGCTAACTCCCTGAAGTCCGCTAGCGCTGTTATTTTACCAAACCAAAAGTTAACCCTTCCTACTGGTTCAAAAGCTCACACGAGTTTGAAGATCAAGCCATTGAAGGAAAGCACTTCAAACAGTAAGCCAAAGCAATCAGCAACTAAAACAGCTACTAGTGGCTGGACAACGATGGTCGCAACAGCTTACGATCCAGAAGTCGCAGCTGGTGGGCAAGGCACTTCAATTCCCACCGGTACTGGTGTAGCAGCTGCTTTAAGCCGTTACCCTAAAGGCACCCAGTTAGAAATCAAGTTCCAAGATGGTCATACAGAAAACCGTGTTGTGAACGATACTGGTACTTTTGCCTACAGCAATCCCAACCAGTTAGACATTTCCATGACTAACGCCGAAGCAATGCAATTTGGTCGTCAATCAATCCAAGTTCGCGTTGTGGGTTAATTCTAAAACACGAATAACAAAGTAAACGGACCGCCACGAAATGTGACGGCCCGTTTTTTAATTCCTACTGATAGCTGAGTCTTGTCTGCGCCGTTTTTAACCGTTCCTGTGCTACAATATTGTCAAATAGCATCTGGAGGTAATAACAAATGGGAAAATACATCGTACATTCAACTTTAAGACCAGCTGGGACTCAGGTGATGAATCAAACTGGTGGTCACACTTACCTAGCTGATGAGCCATTAGTGGCAAAGGGAACCGACGCTGCCCCTAATCCAGTTCAGTACCTGTTAGGCGCTGTTGGCAGCTGTATGAGTGTCACCGCTCGTGATATTGAAAATTCACGGGACACACTACAGGTTAAAAAATTCAAAGTCGACGTTACCGGTGAGACAGCGACGTTCAGTGATGGAACATCTAAGGTCACTCACATGAACATCAAAATCACCGCTGAAACCAATTTAACCCCCGCCGACCACCAAGCTTTCTTAAATGAAGTCGTTAAAAAATGCACCGTTCATGAATCACTAGTGGGTGCGATTCCAATGGATATTACATTCGAATAGCCGGATTTAAAAAGCAGCCTAATTGCCAGTCATGCTCGACTGACAGTTAGACTGCCTTTTTGTGTTTAAAGCGCCATCTTTAAAGTTTCCAAGACACCATTATGGTTATTATCAAATTGGGTTACGTGAGCGGCAGATTGACGAATCTTATCCGCTGCATTCTTCATGGCAAAACTGTGCGGTGTCATGGTCAACATGCTTAAATCATTTTCATTATCGCCAAAGGTCATCAGTTCGTCATCCGCCACTTGGTAGTGGTCCTGTAAAATCCGGATACCAGAACGTTTCGTGGCATTCACTGAACCGACTAAATCAGTGTTAAACCCTGACGTTTCGTTGGTCAGTTTTGCTGGCAATACCTTAGCCAGCTTAGCAGAAGCTAAGTCAAAATTAATGCCAGGCGTAAAGCTAATGGCCAGCTTGGTAAACTGGTCCTTCACCTTCTTAGCGGCAATGGTGGCTAAATTATCCACCGCAAACACTGGCCGGTAATAGTATTTCACGATTTTTAAAACTTCCGGATCCATATCACGGTTAACGTAGGTGCCATGCAAACCAGAAACCACTTCCTGATTGATCAAACCGGGCTCAAAAGTTTTCCGTAATAGCTGAATCACACCATGGACTTCTTCATCACTGATGGCTTCAATATGCTGCAGCTTGTCCCCACTGTGCACAATCGCGCCATTTTGGGAAATATAGTCCATCTGATCGGCCACTTCAGCAAATTCGTGCCGCAGTCGCTGATATTGCGAACCACTGGCAGCAACGAAATGAATGTGGCTGGCTTTCATCTGCTTAAATAGCGATAAAAACAGTGCCTTATCATATTGACGCTGGTCATTTAAAAAAGTGCCATCCATATCGACTGCTACCATTTTGATCATTTCATTACCCCGCTTCTTAAATTTTCCATATCATTTATGATAACGAAAAAAGGTGAAGTCTGCACGTGAATCTCAGATTTCTGCCTTATTCTTAACCTTTTATCGGTTATTCTGCTTGCAAATTCATCAAATACCAGGTGTCACAGGCACCGTGTTCTGACTGTGAAAGTGGCTGCTGCAACGGTTTAAAACCCACCTTGTGGTACAAGTGGTTAGCAGCGGTCATGGAAGCAAACGTCTCTAAGTAGAGTGATTGGTAATGTTCTTTAGCATAGTCAAAGCAGACCGGTAATAATTGTGTAGCGGCGCCGTTCTGCCGATATGCAGGATCAACGTATAGTTTCTGCAATTCAGCAATTCCCCGTTGCGGATCAATGGGGCCAACACCGCAGCCACCCATAATTTGATCATTGTCCGCCACTGCCACGAAGTATTTAGCAACTGGCGTCTGCTGGTACCATTCGCTCAAATGGTCAACAAAGGGATCAAAATACGCTGTCCCAGGTAAGTTTAAATGCAGCTGTTCCAAAGAAGTTCTCAGTATTTTTGCCATCTGAGCATCATCCGTTGGTTTGATTTCTCGAATTTTCATATGTATGTCATCTTCCTTTTAGTTAGTGACTAGCATTATACCAATTAAAGGAAGATGGGAAAAGGCTAAGCCGAGACTTGCCAGTTTTGCTTGTCCATGGCCATCTGCCAAAAAGCTAATTCATAGGCACTGCTGCGGACAAATGACGTCTGCATTTTATTTCTCAATTCAGCATCCGATTGATCAGCCTCTTGATTAGTCAGCGCAATCATCTGATCAACACTGCCGGTATAATCGTCGCTGTCGTAAGTTTCAATCCAACGCTGATACAACTCCACGGGCGACCCTTTAGCAACTAAGTGCTGGCCAATCTGGTTATACAGCCAGTAGCAAGGTAGCAGTCCCGCAATGGCTTGCTGCGGTGTCCCTCGATAAAGTTCCGCGTACATATGGTTCACATAGTTGTATGCCGTGGGTGCGATCGGTGTCCGGTCGATTTCATCCTGGGTGATCCCTAACTGTTCAAAGAAGCCCTCTCGAACGGCGATTTCGCCGTCCTTCAATCCTTGGGCACCCTCCAATAGGAACTGTTTGCCGTGGGCATCGTCGACTTCATTCGCGATTAATTCGTGTAATTTGCCAAATTCACTCAGATAGTAACGATCCTGAATTAAATAGTAGCGAAACACGTCCTTTGGCAGTGAACCGACCTGCAGTTCGTGAATAAACGGGTGCTCAAAGCTTTTCTCCCAGAAGGGTTCAGCTGCTTGATGAATCTGATCAGTAAACAATAAAAAAACCTCCTCAAGCGACGAAAACTGCTGAATAGAAAAGCCGACCAGGAATAGGACCCCGGTCGGCAGTTTTATCGCAAAAAATCACGTTAACTTTCCTTCGCGAGGGTTAACTCACAGGTTCGAAGGGTTCGGTCCATGACCGTCTCAGCAATTTGCGCCCCTAGTTAATATACGTTGAGTATAGCATGTTTTTTCGCTGCAACCACAAAAAAGTATCATTTTCACTTGTAAAAGCTAGTCGACGTGGTACTATTAATTAAACTTTTCAAATAATTTCTTTAATGTTCCTTTAATAAATACTGATAGGTTGAAATTTTCATGAAAACGACAGACTATCTTCCCAGATTTCAGTCTGACTTCCCTTATGTAACTTGTTTTCATTAACTTTTTGACTTATTAGACCTTCCCAAAGTTAAGTTCAACGTGTTTCCCGAATTTAGCCGCAATTGAAAACTATTTCTTACTTTCGCTTAATGCCCTGAAATTTTCATAGCAATCTAACTGATTGCTTTTATTGACCGAAAAAGCCCATTCATTCAAGCTTTCCAGAAAATAAAATTTAATGAAAAAGGTAATGAAACAACCGGATATTTTAACTATACCATTGAGTATACTTGAGTTGACATATCCCGTTAGTTACCTTATATTTCTAAGGCATAGGAGCGTGATTAACTTGCAAAATAGTAGCCTAGACCAAAAGTCAATCAACGCCTTAAGATTCTTAAGCGTTGATATGATTCAAAAAGCCAATTCTGGCCATCCCGGATTACCCCTTGGTGCTGCACCAATGGCGTACACTCTGTGGACTAAACAGCTAAACATTAACCCTACTGATCAGCAATGGCCTAACCGCGACCGGTTTATTTTATCAGCCGGACACGGCTCATCTTTGCTGTACAGCTTATTACACCTTTCAAGTTTTAACCTGACGATTGACGACTTAAAACAGTTCAGACAATTGGGCAGTAAAACGCCTGGTCACCCTGAATACGGTATGACGGATGGTGTCGAAGCCACTACGGGTCCTTTAGGACAAGGCTTAGGCATGGCGGTTGGTATGGCAATGGCTGAAACGCATTTAGCCGCCCAATACAACCAACCCGGCTTTAACATCGTGGATCACTACACTTATGCTCTTGCTGGTGATGGTGATTTAATGGAAGGCATCTCACACGAAGCCGCCAGCCTTGCTGGTCATCTTAAATTAGGCAAACTGATCGTCTTATATGACGATAACAGTGTCTCATTAGATGGTCCCACAGACATGGCTTTCACTGACGATACACCAAAACGCTTTGAAGCCTACAACTGGCAGGTTCTGCACGTTGCTGATGGCAATGATCCAGAGGCGATTAACGCCGCCATTGAAGCTGCCAAGCAAAACACCGATCAGCCAACTTTAATTGACGTTAAAACGATCATCGGCTTCGGTGCGCCTAACGCCGGTACAAACGGTGTTCACGGTAAGCCGCTAGGTGATAACATGGCCGCTACCCGTGAAAAACTCGGCTGGGACTATGAACCATTTGATATTCCAGATGATGTTCGCCAGAACTTCGAAACCAACGTTAAACAGCGCGGCATCGCCAGTGAACAGCAGTGGCAAGCACTGTTTGGCAATTATTCTGCTCAGTATTCAGAACTCGCTGAACAATTTCTACAAAGTTTGAAGCCCCTTTCAACTGACATCCAACTACCTGTCAGCCACGTCGGTGAATCTGAATCCGGTCGGAATACCAGTCAACGGATCATTACCGCGATTTCAGAACAGCTCCCTAGTTTTTGGGGTGGCAGCGCGGACTTGTTCTCATCAAATAAGACTAACGTCAAATCTGCTGATGCCTTCGAACCTGATGATCTTCTCGGCAAAAACGTTTGGTTCGGCGTTCGTGAATTTGCAGAAGCCGCTGCCGTTAATGGTATGATGCTACATGGCGGCGTTCGGCCTTATGCCAGCACCTTCTTCGTGTTCTCAGATTACATGCGGGCCGCGATTCGCTTAGCTGCCATTATGAGAATCCCGTCAACATTTGTCTTCACCCACGACTCCATTGCTGTTGGGGAAGATGGCCCAACTCACGAACCAATTGAACAATTAATGAGTTTCCGCGCTATGCCAAACGTTAACGTGATTCGACCAGCAGATATCAATGAAGCCATTGCGGCTTGGAAGGTTGCGCTAGCCTCGACTGAAACACCAACGATGCTTGTATTAACGCGTCAAAATCTGCCAACCTTACCACAGTCTGATACTTTGGCAGCTGAGGGTGTTCAGCGCGGTGGCTATGTCTTATCACCCGCAAAGAACGCTACACCTGAAGGGATTTTGATTGCTACCGGTTCTGAAGTCCAACTGGCACTGGCAGCCCAAAAGCAGCTCAGTGATGCCGGCCACGATGTTTCAGTAGTCTCACTGCCATCATTTGAACTTTTCGATGCTCAGCCTGCCGAATACCGTGAACAAGTCCTGCCAAGTGCTGTGACCCGTCGTGTTGCCGTTGAAATGGGAACTTCATACGGCTGGGAACACTATGTTGGCCTGCAGGGTAAAACGGTGGGAATCAACAACCGTTTCGGTGAATCTGGCAACGCTGACGCAATCATGAAACATTTCGGGTTCACTGCTGATAATGTGGCTGCAACCTACTTAAAAGCATTTAGTGAAACTGCTGCTAAAGCTTAAATTTATGAGGTGAATAATAACATGGCAAAATTAACATTTAACACCAAAATTTACTCTGATGGCGCTGACTTGGAAGATATGAAGGCCATCAATAAAAATGATTTTGTAACTGGCTTTACCACTAACCCTAGCTTACTGAAGAAGGCTGGGGTCACTGACTACCTGACATTTGCTAAGGAAGCCGTCGCCACCTTCCCTGACGAGGCCATCTCGTTTGAAGTGTTCAGTAACGACTACGACACGATGCTCAAGGAAGCTAAAATGCTCCATAACCTTGGCCCGCACGTCTACGTTAAGATTCCAATCCGGACCACTTCTGGTGAACCAACGACTGATCTCATCCATGATTTGACAGCCGATGGCGTTCAAGTTAACGTCACTGCCATTGCGACAGTCGATCAAGTGAAGGAAAGCGTTGACGCTATCGTACCTGGTACGCCAAGCATTGTATCGATTTTTGTGGGCCGGGTTGCTGATGCCGGTATCGACCCAATTCCGTTCGTCGAACAAAGCGTTGCCTTGACTAAGGACCGTTCTGACGTTGAACTGCTTTGGGCAAGTACCCGTGAAGTTTACAGCATTACCCAGGCCGAACAGTACGGCGTAGACATCATTACCGTGCCACCGACCATTATTGATAAATTAGTTGCAAAAGCTGGTCAAACCGGCGATGATATAACGATGAATACCGTTAAGGGCTTCGCCGCTGATATTGAAGCCACTGGTTTGAAGATTTTGGGTTAATTAGCTTAACAATTACTGAAAAACCGTCTACTGATTAGTAGGCGGTTTTTATTTGACTCAACTTCACAGCACTGATTGTAACGACTATAATAGTGAGCTACATGCAACGACAGGAGGAACGGAAGATGAAATTTGTGATTGCGCCCGACTCTTTCAAAGGTGGCATGACAGCCAAGGAAGCTGCCGATGCCATTCAATTAGGGCTACAGCGGGTTTTCCCAGCTGCCGAATTCGAAAAAGTGCCCATGGCTGACGGTGGTGAAGGTACCGTTCAATCACTGGTTGACGCCACGAATGGTCAGCTGATTAGGAAACACGTCACAGGACCGCTGGCGACAACCGTTCAGGCAACCTACGGGATCCTGGGTGATCAGGAAACTGCGGTGATTGAAATGGCTGCTGCCAGTGGGCTTCAATTTGTCAATGACCAGACACATAATCCCCTAATCACAACAACTTACGGCACCGGCGAACTGATGCTGGACGCGATGTCTCGGGGGATTAAGCGAATTATTCTGGGGATTGGCGGTAGTGCAACCAACGATGGTGGCGCAGGAATGGCACAGGCTTTAGGGATTAAATTATTAGACGAGGATCATCATGAATTACCCTTTGGCGGTGGACAGCTCCATCGTTTAAACCAAATCGATACCACAACGATTACACCATTCATAGCGACAACTAAAATCATTATTGCCTCAGACGTCACCAACCCACTAACTGGACCAGATGGCGCATCCGCCGTCTTTGGTCCTCAAAAAGGCGCAACACCGGCAATGGTAAAAACCTTGGATGCCAATCTCAAACACTATGCTGATATCATCAACCGTGACCTACACCTTGATTTAGCTAATCGTCCAGGCGCTGGCGCAGCCGGTGGCCTTGGTGCAGGCCTATTAGCCTTCACCAACGCTGAAATGCAACGGGGGATCGACATCGTTGTTGACTATTCTCACTTAAAGCAACGGGCTCAAAATGCCGACTTTGTCTTTACAGGTGAAGGCGGCATCGATTATCAAACCAAGTTTGGTAAGACCCCCTATGGTGTCGCGCGGGCAACTAAGTCGGTTGCCCCAACGGCGCCCGTTATTGTCCTAGCTGGCAACGTTGGCGAGGGAATCGATAGTCTCTATGATAAGCGTAGCATCGATGCAATTTTTCCAATTGTCCCCGGCGTTGTCACTTTAGAGGCTGCTATTAAGAACGGACCAAAGAACCTAGCATTGTTAGCAGAAAATGTTGGTCGCTTAATTAACAGTATCCAAATTAAATAAGGTCTATGAAGTAAATACCATCCTACACTAGGCAAAGTCATTTAAAATAACTGCTTGTCTAGAATCAAGCTGTTCAATTGTGGTATTCTATATTAATGGTAACTATTATCATTTAACTTAGGAGGCAGCCACGATGCTGTTAAAGCGTTACAAAAAATTATTCAGCACTTTACTAACACTTGCGTTCATCGCAACCATGCTAGCGGGCTGCACATCAAAGACCACCGCACCACAACATTCACATCAGATCAACGTGGTGGCCTCATTAGATTTCTATGGTGAAACCGCCAAAGCCGTTCTGGGCGATAAGGGAACGGTCACTTCGATTATTGATAAGCCCAGCATGGAACCCCATGAGTATGAGCCAACCACTAATACAGCGAAACTCGTCAGCAAAGCCAACGTGATTGTTTATAATGGGTTAGGCTACGATACCTGGATGAACCGGCTCTCCGCTGATAGTACGGGCACCACCAAGATCAACGTTGCCCAAGGCATTATGAACAAGCAAAATGGTGATAACGAACATATTTGGTACAATCTGAAAACAATGCCAAAGTTAGCCAATGCGCTGGCTGAGCAATTTGGCAAACGCCAGCCGCAAAACAAAGCCTACTTTAAGCGAAATGCGCAGCGTTACATTCAGTCGCTAAAGCCATTGGACCAAAAAGTCGCCCAGCTACGGCGCAACAGTCGCCAGGCTCGAGTCAATGTCAGTGAGCCGGTGTTCGATTATTCGCTCACTGAGATGGGTTATCGTCAAAATAACAACCATTACGCACAGGCTGTGCAAAATGACACCGACCCTTCCCCTAAAGATATTAAGCAGATGCAAGCTGATATTCGCCACCATAAAATTGCGTTCTTCGTTGTTAATACTCAAGAAATCAGTAAAATGACCACGAATTTACTTTCACTAGCCAAGAAAAGCGGCGTGCCAATTGTTCGCGTCACTGAATCACAGCCAGCTGGAACAACTTACAAAACCTGGATGATGCTTCAATTTAACGAGGTTCAACGTGCGCAGAAAGCAGCCCGATAAAAAAGCGTGTGCGACACAACTCAAAATATGAGTCGTGCCGCACGCGCTTTAATATTACTTATTCAAAAATGCCTTCACCATTTTTCTCGTATCCTCATTAGTTAACGCATTGGCTAAGACATGATCGACCAGTTGCGCGCACTTAGCCGTATCCAACGATTTCATCGTACTCCGAGTTCTCAGAACTGAGCTGGAACTCATTGAATACTCATCAAGGCCCATTCCCATCAGTAAGGGTAGTGCTACCGCATCGCCGGCCATTTCACCGCACATCGCTGCTATTTTGCCCTCCTGATGAGCGGCATCGATCACATGCTTGATCAGTTTTAATAACCCAGGATTATAGGGTTGGTACAGGTAAGAAACACATTCATTGCCGCGATCAGCCGCGAACGTATACTGAATCAAATCGTTCGTGCCAATGCTGAAGAAATCAACTTCCTTAGCAAACGCTTCAGCGAAGATGGCCGCAGCCGGTACTTCAATCATGATACCTAGTTTGATATCATCGCCAATACCTGGCTCATCCGCCTGCAACTTGTGCTTTTCTTCGGTAAAAATGGTCTTAGCCTGCCGAAACTCTTCCAGCGTCGCAATCATCGGGAACATGATCCGTAACTGACCAAATTGGGATGCCCGAATCAAGGCCCGTAACTGTGTCCGGAAGACTTCTTGTCGCTGCAGCGAGATCCGGATTGCTCGGTACCCTAAGAAGGGGTTCATTTCTTCTGGCAAATGGAGATAACTTAACGATTTATCACCACCAATATCCATTGTTCTAATCACAACGGGTTTGCCCTTCATCACTTTGACCACCCGCTTATAGGCTTCAAACTGCGCCTCTTCGGTGGGCAGATCACTGCTATCCATGTACAAAAATTCGGAGCGGAACAAGCCAATCGCGTCTGAACCAGCTTTTAACACATCCCCTAGGTCAGTTGGCGTCCCAATATTTGAGGCAATCTCAAACTGTTTGCCATCCGCCGATACCGATGGCGCGTCAACTAGCTTGGCCCACTCTCGCCGTTGCGCCTCGAAATACTGGGCCTGTTTCTGATAATCGGTAATTTCTGCCTGACTTGGGCTACCGATGGCTTCACCGGTTAACCCGTCTAAAATTAGCATGTCACCGTTTTTAATCTGTTGCGTCGCATCAGTAGCACCGACAACAGCGGGGATTTCCAAGGTCCGCGACATGATGGCGGAATGACTGGTTCGACCGCCTAAATCCGTGATAATGCCCTTTATATACTGCTTATTCATCTGTGACGTGTCGGATGGCGTCACTTCATGGGCAACCAGAATGACCGGACTGTCAATTCCAGCTAGATCTGGCAGCTCTTTTCCGAGTAAGTGACTCAAGACCCGCTTAGTGACATCCCTGACATCAGCGGCCCGTTCCTGCATGTACCGATTTTCTTTCATCGCTTCTAGGGTATTAATGAAGTGATCGGCAACTGCTTTAAGACCCGCTTCCGCGTTGATGTGCTGTGTTTTAATCAGCTGTTCAATTTGTTTGATCATTTCTGGATCCGTTAACAGCGCAATATGGGCGTCAAAAATGGCCAGTACTTCCTTATCTAAATGACCAACAGCCCTGCCTTTGATCGTTTTTAAATCCTCAATTGACGTTTCAAGTGCCTGGTGTAATCGGTTGATCTCAGTATCGGAATCAGCAACCGTCACCTTTTTAAAACTCAGATCCGGTGTGACTAGTAGGTAGGCCTTAGCAATGCCTATGCCATCACTGGCTGCAATTCCTTTAAGTTTTATCGACAAAATAGCTACCCCTATTCCTAAAAATCTAACTGACTAGATACACTGACTGACACTCAGTCAGCTAGTTGTGATTACCGTCAGTCGTTTGCTTAGAGCGATTTTTAACGGTCACAATTCGACTGGCAATCAAGACACAGATTACGAAAATCAGAATTCCCGTGATGATCCCTGCTTGACCATAACTGCCGAGGTTGCCCAACAAAATACCGGGAATCAAGTAGTCGGTATCGGCGAAAGTCGACGCTGATAGCTTGAGTGTCCCCAGAACTGGCAGGATAAACAGTGGCAACCAGCTGATGAGTAAACTATTCACAGTCGCGCCGATAATCGCACCGCGACGGCCACCAGTAGAATTACCATAGATACCGGCAGCTGCACCGCAGAAGAAGTGACCCACAACGCCTGGAATAATCACGGTGGTTCCCAGCGCAATCATAGCAAACATGGATAATGTCCCAACGATGAAACTAACAAAAAAGCCTAATAATACAGCATTTGGCGCGTATGGAAAAATGATGGGCACATCCAACGCGGGTTTGGAATCCGGTACCAGCCTTTGGGCAATCCCTTGAAAGGCGGGCACAATTTCAGCCAAGATCATCCGAACACCTTGTAAGACCACCACAAAACCTGCCGCAAAGGTCCCTGCTTGAACTAACGCGTAAATAATATAATTTGATCCGGCACTGAGATTTTTCTCAACAAAACCGGGTCCCGCAATAATAGCTAAAACAATATAAACAATCCCCATCAGCAGGGTAATTGAAACGGTGGAGTCACGCAAAAATCCAAGACTCTTGGGGATTTCCAAATCTTCAGTACTCTTTTTGGGATTACCAAACCACTTACCCATTAATCCGGCCGTAGCGTAACCAATATTGCCGGTGTGGCCCATTGCTACTTCATCGCCGCCAGTAATTCGGCGCATGAACGGCTGGGTCAGCGCTGGTGTGATCGTCAGCAAAGTGCCTTCAAAGACACCGCCAAGTACGATGGTCGTTAAGCCGGTTCCCAGGTGTGCGCTAACCAAAATAACGGCTGTCATGCAGGACATGTATAACATTGCCTGACCCGTTAGGAAAATGTATTTAAAGGCCGTAAACCGGGCTAATAAAACGTTTACAATCATGCCCATTAACATAATCAAAGCGGTGGTACTGCCGTACTTTACCAGTGCCATCGCGACCACGGCTTCATTACTAGGAACCACCCCTTGCACGTGCAGCGCAAACTTAAACATCTTCGCAAATGGCAGCAAGGAGTTGCTCAGGATACCGGCACCACCCGTTAGCACCAAGAAACCGGCAAAGGTCTTAATGGTCCCTTGAATGACTTCAGTAGTCTTCTTCTTTTGTAAAAAGAGGCCCAGCATCGCAATGATAGCAACTAAGATCGCCGGCTGAGACGCAATACTGACAAATAAATTCAAAATAGCTTTCATATTATCGTTCCCCCATTAAAGATGGTTACTCAGCAGTGTACTGAATGCCTTCCTTATCAAGAATGTCATTGACGTGCGCCTTGGTTTCCTGCTTATCGATCAATGACTTCAGCAAAACAACGCGGTCTTTTGGTAAACTGCTGACCGTATTTGCCAGCGTTGATTCAACAAAGAAGTAATCCGCTGCATCGGGAGTGGCACTGCCAACATCGGAGTGATCCACTTGAATATCACTCGTATCCACGTTTTCCGCCTTTAAGACGGCCTGAATATTCATTTGAACCATAAAGCTGGTCCCTAAACCACTTTGACAAACTGCAAGAATTTTCATGATAATTCCTCCTCATCAAGATAACAATAGACAACAATAAGACTCAAAGCGACGCATCTAGTCCCTTTAAAATAGCTAAAATCTGGTCAACTGAATCAGCCGCCAGAACTTGCTTGACAGCTTCTTTATTCGTTAAAAGTGTCATCAGCTGCTGAATGACACCAAGGTGGCTTTGACTATCAATGGCCGTCAGAACGAACCATAGCTTGACTGGGTGTTCCCGATCAACAAAGTTAACGGCAGAATTGGTTTTTAACAGGGACAAGCCAATACCATGTACGCTATTATCAGGCCTAGCATGAGCTAGGACGATCTCAGGGCCAATATTCATATAGGGTCCCTTCTCTTTGACGACGCCAATCATTGCATCAATGTAAGCTGGTTCAATGATCTTCTCATCCACCAGTGGCTGAGCCGCCAGCGCAATGGCTTCTTCCCAGCTGAGGTTCGCCCCGTCCGTGACTTGTAACGTTCGCGCATTCAATAATTCAAGTATGATCTCCGCCTCCTGTCGCAACGACTAACTTGTATACTGACTTGATTATATAAGGTAAGGAATTATTTCACAACTACAATCACGATTCCACGCAAAAAGGTGCCAAAACAATCGTCTTGGCACCTTAATGAAACCTAATTAAACTTCGATTTAATCGTCTGCATGCCAGTGCAGCTTTAATTGACACTGTACTAACTGGCCATTTTCATAACGGTAAGGTTCAACATCGGTTTTCCCGTCATCATGGTCAAACTTAATGTTCCAATAGTTGCCCTTATGATAAACAACTTCCCAGTTACCGCTTAAATCATTATCGTTCGTATCTTCGCCTTCATAGGTACCATCATCGTTAAATTCCCAGGTGCCAGCACTGCTGCGCCAATCACCAATTAAAATATCATCATCGGTATTATCGTTGCGCAGTGAAGTATCATACGAATAGTCCGTAGCACCGCTATTATCATCATTGCTATCGCTGGTCTGATCACTATTATTGTTCTGCTGAGCAGGTGCCTGATCAGACGAATCCTGATCTGCCTTCACCTTAACGCTGATCGTGTTATCTAACTGCTGGTAAATGTTAGTTGCCGGCAGAAGCTTGGTAACGCTTTGAGTGCTGCCAGACACGTTACCAGCGATCTGCATGGTATAGCGTCCAGGAAGCATATCATCAACCGTATAGCCCCCGCTGACCGGTTTAACAGAGACTGAATCACCGTTGTTAGTTATCGTGGCATCCTTAACGTTTGTTTTGATGGTTAAATGATATTCCTTGGCTTGCAGCACATAGCGGGTAAACAAGAAGTGGTGACCCGCTTCCACCAGTTCAAACGGTGCCTTACTGGTATCCATCGACTTAACTGCTTGTTTAATGGTTTCCCTAGCATTTGAGTCACTTTCGTAGAGGCTCTGAAGCGGTTTAACAGCATCATCATCGACTTTTTGGCCGTTATCGTCAACTAAGGCATCCGCGATGTCATCATCATCCGTTGAGGTCACTTCGGTGGCTAATCGACTTGCTTGATTGCCCTTGCTGTAGTACCATGAACCACCAACAAAGCACAGCACTAACAAGAGCACGATGCCAAAGAGAATCCAGGGCCACCGTTTGCGGTGCTTACGCCCTGCCACTCGTTTAGCCTTCACCGTTGCTCTAGGATGCCCCTGTTCTGCCGTGGTATCAGTTGCTAACGATGGTTTAACTGATGCTGTTTCTGACTGCGCGTGGCTGGTTCGAAAAGTCTTCAAATCAAAACCGCACTTACCGCAAAATTCATCTGTTGCAGCAATTTCCGCGCCGCAATTGGGACAGTATTTAAGTTCTTCTGCCATGATTGGAATTCCCCCAAGGATTTAATGATTACTTATAGATTATCTCACAATAATAATGTACCATATATTTCTAACCAGCGACCGCGCAAAATCGGATTGACCAGCCGTTTGATCGTTTTTAAAGAAACCTACTATTATTTACTCGCCTTACCAAAGCAGGCTGATTGTAATTCGGCCTTTATGAAGGTATGATGAACAAGTAACTTTACATATGGATTGAAAGGAGTAATACGATCATGACTTCAGATGACATTAAGACCTCATTAACAACTGCCCTCAATGAATACTTTGACCAAGTGACCCTGCCAGAAAATGGCCTGTTTGTCCTTGGTTTCAGTTCAAGTGAGGTAATGGGTTCGTGGATGGGGCAAAACTCCAATCAAGAGATTGGCGATACCGTGATCAACACGTTGCTGCCAATTCTAAAAGCACACCATCTTAATCTAGCGGTTCAGGGCTGTCAGCACATCAATCGAGCACTGTTACTCGAACGGGAGGCGGCTGATCGCCGCGGTTACGAAATCGTCTCCGTGGTACCGCAGCTTCACGCAGGCGGTGCGGGTCAGGTAGCCGCTTATAAAGCCTTCAAAGACCCCGTTGAAGTTGAACGGATCGTCGCGGATGGCGGCATGGATATCGGTGATACCCAAATCGGCATGCATGTGCGTTGGGTTCAGATTCCAGTTAAAACTTCTGTTAAAGAAATTGGTGCTGCTCATACCACGTTCTTGACGTCACGGCCAAAACTCATTGGCGGGCCAAGAGCCGTTTATGATATGCCAGCTGACCAACGTTAATTTATCTATCTATTAAGGTAAGTTCAAAACGGGCATCCTCGCATGAGGGTGCCCGTTTTAGCTACTTTTCATGTGCCTGATAACTCACATGGTAGGATTCAATGCCATGTTCTTCAAAGGCAGCTTCCAAAATATGCGCAAACTCGTTGATATCAACCGATTGAGGTAAATGAATCACTACGTCGTTTTCATTTGTCATTATCAGTGCCCCCTGCTTTTCGTTACCCTCATTATACGAACATACGTTCCAAATTACAACTTAAATCTGACAATCAATCAACGATAGCTTGAATAAGATTTTTTACGTGTGTTTTCGTCAAATAGGTGTACAATAGTTGGTTGCACATGCTTATTTTTGACACATGAAAGGAGATTTGCAATGCTTAAAATTGCCAAAGGTCGTGTCTCCTATCTAGCCGTTTTCGGCGCGATTATATTCATGACCATCCAGGTTATTGCTAACCTGAACCTGCCCAGTTTAACCTCTGATATTGTTAACAACGGGGTTGCCACGGGTAACGTCAGCTACATTTGGAAAGTCGGTATGAAGATGATTGGGTTCTCATTACTCAGCATCATTGCCGCTATCTGTAACGTTCTGCTGGCTTCAACAACGTCACAAAAACTCGGCCAAAACTTACGGAGCGATATTTACCGCAAAGTGATGAACTTTTCGACTGATGAATACGATCAAATTGAAACTTCTTCATTAATAACCCGGACCACCAACGATGTGGTTCAAATCCAAAACGTGGCCATCATGATGTTAAGAATGATGATCATGGCACCAATTATGTTAGTTGGGGCGAGCTTTTTAGCCTACTCAAAGGATCATACGCTGACATCAGTGTTTCTCGTTTCTCTGCCCCTGCTGGCTATTTTCATGGGAATCATGCTGAAGTATGCCATGCCAATGTTTCAAGCGATGCAGACTAAAACTGACCGCATCAACCGGATCTTTCGGGAAGGGTTAACCGGCGTTCGGGTCATTCGGGCCTTCCGGCAAGACCAATTCGAACAGGACCGCTTCGAAGACGCTAACGTCGACTATACGCAAAACGCTATCAACGTTAACACCCTGCTAGCGTTAGCTTTTCCTGTCATGACACTGATCATGAGTGGGACAAACGTTGCCATTATTTTATTTGGTGCCCGCTTGATCGGTAACCAGGCCATGCAAGTCGGTAATTTAATTGCCTTCATGACTTATGCCATGCAGATTTTGATGTCCTTCATGATGCTCTCTATGGTCTTGATCTTTATTCCACGGGCGCAAGCCTCTGCTAAACGGATTCAGCAGGTCTTTGATTTGAAATCGACGATGAAAGTTGCTGAAAAACCTCAAGACCTGCCCGTTGAAGCTGATCACAGTTTGGAATTCGACCACGTTTCTTACCGTTACCGTAACGCTGAAAAGTCAGCCTTAACCGACATCGACTTCAGTGCTAAGAGCGGCCAAACAGTTGCCATTATTGGTGGAACCGGCTCAGGTAAAACAACGTTGATCAACTTGATTCCACGTTTTTATGATATTGAAAAGGGTCAAATCAAAATTGACGGAATCGATACGACACAGCTTTCACCGGAAAAATTACGGGATGCCGTTTCGTTAGTACCGCAAAAAGCGACCCTGTTCTCTGGTACACTGCGAGAAAACATGACCTATGGTAAACCAGATGCCACTGACGATGAAATTTGGCACGCGTTGGAAATTGCCCGCGCGCGTCAGTTCGTCGAAGAGGATCCAGCCGGCCTTGATATGATTGTTGAACAAGGCGGCGGTAACTTCTCTGGTGGTCAACGGCAACGGTTAGCCATCGCCCGTGCGTTAGTTAAGCAAGCCGCTATTTACGTGTTTGACGATTCCTTCTCAGCACTGGACTTCAAAACCGACGCTGACTTGCGAGCCGAATTACGCCAAGATAAGCACATTCAAAAGAGTATCACCGTCATTGTGGCACAACGAATCGCCACTGTGGCAGATGCCGACTTAATCCTTGTCCTTGATAACGGTTAGTTAGTCGGTAAAGGTACCCATGATGAACTCCGAAAGACCAATGAAGTTTATCAGGAAATTATCAAGTCACAAATCAGAGAGGGGGACGCTGAATAATGGCTGATTCTAAATCTAAACAATCAACCCGTCCTACCCACGTTGGTGGCGGCCACGGTTCAGGTCATGGTCACGGCGGCCTCGTCGAAAAACCGAAAAACTTTTGGGGCACGACACGCCGGTTAATGAGCTACATGTCTGACCGCGTTTGGGGCCTGATCCTCGTCATGATCTTTGCCATTACCAGTGTTGTCTTCCAAATCCGGACGCCTAAGATTTTAGGCCAGGCAACCACTGAGATTTTCGCCGGCGTCATGAAGGGACAGTCCCAACAAAAAGCCGGGTTTGAAATCTCTCACCTGCCAATTAATTACGATAAAATCATCCACATCATCATTATTGTGGGACTCATGTACATGACTGCTGCCGTTTTCAGTTTCCTCCAGCAGTGGATCATGACGTTAATTTCGCAAAAAACGGTCTATAAATTACGCCGTCGCATGAAAGAAAAAATGCGCGTCGTGCCAATCCGTTATTATGACACTCATAGCAATGGAGATATTATGAGTCGAGCGGTCAATGATATGGATAATATCGCTAACACGCTGCAACAAAGTCTGACTCAAGCGGTAACCTCCACGGTAACCTTTATCGGAACACTGTGGATGATGCTCACAATCAGTTGGAAACTAACGCTGATCGCCTTAGTCACCATTCCACTCAGTCTGATCATTGTCGGCATCATTGCACCAAAGTCACAAAAGTTCTTCGCGACCCAGCAAAAGAGTTTAGGCCTGATGAACGACCAGGTGGAAGAAAACTATTCTGGCCAACAGGTTTTGAAGAGTTTCAACAAGGAAAAAGACACCATCGACTCCTTCGAGAAACAAAACAACGTCTACTATCAGTCAGCTTGGAAAGCCCAATTTATTTCGGGTATTATCATGCCTTTGATGATGTTTCTGAATAACATTGGCTACGTCTTCGTTGCTATCATCGGTGGTATCTCAGTCGCCAACGGTAACATTACCCTTGGTAACGTGCAGGCCTTCCTGCAATACACCAACCAATTCTCACAACCCATTTCACAACTGGCTAACTTGATGAACACCATTCAATCCACCATTGCTTCAGCAGAGCGGGTCTTCGACGTGCTTGATCAAGAAGAAATGAAGGATACCTCGAATGATTCACCCGTTAAGCCAACGGACAATCTGTTGGAAATGGATCACGTGCAGTTTGGCTACCAAAACAGCGAAATGTTGATGAGGGATTATAATCTCACGGTTAAACCGGGGCAACAAGTCGCCATCGTTGGTCCGACTGGTGCAGGTAAAACGACCATCATCAACCTGCTTGAACGCTTTTACGACGTTAAAGGCGGCGCTATCTTACTGAACGGCCAAGATACGCGCAACATGGACCGTGAAGAACTGCGGTCACACTTCGCCATGGTATTGCAAGATACCTGGCTATTCACCGGCAGTATTTTCGATAACATTAAATACGGCCGTGAAGACGCCACTAAAGAAGAAGTTATTGCGGCCGCAAAAGCCGCTCATGTGGACGAATTTGTTCGCAAGTTGCCAGATGGTTACGACACCGTGCTGAACGAAGACGCCTCCAACATTTCTCAAGGACAGCGTCAATTAGTCACCATTGCCAGAGCGTTCGTTGCCGATCCCGAAATTCTCATTTTGGATGAAGCCACCAGTTCCGTTGATACTCGGACTGAGGTTCAGATTCAACACGCCATGAGCTTACTGCTGAAGGACCGGACCAGCTTCGTGGTGGCCCACCGGCTTTCCACGATTCAAAACGCTGATAACATCATTGTGATGAATCACGGTTCGATTGTTGAAACGGGGACTCATGAAGGCTTGCTCAAAAAGGGCGGGTTTTATGCTGACCTGTACAACAGTCAATTTACTGAAGGCATCTCATTTAGTTAGGAGGACGTTATGAATAGAAAATTCCGTTTAATTTTATCCGCTGCCCTGCTTAGCGTCGTACTAGTGGGATGCGGTAAAGCCACACTATCAGTAGACCATAAAAGTTACGCTCCTAGTGGGATGACAGCCGTTATCAAGGGACACAGTAATCAAAAAAAGGTTCAATACCGCATCAATAATGGGTCGCAAAAGAAGCAGGCAGTTAAAGATGGCGGCTATGCCATCACCTTGCCCGCGAAGCCTTACAAACAGACGGTTAAACTGAATGCCGGCGGCCGTAAAGCTTCTGTAGTGGTCAAAAAAAGCCCGGCAATCATGAGCTACGCCAAATTCACTGCTGCTTATAATCAGGCTTTGATGGGCTCAGTCTTATCCAAAAAGGATCAGGCTGCTGCGATGAAACTGCAAAAACAAGGCGCCCAACTGCAACAGCAAAGTGCCAAGTTGAAGGCTGACTCAAAGGCCGCTCAGGCTAAGTTAAAAGCCGGCGATCTATCAGCTCAGGCAACCCTTGCATCACTGGCTCAGCAAGGCGCCAAGCTACAAGCTCAGGGCGCGCAATTAAAGCAAACTCAGGCTAAGCTGGCACCCGCATTCGCGAAGGCTAAACAGCAAGTAGCTGACGATACCATTACCGCTAAAGCCCGCACTGGGGTTTATAACCTCAAGAAAACAGCCACCGCTACGGTTCGTGGTAACGTTGATAAGGGTCAGCTCATTGGTGCCACGCTAATGGTGCCAACATCATCATTGAAGTCCAAAAAAGCAGCGGGAACCTTTATGAAGGAACTCGCTGTGCTAACTGGCAGTGTTGGTGCTGATACTAATACCGTGTTAAAGGGATTTGCTAACAAAGCAAACAAAAAGAACAGTAACCAGACTACGACCAGTACCATTCGGTCAAATGGTATTGATTTTGACCTCGGTTATTCGAAAACCACCCTTTACATTTACGTCACGCATCATTAAATCAGTAGACAGTAAGAGGTGCCATACCGGTATTCAATCGGTATGGCACCTATTTTTGCGTATCCGCCGTATTGCCATTTTCATGGCGTCAAACGGCTATCAAATTACTTCTCGTCTTCGCGTTTCTTGAATCCAAATAGGCTCAGCAAGCTCATGAGACTAAGGCCAAGCAATGCCCAAACGCTGGTATTTTGCTCATTGGTTTGTGGCAATGTTGTAGCTTTAGCAGTGTTAGCATTCTGGTTGCTTTGTGTTCGGCCGGCTACCACAGTACCGCTTTGTTGGCTAAAACCAGTTTGAGTTCCGCCGTTAGCTTCACTTGAACCGCGACCAACTGTGTTCTCGCTGGAACCAGTCGAAATCCGATGACTATTGTTACCATCACCAGAAACGGTATTGTGATCAGCGCCACCAGTGGTAATTGTATTATTATCCGAATCACCAGTAGGTGTCTCGTTGTTATTGTCGGTTGGCTCGCCTGTACCTTCATCAGTTGATCCACTAGGAACATCCGTAGTTGGCCCGCCGTTATTTGGCACTACAGGAACAGTAACACTAACTTTAATTGGTGTAGTTGGATCTTCTGGAATCTCAACATCACCATCCGTACCGTTTAAGATATACCCATTTGGCACGTTACCAGAAACGTTAAACCGGTTACCTGGGTTACCTACGACGGTTGTCGTACCAACCACCTTTCCATTTGGTGTGACGAAGTTAACCGTATACGGGTTGGCTGAAGGCATATTATCCGTTGGCACTTCACCCTTGGTCCAAACTTGAATGCCATCTGCATCTTGACCGGCTGGTGTCGTGACGTTGAAGATAATTGGTTTACTATCACCCGGCACATCAGTCTTAGTAATCGTGATATTGCCAGTCTTACCTGGAGTTGGGACATATCCGTTTGGTAAGTGTGGTGTAATATCGAGATTATTGCCTGGATTGCCTACTATGGTTGTCTTACCGATCACATCACCATTTGGTGTGACAAAGTTAACCGTGTATTGGTTAGTAGATGGCACATCCGTTGTCACTTCACCTTTGATCCAAACTTGCTTACCGTCAGCATCTTTGCCAGCTGGTGTCGTGACATTAACCGTAATCGGCTTAGTTGGATCAGTACCCTTTGGAATGTTGACGTATACCTTATCATGACCTGGCGTTGGTACATAGCCAGCTGGGATATTTGGTGTGACGTCAACTGTATTATCAACACCTGGGTTTGCCGGAACCGTGGTTTTACCGACCACATCGCCATTTGGTGTGACAAAGTTAACTGTGTAACCGTTGGCATATGGGACATCCGTTGTCACTTTATCGACTTCGACACTTTCCACGTGACCTAATTCCACAATGTAAGTTGGAACTTTACCGTACTGTGTAAAAGTCTTAGGAGCGCCCGCTAAACCGTTATTACCACCCTTATTTGTTGATGATATATAACCTTGTGGTGTGTAACCCTGATTAATCAGTTCTTGTTCCTTAGCAAAGGCACTGCTGTAATCAATATTACCATCTGAGAAACCAGAGATAACGATGGCAGAACCTAAATCCGCTCCAGTATCATCAACAAATTGAACCTTAATGGATTGAGCATCTGGGGTGTATTCAACATAACCCTTATCCCCAGTTTTAGCACTTGGGCCATCCACGGTAATCGTGCCATCTGGATTGACGGTTGCTGGCACAGTGTTCTTATCCTTCGTATAACCTGGTAAATCTGGAACAGGAACTTGAACATGGTTATCAACCGTACCAGATACACCCGTCACGGTTTGATTGCCCTTGTTACTTGGCACCTGAACATTAGCCGTGACAGTATTTGGCTTGTAGGTGACAGTTACCACCGTATCCTTTAAATCATCAGCATTCGTAGCACCCGCAAAGAATGCAGGAACCTCGGTTGCATTTTTACCATTAATAGTGGCCGTGTAGCCATCAATAGATTGAATGGCAACAGCTGGAGCTGGAACTTTATCAGCGGTTGCAACCGTTTCACCCGTCACCTTATCAGTTGACGTATGCCAAGTAATAGTTTGAGTAACCGTTTTTGGCGCTTGTGGAACTGAATCGGCACCAGGATTATCAATGACGTAGTTAATTACTCGACTAGTGGTCTTAGTCCCATGGTCAACGATATGAGTTAAATGAACAGTGATGTTATCAGTATCATCAGGGGTAATGTGGTAAGAAACTATATTTGCCTGATTCTTTGCCAATTCATAATTAGCAGGCACTACGACTGTATAATCTCCTGTTTTATCTGTGACACCTTCAATCGCATCTGTATCGATACTCTTACCAGTGACATCATCGACATAGGTCACTTTAGCAGAATTGTTATCTGCCTTGTAAGTAACCGTTATTGAAGTACCAGTTGATGTACCAATACCCGTAATGGAAGTTGTGCTTGGTGTATAACCAGGGATAGTCGGAATACCAGTAAAGGTATAAGGTTCATCCGTGGTAGTCGTAATGGTCTTATTTTCAGGTGTCTTAGTTGCTGGCAAACCTGTAAAGGTGATAGTGGTAGTAGATTGATCTGGGGTATAAGTGACCGTCACAGTACTATCTTTGATATCGCTAGTTTTGATCGCACCTGGATATTCAGCATTGACAGTTGTTTTGCTAGGCGTATAGCCTGCAATATTAGGCGTGTTTACAGCAGCATATCCTGCTTGTGCTGTTGCATAGGAAGTCCCGGTGACTTTATCAGTGACCGTATTCCAAGTAATCGTTTGTGACTTTGGTTGCGGTGTCTTACTAGAATCGCCGCCATTAATCACATAGTTAACCGTCTGCGTACTGGTAACCTTACCAGATTCATCAGTAACTAACTGATGCTTCAAATGAATAGTAAGGTTATCGCTATCATCCGCAGTCAAAGTAACCGTAGTTGGCAATGCATCGGTGCTTGCTGCAATATAGTTCTCGGGGATAGTCACTTGTGAAGACAATACATCTCCAATGTAGCCATTCAAAGTAGAACCAGTATCAGGAACCACGCTGCCATTGTTATCATCATCAACATAAGTGACAGTAGCAGTTGCTTTTTGGTTATACACTACCTTGACTGAAGAATAAACACTGAGTGGCGTTGCTTGATCAAACGTAATTTGAGGTGTAACACCAAATCCAATGACGGATCCAATTTCACCCATATTTAACAGAAGAGCTAATCCTTCACCGGCATCAGAACCACCTAATTCAGCAGCAGTAATTGTTGTAGTTGAAGCTGGCTTACTACTGTCTAAGTAAGTGGTAGTTTGGGTGATTGTATTATCGGCCTTATTAACAACTAATGTAGCTTGTTTGATTCCAGTAGTATTTTGCGCATTGTCGACGTAGTTAAAGGTAATGGTGTTTAACTGACTCGTTGGGTAATCTGTTCCAAGACCTGCATCGGCACCAGCTACTGTTTGATTCGTACCTAAGCTGACAGTTTGTGGGTCTTTAAGCTGCTTTCCTGCCGTATCTTTAACTGTCACAATTATATTCCGAGCTGTCACATTTAATTTACCTACACCATTAATCTGGTTATCAAACAGACAGCCTGGATTGGCAGCCGCTAAGTTAGCTAATCCTTGATTTGAAAGCAAAACATCATAACTGCCAACTTGATTTTTAATATTAGATAAATCTAAGTCGCCATCACTGGAACCAACTGTATAAGTGTTGTTTCCCGTACTTGTCCAGTTACTTGGTGCTGCTAAGCCGCTAGGCAACGTCACCGTGTAGCTAGTTGGTGTGGCTGCGCCCCAGGTAATCGTTTGGTCGCTTACTTTCGCTTGATTAGTTGTAGTGTTAATAACCTGTTTGTATTTTGCAGTATAAGTTGCTCCTGGAAGAAAAGTTTCGCCATCCTTCAGAGAAGTAGCAGTGCTGGCCTTAAAGCTTTGCTCAGTTGGAATGCTCGATTCATCAAGGGAGTACTTAGTACCATTAGTAGCAGTAATTGTTAGCGGTAAGATTGAGGATGGATTATACGTATCACCAACTTTTCCTTGTGTGGTAACAGCCGTTCCAATAACTGTTCCTGATTCATCCGTTAGGTTATAAGTATCTTCAACTGGGTAGTGAACGATTGTGAAATGACCTGCCCATTGCGTATTTCTTGAACCGTCTGTATTTACAGCATACGAGCTTGCCAAAGTTACAGCATTATCCAATCCCAAAGCAGTAGCCACTGGTTGAATACTAGGATATGCTCCCCCATAACTTAATTTGTATTTGCCACCAGTTAATTTAGTATCGTCGGTAGCATACAGGATAGCTGCATCATTTTCATCCTCCAAATCACCATAACCAACTGTTGTCACATCTTTTACATCAGGATCAACCATAATGTTAACCTTAAACGAATCACCTGTGTGACCAACTGTATTGACGTCTCCCCATTGAACAGCAAAAGCTTGCCGATTTTTATAGTTATCTAACTGTGTCACTTTAAAGTCAGAGTAATAATTTGTACCGTTATTATCTAAAGCTGGTTTGACCTGATTCTCAAAGCTTTGAGCAGGATTCGTAGATTTCGTATAGGTCGTAACTGTTTTTCCATTCACCGTAGCCGTTGATGCATCTGCAATCGTCATACCTGCCGGTACAATCACAATATCGGTAAAGTTTTGATAATCATTGCCTTGGTCAGCAGAAAAGAAATTCAAAGTTAGCTGAACTCCCTGACCATCGCCCAGAACTTTCCCGTCCATTGACCTTGGGAAACCGCCACCGAAGTTAGATATATAACGTGTCACGCTAGGATTAGTTGCTACTACCGAAATTTGTCCAGGCTTGATATTAGTTGTTGCTAATTGTCGATCTGGATTGGCACTATTTAAATTAGCAAGTGCCGTAGCTGTTAAATTAACTGTGTAATTACCTATTGTGGTCTTATCAACCGAATTAGTATCAAAATAGTTAATTGGGACATTATAAACTTTATCATCCTGGCCAGTATTATCATAACCAGAAGTCCAATCGGATGGGACTACTTCTTCGCGAGAAATGGATACCGTCAATGTTGTTGGTAAAGAAGCATTCGTTGTTATCTTTGCAACTCCAATGCTTAATTTGGTGTTGCTTTCGATTTTAAAGATTCCTGGTGTAACATGATCAGCGGTAATATTATAGTTTGTATTCACCGTATTCAACTTTTGAAGAGCACTCTCGGTTAAGTCAACTAAGTAACTGCCCGCCTCTTGACTATCAATATTAGCCTCAATATCACCAGAAGCTACAGTAACGGTATAAGTGCCATCGCTATTCGCCGTCCAATCAGTTGGTGCAATTAACCCGTCGCCAAGTTTAACGTTGTAGCTAGTTGGATCTGTTGAGGCATCGTTATCGTACAGCTTTGAAGTATCCTGAATCGTTACCGAACCAGTTGTTACTGGTGCTTTACTAATCGTTAATTTGCCTGCAGTAACATCCGCAGCAGTCAATACCAAGTTCTTATCCTGATTAGCTTTAACGGCATTTATCCGAGCTAAACCAGTGGCGCTTAGCGTAATGACATTGTCATCAGTACCAGCGTTTTGATTAATGTTAGATAAATCGATATCGCCAGAAGCTGCGGCGACCTGATATTCGTCCTTATTACCAGTTACAAACCAGCCAGTGGGTGCCGTTAAATTATCAGATAATTTAACGTTAAAGGTTGCTGGTGTATCGGTTTTATTGTCATACGTCTTCGTTGCATCTTCCACTGTTGCACTAACAGTTTCCACCGGATCCGCCGCAGTTGCCGGCTCTCCTTCAGCGCCAGAAACCGCTGTGATAACCTGTGCTTTACCAGTCTGCGCATAAGCTTGCGCTGCAGCAGCTTTTGCTTGATCAATGGTACTTTGATCAGTCACGTCACCTAAATTAGTTGTTTGGACATTAGCGGTGGCTGTTTCAGTTTGCGTATCGCTGGTTGCAGGTGTCTTGGCATCAGTTGAGGATTGGTCAGCTGTTGGTTGTACCTCGGATTGTCCTGTCGTTTCAGCGGTATCCGCAACCGCTTTCATTTCGGTTGCAGAGTCCTGTGCTTGTGTTTTACTGCCAAGCACAACGTTTTGGTCTTGTAAATTAGTTGGTGTAGTAGCCTTCTGAGCTGTTTCTTCCGTTACAGCCGCATGTACATCTACATGATCCCCAAACGTAAGACCGGCACCTAGTGAAATCGTGAATAGACCGGCAAAAAGCCATATTTTCCCAACCTTATACATCTTATAATGTTCTTTGACTTGAGCACTATCTTGTAGGACCTTTTTATGTTCCTTTTGTATATCTTGCATAACTTGCTTGTTCATCTTATTGCCCCCCAGCAAAATTCAATTCTATCTCCCAGCATCCCCCTTCACGAGATGCTGACAAAGGCAGTTAACGTCATTAAATAATTTCCAAGTTAACATAACCATTAACTAACCAGTGTTCGCCCTAAGTATAACAATTTATGCTTTAAAAAAACAGTAATAAACAGACTTTTCCTTACTTTTTTTCATTAGGATTGCAACTATCCCAACTACTTCTTTATTAAAAATAGGCCCCAGGAACCAACAGCGTTTTCGCCTGATTCTTAGAGCCTATTTCTGTCTTATTTGGTTACGACACCAATCTCAAAATCAGCCGTAATCTGCGTTAAGCCTTGCTTCAAAATACTTTCTTTTCGCTCTGCTGCCCGCCAGGTCAACGGCGTCATTTCAAACAGTGCCTTAAACAGGGCTGGCGTCAGGTCGAACTGGTAATGGGCCGGTGTAAATTCAACGTTGCCGTAATGCGCAATGAAGTGGTCTTTCACCGGCGAATTATCGTAAGTCGCGTGCTCACCTTCCGGATAAACCAGCGCTCGCAACTCATTTAAATACTGGCTGTTAGGAATCACCTTGATCAACTTACCGCCAGGTTGCAATACCCGGTCAAACTCCTGATAATTAGCTGGCGACAAAATGTTGACGATGGTCGTCACCTGCTGATCACCAAACGGTAATTTAGCTAAGTCACCGACCATAAATAGTGGCTGGGGGGCATTCACTGCACCCGAGCCTGCAATATTGATGGCTGGTTTAGAAATATCTAAGCCAACGTATGCGTCGTTGTGATTTTGCTGCGCTAACCATTTGGTGGTCGTTCCTTCACCGCAACCGGCGTCTAAAACTAACCCACCGTGCTTGATCTGTACTGATACCGCCTTTAGCATCGGTTCAAAGAATCCGGCTGTCAGCATCTGTTGCCGATAGCGGAGCATCTCATCCGTATACTCCGTTTTCACGGGCGCGTTAATCATAAATAAGGTGCCCTTTTTAGAAATATCAAAGCTATGTTCATGTTCACAATAAATCGTTTGATCAACCACAGAATCAATTTCACCGCCGCACACTGGGCACTGGAACTGCTGTTGATGTTGGCTCACAAACTGACTCGCCAATTCTGCTTTCTTCAAAATGAGCCTCCATTACGCAATATGATGTGGTTTAATTTTAACAGCAAACGCCAAGAAATACGAGATGGCTAAGAATCCGGCCACAACAACGTACGGGTAATGCGTGTTCATATCTAATAGCGCACCTGACATCAGCGGGCCAATGACGTTACCAACACTGGTCAAAGACATGTTTAACCCGTTGATCAGGCCTTGGTTCTTAGCACTGAGTTTGGTTAACAAAGTTGTAATCGCCGGTCGCAGAAGGTCAAACGCGGTGAAGACGAGTAACGTCGCGATGATCACTTCGATCTTGCTGTGGGCAAAGATGATCCAAAGCGTCCCAACCAGTGCAAATAAGAAGCAAATTCGAATCAGTCTTGTTTCCTTAAAGTAAATCACTAATCGGTCAAATAACATAACTTGGAAGAAGAGCGAAATCAGGCCGTTTAACGTCAAAACTAACGCAATGTTAGCAATGCTAAAGTGGAAGACTTGGTTGACGAACAGACTGTAGATACTTTCGAAACCTTGCAGGCCAAACGACGAAACCAGAATCAAAACAAACAATAAAATGACGGGTTTAATCAGCAAGTCGTGCCAATCGCCATTCATAGCGTTCGTTGGTTTTTCGCCAGGAGCGCTGATTTGCGTTGGTTTTTCAATTTCAGAATCCTTTGGTAATAGGATTAATAACGCAATCGTACTTAATAGACCTAAGGCACCGGCAAACCAAAATGGCGTTTTGTAGCTGAATCCAGCCAGAATACCGCCGATCCCAGGCCCCAGAATTAAACCGCCGCTAAAAGCTGCTGATAGCCAGCCAATGACTTTGGCCCGTTGGCGTTTCGTCGTAATATCCGCCGCTAAAGCCATCCCGGTCGGTGTCACCATCGCCGCTGAAATACCGCCGATCACCCGGGCAAAATCAAACATACCCAGTAAATTAGTCAGTGCGAACAGAATTTCTGAGACAGCATAAAGAGCCAGTCCAATGGCGATGATTGGCTTTCGGCCGACCCGATCCGAAATTCGGCCAATGATTGGTGAGGTAATAAACTGGGCAAATGAAAACAAAGCTGTCATCACACCCATGTCAAAAGCTGATAAATGCAGTTGATTGCGCAAGAATGGCATCACTGGAATAACCAGCCCAATCCCGAGGCAAACTAAGAATTCACTTAAAATTAAAATCAGAATGGCACGTTTCACTTTGCCCGTCATCTAAACCCCTCCCACGATTTTAGTCATAAGTATTGTAGTATATCAGTTTTCGGGCGATATCTCTAGTGATATCATTTAACACCCTTCCGGCCAATAAAAAACAGCCAATCCAATGACGGATTAGCTGCTAGTTCGCTTCATAACGGATTATTTTGTACTTTCAGCAAACTTGGTCTTAATATAATCGGCTGAAATTTGAAGCTTCTTCAACTCTTCTTCAGTTAAATTCAACTGTAGCTGTTCTTGAACCCCATCACGGCCAACAATTGCTGGATATGAGAGGTAAGTACCGTATTCTTCACGGTAGTTTGAAACAGGCATTTCCGTCTCAGCACCACTCAGGATCGTATTAGCTAAGTGAACTGCTGCAGTCGCGACACCGTAGTTGGTGTATTTCTTACCATGGAACACGGTGTAGCCGCCGACCCGCGCCTGATGATCAAGATCATCTAAGTCCAAGTGACGCTCCTCTGCAATTTCAGTAATCGGTTTACCTAACACGCGTACGGTTGACCATGCCGTAAACTGAGAGTTCCCATGTTCCCCTAAATTGTAACCAGTCACTGAACGAGAATCGATGTTTAATTCATTAGCAACAGCTCGCTTCATCCGTGCTGAGTCCAACAGAGTCCCAGTTCCAACCACGTGGTTTTTAGGTAATCCGGTCACTTGTTGATAGATCGAAGTGATCACGTCAACTGGGTTAGTAATCACCACCATCTTGCCATGGAATCCAGAAGCTTTGATTTTAGCTCCCACTTTTTTAGCTGCATCGCTGGTAAATGGCAGCTCAGCGAACCGGTCATCATTGGGATTATCCTGCAGTTTAATGTTACCAACCGCTGAAATAATCACATCTGCATCCTCTAATGCTGAGTAGTCGTTAACTGTAATATTAGTATGTACTGGTAAATTCGGCATTGCGTCTTCAAAGTCGAGCGCGTCAGCCTTCACCTTATCTTCGCGAATATCGATTAAAACTAAGTCATCAGCGAAACCGTTAGCCACAATATAGTGGGCAGCAGTTGCGCCAACATTACCCATTCCGATGACACCAATTTTTCTTGTCATGCTATACACCTCTATTTTCTAATTGTTTGTTAATCGGATTGTTATTATATTAACATGTTATGGGGATGGTGGCGATGGGAAATTTCGAATGAGTGCGAGTTGGTCGATTTTACCTAGCTGAAACGCGCAAAAAGGCTCAGGCTCCTGCCATATAAGAGTTTATTTTTCCTCTTATATAGCTGAAACGCGCAAAAAGGCTCAGATTCCTGCCATGTAAGTAAATAAGGAAGGGTCTCCCCAAAGTTCAGGGGAGACCCTTCCTTATTTACTTACACTCTGGAATCAACCCGAGCCTTTTTGCGCTCTGTGCTCTACATCTTCCTCAGCCTCTCGATCCTCTCCTCCATCGGGGGATGCGTATCAAAGAGGTGGGTTAATGACTTTTTCTTTTTCATTGGGTCTGAGATATACAGTGCGGCACTGCTTGGATCCGCTTCCTTCATTGGTTCTGAAGTTGAGATCTTTTGCAATGCCGAAATCAGGCCTTGGGGATTTCTCGTCAGTTCTACACTGCCGGCATCCGCCAAATACTCCCGGTTTCTTGATAACGCCATTTGGGCCATCGTTGCCGCAATGGGACCTAAGATGACCAGCAGGATCGACACGATCAGCATCACAATTTGGAGGATGTTACCACCCTCGCTATCGCTGCTGCGTCGGCGACTGCCACCGCCCCACCAGAAAAAGTTACCGGCTAAGTTCACCATACCGGTAATGGCGGCGGCTAACGCCAAGGCAATCGTCTGCAGGCGAATATCATAGTTTCGCACGTGGGTCATTTCGTGGCCCATGACGCCTTCCAGTTCCTCACGGTTTAACCGTTCAAGGATACCAGAAGTAGCTGCTACCGCTGCGTGTTGGGGGTTATTGCCGGTTGCAAACGCATTGGGGCTTGGATCGTCAATAATAAACACCCTTGGCATGGGAACCCGCGCCACCAATGCCATGTCTTCGACGATATGCCAAAGTTCCGGTGCTTGTTCCGCCTTAGTAATCTCGTGGCCGTGATTCATCGCCATCACGATATTGGTTGAATTGCCAATCATGATTGCCGCGTACACGCCCGCAAAAACCAACGCTAGTACTAATCCGGCAATGTAACTATCAAAAAAGACATACCCAATCGCCGCCCCGATAGCTAGTACTAAAATAACGAACCCCGTCAGGACGTAAATCGTGCGCCGCTTATTCCGCGCAATTTGTTCGAATAACATCTCTTGTCATCCCCGCTTATTTATCGAAAGACACTTTTGGCGCTGCCTTTTCTTCTTCAGGAACCTGCAAGTATTCGCTGATCTTGAAGTGGTGAATTGATGCCACAATGTTGCTTGGAAATGATTGAATCTTCAGGTTAAAGCTGGCAACGCTTGAGTTGTACAGTTGCCGTGAATAAGCAATTTTGTTTTCAGTATTCGTGAGTTCTTCCATTAACTTAGTGTATTCTTGGTCAGCCTTCAGATCTGGATAAGCTTCTGCCACCGCGAAAATACTCTTCAATGAATTACTCAGTTGATCAGAAACGGCCATCGTCTTCTGGTGGTCCTCACCCGAACTGTTCACCAATTGATTTCGTAAACCGACGACTTTTTCCAAGGTACTTTGTTCATAATGACTGTACCCCTTTACCGTTTCAATCAAATTAGGAATTAAATCGTTCCGACGCTTCAACTGAACATCGATTTGGCTCCAAGATTCCTGTACGTAAGTCCGGCCCTTGATCAAACCGTTATACGCGCTGACGTAAGCAATGATTAAAATAACGACAACCACTGCAATAATGATCCCTGCAATCATGTTCATTCCTCCATTTCACTGACACCTTAAAGTTGTCTCTATTTTACCAGTTCGAGGCCTAATCGCCTAATCCCGAAATGCATTGAAAGGATTTCTTAACCTAGAGAGTGTGCCACAACTCGGTAGATTCCAGAATTCAAGACAAATAAACCTCATCTCGATGCTTTTGTCGGGATGGGGTTTATTTGTCTTGAATGGCCGGAATCTGAGTTGTGAAGCACGTTTAGACAATGTGGAAGTAGTGAATAAAATAAACTGGCTTTCATATTCCAGTTAAGAAACTAGCTTAAATTCTTGTCAATATAGACTGACATCACAACTTCTTTGTGCGTTCTATTACATTATGCCTGGCTAGTTTTCGCCTGTTTTTGGAAATTAATCAAAATCAACATCACTGCCGTTACAGCCAAGATAGCGAGCAAAATAAAATCATGATCGCCGCCACGAGCTGATAACACCGCCTGTGACAAGTGCGAATCACTCTGTTGGCTGCTGGTCAGAATGGCCGCCATGATCGCCGTTCCAATTGAACCGGCATATTGCTGACTGGTATTGAAGGCGGCGTTGGCATCCTGCTGTAATTTACCAGGCACCTGCTGAATCCCATTGGTCATCACGTTGCCGAAGCTAAAGCCGAAACCTAGACCGAAGATTGAATAGAAGCCAATGATCAGTGGAATAGTCAAGTGCAGACCAAATAGCGCAAATAACACCATTGCCACAACGATCAGCACACTACCAATCCGAATTGGGTAACCAGCACCGTGCGAATCCAGAAGTCGACCACTGATTGGCTGAACGATTGCGCCGATCAGACTGCCCAATAGGATGGCAGAACCGGCAACCAGTGAATTAGCCCCAAAGACCAGCTGACTGTAATTAGGTAGGAGATACGAAATCCCAATATTCATCAATTGAATCAAAAAATAAGGGATAATGCTCAGCACAAAGGTCGGTGATTTAAAAATCGTGAGGTCTAATAAATCACGGTCCGAGTGAAGCGAATGGTAGATAAATAGGCCGATAACGACCAATCCGGCAACCAAGAAGCCCCAGAACTGAATGCTGAGCCAGCCAAAGTTACCGGCTTCAGTAAAGCCTTCCGCAATCAAGAAGAAGGAAATCCCTAACAAAATCAGGCCCAGAAAATCAAACGTGTCACGGCGGGTCTTAATTTTTTGCGGAATCGTGAAAGCACCCAGTAAAAGTGCAATCGCAACAACGGGTAAAATGAACCAGAAAATTTCGCGCCATGAAAATAAGAAGGTATTCATCCCACCATAGGTCGGTCCAAGTGACGGTGCAACACCAACTACCATGCCGCCTAATCCCATAAAAACACCGAGCCGGGCAACGGGAATTTGCTGCAAAATAATGGCAAATAATAACGGGATCGCGTAACCTGTAGCGATGGCTTGAATCAACCGGCCAACTAATAAGACAACAAAGCTCGGTGCCATGGCACAAACAAAACTGCCAATAATAAATGACACCCCGGAAAAAATAAAAATACTGCGAATCTTATAGCGTCGTTGAATATACGCCGAAGTCGCCATAGTTAGCGATACCAGCAATAAATAACCGGTGGACAGCCATTGAACGACACTCATGGATAGACTAAACTGCTTCATCAGCGTTGGGAAGGTCACATTCATGGATGTCTCTGTTAAAACACCGCAGAACGCCATCATGCCAGCACCAATGATTGCTAGAATGGTCTTTTTCGGAATGGTTTGATTTTGCAAAATAAGGATCCTCTCTTTATACCTATTGAATAATGCTTTAACAAGGATAATGTCGTTATCTTCATATAGCAGCCTTTCTAGTATAGACATCTCTGAAGTAAAAGCCAAATTGATGTTACATCACATCGTATTTTGGGGTTTTAGAGTATAATTAATTCAACGTTTAAGGAGGAGTTAGCTTTGCAAGGAGATTATTTATTCACCTGGCTGATCACCATGGCATTCTTTGTCATCTTTGCCATCAGTTATACATACAACCGAACCTGGCTACGCAACGGCATTTGGTTCAACCTATTTTTTTACAGTTTTTGGCTGTCACTGGCTATTGCCATCCTGAGAACGGAAAATCCCGCCATTGTTTATCCAGTCGGGATCTTGTTCCTTTTCGTCCTGTTTTGTATTGGCTTAGCATTTGCCTTTCAATCCGTTTTACTGTTTTGGAATGCTGCCATCGTCTGGCGACGGGAGAGCCATTCACAGGCAAACTTATTAACCCTTTATTTAGGCATTGTCATTTTTTTATTGCCGTTCATCATGGGCCTCATTCGAACCCACCTGCCCGCTTTCTGGGCTGAATTATTCACCACTTTCCCCGTTTTATGTATCCTGTATGCCGTTTTCTGGTTTTATAACTACCTCACCGTGCTGGTGCTCTACCAAATCTACTGGCCCCGTCACAACAAGGATTTCATCATTGTGTTAGGTGCCGGTTTGATGAACGGCGACCAAGTCACACCGCTGTTAGCACAACGGATCAACAAGGGAATCCAGTTCTACCAACGTCAGCTAAAGAAAACGGGCCACGCGCCGAAGATGATTTTCTCCGGTGGCCAAGGTGGCGACGAAACCATGCCAGAGGGTGAAGCGATGCGGCAATACGCGGTGGCTCACGGTGTGGGCGCCAACGATGCCCTAGCCGAAACAGCTTCAAAAACAACGGCTGAAAACATGCGGTTTTCCAAAAAAATCATCGACGAATCACCCATCAAGAAACCGAAAACGATCTTTGTCACCAACAACTATCATACGTTTCGAGCAGCTATGTTTGCGCAAGAAGCTGGTTTAAAAGCTAATGGTATTGGTTCAAAAACTGCTGGCTTCTTCCTGCCCAATGCCGTGATGCGCGAATATATCGCCATTGTCATGCGGCAACGGAAATTACACTTGATCATGGTGATTTTACTGTTTCTCTTCTCACTGTTCTTGGTCGTTTTAAATCTGCACTCGGACTGGATTGCTCAGTGGCTGCAGGGTGTTCGGCAATTTCTGGATAATCTGTAAGACTAATATTTCAGTCGCTAAAATCAAGAGTTTGGCACAACGTTGCGGATGAATTTTTAGCATTTAAAGCGGGTATGTTGCCCCCCCGAAAATTTAGACTATAATATAGTGGTTTCTAAAGGGAGGATATTGAAATGAATTTAAAGAAACAATTAGGCTTGTCATTAGTTATCGGCGGTGGCTTGTTATTCGGTTTATCAACCACGCAGACAACGGCACATGCCAGCACTTATTTACGTTATTATGAGAACATCCCCAACAAGACGGTCTCAGTAACTAACAAAAACGCCTACGTATACAACAATGGTCGTTTATCACGTAAGGTAGGCACGATGCGTTATTACGGTTCGAAGGTTGAAGAACACTACGCTGCTCACGTGGTTAAGAACGGTAAAGCTTCAATCTACTACAAGTTCCGTGCCGGTAACCGCACAGGCTGGGTATGGCATGGCTACTTGAAGTCAATCGCTTCAAGCGCTGTTACTACACCAACTAATACCACAACAAATACAGGTACAACCACCAACACAGGTGCAACTAGCACCGATCTAGCACCAGTTGAGAACATCAACTGGAGTAAGACTAATGCAAATGGTCTTTTTGCTGGTGATGCAACGTTAATGCAAATGTTCCCCAACACCACATTCAGTAATTTCCTATACTCAACAGCTAAGAGTTACAACAACTTAGACGATGGTGTAGATCGGGTAGGTTACTTTGGTCCTGACATGACTAAGACTATTGATAATAATTTGCACTTACCTAGTGGCACTGAGCCAGTAATTGTTCATGCTAAGGTTAATGAACCAGAACCATTTACGAAAGCTAACATTGACGCAGCTTTGACAAAGGCTGGTTATGATGCAAGCACTAGAGCTAAGTACAGTGGCTGGTATATCGGTGGTAGCATCGAACCTGAGAGCTGGGCTGATGAAGGTGCATATGGTGGTATGACAACCCTAATCTTAGTTCCTGCTAAATAAGATTTGATTAATCCTTAAAGCAAAAAAAGTGCTCAGCAAATGCTGAAGCACTTTTTTTATTGGGTTGCTCTTTAGGGTGTATTTCAATAAAAAACTAGAGAGAAGACCCAAAGTATCAAGTCACGCCGTACTTTCATTATCAATCTATTCAGTCACAATCTTCACATCATACCCGTTACCCGCTAAAATTCGGCTGGCATTATACGGCCCGAGACCTTTTCGATAGAGAATGTAAACTGTGTGATCGATTGGAATTTCCTTCAAACGGTCGCGCAGTTCCGTCAGTGGGATTGCCAGATCGGAATCAATTTTGCCGCTGGCTGGTTTACCTTCTTCGTGAATATCTAGGAAGGTGCCATCCCACCGTTCCGGTTCTGTTAAGTCACTATATTTCACCGTTTGATTGGCCTGCTGGCGCTGGTTAATGCCCACGTAGCCCGCCATGTTTAACGGATCACGGGGTGCTGAAAACGGCGGTGAGTACGGTAATTCAACCCCTGGCAACTCATCAATGGTGAGGCCGCCGGCAATGGCGGTTGAAAGTTCACCAGACCGTTTATCCACGCCATTTTCACCAACAAATTGACCACCCAGAATTTTCCCAGTGTCCGGTTCGTACAGCAGTTTGATATTTAGCCGTTTGGCATTCGGATAGAAATAAGCGTGGTCAAACGGTGTGACAAACAGGCTGGCGTAGTTCGTAACACCAGCTGCCTGCAACGTTTCTTCGGAATACCCAACCATGCTGGCGGTGAGGTTGAAGACCTTTGCCACGCTGACACCTGTAAAACCGGGATAATGCAATGGTTCACCGTTTAGGATGTCAGCTAAAAGGTGTCCTTGCCGGTTAGCTGCACTGGACAGCAGACTCGGAATTGGTAAGCCCGTGATCCGGCTGGTGGTTTCAATCACATCGCCAATGGCGTAAATATCGGATTCTGAAGTTTCAAATTGGCCATTTACGACGATGTGACCATCCGTTGAAAGCTCAATGCCAGCCCTTTCAGCCACTTCACTGTTGGGTGTAACCCCTGTGACGACCAGCAGCATATCCGTGTTTAGAACATTGCCATCCGACAAATGAAGCTCACGACCGCTGTCTTCAACCGAGTCGATCGTCTCACCCAGCTTCACTTCAACACCATTTTTGACCAATTCATCCTGCAAGAAACCAGTGAGTTCTTGATCATAAGGTAACATCACCTTGTCCGCCTGATCGATCAGTGTTACAGAAAGCCCTAACCGGCGGAAGTTCTCTGAGAGTTCCACGCCAGCCGCACCAGCGCCCAAAATCGTGACTTGCTTTGGCGATGCCGTTTGAAGATAATCCTTGATCCGATCACCATCCGCTAGGCTGCGCAACGTAAACACGTTAGTCGCGCTTTCGATACCGTCGATTGGTGGCAGAACTGGCCGTGCCCCAGTTGCTAGAACCAGCTTATCGTAGTCTTCTTCGTACTGCTGACCACTATTTAAGTCCTTCACGCTGACCACGTGACGGCCTGGATCGATGGCAGTGACCTCATTGTTCACCCGAACGTCAATGTTATTTTTCTGCTTCAAAACCGCTGGCGTCCGTTCAATCAGTGAATCACGGTCAGTAATCACCCCGCCCAGATAGTACGGCAGCGCACAGCTGGCAATCGAAATATGTTCACCACGTTCGAGGATGATGATCTCGTTTTGTTCATTTAACCGCCGAAACCGAGTGGCAAATGACGGTCCGCCGGCGATACCACCAATGACGATGACTTTCATGGGAAACCCTCCATTCTATATAAGCGCTTTCTTCGGATTTAGCATACTGGTTAAGCACTTGATACGCAAGTGATACGCCCTGTTTGCAACTTGACAAGAATGGCAACTTTAGGTAACTTTGAATTACTAAATCGGAGCGTCGAATAGACGAGATAAGATGAAAATCGGACGGCATGAGCCAGACAAGATTAGCAATAATTTTGGCTGGCTTTTTATATGGAAAGGATGTTATTAATGGCGTCATCACGCACTTTTTGGACAAAAAACTTTATGCTGCTCTTTGGTGGTAACGCCCTGTTGTTCATGGTCTACAACATGCAGGTGCCCGTTTTACCGCTTTACGGCAAATCATTGGGCTTGAGTGCTTCCCAGATTGGCTTATTTGTGGGAACCATCATGTTTGCCGCCATGGTGGTCCGGCTATTTTCGGGCCGCTTATTGCAGTATTTCAATAAAAAAACGCTATTGATCACAGCCGTCTTACTCTACTTGGCCGCGTCAATCTGCTACCCGCTGTTTACGCCGTTTTTAGTTCTGATCACCTTTCGACTGCTAAATGGTATCGGCCACGGCTTAGGCACAACCTACTTTGCCACGGCTGCTGCTGACGAATTATCCTTGAGCCGGCTGGGCGAAGGCATGGGCTATTTTGGCGTTAGCAGCATGTTAACGGCTTCTTTGGCGCCGTTGATTGCCTTGCCCATTGCCCAAAAACTGTCATTTAACGCCTTCTTTGCAGCCTGCATCATTATCTTGCTGATTGCACTGAGTCTGCTCGTCTTTATCACCCCGCATACTAAGACCGTGACGACTAAGAAACAGCCAAAAATCAGCGGTTGGTGGCGGACGTTTTTGCCGCAATCACTGCTGATCTTCTTCCTTGGTCTGGTGATGAGCGGGGTGCTGTCCTACGTTGCCTTATTTGCTGAACTCCGCCACGTTCACGGCACGGTCTGGTTCTTCTTTACCGCCGCAATTGTTGGCGTTGCCCTGCGTCCAGTGGTTGGTAATCTGTTCGACCAACGAGGCCCCTTTTTCGTCCTGCTTCCCAGCGTGCTTTGCCTGATCATCAGTTTAGGACTCCTATGCATGCTGCACGAGCAGTGGCAACTCATTCTAGCGGGCTTCTTCTTTGGTGCTGCGGACGGCGCTATTTTCCCAACCGTCCAGTCTTGGGTATTGAAGACCGCTGGCAATTCTCAACGTGAATCAGCCACTGGCTTATTCTTAAACTGTTATGATTTCGGCATGGGTATTGGCGCCTACCTACTGGGCAAGGTCATTGATCTCACCAGTTACGCCGCCATGTTTCAAACCTTGCTAGGCCTAACCGGCTGTTATTTAATTTTGACCCTATACTATGCCCGCCGAAAAGTGTAGACTAATGATTAATATTTTCTCATAGAATATTAATAATCTTATTGGATACACATATAGGGGGATTTGCATGTTTAGTGATATCGGTCAACTAATTTTTGATAATGAAGCGGTTGCGAAAACCCAAGATTTTACCATGGGGTTGGAAATTGAAATGCAACGGGTCGATGAAACTGGAGAATTAAGCCAAGAACCCTATCCAGCCGGAGCGGGAGATGAACGAACTAATCCCTGGATCACCAATGATTTTTTGGAAACGATGTCGGAAGTTGTCACACCGCCAGCCAGTCACGCACTGGATGCGATGCACTATTTATTTAGCTTGAATAACGCCTTACGGACGGCACTTTCACCAGGTGAGCTGCTCTGGCCGCTTTCAATGCCGCCACGATTACCAGAGGACAAATCAACTATTCCACTGGCTAAAATGGGTCCAGATAAAGAAGCCTATTTGAAAGAATGGGTTAAACGGCACGGCTTTTCAGCCGGTACACCCTGTGGCGCCCATATAAACCTAAGTATCGATGAGCACGTGTTTGAATTGGTTTATGAGCACCAAAAGGATCGCTTTGAAACCCGGGTTGAATTAGAAAACTACCTCTATACGGTCATTGCCCAAGGCTTTAACCGCTATCGCTGGTTGATTACTTACCTCTTTGGTGCCAGTCCGATTGCTGAAACTGGTTACTTTGATAAAAACGCGGGTCCCCACCATCCCGTCAGAAGCATCCGTCAAAGTTCATATGGCTTTGGCACCAAATTCCGCGGTGACTACACTAATGTTCAGCGTTATGTCGACCGGATCGAAAAAGGGGCAAAAGATGGCACATTGATCTCTGATTATGAGTTTCACGGTGCCGTTCGGCTGAAAGGTAATTCTAATTTGAAAGACTTACCTAAAACCGGCGTGAAGTACCTTGAACTGCGAATGCTAGATCTTGATCCTAGCAGTTCAGTGGGCGTTAGAACTGGGACACTGCGTTTCCTACGGCTAATGGCCAGTTACTTCATCATGACACCAGCCCTGCATCCGGAAGAAGTCGAAAAGGTCATTAAGCGAGCTGACGAAATGAATGAAATTGTCTCCGTTGAGGAACCAACTTCAGTCACTCAGTTTCAAGCTAAGGCCAAGGCTTTGATGCGTCGCTTGGAAATGTATGCCAACCAGATTCAGCTTGGTCCTGAATACCAAGAAGAACTAGAAGATTTGGAAGATCGCATCGAAAATCCATACACAACACCAAGCGCGCGACTAATGACCCACGTTAAAAACGACTCATTGGAGGAGTATGCCCTGACTCGTGCTAAGCGATATCAAAATTCTGCTTTGGAAACCATCCGCCCATTTAAAGGCTTCGACCAAAAACGGAAACTTTCTGCTGAAGATTTGAAGACCGAACTGTTCAAAGGCAGTTGGGAACCACAATAATTTTTTAGACCAAAAAGACGCCCACAAAAAGTGAGCGTCTTTTATCTATTCAACGGTCAATATTATGCCTTAACCGCTGTTTTTTCACTAATTTTAATCGTGCCATCTACTAGGTCAGCCTGCAGCTGTTTAGCATCCAAGTGATCCAAGTAGAAGTCAGTGACCTTATCACGAATCTGCTGTTCGATAACCCGGCGAAGTGGCCGTGCACCCATGGCTTCATCGTAGCCTTCTTGCATCAACCAGTTCTTCGCATCGTCAGAGACCGTCAAAGTGATGCCCTTCTTAGCCAATGTCTTGTTAACATCAACTAATAACAGGTCAACAATTTGACTTAAATCATCTTTAGTTAAATGACTGAATTCAACGATACCGTTAAACCGGTTCAAAAATTCTGGTCTGAAGTATGGTGCTAGCCGTTCGGATAAACTGATATCCTTTTCCTTATCGCCAGTCAATGCTTCATTACCAAAGCCAGCGTTAGAAGTAGCAATGATAATCGTGTTCTTGAAGTTGACTACGTTACCTTGACCATCCGTCAACCGCCCGTCATCCATGACTTGCAGCAACAGGGTCAAAACTTGTGGATCAGCCTTTTCAATTTCATCCAAAAGGACGATTGAGTATGGGTTACGACGAACTTGTTCAGTTAACGTATTGCCGTTATCTTCGTAGCCAACGTACCCAGCGCTAGTCCCAATTAACTTGGAAACCGCAGTCCGGTCGCTGTATTCACTCATGTCTAACCGGATAATGGCATCCTTGTTACCGAACATATCAAGGGCTAATTGCTTAGCGAGTTCCGTCTTACCAACACCGGTAGGGCCGACAAACAGGAAACTGCCGATTGGCCGGTTGCCTTCGTCAAAACCAGCACGGTTACGACGAATAGCGCGAGCCACCATGTCAACGGCTTCGTCTTGACCAATCACCTTAGACTTCAGGCGATCAGCAATCCCTTTCAAGCGTTGAATATCATTGGTTCCCATCTTAGCAACTGGAATGCCAGTCAGCCGTTGAACGGATTCAGCGACGTCGTTTGGCGTTGCCACCACATTACTTTCAGCGGTATCGTCAGCGTTCTTGATTTGCGCTGCCAGTTTTTCGACGCGTTCCTTAGCTTTGGCGGCCTTTTCGTAGTCTTCAGCTTTAGCGGCTTCATCCTTCGTCTTTTGAGCAGCCTTCAACTGTTCTTTCAGGCTCGCTTCATCGGAACCAGCGTTACCGGCTGCTAAGTGAGCCGCGGTCATGTCGATCAAGTCGATTGCCTTATCTGGCAATGTTCGTTGCGGCATGTATTGAACGGAGTAGTCCACCGCGGCCTTCAAAACATCGTCAGGCAAGCTAACGTGATGGTGCTTCTCGTAGAGGCCTTTGACCCCTTTCAAGATTGCCAGTGTCGTTTCTGGTGATGGTTCGTTGATCGTCACATCGTTGAACCGACGAGCTAACGCCGTATCCTTTAAAATGGTGTTCCGGTATTCGTCCTGAGTCGTTGCCCCAATCACGGTAATGTCACCACGAGAAAGTGATGGCTTGATGATGTCAGCTAACCCTTTACCACCGTTCTCTTCGCCACCGGTTGAGCCGATACCTAAGATCTGGTGAATTTCATCGAAGAACAGGATGACGTTACCGGCAGCCTTTACTTCCTTAACTAAGTTCTTGATATTGTCTTCAAATGAACCACGCAGTTGCGTCCCAGCTTCTAGTGACGACAAGTCGATCGAGTAAATTTCCTTGCCTTGGACTGCTTCAGGAACTTTGCCATCAGCAATCGCCTGTGCCAAGCCCTCAACTACCGCGGTCTTACCAACACCGGCGTCACCGACAAGAATCGGGTTGTTCTTGATTCGACGGCTTAAGATTTCAGCCGTTTCTTGAATTTCCTTATCACGGCCGATAACCGGATCCAGTAAACCGTCACGCGCTTCTTGCGTTAAGTTGCGGCCTAACTTCTCCAAAATACCGCCCTTTTTGACGGCGTGGTCGCCAGCATCGTTCACTTCAATTTCGTGTTCGCGGTCTGGTAACTTCCCCGTTGCCCGGTATTGGGCAAATTCATCAGGCGTTAATTCGTGCCCGTTAACTTCATAGCGTGCGGTTTCACCGTTACCCATCTGTCGAAAAAGGCTGTTAAACATGTCATCCATGTTGTTATTAAAGAATGGATCATTGTTAAAATAATTTGCCATATTTCATGCACCCCCATGTGATTTGACGCCCAAGCGCAACGCAAAGGCACCGTCTGGTTAACGGTGCCTCGCTGATTGCTGTTAAGTTGGTTAGTCTAGTCAGTCGAGGCGGATAATCGAGTGATATCAAACACATGTCTGGTATAGTTCTCTTATCCCCGTCAACAATTATATAATAGCACCTTTTTAGCACTCTTACAAGTAGAGTGCTAATTTTATTTTTATTTTTTTTATGACTTAAACTGGTTATAATAAAGCTGTATGTTAAAACGCTTACAAGGAGGATTCATTGATGACAAAGACAGTTAAAATTGGTAAATCAGACGTGACCTCAACGCCACTAGGTCTTGGAACCAACGCGGTTGGCGGCTATAACCTCTTCCCTAATTTGAATGACGACGACGGCTTAAACATTGTTAAAACCGGTATTGAAAACGGCATTACCTTGTTAGACACCGCCTACGTTTACGGACTGGGTCACTCAGAAGAACTGGTGGGTCAAGCAATCAAGGACTTTGACCGCCACCAGTTAGTGATTGCAACTAAGGGTGCACACGACTTTTCAACGGGTGAGCAAGTTATCCGTAACGACCCAAAGTTTATTACCCAGCAAGTTGAGAATAGTCTGAAACGCCTTGGCACCGATTACATCGATATTTACTACCTGCACTTCCCAGATCATGACACCCCAAAGGCCGAAGCAGTGGGTGCGCTGCAACGTCTACGGGAACAGGGTAAAATTCGGGCAATTGGTGTTTCCAACTTTAGCCTTGATCAAATTAAGGAAGCTAACGCTGACGGGTACGTTGATGTCGTCGAAGATGAATTCAGTCTGCTGCATCAAGACCATGGTGCAGATATGCTGCCGTACTTAAAGGAAAATAACATCAGTTTCGTGCCGTACTTCCCGTTGGCTAGTGGCTTATTGACGGGTAAATATCAGCGCGACACCACTTTCCCAGATGATGATATCCGTAGTCAGATTGCGGACTTCCAAGAACCGCGTTACGGCCAAATTCTCACTGCGGTCGATGCGATCCGGCCGATTGCTGAAGTGCACGATGCAACGGTGGCGCAAACCGTTTTAGCTTGGTACATCAAGAACCCATTGATCAGTGTCGTCATTCCAGGTGCCAAGAAGCCGGAACAGGTGGCAGCCAATGCCAAGGCTTTGGATGTGAAATTAAGCGATGCAGAATTTAAGCAAATCGACGCTGCTTTTGAAGCTTTTAAAGAGATGAAGAGTGGTAAGTCGTTGAGGGATCCGGATTAGAAAGAAGTGTGTAAGCAGGCGGTTAAGGAGCGGCGTGTAAGGTGATGTTGGCAAAAATCCCGGTTTTGGATTTATGCCAATATTGGCTTACACATAGCTCCTTGCCTGCTGGAGCACGTTAGAGTGTGGAGGTAAGCGATTAGAAACTGGAGCCTAAGGCAGAACTGGCAGAATTCCCCGAACTTGGGAATTCTGCCAGTTTTGCCTTAGGTGCAAGTTTCTGCTTACCGGAACACGTTTCGGCAATATAAAATAAGTGAGGTTATACAGCCCAGCTCCTACACAGCCCAAACGCGCTCCAGCAGGCAGGGACTTATGTGTAAGGGGGCGTTTGGCAAAAATCCAAACCCGGGATTTCTACCAAACGCCCCCTTACACGCCAGTCCCTTAACGCCTGCTTCCACGCTCTACATTTCTAACATCCCCCAACGCCACACCTTTCTGTCCTGCCAAATACACCCGATCATCCTCATAACCAATCACTTTACCAACTAAATCAGGCAAGAAATGACCATCTAAGTCACGGTTGTTCAACTGGATACTGACCGTTTGACCATTTGCATAGGCTTGACTTAATAACTGTGACATTTCTTCCAGAGATTGCTGCGTTCTGGCAGGATACTTCTTGGCCTCCTGCTTGGCCTGTTTTTTAAGAGCGGCTGTATGGTCGGACAGATAGTAGCCTTGCCACTTGAGAATGCCGCGATCCCGGTAATCATGCTCAAAAAAGCGTTGAACTAGCTGATCATCATCAATTTGCCGGAGTTTATTCATCTTTCAATCGCTTCCCTTGAATAAGTCGCTGATTAGAGGGCCAGCGCTGACCGGTAAACCCCACGTAGATAAAACTGAGCTGCGTATGCTCTCTTAACCCTTTAACCAGCTGTTCTAAATACGTTAACCGATATTGCCGAATACTATGCAGCGGTTGCGACTTTAAACGTCGACCCCGATGCTGATAATTTAGAAAAAAATTGTAGGTTTTATCGTAAGGGTCATCCGTAATTTGAACTTGATAGCGGGTTTGCGGCAACCGTTTAAAGCCCGCATCCAAGCGTTCGATAATGACCTTTAAATCTTTATTCATAAGCATTTCCTCCATTATGGCCACCGACTAAGGATGCCCGTTCAATGGCGGTACCACCCTTTTGCAAACTGCTGGCGTAGACTAACCGAGTGAACCCGAACCGGTCGCGAATCGCATCAACTACATGATCAGTTTTGGTGCGCTTGATCTGCGCCTTTGCGGACTCAAAGAAGTTCAGTTGCAGACCAGTTGAGGCACAAAGCCGACTGGTATACACGGCAACGTTACGTACGGTCTGCCCTTCCCAGTTGCGTCTGAAAATTCTAATCACCGCTGCAACAATTTCAGCGTTTTGGTCGGTTGGTGCGATGCGCATCTCTTGATGAAAACCGCTGCGGCCGTCTGCTTCACTGGCTGCGTATGAAAAACCAATCCCTAACGACACACAGCCTGCTTGTTTATGATGGTGACGCAACCGTGAAGCCACCTGTTCGCCAACTTCTTTAATCACCGTTTCAATCTCTTTTTGCTGCACATAATCTCTGGGTAACACTTGCGAATTTCCCAGACTCGCATTTTTTGGCCCGCGCCGCTGATTCAATTGAGACCGATCGATGCCCCAAGCCATCGCAAATAACTGCTGGCCGATCAGTCCCATCTCACCCTTTAACTGATAGGGATCCACGTGTGCCAATTCGTACATATTATAGATACCCAAACGGTTCAAGTGCGTTGCAGTTCGGTTCGCGATTCCCCAAACATCCGTTAGCTTATCAACCGTCCAGATTTTCTCCGGTACGGTTGAATAGTGAATCTCACCAATCAAATCATCATCGTGTTTAGCATATAAATCCAATGCCAACTTAGCCTGAACCGGATTATCACCGATTCCAACCGTGGTATAGAGTCCTAATTCCCGTCGAACCGTTTTTTGAATCCGAATCGCTACCTCTCGCGGTGTTTTACCAAATAACCGCCAAGAGTGCGTTAAATCTAAGATTGATTCGTCGATTGAATACGGTAATAAATCTTCGTTGGCAACAAACCGCCGAAAAATATCGTTGATCTGCAAATTACGTTTAATATATAAATTCATCCGTGGCGGTACCACCACCAGTTGCGGATCCTGTGGCACTTCCCTCGCACGGGAAACATTTGCTTGCAGATGATAATGCTTTTTAGCTTCCGGCGACGTTGCTAAAACCAGACCGCCGTTCGTGTTACTGGCCTCGCTCATGACAACGAGTGCAATCTTTAATGGGTTCCACCCCCGCGCGACTGCTTCGACGCTGGCGTAAAACGACTTATTATCGATTAGAAAGAAGACCCCATGGGGTTCATTTTGGTAATTCATCACGCTCACCTCGAACACATGTTTGTACTCATTATACAAACATATGTTCTAATTTGGCAAGCCCTAATTCCAAATTTCTTGTGCATTTTACTGAAGTCCCCTCAGGCTCGTACTATAATAGGGTTATTAAGTGAATATTGGAGGATGATTTTTATGTCAGATGAGCCATTTATGAAAGATGCACACGTCACTTTTCCCAGCGGAACTTTAACACTGACTGAGCTTCAGCAACTCTTTAAAACGATTCCGTTTGAATTAGACTTAGTCGATGCAAATGATCGCTTTGGCTGGTACTCAGATCAGCCGGACCGCAATCACGTTCGCTCTCAAGATCAAATTGGTAAGACGCTGGCAGAAGTTCATCCTGCACAAATTCTGCCAGCTATCAAATCCGTCATCGATAGTTTTAAAGCTGGCAAACGTGATTCGTTAACCATTCCCAGCACGCAAAAGGGTCACAAAATCGTGACGACCTACTACGCACTGCGTGATGATGACAGCCATTACTTGGGCACCTTGGAGTGTACGATCAATGCCGATAAGATCATCGCCATGTTCGAAAACGGCGCGTTTGACGCAATCTCTGGCGCATCATCTAAACCTGCAAACCATCCTGATGCAACGACCAGCGCCTCCGTTAAGCCACAGATGCCAGACAACATCGATACGACGACTGGGGCTTCACAAAAATAGAAAAAGCAAGCGTGTGACACAACTCGGTAGATTCCAGAATTTAACGTGAATAATGCCTATCCCGTTTTGTTGGATAGGCATTTTTTTAGGCTAACAAGTCCCGTAAAATTTTAAAAATAGCTCCCTTTTACTTCAAACTAATGAATCGGTAAAAATTCATTTAAAAGCTTTCATAGCACTGATCTAGCGCGTTTTCATATCTGCCGTTAGAGGTGCAAAAGGGGACAAGTGAAGTTAAAACGTTTATACTAAAAGTATAAGTCTGAAAATGAAAGCGGAGGTCACCATGGATAAAGAAAATAAAATTGACATCCTAACGCACTTGGTGCAAATTGATTCGGCTAATGATCACGAAAAAATGATCGCAGATTACTTAGAAAAGTTACTCACGGATCACGGCATCACAGTTAAGCAAGTTGAAACAGCCACTGGGCGCAACAACTTGATTGCTGAACTTGGCGAACCAGACGCAACACCCGTCTTCGCCTTTGCCGGTCACATGGATACTGTCAGTTTCGGCAACTTAGATGACTGGGCACATGGGCCATTGTCAGCTGAAATCCACGGTGACCGCCTGTACGGTCGCGGCAGTGCCGATATGAAAGGCAGTTTAGCTGCCATGGTGATTGCCATGATCGACTTAGCCGACAGTAAAACGAAAATTCCTGGCCGGATTCGCCTCTTAGCAACAGTTGGTGAAGAGTACGGTGCTTTGGGTTCTAAACAATTAACTGAACAAGGTGAAGTTGATGACGTTAACGGCATGATTATTGGTGAACCAACCAGTGGCGATGTGGTTTACGCTCACAACGGTTCACTGAATTATACCGTTACTTCAGAAGGCACCCCAGTCCACAGTTCGATTCCAGAACAAGGCGTAAACGCTTTGACCAACTTGGTTAAATTTGTGAATGCCGAAGCCGACCTGTTTGCTGACGTTAAGCCTAGCAAGGAAGTTGGGCCGCTGGTTCACAGTATCACCGTCTTCAACAGTGGCGACCAAGTTAACACCATTCCTGGTCATGCCGAATTGCAAGGCAACATTCGTGCAACACCTGAATTTGGTAACGGTGCGGTCATCAAGCGCTTGAACATGATTTGCCGTGGCCTGAGTTCTGCCCCTGGTGCTGACCTGTCCTTCAACGTTGACATGTCCTTTGATCCAGTGGTTACTGATAAAGAAGATCCGTTGGTTCAATTAGCGCAAACTGAATCCGGCAAGGCACTCAAACATGACGTTGAGTTAAAAGTGATTCATGGCGCTACCGATGCTTCAGAATACCGTAAAGCAGAAAATCAATTTCCAATCGTCGTCATGGGTGCTGGTGACTGGGAAAATGCCCACAAGATGAACGAATACGTTGAACTAAGCCAGTTCTTAGTCATGGATGACGTTTATAAGACAGTTGCTTTGAAGTATTTGAAGGAATTGAATAAGAAATAAATCTGGAATGGTTGTGGTTTAGCGTGTTAATGCTACATAGCCTAAATTCGCTCCACAACACTGATTCCGGCCATATAACGACAAAAAGGCAGGTCCCCAAATTCATGGACCTGCCTTTTTGTCGTTATATTCTGGAATCAATCCGTGTTGTTCCGCGCTCTCTAAAATTCATGTTCACTCTTTCCACCACTAATAATCGCCAGCGTATCATCCAGCGACTGCATGACCATATTCTTCACCGCATGATCAGTGAAGAACGCCACGTGCGGCGTTAACAGAACGTTAGCCATTTGCTTTAACTGATTGTAATGTTCGATTGGTGTGGGGCCATCAAACTTTTGGTTAAAAATCTTAGTTTCATCCTCAACCACGTCCAGTGCTGCTCCCGCGATTTGCTGGTTATTCAGTGCACGGATCAATGCTTGCGTATCAACCACCGGCCCGCGCGAATCGTTGATGAAGTAAGTCGTGGATTTCATTTGCGCAAAGGCCTTATCGTTAATCAAATGGTAGTTATCTTCGCCGCCCCAAACATGCATGGAGATAATATCAGCTCGTTTGTATAATTCTTCCTTGCTGACGTAAGTCATGACACCCCGCAAGTCTTCTCGAGGAGCCCGTAAATCGTTGCCAATCACCGTTGCGCCAAGGGCATGGAAAATTCTGGCTAACGTTCCCCCGATGCGGCCGACGCCAATGATCCCAACGGTCAGCTCAGTTAATTCCTGTGACCGCAAGCCGAGCACGACATAGTTATTGTCGCTAAGCCGGTCATTAAATTGAGGAATGTGTCGAATGAGCTGTAAAGCCTGTGTTAAGGCTAACTCAGCGACCGCTTCCGGTGAGTAAGACGGCACGTTGGTCACGCGCAAATGATTTTCCTTCGCCCACTTCAAGTTCACGGTATCAATACCGGCAGAACGAGCTGATAGCTGAATGATGCCGTAACTCGCTAATTGCTTATAAAAATCGGGGCTCTGGGTCACAACAGTCCGTTGCTTGAAATCAACACCATCATAGCCTTGAACCATCCCCACCGTATCATCATGTAACTCTTTTAACGTGCTATCCACTTGAACGTCATGTTCTTTTGCCCATTGATCAATAAAGGGCTGCTCATCTTCACGAACGTTGTAAGCCAAAATCTTTGTCATTATTTGTCATTCCCCTACCCAAATATTTAATCAATTGATTTCTCCCAGTTTATGCGTTGATAATTGAATACCGTTAATTATCAAACAGTATTTAAAGAGTGTCAATATTAGGATTAAAAACAAATTGGTTTTTGATGATATCCCGAAAAGTAAAACGGCGATTTTCAGCGTTCCAAAATAACGTTTATGAGAATAAGTGAATCTTTTTCTAATTTTTCAAGATAACACTTTAATTCACTGTACAAAGGAATTACACCTATATTTCGGCCACTATAACTGAAATAAAATTAAAAAAGATTTGACAGTTTCAAATTTACCTGCTACTATTCAACACATAAATTAAAAAATGAAACGTTGATGAGAAGAGTACGCACCCTTTAATTTCAAGAGAGCCCCGATTGGTGAGAACGGGTGATTGAAAGATGCCGAAGATGAGCTCGGAGTTTAATTTGCGGTGAAAGCCAATAATTCGTGAGGATACGATATAATCCCGAACATTATTTGTGTTAGAGAGACTAGTCATTGACTAGTAATCTGGGTGGTACCACGGTTAAAAATCGTCCCTGTGTTGCATATATTATGCGATGCAGGGATTTTTTATTTGGCGTTTCATTTTTTGAAAACTTTAAGAGGGATGTGGGATTGATGCATTATACAGTATTAGGTTCAGGTGCTATGGGTCTTCGTTTTGGGGTTTTACTTCAGGAAACGGGTCAACAAGTTGATTTTGTTGATGACTGGGATCCTCAAGTAGAGGCCATTAAGAAACAAGGTGGCGTGTATGTTACCCGTGATGGTCAAAACCGTCACTTGGTCAACATCAACATCAGTTACCCAGAAGATTACACCGGCAAGCCAGACGCCTACATCATTATGTGCAAGCAGATGGGCCTGCAAGAAATGCTGACGCGTTGTGCTCATTTCTTCCAAGAAGGGCAATATGCCATTACCTTAATGAATGGCATGGGCCACATTGAAAAAATCAACCAGTACTTTGATCCAAAGTACGTCATTGCCGGAACTGCTATGATCGGTACGGTTTTGACTAAACCTGGCGAAGTCGACTTCATTGGTAAGAAGCACGCCGGTTCACTTCATCTGGTTAACCAAACCGAAAAACCAGATGACTTTACCCACAAAGTCATCGACGAATGGGACGCTGCTGGGACTAACCCAGGGCTAACCACTAACTTCATCGGAACGTTGCTGACCAAGGTCATTTATAACTCGGTTGTGAACACCTTAAGTTCAATGTTTAGATTACGTCAGGGACAATTCATTTCAGCTGACGTTGCCCCGACTTTGGTGGATAAGTTAGTCAAAGAAGCTTATGAAGTCTTCGATGCAGCGGGTATCAAGCCAATTCAAACCAAGGAAGAAGCCACTGAGCTGATTTATCACGAAACCCGTGATCTGACACCGAACCACTACTCATCAATGTTCCAAGATATTCGCAAGAACCGGCCGACTGAAGTCGATTACATCAACGGTTACCTGTATGATTTGGGTCAAAAGAACGGCTACAATGCCGTTACTCATGACTTCTTGAGAGATGTCGTTCACTTAGCAGAACATGCCAATAACATTTTAAACGCCAAATAGGGGGAATTTAATATGAAAAAAAGATTACTGAAATTATTAGGCCTTGCCGGATTAGTCTTAGCTACCAGTGCAACTTTAGCCGCCTGTGGCAACAGCTCAAGCAAACAATTGGATACCAAGAAAATTACGATCGGCGTGACTGCCGGCCCTCACGAACAAATTTTAGACCAAGTTAAGAAGTTGGCTGCCAAAGACGGCTTAACAATCAAGGTCCGTTCATTTACCGATTACAACACACCAAACTCAGCCCTCTCTTCTGGTGATATTGGTGCTAACTCTTATCAAACAGGTCAATTCTTGAAGCAACAGGAACAGGATAAACAATACAAGTTCGACGAAGCCTTCAAGACAATTGCCCTTCCCATGGGCCTCTACTCTAAGTCCATCAAGAACTTAAAGGACCTGAAGAGCGGCGATAAGATTGCCGTTCCAAACGACCCAGCTAATGAAACCCGTGCTCTGGAACTGTTCCAAAAGAACGGTATCATCAAGTTACGTAAGGGTGCCGGTGAAAAAGCCACTAAGAAGGATATTGCTTCTAACCCTAAGCACCTCAAGGTTTACGAACTAGATGCTTCACAATTGCCTAAGCAATTAAACGACATTACCGTGGCAGCTATCAATAGTAACTTCGCGCTGGCCAACCACATTTACCTCAAGACCGCCCTCGCTCACGAACCTTTGAAACATAACGTTTACGCTAACTACTTCGTTGTTCAAAAGGGCCACAAGAACGATAAAGTGATCAAACAAGTTAAGAAGTATTACCAATCTAAGACCATCAAAAACTACATCAACAAGGAATTTAAAGGGGCTGTGGTGCCACAATGGTAGAAAACGCAAAAACACCATTTATTACATTTAATCACGTCAGCAAAACATTCAAGGGTACTTCCACAACTAAGGAAGTCCACGCCGTACACGACGTTTCGATTTCAGTCGATCAAGGTGAAATCTTCGGTGTCATCGGCTACTCCGGTGCTGGTAAAAGTACGCTGATTCGGATGATCAACGGTCTTGAAACGCCAACTGAGGGTTCCGTGATGATTGATGATCAAGACGTGACCAAACTAAATAAGGAAAAGTTGGCACAGTTGCGGCATAAAATCGGTATGATCTTCCAAAACTACAACTTGCTAAAGACCGCCACGATTTACCAAAACATCACGATTCCGCTGAAACTAGAAAAGCTGCCCACAAATGAGATCAAGCAACGTGCCGAAAAATACTTAAAAATTGTGGGCCTCTGGGATCGCCGTAACAGTTATCCGTCACAGCTTTCTGGCGGGCAGTCACAACGGGTGGCCGTGGCCCGTGCATTAGCTCATGAGCCGCAAATCCTCCTATCTGATGAAGCGACCAGTGCCTTAGATCCTGAAACCACCAGTTCAATCCTGGATCTGTTGAAAGATATTAACCAGAAACTAGGCATCACCATTTTCATCATTACCCATGAACTGGATGTTGTTAAGAGCGTTTGTGACAAAGTAGCAGTCATGGAATCGGGAGAACTGGTTGAACAGGGCCGAACCATCGACATTTTCACTAATCCAAAGAAAGCAGTCACTCGTCAGTTCTTGGGTTCCAGCGATCTTTCAGGTGTCCCGGCAACGTTACTGGCTGAGACTCAAAAGCACAATCACGTTTTACTGATCAAATTCATTGGTAATGAAGCCTCAACACCAGTGATCGCACAGTTAACCAAGCAGTTCCACGTTGAACCCAACATCATGGCTGGTTCCATTGAGTACCTCAAGGAACAGCCCTATGGTAAACTGCTGATTTCGATTGAAAATAATGACAGTTATGATGCGGAAATCCAGTATCTCAAAGATAAGGGCGTTATCGTAGAGGAGGTTGAACAAGTTGAGTAATTTCATAGCTGAATGGGGTAATACCATCGTCAACGGTTTAACCGACACTTTGACAATGACCATTATCACGTTGATTATTACGGTTATCATTGGGGTTCCCTTGGGCGTTCTCCTAGTGGAAACCAACGTTAAAGGAATGTATCCCAATGCGTCATTGCACGCCACTCTAGAAACTATCGTTAATATTTTGCGGTCATTGCCGTTCATCATCCTGCTGTTTCTGATTTTACCAATCACGCGGTTTTTGGTCGGGACAACGATCGGTATCCGTGGTGTGATCCTGCCACTGGTTGTCTACTGTGCACCATTCTTAGCACGGTTAATTGAATCTTCCCTACTGGACGTTGACCCCGGTATCATCGAGGCCTACCAGTCAATGGGCATTAGTAATTATAAGATCATCAGCCGCGTCTTACTGAGAGAAGCGCGCAGTGGAATCATCCGTGGCTTAACACTGGCTGCCATTGGCCTGATTGGGGCCACTGCCATGGCAGGACTAGTCGGCGCCGGTGGTCTTGGTGACATTGCCTACCAATACGGATTCCAGCGCTACCAGCCAGACATTATGTATACTTCAATCGTGATCCTGATTATTCTAGTACAGGTTATCCAAAGTATTGGCAACGTTGTAAGCCGGCGATTAACGAAATAACTTTAAACCATAGAAGACGCTGATAGTTAGCTGCTATCGGCGCCTTTTTATGAGCAATTTTAAGACAAAATACGTTGTTATTTTACCTTGGTGCTATCCGTCAATATAGCCTCATTACGTGCCAAAACTCAGATTCCGGCCAGTTAACGCAAATAATGCCTATCCCGCAAAAAGCGCGGAATAGGCATTATTCACGTTAACTTCTGGAATCTACCGAGTTTTGTCACAGCTCGATTTTATTCGGCAAGAGTTTCATTCATATGCTTTTTAAAGAGATCATAGACTTTTTGAGCTTCAATCTCGTCTGCACTGATAACGATAATTGCGTCATGACCCGCTAACGATCCCTTAACTTCAGGGAGATCCAGGTCATCAAGAATCGCTGCCAGCATATTCGCGTAGCTCGGAAAAGTATGAATCACGTTAAGAAACTGAATACGATCAACTTCCGTTACTGTTTCGCCAATAGAACGGTACAAATGCTGCATCTCATTTTGATTACCTGCTTTATAAATCATATAGCGAGAAGAGCCGCCAGCATCTTGTTGTTTCACAATCTGCATTTCGCGGATATCCCGTGAAATCGTCGCTTGAGTCGCGGTAATGCCAGCTTGATGCAGGCGTTCCATCAGTTCTTCTTGCGTCGAAATCACATATTGATTAATCAGCTGTTCAATTTTGTTTTGGCGAACAGTCTTTTTCATCTTGTCTCACCTACTCGTTAGAATAATTTACCCATCTGACTCCAATCAAGACCGGTCACACCGTTGACACCCAAACGGAAGAGTTCAAAGACGGTCAACAAGGCGACGATGAAGATTGCGATAGCAAGGATCCGTTCGCCAGATGAGAAGATCTTATCGGCATGGTTGTCGTTCTTTTGCAGCAAGAAGTAAACCGGAATACCAACAGCGAACAATAGACTCATCAAGAGAATGTAACCTAAGTTAGATGCGTACAATAGCCATACAGCGTAAATACTTGCAATCCAACCAACAACTAAGTTGCCAGTACGGCCAGGTGTGCCAGCTGATTCGTGCATCGTGAACTTCAATTGATAGAATGCCGAGAATGCGTATGGAATCAGAATAGCGGCACTAGCGATTGAATAGAAGAAGTTGTAAGCTGATGCGGTAATCAAGTAACTGAACATGAACAATTCAACACAGACGTTCGTGAAGAGCAATGAGTTGATTGGTGCACCATTCACATTTTCCTTGGCAAAGATCTTTGGGAAAGTCCCTACCTTGGCAGCTTCGTATGGTAATTGGCCAGCAAACATGGTCCATGATAACCAAGCACCAACAACGGAGATAATCAGACCACCGTTAACAACAATGGCGCCCCACTTACCAACGACACTTTGTAACAAGTCAGCCATAGCGGGTTGACTCAAGTTAGCTAAGCCAGCTCGACGCATAACACCAAATGACAGCAAGGTGATCAATGCGTAGATCAAGATAACGGTAATGATCCCAAGGACCGTGGCTTTACCAACATCAGAACGCTTCTTAGCACGGCCTGAGAAGACAACGGCACCTTCAATACCAATGAAGACCCAAACAGTTACTAACATGGTGTTACGAACTTGACCCATAACGTTACCAAATTGGAAACTGCCGCTTGGTGTGAACCAGAATCCGTGGCTGAAGACACCTAATCGGAACGAAATAACCATGATAACTAAGAAGATGAAAATTGGGATCAGCTTTGCGATAGTAATAATAGCGTTAACAAACGATGCTGATTCGACACCCTTCAAAATCATAAAGTGGCAGGCCCACAGAATAACTGAGGCAGCAGCGATTGACCAAAGGTTTTGGCCATCTTTGAAGATTGGGAAGAAGTAGGCCACCGCACTCATCAGCAGTGTGGCGTAACCAACGTTCCCCAGCCATGCTGACAACCAGTAACCCCAGGCTGAGTTAAAGCCCATGTACTTCCCGAAACCGGCTTCAGCATAACTATAAACACCGGCATCTAGGTCTGGCCGTTTCATCGTTAAGTTTTGGAATGTTTTCGCTAAAGTTAACATCCCAATAGCGGTAATGACCCACCCAATCATGATAGCACCGGCACCAGCACCAGCTGCCATATCATGCATCAGGTTGAACACCCCACCACCAATGATGGAACCAACAACTAATGAAATCAGCTCAAATAAATTTAATTTGCCTTCATGTGATTCTTCCAAAAATAACACATCCTTTCGTTCAAAAATCTATTTAGATCAGTGACTCTGGATTAAACTGAAAGTTCTTATGCTGATAGCTCACGATACCTTCATCAACCAGCTTACCAACGACTTGACCGGCTGTTTCACGGGTCGTCCCGCTAACTCTGGCAACTTCTTTCAAAGTAATGGGGTATGGAATCGTCGTTTTATCCGGCGTTTCGTGAGTCCCCAAATCTTCAGCAATCAGTATCAGCGCCTGTTTGACGCGATGCGAAGCACTGGAAGTTACCATCCGTTGCAGCCGATCCTCAGTATCGTTGATAATTTGACCCATTTGGGCAATGAGTAAGGCCATCATCTGCTTATTTTCGCGCAGCAATTTTTCAAACGTTGCCATCGAAAATGAAGCGATCGTGATGGTCGTCATAGCCATCGCAGCATAGGTATACGTCTCACCAATAAATAACCCACGATACGGAAAAGCTTTGTGAGGACTCACATAGTTAATGAACGGAAAACTACCGGATTCATCCACCCGTTCGAGGCGAACGACCCCGTCTAGGACATAGTAAAAACGGGTTCGCGGATCACCTTGATCAAATAAGACCTGACCCTTAGAGAAGGTTTTGATCTGCATTTGATCTGCCAACTGATTAAATTCACTATCAGTCAGGGGCGCAAATTCTGCTTGCTGCCGGATGATTTTGCGATACTTTTCAAGTTCGTCTGTTCTGTTCATGTCGAGTCCCCTTTTCAATCTTTTGCTATGCCGTACCTGGACTATTTGGTGGGTACTGGAGCAGCAGTGATAATCGTACCGCTGCCTTCGCTTAGAAATTGACCAACGTTCTGCAGTGATGTCACAACAGCTTTGGCATCTGGACGCTGTTCAACAAACTTGATTGCAGCTTCAACCTTAGGTAACATGCTGCCTTTAGCGAATTGATCTTGCTTGATGTAGTCTTTCAATTCCTTGACAGTCACGTTGGTTAATTGCTTTTGATCAGGTTTGTTGAAGTTCACGTAGATGTTATCTACGGCAGTCAGGATAATCAGCAGGTCAGCCCCGACAAGCTCGGCCAGCTTTTCTGATGCGAAGTCTTTATCAATAACGGCTTCACGGCCAACGAACCGGTTGCCATCACGAACAACTGGCACACCGCCGCCACCTACTGCCACTGGGATAATATCAGCATCGACAAGTTTATTCACGACATTTGACTCGTTAACCCCAATTGGCTTCGGTGAAGGAACAACTCTACGATAACCCCGGCCAGCATCTTCAACAAATGTTTGGTCTGGATGTTCGGCACGAAGCTTAGTAACTTCGTCTTTACTATAGAATGGGCCAATTGGTTTGGATGGGTTAGTGAAAGCAGGGTCATCAGGTGCCACTTCAACTTGAGTGACCACCGTTGCGACGTCCACATTCATCCCGTTTTCAGCTAATACTTGGCTCAAAGCATTTTGCATCCAGTAACCGATGCTGCCTTGAGTCATAGCGACGGCTGTATCCAATGGCATTGCTGGGTTGGCTTCAGTACTGCCTGCAGCTTGCTGAAGTAATAAATTACCTACTTGTGGACCGTTACCATGGGCGATGATCAAATGATCACCTTGCTTGATAAATTCCACTAGGTAGCGAGCTGTATCGAGTAAAGCTTGTTGTTGCGCTGCTGCACTAGCATCCTTAGATAGGATGGCGTTACCGCCGAGTGCGACGACGATTTTTCTTCCTGACATAATAAACATCCTTTCGTTTCTATATGAGCCAATTTTTATTTGCTCGTTTAATTTCGAGTTCACCACGATAAGGGGCCGCACTTAAATAATCTTTGAACCAGATTATTCTAGCGCGACCCCTCATCTATTGGGAGTTAAACGTCTTTTATTCCAATTATCGCAAGTGATTAAACTCTTGGAATGAAGAGATTTCCTAAAGTTGCTGCCATCATCGCTTTAATGGAGTGCATCCGGTTCTCTGCTTCTTCGAATTGGCGTGCGTATGAACTACGAAAGACTTCATCAGTAACTTCCATTTCAGTAATACCATATTTTTCTTGAATTTCTTTACCATATTCAGTATCAGTATCATGGAATGCTGGTAAGCAATGCATGAAGATCAGTTGATCATCTGGGGTGCCGGTCTTCTTAAGTGCAGCCATGTTAACTTGGTATGGCTTCAATAATTTGACCCGTTCTTCCCAGTTGCTTTCGCCCATTGATACCCAGACGTCGGTATAAACGATGTTTGAACCCTTCATACCTTTGTCGAGATCATCGGTGATGAGTAATTGAGCACCTGATTTAGCGGCAAATCCGTTAGCTAAGTCTTGGATTTCCTTGGTTGGGTGTAATTCCTTAGGGGCAACGATGTGAATGTTGACACCTAAGATGGCACCAGTTACCAACAATGAGTTAGCAACGTTGTTACGGCCATCACCCATAAAGGTTAATGTTAAGCCCTTTAAGTGACCAAAGTTTTCCTTAACCGTCATGAAGTCAGCCAGCATTTGAGTTGGGTGCCATTCGTCGGTTAAGCCGTTCCAAACTGGTACACCGCCGAATTCTGCCAACTGGTCAACAACTTTTTGGCTGAAGCCACGGAATTCAATGCCGTCAAACATGCTTCCCAGTACTTTAGCAGTATCTTCGACAGATTCCTTCTTACCGAGCTGAATATCGTTAGCACCTAAGAATTCTGGGTGAGCGCCAAGATCAATCGCAGCGGTCGTAAATGCTGAACGTGTTCGAGTTGAAGTCTTTTCAAACAGTAAAGCAATATTTTTGCCTTCCAAATAATGATGTGGAATGCCAGCCTTTTTTAAAGCCTTTAAATGCAAACCAAAATCGATCAAGTATTCTAATTCAGCCGCGGTAAAGTCCTTTTCAGCCAGTACTGAACGGCCCTGAAATACACTATTTTTGAAATCTGTCATGTTAAAATTCTCCCTTTTATAGATCTTCTCTTACTAATGGCATGCTCATGCAACGTGGACCCCCACGGCCCCGAGATAATTCACTTGAAAGAACTTCCAGAACTTTAAGGCCATGTTCGCGAAGTACCCGGTTGGAAACGTAGTTACGGTTGTAAGTAACAACGACACCTGGTGCAATTGCCAACGTGTTTGAACCATCGTTCCATTGTTCTCTGGCTGAGACGATTGGATCGCCGGCACCAGTTGGAATTAAGTCAAGATCGTCTAAGTGAAGTGCGTCTTTAAGGACTTGCTTCAAATCAGTTCTGTGGTCGAGGTTTAATTCACCATCTTTGCCTTGGGTGATCGTCCAAGTATCAATGTGGCCACCTTCACCTAAGATACCTGGGTGAACAGTGAATTGATCCTTGTTGATCATGGTAAAGACAGTGTCCAAATGCATCATCGCATGGTTATGCGGAATGCGAATGGCAATGATCTTTTCATAACCGCTCTTGTTCTTGAAGAGGTTACGAGCAATGTCTTCAATGGCATTGGCTGAAGTCCGTTGTGAAACACCGATTGCAAGTACAGTGTCACTGAGAACTAATTCGTCCCCACCTTCAATACGAGTATCATGGTTACGATCACGCCATACCTGAACGCCTTGGTTAGCAAAACGTGGGTGGTATTTAATAATCTCTTCCATAAACAGTGATTCACGACGACGGGCCGTAAATGTCATGTGGTTAATGCTGAGTCCATCACCGATTGAGGCTGCTGGGTCTCGTGTGAAGTAGAGGTTAGGCATTGGATCCATGAAGAATGGGTAATCCTCTTCTTCGGCCGCACTGACAAGGTCGCGTGGCACAAAGTCAAGTTCGTTCTTACGAACACCGCCCATGATCTTAATAACCATATCCTGAGTTGACATTGAGTTGAGGTATTCTTTCAAAACGTTGTGCAAAACGCCAGCTGCGTAGCCAGATTCTGCAAGCATTTGTTCAAGAAATGCGTCTTTAACTTGGTCACCGCCAGCATCGAGTGCTTCGGCTGCCAATTTTTCAAGATATAAGACCTCAACACCGTTATCCCTAAGTGTATCCGCAAAGGCATCATGTTCCTTTTGGGCTACAGGTAAGTATGGGATGTCATCAAAAAGCAATCGGGGCATCATATCTGGTGTGAAGTTTTCAACTTCAACGCCGGGCCGCTTTAACATCACAACTTTCAATTTTCCAATCTCGGAAGTGACGTGAATTGGTTTTGTCATCTGTGTTACCTCCTATCTCATTTGAACAACATCATCATACCTTGTATTGTAACCGTTTTCTAAAGCGCTTTCACATCTGAAATGTACATTTTTTCACACTTTAATTTGACATTGAATATCTTCGAGCATTTATACAGTTTATTTGAATATTCAGGATAATTTAAGTATTTATACGACCAAACATGTATAAAATTAAATAATAATATTTCCGTTAAATTTTAAATTAAATTTGGTTAATGCCCAATATAATAATGTTTAGGACGTTTATCGTATAAAACTATTGGGAATGGTATCCCTTTAATATACATGTATACTAATAAATTCAATTGTGAATAATCGAATTGTGAGTATCGTTAGTTTTGCTGGATTGTATGCCAGCAGCCAAGTCTATGCGGTTCTTTGAGCAAGGGGCTGGTTTTCATCCGCCGAGTCAATAAAAGAGTCTCAAAGCAACCGTCATTTCAGCACTTTGAGACTCCTTTTAAACTTCTAGTAAATCAAGACCTGAGCCACTAGGATGCCGCCACCGAAGACGAGGACAAACACAACCACTGGCCAAACAAAGCGGAGCCAATGTGAATACTTCATATCAAGCATCTGCAAGGTGGCCATGACTAAACCAGTTGGGGCTAGGAATAGCATTGCATATTGACCAAATTGATAAGCAGTGACAACCACAAACCGTGGAATGTGAACGGTATCTGCTAATGGCGCCAGAATTGGCATTGAAAGAACTGCCAACCCTGATGAAGAGGGCACGATGAAGCCCAGAACGAAGAAAATAAACAGCATCACAATGATGAAGACCGGTCCATCCATATGTGAGACTAAGTTGGATGAGAATTGCAGCATCGTATCCGAGATCATCCCGTTATTCAAAACCAGATTGATCCCGCGAGCTAAACCGATGATCAACGAAACACCCACTAAACCAGATGAACCTTTAACGAAGGCATCGACGACGGCTTTTTCACCAATACCGAACTTCCCGGTGGCCGTCATGATCATAATAATGATAGCAAACGTTAAGAAGGAAGCGGCCATATTAGGAAAGGCCCAGCCTTTGTCCATCACACCCCAGACCATGATTGGAAACGAAATCGCAAATAAGATCAAAATGATTTTTTTACGGGCTGTGAATACTTTACTCGAGCCATCATCTGAAGCCACCGACCACATAGCATCAAAGGAATCACGATCCTCATATGAATACGAAGCCGTTGGGTCTTTCTTGACCTTTTTGCTGTACCAGTGCAAATAAGCAATCACAAAGGCGGCAGCTACAATGACGCCACCAATACGCCAATCTAACCCTTGGGTAAAATCAATCCCCGCGGCATTCGAGGCTATCACAACTGAGAACGGGTTAATGGTTGAGAAACAGGTCCCAATGGAACTCGCGAGGAAAATCGCCCCCACACAGACTATTGAGTCGTAACCCATAGCAATGAAGACGGGAACTAATACCGGATAAAAGGCAACTGCCTCTTCTTCAATACCGCACAGCGTTCCCCCTAGAACCATCAGAATCGCCACTAGGAAAATCAAAAGAAATTCATGGCCCTTCGTTTTCTTAGTTAGTGCCATTAAGCCAGATTCAAAGGCACCGCTGGCCTTCACCACGCCGATTAATCCCCCAAGCACGAAAATAAAGACCATAATATCAATTGCTTCAACGACCCCGTTGACCATGCTGGTTGGAATCGCGGCGATTTTTGCCGGCCGCTGCTTTAATTTCTGATACGTATTCGGAATCGAAATGGGTTGCGTGATGCCCCCTGAAGTAAACTGTTTAACATTGATTTTGACACCAAGTTTATCCAGCTCATTTTGAGTCGCAGGGACCTTATCAACAGAACCGTTTGGCTTTTTGATCTGTAACTGAGCGGTGGGCTTGTTATAAGTCAGCTTCGAATAGCTGCCTGCTGGTATTACCCAAGTTGCAATTACGGCCACAATCGTCAGCACAAATAAAATTGTGAACGCACCAGGCATTCGTAATTTAAAATGTCTTTTTGCTACTGTCATCATACTCACTCCTATATCTCATTTTCACTAAAAACGTGGTCGTAAAGAACCGATCATCAATCTCGATTCGTTCGACCACGTTTCAGAATTAACTTCCTATTCTTTTACTAATGCACCTTGTTTGCTGAGTACTGTCCCTACCTTACCCGCTAAAGCATCGTCAAGATGATCCAGTGAGGTAATGAGTGCTTTTCGGTGCTCATTGGCTGAAACGAAGTCTAAGCAGGCTTCAATTTTGGGAAGCATGCTTCCTGGTGCAAACTGACCTTCATCAATATACTTCTTAGCTTCTGCAACCGTCAGATCACGCACGGCCTTTTGATTCGATTTGCCGTAATTGACGTAAACCTCATCCACCGCAGTTAAAATGATGAGCTGATCGGCACCAATATTATCTGCTAACAGTGCGCTGGTGCGGTCCTTGTCAATCACAGCGGGGACGCCCTTCAAACCATCATCCGTTTTAATAACGGGCACGCCACCACCGCCACCGGCGATAACTAAGTTGCCAGCTTCAATTAAATCGTTAATGCTATTTAATTCAATAATCGATTTTGGCTGCGGTGATGGCACTACCTGCCGATAGCCACGGCCTGCGTCTTCTTTGAAAACGTATCCCTTGTCGTGTTCGATCTGTTGGGCAGCTTCTTTACTGTAAAAGGCACCAACGGGCTTGGAAGGATTTTGAAAAGCCGTGTCAGTCGGGTTAACTTCAACTTGAGTGATGACAGAAACAACGTTTTTCTGTAACCATTGCTTATGAAGTTCGTTTTGCAGGCTTTGCTGTAAATGATATCCAATGTAGCCCTGACTCATCGCACCGCATTCTGGGAAGGGAAAAGCAGCTGTTTGACCATGCTCTGCAGCGTAATTCATGCCGAGATTAATGGCACCAACTTGCGGACCATTACCGTGGCTAATCACCACTTTATGTCCAGCCGATACCAAGCCAACCAAAGAAGTGGCCGTATGTTTAACCAGTTTCAGCTGTTCTTCGGGTGATTTACCTAACGCATTGCCGCCTAACGCAACGACTATTTTCGCCATAAGTGACATCTCCTATTCGCCTAATGTAGCGACCATGACCGCTTTGATCGTGTGCATCCGGTTTTCTGCTTCACGGAAAACAACTGAGGCATCACTTTCAAAGACTTCATCGGTAACTTCCATTTCATTGATACCAAACTTCTCAGCAATTTCCTGACCCGTCTTGGTTTCTGCGTTATGGAAAGATGGTAGGCAATGTTCAAAAATAGTGTTAGGGTTACCCGTTTTAGCCATCATTTCCGAAGTAATCTGGTATGGCTTCAATAATTTAATCCGTTGTGCCCAGATTTCGTCAGCTTCACCCATGGATACCCAGACATCGGTGTAAAGGACGTCAGAGCCTTTAACCCCTTCATCAACGTCATCTGTAATCAGGAGTGTTGCACCGGTTTTGGCAGCAATGGCATTCACTTTAGCAACTAATTCCTCAGTAGGGTCCAGTTCCTTTGGGCAAACTAAGTGGAAGGTCATGCCCATGATGGCTGCACCGATCATTAAGGCATTGGCAACATTGTTGCGGCCATCACCGACGTAAGTAAAGTGCATCTGGTTGTATGGCTTATTCAATACTTCTTTGGCCGTTAAAAAGTCAGCCAGTACTTGAGTTGGGTGATCTTCATCCGTCAAACCGTTCCAGACTGGTACACCTGAATACTGAGCTAAGGTTTCAACCGTCCGTTGTGAGAACCCGCGGTATTCAATGCCGTCAAACATGCCACCTAATACACGAGCCGTGTCTTTAGCCGTTTCTTTCTTCCCCATGTGAGAACCGCTTGGCCCAAGATAAGTTACGTGAGCACCTTGATCGTGTGCAGCAACTTCAAAGGCACAGCGAGTCCGAGTTGAACTCTTTTCAAAAATCAACGCAATGTTTTTACCGGCTAATTTCTGCTGTTCAGTTCCGGCATACTTCGCCTTTTTCAAGTCCTCTGATAATTGCAGTAAATAGCCCATTTCTCTGGGTGTAAAGTCAAGTAAAGTTAAGAAACTCCGGTTACGTAAATTAAACATTTGTTATTTCCTCCTTTGTTATTTACAATGACAAGTATAGAAAACGGTTTCATAAAGCTTCAAAAAGCTTCAAAAGATTGTTAAAAAATTTCATGGAGGTCTTCTTTTGTATAATCAGGCCCGTTTCATTACGCACGGCAGATGGCAACGGATTTTAGTTGCTGCCATTTGTATTTCTTTAGCTTCGCAAGTGAACTTTCAAACTTACATACCAGGCTTTATCCTGGCTTTTTCGGCGCTGATCATGCCGATTTTTCTTTACTATAACGGCGACATCAATCCCATTAAATTAATGCTGGTGATCTCGTTTGCATCGCCGATTTTTCGAGGTGTGCAGTTATTGATCACTCACGGTGAATCTGGACCGCAAGTGATCAAACTGATTTTGGCCGAAATCGGCTTTTACCTTTGCTACGGCGCCGTTTATTATCTGCTCTACTGGCGAAGAGGTCAGCGAACAAACAGTTCGTTCTTTTTAACGATTGTTATCTGTGACTATGTCTCCAATATCTTAGAAGTGGGCTTGCTCACTAATTTTCAGGGGTATAGCTACCGACTCTTTCAGCTATTATTCTTAGCCGCTTTGATCCGTAGCGTGATTGCTTGTCTACTCGCCTTTCTTTATCATTACTTCACCTTACTTATGCGCCAGGAAAGCCATGAACAACGATATTACAACTTTATCTGGATAGCTGCCTCAGTTAAAAGTGAAGTTTACTTTATGCGCAAAAACATTTCGGAAATCGAAAACGTCATGAAGAACGCCTACCTTCTCAATCAAAATCTGCAGGCAGATTCTAACGCTGATAGGAAAGATAAGGACATGGCATTAAGTATCGCCCGAGACGTTCACGAAATAAAAAAAGACTATCAAAACGTCATCAGCGGCTTAGGCGATTACTTCAGTGACAGTAACGACGCCAATATGCAACTTGCTGATATTTTGAAAGTCGTGATTGGGTATGTCCGTGAAACGATTAAAAATAAGCATCAAGATATTCTGATTGAGGTTCATAACCAAGTCGATTTGGTTGTTCCCAGTCATTACTACTTGGTTTCAATCATCTCAAACCTGCTGTTTAACAGTGTCGATGCACTTAAAGACCGCAGCAATGGCCTCATTAGACTAACAGTCGCCGATGATTCAAAGAATATCATCATCAGTATTCATGATAATGGCATCGGGATGGATGCAGAGACACAATCCAGAATCTTCCAGCCCGGTTTTACCACGAAGTTTGATGAGAATACGGGTGACGTTTACCGTGGTATCGGACTGTCACATGTTAGAATTATTGTGGAGGAACAGTTTGGCGGTAAGATCAGTGTTCAATCTATTCCTAACGAAGGCACCACCTTTCAAGTCATCTTGAATAAGCAGCGCTTGACCCAAAGGGAGGAATAAATGATGAATTTCTATATTGTTGACGATGATCCATCGATTCCAATGATTTTACGTCAAATCATTGAACAAAACATGGATAACACGGTTGTTGGATCAGCCAATAACGCCAAATCCGCCATCAAAGATATCATGCTGACCGATGTTAACATCGTGTTAGTGGATTTACTCATGCCGGAAATATCAGGTATTGAGCTGATCAAAACCCTGAAACAGCTGAAACCAGCGCTAAAATTCATCATGATTTCTCAAGTACGGGACAGCGACTTAAGAGCGCAGGCGTATGAAGCCGGCATCGAATTTTTTATCGATAAGCCGATCAATCTCGTTGAAGTGAAAACAGTAACGGAAAAAGTTATTCAAAGTATTCAAATGGCTGGTAAACTCAAACACATTCAGTCATTAGTGGGTGCCGGCCCCGCTACCGAAGAACGCCCCGTTGATCAGCAGCAGTCCAAGAAGGAACAGGTTTTAGCCATCCTGCGGTATCTCGGTATTACCTCAGAAGCTGGTTCTTCCGATATTATCGCCATCAATCAGATCATGCTGGATCAAAAAGTAAACTTTCGTGATATTGATTTTAATAGCATTTATCACATCGATGATCACGAAAAGAAGATCCTCTTTCAGCGAATCCGGCGTGCGATTAAAACCGGTTTGACGAATTTAGCGAATATCAGTTTGGATGATATGGGTGATGAAATCATGATTGAATACGCTAATACCCTCTATGGCTACAAAAATGTGCGCAATGAGTCGTTATATTTACAGGGTAAGCGCAGTTCAGGCGGTAAAACATCGCTGCAGCATTTCTTTGATGGGTTGGTGCAGGAGATGTAGATGATTGTTGAAATAGGGACAAAAAATAGGCACTGTATCATCACTTAATGATGATACAGTGCCTAACTTATTTGAATACATATTAGTTAACTGCTCTAGAATCGTAACTGACATTCTATTTTACTGAATCATTGTAATTCGTCAGCATCAAAGTAATCCTCGTCGACAGTAAATAAGTCAAAATGATGTTTGGTTTCAACACCTACGCGATATTGCAACATTAGATTTGTCAGCTTTAAGCCATCGATCAATACGATTGAAAAGCTCTTCGCCGTCTGGATTGCTTGCTGTGAAAAACTAGAGGTGGTGATAAACACCCCACGATCGGCATGAAGACGGTTGAGTGCGCCATAAAATTGTTCGATGCTTGGTCGCTGGACAATGTTATTTGCTTGGTATCTCTTAGCTTGTAAGTATACCGTACTCGTTCCGAGCGGATCTTGGTTAATAACACCATCAATTCCGCCATCATGACTCTGTGGCGTTACTATCGCATTACCATTAACACCTTGGTATCCCATTTTTACTAGTAAGTCGACCACCAGGTGTTCAAAGAACTTAGGCTCCGCCTCACGAATTCGGTTAAGTAAGTCGTCAGCTACTTGGACATTATAATTATCAATTTGTTTTGCGATATCTTTAACAACAAGAGCCGTTCCATTAACGCCATAAAATTCTCCTGAGTCAAGCTCTGAATTATCCGTATCGCTTGCTTTTTTCCTCTCTTGGACCTCTTTCTTATGGGCAATGTATTGCGGTTGAGTATGGACAATTTTGCTATCTAATTTGTAACCGTACTGTTCAAAAAGCGTCTTTCCCAATTCAGTAACTTTATATACACCCCTTTTAGGCCTGACGAATATCCCCGCAGTGGCACCCTCCGAAAGAGCCCAACCTATTCGATCAATAATAATCCTGGTATCAGGGTATTTTTCATAAGTTAAACGGCTTAGTTTTTCAGGGAGATTCAGCGCATCATCAACACTAGCTTCTAATTCTTTAATGTGCCACTCTTCTTTTTGTAAACCTATCTCTATAGCAGGTGCTACTAAGCTACCCCAAGCTGGTAATCCATATTTTGATGTCTTAAGTTGATGATAATCTATACTTGTCATGTTTTTAGCCAACCTATTCTTTTCGTTCTACTACATACTTTAGCATATTGATTACTATTTAATTCAGAAACTAAACGATTAGTCTATCGGAAAATCTATAAGTTATTTCTTAATATATCTTTATTCCCATTATTTTCCTAGAAAATAACTCTCGTTGATGATGAGCGATAGCACTATCCAAGTAATCAAAAAGCCCTGAAATATTTTGTTGTTCAGTAATTGAAGGAAAAGTAATTGAGGTCTTTGAAACTGGATCAACTGTAAAATGGCGTATTGAAATGCCAGTCATAACATCATGAACGTATTTTCTGAGTCGTCTAGTGAGAAACTCGAAATGAAGAAAATTACCGTCTACTATCGAGGATTTTGATGTCTGAGCATACAGAATCGCACCGCCCTGTACATATATTGGCGAATTATCGTCTTTATAGAAAGTTAGTCCGACGCTCTTGGGAGTACCACCACTGACTATCAGAAGGTCACCCTGTTTAGGTGATCCTGTTTGTTTATCTAGCTTCTGAAATAGTTCGAGAGAAATATTCAACACATCTTGTCGGCTTTCTGTGTTGATGTCACTGGAGCGAAGATATGGTACCCCCTTATTTGTCCAAAGACTGTTAGAAATTCTTGCACTATCAAATATTTTACTCAATTCTGAAAGCTTACGCTGTTCCCAAACATGGCCCTTAAAAAGATACATTAAATATTAAAAATTCCACTAAAAATTATACTTTTGTTTGGGAACAGCGTAAGTTGCAGGATGTATCAGAAAGAGTTCGGGGGAATGATGGAAGAATGAATTTACCAACATTAACAATATCAGCTAGTGTTGGTTGGCTAGATCAAAAAAATAGATTTTCACAAAGCATTGCAGGAAAAGAAAAAAAGAATTATACCCTTTTGAAAAAAGGACAATTATCATACAATCATGGAAACTCGAAATTAGCAAAATATGGAACTGTTTTTGAACTCGAAGGTTATGAAGAAGCGTTAGTCCCCAGGGTTTATCATAGTTTCACTGTTAAAAATCATGCTAATTCTAAGTTTATAGAATTACTATTTAAAACTAAATTACCTGATAAGGAACTTGCTAAATTGGTTTCTTCAGGTGCAAGGATGGATGGTCTTTTAAATATTAATTATGATAGTTTTATGAATATAAGAATACGCATTCCTCAAATTAAAGAACAAAATAAGATTGCACAACTATTACAGAAAAATGATGACCTTATCGTTCATCATCAACGACATTAAAAAATCATGGATATAATATAATCCATGATTTATAAGTTTTCTTTTATATTAGGCTAGCCAAATGCTTCATGATTTTATCATTATCTTGGTTTTCTAGCTCTTGAATAATATGCAAATACGTGTGTTGCGTAGTCGTCATGTCTGAATGTCCAAGTCTTCTGGCTACTGATGCAATACTAACACCCGCATACAATAACAACGACGCATGCGTATGACGAAGCCCATGAACTGAAATTACAGGTATCTCTGCCTTTTTACATAATCTCTCCAGATAGTGATTAACTGTGTCGTTATATACCTTTCTTTGGACAAAAATGGGTTTATCTTCAGGCAGTCCTTTGGTTAATTGTGAAAATTGAATCACTGTTTGCCAATCTAACTGAACTTTTCTAACTGATGATTTATTTTTAGTTGGAGCAAAACCACCTTGAACTGACTTATAATCCCATGTCTTGTCAACGTTCAAATATTGATGAGCAAAGTCAAAATCGTTGGGCGTTAATGCCAAAGCTTCTGCAAAGCGTAGTCCAGTTTTAGCGATCAACAGAAGAAAATAATCCCAATTAACTCCCTCATCTAATCTCAGTATATTTAAAAGGCTTTGCATTTCATGTTGATTCAAAAATTTTATTTTATGCTGACGCTGTTGGACACCTTTTATAGTCGCTTTTCGTGTCGGATCACGACTAATCAAATTATCCTCAAGAGCATCTACTAATGCACTTTTTACGTGCCTGTGAAAATCCATTACAGTTTGTCTTTCATGGCTTTCTGCATAATCGTTTAATAATTGTTGATATGTTAATCGAGTTATATCGGCTAAATATAAATTCGGAGCTAAATCCACAAGTTGGCGATATGTCATTTCATACTTCTGATACGTAACTGGTCGTACTGCATCCTTCTTATACAGATGAATCCACTGGAAGAAGTACTCATACAGTTTCAATTCTTGTGCCATAATGACACCTCCATACAAAAAATTAGACAATCTGCAGATTATCTAATTAATTGATACAGAAATATTAATAGTTTGACTAGTATTTTCACTTAATTTATTTCGCTAAACACATGCGAAGGGATAAGTCTATACCAACTCCAATCAGACAAACATATTTTGCAAAAGCCACTTTTTGAGTTGATGTAGTTGATCAAGCTTTTTCTGATGATGAGCGATAAGCTGGTCTACATCAGTTAATAATTTAACAATAGTGTCTTGCTCAGTCGCCGTTGGCAACATTACGCATTGATTTCGGACTAGCTCTGAATTTAAATTAACCTGGCTACCTGGTTGGCCATAACGCTTCCATTTCGGTCGAAACATTTCTAGCCACTGATATATGAATTCTTTATTAGCCTGTAAATCGTTAAAAATTAAGAACCCATCATGTACTCCAGTCTTTACATAGTTAATTACCGGCTTACCAACTGTTGCAGCAATACTGAGTAATAGATGAGGTGTCAATAATACTCGCGTTTTTTGCTGTCCAAGTTTTGAAATATGCTGGGAAAGATGTCGAATTCTACCATCTTGTTCTGTTACATCAGTGATTCTTAACCATCCAATATCTGAATTATTAGAAAACCACTTTGGATCTTGTATAGGTCTTGGAGAAGCTCCCCTTGTGATTCTTGAGATATCTCCTAACTTACGCTGTTCCCAAGGATCAGTAAATCCTTGAAAACGCCATTCCTGATCAAATATTTTTTGAAGAAATAACTTTTTCAACTGTTGTAAATCTTCAAGCTTTTTCTGATGATGAGCGATAAGGCTATCCACTCTACATAAGAGTTTTGAAATTTTTTGTTGCTCAATTACTTCTATTGGCATCGTCAAGGATAGTTTTTCAAGTTTACTTAGATACATATAAGTTCTAGAACCACCTTGTTTTTGCATAACTGCATACCGCGCAAATTCTACACCATAATTTAGTTCATAGTGCAAAAATTCTGAATCTAGTTCTTCGTTCGTAGTAAATACTGGATAAAGTGTACTTACAATCCCAAATGGAACGATATTATTTATATTAAACATAAAAGTGGTATCGTCTGACATATGTCGATATGTGAAATATCCAAATGGCACAATATTATAACCAGTATTATCTTTAGAGGCCACTTGATGTCCATCATAGTATTCTTTCTGGAGAAAAATACCGCGTCTTGAGGAGGTTAACACTGGGAATTGATTATTTTTAGTAGATTTCCTTCTATATTGTTTAATTAGTTTTCCAAGCTTACGCTGTTCCCAAGCATCCGCAAAACCCTTAAATCGCACATTTGGCGTCATTTTATCACTCATTTACCAAACAGCTCCTTAATTTTCGTAAGCTGCCGTTGAGCGTCAGCATTTTGGCCAATTAAATCACCTAGCATATCACTAAATTCTGCTTCTAACTGATCAATTTCAGAGTCTGTTTTCTTCATATCATCTACTAATTTATCAACATCAACAGGTGGTTCTTCTTCAAAAGTATCTACATAACGAGGAATATTAAGGTTGAATTCATTTTCAACAATTTCATCATAAGTTGCTTTATGTGCAAATTTATCAATATTTTCGCGTTTAGCATACGTATCAACAATTTTTTGTACCTGATCATCGGTCAGGTTGTTCTGATTTTTTCCTTTTTCAAACTCACTGGATGCATCGATAAAGAAGATATCCTTATTTTGACGATTCTTCTTAAAAACAAGGATGGCAGTTGGAATAGATGTGCCATAAAACAAGTTGGCTGGTAAGCCAATCACAGCATCTAAGACATTATCGGTTTCAATCATATACTGACGGATTTTTCCTTCTCCTGCACCTCTAAAAAGAACACCATGAGGTAACACAACCGCCATAGTACCATCAGTTGAAAGGTGATATAACATATGCTCAACAAAGGCAAAATCAGCTTTTGATTTTGGAGCCGTTTTACCGTATTTACGGAAGCGTTCATCTTCCAACTTGCCGTCCGGATTCCAATTGGCAGAGTATGGCGGATTGGCAACCACCGCATCAAAAGTTTTGCTATCAAAATGGTCGTCTTCTAAAGTGTCACCGTTATAGACATCAAAACGACTGTAATTAACACCATGCATGAGTAAGTTCATCCGAGCCAAATTATAAGTTGTCCCATTCAATTCCTGACCATAGTAAGAACCAATTTTTGCAGAATTACCCACTCGCAAAAGTAAGGAGCCAGACCCCATAGTTGGGTCATAGACAGTCTTCAACTTATCCTTGCCCAGTGTAACCACTTTAGCTAAAATTTTAGATACTTGCTGTGGCGTATAGAATTCACCGGCTTTTTTCCCGGCGTTAGCAGCGAATTGGCCGATCAAATATTCATATGCATCCCCAAGAACATCGATTTGTAAATCACTGACACCAAAAGGTATGTCAGCTAAGTTCAACATTACTTTCGCCATAAGGTCGCCACGCTGTGCGGGAGTTGAACCTAGTCGATTGGAAGTAAGATCCATATCTGCGAATAGTCCTCTAAAATCGTCTTCTGATTCGCGACCAATCGTTGAATTTTCAACTTCATTAACTGCCATTTGTAACTTTTCAATATCAAAATTACCCGACTCAATATCACTAACTAATGAGCTATAGAGATAATCAGGCTGGATAAAGAACCCCAGTGTCTGGGTAACATCATCCGTAAGCTCAGGACCGATCTCCTTATCTGCATATGCTTGGGCAAAAGTGATTTCATCATTAGCTAATTGCTTATTAACATAATCCTCAACTCTACCTGATAAGAAACGATAGAAAATTAGTCCCAACATATAATTCCGATACTCACTTGCGTCCATATTTCCACGCAAATCATTTGCAATCGCCCATAGACGCTTTTGTAAGTCTGCCTGTTGCTGTGCTTGTTCAATATGTGTTTCTGACATTAAGATAATTCTCCTATTCTATGACAACACGAATTTTTTCAATGCTTTAGTGACAAACATTTTAACTCGGTTCTTAACTGTACGTTTCTCCATGAACTTCAAACCATTAGCATTCAAGGCTTCATTCAATGCTTTGGTGTTCGCGTTTTCTCCATAGAAATTAATGTCGTCCATTTCTTTTCTAATGACTTCTTCAGGCAGATGAACCTGCTCAGAGAATTCTTTAACGGATTCCTCGCGTTTCCTAATAAGGTACTGATTAAGTGCGTTACCAACGTTGTCCTCTGGCTTCAACTTGGGAACAATCTCATCCAAGAACGCTTGTAATAGATCTGATTTTAATTTCAACTCAGGATCAGCTGCATTAACTAGCATCTTCTTGATTCTTCGAGTATCCTGTCCACGTTGATCTTCATCTTTCAGATTGATTGCATGAATCAGATTTACAATATAACCCACATCAATTGTATCAGCGGCAATGAGTTCCATTTCAAAATCAACATCATCGAGTACAGAAGCAGGGTCTTCTGGGTCGTCAATTATTTCTTGATAAACATCTGCATATTTGCTTCTATATGATTCCAAATCTTGATGAGTAAAGTTTATCATTTTACTAAAATCAAACTCATCATAAACACGTATCTTGTTATACACTCGAAGGACTTCTCGAAACGCCAACACAAACTTTTGCAGTGCTTCCTTACCTAAATTATGAAGGCTATCAACACTTTGTGGGGTTGGCGAAATCTGTCTGAGGTCTTTCACAGCATCGTCAAATTGTTTCTGCAACTCATCATAACTTGGTACAAAGAGCGACTTTGAAGAACCAGCCGAGAATAGTCGAACGGCATCATCAGTATCCTGTTTCATATTTCGATAAGCCAAAATATTACCAAACGGTTTAGAATCCAACTCTATTCGATTAGTTCGAGAAAATGCTTGGATTAAATTGTGCCATTGTAATTTTTTGTCAATGTATAACGTCGATAGCTTAGGAGAATCAAAACCGGTTAGGAACATATTAACAACAATGAGAACATCAATATTATTTTCTGGCGTCTGATAATTAAACTGCTTCATTCTTCTTGATACATCATTGAAGTAGTCTTTGAATTTTTCTGTACTAAAGTTTGTTTCAAACATTTGATTGTAATCTTTAATAACACTTTCAAGGCCATGTCGCGACGTTAGTGCTTCTTTTTTATCTTGCTTTTTTTCATTATCTTTTTCGTTCGCTTTCCAAGTAAAAATGGTTGTAACGTGCAGTTGGTGTTCTGGATCTAGCTTCTTAAACAGATTGTAGTACTTTAAAGCTACACGAGTACTAGAAACCGCTAAAATAGCGTTATAGTGTCGATTATGTGTAATCTGACCGTGATTCAACAAAATATGTTGTACGATCATTTTCAACCTGTCATCGGCTTCCATAACCTCTTTTTTATCAATACCTGACACCATTTCATCGCCATCTTTAAAAACATCTTTGCCGTGAATAGTATTCAAATATTGCATGGAAAAGCCTAAGACATTTCGATCTCTAATGGCATCTTTAATCAAATATTGATGCAAACACTCACCATAAAGTGTTTCAGTAGTACGACCATCTTGACCAACGTTCTCCGCAAAAATTGGTGTCCCGGTAAAACCTATATGCTGAGCGTTTTTAAACCACCGATTAATACCCTTTCTCATCTCACCAAATTGACTTCGATGAGCTTCATCTTCAATGAATACCACCTTAGCATCATGATAGGGAGTCAATAGACTTTTATACTGATTATTCTTAATAGCATAGTTAAGCTTTTGGATTGTTGTCACTATTAATGGATTACTCTTACTTTGTAACTGTTCTACGAGCATTTCAGTACTATCAATTCGGTCTAGTGCTCGACCCTCAGTTTTAATTTGAGGTAGGTAAGCATTAAAGTTATCTGCAGTTTGTGTATCTAGATCGGAACGATCAATCAAGAAGATTACTTTTTTGGCATCTGTATCCCGTGCGATAAGCTGACTAGCCTTAAATGCAGTTATGGTTTTTCCTGAACCGGTTGTATGCCAAATATACCCGTTTTCACCGGGATGATTTTGCACGCGATCAATAATTTTTTCTACCGCATATACCTGATACGGTCGCATAATTAGCATTCGTTGCTCATCACTATCAAAAATAGTGTATCGAGCAATTAAACTATGGAGTCTTTGACGACTAAAGAAGGAAGCCGCAAAAGCATTGATTTCATTTAACCAGTGATTCTTCTGATCCGTCCAATAAAACATGAAATTTGAATTTAGTTTACCATCATTATTAGCAAAATATCGTGTATCCTCACCGTTTGAGATGACAAATATTTGAATAAATCTAAATAGTTGACGGAAAGATTCATTTCGATATCGAATAATTTGATTAAACGCCTGCGGTAACTCAACACCACGCCGTTTTAGTTCAATCTGGACGACCGGCAGGCCATTGATCAAAATTGTCACATCATACCGATTAGTGTATTTTGCGTTAACTGTAATTTGATGGGCAATTTCAAACGTATTATTCTCAAAATTGATACCATCGAAGAATTCCAAATATAATTCTGAGTTATCATCCCTGGTGATAACAATTTTCCCGTGAGGTTGATAATCCGATCCTCTTAATAACTGAGCCATTTGATAAATTGTCTTCGAACCAGTTAATTCATTTAATGCTCGAATAAATTCTGTATCAGTTAATACCTTCCCCTTTAAACGATCTCGATTACGTTGATTAAGAACATCTCTGAAGTGAGAAATAACTGCTTTTTCATCGTGTAACTGGATAGTCTGATATCCTAGTGCATTCAATCGCTTCATGAGTTGGTCTTCAAGCTCGGCTTCGGATTGATACTCTCTTGTCATTTTCCTCAAACCCTTTGATTTTAAATTATTTATACAACGTTTATTTTCTCATATTTAAATCTGAGTTCCATAGAACAGCAGTTCTTTTATCCACTTCTGAGCACAAATGTATTCTTCAACATTATCTCACAGAATTGCCATCGCAAACGAGCACTAATTAGTTGTTATCTTCTGTTCCACAATCTTCTCAAGAAATAATCGTATGTTATTCTCATAGTCCCTAACATGTCTATAATCCAATGGTATCCCCAACACTCCAATAATTACTTGGTCATACGTAGAAACTTCCTCAACAACTTCATCACCATCAACAGGGGCCATGATAATCGCAATTTGAGCATTTATTAAACTCGTGTATGCGATGATTTGATGGATATCGTGTCGGATTCGCTCCTTTTGACTTTCGTAATCTTCACCATATCGTACATAAAAATAAGATTTATATTTGGCATCCAATACAATTTTATAACCTGCAAATTCGGCAACCATATCTGGTTCTAGGTATTTCGGCATTAACTGTGAAACTTGATGACCATAGTGAGGCGTTAATGTATGACTAATTCTCATGTTGTTGTCTACTTGGTTTACTGTATTGGCAAGCAACCTTTGAACATAACGCTCAAATAACATCGAGAAATCAATTCGCCAGCTATATTCTCTTTTCGTCTGCTGCTGAATAAAAGCATTTAAAGCGCCTTTTAATTGTTGAACATCCGCGCTTTCACGCTTCTGAATGTGAAAAGGTTCTGATTCATGTTTCACATGACCACTAACAGCGATCTGATGCTGCAAGAAAGCCAGATCCTCATGACAGTTTTGTTTAATTCGGTTTGGTGTCAGACGACTATTGATAATTTGAACAGCTTCAGAAAGGACGTTTAAAGCTCGCTCAAATTCAGTATGATTTTGAGTCATCACATTCACGTTTGTTGGAAATAACAATCTTTTCTGTGGGTCAGCCGACTGTCGCGCATACCGTGACCAATCAACATTACCCACTGGCCGTTCAAGTTGTTTTCGTTCATTCTTAAACATTTGCCAATCACGCGACTTCACGACTGCCACCATGTTTTTAATAACTTCCTGAGCCATTAAGTAACGCGGCGTAGGTGTACCTTCAGAACGAGTCAATTTTAATCTTGAATCAGTTTCTGGCGTTAAGTTCACGCCAGAAAAATCAGACAGTTCGCTCATCCATGCAAACCAATTAGTTTCCTGAGCACCATATCGGGGTTTAACAATTAGATCAGTGCTCGCTTTACCACTACCTTTTTGCGGCATCCGTAATGGAACAGCTCCTACATACCCATTAGTAATCAAATGCAATTCCTCTCTGAGTTGAAAAGCCTCTATGTTTAAGTATGCGAAGGCCTCTCTATTCAGTTCAATAAAAGCCATTTGGTAATCTGAAGGGTTCCGGCGATCACTAAGAATCGTATTGGGTAGATGGTAAATCAGATCAGTAAAGGTTGAAGTCTCGACAATTGAAATATGTTTGTCTTTTCCCACTTTACAACCTCCTTAAATAAACAAGGTCTGATTTAACTCGTCAACAAAGAATTGATTCAAAGCATCTTTTGCCTGTGTCATTAAGCCGTTCTCCAGGTATTCACGAATAAGTGGCAGGAGTTCATACTCCAACCGATCCTTCATTAAGTCTTCAGCACTTTCAGAATCAGTTAAGTAATAAGCTTGTCCGGGCTCTAACATGAGCTCCTCGCTAGTGGCGTATGTTTGGAAAATACGGTCCATAGCTTCAAATTGTTTGGAATGAAAAGTCTGATTAACAGATGGTTTAAGTGAATGTGGATACATCGTATACCAGGCAAAACGTCGTCTTAAAGCAAAATCAACAACTGCCAGAGATCTATCAGCTGTGTTCATTGATGCAATAACATATAGATTAGTCGGTAAAGCCTCAATCTCAATTGGCTTTTGTGGATCACCTAGTTTCACTTTTCTTCGTTGTTGACCATCCTGTTTTTCAAATAGGTAGAAAGCTTCACCTAGCACATTACTTAGATTAGCCCGATTGATTTCATCAATCATCAAAAGAACTTTTTGATCAGCATCTTCCTGTGCTGCACTGATTGCCTCCAATAACGGTCCATTAAAATACTGGTAGCTTAATTGCTCCTTCTCATCAGTCACTGGCCGGTACCCACCCACAAAATCTGAGTAAGATGTCTCAGCATGAAACTGTGTAAAAATCGAGTGATAATTTTGACTCAGTTGATTCATTAAATACGTTTTTCCAGTACCTGGTGCACCTTGTAGAACGACGTATTGACGATCATCTAATAATTTCTGAATATTTCCCGTGATATCTTGGGATTCATCATGATCACCATAGAGTGCACTGATAAACTTATCAGCTACCTTAGTTTCACCCTTGTTAGGCCACTGACGTAATTCAGCATAAATAGCTGCAACAGCTTTGAAAATCAGCCAAAAATCTTCTTGGTTATCAGATTCATCCTGCACTTCATCTTTTAAAGCAGGATTTGGCACAAATGCGACGAATAAATCTTGCGCATGTGAATCAATATTGTCGCCTTTGTACTCTTTTTCAAGCTCTTTTAATTGTCGTTTAGGTGTATCATCGCCGTAATCCAGTGAACAAAACGACTTTATGTCAGCACCATTTTCTTTCGAATAGCTAATGATATTCTTCTGAAGATTCAAAAACCTTCGCCGGGTTCCTGGCAAAGTCGCTAATTGATAATCGTCACCAAATCCCTCATTACCAATATCTAAAGAAATTCGATAATGATTTTCTCCTGGATTCACTTTAACTGACAGCCCTGAATAACGTCCACTGGTAGCTTGATCGCTACGGATAAAGGAAATGAATCCGAACCCTTTTTCACCCTTAGATAGATTTTCGCTGACATTCTTGCGCGTAATATACAACTTATCCTTAGAACTATCTTTGCCTCCAACAACGTTCAAAGCATTTTCCAATTCTGCCACAAATGTTTCTTTTAAAGACATTTTTATAGCTCCTCTATAGTTAGTAATGCAATTATATTATGAATTCAATGACAGATGTTGATTACTTGCTAAAGATTCACAACTATTTTGGTGAACAAATGATGCTCACTTTTCTCCCCTCGATCTCATCCCATTCAACCACCAGACAATCTCATCAAAAGCATTTCGATGACTATCCTTCAATTGATTTAAATTCAACACCCGCTTACGATACTGAAAACTGGGATTATTAATAATCAGGCCAACCTCATGGTGCATACCATTGGGATTAATGACAATCAGGTCAAGATCCTCACGATTTAAAACAGTCTGCAACCGGTTATAGTGATAGTTACCGTCATTGAAGGCCATCACCTCAGCACCGTATCGAGTTAAATCTTTGGTTACTGGATAAGTCTTCTGCCAGTCAATAATAACTATCTTGGCACCTTTAAGTACTTTTCTGGCCAATTCTTGATTAACACTGATATTTAATCGAGCTGCCGCTTGCTCCGCATTTACTTTGTGCTTTTTCGAGTTAGTAGAATAGATTAACCGATCTTTTCGCTGCTTGACTAGTGATTTCTGCAAATCAATCTTCTTCTCTTGTTTTTCACGGTAATTATTTAACTTGGTTAATTCATTTACATATCTGCTACTTTCGACATCAAAATAAGCCTTCATCCGGTCCAACACTGGTTCTAGTAAGCGTTCCGTCTGCTTAGCATTCTCGGCTGAAACTCGCTGATTCAATCCATGAATTGCCTGACTTAGCGTAATATTGTCTTTAATATACTGATCTAAGATATCATCTCTAACCGAATCCAATAATTCTTCACTGTTGTGTTTCGTCAATTTTTTAATTTTATATCGACTATACTTATGCTTTAAATTATCATTGGCACGCATATACCATTGGAGTTGCGATTCCATTTTAGCGGCTTTTTCTTTAAAATCAGTCAACTCTGAGTTCAACCGTTGATTCTTTTTCTGCTCTTGAAGTAAATCGGTAGCAACTTGATTGTTCTTCAATACTTCCCGGCTAGTATGTAAATGTTTTCGGGTCTCCTCATTAACGTGTGATAGCTGCCGATTTCGTTTACGAAGATCACGATTACCTTGCTTCAAATTATTAATTTGAGTCCGTTGTTGCTGATCCTTAGTTTTCGCTCCTTCAATTTGCTGCGTATAAACTGTTTTGGGAATATAGTTTTGCCTTACATCCGCTTTCGCTCGTTCCAATTCATCAATCAAAGTTTGAAGGTGTTTATTAGTTTCAACTTGTTCCGAACGTAGCCGTTTTACTTGGCCTTTCAGTCGAAAATTATCTTGTTGAATCGATTTGAGACTCTGTTGATCAGCCTTCCGCTTTTTACTCAGCTCATTAATTTCCTTGCGCAACTGCCTAATGGTCCTAACCTGTTGGTGAGTTGTTGAATCTCCATCAGACTGGCGTGATTGTTTAGGTGATGAAACGGACTTGCCCGTTGCCTGCTTCTTGTATTTTTTGCGTAATTTTGCTAAACGTGATTTACGGTTATCTTCTGTTTTTTGTGAGTTTTCAAATCCTCGATTATAGCCAGCAATAAAGTTTTTAGAGTTCATAACAACCCCTACTTTCTCAAAAGTATCTTACTACCTTCCATTGTAAAGAACATACGTTTGCTTTTAAAGGATGTTTTGCTTTCATTACTAACTAATACCGGTAATCTACCTAACTTGCCATGGAATTCTATGATAGTTAAGTGTAATCTTTTTAGGTAGAGGGGATGTTTAAATGTTCAGGAAAAGAATCATGAAATTTATACTTAGTATTATTGCGATATTGGGCTTATCATTAGTCGCTCTACCAGCACAGGCATCGGCAAAAACGACTCTAAAATCATTTCCAACATCGTTACACAGAACTTGGTATCATTATGATGGTCACGGTCGATACGACACCGTTCACTTTTCTTCTAAGAAGGTGAGCTGTGCGCAGTATTACGATCATAAATGGTACCATTCCACAGCGACGTTACATTATCGGAATGCCAACACGGATCCTGATAAAATAAAACGTCATAATTCTTGGGTAGTTGGTCATACTTTTCAGATTGGTAAAGCCACTTGGACTAACGTAATGGGTTGGAACCAATCAGCCGGTGACGGCAGTTCATATAAGATTGAAACTAAAACTTATCATCATAAAAAAGTGCGTGTGCTAAGTGAAGGCGGCGGTGCAGAATTCTGGATTGGTAACCACTTCTACACTAGCAAGGGAACCGCTCATAAACTAGGTAATCATCATTTCTCTGGGGAACACTATTATCAATAATCATAGATTTCAAAAACCGTATCTAAGCTAATTTTTAACAAACTAGTTTAGATACGGTTTTTGTATTTACTGGTTAATTTTCCGCGCTAATATCTAGGCTTTCGTAAACAAAGCAATGATAGTTTCAACGTTAGGTACCTGATTTTTGATGGTTAATGTTTTTTATGACGCTTTTTGGCTAATTTACGAGCCTCATCTAAAGAAATAATGTTATTAGTAAGCATTGATTTCTGTGCTAATTGCGGATCAGGTGCCAAAAGGTTTCTAAACTCTGTTTTGGATATTTCCAATATTTTTCGGCAGTTATCAAACTCTGTGGCAAAAGCTTGAATCTGTTTATTATTGGGTGATTCAGACTGTCCTAAGTAGATTTGGAGTGCAACCTGAAGCCGTTTTTGACGTGGAAATGGGTCTTCAGCCGTGATTAATTTTTCGAATACCTGTGGCCAGAAAATATCGTCCTGCAATACACTAGGAATACCGGTTAATTTTGCGGCGACAGGTTTTGTGTAGGTTGGCTTTACAAAGGATGTAAACCAGTTGAAGCAAAAATTATCATAAGCTTCTTGAGAATAGAACTCGATTGCGTTTGCTTTGAAGTTGATAATTTCATTCAAACGGAAATTCTCCGCGAGCAAGGTGGCTTCAATTTCATGGGTAGCAAAAAATTCAGTTAAGTCAGTCTCATTAGTGAGACCGGAGGCGTCAAAGATAGCTGTCATCTTGAGCATTAACCGCAATAGTTTATCCTGATCTGTGGGCTCGTCGTTATCATCATCCAGTAGCGGGCTTAACTTCTCGACGTAATCGGAAAGGACATTCTGGATAGCTTCACTTGGCGTTAAATACGAGTTTTCCATCAGAAAATCAATATAGGGTGCTAGAACTTCGTAACTGTCACTTGCTTGCTGAGGCGTCATGTTGATCCATTTTAGTTTCGGATCGTTTAGTATTTGTGCAACTGATCTGCCCGTCCATTTGCGTCGTAAACGCCCCGTCTCCATGAATAAATCGTTATAGAAACGGTAAATTGTGGCGGCAACTTCGTCCATTTCCATTTTGAAGCCAGACAACTTGCTAGGAAAATGTTTTCGAAAATCGGTTAAGAAAACTTCGATAATAAACTGTTCGTTTGATAAAAATGGCACTAAAATATCTTCTTGCAATGCGTAATCAGTTGCATATTTGATGTTTGAGTGGGCCTGTAAGACTTGCTTGGTTGTTTCAAGAACTTTAGCAGGTTTCTCGTTTGCCGTAAACAAGTGCGTGATGGTTTCCATAGTATTGGGAGCTAGGTAGCTAGGCTTACCGCTTTTGGCATCTATAAAATGATAGCGAAAGTCGCCACTGTTATAGCCACCCATGGCCGTAGTAGTAACGGGAGTCTTTTGGGTGAGTAAAGACATAACATGAACTGGTTTCCCGTTAAGGATTTCTTGGAGTTCAGACTGGATTTGGTCAATAGAAGCTATTGAGGCAAGAATTGCTTGGTATCTTTTGAAAAACGCTTTTCTAGAAGCGCTTTGCCGTAAGTTCACATTATCTCGATCAGCAACAATAATGATTCGATCCAGTAAACTAGCGATATGATTTTGGGTCCCATCAAAGAGGGCTACTAAATCATCTTCAAAAGTTGACGTTCTGATCGTCTTATTTTTGGGATAAATACTCATAAGACCCTCAAGCAGATAATCAGCAACATTACTAAGATCAAATTGGAAAACCGTCAATTCCCGATACAGTTTGAAAAGTTCTGCAAAAGAGGTATTATTCGCCAATAGTAATACGTCGCTAACGTGTTGCATTTCGTAGTCTTCAAATTGCTCACTTGAGGTGATATCAGGTGCTTTTTGTAGCTCACGAAGTTTGGCTAACCAGTATCTGCTTGAAAAAGGTTCCCCAAGATTTAAGCGAACACCAAGATAATGTTCTATGTTTTTAGCAAGATTAGGATTAGTCGTGATTTCCCCATTAGCAATGAGATATGAGACATATTTAGTAAGAATGTTAAACCATTCGGTTGACTGCAGTTTGGCTGTTACTAACGGCCAATATGGATTTGAAATAAGCAAAGTAGTGCTGATTGATTTCTGCGTCCATTTACGGGGATGTTGGCCCCAAATATCATACATTTGGGTACAAAACGTCTGCAAGTATTCTGGTGCAAGTCGCTTGCTATCCTGATTATGAACGTGGTAATTGAGAAAAGACTTGGTTTTGATAAAATTGTCTATATCTATAGTCGCTTTATCAAGAACTGATTCTCTTGTGATTCGTTTCGGCATTTCGATGTGCCCCCTCGATTGCTTGATAGGACTATTATACTTGAAAATAAATTGCGTAAACAGTTAGAAACAATTGAATAATAAATGGACAGTCTGTTCTCAGACATAAACCATTCAACCGCTTCCAATTTCGTAACCAAAACGTAACTTACGAAGCACCCTTCTTATTTGCTATGCTAACCAACATTGTGAATAGAAAAGGAGATCCAAAATGCCTCGTAATTTTAAAGAAGAAATTGTTTTTACCGCCATCATGGCGGGTTTAATGGTCCTCGTTATGGTTGGCTACAACGTTGTTTTAGCTGAAGGCTTCACTAATAACTTTCTGCTGCACACCCTCACTGAGTATCCTGGTGGCCTAGCTGTCGCCGTCATCCTTGACCTCTTGGTTGTGGGCAACATCGCTAAAAGTGTTGCGTTCAAATACATCATCACTGATTATATGAAGAAAAATGTCTTGCTGATTGGCCTCACCATCTCAGTTTTGATGGTAATTGGTATGGTCACTTGCATGTCGCTTTTCGGCATCTTCATGGCCGGTAGCGTCAGCTGGGGCGCGTATGGTCACGCTTGGCTGTTCAACATCATCGTGGCATTACCACTTCAACTCCTGATTGTGGGTCCCATTGCCAGATTTATTCTGGGTAAAATGCAGGCTGCAACTGATAATGCAGCGACATTGCGCCAAGAAGCAGAAGAAACTAATCTGTAAATCCAATCAGCACTCATTTTAATTACTTTTCCATTAATCAGATAATCGACTATAATGTCAGAGTAACCTTGAATTTTAAAAAGGACTTAACGACTATGGAAAAAGAATTAAACTATTATCATCGCTATCTGCGTTCGTACTGGCGATCAGAAATCTTTAACACCGTTATCTTCGTATTAGCATTGGGCGGTACGGTGGTCAACGGCCTGATTGGCGGCAAAGACTTATTATCAGTGCAAGCCTCGAACTGGCTGTTTTATGCGGTGCTTACCGTTATTGGAATCACCATCATCTTAATGTTTGGCAAAGTTAATCGGCAAAACAGAGCATTGGCACAATTTAAACTATTCATGGCTAAAGACAACAAGCAGCTATCGCAAGCAGATCAACCTCTGTACGATAAATGTAAGAGCTACTATGACCGTGGGCATCAATTAGACAAGCTCAACATGGTCATCGCGCTAGGCGTGGTTTGTGGCTATATTTTGATTAGTTTGTGACATTCGAACGGAAACGTCCTCACAGTATTTAATTGCTGTGAGAGCGTTTTTAATTTTAATTGTGAACGAACTAATTGTTTCACATGGAACAATCGACAGTAATTCTGCCCTTTCGCTTTGTTTATCCGGCAAAGAAGACTACAATGATAATGTAGTTTAGGAACGTACGTTCGAAATAAGGGGGATTGCCGTATGGCCTTACAATTATTCGAACCCGGTCATCCGTCACAGCGGAATGATTCCAAGGAACGCAAACAGGCGTTAGACGAAACATTAAAAAAGATTGATAAAAAATTTGGTAAAGGTGCCTTAATGCGCATGGGTGACAAGCCCAACCTTGACCTTAAACGTTTTTCATCCGGTTTATTATCACTGGATCACGCCATCGGTGGCGGTTATCCGTACGGCCGAATCATGGAGCTCTATGGGCCCGAATCTTCTGGGAAAACAACGTTGGCGTTAACCGCCGTTGCTGCACTTCAAAAGGAAAATGGCATTGTGGCCTACATCGATTTTGAAAATGCACTGGATCCAACCTATGCCAAAAATCTCGGTGTTGACTTGGATTCACTGTTACTGTCACAGCCAGGAACTGCCGAAGATGGCTTCAACATCGCTCACGAACTGATTCAAAGTGGCGCGGTGGATATGATTGTCTTCGATTCCGTTGCTGCGATGCTGCCAAAGGCTGAAATTGATGGTGAAATTGGTGACAACCATGTGGGGTTGCAGGCACGTTTAATGTCACAATCACTGCGTGGTTTGACGAGTTTGGCCAACCAAACGCAAACCACCCTATTATTCATCAACCAAATTCGTGAAAAAGTTGGTGTGATGTTTGGTAGTCCGGAAGTCACTCCTGGTGGCCGTGCCTTGAAATTCTATTCGACCATTCGACTAGAGATTCGTCGCCGCGATAACATCAAAGAGGGTCAGGATATCATTGGAACCAACGTTAAGATCAAGGTTACTAAGAACAAGGTTGCCCCACCATTCAAACAAGTCGAAGTTCAAAACTTCTTTGGTAAGGGACTCTCTCATGCGGGTGATTTGCTGACCATTGCTGTGGACAATGATATAGTGCAAAAATCCGGTTCATGGTATTCCTACAAAGACGAACGGCTTGGCCAAGGCCAGCCGAAAGTAATTGAATATCTGGAACAACACCAAGATATTCAGGATAAAATCGAAAGAGACATTAAAGAAATGTGGAGCGACGAGGAGAAGGATGCACCGGTTGATAAGGATGATAAGTCAATCGGCAAGCATACGGAAACTGTTTAATCCATTGTACGTAAAAGAGCGCTGATCGAATTAATCGGCGCTCTTTCGTCTATTCTAAGAACTCAACTCTTTAAGAAAGCTTCTCCTTATATCATAGGTACAAATAAAAAAATACAGTATAATTAAATTATCAACGCAATCATTCAGTTCATTTTTAGGGGAGGATATAAATGCGAAAAATTACATGCGAATGGAAACCACATGACTCAACAACTATATCCCTAGATTACATTGAAAATTTTCGAACTATTGATGAAGTATACCGACGTGGTCTTCATGAACATGAAAAAGTTACTGAAGTGTCTTTAATTCGGTCTGGATCCAGCAAATATTACATCGATGATAATTTTTATGAGGTTCATGCACATGACCTTGTTGTAATAAATGCTCAGAAACTGCACTCTTTAGGTGATATTTTACCATCGCTAATTATAGGCATTCATATACCCTCTCTAATTGATCCCGCAACCATCCCCGTTTTCCATTTCGATTCAAAAGTATTTTCAATCATGGAAAGAATTACTAAAACCGCCTTTGAATTAATGAAACGTGAGGATATTGACTCACATGAACTGGCTAACAATCTGATTATAGCTAGTCTGATGCCCTTCATAAATGAAAAGGTATCTGCTCATGAACATATTAAAAAAACAACACCAGCCATCGTTAGTCGTGCCGAATCATTTATCAATCAGAACTTTGAAAAATCTATCAACGTTCAAGATATCTGTAAAAATCTATCAGTTAGTCATACGTACTTAGATAAAAAATTTAGAGAAAATATAGGGACTACTCCAATTAAATATCTAATGTCTAGACGTATGGGCGAGGCACAACGTTTATTGTTGGAAAATCCTGATTGGTCAATCACGCAGGTAGCAATGCATGTTGGTATCAACAACCCCAACTATTTTCAACGCAACTTTAAATTATTTACAGGTGTATCGCCACAACAATTTCGTATTAAAATTGATAAAAAAGAATTCGAAGAACGCCAATTCTAACAAAAAACGGTAAGCTCGTCGGCTTACCGTTTTTTTGTTATTAAAGCATCTTCCTTTGGCTATCTACCAAAGACCAATCACATGCATCCATAGGCTCCCAACACTCATCCAAATAACAATATTTACAATAGCACAAATCAAACCTGCAACCCACCATTTTGCAACTGAAACATATCCCATACCAAACATTAATGGTGCAGTAGCATTTGAATAATGTGTAATCCCACTATCAAGCGATGAAATAAAGCCTAAAATTAAAGCAGCAAATAGAGGCGGTACTCCTACTGCAATTGCTGCCGCTAAGAAAGCTGCATACATTGCTGAAACTTGAGCAACGTTTGATGCAATTAAATAATGACTGAAGAAATAAACACCGCAAAGAATTAAGAACGCTGGGATCCAGCCCATACCGCCGATTAGCCCAACAATGTGTTTGCTAATCCAAGGAATCAGGCCAAGTTTACTTAATTCAGTAGCCATCATAACCAGACTACCCATCCAAAAGAATGTGTCCCAAGCTTGCTTTTCAGACTTAACATCGTTCCAAGTTAAGGCACCACTGAGAATTAAGACCGCCATTCCAATAAAGCCAACCGTAGTTGAATCAAGTCCAAATAGTGGATCACCAATCATCCATAGCCCTAAGACAATCACAACTGTAGCGATTGTTACCCATTCAGAAGGTGTAATTTTTCCCATTTTATGCAATTCATCTTTTGCATGAGCAGCAATTTCAGGAGATTTGCTTACAGTCGGTGGATATAATTTATATAAAAGAAATGGAATAACCAGTAGCGATACAATTCCGGGTACACATGCTGCTAGTGCCCATTTTCCCCAGGTAATCACCACTCCCTGCTGCCCAGCCAATTGAGCAGCTAAAGGATTCGCCGATAACGCCGTTAAAAACATCGCTGGAGTAATGACGTTTACCTGAAAGGCCGTGATTGTTAAGAACTCCCCTGCTTTCTTTGATGACGGTGAGTTTGGCTCACTGCCATAAACACCCGACACTGATCGAAGAATAGGCATGATTACACCACCACCACGGGCAACTGCCGCTGGCGTAGCTGGTGCAAGAATTAAATCAGTAAGTGCTAGTGCATATGATGCACCTAGCACGCGCGAACCAAGTTTGGATACCAGAAAGAGAGCTATCCGTGAACCCAGCCCCGACTTAATTATGCTTCGGGCAATAAAGAATGCCGCTACAATCATCCACACTGTACTTTGCGAGAAACCTGTGAATGCAACATCTGTTGTCAATGTTCCGGTCACTAATACCAGTACTAAACCAAGCATTGAAACGGCACCCATTGGTAAGGGCCCTGTAATGATGCCAACAACAGTTCCAATAAAGATCGCTAATAGGTGCCAAGCTTGAATTTTAATTCCAGCTGGTGCAGGAATAAACCAAATAATCAATCCAACTATAATGGGTACTAACCACTTTACCCATAACTTTGGATTATGTTTAAAGGTTGCTATCCAGCTGATAATTGGATCTTGGCTTACTTTATCATTCTCATCCAAAATAACCATCTCCTCGTGAAGCTTAATCACGCTTACTCAAAAGTGAAAGTAAATTATTAAAATTGAATAACTACTTTAATTGGATCACCTTCATGTGAGCGAACGATGCCTAAAGCCTCGTTTATCTTTTCTAGCGGGAATCGGTTGGTTACTAATTCACCACAGGTCAAACGACCCATTTCAGCAAGGGAGACTGCCCGTGCAACATTACCTCCGCCTTCTCCTCTACTCGTATGAATCTGAATACCCTGACGAATAGCAGAAGCTAAATCTAAGGTTACAGGCTTGCCATAAAATGCTATTAACAAAATTTGCCCGCCCCGACGTGTGGCTTCAATAAGTTGTTGTGGAATCATTGTTGCTCCGGCAGCATCAATTGCTACATGCACACCTTCGCCACCAGTTAATTCTTTGACTTTTTTCGGAACGTCTTTCACTTCTCCAGAATTAATCACGTAATCGGCACCTAACTTTTTGCCTAAATCCAGACGACTCTGAATTAAATCAGCTAAAATAACCTTTTTAGCACCTAACTGCTTAGCAAGTTGTACAGTCATCAGGCCCACAGGACCGCCACCGAAAATCAAAACATCCTCTCCGAGTAGATAACCGCCAATTGTATCAATTCCAAACAAGCCAGTACCAGCAGTAGTTAAAACCACTGCATCATCGAAGGTTAAACTGTCATTCATTTTGTATACAGAAGAAACTGAGTGAACTACATACTCTGCAAAGCCCCCATCGGCAGTCATACCTGAAGCCCATTGGCCCTTTTCTGGATTACCATAATTCAGACACATTGTATATTTACCAGCTAAACAGTTTTCGCATCTCCCACAGCCATGATGAGCCTCGATACAAACACGATCTCCAATCTCAAACTCATCAACTGAGTCTCCTAAGCCAACGATTGTTCCAGTCCATTCATGTCCAGGTGTGAATTTCCCAAATGGAGGGGTTAGAGGAAAATGTCCATCATAGATTTTCAAATCCGTACCGCACATACCACATTCGGCCACTTTAACTAATACTTGATCTGAAGCCGGAGTTGGAACTGGTTTATCAACGACCCGCATATCTCCAGGGCCAAACAAAACTGCTGCTTTCATCGTTTCTGGAATTTTAAATTTTTCACTAGTCTTAGTCATAAGATCGTCTCCTATCGTGTATTTTAATTTCCATAATCTGATTAATCGTCACTTTGTTCGCTCAATAATGAGCATGTAATTTTAAAAATAAACTGTTTTTTAAAACATTTACTGAATACAATTGGATTAAGCTAAAATCACGTTAACGTGCCGTCTTTAAGGATTTTCCCCTTTGACACCTATTAGTATATCTTTAAAAAGCCAAAAAATTATTTCATTTTAGCAACTAAGAATACCGATAAATTAGTCTCCATAAAAAAGTTTGAGCAAATAATCACATTTCATAAACTTGAAAAAAAGATTCTACATTCAACTACAATCAATAACTCGGTTAAAATTAACTAAACGGTTCAACTACGATGAGAAGACTATTCGCCGTGACGAACGTAAGGCTATCAATGAACTAAGCGTAATGATTTTTTGCATTGATGGGCTAAACGATATTTCCAAATAATGTCCTAAAGCAGTTCTCAAATGTCCGAACTAAAGATATTTCCAAATATATTTTTTCGTCTTCCTGAATTACTAAATTAACCGGATGAAGTCCTAGCAGTAATACCGGGGTTTTGTTATGCTTTTAGGGTTAGGGGATGTGAATGAAATGCAATTCGGAATTACAGGTATAGCGATAGGTGATTTGGCGGAGTGGGTCGGATCCATTGGCACCATTTTGGCTATTTTTTTCACGATTAGATACTATAACAAAGATAATAGAGTTGACTTAGGCATAAATGTTTCACAAAGCATTACCAAAGAGAGTGAAGGTGTAACGATAGTTTCAAACGGATGGACTTTCTCGGCTTTGAATATTAGTGCGGTTCCTAGTGCATTTGTATTTATGGGAATTCGATGGAAAGAAAGTTTAATAAAAACATTGTTTATTAATTTTTTAAACTATTTAATTCCTTCTCGGAAGTGGATCATCGAAAGCTTTAAACCTCAAATGGTCAATGTAAGAGATAATTTAATGAATATGTTATTGACCACTCCTGAAGAAATGTTTGGTACAAAAGACGGTAGAATAAAAAAGGTAGATCCTTACGAAAATTTAGAAATTCAACAATTTCCACAAGCTTATTTAATCGATAATTTAGCCAGAATGGCTTTTGAAAATACTAGGATTGTAAATAAATTCTTGTCAAAAAAGAAGTTAAAAGTTATTGCAACGTTTATGAGGTACGCTGGTAAAATATATAAGCTCGAATTGATATTAAAGCCAAGTAGTAATAAAAAAAGCTATTACGTTCAGATATTTCATTCAATGCATCGCTTTTTGTAGGAACCGATTTTGAGTTAAAGATGACGTTTTTTTATCATTTGTTTATTGAACTTTTTTAATCTGTAAACTGAAAAAAGGCCTGTGAGGTGGCAAAACTAACAATCAAACAACGAAAATTCATTGAATCATATATTGTCAGTGGTAATGCTACACAGGCAGCCATTGAAGCAGGCTATTCTAAGAAGGCAGCTGCACAAACTGGAAATGAAAAGTTTTATAAAACCTGATATTATGAAAGCTCTTGAAAGAAGAACTCAAGAGCTGCAATCTGTAAAGGTCGATTCACATTAAGATATTATTATTGAGCTTTTATCATCAGTTCGCCGGGGCGAAATTAAAAAAATAGTAACGCCATCAGGAATGATTGTTGAAGTGCCGGCTAAAATTACTGACAGAGTTAAAACTGCTGAAACAGTAAGAATTATTGATGATGTCCCTGATGAGGCACCACAAACAAGAGATAAGCGGTTTTACAGTCGATGTTTCTGATAGCTATACTGTCACTATTGCCCATCGTTTTATGAATTTCCCCCAATTAATAGCGTGTATGTAGACTGCTTTGAAGGGGAAAGGCAAAATTATAGTATATTCCGATTAACCCGTTTTGGAATACTGGCTCATGAACAAGTAGATGAAATCATTAGCATGCAAATAACGAAGTCTCAAGGGATGAAATTAAAGGAAAGATGTTTAAATACTACACACAATAGCTGGAAAATATGCAAACACACCTATTTTTACATAGTGCACAAATGGTGTACAACTAGCATTTCCCATGTTAAAGCACCGTCATACTGTGGTTAACGACTGCAGGTTCAAATCCTGTACTCTCCTTGCATAGTTCAATACAAATTATCATTATGGTCATTATTATGATACGCCCAAGAATCAAACCAGCCGGCATCGTAGCTATCATCATATGAATCACCTGAGTAGCCGCCACCACCTAATTTGTTATCAAGCCAGGTAAAGAATGCAATCATCAGAAATGGTGCCAATAGCATACCGACTATCATAAGAATATCTATGATTGGCCATTCCACATACGGCCAGACCCACTTCACAACCTTAATAATGAGTAGCCACGTACCAATCGTGGCGATCCATGACCGTTTTTTCTTAGTTGGGCGCTTCGCTTCTTGCTGTGCCTGCGGTTCAACCAGCGGGTGCTTCACTTTAGTTGTGGCACCAATCACGTATTTATAATGAATTGGTGCGGGCGAAGCTAATTTTTTGTACGTCTGCTGTGACGGTTTTGCCGATTTTAACTGAACGGTCATCTGGCCTGCTTCTTTCCGATTTATTCTCTGCTTTTCTAATTTTACTCTCTTATTAAAGTTGTTACATAAATAATTCAAAATAAAACGCTTGATAGGCTGTTATTGGCTACAGTTTATCAAGCGTTTTATATGCTTTATTTTGATTTTACCGGGTCTACAATTTCTGGTATTGGTGAATAACCAATGCCATTTTTTTTGATTGGTTTTAGGAAATTATAAAAGGACACGAGGTCCTCACATGTTACGATTAAATCGCCAAAGATAACCGAAAGTGAGGAAAACAGCGTGTCCCTAAGTAATGATTCTATCTTAAAGCTCTTCAAAATAACAGACCCTAATATCCAGATTACCCAGATTTATGAAGAAAGGTCGGTGGTTAAACAACTGACTCGCATTACTGAAGTTATTGAGGCGGAACTAACTTATCCCTTGAGTCATTGCCCTAATTGCGGGTATCCAACTTTAATTAAGAATGGTACTCATCAGGTTAATGCCCGATTGACACCTGTTAACGGCGGTAAGTACGTGTTAAAGCTTCATAAACAGCGTTATCTGTGTAAAACTTGTGGCACCACTTGCGGTGCCACATCATCCAATTTATTCTTTAATCACACATTGACTCCGGCGGTTCACCAAGCAGTGATGGAACTGGCTAAAGACTCATTAACGGCCACCGAAATAGCTAAACTGCTGGGGATCTCTGATGCGAGTGTAAGTCGGATCATTAATGAACACGCCCAGCGTCCTTATCGCCTTAAAGAGTTGCCAACTCAACTCTGTTTTGACGAATTTCGTTCAGCTAATCATCACATGTCATTTATCTGTTGCGCTGCACTGGCTCACCACCTGGTAACGACGTTGCCAGGTAGGTTAACGACTCAAATCATGGATTACTTCATCAACCGGTATTCTTTAACTGAGCGTCAGCGAGTTCAAAGTGTGGTAGTTGATTTAAACGCTCAATACTGTCACTTTATTAAGCGGATCTTTCCCAATGCTGAAATCGTAATCGATCGATTTCACATTATTCAACTGGCTGGACGAGCACTTGATCAAGCTCGTATTCAAGCTTTTCAGACCATTCCCGATCACCGCTCACGCCTCTATCGCATATTGAAATCTCATTGGCGCTTATTCCACCAAAATCAGGACACCATCAACGATGTTAAATCTGTCTATTTACGTGGTATTAACGAATATATGACGCAACAGAACGCCATCGACTTAATTCTATCAGCTTTTCCACGCTTCGCTGCCGTTTATGCGATTTATCAAACGATTTTAACTGCAATTAAACAGCGAAATGTTACCCAATTAGCTGCCTTAATTGACCATTATCAACGTAATCGAACCAGTATGGATACTGTCATGAACACTTTTAGAAAGAATCGTCAGGCCATCTTGAATGCCTGTCAATGTAAAAACTCAAATGGTCCCTTAGAAGGTATTAATCGTAAGATTAAGACGTTAAAACGTAACTGTTATGGCTTCCGTAATCTCAATAATTTCTTTAACCGCATTTCACTAATCCATAAATAGAAAAAAGAACAGCCACAAAATGTGACTGTTCTTATAAGGCATCACCAATACGATTTGACGATGACCCATTTATTCAGCACTCCCTTTTTTAGTTTGATGATGTTTTTCTCAAATCCAGTAAATGACGGTTCTTTGGCAACTGTTGTTGATAAATTCATTCAAAATTGCTTTCATCTAAATCGCCAAACTGTGGCTTCCATGGCGTGATGGTCATCGAAATTATCAAGTCATGGATATAGTATGGATCTTGCTTGATAATGGTCATCAAAGCATCGCGGTCTGCTACATGAAAAATCAAAATTGCCTGGCGCTTGTGATCACCCTGACTTGGGCCGGAAACTACTAAATTGCCGATTTTAATTTGTTCTTTGAGATATTTTACGTGGGCCAGAACGTACTTGGTCCAGCCAACGATATTATCATGGGTGTAAGTCACCACAAAGTATTGTCTTTTGGTCACTATTTTTCATCCTTTTTAAAAGTTCGGGCATCAACTGATTGGTAAAATGCGGCTAACGCATCAGAGACAGCCTGTGGTTGTTCCATCGGCATCATATGGGTACCGGGGTCCAAGGTGACTAGCTTAGAATTTGGATAGGCATTTGCCATTTGCTGCATGAGGGCAGGGACCGCAGAAGCATCCTGTTTACCGCCTAAAGCCAATACTGGCACTTTGATGTTCGGTGCTGTTTCCATTGCATCGCCTGCGGCCATTGCACGCCAAGCTGCGGCCCAGTTAGCCACGCTAATATGGCGAACGCACTCGCGACCATAGCGGACTTCCCAAGGATTACGGGCAATGGTTTCAGGTGTGAACCAGCGAATCAAGGATACTGCAACTTGTGCTTCCATACCCTCTTTTTCAGCAGCATCAGCACGGGCAGCCAACACTGGGAATCCTTTAAGACCAGTGGCAATTAAAGCTAATGAGCGTATGTCTTCAGGATAGTCGGCAGCCAAGGCCTGTGCAACCGCACCGCCGTATGAAGCACCGTAAATATCCGCTTTTTTGATACCAAGTTTACCCAACAACTTGTGCAAATCATCAGCTAATTGATCCAAACTCGTAGTGATTGGCGCATTGCGAGCCCAACCGTGACCACGAATATCATACGCGATGACCCGCGCACCAGTTTTAGCCAGTTGGGGGTAAACTTCACGCCAAGTGCGGTGATCCAGTGCCAAGCAGTGAATCAAGACGATAGGGAAGCCTTCACCGTGGTTGTCCCAAACCATCGTTTCATGATCGCCAACGTTTACTAATTCTTCAGTGACGTTTGGCCGTAAGCGTTGCTGTTCACTTTGCAGGTAAGGCGCAATTAACCGGGCGGCGTTAACGGCGCGGGGATTGCCGGCATAAATGCTAGCTAAATTGATCACATCTTGAATCTCATCATCTGTTGCGCCGGCTTGCTGAGCAGCCTTTGTATAAACTTGAAGCTGACCGTCCATATCGCCCATGCCAATCAGCATTGCCAAGGTATTCATTGCCCACTGGCGGTCGCCGATGATTGCGTTATCGTTCAGTTCTTTACCAGTGTTAGTGATTGCTCGGCTGAGCTGCGGTGTTAAGCGTGCTAACTCTGATACTTTTTTATCAACAATGGTTGAGTCGTCTGTCATATTTAAAATCTCCTTTTATCTATAGATAATAATTATCCAAAGATTAAAGCTATTTTACAACTTGCTCCGAGAAAGTCAACTGATAATCAAAAAGTTTAATAGCTTACCAAAGACAAGGTTTTGGAGTTTGACGGTGCTGTTTGCATCTAGGCGAGACTAGTTTTAAAGTTGTTTTACAGACTATTATGACCGGCTGAATGGCCGTAGGAGGAATAACATGAAATTTAAAATTGGAGTAGAACAAGCAATCTACGTGGTAGTAATTCTAGCGCGTCAAAAGGATCAACAGCCACTAAAAAGTAAATTGCTTAGTCAAATCCTACAAGTATCTGATTCTTATCTGCATAAAATTACGCATCAGCTGGCCGTACATGGCATCGTTGCTACTGATGCCAGCAAAACCGGTGGGATCACCTTAGCACGGCCAACTAGTGAGATTTCGCTGCTGGATATTTTTACTGCAATTGAAGGCGATGAGTCGTTTGCCTCTTGGAATAACTTGCGCGATCAAGTACTGCGGCTTGATCAGGCTGCATTTGATCAAAAATTCGACCAGGTCAGTCTACAGTTTGAACGTGCTGAGGCTAAATACAAAGAAACCTTGAGCCGATTGTCCATCGCTGATTTGCTTAGCGACGAGGCTTCCGCTTATGTGGACTGGCGAACGCTTGCTGACAAATAAAGAAGACCAAAAAAACGAGCTACTCATTTAAAGTAGCTCGCCAGTGGTTTATTCAATTAGTGGTTCCAAAAACCCATTTTGAAATGGTACTTATCTGAGTGGCAGTTCTGCCTCGATGCCATTTGTTACATTATTTGAAAATTAAAGAAGTTGTAGTACTTTAGCTATTTACTTAACAAATCTGGTACACATGAACCACACTTTTTTATGTTCTATTAAGTAAACTAGCCTATGGAATTAAGCCCGCATGAGATCTCGAAAGCTCCATTCAATCAAAGCGTGATCAAGGTCAACGGCCAGTTTAACGTTGCCATGACTGATAGCCTCTAGCAAATCTTGATTACGCTGAATAATCTCAGAATTGCCGCCATCCTTACTATTCCATTCCGCCAATTTTAGGTACATTGGCCGGAAGCTATTAATAATCAGCGGATAAACTTGATTTTGGGAAGCTAACGCGAGGGCATGAAAAAAGTTGAAAGTTGTAGTAGACCATTCTTGAACGTTGACTGCTTGTTTAAATTGATTCAGGGCTTGCTGTGCTAATTTCAAACTGGGCTTATCTTGCCTTTGTGCTGCCAAGGTCACGATGTTTTCCTCAGTAACAAGACGAAATTCGTAAATCGATTGAAGCAATGAGGTCTGATAATAACCCCCATCAAAATCAACCACCTGATTGAGTGTTTCTAGGTTACCTTCACTGTGATAGTCAGCAACAAAAGCACCTTGGCGCGGACGAATATGGATGAAGTGAAGCTGCTGTAATCGGTTTAAACCACTATTAATGACGGATCGGCTGACATTCATTTGCCGTGCCAATTCACGTTCATGAGGCAGCTTGTCACCTGGCTTTAATTGTCCTGTGATAATAGCATTCTTGATTTGTGTGACTAATAATTCTGTAGCGCTAGGTGCTTCAATCGGTTTGAATTTCATTATTTTGCCTCCTTGTACTGGTCATACCAGATACCAAAGATGATTTTATCACAAGAATTCAAGAAAAGGATTATTGTGTATTTACGCACAAGCAGAAATTTTATACCCTTTAGATAACCTATAAAATCTGGAGGGATTAATTATGACAATTAAGAATGTTACTGTAATTGGCGGCGGAGTTCTTGGTAGCCAAATTGCTTATCAAACTGCCTTTAAAGGCCTAAAAGTGGTCCTTTACGATATTAATGATGATGCGATGAAAACTGCAAAGAAACATATTGAACAGTTAAGAACAGCTTATCAGCGCGATTTGAAGATTACCGATAAAGATTTTGAAAAAGGACTCCAACAGCTGAGTTATACAACTGATTTGGCTACCGCTGCTAAGAATGCAGACTTAGTCATTGAAGCCATTCCAGAAAAATTAGACATCAAGAAAACGTTTTATGAATCATTAGCTAAAGTTGCCCCAGCAAAAACAATTTTTGCCAGCAATTCATCAACCCTATTACCTAGTCAGTTAAAAGATTTTACTGGTCGACCAGAACTTTACTTACACATTCATTTTGCAAACCAGATTTGGAGTCGCAATACTGCTGAAGTTATGGGCTCGCCTGAAACTTCAAAAGATGTGTTTGATCAAGTCGTTGATTTTGCCAAAACCATTGGCATGGTTCCAATCCCACTGAAAAAGGAACAGCCAAGATATGTGCTAAACTCGATGCTGATTCCGTGGCTAAATTCAGCTTTAGTTCTGTGGGCTAAAGGTGTCGCAGAGCCAACCACGATTGATAAAACGTGGATGATTGATTTAGGCGTTCAAGTGGGACCATTTGCTGTCTTGGATGCTATCGGTATGAAGACGCATTACAACATTGTTGTGTCCGAAGCTGAAGCCACTGATAACGATGATTTACGGTTAGTTGCTAAGAAGATGAAGGAACGGATTGATGCAAACAAATTGGGACCAACTACTGGTGAAGGCTTTTATCACTGGCCGAATCCTGAATTTATGGCGCCCGATTTTTTAACTAAGTAGCTTTCTTTAAGTACAACACCATTGTGAGGTGCAGCAAGCAAGTTAGATTTCTGTCTAACTATTATGAACAAAATGGCTCTATCCCGGTATTTATTATGGATAGAGCCATTTTATTATTTATGAAGTATTAATTTTAAGTTAGTCTATTTTGCTCACTGATTTTGACTTATTTCACACGCTCTAATACAAATTATCATTATGATCATCATTATGAAATGCCCACGAATCAAACCAGCCGGCATCGTAACTATCATCGTACGGATCACCCGAGTAGCCACCGCCACCACCTGTTTTGTTGTCGAGCCATACACAGAATAGGTACAGTAAGAACAACCCCAATAACATGAAGAATAGCATTCCCAGAGCTATCACCCAGGACTCTATGTACGGCCACACCCAAATACCAAGTTTTAAGAATAGATAGCCTGTCCCTATAGTAACCCACCAAGAGCTTTTTTTCTTCTTGACAGTACGTGTCTCTACACTGGCTTTCTCCTGAGGTTCAACTAGTGGGTGCTTAACTTTAGTAGTCGCGCCACTCATGTATTTATAGTGTGTCGATGCATATACTTCGTTATTTTGATACATCTGTTTTGACGGTCTTGCCGATTTTAACTGAACGGTCATCTAACTGGCTTCTCTCTATCGCATTTCTTACGTGTATTATTTTACGCTCTAATTAAGCCTGTCACAAAGGATTTCAACCAGAATATGGTTGCTTCAAAATTCACCCAATTTAAGCTTGGCGCTAAAAAACCTCTGACTTTAAAAATCAGAGGTTTTTTACGTTTTTAATGATTATAGATTCAATTCGCGTTTGATATACTCATGCATCGTCGTTGGTTTGCGACCCAATTGCCATTCAAGCACGCTGGTATTCCCGTCTAATCCCCAGTTGTTATAGGTGTTAGCTAAGTGTCTGAACCCTTCACGGAAGTATAGATCTTTGGCACCAAGATCATCGAGCCATTCATCGATTGGTTGGTAAATCGCTTTGTAATCCTTACCCGTAACTTCGTTAAAGATATCCATGCATTCGTTAAGTGTCAGCCGTTCAGTCCCTACCAACTCTAAGTCAGCCTTGTTATACTTTTGAGGATCGCCAACTACTTTGGCACAAACTTCAGCAACATCCGCTTCATCAACCCACGCTACGCTCTTCTTATCCAAATCAAAGAACATCTTATATTCACCGTTCTTCATGATTTCTTTTGGTGTAAAGTTATGCATGTAGTGAGTTGGTTGCAAAATGGTGTATGGCAGGTCTTCATTCATCGCAGTGTATAACAGGTGTTCCTCAATGTTTCGCTTGTCCACGTGTTGTAACAACGTCGTCAAGATTGGGTGAATAACTGAAACAAAGACGAACTGCTTCAAATGTGCTTTGACGGCCAAATCAATCATTGCTTTACCAATATATTCTTCTTGAGCGTTGAACAGCGGTGGCACGTAAACAATCTGATCACAGCTATCAATCAGTTCCTTTTGGAAATCAACGTTGGTCAGATCACCAACCATTGCTTTTTTGATTCCAGGCAAGTCCTTAACTTTAGGGTTGATATCTGATGCAATCACATCATAACCAGCGTCTACTAACCCTTTCACCATTGCTGAACCAGAATGACCACATGCAGAAGTTACTAAAATCATAATGATACCTCCATCAAGATGTATTTGATTTAACAATTATATTGTAACCGCTTTCCGTGCTAGATTTAGTTACATTTGGCTTGAAAGTGTCACGTCTTGTGAAAAATATTCAGTTTATTTGAATTCCGCTTTAAAAGTATGATTTGACTGTGTTTGAGTGATATAGGCAACTTCTGTTAATATTGTTCTGCTCTAAATCAGATAAGTAGTTTACTAGATCAACGAGATTGTGAATTTTTATGAATACGTGTAAGCAGATTTAGAACAGAGACAACAAGGCAACCAATTGTCACTCGAATTGGAGTGGCAATTGGTTGCCTTGTTATTATTGGTATTTGGTTCAAGCTATTTGATTTTACCTAGCGTAAACGTGTTCGCCGAGGCAGAGACCTGCATGTAAGGGTGCTTCACCACAAATCCAAGACCAGGATTTCTGGTAAAGCACCCTTACACTCCGGTCTCTAACCGCCTCGCCTCACACTCTAATGAAATCTCATTCCCCCATCAACTTGCAAACTCTGTCCGGTGACATAACCAGCTCCCGGACTCACAAACCAGGCAACCACTTCCGCTACATCGGCTGGGGTGGCTTCCCTGCCAATGGCAATTTCTGTCAGGCAATCGGCCTGCTGCTCCGGGATCGTCTTGTGCTTGATTGCCGCCGTCTTTTTATCGATAGCGTCACGCATTTTCGTGCGGACAATGCCTGGATTATAGGCGTTCACGGTAATTTTATCCTTGGCGAATTCCTTGGCTGCCGACTGCGTCAGTCCGCGAATGGCGAACTTCGATGCCGAATAGGCACTTTGCAGAGCTGAAGCTTCATACCCTGCCAGTGAAGCAGCGTTGACGATTCGGCCGCCGTGTCCCTGTTCCTTAAATTTCTTACCAGCCGCTTGAATGCCCCAGTAAGTCCCCTTTAAGTTCACATCTAATAATCGTTCAACCTGTGCTGGATCTGAATCGATAAAGCTTTCAATAAAGGCAACCCCTGCGTTGTTGACGTACACAGCCAATTCCCCTAAATCTTTGACCGCTGCATTCACAAGGTCAAACACCTCGTCGCGATGGGCCACATCCACGTGGTAGGCTTTGGCGCTATACCCCGCACTCTGCAGATCCTGTGCCACTTTTGCGGCCGTTGTGTCATTGATGTCAGCTACGGCAATAGCGTAACCATCCTTCGCTAAGCGGTGCGCAATTCCTTCACCAATACCTTGTCCTGAACCCGTTACAATCGCTAATTTAGCCATGCTAACAACCCCCTTGCTAACCTAAATGACGTGCCGTTCGAAAGGATCGTCGCTAATTCCTTTTTCCAGAATATCGTGAGACCATTGCTTTGCTGAGAACAGCGAGTGGTCACGGTAGTTACCGCAACTATAAATGTCGGTCCCCTGTACGTCCTTCCATTCAATCTTATTTGCGATTTCGTCCAACGACCCTTTCAAGGCCTTGGCAACTTCCGTGGTGGAATGCGTGCCCCATGTGATCAAATGAAATCCCGTCCGGCAGCCAAATGGTGAACAGTCGATCACACCGTCCAACCGGTCACGCAACAGGCCAGCCAATAGATGTTCAATGGTATGCAGCCCGGCAGTTGGAATGGCATTTTCGTTAGGCTGAACGAGCCGTAAATCATAGTTGCTGATGGTGTCGCCCTTTGCCCCGTGTTCCTCAGTAATCAACCGAACGTAGGGTGCTTTAACCTTTGTGTGATCCAATGTAAAACTTTCAACTTTAGCCATAATCAATGATCTCCTTTGTATTGTCTGTTATTTCAAATAACTGAGTGGCTTGTTAACTTCTATCTTGGTGCCATAATACTTATCCTTGATGTACTTCTGAATATCCTTCTGGTGATAGAGCTTAACCAGCTTCTTGTAGTTGGCGTTATCCTTGTTCTTCTCAGAAGTAGCCAGAATGTTGATGTTGTCCTTGGTGGATTGATCCACTTTTTCGTGGTAAATGGAATCCGTCAGCACGTGCAGATGGCCTTCCAGTGCCACCGTGTTGGAAATGAGCACGGCGTCCACATCGTTAATGATTCGTGGACCAGTCGTATCATCGATCTGTCTGAACTTAAAGTGCTTCGGATTACTCTTGATATCCTTGAGCGTCCCAACGTAACCAAAGTTCTTATCCAGCGTGATCAAACCGGCCTTTTGTAAAAGAATCAAACCACGAGCAGCTTGTGACGGATTATTGGCAATCGCAATTGTCGCACCAGCTGGGATATCCTTAACGTTCTTGTACTTCTTAGAATAGATCCCCATCGGTTCCAAGTAGGTGGTCCCTAACGCCGTTAACTTGTTGGCCTTATTCTGCTGGTTATAGGTCAAATAGTATGACCAGGATTGAAAGGCGTTCACGTCGACGTCACCATCCGCGGTTGCCTTGTTCAGCTGAACCCCATCCGCGATATTTTTTACCTTGATCTTCAACCCTAATTTCTTAGCGTCATCCGTCTTGGCAATGTGTTGCCAGATATCAATATCAGAGCCTTCGGAGCCAATCAAGATTGAACTCGAATGACTCTTGTTAGAAGCCTGCGAGCTGGAAATACTGTGAATCCCAAATCCGGCTAGAACCACCACGACCACGATACCAATTAACCAATAAGCGCTTTTCTTCATATACAACACTCCTTACTGATGTTCAACTCTTCTGACGACCCAGTCCCCAAACAGCTGGACTGCAAACACTAACACTAAAATAATAATCATGGCTGTAAACGTAATATCATTTTCGAAACGGGCGTAGCCAATGTTAATGGCCACATCCCCGAGACCACCTGAACCAATAGCACCAGCCATTGTGGTTAGCCCGATCAGACTGATAACCGTCACGATGGAGACCCGGAGAATATCGGCCAGCCCTTCGCGAAGGTAGATTCGAAAAATAATTTCCAAGGGGCTGGAGCCCATCGATTCGGCTGCTTCAATGACCCCGTGATCCACGTCCAGCAAAGCGTTTTGAATTTGCCTAGCGTAGAACGGGAAGATGCCGAAAATCAATGGTACTAGTGAAGCCGTCGTCCCAACCGTTGTCCCGATCAAGAACTTCGTCAGTGGTGAAATCACCGCCAGCAAAATGATAAACGGGATGGATCGCAGCAGGTTCACTAATTTATCAACTACTGAATAGGTCAGCTTATCTTCCAGAATGCCGCCTGGCTGAGTCACCACCAGCAACACCCCCACCAGCAGCCCCAGCACCGCTGAAACAATGGCTGACATCAACGTCATGTAGATGGTCTCCCAAGTGGCTTGAATAAACTCACCCTTCATCGCGATGACGTTTGGTATGATCGCTGTCATTAAGCCGCACCCCCTTCCAAAACATCATTCGTCAAGATTCTAGTTTTAACGCCTTCACTGCTTAATCTTTGAATTGCGGCGTTGAAAACGGCTAAATCACCTGTAATGACGGCAATCATATAGCCGACGTTTTCACCATCGATCTGATCGATATTGGCGAACAGGATGTTCACGTCGATGCCATACTTCTGTGAGAACTCTGATACAACTCCTTGCTTAGTTGAATTACCGATAAAGTTGAAGTACATCAGCTCTTGATTGTCCTTAAACTCGCTGATCTTAATCGTGCTGGTAATGCGTTCAATGGCTTCCTTCACGTTAGTCGAGGTTTCCACGAAGTCGGTGGTCAATTTTTGCTGCGGCTCCGTGAAGACTTTCGCCACGGGCCCGCGTTCAATAATTTCACCGGCATCCATGACCGCTACGTTATGACAGATACTTTTGATGACCTGCATTTCGTGGGTGATCAGTACGATGGTAAGGTCTAAATCCCGATTCAGCTGTTTGAGCAGCTCCAAAATTGATTTCGTGGTTTTCGGATCCAAGGCGCTGGTCGCTTCATCTGAAATAAGGATTTCCGGGTCACTAGCTAATGCCCTAGCAATGGCCACCCGCTGCTTTTGACCACCGGATAGCTGGCTGGGATAAGTTCCCGCGTATTCGCTGAGGCCAACCAGTCTCAGCAATTTCTCAGCTTTCGCCTGCCGGTCAGCCTTACTGATCTTGGTTCCTAGCAGCGGATATTCCACGTTACCCTGAACCGTGCGGGATTTCATCAGGTTAAAATGCTGGAAGATCATGCTGACCTTTTTACGCGCTTGCCGTAATTCAACCGGCTTTAACTTGAGGATCTCCTGGTTGTTGACGATGACTGAACCCTGAGTCGGTTGCTGCAACAGGTTGATCACCCGCACCAAGGTACTCTTACCGGCACCGGAGTAGCCGATAATACCGTAAATGTCACCGCGTTTGATCTGCAGGTCGACGTTCTTTACGGCGTCAATCTCTTGATCATGGTTTTGAAAGTTCACTGAAATATTATTTAGTTCAATTGCGTTTGTCACTGTTTCGCTCATATGTCTGTCGCTCCTTCGCTACTTCTTTAATCGGGCTCCAGCAGGCAGAGACTTGCGTGTAACGAATTCCGGTCCCAAATCCAAGTTCGGGATTTCTGCCCAGACTTCGTTACACTTCAGTCTCTAACCGCCTGCTTCCGCACCTAGGTATAAAAAAAACCGCCCCCTATTTATCTCTAAATAAAAGGACGATTTAATCGTGCTGCCACCTTAGTTCGAATACCCCTCGCGGAAATATTCCTCATCGGGTACTAACTAACGGCGGTTCAGTACTTACTGCTATCAGTGCATACCCTAACTCTATAACGGGAGTTCCCGCCACCACCTAGCCAACTGGCTCAGCAGTAGAGCGATTATCAAGACCATATTCAGCACTGCGCCGCCGTTATCTTTCACCAACCGATAACTCTCTTAAGGCCACGCAAGACTTACTCATCTTGTCGCTTGCTTCGTATTAATAACTGGTGCCTAGTATGAAACTCAAAATAACGGCTGTCAAGATTAAATGAGTATTTTTTAACCGTTATTCTCATTTTCCGTTAATTATTCTTGCTTGCAAACACCGACAACTAGGCGTTTATAGTCAATCAAAAAATATGCTAATAAAATTATCATTTGGTACTCACTTTTCACCATTTTAAAACAAGTGATTCATAAATTGATTCTATAACTCGCAGCCCGATCCTTAACAACCAATTAATTTTCACAAGTCATTAGTTCGATTCTACCAAGAAGTCTGCTGGATCAGCCTTCCTAATTAAATCGCCCCCATTACATTCTTTGCTAAATCATGCTAAACTAATCAAGAAGTGAGGCGGAGAAAGTGAAGAATACTTTGAAGGAACGGTGGATCGGCTTGATTGCCGGTCTAATTTTAAATGCTTTTGGCAATGCGCTATCCATTGCCGGCAATATGGGAAGCGGCGTTTGGTCAGCTTCCGCGGTTAACTTACATAACTGGACCGGTATTGGTCTAGGGGTTCTGCTATTTTGCATTGGTGTGATCAACGCGACGACCAACCAAGTTCTGATTCACCATTGGGATGCCAAGCGGTTCTTCGGTGAAGTCTTGTTCGTCATGTTCTTTGGGACGTTCGTACAGTACTTCGTGCGCTGGTTTGATTCCATCGGTGTGAACACCGCGCCCATCATGTGGCGCCTAGTCCTCAGCTGTACGGGTATCAGCCTGTTTTGCGTGGGCATCTCACTCTACCAGCGGGCTAACATCGTGATGCACCCTAACGATGACACCACTAACATCTTGCGGTTCATGTATCTGAAAGGGAACGCCACGGCGTCACAACTGCTGGACTTCCTGCCACCGCTGATTGTTTGTGCCATCGCTTATTTCCCAACGGGCAGAGTTGACTCCATTAATTTGGCGACCCTCTTCTCCATCCTGTTCAACGGCGTCATCATTGCTGCAGCCGACCGCTATATTTGGCCGCACCTCACGCATAACTTTAAAGCGAAAACAGCAGTATAAAATAAAGAAGCTGTGCCACAAGGCTATATTGGTCAGTATTTCAATCCATCTATTAACAAAATTCGTTAAGATTAGCCTTTGGTCCGACACTTCAATATAGCCCAATCATGCGCCAGAACTCAGATTCCGGCCATTTAACGCAAAAAAGACTAATTCCGACAAAGTTCGCCGGAATTAGTCTTTTTTGCGTTAAATTCTGTAATCTACCGAGTTCTGTCACACACTCTCAGCTTCAAAACCATGTTCCAAAATATCATACTCCGCTTGTATCTGACTGATAATCGGCTCAAAATCTTCTATCTTGGCGTCCGGATGAGCTTTCATAAAGACTTGGGCATCCGCAAACACCGCGTTGCCGATCGCCGTCAATAGCTTCTCCAAAACTGCTTTGTCCACGCCTGGCCGTAATTTCATCCGCGCCAATACTGGCTTCTCTAGTGTGGCGATCGAAGTCGTTGTTTGTTTTTGCCAAAGTTCACCGATTGCTGGCCGGATTTCCTCCGGCAACACGTTCATTTCACCAAATGACTGCACGGACAAGCGAAACTCGTCCGGATATTCCAGCTGCAACTGAATCTTATACCGAACTGCCCGTTCGATCATATCACCTAGATCCCTAGCTTCCGTCCAAACACTAAAATCGGCGCGTTTAGTCAGCAGGTCGATGACGTAAGCGACAGTCGCTAAATAGAGGTGGCCTTTGTCGCCAAAATAGCGGAAAACGATCCCTTTTGACACCTCAGCATTCTTCGCAATTTCGGCGGTTTTCGCCTGTAAATAACCGTGCTGAGCAAAAATTTTAACCGCACTGGCCATGATCCGCGCTACTTTTTCCGGATCCTTTGGGATGTCGGGATTTAATTCAAGCATATAAGTCTCCCTCCCTTTAATTTTCAACCAAATCACGTCGCTTGTATAAAGCATAACCCACTAATATTAACACAATACTCAGGAGCACTAACCAACCGGCTTGATTCCATTGAACGGTTTTTAACGGTACTTTATTGATCCAGCCAAACGGGGTCAATTTTTTAGTCCACTCTGGAAAATCGAGTAACCCGCCAAGGTAAATCGAGAGCAAAGCGTAGATGGGAATGATCCAAGCAATTTGCTGATAACGTGGCAGTAGACCAAGCACGACAGCAACCACACCGACAACAACCAACACGGCGGGGGCAAAAGCCCAAAATGACCGCATGAGCCGACCAATATCAAAGGCCTGTTTGGCTTCCTGACTCCCCAGCGCCATGCCAAACGTACCAGCGAATAAGGTGAGCAGGCCAGCAACCGTGCTGACTAAGGTGTACGCACTGAATAAGTGCCACCGGGAGACACTGCGCGCATGGACTGATTCCAGCCAGCCCTTCCGTTCATCACTGTTGAGCCGCAACATGGTGGCAATGGCGGGAACGCTGGCACCAATTGCCATGACCACGCTCATCATGGCAGCAAACTGCAAGGTAGCGGTGCGGCCCGCTGAAGCAGCCGCCGCGGGACCAATAATTTTAGCAACCATTGGACTATTTTTCATCATGTCACCAACAGTATCAAATAACGTTCCCATACTAGCCCCATACACTGCCAAGCCTACGAACCAAGCAAGCATACTGGTTCGTTCTAGCCGAAAGACTAACGTGGTTGGCCCAGCAAGCATCGCGCTCGCGTGTGCCCGTCCCGGCCGATCTGGTAACAGACCAGCGCCAAGATCACGTTCAGCGCTGATTACCAACGTCAGTCCGAGCACGATCACCGCTAAACCCACCATATATAAAATTGAGGATACACGGTTTTTACCATAAGGATCCACCTTTTCTACCCAGCCAAAAATGGTCCACCACGTGTACTTCACGTTTTGAACATCCGTCAACGCCCGCAATATATATAGCAGGCCCAACAAACCATAACTCATAGTCGTGGCGCCGCGCGCGTTACTAGCCAGCTGAGCTAAAAACAGGGTAAAGGCCCCAAACATGATCCCCACCGCAGCGAGGCCCATGCCAAACAGCCAGTCACCAGTGGCATCCGCGCCAGTCATATTGATGGCTTGCAGCGTCACAGCGGAAAGAATGCCGGCAAATAAATTGATCAGCAGCAGTTCATAAATGGTGGCTAGCAGAGGACTTTGACGGCCGACACTGTGAGCTCTGACCATTTCCAACACACCGTTATCCTCTTGCGTCCGCGTGTTACGAACCGCAAAGAAAATGTTCATGATGGCCATGAGTAACCCGGTGAACACCATCATGGTGGCCGCAAAGATAGCCGCCGTCGTATAAGGCTTCACCGCGGTGAAGGGTCCGAACAGGGCAGCCATTGATGGTGTATCAAGGGTCGTTACCAGCGAAGCGACCTGCTTGTCACTGCCGCTCAGGCCAATAATCTTACTGGCCCCGGAGCCCACCATGCTCACAATACCCAGCAGCCAAATGATAATCGCAAACTGGTCGTGACGCAGATACATCCGTGTCAGATAACCAGTTTGAGCAGTTTGATTACTTTGTGTCATCACCCTGCGCCCCCTCTGTATTGTAGTAACGGATAAAGAGATCTTCCAAGGTTGGCGGCGTGGTTTGTAAGGCCACGATTTCGCACTTAGCCAGTTCAGCCATCACCGCACCGATTTGGGCCGTATCGACAGCAAACACCGCTTTGTTTTCCAGCTGTTCATCGCGCTTGAAGCCGTGAATCCCTGGTAATGATTCAACACCTGATAGCGGCTGTTTGGTTTGAACGATCACCTGCGTTCGTGTTAGCTGCCGCATCTGATCCAGCGTCCCAGTTTCAACAATTTCACCGGCTCGAATAATGCCGATTCGATCACACATCCGTTCCACTTCGGACAGAATGTGACTTGAGAGTAAGACACTCTTGCCTAAATGTTTTAAAGCTAACACGTGCTTTTGAAAGACTTCTTCCATGAGGGGATCCAACCCGCTAGTCGGTTCATCAAAGATGTATAGATCAGCCTCCGTAGATAGTGCCGCAATCAACGCCACCTTTTGGCGATTCCCCTTCGAATACGCCCGTGATTTTTTCTTAATATCCAGCTCAAATTCTTTGATCAGCTCATCGGTTTTAGCCGTGTGCTTTTGATGATTCAGTTTGAGCAGAAAATCAATCATCTCACCACCGGTTAAGTTAGGCCACAGATAAACGTCACCTGGCACATAGGCGATCCGATTATGGATGGAAACGGCCTGCTGCCACACGTCTTCGTTAAACACGGTGGCTTGCCCGCCGCTGGCTTTTAGAATCCCCAGTAATACCCGAATCGTGGTAGATTTACCAGCCCCGTTTGGCCCAATGAAGCCAAATACCTCCCCGGCGTTCACATCAAAAGTGATGTCCTTTAATGCCTGAAACTTACCAAACGATTTCTGTAAATGATTGATGCTTACGACTGTTTGTGTCATCGTTGTCCCCTCCTTATCAGTGACTCTCAATATGGGCTGCTTTTAATTTCACACAGAGTATATCCCCTATTGACCAGTAAGTCAATGACTAGCGGGTCAATATAAAATATAACGGTTAATGTTTGACTTAGAGCAAACTCTAACCCTTATAATAAAGGCAATATCATGAAGGAGGATCAGTTAATGACAATTCCAAACGTCTTACTAAATGATGGTCACCAGCTGCCAATGTTGGGACTAGGAACGTATCAAATTCGCGGTGCCCAAGGTTTCGACCAAATCCTGTCGGCCATTCACGATGGTTACCGGTCACTGGACAGTGCCACGAATTATGACAATGAAGGGATCGTGGGTAAAGCCATTCGCCAAAGTGGTATCCCTCGCAGCCAATTCTTTGTGACTTCTAAATTACCTGGCAAGTATCACCGGTATGATGACGCGCTGAACGCCATTACCGAATCATTGGCCCGGATGGGATTAGACTACTTCGACATGTTCTTAATTCACTGGCCATTGCCTAAGCGTGATCACTACGTGGAGGCTTGGCGGGCTATGATTACCGCGCAAAAGCTTGGTTTAATTCATACGATTGGCGTGTCCAACTTCATGCCTGAACACTTGGATCGTTTGATCAACGAAACCGGTGTTACTCCTGCTGTGAACCAAATTGAGATTCATCCGTACTGGATCAACGAAGCGAACTTACAGGCTGATAAAGAACGGGGAATCGCCACCGAAGCATGGAGTCCGCTGGGCCGTGGCAGCAACTCGCTAAAGGAACCGATTATTCAAAAGTTGGCCAAAAAGTACGATAAGAATACGGGACAAATTATTTTACGCTGGCACACGCAACGGGGTGTCGTCCCCATTCCTAAGTCCAGCAGTCTGATTCATCAACGGCAAAACCTGGATATTTTCGATTTTAAGCTAACGGATACTGAAATTCAGGCCATCAATTTCTTGGATAAACCAGATGGCAGAACCGAAAGCCAAGACCCGAATGAGTACGAGGAGTTCGATTAATTTCAATTTTAAGATTGGCTACAAACACCGCTGTTAAGCGATTTACGCAAGGTGTTGACATTTCGCAAATATCATTGTATTATAGCCACAATCAAAAAAGGGGGTGATGCTTTGAGTTACGGAATAAGTCTTAAAGCATCAGCTACGGAGACTTCAGTTAACTAGCTGATACTTAAGAGAGGGTCCCACGAAATCTATTCGTGGGGCTTTTTTGTGTAGTGTGCGAAGCAACTCGGTAGGCTCCAGAATATAAGCAACAAAAAAATGGGTATTCCTGCACTTGGAATACCTGTTTTTTTGTTGCTTATATGGCCGGAGCCTGAGTTGCTGAGCACGATTCGGCTATGTAGACCAATAATTAGATTTCAATGAGGATTTTCTATAATCTAATTTGAATAATCATTCATCCAGCGATTATTTATCATCCAACTGCATACTGGCCAAATCCTTACTAGCAGTAACGAAACCGGTAACAATCTTTTTGCCAACCTGCATATTGTCATGCCCCACATTAAAGTTTAAATAGTTCGTAAAATTCCATTGAAACGCCGGTCTGAAGTGCCTATAATAACTGACAAGACATTGAGACGAATAATGCGAACCGTTTAATATACAACATTCGTTCTTTTTCAACGTTTTTTGAAAACTAAATCGTAAAGTGAGGTGGTTACATTTGTCGCAAACTTAGCGAAGTATTGACTAGGTATGGTGTAACAGCCACTACCTAAATGCCAAGGAGGAAAATCATACTTGGCTACTTAGCCGCCTTAAAACTGGTTTCACTGCCCACCCTCTATTCCACCTGACAGTGTTGCCAATCTTTGACATAACCGATATATCAAACGACTAAGCAGACGGTTGATGATGTTCAAGGAACTCAAGTCAATTCAAAGGGAGAATAACCAATATTATGGATCGCAAACAAAATGGCTTATTGTACGGCCCAGAAGATAAAGTACCCTACACGCAGGCTGGCTTCTTAGGTTTGCAGCACGTGCTTGCAATGGACGTGTACGTGGCACCCATTATCATGGCCGGTTTATTATCGATGTCCGTGGCTCAAAAGAGCGGCTTTTTACAGGCAGCCTTCATCGCCTGTGGGCTGGGAACTATTCTACAAACTCGGTTCTTTCTAAAATTGCCCGTTTCACAGGGGCCATCCTTCGTTCCTGTCGGCGCCGTTGCTGGGATTTATCTGGCAAATGGCGGTGCGCACGGTGGGATGGCGACCGTTTTAGGGTCGTTAGTTGTGGGATCATTTTTACTGATTGCATTAGGCGTAACTGGTGTCTTTCAGAAAGTCATCTCTAAGTTAGTCCCCGCCATCGTTGGCGGTACGATTATCACTTGTGTGGGCTTATCGCTGTTACCAGGCGCTTTAAACGACAATATCTTTGATGCCCCAGGCAATATTAATGCCAACATGACCATTGCCGCAGCAACGGGGATTACCATGCTGATCGCAATTATTTTAAGTACCAAGGTACCGCAGTTAAGGAAGGCTTTGAAGGTCAGTTCAATCATCATTGCACTGATCATCGGTTCTACAGTGGCCACCTTAATGGGCCGCTTCGATTGGTCAACTGTTAAAGCCGCACCATGGTTTAGCTTGCCTCAATTTACGTCGGTCCACTATGGTATGCATTTTTCACTTCCCGCTATTTTAACGTTTGTTGTCATTTACTTAGTGCTAACAACTGAAACGACTGGTACTTGGTTTGCTATGAGTGCCGTTACGGGTGAAAAGATCACTAAGAAACAATGGAACATGGGGATCATTGGTGAAGGACTCAGCTGCCTGCTCGCAGCGCTACTGGGTGCCACCCCGATGACCGGCTATTCAACCAACGCTGGTGTGGTTTCCGTTACTGGTGTTGCCAGCAAACGGGTCTTCATCTCAGCTGGCTTCTGGTTCATCATCCTCGGTTTCTGCGGCAAGCTGTCAGCGTTCTTCGCGGCGGTCCCTGCTCCAGTCATCGGCGGTGTTTATTCCATTATCTGTGTCATTATTATGCTGAATGGCCTTAACGTGGTTCGTTACTTAAAGACTGGCGAAAGTGCCATTTATATCATTGGCGTGCCAATCGTCTTAACCATGGCGATGGTCTTATTACCATCCAAGGTCACCAGTGAAGCACCGCAAATGCTGCAATATCTGCTCGGGTCACCGATTACGATTGCTGCCATTAGCGCGATCATTTTAAATCTATTAATGTCAAAAAGACAAACGGTGCCAGCCAAGCATTCTGAAGCTGCACAAGCTCCAACTGGCCGGTAACCGTGGACTAAAAACGTCAAAAGCGCCTCACCTTTATTGGTGGGACGCTTTTTTGATTGCTTGCCGGGGTCGTCGAACGGCGAACGCCTGCAAGAAGGCAGTGGCTAAAATCATGGCACCGCCTAACATTTCGGGCAAACCAAACGCAGTATGTAAAATGATAATGGATAGGAAGGTTGCCGTTAGGGGTTCAAAAGAACTTAACATCCCCGTAGTGGTTGGCCGAATGTAATTTAAACTCGTCAGATACAGCAAATAAGCAAACATGGTCCCGAAAGTTGCCACGAATAACACCGCGGACCATTCCAGAACATCTAGCCTTGGTATCGGCGTGGTGACAATGTGCGGCATGAAAACTAAACTGCCGATCAGCATCGCCCAACCGGTGATGATCTTAGGATCATACTTTTTGAGCAATCGAATGGGAATCAGCGTGTATAGCGCTTGACCCACCCCAGCCATGACTCCCCAGAACACTGCAGCTGGTGCGAGTTGCAAACTGTCAAACCGGCCTTTAGTCACCAGCAAATAGGTGCCCAGCAGTGCGATCAACATGGAGATAACATCAATTCGCCGTGGCAGTCGCCAATGTCGCAACGCAAGGTAGATGATAATGAAAACTGGGCCAAGGAATTGCAAAATCGTTGCCGTTGGTGCATTGCCATATTTGACCGCCATAAAATAGGAGAACTGCGACGGAATCATCCCGAATAACGCGAACACAATCAGTAACAGCCAATCCGAACGGTCCCGCCAAATTGAAATCAGTGCGCGAAAATTACTGAAAGCTCCCCAGATGACGAGTAAAACGCCAGCAATCGCTAACCTGACACCGACTAGCCAGCCTGGTTCAACTGCTTGATGAGAAAATAAGTATTGTGCACCAACACCGGACATCCCCCACAACGTAGTGCCGGCAATGACAAAAGTTAACCCCTTATGCTTATCGGTCACATTCATTGACCCTCTTCCTCAGATTAAAAGTTACTGAATATTATCTTAGAGAAGTTGGGGGCTAATGTAAATAGGTGGGGCATTTAATCTGCGGAGAAGTGTTTGGTAGATTGGGGGGTCCGTGCTTTGCTGTTATCTAGCCTTAACGTGCTCACTAAGGCAGAGACCTGCATAGAAGAAGCTCCCACCACAAATCCAAGTTCGGGGGCTTTGCGCTTTGCTGTTATCTAGACTAAACGTGCTCCTCAAGGCAGAGACCTATGCGTAAGGGGACCCCACCACAAATCCAAGTTCGGGATTTATGGTGGGGTCCCCTTACGCGCCGGTCTCTAGACGCCTTGATCCGCACTCTCTACTTCGCACTTCTCGTATAATCCGCAAACCCCGCAACATGATATTCCACGCCGCTCAGTTTGGGATTCACTAAGTGGGATTCTTTAACGTAATACAGTGGGATGATGCCCGTTTGACTCTGCACCCGCTCCTCCGCCTGACGGAGATACTTCCAGTAACTTGCTTGAGTGGAGGCAGTTTTTGCTTTATTGACTAAATTATCGTAAGTTTTGTCGTTATAGTGCCCCGGATTCATTGCATTTCCGGAAGTCAAAATTCCCAGATAGTTGATTGGATCCGCGAAGTCCGCCAGCCAGTACCACTGACTCATCGTGAACTTTCCATTGGTTTTGCGATCTGCAAAGCCCTTATCTGGCAAATTATTAATATCGACCTTGGCACCTTTGAGATTCTCCTCAATCTGGCTTTGAACAAATTGCGCCACGTTCTTGGTCACATCCTGATCATCGCCAATAATCGACATTTTGACAGTGCCGTTAGCACCCGTTTCTCTCAAGCCTTCAGTCCATAACTGCTGGGATTTTTTCACGTTTGGCTTATAAGTTGTGCTGGTCTCCTTGCTGAAATCACGACCAGTCGTCGGGTCAGTTGCCGTTCCCGGACTCACGAAACTGCTGGCTGGTGTTGAGCCATCGGCTAATACCTTAGTAGCCAGTTGCTGCTTATCGATCACTAATGAAATAGCCTCACGCAGTTTCTGGTTGGCCATTGGCTGTCCGTTACGCTGGTTAAGCTGTAAATAGTACGTCCAGGCCTTCGGTACACGTTTGAGATTCTTATTCTTCTGCAAACTCTTAGCCGTAACACCTGAAATCGTGGCATCATCCAGCTTACCACTGGTAAACAGATTGTGCGCCGTATTGGCATCTTTTACCGTTTGATACTTAATCTCATCCAACTTGATGGCCTTTTGATCCCAGTAATGAGAATTCCTCTTCAGCGTATATTGAGAATTAGTCCCAGTCCAGCCAGTAATCTTAAAGGCCCCGTTAGACACCGTATTCTTAGCAGAGGTGCCGTATGCCTTGGTACCGACTTTCTCCACAAACTTCTTATCTTGCGGCATGAAAACTGGCATGGCAACTAACTTATTGAAATAAGCCATTGGATGATCCAGCGTAATGGTCAACGTTTTGTCACCAGTCGCTTTGATCCCCAATGTTTGATAAGACTTCTTACCCGCAATTATCGCATCCGCGTTCTTAATACCACTAAAGACATAGGTATAAACCGGATTATTTTTCGGGTTTAATGACCGCTTCCATGAATACTCGAAATCCGCAGCAGTAACGGGATCACCGTTACTCCATTTGGCATTTTTACGAATTTGGAACGTGTACTTAGTGCCATTATCCGTTGGCTTCTCAAGCTTAGTCGCCATCGCAGGCACCGGCTGATCCTTGGCATTCAACCGGTACAAGCCTTCGGAAATATTCGTTAGGGTATTGAATTCAGGCATCGTGGCCTGATTCGTATTATCCAGACTCGTTAAATCTGAAGTCTGCATCAGCGAAATACTCTTTTGACTCCCCTGACTACTGCTGTTGCCGCAGCCAGCTAACACAATTGCGGTCACCAAAGCAAAGGTGCCCAGCAACCACCTAGATCTATTCTTCAATTGAATCCCCTCATTTCTTAAGGCATTCGGTTCGACTGCTCTTATAGTACGTAATTTGGGGGTAAATTGCTAGAAGAACGTTTATTAAATCATCACTTTTTAGTGTGTGCCTTGCTGTTACCTAGCCTAAACGTGCTCACCAAGGCAGAGACCTGCACAGAACAAGCCCCCGCCATAAATCCAAGTTCAGGATTTTGCGCCTTGCTGTTACCTAGCCTAAACGTGCTCACCAAGGCAGAGACCTGCATATAACAGCGCCCCACCACAAATCCAGGTTCGGGATTTATGGTGGGGCGCTGTTATACTCCGGTCTCTAAACGCCTTGGTTCACACTCTCTCTAATCGCCTTGATCCGCACTCTTTACCTTCACATAAAACACCCTCGTCCCCCGATCAATCAGTTCCTGCAAGAATTGCAGCAGCAAAATGACCCAGCCAAAGGCTAAGGTGAAACCAATAATTTCGTAGGCAGTCAACGACAAATAACCTACTACTTTAAACAGGACTTCAGCAACCACTAAAATCAGGCCCACTGCATACGACATCTGTAAAAACGCGCTTGGAATCTTTGGCAGCAGCCAGCGAATGCCTACTATTAAAGCAATGATGAAGTACACCAAAAACGAAGCCAGCCGATCATGGATTACGTGTGATGCCGCGTTATTCGGGAAGAAGCCTACCGCACCCAGGTCAACAGCCATCGCCGTTAGCAATACCCGCAAAATCAGTAAGCGTGGCGAACGCGGGTAAATGGCATTTAATGAAACGAAGATATAGTCGACCAACGCTATCAAGATCAAAGCTGAAAACATCAACGTAATATTAAACTGCCAGCTATTGCTAGCTAAATCAGTTCCCAAAAAGCTGAGATTATACTGCCACCATCTATGAGTACTGTTCGTTGCCATTGCAATCACCGCGCCGCTAATGATCACCAGCGTGAAGAGTTGGACCAGTGTCCGCGAGGAAATCGAGAAAGCGGCGTAAATCATCAGATAATTGATCATACTCTCAAAAATAAAGAAAATAATGGTGGACGTTAGGCGATCAAACGTTGCGCCGGTAAAGATCGTTCCTAAAAGCCAAAAAACACCTAGCAGTGCTAAGCCTAGAATAACCGCGAAGGAAAGGATCACTACTGGGAAATTCCGCCAGTAAATATTGGCCGAAAAGGTATTGGTTTGATTGCGCCGTTCGCGAATGAAGAAAACGGCGAACAGCAGCGTCCCAATCACAACCCCACCCAAGATCACAGTGGTCCCCAACGAGGTATTCCCACTCAATGGGATTTGATTCTTATTTTTCATCGCAAAAAAGAGGTTAAAGGCAAGCGCACTGATGACTGCGGGTGCTAGATACCACCACAGCGATATTTGCTGAAACAACGACATCTCACTGGCCTTAGTGGTCAATAATGCATCATTATTGCGCAGCTCTATTTTGACGCTATCAGCACCTTTGACTTGAAGCTGTTCCACTACCTTATCTGGTAACTCAATTTTCATATTCATTCTCCCAAAGTTTATTATCTTCATTCATTTTGGGATAATTCGGAATAATTGGCAAGTTCTTTTAATTTTTTTACCGAACTTGACCTCTGTCAATTAACGCTAGGCCAATTCGCTCTAAACTATAGATAATCAAATGATTAAAGGAGCGATCGATATGAAGTTTCAACGGTATATTCAAAAACACCAAAATCAAATCACACTAGCCAGTGCCATTCTGATAGCACTTGGTTTTGCAGGTAAGTATCTCCTAAACTCAACGGTGGTTTACGACTGGGCGTTTATCTTAGCCTCAATCATTGCAGCCGTACCAATTATGATTCATGCTTACCAGTCACTTCGCGTAAAGGTGATCAGCATTGAACTGCTTGTCAGCATCGCGGTCGTCGGTGCATTCATCATTGGTGAATATAACGAATCTGCTATCGTGACCTTCCTCTTCTTATTCGGGAGTTACCTCGAGCAGCGGACCTTATCCAAGACCCGTGAATCCATCAAGTCATTAACGCAAATGGCACCTGAAACGGCCGTTATCCTCCATGAAGATGGCACCCAAGAAGAAGTCGATATCGATGACGTTGACGAAGGCGACCACATCATGGTGAAGACCGGTGCATCCGTTCCAGTCGATGGTAAAGTTGTTTCCGGCTCAGGTTATTTGGACGAATCCGTCATCACCGGTGAATCTAAGGCAGTTGCCAAAACCACTGGCGACTCAGTCTTCTCTGGCTCAATCTTAGGCAACGGGACGTTGACCGTTGAAGCCACTAAAGTTGGTGAAGACACAACGTTCGGTAAAATTATTGAATTGGTTGAAGACGCTCAGGATGCCAAATCCCCTGCTGAATCCTTCATTGATAAATTCGCACAGTACTACACGCCAGCCGTTTTAATTATTGCAACCTTGGTTTACATCTTCACCCGTGATTTTCCAACTGCCATCACCGTTCTAGTGCTTGGCTGCCCTGGTGCCCTGGTTATCGGTGCTCCCGTTTCTAACGTGGCTGGTATCGGTAACGGTGCCAAGCGCGGCATCCTGCTTAAAGGTGGTGCCGTCATGGACGATTTCGCTAAAGTTGATACCTTTGTTTTCGATAAAACCGGTACGTTGACCCTTGGTAACACCGCCGTTTCTGCTGTTAAGAACTACGCCGATGATTCTAATGAAGCATTAGCATTGGTTGCCCGGGCTGAACGGTTATCCGATCACCCACTGGGCAAAGCGATTACCGATTACGCAACGCATGAAAAAGTTTCTTTTGAGCAATTAGACGTCGCTGACAACGACACGGTTAAAGGTCAAGGCCTCACCGCTACCATCGATGATCACCACGTACTTGTTGGTAACCTGAAGATGATGAACGCTAACAACATTGCTTTGACCGACACGCAAAAAGCTGATTTAACAGACGTTCAGCACACTGGTAGTTCAGTGGTGATGGTTGCTGTGGACGGCGCATTGAAATTAATCCTCGGTGTATCCGACACCATCCGTCCAGGTATCAAAGCACAGTTACAGGCATTGCGTGATCACGGTGCTAAGCACTTAGTCATGTTAACTGGTGATAACAAGATCACCGCTCAATACGTTGCTGAACAAATCGGCCTCGACGAAGTTCACGCCGAACTCTTACCAGAAGAAAAAGTTGAATACATTAAGAAGTTCAAAGATCAAGGCCGTACCGTTGCCTTCGTTGGTGATGGCATCAACGATAGCCCAGCAATTGCCACCGCTCAAATCGGTATCGCAATGGGCAGCGGGACTGACGTTGCCATCGAAACTTCTGACGTTGTCCTCATGCAGTCCAGTTTTGAAGCGTTAGTTCACGCTTACTCACTATCTAAGAAGACCGTTATTAACACGAAGGAAAATATCGCCATTGCTATTGGCGTCGTTATCTTCCTGCTGATTGGTTTGATTCTCGGCTTCATTTACATGGCCAGTGGGATGTTCGTCCACGAAGCAAGTATCTTAGTCGTTATCTTCAACGCAATGCGTCTGATCAGCTACGGCAAGATGCCCACTCAAGCACAACAAGCGGCAACTCAAAAAACTTCCGCTCACTTGATTTAGATCAATTTCAAATCCAGATAAAGCGACTAAACTATAGATAATCAAAGCAAACAAGAATAACTCAAAAGGAGATCATTATTATGACAAACAAACGTGCGATTTTACAATTAGATGGTTTGACCTGCCCATCATGCATGACCAAGATTGAAAGTGCTCTGGCACATCAACCAGGTGTTGAAAAGGTTAAGGTATTGTTCAACGCCAGCAAAGCTAAAGCCGACTTCGACGACAGCAAGGTCTCCGCTGAAGAGTTAGGCCAAGTGGTTGATAAGTTAGGTTACGAAGTTAAGAAGATCAAAGTTAAAGACGAAGTAGCAGCCAACTAGGAGGAATAACGATATGACGACAGATGTTAAAGATTTAGTAGAAGAAAAGTACCAAGCTGAAGTTAAGCAAGCTGACATAGATCACCACACCCCAACCGCGGGTGCTATGACCGGCCACATCGTTGCCAACTTACGCATCTTGGATGTGAAACTTCACCAAGCAAAATGGTTCATGAAGGGCTTTGAGGCTGCTGCTGTTCGCCCATTGTATGACGACTTGATCGATCAAGCCCGCAAAGATTATGACATGGTTGCTGAAGCCCTCTTAGACGAAAACGAGCTGCCACCTTCGACAACTGAAGAATACAGCAACTACAAGATGCTGGACGAAGACGGCCGTAACAAGTACCTCACCACTTCCGAAATGGTCGACATTACCGCTCACGATTACAACACTGAGAACTTATTCGTAACCCGGGCCATCAAGTTAGCCGAAAAGGAAGACCGGCCAGCACTAGCTGCTACGTTAACCACCCTATTAAAGCAAAACAACCACGCCATTCAACAGTTGCAAGCTCTCTTAGGCAAGACGGCCTGGGAAGGCTTAGTTGAAGAAGACGATGATGATGACGATGACTAAAAAAAGCCGATTAAATTAAATGGCTGACCGCGAGTGGCCGATTTAATCACTGCTTTAAAGAAAAATCCGATACCAGAGAAATGGTGTCGGATTTTTTCTATAACCTATTTTCTATTAATTGTGACGGCGTTTCTTGGTGATACCAAGTAAGCCTAACAGACTCGTCATCACTATGCCTAAGAAACTAAGATTGCGAGTGGCTTGAGTATTTTCATCCGTTTGCGGTAATTGGTTTTTACTTGAGGTCGTTTCGGTCGTTGCTGAGTTGGCTACTGAAACCGGCTTAGCATTAGCAGAATTACCTACCACTGAATTGGCGCTATTAGCCACTCTGGTTACCTTTTGCTGTTGATTCTTTGACGTCCCACTCGCACGTGTTTCTTGTGGTGTACTTTCCGTTAACGTTGTATTCGCAGTCTTTGATGTGGCTGTTCCATTGACGGCTGCCACTTGGTTAGGCTGAGTCGTTACTACTGCCTGGCTAGGCTCCTGAGATTGTTCAGGAGTGTTAGGAGTTGGCACGTTATTGGTTGGCTGCCCAGTCTGATTAGAACTATGTCCGCCATCGCTGACACCACCGGTAGGCGCATTCTTGTGAACAAGATGGATATTAATCTCGGGATTAGTTGATCCCGTGAAACTATATTGGCCGCTGGTGACTTGTCCCGGTGCCAGCTGATAGCCAGCCGGAATTGTTCCTGCTGACCAGTCAACACTCGTATTGATCGTCCCGGTTAACTTTTGAGGAGTACCAACAGTAGCCCCTTGATTATCATTATCAACAAATTTTACGGTGAGGCTTAATGGGCCATAGTACGTGACCGTAATCTTTTGCTTGCCAATAGTCCCGTCAAATTTTAGTTGAACACTATTTTGATCAGGTGTGAGTCCTTGAATTGCGGGAACATCAACGGTTACATCGGGTTCACCTAAATAACCCTTAACCGTTTGATCCGCTGGTAACGTCTCACCAGCTGGCAATGAACTGCCACCGGCGATGGCGTAATGGATAGTGACATCTGAGTCGATGTTGGTAAAGGGAATCACTAATGGCTTCACGCCATCGGCAGAATATGTGCCATCAGCTTGCTTAGTCAAATTAATAAATTGAATTGGCTGATCAAGGTTTTGCTGCAACTTCTGATAATCAATGGTCATGCCTTCAGTGCCGGGGAAATAATTTTGCATGGTAGAAGCACCAACCAATGCTGCACCTGGTTGCTGATGATAAGTATTAATCATTTCCTGTGCCATCAGGTCATTGAGCTGGCGAGTATTATCCACGTTAAAATACTTTTTGTAAAAATCATGAAAGATTTGCTGATCGGCCCCAGTCACAGCGGAGTAGTCCAAATTAGCACCCAAATTCGCATAATCCATTGCTAATTCGTTTGCAGTAATTCGCCCTGTTTTATAATCATTTAAGGCCACAACAACTTGCAAATACTGGGGAATACCTGTCTTACTCTGCGGTGCAAGCTGACCATTTGATTCAATGACATAATTTTGCCCAAAATACCCTTGTCCTCGTTTTCAGCTAATGCAATTGGGCTTATCCCTTCTGGTAAGAACATAGGATATTGAACAATATCACGATACGTTGTTTTCCCTGGATAAACTGGGGCATCGGATAAACTAAATAGAGAATTATTACTACCATAATCATCTCGATAAACATCATTCAATGCTGAGGAACCATTAACTTGAGTCTTAGCTTCTACTTCACCATCATTTGATTCCGTGTAACTAACAGCATTAGTAATATTCAGTGGCACTGTAATAATTTGATTACTACCATTGAATACACCCTCAGCCCAAGCCTGCTGAGCAGGGACAAGAGGCAATTGTGAGGAATCAACATCGTCAAAATCAGTCCGAACAAAGTTACCTTTCAAACCACTAAGAACCTTATCAGCTGGTAAAGACGGCAAAGTATAAGTAGGATTCTGTTGCGCATACTCTTCGGCATCCGCTGTATAAACGTATTTAATCGTTATTGTACTGTCGTTTTTAACGAGTGGAATATTGATAGTAGCACGATAGGTCTGAGTTGCATCATCAAATTGATAGTTAACGGGTTGATCCACTTCGTTTTGCAGAGCTTGCTCATCGATACTGTAACCTTTCAAGTTAGTAATAAAGGTGTTATTCGAGGCATAGTTACTATCATTAGCACGGACAAAATCCTGTGCTAATGTTCCAAGGGTACCATTGTATCGGTAATTGTCTATAGAAGACTCGTCACCAGAGCGCCACGGACGTAATTCATCTTGCACATTGTAGTGGTCAAAGTACTTAAACAGATCATTAACGGTTTTAACTTGTTGATTAACTTCAGTACCAGAAATATTAGGATCTCTAAAATCAGATTGTATCTCAGATTGTAGATTAATTGGCTGATCACCCTTAACTGCAGTGAGAAACAACTCAACGTTCGTTGTCTCATCAGGTAACTGGGTCACTGGTGCAGTATCAGCTATTGCGTTGATTGTTTGAGGAATACCAGTTTGCTGATAAGTTTGACTTGCTTGCTGCTTAGCAGTGGTCAGTTCTTCGTTGGTAGGCTCATATAACGTTTGGGTCTCCACGGGATTTGCTGAGGCAGTACTATTTGAAGCAGGAGCAGTCGTCTTCGTAGGTGTAATCACCGCTGCATCAGCCTGCTGAGTGTTAGGCTGAGCTGTTGACACTGTTTGAGCACTTCGTAATTTAACTTGAGAGGCATCTCTACCTTCAGCATTTGACACAGCTGCAACAGGGGAAGCCGTTGATTCGGTCGCCGCATCCGCTGTATTCGTTGAGGCAATGCTTAGTATGCCTGCTAAAGAAAAAGCTGTGATACCGGCTACTACCCATTGAGTACCTCTTTTGTACATCTTTACTCGATACGTTGATTTTATGAATGGGGACCCTTGATTATTACTAGACATAAGACATTCTCCTTTAACTATATAGTATAAAAAGATTATTCAATAATCTTAAACTTGTAATTGTGTCAATTATACTCATAATGCTCTAATAATGCATGATTGACGATTCAAGCAGAATAAGTAACCAAATCCGATACCAGAAATGGTGTGGGATTTTTTCTATTTTTAAAATAATAGCTGGTTGTCGTATAATTAACAATTGGGCACTAATTAAAAGTAGGTAAAGAAATTGTTCCACATGAAACATAGCTAACCTGCTATTCGTGTTCAACATATCAGAATGAGAGAATTGAGGAAGCTAACTATGACATACCAAATTTTCCATTGGTTGATTGTGAGGACAGAGAGTCCTTTCTTATTTTGAATAGAGATGCCTGTTGCCTAGCCTAAACGTGCTCAAGCAGGCAGAGACTTGCACCTAAGAACGGACTAACTAAAATCCAAAACCGGGATTTTTGTCACAGCTTTCCTGCTCCCTAGCCTAAACGTGCTCAAGCGGGCAGAGACTTGCACCTAAGGGTGAACTGACTAAAATCCAGAATCGGGATTTTTGTCAGTCCGCTCTTAGGCTCCAGTCCCTTAACGCCCGCTTTCGCACTCTATTCTATTTGAAAGAAGCTTCTTTATATGATGAAAGAACCACAATCAATTTCACGCAAAACCGTCTTACTTATGGCGATTGCCACTGGTGTAATCGTCGCTAACCTGAACTTTATCCAACCCATTGAAGGGTTAATCGCCAACGATTTCCACCTTTCAAAAGCCATTGTCGGTGTGCTGGCCATGCTGACCCAGATGGGGTATGCCGTGGGACTGTTGCTCATCGTGCCACTTGGTGATATTTTTGACCGTTATCACCTGATTCAATTCATGATGGTACTGTCAATCATCGCTCTACTAGCAGCGTTTCTGTCACCCAACGCGATGATTTTCGCCATTGCCACTACCTTAATTGGCATTACCTCCGTGGCACCGCAGATCATTATTCCGTATGCCGGCTTTCTGGCGCCTGCCATGCAACGCGGAAAAGTCCTGGGCACCGTCTTAAGTGGTCTCCTAACTGGGATTCTGCTATCACGGTCCTTTAGCGGCTTGCTTGGTAGTGTCATTGACTGGCAATATATCTATTTAATTGCCGCAATCATGGACCTCATGCTACTGTTCATCGTCCATCGGGCAATGCCACGAGATCCTCGTGGTCATCAAAACTTGAGCTATCTCAACGTGATTAAATCACTCCCCCGCCTGTTCGTGACTCAGCGTCGACTTCAAGGTTCATCCCTCAATGGCTTTACCATGTTCGCGGTCTCTAACGTCATGTGGTCAACCATCGCCTTCTACCTTGCTGACCAATATCATTTAGGCAGCAACGTTGCCGGACTCTTAGGCCTACTCGGAATTGCCGGCGTTTTAGCTGCGCCATACATTGGTGATCTAGTCGATCATCGTTCACCACGGTTAACGATTGGGCTATCAGTCTTCTTCTCCAGTTTAGCCTTCCTGCTATTCTGGCTCATCGGCCACTGGATGATTGGCTTGATCATCGGCATTATTTTGCTGGATCTGGGGACCCAATTTAGCCAAGTTTCCAATCAGGCCATTGTCCAATCACTGAACCGTAAAGAAAGCAGCCGCAACAACTCCATCTTCATGTTCAGCTACTTCCTTGGTGGTTCGCTGGGAACCTTGTCCGCGACTTGGGCTTGGAGTGTTGCCAAATGGAATGGCGTTTGCCTCGTGGCTGTCGTCTTCTTAGTTATCGCACTGCTTGGTCACTTAACTTTGAAAGAACCCGAAAAACTGCATGATTAAAAATAGACTCGCGCTTGCTTGTCGATATGGCAGATTAGCGCGAGTTTTTCGTCGCAACTACGTCATTCCTTATATAATCGGGAATTACACACGTTTTGCCACCCCAGGTTGCGCAAATATGGGTTGATTCGAGCATGATTTATCCCTTCTTTGCGTGTTTTTAACTTCACTTACGAGCATAATCAAACTAGTCAAAACAGAGAGGAGCCTGATCATGAAATTTGCAGAACAACTTAAAACGCTACGCACGGCGTTACATTTATCACAGGACGACTTGGCAGCGCAGCTTTTTGTCTCCCGCCAAGCTGTCTCAAAATGGGAAAATGGCGATGGAACACCCGATCTTAAAACGCTAGTTAAATTAGCTGAGGTATTGAATGTTAGCTTAGATACCTTGGTTCTCGGCACAAAACCAGCCAACGGTGATCACATTGATTCTTCAGTTTTCGTCTATAATCCAACCACTGGCCTGTATGAGCGTCGCCGCGGTGTGATGAACTTTTGGGATTTTCTGGCACAATACTGGTGGACTGTTATCGCACTCATTACTATAATCGGTATCTTCTTCTTTTAAATGAATAACACTATTAACAACTCTTATTGGGGGGTATACTTTGTTTGAAGGGGGAGAGGACAATGAAATTAACCAAATTAATCATTACCGGTCTGACCTTAGCAATAGGAGTAGCTGGCTTTGCTGGTACTGCTAACGCGGCTACTAAAACACCTGCTAAAAGTAATTACAGAATAGTCACAAAGACTGTTAAAGTTGGCAAAGTCACTATTCCTGCCAATACGCGTGTATATGTTTCATATTTTTCAAAGAAAAATAACAAGCAATATGCTAACATTGAATTAGGCACTTTACGTTATCGTATTCGACATGAAACATCAGCAAAATATCTTAAAGTTCGTGTCAACCATAATTTTAAAGCATCCAAAGAGGTTGCAATGGATGGATTGGATTTCATGTCAAAACCCAAAACGACTGTGAAAGGCACTCAATATAAGAATGCCACGATTCGCTTTACCACAGATGGTTATGTAGAATATTTTGAGAATGACAAGGCGAATACAAAACCGATTTCATCAACTAAAGTCACAAAATCAAGTGCTGCTGGTGAAACAACTTATGTTTACGCTAAGAACAACATGCTCAAATTACCTGATCAGAAAATCAGCAATAAGGGTAATTATCGCTATCGTTTAACGGTTCATTTCTATGGTTCATCAGCTGGTAGCCTTGGTGTAGATACCAACAATTCAGCGCTTAAATACTCAGTTGGTAACAGCAACAACTTTTTCTATACACCCGCAGGTTTTGCTTAATATCTAATTTGAACCCAAAATAAGTACTTGTTTACGCAAAAGCGCTTCAACCAATCTGGTTGAGGCGCTTTTTTGAATTTTAGCAGTTACTTTTTGCTCTCACATACTAAGAATATTTTATAACTCTAGTTAGACAAACAATGACCCAATCCCGATAGTAAAAGGATTAGGTCATCTTTGTTTAATTTATTAAATATTAAATGAGTAACTTAGTTTATGGATTTGGCACCAAGTAAACTAAAGCATCACCCGCTTGTGGCCCTTCATCTGTATTATCTGGTTCTTCATATTCAGCGCCAATTGACCAACCAGCAAACTTAGAACGGGCGTTAGCATCATAACCAGCTTGGTCGAGTGCTCTTAAAATTGCAGCATGATCATATGGTGCTTTGACCGTGAAGGGAATCCCAACAAAGCCGGTACTGTTAATTGTTTTAGATGAACTAACAATATGACCATAGTCTCCACTTATGAAATGAGTGGTACTTAGCCATCTCTGTAAGGATTGCTGACTTTCGTTAAAATCTACGCCATCTATTGACCCGGCACTCCAAAGTTGTTGAGCAGCCAGTTCAACTGAACGGTTATATATGGTGCCTGGGAACAATTGCATAATGTATTCCTGTGTACTATCTAAAACATCACGTTTTTCAATAGCCGACCAATTCATATTATCAACTGTTGTGCCAGGTGCAGTTGACTTGCCACCAACTGTTGTAGTGTTAGTAGGAGTGGTTTCACCACTAGTTGGCGTGGTAGTAGGTGTAGTCCCAGTGCTTGAAGTAATTGATTTCAAGTAGCCATGCCATACCCAGCCAGTACGGTGACCCACACGGAACTTGTAGTAGATCGAAGCTTTACCGTTCTTAACCACGTGAGCAGCATAGTATTCTTCAACCTTTGAACCGTAATAACGCATGGTACCCATCTTACGGGATAAACGGCCATTGTTATAAACGTAGGCGTTCTTGTTAGTTACTGAGACTGTCTTGTTGGGAATGTTTTCGTAATAACGTAAATAAGTGCTGGCATGTGCTGTTGTCTGAGTGGTTGATAAACCGAATAGCAAACCACCGCCAACAACTAATGACAAGCCTAGCTGTTTCTTTAAGTTCATTTCAATATCCTCCCTTTATGTACAAACTTATTATAAGTCTCCCCCATTCGTAAAACAATAAAGTCAATGTGCCGAAGAATTCGACAACTTTTTTATTGTAAGATTCCAGCAAAATCATAATTAAAATCCGTTTTTAACTGATACCCGTTATTAGTATATTGCCAAGCCTGGGCATTATCTACTCCGGGCTGATTGACACCGTAAGAAGCAACCCAAATTGCCGGCTGATACTTTAGCTGCGTACGTTTAATTCGCTGACTATTAAACCAGCTGGCTGAGGCATAGACGACCAAGTAATGAAATCCTTGCTGATACACGTAATCTAAAAATAGATTAATATCAGCGGTCACATTATACTGTAAAGACTGATCCTCAACATCAATGGCACACACAGTATCCCTGTTTAGACCAAGTTTAATGATGTTTTTAACGAACCATTTAGCTTCATTTACAGGGTCGTTCATTCCATAGCGCTGACTGTTACCTCTAAAATAGTGATAGACACCAATCGACTTGAAAAATTCAAAACCGTTTAACAGTTGCATACCAGCCTTAGGATTCAAATAGTGTGAGCCATTTTCAGAACCTTCAGTTAGCTTAACGAATAGACCCGTTGCGTGGTTATGTAGCTTCCGCATGTAATCTAAAGTATCTGGCTGAAACGAACTAATGTCAGCAAATTCAGTTGTCATTTCATTTACCCCCATTCGCAGTTAATCAATCTGGATCAGCAGCAGTTTCATCAACTTTAACCGCTTCGTGATTATCACCCAAAGTGACGTGCTTGTATTCCTGATAAGCTAGTTCAACCTTATCGGCCACAACGTCTTTAGAAATATTCCCAGCTGTTTTTGCCATATGCTGTAATACATAGTCTACTGCTTGGACTTTTCGTTCACTCTTAGATAATGCCGCGTAATTAGCCATCGCAGCTACGGCTGAATAAGCTAAATTATCAGCAATCTGCAAGCACTGTTGAACTTGTCGGTTCTTTTCAGTAGCCACTTTTTCGGTAATAAAAGGATGTAAAAGCTTATAAACCGCTGGAATAGTGGTACAAATTAAAGTTACGATTGACGCAAAATCTAACGTTCCTGTCGTCATGTTAAAATCTCCTTTCACTAAAAATAACCCAATTCTTGACCTAAAAATTCTAGGAAAGCTGCTCGCTTACGGCTGACAGTGGACTTACTCATATTTAAAACCATTCCGACGCCTTCTAAAGTCAGATTCCTCTCATGGCTAAAATATAGTCGATCGATAATTGTCTGTGTTTCCTTATCAGAGTGTTTCAAACAAAACTGGATACACTTCTTATTAACCTCCAGTTGAGCCAAACAGCGATCAGTACCAATACAATCATCAAACAGCATGGTACCCACTGCTAGTTTAGATAATACGTGACTGTGTCCTTGATAAGGATATGAAAGTTCAGCCATTCTCACAGTCATATATTTATCAATCTTTGGGTAATCACATAAAATACGTTCTAAATGTTGACGTTCATAGTCATTCATCAAAATCACCTCAAATTTATAGTTTATAAAAGCAATCCATTCATGCATTACGTTGAACTCAAAACCTATTTTAATTAATTGGGGAAACAGTGCGTTTCGGATTTGTTGCAATATATATTGATTTTTCGGTCTCCTTATAGGTCCCCTTATATTTCTAAAACATTTATAGTAAACATGATTGTATTGCTACTAAAAGGTTCTTAGATAACGGGTGTTCAAGGTTGATTATAGAACACACGTTCCCTTTAATTCAAGCCATTTTACGATAAATGTTTAATGTTTTGGATAGTTAATTTGAGAAATCATTAATCTAGGAAGAACCGCTAAGCAAAAATTGCAGTTATCTTGTTCCGTTTTAATAACAAGGCTATAATGTAGTGGTTCCTAAAGGGAGGATATTATTATGAATTTAAAGAAACAATTAGGCTTGTCGTTAGTTGTCGGCGGAGGTTTGTTATTCGGTTTATCAACCACTCAGACAACAGCCCATGCCAGCACTTATTTACGTTATTACGAGAACATTCCTAATAAGACGGTCTCAGTAACTAACAAGAACGCTTACGTATACAACAATGGTCGTTTATCCCGTAAGATGGGTACCATGCGTTATTACGGTTCGAAGGTTGAAGAATATTACGCCGCTCACGTGGTTAAGAACGGTAAGGCTTCAATCTACTATAAGTTCCGCATTGGCCACCGCACAGGTTGGGTATGGCACGGCTACTTGAAGTCAATCGCCTCAAGCACAGGGACTACACCTACCACGCCAACTAATACCACAACAAATACTGGTACAACGACTAACGGTAAAATTCCTACAGGAACTCCCGTAGAAAACATTAATATCCCAACACTTTCAAAAACTGAAGGGGTAGATCCGATGGCAGGTTATATTATGCAACTATTCCCTGGTACTGTTTACAATACAAAGGTTGAAAAGGCTGCTGAATATGCTTGGGATACAGATGACTCAGCTGATTTTAGTTCTTGGTATAATATGGCAGGTTGGAAGAGCCAGTTAACTTCTGCCGGTGCGAATCCAACAGGTTTCAAGGCCATTACTTTTGATGCCGCTGCACCATATGACAAAACTGCAGTTGAAAAAGCAATTGAAAAGGCTGGTTATGATGCCAATGCCCGTTCTAAGTTTGCTGGTTGGTCAATTGGTGCTGAATACATGTCTCCAGAAAATGCTGATGAAGGTCCACAAGGCGGTATGGGATTAGTTTTGTTGGTACCAAACCCATAAACTAAGTTACTCATTTAATATTTAATGAATTAAACAAAAATGACCCAATCTGACGTGTACCCCCAAAGTTGGAAACAACTTTGGGGGTACACGTCAGATTGGGTCATTTTTGATTCTAGCCATGAGTCTTTAGTTTTACGAAATTTTGTTGTTTTAAAAAAGTTCGTAAAATACGAAAGGTTTATGAAAGGACTATAATGTAGTAGTTCCTAAAGGGAGGATATTGAGATGAATTTAAAGAAACAACTAGGCTTGTCGTTAGTTGTCGGCGGAGGTTTGTTATTCGGTTTATCAACCACTCAGGCAACAGCACATGCCAGCACTTATTTACGTTATTACGAGAATATTCCCAATAAGACGGTCTCAGTAACTAACAAGAACGCCTACGTTTATAACAATGGCCGCTTATCCCGTAAGGTCGGCACGATGCGTTATTACGGTTCAAAGGTTGAAGAATACTACGCCGCTCACGTGGTTAAGAACGGTAAGGCTTCGATCTACTACAAGTTCCGTGTAGGTCACCGTACAGGCTGGGTATGGCACGGCTACTTGAAGTCAATCGCTTCAAGCACGGGTACTACACCAACCAGTACCACAACAAATAATACAACTAACAATAGCGACAATAGCATCCCAACTTCGACCTCAAGCGATGCTAAGTTACGGGCGGAGGCAACTGCACAAAATAATCAGATTTTGGCACTGTTCCCAAATTCAGTCCAAGATCCAACGCTAATGAAAATGGCTGATCAGCTGATGAATTCAACTGAACTTAACACTACTGATGATATGGATACTCGTGATAACATCAATGATGAAATCATGTCGCAGTTATCATCAAATCAGAAGGCTCAACTTTTAGAAATTGATCCTTCTTTCAGCAATGACAGTGACATCTTAAGCGAGTTACAATCTGGAAAGACTTCTTGGCTGAATTACTTTAAGCAGGAAATGAACGATAACGCCAAAGCGGTCGATCCTGCATTGAATCCTGGTACAACATTCGTACACAAGTATGATGTCTCAAAGTACTATGAACTTAATAACTTCCCGACTCAGTACTCGGGTTGGAAGATTGGTATTGGTAGTTACCCTAAGGGCGCAGGCGAATCTGATACCATGGGCTATGGTTCATTTGTAGTACTATTATTACCACCTGATGTACAATAATAAAATCAAATCAGTAATTATCTAAACAGAGATGACCTAATCCTTTCACTATCAGGATTTGCGATAATCCCTTTAGGGTTGTCAGATGAAATACAATAATTCATCTGATGACTATGGAGGGATTTTTTGTATGCCTAGATCTAAGTACACAGCACTAGAGAAACTGGATCTGCTTGAACAGTTCAAACACTCGGGTCTCTCTGCCAGTAAATTTTCGAAACTACACAACCTTGAACGACGTCGCTTAAAGCGGTGGCAGGAACGATATGATTGCGATGGCCTTGAGGGTCTCAATGAGGCAACTAAGAATAAGAAATACCCCGTGGCACTTAAGCAAGCAGCAGTGCTTGCCTATCTAGCCGGTGAGGGTACTCTCGGTGAGTTAAGTCTCCGATTTGGGCTACGCTCAGAAACACAACTACAAAACTGGGTTATCAAGTATAATGAGGACAAACCTTTGACGGTATCGCCGTCGAGAAAGCAGGTCCCCACTATGAGTCGAAAGACAACGTTTGAAGAGCGAATTAAAGTAGTTGAGTATGTGATTCAAGACAGACACTCTTATGCCGAGGCAGCAGAATACTTTCAGGTTTCCTATCAGCAGGCCCGTTCTTGGGTACTCAAGGCCAAAAATGGTGGTTACGAAGCTTTAGTAGATAATCGTGGCCATCCATAAGCATGAGTCAGAGCTGACCGAGAACGAACGTCTCCGCTTAGAGGTCAGACGACTTAAGGCCGAGCTGGCAGATAAAGAACTCATTGAGGAATTCGCAAAAAAATTGCAGGAACTTCAGCGCAGGGGGTGAACAAACGACATCGTCTGGCCTACATCGCAATCAGAGAGGTCAGTCAAGGTAAACGTGGCGCAGTTGCCACACTCTTAAAGTTGATCGGTGTAAGCCGACAGGCGTACTACAAGGGACTGAACCGTACCGAAACAACTTGGGAGCAACACGATGTGTTGCTTAAGAAACGCACGCAGTACTGGTACGACTTTCATCACCAAGGCATTGGAGCTGATAACCTGCTCATTGCCCTGCAGCATGACGATGAGATCAAGTTTCCAGTCACCGTCAAGATGGTTCGTCGCGTGCAACAAGAACTGGACATTCACTGTCAGATTCGCGTTAAGAAACGAAAGCGTCGCAAGGAAAGTGAGCAACATATTCTGGACAACATTTTAAATCAAAACTTTGATGTAGAGACGCCCAACCAAGTCTGGTTGTCGGACTCAACTGAATTAACCTACGGTGTAAATGGTGAGTACAAGATACGGTTCAGTGGTGTACTTGATCTCTATGGACGCCGCCTGTTGGCATATAATCTGAGTGCCACAGAAACCTCAGCAGCAGAAGTATGTCTCGACCAGGAACGCCTTACGATAACGCACCAATGGAGCGTTGGTGGAATGAATTTAAATTGCGTTGGATGGAACGCCAGCCAATGCCGAAAACGTATCGGGATCTAGTAAGGATGGTTGAGAAGGGAATCGAATATTTCAATCATCACAATCGTTCAGCACAAAGAAACGGCCTCACCCCAGATGAGTACTGGAGTGAAGCCGTTTAGAGATACACAGAATTTTATATTATTTCATCTGTCAACTTGACAGGGCCAAGTGCAATTAGGTCATCTTTGTTTAATTTATTAATTGCTAAATGAATTATTCAGTTTATGGATTTGGTACCAACAAAACTAAGCCCATACCGCCTTGTGGGCCTTCATCTGTATTTCCTGGTTCTTCATACTGAGCACCAATTGACCAGCCAGCAAACTTAGCACGCGCGCTAGCGTCATAACCAGCTTGGTCGAGTGCTTTTTCGATTGCGGCGTAATCATCCAGTTTATTGGTAGAAGCATCGAATCTAATAGCAACAAAACCAGTGGGATTTACGCCCTCTCTAAGTGACATTTCCTTTATATTATTATCGCTATCGTCAAAGTCTGCCTCATCATTCGTGTTCCAGCAAGCACCAGTTACAAAGTCTAACTTGCGATTATAAATAGTTCCAGGGAACATTTGCATTATAGTAGCTGTGTCTGAATAGACTCCATCTCTCCTTGCAATTGCATTCCAGTCTTCATTTTCAACTGTAGTACCAGGGGCAATTGATTTACCGCTAGTCGTTGTACCAGTATTTGTTGGCGTGGTGGTAGTTGTATTCCCAGTCCCTGAGGCAATTGACTTCAAGTAGCCATGCCATACCCAGCCAGTACGGTGGCCAATGCGGAACTTATAGTAGATTGAAGCCTTACCGTTCTTAACTACGTGAGCAGCATAGTATTCTTCAACCTTTGAACCGTAGTAACGCATCGTGCCGACCTTACGTGATAAGCGACCATTGTTATAAACGTAGGCGTTCTTGTTAGTTACTGAGACCGTCTTATTAGGAATGTTCTCGTAATAACGTAAATAAGTGCTGGCATGGGCCGTTGTCTGCGTGGTTGATAAACCAAATAGCAAACCACCGACGATAACTAATGACAAGCCTAGTTGTTTCTTTAAATTCATTTCAATATCCTCCCTTTGCTCTTTTATTATAAGCAGATTATTTTGGAGAAACAATTTAGTAAAATTTTCTAAAAGAGATTAAATAAGAATTTATGTAGCTAGGTATGCCTTAGCATACCTAGGCGATATTAGTTATCTGGAATAGTCCACTGTTTTAAGAAGTAATTAGGATCAGTATAAGGTGCAATTTGATTATCTTCACCAATAGGACCAAACCGGTGTCGAATAACTTGATTTTTACTTGGATTTAGCTGAATAACGCCCCAACCATTCTCCGTAAGGGATCCAAGAGGGCGACTTTCTCTACCATCGCCACGATCTGCTATGCCACATAGTGATGTAACAAATTGAATACTACCAGATAATTTGTAGTTGTCACGGTGTGTGTGCCCAGCGAAAAAGCCTAAAATATTATGATGACTACTTTGATAATTGGTTAATTTGTCATACATAGCACGACTATGTTTAATTCCGTCTTGGTAAGATTTGGCGTGTGTGTTTTCATATCTTGTATCAACATCGATATCATTTTCCCAGTGACTTTCATAAGAGCTGTCTGCGCCAATACCAGCTAAACCGATATGATCGAAGACTACGATTTTTCGATTCGAAGGGATTCCTGCGAGGGTTTCAGTTAACCAATTTTGTTGAGCATCAGAATAGTCCGTGTGCCCATGTCGAAACTGTTCGCGAGTTGGATCTGTATAATCTGGCATATCAAATCCATCCAAAACAAGAACGGTAACATCACTATTAGGAACATCATAGCTACCAAAAATTGCATTGTTTGGATTAGCACTGCCTGTAGGTACATTTAGCCATTGAGAAAATTGGTCTAAACGTAATGGCTTAGCTTCATTATTGGTGATAACTTGATTGCCATTGTAGTGGGTTTCATCACGTGCATAACCTGAATTATCATCATGATTCCCTTGTAAAACAATGAAAGGTCGATGTGACAGCTTAAAAGTATCCATGGCGCGTTTAATATCGGCTTCAGAAAGATCTTTTGGTTTAACACCGTCATTTAAATCACCGCCATGTACAATTAAATCAACACCATAATGATTTGCAAAATAACTCATTAATTGCATACTACGTAAAACTCGTGCAGATGCTAATGATTTGTAACTATCGACATGAGTATCGGTAATATAAGCAATTGACACACTGTCATCGGTAGCTGTCGCATCAATTTCGGCTGCAAACTGATTCATAGCCTGTATTTCTTCATTAGAAGGGATTACTTCCTGTGTAGCATCAATATTAGTAATAGTTTCATCAGCGGTTTCCCACGATGCTACATCGGTCATGCCATGTTTCATTACAAGTGTGTATGGCCAGTATTCTTCAATTGGTTGAACTTTTCCTGTATCTCCAGTAACATAACCATAAGAAGATGAATTTTTAGGGTCATCATCATCTTGCATGTTGTTACCTTCAGCATTAGCATACGTACTTACAGGCAAATATTGACCGTTTCGGAGAACAACCCATAAATGATTATCGTTAAAGAGTTTCCCCGTATAATTAATTAGAGTATTTTTCTCATATAAACGAATCTGATTAGCTTTATTATTAGGATCCATGACTGGTTTAGCACGGCCCCAAGCATTAGACAAAAGCGTTAATGAACCTACTGTTGGATAGATATATTGATCGCCTTCACCAATATATTCACGCTCAGGATTAGAATCCATGGCCGGCATGGCCGTATCGACCCCAGTATGTGAACGTGGTGTTCCAGTTGTAGTAGTCCCTGTATCCTTTTGCGGAATAACTGGGTCGCCAGGATTGGAGTCCGTCCCATAGTAACGGAATGGACTAATAGTTGCGTATGGAACATAATACGTGGATCCGTTAGTATTTACGTATTGGAACCAGTAATGCCCGTCAGCTTTAATCTTGGCATTGTAGTAGACCGTTTCTCCAATTGACCATGAATCCAGATGCTCAGCATCCATGTCCGTTGAGGCTCGGCCTGCAGCGGGTTCGGAAAAGGTAAACTGACCAGATTCAGTTAGCGTTGTGCCATCAGGCGTTTGATCAGCAACATCAGCACCTGCTTGACCGGTTAAACTACCTAATTCACCAGTTTCTGTACCGGTTCCTGTACCGGTGCTAGTTGGTGGTACGATAGGTTGAACACTGGCATTGCTGTCAGTACCAAAGTACTCGCCGGTATCCGTGTTGACGTAGGGTACATAATGCGTTTCACCGGAAGCTGCAACGTAGGATAACCAGAGATGGTTACCATTTTTTAATTTTTGGGAATAATTAACACTTTCACCAGGCTCATAATAGATGATCGGAGTGGCATCCATGTTGGGATCATTACGGACCCCGACCTTAGTGTTGAAAGTAAATGAGCCAGTAGCATCAATTTCATACATATCAGGTGTATTTGAAACATCAATAGGCATAATTTTTACCTCACTTTATTTTTATTGTGGTTCTGCAATCGCGATTACAGTGACCATTCTAGTAAGGTTTACGCTGCCCGTGTCCCGGATTTGTTGCAACGTCAAGACCGGTAGATTCCAGCCATTTCACGAAAATAATGCCTATTCCACAAACTTCGTGGAATAGGCATTATTCATGAAAATCTACCGCGTTTTTATCTCTTAATCATCCGTTATTGACACAGCAAAATCCCCCCGCAAAACGACTCACAATTAAGAGTTGTAGTTGAGCACGCGTATAAGTTTGTGGTATGAAAGGAAGTTTAGATAGCATTTAAATCGCTATGCGTGTAGATCTCCTAATTACAAATAGTCTTATCAGAGAGATTTTACGATAGGCTAAGCGTTTTTAGTAAAGCGCTTACACTTTGATTATAACACGGACTTTACTGACTAGATTTAGATATCAGTTATTGTTCCTATTAAAAATATTTTAAAACACTAATAAAAGGCCTAACAAATGAATGTTAACCCTTTTAGTACACGTTTCTATTTAGTTATATGATTCATAAGCAATTCATTTAAAACTGCGGTAATTATACTATTTTAACTGAAAATAACGCCATTGATCCCAAGAATGTTCATCAGATATAAGACGAAGACTAACGCATTGATCACAACGGAAATTAAGATGATGCCGTAAGAAAATGTGGCCGTGAAAAAACCAAAAATAACGGGATTACGATACTTCTTCCGTCGGTACGTCAAAGCCCAAACGAGTAACAGCAGTGTTGCGACGGCTTGAACGATGATTCCCAATACATAAACTCCCGTTGAGCCTGACTTGACCTGAAACAAATAAGTAAAAGCGGTAATCACATCGACGATAATGGCTAACAGTGGCATCGGCTACCCCTCCCTGTAATGAGTAAGTCTATTATACACAACCTTTTACCCATTTTGCTTGTGCCAAGCCTTAATTTGATTCAGGCGGTCTTTAAACCGTTTTTCATGGCCTTCACTAGTTGGCAAATAATATTCATGCCCATCCACAGATGGCGGCATAGTCTTCATTGTGGTCAGCTTATCCTTGGCGTTATGCGCCAGTTCGTAACCCTCACCGTAACCTAGGTCCTTCATCAGCTTAGTTGGCGCGTTGCGGATGTGCAACGGCACTGGGTCATTGGCCGTTTGTTTCACATCCTTAGCCGCTGCCAGCCGTGCTTTATAGATGGCGTTGGATTTCGGCGCTAATGAGAGGTAGGTCACGGCTTCTACCAAATGAACATCACATTCTGGCATGCCAAGAAATTGACAGGCCTGAAAGACGTTAATGGCCACGTTAAGGGCGTTGGTATCCGCTAAGCCAATATCTTCACTGGCAAATCTCACCAATCGCCTGGCAATGTATAACGGGTCCTCGCCACCTGCCAGCATCCGTGACAGCCAATAAATCGCAGCATCCACATCACTATTCCGCATGGATTTGTGCAGGGCTGAAATAATGTTGTAGTGTTCCTCGCCATTCTTATCATAAAGGGAGAATTTTCTGGTAATTAACTGACTGAGATCAGCCATCGTAACAGTGGTTTCATTACCCTGCTTATCACCGTTCAGCACCGCCATCTCTAACGTATTGAGAGCGGTTCTGGCATCCCCATCAGCAAAGTTCGCAATCGCCTGAATCTCATCTTTGGTAATCTTAATTGTTCGATTACCGTAACCAGCTGGATTACTGAGCGCGTTATTGAGCAGCGTCACAATGTCGTCTTGCTTCAGTTCATGCAGCACGAACACCTTACAGCGGGAAAGCAGCGCTGAATTAATCTCAAATGAAGGATTCTCAGTCGTAGCACCAATTAAAATAATACTGCCCCGTTCAACGTAGGGTAAAAAGGCATCCTGCTGGGCTTTATTGAACCGGTGAATTTCGTCAACGAAGACCATCGTGCGCTGCCCCACTTCACGGTCTAGTTCAGCCTGTTTCATGATCTTCTTGATTTTACTGATACTGCTGTCAACAGCACTGAAGCTCAAGAAGCTGGAGTGTGTTTGATGAGCAATAATTTCAGCTAACGTGGTTTTACCGACACCCGGTGGCCCCCAGAAAATCATGGAGGAAACTTGATCCGTTTCGATAATTTCACGCAAAATCTTCCCTTCACCCAACAGATGCTGCTGACCGACAAACTGGTCCAAGTCTTTAGGCCGCACTCGGCTGGCAAGCGGGACGTTTTGCGATTGATTAGAAAAGAGCGATTCTTGATGCATCGTTCATGCCACCTGCCCTTCATTTAACTCATTGCTAACTTAATTATACGCGTCGGATCAAAATCTACTTCATTTCCTTACTATTATATTACGCTACATCAGCGATAACATAAAAAACCACTCCGACCAAAAACGTCGAAATGGCTTTTTACGTTACATTCTGAAATCTACCAAGTTATGTCAAACGCTCTAACGATTATGCACTTGTTCTGAAACAACACTGCGACGGGCAGCAAAGACTGGCCGTAAGAAGTGGACACCTAAGCCCAATACCAAACCAACTACAGCTGGAACGACCCAGTCCATACCCAGGTTCGCGAATGGCAAAACGCTTTGCTGGAAACCAGTCAGCGCTTTACCAAAGGCACTTTGACTGACAACAGCTGGGAAGGCACCGATCATATCAAAGAAGGCAGGCACTGAAGCAAAGGCAACAACGAAGGCATAGACAACCCCGTCACGATGGAACAGTGGTGAAAAGACTGACAATAAGATCAGTACCATGGCAAATGGATAAAGGAACATGAGCATTGGTGTCGACCATGCGATGATGGTATCCAAGCCGAAGTTAGCGGTCAAGAATGAAGCGGCACACATGAAGGCAAGCCATTGACGGTAACTAACACGGCTGAAATGTTTGTGGAAGTCTTGAGCAAAGGCTGCCACCAAACCGATAGCAGTGGTTAAGCAGGTCACTGTCAAAAGTGTTGCTAGCAAAGCGTGACCAAGGGTACCTAAGTAGTAAGTGACTAATTGGTTAAAAGCAACCCCGCCATCTGCAGAAACTTTGTATTTACCTAAAGTTGTGGCACCTAATAGGATCAACCCAACGTAGATCAAACCGATCATACTGGTAGCAAGGACCCCTGCGCGAGCCGTCACCTTAGCGTTACTCTTTGGTGTGGTTTTACCCAGTTGGTTAACGGCCGTCACAACGGTAACCCCAAAGGCCAAGCCGGCTAAAGCATCCATTGTGTTGTAACCCTGTAAGAAACCGTTGAAGAATGACGCGTGCTGGTAAGCCGTGGTAGCGGCCATTTTGCTAACGGTGCCCATTGGATGAGCAAAGCCCATAACAAAGACTGCAAACAGCATCAACAGAAAGACTGGATTAAGCACTTTACCAACACTGGTCATGACGTTAGATTCCTTATACGAAACGAGAAAAGCGGTTCCGAAGAAAAGGACTGAGAAAACCAGCAAGCCAACGTGTGCCATGTTAGCAGGCAGCAGTGGCTGAACCCCAACTGAAAATGGAATTGTGGCTGTCCGGGGTGTCCCGAACAATGGTCCGATAGTGGCGTGGATCATGACCATGAAGACCAGTGCGAACGCTGGACCAAGGGGACGACCGATATCATAAACCCCTTTTGAACGGGTAACGGCCACTGCCAGCACTGAAAGCATTGGCAAGAGCACCGCGGTAACTAGGAAACCAAGCGTAGCCATGCCCCAGTGAGCACCAGCTAATTGACCTAAGTGAATGGGGAAAATCAAATTCCCAGCACCGAAGAAGAGACCGAATAGCATTGAGCTGACGACTAGATATTGTTTAACTGATAACGGCTTTGGATTTAAATCTTTGACTTGTTCCATGATTGAAGACCTCCGTAATATGTGTATGATAGCTAAATAATTGAGAATTCATTTGAAGCTGACTAATGTGTTCAATCTGACCTTCCACGGAAACCACCACCTTTATGTGTTTGATACGCTATGTAAAACTAAAAAGCACCCTCAGTCCACATTCTGTGTGAACTAAGGGTGCTTCTGCACTGTACCACCTTATTTTGTTATTTTATCGCTAAAATAACCTCTTCACGTACGGTCGCAAGGACGATACGCTAACTCGATAATGGGAGTGCCCAACGTACGTTACTTTATTTCGGTACGTCGCTCAAAAGGGATGTTCACTGTTCAACTCTGGCTTCCTCTCACCTAACGAAGCTCGCTTACAGGTGCTGAACAGCTACTTAACTTTCTCATAGCGTTTTGCAATTTATTTAACAAAACCAATCATAATCATTTCAAATGAGGATGTCAACATTATTTTTTAATCTTTTTGCCATTATAATGATTTGATTCCTCAAAATAGTCTCATTTTTACCTAGTTCGCGGTAACCTTTACAACTTATTATGCCGAAATAGTTCAAATATGCTATACTACCTATAAAATCATGAATTTGTTATAACGAAAGGAAATATTGAGCACATGAATGAAATCAAATCACAACGTCAAATCATCCAGGTTGGCAATTCATTAGCCATTACGATTCCCGCAAATATTGCTCGTAAATTGGCTGTTCAAAAGGGAGATGCCATCGACGTCTCTTTTCGAAATGATATTCAACTCGATGCTCAATTTTTTCAAAGCTTGGAAACGGTCATCGATCAATTCGAAGGTGCGTTAAACCAAATGCGGGGTGACAATTAATGCGTTATCTAACAGCAGATGAATTAGTCGCTATCAACAGTCGCTTAGCCATCAGAGGCGGGCAACAGCCCGGCATCAATCACTCTGAACAATTAGACAAAGTGATCGCGGTTCCCCAATCTAACGCCTATGACCAAAACCTGCGGGAAATGGTCGCCAATAAAACCGGCTTTTTGCTGGACGCCATTATTTCCGGTAAACCGTTTGTGAATATGAACTTACAAACAGCCGCGATTGCCGTAGCGACCTTAGCCGATTTAAACGATTATGAACTGACTTTTACCAACGATGAATTGGTTGAGTTAGTTAATCGAGTAGATGCGAATGAAGTTGAAGCAACCGAGTTGTTTACCATTTTTAATGGGCATTTGAAGCAAAAATAACAGTGTGCGTCAAAGCTCGGTAGATTCCAGAATTTAACGTGAATAAGGCTCATTCCAATGAACTTCCGGAATGGGCCTTATTTGCGTTAAATGGCCGGAATCTGAGCTTTGAAGCACGATTAGGCTATTTTTCACTCACATACTTAAAAACCTGCTCGCCAGCTTGGCGGCCAAATACCACCGTTTCAGCGATGGAATTGCCACCGATCCGGTTATTGCCGTGAAGGCCGCCGACGATTTCACCGGCGGCATAGAGCCCCTTGATCACTGCACCGTTCTCGTTAAGCACTTCCGTTTGATGATCAGTAGCGATGCCGCCCATCGTATAGTGAACAGCTGGCGCAATGTGAATCGCGAAGAATGGTGCGGTGGCGATAGCGCGTACCATCCCAGTGGTCCGATGAAACGTTGCGTCATTTTGAGTGGCGACAGCACGGTTCCAATTAGCAACCGTCTGCTGAAGTGTAGCCGCATCAAAGCCCAACTGATCAGCGAGTTCAGTCAAGGTCGTACCCGTGTGGACTAAGCCGATTGAATCGTAAAACTCAACGGCTTTAGCGCGATTGCGAATACCCTGATCAAAAATCAGGTAGGCACCATTTTCATTTAACTGATCAATGGCTGCTGTCACGTTTTTGCGCGTGTCCAGTTCATTAACAAACCGGTTGCCGTGTTGATCAACTAAGATGGCACCTTCACCACGAACCGCTTCACCAATCAAATAAGCGTGCGGCGTATCCTGCTGAACCGTAGGATGCACTTGCACTTGATCCATGTCCACCAGCTTGGCGCCTAATGCCCGCGCTAGCTTGATGCCGTCACCGGTAGCTCCCGGCTGATTAGTCGTTTTCATGCCCTTTAAATCCGGCCGGTACTTGGTCAGCATCTCTGGATTAGCGCCAAACCCGCCAGTAGCCAAAATAACGGCATCCGCTGTCAGCGGCCCGCTCTGCTTGCCCGTCGTGGCACGCACGCCGGTAACTGTACCAGCTGCATCAGTGGTCAGCTCGGTGACCCTTAAGCCAGCAAACAGCGGAATATGGGCGAGCTGCACTTGCTTCAGCAGTTCCGTGACCAAAAAGCCACCGATAGCCGCTAAAGAATGGGGCCGGTGGGTTCGCATCTTACTCATACCACCCGTAATGGTGAGTTCATCCAACACAATGTGGTGATCAGCTAACCAGTCAATGGCTAACACAGCGTGTTCCGTAAAGTACTTCAGCAACTCAACGTTGTTGCGGCCACCGCCGCCCTTTAACGTTTCGTTGTAGAATTCCGCGTAACTGTCGACCACGCGATGCTTCAATTGAACTGTCGTTTCAGCAGCGTTCATCCCGGATGACGCCCGGTTGGTGTTGCCGCCCAACTGAGGCATTTTTTCAAGGATGACGGGTGATAGACCTAATTCGTGGGCTTGGATAGCAGCCGTTAAGCCAGCAGCACCTGAGCCGATGACGATGACGTCGTAGTGCTTCCGTAATTTCGTCAGCGAGGTGGGTTGAAAATGAAATTTTGCTGCCATCTTATCCCTCCTGTCCTTGATCTGTTCCGTCATGGGTGGCTTTCTGCTGGTCAATATTGGTCATCTTAATCGGCACGACCCACGCATCGTACTGTTCTTCTGTCAGCAAACCGGACTTCAAAGCAGCTGTTTTTAAATCTGTGCCTGCTGCCAAAGCTGCTTGAGCGATCGCAGCACTTTCGTGGTAACCGATGTGCGGCGACAGCGCCGTCACGGTCATCAATGAACGGTGGACTAATTCTGCCATCCGCTCTGAGTTGACGCTTAAACCGTGAATCATTTTATCAGCAAACCCGTTCATGGTCCCCGTTAATAATTCAGCTGATTCGAGGAAGGCTGAAATCAGGACGGGTTTATAAACGTTCATTTCAAAATTACCTTGGCTTGAGGCTAAGCCGACCACCACGTCATTACCCATGACCCGGACAGCAGCCATCGTAATGGCCTCAGCTTGCGTTGGGTTGACTTTACCAGGCATGATCGACGACCCTGGTTCATTGGCCGGGATGTTCAATTCCCCATAACCCGCACGAGGACCCGAAGCTAAGAACCGCACGTCATTAGCAATTTTCATCAAATCGGCCGCTAACGTCTTGATGGCACCATGGACCACATTTAGGCCTGAATGGTGAGCTAAGCCGTAAAACTTATTGGTGTCGGCGGTGAACGGCAAGTGGTAAATCTCACTCATCTTAGCAGCAATCCGATCGGCAAAACCAGGAGCCGCGTTCAAACCAGTGCCAACCGCAGTGCCGCCGATTGCCAACTCACTCAGCGTTTTACCCAACGTCTGTAGGTAATCCAGGTCATGGGTCAACGCGCTGACCCAGCCAGAAATTTCCTGGCCGAAAGTCAACGGCGTCGCATCTTGCAGGTGAGTCCGGCCAATTTTTACCGTTCGCCAATATTTTGCTTGCTTAGTTTTGAGTTCATCAATCAAATGTTGCGTGGCCGTTTCCAGACTACTAACGGCCTTGGCCGCCGTGATGTTCATGGCCGTTGGGAAAAGATCGTTAGAACTTTGACCCTTATTCACATCATCATTGGGTAGGATCTCCAGCTCAGGATTAAGCTTGGCTGCCTGATGAGCCACGACTTCGTTGACGTTCATATTGGTTTGCGTCCCTGAACCAGTCTGGTAAACCACCAGCGGAAAGTCTTTGCGTAAGGCCGTGTCACTCAGCGCCAGTAACGTGTCAATAGCTGCCACGATCAAATCTGCTTTGGCCCCGTCAATCGTCTTTAGTGCCTTATTTGCGGTTGCCGCGGCTTTTTTGATTTGCAATAACGCCTTAATGATTTCTAGCGGCATCTTCTCACCCGTTGGGAAATTCTGCCGACTGCGTTCTGTTTGCGCGCCCCACAGTGCCTTAGCGGGAATCTTAACTTCACCGATCGTGTCTGATTCAATTCGAAAATCTGTCATATTTTGGCCTCCATTACGTTTGTGGCTTTATGTACTCTCGTGCTAATATCACCAGTATACTCAAATGCCGGAGTTGTGACAAAAGCCGGTTGTTTTTAGTATTTAGCTTTCATTTAACTGCATTCATGTTATTATTCCCCATAGTATAGTAAAATGAATGCTTAACGTCATGCGTCTTAATGCATTAATTCTAGGAGGAATTCCGTTGTTCCGCTTTAAGCCCTTATTATTTAGTCTATTAATTTTATTAACTGGTCTTTTCCTGACCGCTTGCGGTAATGAACAAACCCAGGTCCAGCCTAGCCATAAACTGGCTTTAGTTAAATCCGGTCAATCGTCTAAGCCACGCGTGTGGTATCATTTTGCGCAATCTCACACTCAAGTGACAAATAAGGATACTGTTAGCGCGTTATTTGTTCTCAAAAACGGTCAGGCAATGACTTATATGCTGCCAACGGGGAAACATCGCGTCACTTTAAGCGACCTGGCTCAAATGTCCACGGCAGAACAAATCAAATGGGCCAAGAAGCAAGATCGAACAGCCTTTCGTTCGGGAGTAGCGGCACAGCAAAGTCGGGTTGCTGACACCATCACCGGCATTAAGGCCGACTTAAAACGCCTGCAAAAATCGAAAAGCGATCCATCACAGATCAAAGCACTGCAGCAATATTTAAAAATCAACGAAGCTATCCATAATAATCCTAGCAAATATACGAAACCAGTCTCCTACCCGCTCACAGCCACTGAACAGGCACACGGTGAGCAATTTGGCCTCAAACTCTACCCGGTCAAAACGGTTCAATACGGCGACGCTAACATTATTACGGCAAACGAATTGCCGCTCACCAATTACAGCTTCAATAAGCGGGTCCAGCCACGTCGAATTGGCTACCACTACTATGGCGGTTATCGATCTACCGTAAACGCTAATCACTACTTGATTCTGACGCGAGTCAGCAAGCACACCCGGATTATTTATGATCACCAAAAAACGGCTGGTGTCTCAAAACCCGTCTCAGCTGAATAAATGAAGTATAAAAAAGCTCACTGATCAAATTAACGATCAGTGAGCTTTTAAGCTATTCAGCAGCATAAGTCACGCTGCCACGTTCTATCAGTTTAGTGGGGACAAATTCTTGTTTGTTCTTAACGACTTGCTGTTTCAAATCTAATTGCCGAAGCCGTTCAACACCCGCAACGCCCATTTTATAGAAGTCTTGCGAGATACTGGTCAACTGGGGCTGAACGATTTCACACATTTCGGTACCGTCAATCCCGATGACCGATAAGTCGTCTGGTACGCTTAGTTTAAACAAGTGGGCCTGATTTAAAACCCCGATGGCTACCATATCACTGGCGGCAACCACACCCGTTAAATCAGTCTTTGCGCCGTATTGCTGCATGGCTCTAAGTCCTGATTCATAGCTGTAATCACCCGACTGAACCCAATGATCCTCAGGCGTCACGCCAATTTCAGCTAGCGCTTTTTGATACCCCGCTAACCGCAACCGACCCGTATTGGGGTACCGGTCGAGCCCGGCAAAGCCGATCCGCCGATGGCCTTTATCAATCAGGTACTTCGTTGCTTGGTAACCGATGGCCAGATCGTCAGAACTAATGAATGGCCGATCGTCGTCAAAGCCCATTGATAAGAAACAAAACGACGTCTGTGCTTCTTCCAGCAACTTTAAGTTATCATCTGACAGCGCCATCGATAAGAGCAAAACACCCATGACAGGACGTTCAATCACCGTCATCAAAGCACTCTTTTGCTCAACGGGATCAGCACTGTGCGAGTAAACCACGATTAACTTGTAGCCGTACTCGGCAGCCTTCTTTTGGATTTCTTCGATGATTTCACCCGCGAAATTAGTCTTAACGGAACTTACTACCGCCGCAATCACATTACTGTGCTGTTTAACTAAATCGGCAGCTGACTGGTTCTTTTTATACCCTAATTCCCGAGCGGCTGTTTTGACTTTCGCAACGGTTTCCGCCGTGTAAAAGTCAGCTTTATTGGCTAGCACCCGTGAAACCGTTGAGGGTGCAACACCCACTTTTTTGGCGATGTCCTTAATGGTAATCACTGGTACCGTCCCTTCTTTCCTGTCATCACTTGAATTTTACAACTTCATCACTTAAAAGTCGCGTCTACTTACCTTCATGTACAATGGCGACTGAGAGTCCACCGATGATCATTGCAATGAAGCCAAAGATCATCATCATTGGTTGACTGTTTCCTAACAGTGGGAAGAGCCAGAAGCTGAGCAAAGAACCGATGATTTGCGGCATGCAGACCGCAATATTGAATAATCCCAAGTAAGAACCTTCATTTTCACCATGCAATGAAGAGGTCAGCATTGTGAATGGTAAAGTATTAATGGTAAAGTTCCCGATACCATAAAGGGCAAACGCAGCCAGTGCGATCCACTGATTATGCGTCAGGGCAACAATGATGATGCTCAATGCATCCGCAAATAGGCCAAATGAGTACCAGAATTTACGCTGATTAGGCTTAGTTTTAGCATAAACGAAGCCCCAAAGCAATGCGGCAACACTGTAGAAGGCCGTCATGACACCATACCAGTTACCAGCGGCTTGGAAGCCGGCTGAAGTTGGGTTGGTGGTGTTCCAAATGTTCTTAGCCATGGCACCCGTTGCGTAAGTCCAGGTGTACATGATCCCGATCCAACTGAATAATTGAACAACTGCTAATTCCCAGAATGAGCGTGGTGCTTTTTTAACTAATTGCCACAGACTAACTGAGGTTGCTTTCGTCTTAACGGCGATTTGGTGATACTTAGCGTAAGTTTCTGGATCGTATTCATGGACGTTGAAAATAGTCACTGCGCAGGTCACTAACAGAATAGCAGCCCCAATCAAGTAAGCCCAAATAACGGTATCTGGGACCTTACCCTTAGCAGCAGTGTTGGCCAAACCAACTTTAGTCAGTAAGTATGGCAGCAGTGCAGCTAAAATACCACCTGCATAACCAAAAATCTGTTGCCATGACCAAGCTGAGTTCTTTTGCTTGTTGTTAACCATGTCACCAGCAAGCATCCGGAATGGTGCCAAACAGATATTACTAAACATATCCATCAGGGCAATGGCAACCGCGGCGTAGATCAGCGCCGTTAGAGAACCATAACCAAAACCAAAGGATCCAGTGAATGGTAACATCACCATCACAATGGCGGTAATTGGGGCACCAACCAGCAAGTAAGGAATCCGCCGGCCAAACTTAGTCCAAGTACTATCAGAATACTTACCTAACAATGGCTGAACCAACATCCCTAACAATGGGGGCAACAGGAAGAAGAAGCCTAAACTATTAGGATTAACACCAATCGTTTGGGTAATCCGGCTCATTTGCGATCCTTGTAACGTAAACGCCATGTTGACCCCAATACAGCCAAACGTCATGGCTAAAATCGTCTTCATTGGTAAAGTTGGTAAATTGGCGTCAGCAACCGTTTCGACTGGTTCTGATTCCGGTTTTTTACCCTTCTTTAAAGAAACCGTTGAAGCTTTTTCCATGTTTGTCACACTCCTCATTTAATCCGTTAAAATTGATAGACTTTTGCTTCATAAGGACGGATATTATCGCCCTGATCATCTGAATAATTACTGATCAGCACTTTGGCATTGGCTGGAACATCATAGTGCCGCTGAACGTTTTCCTTGGTGTAATTTAAGATCACCAGCAAGGTCGTATCAGCATTCTTCCGGGTGTAGGCATAAACTTGTTCATCCTGATCATTGCCGTCAACTAGCGCATAAGTCCCATTGGTAATGACCGGTAACTCATGACGTAACTTGATCAGCTTTTGGTAGTAGTAGAAAACCGAGTTTTTATCATCCAGAGCTTGCTTGACGTTAATGTCGTGGTACCGCGGATTCATCTTTTCCCAAGTTTGATGGTCAGAAAAGCCTGCGTTTTTACTGCTGTCCCATTGCATTGGGGTCCGTGCGTTATCCCGACTGTGCTTAGCGATGTATTTCATCATGGTCTTACCATCAACCAGCTTTTGCTGATCAACGATTTGGTGATAAGAATTAATGGAGTCAAGGTCAACGTAATCATCCAGTTTATCGAAGTAGGCGTTGGTCATACCGATTTCTTCACCTTCGAAGACGTATGGGGTTCCTTGCTGCATGTGCAGCATGGTTGCCAGCATTTTGGCACTTAATACCCGGTATTCTTCGGTACTGTCATCGCCAAAACGTGATACAACACGAGGTTGGTCATGGTTGTTCCAATAGAGAGAGTTCCAGGCCTTACCAGCTAAAGCTTCTTGCCATTTTGACAAGTTAGCCCGTAAATCCTTTAAGCTCGCCTTTTTATCAGCCCAACGCCCTAGAGCTGGATTATCATTGCCATCCAAGCACATGTGTTCAAACTGGAAGACCATGTTCAGCTCTTGGTTGTTTAAGTTGGCGTATTTCTTGGCTTCATCAGTGGTAACGGATGGTGCTTCACCAACGGTTACGACATCGTGCTTACTCATTACGTTTTGATTCATTTCTTGCAGGAATTCATGAATCCGATGGCCGTTTGCAACCATTGGTTCAGGGTTAGCGTACAGATCGTCGGGGTTCTTCTTGGCGTCTGGCAAACCTTCTGGCTTAGAAATATAGTTAATGACATCCATCCGGAAACCATCAACCCCTTTATCTGCCCACCAGTTCATCATGTCGTAAACGGAATGGCGTAATTTAGGATTTTCCCAGTTAAGATCTGGCTGTTCCTTAGCAAACAAATGCAGGTAGTACTGATCAGATTGATCATCCTTTTCCCAAGCAGGACCGGTGAAGAAGGAACCCCAGTTGTTGGGAGCGCTTCCATTTTTACCATCTTTCCAGATGTAGTAATCACGATAGGGGTTATCCTTACCCTTTAAGGCTTCTTTGAACCACTGATGCTGATCCGAAGTATGGTTAACAACAATGTCCATCATAATCTTCAAACCTAAATCATGGGCTTTTGCCAGCAGCGCATCAAAATCTGCCATCGTCCCAAAATCAGGGTTGATTGCTTGATAATCCGCAATATCGTACCCGTTATCAACCTGTGGTGATTTGTAAATTGGGCTTAGCCAAACAATGTCGGCACCCAGCTTTTTGATGTAGTCTAGTCGTTCAGTGATCCCAGGTAAATCGCCAATCCCATCATTGTTACTATCTTGATAACTTGCAGGGTAAACTTGATAAACAACTGCGTTTTCCCACCATTTTTCCATCTCAATACATCCCTTTACAAAATGATTTTGTAACATCGCTTAACGGTATTGGCCAGATAGGCATTAAGTGGTGTCTTTTTATCAGAACAGCCTTTCTATCAATAATTGCAATCAATCAAATGTCGCTGTTCCGTTTCAAATTAAATCGAAGTTATTTCGTGCAAACGTTTGCACAAACGTTTGCATAACTAAATGTAAGCCCTTCCATCTAGACTGTCAAGCTGTTTCTAAATTTATTTAATTTTTAAATGACTTCCTGCTGATCGTGAAAAAAGGCACAATTGGGCTAGACATACCACCGTTTCAGGGGATGTCCACTTTGGGGCATCAAAAAAGCATGGCATAAAATTCAGTTGAATTTTATGCCATGCTTCGCAGATTACTTTTCAAAACCGTAATTCTATTTCTGTTGACTCTCATTCATGATGCTGGCCTTGCCATCCTTTATTGATAAAATGACAGGTCCACTCTTTGATTGTTTGACTTGAAGGGTGTAGCTGCTCTTTAATGATTTGTCGATTGACTGTGACATCTTTAAATAGTTGTCTGACATCGTCTTGATCGATTTAGCATTGGTTTTCGGATATTGCCACATTGTCTTGACCGCTTTAACGTACTTAGCATTCGTTGGCGTGATCGTATACGTCTTAGTTTCCTGATCAAAACTAACATCGCCAACCTTTTCGCTGTACGACTTCTGTAACTGCTGCAAGACGTTTTGTTCTGCCTTATGCTGCAGAGCAATTGAAGCAGCTTCCGAACTCTTTTGAGCAAAATATTGGTTCGATTTAACGTTGGCCTTTTGAGCAACTGTCTGATCCTGTCTTGGCTTCACCCAACCATTTTTATAAACGTAACCAAAGCTGAATAGCAAACCAGCCACACTGATGATGGTCAAAATCGCAGTTGTCCCGACCAAGCCATTATAATGTGCTGCATACCACCATGATAATCCCCCCATGATAGTCATGATGCCAAATATAAATACCAAAATAATCCCCATTGGATAGTGCCCCCCTAAACATAAGATTATCAATTCAAGACTGAACTGTTCAATTCTCTTTAAATCACACGTCTATTATAAGCCTTTTACACCTGGTAAGACTAGGAGAAAGCGATATTAGCAGCAGCCAGCAACATCTAGTTTTGACCAAATAACGGTTATTCTTTCCATTTCATTTTTAATTCAACTTCATTGGTTTCTGGATTTAATGAACGGTCAATTTTGTCGAAATCTTGGCGCTCATAGAACCGAACTGCTTTACTATTTTTTTCATAGACACTTAAACGAATTTGTTTATAATCTGATTTCAGCGCGAACAGCAAAAGACTGCCGATCCCCTCGTCACGGAAACCCGGTTTAACAAATAAACCAGCTAGATAATTCGTCATCATTCCCGCAAAACCAATGATCTGATCGTCTTGCAGCACAACATAAATCGTCGCCTTCGCCAGTTGCTTTGAAACTGCAGAGACGCGATCCTGCCAGTATTTTGCAGCGATAAACGGGTGAGAATCCAAATTTCCCGCAAGCCAAATCGCCATCAGTGCCTGCTCATTTGTTTCCGTCAGCTTTGTCAGTTTTTCAACTTTCAATTTTGACCCTCTCTTCTCTCTATCTCTTTGATACACCTTTTAAATTACGCTGCTCTCGGCTAAATGGCAAGTTCTCTGAGTCATTGGCTGAGTATGGATCTGATACCTTTATCTAATTTTATCTTAATGTTGCACTCATTTTAATTTAATGTTATAGTAACGGCAATCCAATTAAAGGAAGTGACCTTGTCCATCCGTAATTGGTATACATAAGTTTTTCATCACAGTAGAAATGGAGGAATAGTGTATGAAAGAAACTACTCAATAGGGTCCTTGGGTGTTACGAGCCGCTAGAGCGTCTTACCTCATCAAGCATGTAGCTTTGTAACACCTAATCACGCGTATCTCATGAAATGCAAATTCATTCTCACAATTGTTAGACCTTTCAGATAGTAATGAACCGCGTTGACTGCTATATTCAGTCAACGCGGTTTTGTGTTATCTTAAACTAATAAGACTTTTAATAAGACTTTTTATGGAAGGCGTGACTCCTTGATGATTCAAAAAAAATACTATGGCTTAGGAACAGCCATAACCCTCTCGGTGAACGAACCAGCAACCGAAGCAGATCTCGATGCAGGCAATGACTTGATTGCGCACTATGAAGATATTTTGACGGTTAACCGCCCCGTTTCTGAAGTGATGTCGGTCAACCATGCTGCGGGCCAAAAACCCGTTCAGGTCTCAGAAATCACCTACAAACTGGTTAAACGTGCAGTGGAAGTCAGCAATTGGCACTTGGGCTTTAATACCGCCATTGGACCACTGGTCAAGCTCTGGAAAATTGGTTTTGATGGTGCTAACCTGCCGTCTGATGCAGACATTAAAGAACGCCTGCAGCTCATTGATCCTGCCGATATCCAGCTAGACGATCAGAATCGAACCGTTTTCCTCACTAAGCCGGGAATGGAAATCGATCTGGGTGGCATTGCTAAAGGCTACATTGCAGATGCTATCAAGGATTTATGGGTGTCGCGCGGTGTCAAAAGCGGCATCATCGATCTTGGCGGTAACATCCTGTTAGTGGGTGACAGTGCGCATACAAATGGCCAATGGCGAATTGGCGTTCAGAACCCTTTAAAAGAACGTCACGTTGCACTGGGCGTTTTAACCACCCCCGCAAAATCGATCGTCACCTCTGGCATCTATGAGCGCTACTTGGTTATCAACGGTCACAACTACCATCACATGTTTGACTCTAAGACCGGTTATCCGATTCAAAACGATTTGGAGAGTGTCACTATTGTGAGTGACCTCTCCATTGATGGCGATATTTGGACTACTGAAGCTTTCTACCAAGATATCGAAAAGGGGATTCCCATGATTGAAAAGCAGCCCGGGCTGGACGCTATTTTTGTCACCCGCGACTTCAGAGTTGCCATTACATCCGGTTTGAAGGACAGCTTTATGTTAACCGACGATCATTACCACCTTATTTAACTGCAAAAAAATAGCGTGTCTGACAGTCTCACGACTGGTCAGCACGCTATTTTTTCACACTACTTATTAATTCGATTCAACTGCGGCTGAATAACCGTTGCCCAGATACTTTTCAATAACACATAGGCAATAACTGAACCCACGAGTGCACTGAGGAAGAAGCTCGGCACAAATAGCCAGAGGGCCCCCTTAGCGCCTAATAGCCAAGCCGCAATCGGATAAGCTGCAATAGCGCCGATAATACCAGTCCCAATCAATTCACCGAACACCGCCGCAATCAGCCGCTTCGTGTATCTGAACAGTAGGCCGCTCAAAAAGGCACCGAACATACTACCGGGAAAGGCTAAAATCGTGCCAGTTCCTAACAGATTACGAATCAATGACGTTAGAAAGGCTTGCGTCATTGCCCACCACGGGCCTAATAAAGCACCCGAAACAACGTTGATCAAATGCTGCATCGGAGCAACTTTTGCCACACCCACTGTGAACTCAAACAAACTGCCACCGATAACCCCTAAAGCAACAAGAACGGACGTTAAGGTTAAATAATAAACTTTCTTGTTCATAACTGTTATTCCTCTCTATGCTCTTCTTAAGCGACTCTCACTCAACTAATCCGTCATCAACGGGTATTTCTTCGTCACTAATCCGGTCAGATAAACCCCTAATCCCAGAACCAGTAGCAAGAAGAAGGTCGTCCCCAAGAAGAAATCTAACTTTTGCAACCACGAATAACCAACGACACCAATCAGCCACCAAATAAAGTTCAGCGGTAATGAAAGCCGTTGATGCATCAAAAAGACGCTGACAAATAAAATTGCAAACAAGGGTGTGAAAACTGCGCCAATGGCATTTAAGAAGTTTTGATAATAGGCCATTGATACAAATAGCGCAATCAATAAGCCTAAAATCGTCACACCGATAGCTACCAGATTCACGGCCTTGGTTTTCACCAAGTTAGCAATGTTAGTAGCAGCAGAGTAGGCATCCATGAAAGTCGTTGTCACCGTTGAAAAAACAATCACCAGTAAAGCAATCATCCCCATGCTGGAATGGGACAGCACCGTTGTAAAGTCGGCTTGCCCAGTTAAAATCACCGTGAACAGCCCCAGGGAAAACATGGCAACACTGGCAATAAAGTAGCCGCAAACACTGGCCATACTGGTTTTAAAGGGTTGATCAGTATGCTGGGTGTAGTCGCCGATCAGTGGTAACCACGAAAGTGCCATGGTGACGTTTAATTCAACCGCGGCACCAAAACTTAATGGTGCCAAATTGGCACTGTTTTGCAGCCGGCCCTCTTTAATAATGGTCCAAAGCATCAGTACCATTCCGATAGCTAAAAGCACCACGATCACGTTGTTCACCTTAAAGAGCCATTTATGATCCATTAACAGCCAAACGACGATCAATACGGCTACGACTAGTGACATTACTAATACGGAGCGGTAGTTGAACAGCGCCTTCGAAAGTCCGTTCATCGCCAGCTGGGCGTTGACAATCATCACCGCCGTCCAACCTAGCAGCTGCAACGCGTTCAGCAACGAAAACAGCCAGACACCTGGTTGTCCAAAAACCGTTCGAGTGGCTTGAATCGCTGTCCGATTCTGTTGCGCTGACAAGTAACCGGCTGGCAACAAAAAGACAAAACAGCCGATAATATGACCAATCAAAATGGCGAGTAGCCCACTTTTCCAACCTAATGGTGCAATCAACGTCCCCGTCACAATTTCAGCGATTGAAATCGCTGCACCCATCCAGAGCAGAAATAGCCCGCTCGGTTTCGTATTACCCAATCTAAAAGCCCCTTTTCCAAACAAAAAATCTTCCAGCCGCAGTTGGTTCCGCGCACTGAAAGATCATCATTTCTTTGATGTTCACGTACACTTTCCTTCGCAAGTATTAACTATACAGGTTCGAAGGGACTAGATTCATCTATCTCAGCCAAATGGCGCCCCTAGTGCATTCAATTTTCAGTTATCATTTTACCATAATTACTGCTGCTCTGTATCAGCTGCAAAGCGTAATTATTACAGTTTAATTAAACCAAGTCAAAATAGTAGTAATTCGAAGCAATTATTGGTAGATTAGAACCGTTGTTGTGACAGATTATAATACTGCTAACGCTATTAACCGAGTAATTACTTAATGGTTGGTTACACCTACATCACTAAGTCATTGGAGGAAATATGGCAAAGAAATCAAAGATTGCGAAGTACAATAAGCAGCGTGAGCTGATCGCCAAATACGCAACTATTCGGCGTGAATTAAAAGCTCAGGGCGACTACGAGGCCTTAGCACGACTACCCAAGGATTCTAATCCTAACCGGTTACGTAACCGGGATGGTTTAGACGGCCGACCGCGTGGCTACATGCGTAAGTTCAATATGTCTCGCTTGAATTTTCGGAAATACGCGCACCTTGGTCAAATTCCTGGCGTCCGTAAGGCATCTTGGTAAAACACAAGGAGATTACCTATGGAAAAAAGTGATCTGGCTAGCGCTTACCGTCGTCTTAAGAGTCCCAGCTTAAAGACCCGAAAACGGGCGATGAAAGTCATCCGGGATGCTAAGCGCACCGCAGCTAACACCAAAAAATAACCTTTAAGCCTGTTCAAGGCCAAAAAAGCCGTTGGGATATGAAAGATGAACCCTGAGTTCATCCGCCATATTCCGGCGGCTTTTTTGGTTTATTCTGCTGGTGTCACTTTGAAATGAATCAGACTGCGATCATCAAACGAGCGATTACCGGGTACAACTCCCTTCGTTGACCGATACTGATGACTGCACTCTGGATCATTTTGCAGGACAGCTCTGAGTTCCGCCTCTGATTCAGCTAAACTGGTCGCAGCTCTGGGATAACCATCACTGGCTAGAACGATTTCATGTGGCTCTTGAGTTAACGGGTAGATCTTCAGCAATGAAGCTGGGATTGATTGGCCATTAAAGATGGCGTATCCCCACTCACGATCAGTTGAATTAGCAAATTGGGTGGCCTTTAAAATCCAGGGTAAAATGGCCTGACGACCGGGATCTTGTTGCTGGCCGTCTGCAGACAAGCGCAAAATCAAGCTACGCATATTCGATAGGACAAGGTCACTTGGTTTAGGATTAGTCAGTAGTCGGCCATCCAAGTTAATTTGCGCATCACCGATCTGCCACAGTTCATTACGGAACCGTGAATAAACGACCGCCACTGCCTGAAGGCCCTGACTGCGTCGATCAGCTGTAAAATGAATTCGGTCATAAAACGCAGCAAATTCTTGATTCACCTGTTCGATCAATGCGGTCAGCTTGGCGTCCCTTGGCAGCCGTTCTAAAACACCCGCAATTAACGTGGAAGCCAACTTGCCAGTTGTCTTCCCTTGATACGTAAAGTTCGACTTACTCGTGACACCATCAACAATGCCAATAAAGTCTGGTGTATTAACAATGGTGTCCTCACACTTTTCATCGCTCACTTTTCCCCGAATAAATGCTTCAACCACCTGAACTGAAACCAAATTACCATCTCCATTAATAATCCTAAGTCTATCATAGCGATATTAAAGTGGGTTTGTTAACTGATTCGATCCATTTAATCCAAATAAAGCCTATTCCGACAACGTTTCCCGGAATAGGCTTTATTAACTTTAAATTCTAGCCTTTATCGCATGCTAGGCATTTTGCGCAATCTCTTTATTATCAGCATCATACACATACTGACGGGTCATCGGCAGGCCAGTGCCACTGGGTGCTTTTACCAGTAAGTACTGCATGACGTCGATGTTGCCGCCTTCAAATGAGCCGGCACAGGCTTGAAGATACATGCTCCACATCCGGGCAAATTCTTTCCCATACTTTTCGGCCGTCTTATCTTCAACTTTTTGGTAGTTTTTAAACCACATTTCAAGCGTTCTTTGATAATGGCGACGCAGCGGTTCAATATCAGAAAATTGCAGCTTAGCGTCCATAATGTGCTGTAAGTTTTCTGCGACATTCGGGATGTATCCGCCAGGGAAAACATACTTCGTAATAAATGGATCAACTCCGGCACCTTCATGCTGGCCGGTAATCCCGTGAATCAGAGCACGGCCGTTTGGCTTCATGAAATCGGCAACCTTTTTAAAGTAGAGGCCAAGGTTTTCCTTACCAACATGTTCGAACATCCCAACGGAAGTCACGTAATCAAACTGATCATGGACTTCACGGTAGTCTTCCAGCAAGACATCAACCTTGCCTTCAAGGTGACGGTCTTTGATCTGTTGCTGGGTGTAGTCGTATTGTTCTTGACTAAGGGTGATACCAGTAGCATGGAGGCCGTATTCTTCAGCGGCCATGATCAACAGTGTCCCCCAGCCGCTACCAATATCCAGCAGCCGTTTACCAGGTTCTGGTTTTAGTTTATTTAAAATATGGTGCAGTTTGTTAACCTGGGCTTCTTCCAACGTATCATCATCGTGTTTAAAGTAAGCACACGAATAAGTCATCGTCTTATCTAACCACATTTTATAAAAGTCGTTACCAATATCATAATGACTTTGAATGTCCTTTTGACTTTTCTTTTCAGAATGGGACATTTTCGGAAAATGCTTGATAAACGGATTATTGGTCAAAAAACTATCAGTTGAACGGAAGGCTGAAGCCACCAGTTCTTGAATGCTGCCATCAATCTCAATGGCACCCTTCATATAGTCTTCGGCTAATGTTAAAGTTGGCTCGTCAGTAAAGCTCTTCAACGGAAGTTCTTCATTAAACCGGATTTTAACAACCGGTTCGCCGTCACCATAAGTTTCTTCCTTACCATCCCAGTATGTTACTGAAACGGGAATATCAAATGCACGGCTCAATAATTGTCGGTACACGGTTTTCTCTAACACGTAACTGCCTTCTCTCTTACAAAAATTAACCATCGTTAGTTGTCACTGTTAACTTAATTGACAAGTTACCTAACTAATTGATTAGACTACAAGTCAATAAAGGGTTTGTCAACCGTTACGCCCTCTGATTACTAGCGACAGCGACGTGTTATTTGAGGCTGTGACACAACTCGGTAGATTCCAGAATATAACACCAAACGACGTCATTCCGATGGGTTTATCGGGATGACGTTGTTTGGTGTTATATGGCCGGAATCTGAGTTGTAGAGCAGGTTAAGGCTATATTTAAGTCATGAACTAAAGCAAATTTTAGGCTGTGTGTACGTCAAGAAATTAGATTAAATCCTTGTCGATATCGCTTTATGGCACAACCGCAGCCTAACAATCCTCAGATTTGAGTTAGGCTGTCCCTGATTCAGTTATTGTCAAAATATCTAGCTTCGTTTTCGTTTCCGCTGAACCCACTTACGGCCCTCTTCAACTAAGACAATGGGAATCGGGATCACACACAAGAATAACCAATCCTGGCCTAATAACGGTGTCATATGGAAGACGCTCTGTAATACCGGCGTGTAAGAGAGAATCATCAAGAGGAGCACTTCAACAACGATTCCTACCCAGATAATATGATTACTGAAAATCCCCACTTTGAAGATCGACTCTTCTTCCGTTCGGCAGTTCAAAGCCGCTGCAATCTGGCAAAAAATGATGGCTGCCAATGTCATCGTAGTCGCCCGACTGTACCCAACACCACTTGAAAGCAGAGCACGGTTCGGCCATCCTGCTTGCAGATTAGCAAAGAAGTAGGCCAACGTCGAAATGACGGAAGCAATGGCACCATACCACGCAAAAGCCTTCCAAAGGATCCGCTTACTCAATAAGTGCGCGGTTTTAGCACGTGGCGGTTGCTGCATCACGCCAGGCTCTGCTGCCTCAGACCCTAGTCCTAGAGCAGGCAGCAAATCAGTGCCTAAATCAACCGTTAGGATTTGCATAATCGTTAATGGTAACGGGATCAATCCTCGACTAAACAGAAACAGTGCTGAGGGGACCGCTTCTGGCATATTAGAGTTGAGAATGTAAAGCAGAAACTTTTGCAAATTACTATAGACGACCCGGCCTTCTTCAATGGCTGCCACAATCGAAGCAAAGTTATCATCGGTTAGGATCATATTGGCCGCGTCTTTTGCAACGTCCGTACCAGTGACCCCCATGGCTACCCCAATATTGGCCTTCTTCAAAGCTGGGGCATCGTTGACCCCGTCACCAGTCGAGGCCACCACTTCACCCATACTCTGTAACGTCGAAACAATCTTATACTTCTGTTCTGGCGCGACCCGGGCAAAAATAATTTCCTCCTGCAGGGCTTCTTTCAAGTCATGATCATTTAGGGTATCCAACTCAGCACCAGTGATCACCCGTGCTTTATCAGAGGTCAAACCAATCTGCATCGCAATTGACTTGGCAGTTAACTGACTATCACCGGTAACCATAATAATTTTAATTTGAGCCTCGTGACATTTTTTCACGGCGCCATAAATTTCTGGCCGTGGCGGATCTGACATTGCCGTTAAGCCCACAAAAATCAGCTGTTTCTCGGCATTAGCAATTTCCAACCCATCAACTTGAGTCTGATTTTTAAACGGAATTGACCGGTAGGCAAAAGCGAGGGAGCGCAATCCTTGAGCAGCGTATTTTTCGTTAGCAGCATCAATACTTTCTTTATCTGCAGCCGTTATTTCCCGGGAAATGCCATTGACCTGAATTTGGGTACATTGTCCAAGCAGATCACTTAACGCCCCCTTAACGTAAATATCAAGCTGGTTACCCTCACGATGAACCGTGGTCATCATTTTACGGCGGGAATCGAAGGGCAGCTCCTTAACCCGTGGCATAATTTTCAAATGTGCTGCCGTATCGAAACCGGCTTTTTGGCAAAGGATGACCAATGCCGCCTCGGTCGGTGTCCCCAAGATCTTGGGCTTTTTTAATTTCCCATTATTTTCAACTTGGGTGTCGTTATTCAACGCTGCAATCGAAATCAGCCGATTCAAGTCTGGTGTACCCACCTTTGAAACCGGCTGGCCGTCCTTCTCAACTTGACCATTATTAACGAAGCCTTGACCAGAAACGGTGAACTCTCCCGTGGGCACCCAAATATGGTTAACCGTCATCTGATTTTGAGTCAGCGTCCCGGTCTTATCTGAGCAAATCACCGTTGTTTCGCCGAGGGTCTCCACACTATTCAAATCTTTGACTAATGCATGCCGCTTGGCCATTTTTTGGACCCCCCTAGCCAGCGAAAGTGTCACGGTGGGTAACAGTCCTTCTGGGATAAACGCGACGATCATTCCCAGGGCGAAAATAAACGATTGATTGACTGGATAGTGCACGAAGAAAGTGGCCGTTAGGAAGAACAGCAACCCAATAATCATGGCGATGATCGAAATCTGCTTCGTCAATCGATTCAGTTCCAAAGTTAATGGGCTCGTCAGATTACTCTGTTTTTCAGTTAACGACGCAATTTTACCAAATTCGGTCGCCATTCCCGTGGCAATGACCACGGCTTTCGCTGTCCCTGCACCAACAGCAGTACCTGCATAAACAATGTTCGATTCGGCGTACTTTCCCTCTCCAGGGGTAAATTCAACACTTTTTGATTCCGGAACGGTTTCACCCGTCAGTGCCGATTGATCGACCTGTACCGAAGTTGCTTCTAGTAACCGGGCGTCTGCCGGAACGGCATTACCGGCCTGCAAGTCAAATACATCGCCTGGGACAAGGTCTAACGCATTGATCTGCTTGACTTTACCATCCCGATGAACGCGCGTGTAGGTTGGCAGCATTGCCATTAGTGAATCAGTTGCCTTAGCGGCTCGGTGTTCTTGCCAATAGCTAAAAACACCATTGATGATATTGACCGCCCAAATCGCTATTCCCAGTTCGACCGAGCCGCTTAACATCGCAATGATGCCGCTGACCCATAGTAAAATCGCCATTAAACTCGTAAAATTCTTCAAGAAAATCAGTAATTGCGATTGCTGTTTTTGCCGGTGAATCGTATTTTGACCAACCGTCTTCAATCGCGCAGCTGCCACGTCTTCACTCAGACCTTGATCGCTCGTTTTCAAATCACTTAAAAGTTGGGTTAAGGGCATCGTTGCCGCCTTATTTTCGCTCTTCATGATGATCACCGACTTTCCTTTCACTCATTGAGCCTATACTGAATTGTTTACTTATTCACATACATAGTACATCTTAACCACCCTTTGTTCACCATTTCCGATAAATAAAAAAAGGTTGAACCTTAAAAGATTCAACCTTACTATTATCTTCAAATGAAATGGTTAGCCACGTAAGTTAATCATTAAATCAACTTGACCTTGGTCACGTGATTTAATCTTTAATTCGTTCTGGGCATTCGTTGTTGCCTGCTTACCCTTCTTGATCAAGTTTTGAATCAAGCGCTGTCCAAAATTGTTGCTCATTCCTGTAATCATCCAAGTGCGTTTCATATGCCCAGCTCCCTTCAAGCATGCATTAATTGGAGAATATATTACGCTTAATTCCCATTAAGTCAAGCCCAGTACTTTACTTTTAGCACTTTCATATTTCTACTATAATATAGGTGAAGTGTAAATGCTGGTCTCCACTGTACAAACCCACTAGAATGGAGATTAAATTCAAAATAGGCGTGGTGAAAAGATTGTCTATGCAAGATTTAAATATTGGCACTAAAGCAGGATTAGCTGTCATTTCAGACAAATGGTACGCGCTGATTTTACTCAACTTAACGGATTCGCAACGGGACTTTATGCAGTTACGCCGCGCTGTTCGTGGCATTTCAACGTTTAACTTGCTGATCAAACTTAACGAACTCGTTGATTTGAAGTTAGTTGTTTCAGCCGTTGATTACCAGTACCAGCTCAGTCTGGACGGACAGTACCTGCAGCAAATGCTGCTAAATCTCAGTGCCTGGGGAGATCGGCAGCTGACCCGTACGCTGCCAGTAAAACCCCATTCATAATAACCATCATGTTAAACAAGTCAAATAGTCTTATCAAAGGAAGTCCGACCATGATTCTACAACGTGATAACTTACCTAATATTAATCAAATCTCTGAGGAAATGAGCCGCGTATTAGGTGATTACGATGCAACTGAACTACGTCAATTTTTTGTTTACTATCAGCAGTGTCAAGCTGGGGCCAAGGAGTTTGGCACTAAGTTGGAAAATCTCGACACTGAGTTTGAAATGCTCGATAACCACAACCCCATTCATCACATCGAAACCCGCATGAAATCGCCTCGAAGTCTTATCCGTAAATTAGCTAGGAAGGGATATGACTTCTCGTTTGACGCCATTAAGAACAACATCTTTGACATTGCGGGTATCCGTGTCATTACTAATTACCTTGAAGACATTAACACCGTTGAAAAAGCGTTAACTAATCAGTCAGACGTCACCTTACTAAAACGCAAGGATTACATCTCCCATCCCAAGCCTAGTGGTTATCGCAGTTTACACCTGGTTGTCTCCGTTCCCGTTTTCCGGGCCGAGGGGCCAGTTGCAACCCCCGTGGAAATTCAACTGCGAACCGTTGGTATGGATCTGTGGGCCAGCTTGGAACATAAGTTACGCTATAAAACTGATGTTGATCAAGCCAAAGTCGCAAAATATGGTGATGAGCTCAAGGGTTACGCTGTTGAACTGAACCAAATTGAAACTCATATGCAGGCCATTTTTGATCATTTACAAACAGAATAAGACTTAGCTTCTACAAAATGTTTCACGTGAAACTTTTTCTTAAATGATAAGTGGTTAACAAGCGCTGCTCCGCAAAAACATGGGAGCAGCGCTTGTTGACGTTAAATTTGCTTCTCTAAATTAATCATTTCAATTAACCCGTCAGCACAATCAGCGCCCTTATTACCGCCCTTACCACCAGCTCGATTAATGGCCTGATCCAGATTATCGGTGGTTAACACGCCAAACATCACTGGTACGGGGCCATTCAACGAAACCTGTGCTAACCCGCTGGCCGTTTCCGCACAAACATAGTCATAGTGGGATGTTTCACCACGGATCACCGCACCCAGGGCAATAATACCGTCTACTTTGCCACTGTCCGCTAATTTTCTAGCGATTCGTGGTAATTCCAGAGCACCAGAGACTTTAGCAATCGTTATCGCTTCATCGTTAATCCCATACTTTTTTAATTGTAGGATCGCCCCCTGCTGTAATCTATCCGTCACCAGCTCATTGAACTGTGCCACCACGATGCCAACTTTAAATCCGCTGGCGATTCTTGAATGATCGAGTATGACCATTTTAATTTACCTCCCTTAATAGGTGTTGAAACTTGTTTTTCTTCGTTTTTAGGTAAGCTTCATTTTCTTGTGTCAAGCCAACCTCAAGCGGAACTCGATGGTTGATCTTGATGCCGTATTGTTCTAACTGCTGAATTTTATCTGGGCTATTCGTCATGAGATTAACGGTCGTGACGCCCTCTTGCCTTAAGATTGCAGCAGCTAAGCCATAGTTGCGCTCATCCGCTGGTAAGCCTAAGTGAAGGTTGGCTTCAACCGTATCTAAGCCTCGTTCTTGCAGTTCATACGCCTTTAGTTTGTTGGCCAGGCCAATGCCGCGGCCTTCTTGACGTAAGTACAATACGGCTCCGCGGCCTGCCTGTTCGATTCGCTTTAATGACTCCGCTAATTGCGCGCCGCAATCACAGCGTTTTGATCCAAAAACATCACCAGTGAGGCATTCAGAGTGAAGTCTGACCAAAACCGGTGCTTGACCACGAATGTCCCCTTTAGTAATCAGTAAGGTTGGTTCACCATCCGCACTCGTTTTCAATGCCTTTAATTTAAACGTGCCATAAATCGTCGGCAAATCAACGTTAGCAATGGTTTCAATCGTCTTGATCTGACGATACTGCTGCAACTCCGGAATAGTGATCAACGGGGTTTGAGTTCCCTCCGCATAGGCCTTAAGATCCTTACGCCGGGCCATCGTGCCATCCTTCTTAAGGATCTCACAGATATAAGCTACCGGCTGGACACCCGCCAGCTTGGCTAAATCTACCGCCGCTTCCGTGTGTCCATCGCGCTCTAACACACCATTTTCACGGGCAATCAACGGGAAAATATGCCCTGGATGATAGAAATCGTCAAAACCACTATCACTTTTAGCTAAAGCTGCAATCGTGTCTGAACGATCAAACGCTGATATGCCGGTTGTGGTCGTCCGTACATCCGTGCTAACAGTAAACGCCGTACCGTACGCATCCGTGGCGTCTGTCACCATCGGTTTTAATTTTAAGCGGTTTGCGACAGTCTCACTCATCGGTACACACAAAAGTCCCCGAGCCTTTGTGACCATGGTATTCACGTTTTCAGGCGTCACGTATTCAGCCAATCCAACCATGTCACCTTCTGCTTCTCGGTCAAGTGAGTCTGCCACAATAATCAATTTCCCCTGTTTAAGGGTTTCAACTGCTGCTTCGATTTTTTGAATTAAGTCTTGGTTTGTCATTGGACTGCTTCCTTTCGCTGTGCGCCCACAATGTACTTGCCTAAAAAATCCGTTTCAATATTGACTAAATCACCAACTCGTCGGTCTCCCAACGTGGTTTGAGCTTGCGTATAGGGAATGAGACCCACTGAAAACTGCCGTGGCGAACTTTCAGTCACCGTTAAACTGACACCATCGATAGCAACTGAACCTTTTTTGACAATGTAATCATCGTATTCTGGTGCGATTTCAAAAGTTAATCGGGTCGCGTTTTGATCCGTACTTTGCTGAATTAACTTTGCCGTCGTATCGACGTGGCCTAAAACGAAATGACCATCTAAGCGTTCGGTAGCCTTTAGCGCAGGTTCTAAATTAACCCGGTCAGCTTGCTTAAGCTGACCGAGATTCGTCAACCGGGTGGTCTCTGGCATCACTTCAACGGAGAGCTGGTCTGGTGCTACATCCGTTACCGTTAAACAAATACCGTTGATCGCCAAACTATCGCCCAGTTGCGGCTTTAATTGACTGATTAGCGGTGCCTTAATGGTTAATTTTGCCGTATCTGCCAGTCTTTCGATTGAAACAACGTGGCCGATACCTTTAATAATGCCTGTAAACATGCCTACACCCTCCTTGTCTGAATCCGAACGTCAGAACCCAGCAGCGAGATCGTTGGTTTTTCAAAGTGGGTTTGGGCGGTTAATGATTGGCCAATTGCTGCTGGTAACCCGGTTCCACCCAACATCTTAGGCGCAACGTAAATCACCACATCATCAACCAAGTTGGCCGCAATAAAGTCAGCTTGAAGGTGGCTGCCCCCTTCTACCAACAGCGATTGAATCCCCTTGTTAGCCAAGAACTGAACAATCCCTCTTGGTGTCCAGTGCGGATCCGTAAAGACCTGCACGTTGACCGGCAGTTCTCTCGTCGAGGGCGTCTCGCTGAAGACCCACGTCGGTGCGGCTTGATCCAGCAAATGACGATGCCGCTCTATCTCATCGACGTGGTGAACTAACACTGCTCGAATGGGCGGAAAGACCATTTCTGAGGTCCTAACCGTTAACCGCGGATCATCCACTGAGAGGGTATGCTCACCTACCAAAATAGCTTGCTGACGGCTTCTTAACTGCTGTACGTCTTGCTGTGCGGCGGTTGCTGTTAACATGGTTCGCTCGTTTTTGGGACCGTTTGTTTTACCGTCCAACGACATGGCGTACTTAAGCGTCACTAACGGCCGCTGATACTGATAAAAAAAGTTATAGGCCACATTTAATCCCAGTGAATCATTCAGCACCTTAACCTGAATCCCGTGGTCTTGCAGGATTCTGACTCCCTTACCACTGACGATTGGGTTTGGATCCAGCTGGCCGATCACCACTCTGGCAATCCCAACTTCGGCTAACCGTTTGGCACAGGGCGGCGTCTTACCGTAATGACTGCATGGCTCAAGGGTGACGTACATAGTGGCACCCTTGGCCTGACTAATTTCGTCTAGTTGTGAAAGCGCATCAATTTCCGCGTGCCGATGACCATACTGGTGATGGTAACCAACCGCTAACGTTTGGTGCTGATTAACAATGACCGCGCCAACTTGAGGATTGCTCCAAGTATCGGTGCCCTTTCTAGCAGCATCCGCTGCCAGTTGCATGAATTTTGAATCGATCAAACCTTATTCACCTCACGAAAAAAGGCCTCGCATTAATATGCGGGGCCTACTTTATTGATAAGCTAAACAAGATTTCATACGGTAATGGTACACAAAAAAGTGTACACCAATGGTACGAAATAGTTCTTTTCTTCTCCCATCCAGACTTTAACTGTCGGTCCCAGACTCTCACTGGGTCAACCACGAATAACGTGGGTCACGGACTTCAGCCATGTAGCGATTGCTTGTTCAATCTAACTGTCACCATCGGTCGGGAATTACACCCTGCCCCGAAGAAATCTATTCAGTTTTCAGGTGTAATCGTACAATGAATGATTTTAAAATGCAAGCAACATTACTGGACTTAGTAAAGCTATTCTTTAATGGCAATGCTGCGTGCCCGCAGTGCCCATAGGATCGCCACGGTATCGACAACTTCCTGTAGCATTGCCCCGAAGATTGCCGGAATAACACCAAAACTGGCAATCAGCATCAGTACCGTACAGATAATGATCCCCACCATGACCGACTGACGGGCAACATGCATCGTCGCGCGAGAAATTCTCACGGCAATCACGGTGCGGCGCAAATCATCCTTTAAAATAACGGCGTCCGCAGACTCACTGGCAGTGGTCGCACCACTGGCGCCCATAGCGATTCCTACATCCGCAGTTACCAGTGATGGCGCATCATTTACCCCGTCACCGACCATGGCAACCGGCCGACCATTTTCCGGTACCTGTTTCAGCACTTCAATTTTTTGACCAGGCAGGCATTCAGCGTGTACTTGGTCAATACCAACCGCTTTGGCAATTTTGGTTGCAATCAATTGACGATCACCAGAAATCATCATCAGCTGCTTGATACCAAGGTCATGTAACTCCGTCATTGTCGTCACTGCTTCGGGACGTAATTCATCCGTGAAGGTCACACAACCTAAATAGTGATCATCAGCGGACATGTACACAGCGGTATCCTCAACTTTTTGAATCGACCCGTCAGGCATCGCAAAATCCGCTTTACCGACCCGAATCAGCTGACCGGAAATATTAGCTTGAACACCACCACCAGTGGTTTCTTTAACATCACTTACCGTTGGCAATTGATCGGGTGCTGCCTGCATTAATGACCGTGCCAAAATATGGTTTGACTGCTGTTCAGTTGCCGCAGCCAGCATTAGTAACTGTTTTTGGTCCACGTTGGGCTGGGTAATAATCTCATTGACTTTTAAATGCCCTTTCGTGATCGTACCCGTTTTATCAAAGGCCATCGTTTTGATTTTAGCCAGTCGTTCAAGGGTCGTCCCCGTTTTAACGATGATCCCGCTTTGACTTGCCCGACTCATTCCCGCAACCAGCGCAATTGGTGCCGCTAGAATTAACGGACAGGGCGAGGCCACTACGAGTACTTCAGCAAACCGAACTGGGTCGCCCGAAACGAACCAAGCAGTCCCTGCAATCAGATAAGCTAAAATGGTGAACGGCAGTGCATAGCGATCAGCCATCCGAACAAAATGAGCCGGTTGTGCTTCCGCCTGTTTAACTAACCGGACAATATTTTGAAACTGACTGTCCGTTGCTTTTTGATCGGCTACCATTTGAATTGAGGCGTCACCATTGACTGACCCTGACATCACTGTGTCACCTGTTGCTTTATCGATTGGCCGAGACTCACCCGTTAGTGATGACTCATCTAAAGTAGTACTGCCGTCAACAACCGTCCCATCAACAGGGATCACTTCACCCGGCTTAACCAGCAAACGATCACCAATTTCAACTTGGTCTGCTGAAACGGATTTGATTGTGCCATCAATCATTAAATGAGCTTGCTGGGGCGATTTATCCAAGAGCGACTGAAGGTCTGCATTGGCTTTATGGGCAGCGTAATCTTCTAACGCATCACCACCCGTTAGCATCAGCAACACGATCAATGCCGCCCAGTACTCACCAATCGCCAAGGTCGCAATCACCGCGGTAATGGCCAGCAGATCCACGCCAAACTTACCAGACCGCAGTGTTTTAACCATATCAATAAACATCAGCAGTGCAATTAAGGAACCGAGAACAGTCACTAATAGTTGCGCCCAAGTCGCTTGATGAAGACCGAAGGCTAAAACCAAAGACACTGTACCAACACCAACCACTGCCCATAATCGCCGATAATTAGAAAGCTTATGCATGCTGCCACCTCCCAATGTTTGTTTTACCTTTATTATACATTAACTGGCGTTTGCTCAGTTGGTAATTAAGCAAAAAGTGATATTAATTAGAAGAAAAGTCTCATTTTCATCACAAATCAACGGCGACTATGTCATAAGTCTATATTAGCCAGCATTGATTGTTACCTTTTTTTGTTCTAGACGCAAATAATGCCTATTCCGCACAATGACGGAATAGACATTATTTACATCAGCTCGAGAATCTGCTGAGTCGTGTCACAGCTTTTACAAGCAGCGCAATTTTAACGAATAACTAAAACTGAGATGGGTGCATATTTAGCCATATAGGCAGCTTGTGACCCAAAGCGGCGTTTAAACCCTTTTTTAGCAATTGAACCAATAATGAGCACATCTGGATTGGCGTGTGGAATGACATCTTTGACGATCACTTCGCCTGGTTTCCCCTCTGAAACCAGTGCATTAACCTTTTCGACACCGGCGTCCATGGCTCGCTTAACGTACGTTTTGATATGTGCGTCAAGTTTGCTGCGTTCCCCATGGATATAATCTTTATCCAACGCTTCATAGACGCTGAGCTCGTGGCTTTCAAGAATGGATACAATGGTCAATTCCGCGTGTCGTCGTTTAGCCATATCGATGGCGTACTGAAAGGCTAACAGCGCATCTTCAGAGTCATCAACACCAACTAGAATATGTTTAAATTCAGTTTTTGTAGTCATCACAAACCTCCGATTAATCTACTACACCAAGCTTAGCTTTAAGCCGCTTGTTACCTTGGTGCAGATCGTAAATCATCCAAACCAGCAAAGCAACAACACATGCGACCAGGAAGTAGGCAATATCGTCAGCCATTGCAAAATCGGCAGCAGAGGCATTGGCAGGTAAGAAACCTTCGATGTTATCTGGCAGACCTTTCATGTTCAAGACGGTTAAAGCAATAACTGAGAACCAGCCAAGAACTTTGATCACTAAAGTGTTCTTGAAACGTTCACCCATTTCCATCTTACTGTCCGTCATCATTAACAACGGCAGCATTGAGAATGGTAAGGCAAAGGCCAGAAAGACTTGTGAGTTGTTCATTAGCGTGTTGAGCGCTTCGTGTTGTTGAATAGGGGTTTCACCGCTAGTCATACCAACACAGATCAGAACAGGAATAACTGAGATCAAACGGGTAACTAACCGACGTGCCCATAGAGGCATCTTCATGTGAATGAAACCTTCCATGATCACTTGACCAGTTAAAGTCCCGGTGATAGTTGAGTTTTGACCTGAAGCAAGCAGTGCAACGGCAAACAGCACTGACAGTGCCCCAGACTTAGCAACACTGATCAATATAGGATTGCTTAACATTGAAGAATTAGATAAAGCTTCGAACAAACCGAAGAACGAAGGATCTTTAACAGCACCAGTCTTAAAGACGGCAACACCCATAACCAGCAGCAAAGAGTTAACAACGAATGCCAGTGATAATTGAATGTTTGAATCCCAAGTCGTAAAACGAACGGTACGTGCCACATCGTCTTCATCGGCGTGATCAATCTTACGCGTTTGTGAAATAGCAGAGTGCAAATACAAGTTATGCGGCATAACGGTGGCACCAATGATCCCTAAGGCACCAGTCAATGGTGTACTGCCACCGGCTTTAATTGAACTTGAGAACGTATCCTTAGTAGGAATTAAGCCGCCAAAAACGCCGGCCCAGTTAGGATTTGACAAAGCAACTTCGTATGCGAATACAAGTAAAATAACCAGAATCAAGCAAACAACGATTGCTTCAATCTTACGGAACCCAATCTTGGTTAATAATAGCAATATCAAAACATCAAATACGGTAATGAAAACAGCGTATACAAGTGGAATATGGAATAAAAGATACAGCGCAATAGCGGCACCGATAACTTCCGCAATATCAGTCGCCATAATCGCAAATTCAGTTAGGAGCCAAAGAACGATCCCCAAAGACTTGCTTGTACGTGCCCGAATGGCTTGTGCTAAATCCATCTGTGTCACGATGCCAAGTTTAGCTGCCATGTATTGTAGTAACATCGCAATCAAACTTGACATCAAGATAACAGACATCAGTAAGTACTGGAAGTTTTGACCACCGGTGATCGATGTTGACCAGTTACCTGGATCCATGTAACCAACTGCGACTAGTGCGCCAGGTCCTGAGTACATAAATAATGTTTTCCAAAAGCCTTTCCCCTTTGGAACATCGATTGAACCATTGATCTCTTCCAACGATTTCCCGTTGGCATATTCGATCAAATGGTGTTTGCGTGGTGTTTTTTGATCCTTCAAAATTAATTGCCACCCTTCTTAGATTTGTTAAGCGTGTTCATTGTACAATTTATTTTGGATTTGTAAAACACTTTTTAGGCACTCCTTAACATTTTCTACTACTTATGTGCACGCTTTCATACATGAGTTAAAGCGTTTTAGCCATCCCTAAAATAATTTAAAACTTTTTTTTCAATCTAGATAATTAGTCCGATTTTAAGGTGTTTAAGCTTGTATTTTCCATTCTTAATCTTTAATCTAATAGGTAACAACAACGAAAGAAGGGATTACAATTGAGGGCTCTATTTATCAGTTTGGCATTACCAGACCGTTAATTACCAATTGATCACGAAAGGAAGACTATTTTATGGCAACTCAATCAGATAATAATCAGACGACAACCACGGCAACCGACGAAAAACAAGACGCCGGACCTAACCAGCAACAAATTTGGCGCCAATCAACTTCTGAACTAGAACAGAAATGGCAGACCAACTGTGAAGACGGACTCAGTACAGTGGAAGCTAAAAAACGCTTTGCAGAACATGGCCCCAACGAGTTGGAAGCTAAGAAAGAATCAAATTTGTTGCGGTTTATCAAACAATTTAACAATAGTATCATCTATATTTTATTAGCGGCGGCCATTATTACCTTTACGCTGCACCGCTATTCAGATTCAATCGTTATCGGCCTGGTCATCATAGCCAACGCTTTTATTGGTTATTTCCAGGAAATTTCAGCCGACAACGCGTTAGCGAAAATCAAAGACTTACTCGTCTCAGAGAGTTTTGTGATTCGTGATGGTCAAAAAATCACTCTGCCTTCCCGAGAATTGGTACCTGGTGACATTGTCCGGCTTGAAGCCGGTGATTCAGTTCCAGCTGATTTACGGTTAGTTGAAGCTGATAATTTAAATATTCAAGAATCGGTCTTAACTGGTGAAACCGACTCAGTGGAAAAAATTGAGGAAGCAATCGACGCCACAGATCTCCCACTAGCTGAACGACAAAATCAGGCTTTTGCCTCTACTGCGGTGACCAGCGGTTCCGGTTTAGGGGTCGTTATTGCCACCGGTGCTAGCACAGAAATCGGCAAGATTCAGCAAGATGTCGCAGAAGTAAAGGCCAAGTCAACCCCGCTGATGCAAAACTTAAACCGTTTAGGCTTTGGCCTGTCAGTCGCCATTGTGATTGCCGCAATCTTACTTTTTCTCTTGGGCGCGGTCATTCACGTTTACAGTTTGCCAACCCTTCTAATCGCCGTTATTACAATGGTTGTGGGCTCAATGCCCGAAGGCCTGCCAGCCAGTACATCGGTTGTGCTAGCAATGGGAACCCGGCAGCTGACCAAACAAAACGCCATCGTTAAAACATTACCTGCTGTTGAAACGCTTGGTGCCGTCGATATCGTTAATACCGATAAAACGGGTACTTTAACTAAAAATGAAATGACGGTCACCGATATTTTAACGCCAGAACATCAATACCAAGTTTCCGGAGTTGGCTATGATTCAGAGGGTCAGATTGAAAATACCGCGGGTAAAACCGTTGATTGGCAGCACAATGAGCATTTGAACTGGTTAGTTCAAATTGCTGGCCAAACTTCAGACGCGGTCTTTAATGAGGAAGACGGTCAGTGGGTTTTGACTGGAGAACCAACGGATGGTGCATTAACTGCACTATTTCATAAGCTCAACCATGCGGATCCAGTGGTTAATGAAATTGATTCACTGCCATTCGATTCGGCGTTTCGTTATTCTGCTCGCTTGGTCGACCATAACGGTAAACGGGTCCTGATGGTTAAAGGTGCGCCGCAGACGTTAGCCAAGCTGATTCAGAAACATGGTGGTGAAGTCAACGCTGGCGTCATGGCTGAACAGATGAGTCAACTTACACGTCAAGGCAAACGGGTAGTTGCACTGGGTTATCAGGTTATTTCCCAGGAAATAAGTGAGATTGACCCTGATATGATCGGTCAAGGCTTAGCCTTAGTTGGCCTAGTCGGTATCATTGACCCGCCACGTCCCGAAGTTGCTGACGCTATTAAGAAACTTCGTTACGCAGGGATTCAAGTTAAAATGATTACCGGTGATGATCCAGAAACTGCTGCAGCCATAGCCAAACAACTAAATTTGGCTGATTCACCAAGAGCCATCACGGGTCCTGAATTAAACCAGCTCTTAGATGATGAATTAGCCGATGTGATTGATAATTACACCGTATTTGCCAGAACAACTCCTGCTGATAAGCTCCGTATCGTTCGGGCTCAGCAAGCCATCGGCCATGTCGTCTCGATGACTGGAGATGGTGTCAACGATGCCCCCGCACTGAAGCAGGCAGACATTGGTGTTGCTATGGGCATTAAAGGGACTGACGTTGCCAAAGGTGCTGCTGATATGGTACTGGCAGATGATGATTTCACCACGATCTTAGCTGCTGTTAAGGAAGGCCGTCACGTTTTTGATAACATTCGTAAAACCATTCGGTTCCTACTTCCAACCAGTTTTGCTGAAGGCTTAATCGTCGTTTTAAGTATTGCCTTGGACCAGTCACTACCCCTGTACCCAACACAGCTTTTGTGGATCAACATGGTGTCGGCACTGACGATTCAATTTGCCTTCATCTTTGAGCCTGTCGAGTCAGGGATCATGTTCCGCGGTCCTCGGGATGTCAAAGCCGGTATTTTATCAAAAATGGATGTCGTCGAGGTCGTCTACGTTTCATTGTTGATTGCCGGCTTGGGCATCTTCGCCTACGATCTGCTGGTGGGTAACGGCATTACAGCTTTGATGGGTAGCACCATGACACTGAATATCGTCATCTTTGGTAAAATTTTCTACCTATTCAATCTGCGAAATAACCATCCGATCGTTTCAAAATATTTCTTCCAAAATAAAATGGCCTTTTACATCATTGGCCTTTTGATTCTCCTACAGTTGGCAATCATCTACCTGCCATTCATGCAAGGTGTCTTCCACACGACTGCCATTAACTTCCAGTACGGTTGGGGTATTCCAATGATCATGGGCTTTATCGTACTTGTTATCACTGAGATGGTAAAGCTATTCCGGCTTCACTGGGATCACCTTCATAAGAACCGTATCCGTTAATAGTGCAACAAAATAGCAGGCGTATCGGTTGATTCCGATATGTCTGCTATTTTGATTTCCCGGGACATAATCCCACTCTTTAGCTGCTAATCTGAAATATTTCCACATATTATCAACAAACATATGACGATGTTTCAACTTATCAACGTAATTCTATTTTAAATTTTTCTGGCCCATCGATTGATGTGACCTTAACTGTTTGACCATTTTCTATGGGCTGATCACACCAGAAATTGGCATGCTTATGCTCATTGAACCGGAAGAGATAACGCTGTCCTTTAGCTGTCTTCACAGCTTCAACAACTGCCTCACTACCATCAGATAGATTGACCATTTCGGCATTTTTCGTTGGATGCATGTAAATAGTTGTCATTATTTCCACCTCCAACTTATATGCTAACATATTTTAGGAGTGCCTAAAACTAATTGACAATAAAAAGCGTTGTCTTTTCAACAACGCTTCCGAAAATATTTTTACTTACAGCTCTGGCAAATGAAAACCGCGAACGCTTCGAACTTGATCCGTCACCACTAAAGCCTCCGGATCCACTGACATAATAATGGGCATGACTGCGGTCCAATCACGATTACTGCAAATATAAAACAGCGCGTCCATCTCTTGTTGACTATAAAAGCCGGTAGCCTTCAGCATTGTGACCCCTTGGCCTAAATTAGTCGATAGCGCTTTGCCAATGGCTTGATTATGCTTTGAAAACACCAGTACGGAACGTTTAGCCCCTAATGCATCCAAATACTTATTCAAAACAACGGCGGAAATATAAAGTTCAAGTACCGTTAATAGCATATTTTGAAAGCCGATCACCATCCCGGATGGAATGGCGACGATCAAATCAAAAAACAGCATTGCTGAACCATTTCGAATCCCTAAATAACGGTTCACAATTTTGGCTAGAATCGTACTCCCGGCAATCGTCCCCTGAGCACGAAAGATCAGGCCCATAGAAATTCCCATCAGCACACCGCCAGCAATTGCCGCAATCACCGTCTGGCTGGTATGATACGGCAAGAACACCGGAACCCGTAGAAAAAGACTGATCCAGAGTACCGCCCACAGAGAATAGAAAACCGTCTCCCGTTTTAAAAATTTGAAGCCAACTAAAATTAAAATGCCGTTCAAGACAAAATTAGTCAACGCTGGTGGGATCCTGAACGTATAGTATCCTAGTGCGGTTAAACCCGTCACGCCACCCTCACCGATTCGATTGGGAATCAAAAAATAGTTGATTGCTAGCGCATAGATTAGGGCACCAGCAATAATTTCCAGGCCGTTTTTTACGATTGATTTCAATTTAAAGCGCTCCTTGTACATCTTTATCATATACTCTACGCTATAACAATAATTGAAAGCAACCTCAATTAAAATAACTCTACGTTGCTTTGTCAAACAACCTGTTGTTCACAATAAATGTTCCACGTGAAACACTCACTGCTACTGCCATTAATCAAAGCCGCTGGCAACGAACGTGATACAATGGAAAAGTAATCAAATTAAAGGGAGTGTTTGCATGACTAAACGAATCAAGGGCTCTTGTACCACAATGTTAGTGGGTAAAAAGGCCTCAATCGACGGTTCCACGATAATTGCAAGAAATGAGGACGGCGCCGGTCCACTGAACCCACAAAAATTTGTCGTGGTTAACCCGGAAGACCAACCTCGCCATTACAAATCAGTTTTAAGCTCAATTGCTATCGACTTACCCGATGATCCACTGCGTTACACCTCAACACCAGAAGCAACTGACGGTCACGGTACTTGGGCTGCTGCTGGTATCAACAGTGCTAACGTTGCGATGACTGCTACTGAAACCATTACCTCTAATTCCCGTATCCTTGGTGTGGATCCACTCGTTAAGAACGGTATTGGTGAAGAAGACATCACCACTTTAACCCTGCCTTATAGTCACTCGGCCCGCGAAGGCGTTGAGCGATTAGGTAGCCTATTGGAAAAGTATGGCACTTATGAAATGAACGCCATGGCCTTCTCCGATAAAGATGAAGTTTGGTACTTTGAATCAATCGGCGGCCATCACTGGGCAGCCGTTCGTATCCCTGATGACGCCTATGTGATCGCACCTAACCGTTTAAACATCGATCAATTTAACTTTAATTCAGATAATACGCTGTGCTCAAAAGACCTTTCTCATCTAATTAGCAGATACCACATGAATCCTGATAAGGATCAGGTTAATCTGCGGCACATCTTTGGTAGCGCAACGATCAAGGATACCCGTTACAACAACCCACGAGCTTGGTATGGTCAAAAGTACTTCAATCCAGAATTTGATACGACACCAATTGATCAGGACCTCCCCTTCATTTGCCGAACTGATAAGAAAATCACCATTGAAGACATGAAGTTTGTTTTGAGTTCTCATTACCAAAACACACCATATGATCCTTATGGCACTGGTACTGAAGCGGAAAAGAAGCAGTTCCGTCCAATCGGTATTAACCGGAATCAAGAATTGCACATTCTCCAAATTCGCAATGACGTCCCAGCCGAAATTGCCGGGATTCATTGGTTAGCATTCGGTCCTAACACCTTCAATTCAGTGGTGCCTTTCTACGCTAACGTGACGGACACACCAACGGCTTATAAGAATACCACTGGCGACTGCGACCCGACCAATATGTACTGGTTGCCAAACGTTTTAGCGTTAATCGGCGACAACAACTTTGCCTTATATGAGGACCAGGAAAACTTATTTGAAGGACACACTGTTGCACAGTGCCGAAACCTTCAAATTAAAGCTGATCAAAAGGCCGTCAGCCAATCTGACTTACCGGCTTACCTTGAAAAGGTTAACCGTCAAATGGCTGATATTGCCCAGAAGAACTCTAACATCTTACTTGGACAGATGTTAGCTTTGGGTGAACCGCAAATGAAATTGAAGTTCCAGTTGAACGACTAATTTTAAATTAATATCAAAATAGCCTGATTTTCTAATCAATAATGATTAGGAAATCAGGCTATTTTCGTTTTTTTTTAAATTCTATATTCTGACACGTTCGTCTTTCGGTGAAAAGCGGGTCATCAAGAAAACGATTGAAACAACGCCTAAGACCATGCAGTACCAGCTATACGGCACAATTGAGGCTGCTGAAACCTGAGCAATCGCTCCTGCCATTAACAATTGACCGCCATATGGAATTAAGCCTTGTCCAACACAGGAGAAAACGTCCAAAATACTGGCTGTATACGACTTTGAAATGTGGTAGGTATCCGATAGATCTTTTGATATCGGGCCGGCAATCATAATTGAAACGGTATTGTTGGTGGTAATTAGATCCAACAATAAAATCAGAAAACTGATTGCAAATTTCCCACCCAATGCACCATTGGCATGCTTCGTTATCTTATTTAAAAGCCACTGAATGCCACCCATATGGGTCATCAACGCAGCTAAGCCACCGACAACAATTGAAATGAGTGAAATGTCTGACATTGACAGCATCCCTTTATGAATGGCATCTAGAGCGCCAATAAAATCAAAGCTGCCAGAACTGATGCCAATCACGGTTGCTGTGATAATCCCCATTAAAAGAACAATGAGGACGTTGATGTTCATAAACGATAACGCGATAACAACGATATACGGCAGAATATTCAGCCAGTGAATTGTCCCTAAACCGCCAACATCCGCATGACCAACGTGAACCGTCATTAAGAGCGCAATGGTCATCAACACCGCTGGCACAACCATGATCGCGTTGGTTTTGAATTTATCAAAAATGGTCACCCCCTGCGTTTTAGCCGACACGATTGCCGATCCAGAGATGAGCGATAGATCATCGCCGAACATGGCGCCACTAACAACTACGCCAGCCATTAGCGGCATGCTGATATGAGCCATCTGTGCAATACTGGCCGCAATTGGCATTAAAGCCGCTACCGTTCCCATAGAAGTTCCCATTGCAAAACTAAGAATGCAGCCAAGGATAAACACACCAGGAACTAAGAAAGACTTAGGTAAGTAGGTTAAACCAATATCAGTAATCGTCTCCACCGCGTGCATGGATTTAGTCACGTAATAAAAGGCACCTGCTAACAAAAAAATGATGATCATCAGGATCATGGTCTCTTGACCAGCACCCTTAAAAAACACACTTAGTTTTTCGTTAAAAGTTTCCTGATGGTGGTCACCCTTCAGTAAAAAGGCCACGATACTAGCCAGCATCATGGCGACCAGCAGTGGCATGTTATCAAAACTGCCGGTCAGGATACCTGAACTAATGTAGAGAACAAGGAAAAAGATAAGCGGCAGTAAACCGACAAAATTTCCTTTTGGTGATGGTTCATTTGATTTCACGATCGATTCCTGCTTTCAAAAAGTTTACTTAAACTATTATACCGGTCGGCTTTTTGAGAAAAATGGGAGAATCCTGAGAGTTGTCACATTGTCTTGAATCGTAAAAGCGAGGCTGTGACATAAGTCTATATCGACAAGGATTTAATCTAATTTCTCGACTCACACACAGCCTAGAATTTACTTTAGTTCTATTGCCTTAACCTGTTCCACAACTCAGATTCCGGCCATATAACCGCAAATAACGCCATCCCGATAAAACCCATCGAAATGACGTTATTCATTAAATTCAATTAAACAGCTTCATTAACGTGACTGGTGATTTTCGCCCGATTCAGTAACACGGAGCTTGTCACCACTGACAGAGAACTAAAGGCCATGGCAAGACCCGCTAATTCTGGGCTTAACGTTAGCCCAATACCATAGAAGATTCCCGCGGCCACTGGAATTCCCAAAACGTTATAAACAAACGCCCAGAATAAGTTAAGTTTAATTCTTTTAAAGGTTTTCTGGCTGATGGCCAGTGCCCGATCAACATCACGTAAGTCATTTTTAACTAATACAATACCACCAGATTCAATGGCGATATCCGTACCAGACCCCATAGCAATACCGACATCCGCAACGGTCAGCGCCGGGGCGTCATTAATACCATCACCCACAAAGGCAACCTTCCCCGTCTTTTGAAGTTCAGCAACATGATCCGCTTTATCAGCTGGCAACACATCCGCAATCACAGCATCAATACCGACCTGCTCCGCGATTGCCACTGCCACCCGTTTGTTATCACCCGTCAGCATGACCGTTTTCAGCCCGCGGGCTTTGAGTGCCGCGATGGCTTCTTTGGAAGTTGGCTTGGGTGCATCTTGAATAGCAATTAAACCAATCACTTGATGACCTCGACCAACGAAAACAACCGTTTTAGCCGCCAACTGCAAGTTAACTGCACGCTTCTTTAACGCTTCATCGATTGAATAGTCTACCAGTAATTTATCATTACCCACGAATGCTAGCTGACCATCCACGTTAGCTTGAACACCCTGCCCTTCAATAGCCTGAAAGTCGGCTACGGGAGCGGGAACGATCCCTTTCGCTTTAGCTTGAGCTAATATCGCAGAAGCCAACGGATGTTCAGAATTAGCTTCAAGACTAGCAGCTAGTGATAAGACTTGCGCCTGATTTCCGACGATATCGGTCACTTCAGGCTTCCCCATCGTAATGGTACCCGTTTTATCAAAAACCACCGTCGTCACGTCATTCACAGCCTCGAGGACTTCCCCATTTTTGATGAGAATTCCCATCTTAGCTGAACGGCCAGTTCCCACCATTAAGGCAGTCGGTGTTGCTAACCCGAGTGCACATGGGCAGGCAATCACGACAACTGAAACAGCGAAAATCAAGGCACTAGCAACACTCGTTCCGAGGAAAACGTACCAGACCAAGAAAGTGAGGACTGATAGGATTAAAACAATCGGCACAAAGATATTGGAAACCTGATCCGTTAACTTTTGAATGGGTGCGTGACTGTTTTGAGCCTTTTTAACCAACGCCACAATTTGTGACAGCATCGTCTCATCGCCAACTTTTTCGGCTTTGAACATAAACGTGCCGTTACTATTGAGCGTCGAGCCAATCACATGGTCGCCGGCGTGTTTTTCAACGGGCATACTTTCACCCGTCACCATTGACTCGTCCACCGCTGAACTGCCTTTGGTAATCACACCGTCCACTGCAATTTTTTCGCCGGGTTTGACCCGAATCAAATCGCCCACTGCAACCTCACTCAACGGTACCTTAACCAGTTCGCCATTTCTCAAAACTTCGGCTTCTTTCGCCTGCAAATTAACCAGCTTTTCAACGGCGTTAGAAGCATTATGACGCATCCGCTCTTCGAAAACCTGTCCCAATAAAACAAAGGTGGTCACAAAAGCGGCGCTCTCAAAGAAAACCGCTTGATGAGTAATCATGGCATAAACACTGTAAAAATACGCTGTCGCCGTTCCGATTGCCACTAACGTATCCATATTGGAATGATGCTTTTTAAAGGAAGCCCAGGCGCTTTGCCAAAACGGACCAGCTGAAACGGCCATGATCAGCGTCGTCAGCACTAACATTGTCCATTCACCGCCAGGCAGCATCCAACCAAACGGATGTAAAATCATTTCTGCTAGCATGGGCAATGACAGGATCAATGAAATCCAAAACCGACTCATAATTGACATGCTTACTCACCCCTTTCTAAATTGCTTCGTTAAACTTACTTAATAATCAGCTTGCCGTGGAACATGTCCATCCCGCAAGCCCAATGAAACTCACCAGGTTTAGTTGTATCAATCTGAATCGCCTGTTTTTCGCCCTTAGGCAACTCTCGGTTAATGCCAAAATCAGGAAAGACTACCCGATCTAGGCAGCTTGATGGGTCGCGACGGGTAAAGTTCATGACGGCTGGTACCCCACGCTTCAAAACGACGCTTTCAGGTGAGTAACCGCCGTTAACATCAATATCAATTTGCTGGATGTCGTCAGTGACATTCGCCGTTTCCGTTGCCACTGCATGTTTACCAAAAAACCACCAAGCAATAAAGCTGATCAGCGCTAAGCCAATGAGTAAAACAATTATTTTGAGCATTTTTACAGCCTCCAGACGGATTCACTTTTTTCGTTTACATTTGTAAACCTGACTATATCTTAAATGCTTCGTTTACAATTGTCAACAAAAAACTAGAGCCATCTGCAAATCGCAAATGACCCTAGTTTTAAAGGGTTAAACCCTTTTTCAAATTCAATTGTTAAGGCTAGTGCTCAGAAACATGGGCCTTGACTTGATCAACAATCGTCATGATATGTCTGTCGGACAGCTCATAATGAATGTTTTTGCCATTCCGTGTTCCCTTAACCAAATTTTGCTGCTTCAGTAAGCTCAATTGATGTGATACCGTCGATTGATTCAAGTCTAAAACTTCAGTTAACTCGGTCACGCTGAGGGTTGATTCAGCCAGAGCTAAAATAATGCGCACGCGCGTCACATCACCCAGAGTTTTGAATAGTCCGACCACGTTCTCTAACTCTGATGATACGATCAAATGGTTTTTGAGCTGTTCAACAATTTCTAAATGTTTGGGATCTTCCATTAGTTACTCAGTGCCTCCATAATACTCGTTGCCACAACCGGATAAAGCCGATATGGCAGGTCTATTTGCTTTTTTTTAAAACAGTAGGTACAATACATATTGAGATATGTGCATGTGTTAATATGTATCGAGGTGATGACATGAAATTAGCAACCGTTCCCGCTCGAACGCGTCAAACGTTCCGTGGACTGCTAGCTCATAAAAATGATTTACTGTTGATATCCAGTTCAACTATTATATTATTAATTGCGGTCAGTTTACCAGTCTCCGCATTAAAAATTATATTGTATTTAGCTTCTTATATGATTATTAGTTATCCCATTATCTGGCAGTCGCTTACCAATATTATCCATGGCAACTTCTTTGATGAGACCTTTTTGATGACGGTGGCAACAGTTGGTGCGATTGCACTGGGTGACTACCCTGAGGCCATTGCAGTGATGCTATTTTACCAAATTGGTGACTTGTTTGAAGACGTTGCTGTCCAACAGTCCAGACAATCGATTTCAGCGTTGTTAAAGCTAAAATCAACCACAGCAACAGTGGTTACCAATACTGGTGAACACGTCGTTGATCCTGAACAGGTTATCCCAGGTCAAACCATCCGGGTGAAACCAGGAGAACGGGTCGCCTTAGACGGTCAATTAAAGCGTGGCAAGACCAGCCTAGATACCTCAGCATTAACGGGAGAATCATTGCCGCGTGATGTCCAAAGCGGCGATCTTGTGTTAAGCGGCACCATTAACTTAACTGATGTCATCGACATCCAGGTCACCAAACCTTATCAAGAATCGACCATTGCCCGTATTTTGGATCTTGTCCAAAACGCGGCTCAAAAAAAGACGGTCACTGAAAAATTCATTACCCGCTTCGCCAAAATATATACGCCAGTCGTTGTTGGGTTCGCCGTAGTACTAGCCCTTTTTCCACCCTTACTTCAATTTGGTAGCTGGGCGACTTGGATCAACCGTGCACTAGTCTTCCTAGTCATCAGCTGTCCCTGCGCTCTGGTCATCTCTGTACCGCTTAGCTTCTTTGGTGGCATAGGTGCGGCTTCCCGACACGGTATTCTCGTCAAAGGCAGTAATTTTTTGGAGGTTTTGACACGGGTAACTACCGTTGCATTTGATAAAACGGGAACGTTGACGCAAGGTCACTTCACAGTCAACAAAATCAGTCCTCAAGTGCCACTTAGCAGCCATCAATTATTAGGTATCGCGGCAGCAGCTGAACAGCACTCTAATCATCCGATTGCCCGTTCCATCACTTCAGCTTTCACGGCCGATTTAAGTCATTTCCAAGTCCATGATATCACCGAAACTGCTGGGCACGGCATCAAAGCAGTAGTTGATGGCCAACAGATTATCGTTGGTAACGCCAAGACAATGGCGGAAAATCAGGTCACAATGCCCGCAGCACATGCCGCCTGTACGACCGTTTACGTTGCTATCAATCAACAGTTTGCCGGCAGTATTGAAGTCGCTGATCAACCCAAACCAGATTCTAAGGGCGCCATTCGCACCCTTAATCAACTGGACATTGCGCAGACCGTTCTTCTAACGGGTGATAATCAAGCTGTGGCTAACCAAATCAGCTGCGAACTTGGACTAAGTACAGTGAAAGCTGACCTACTGCCAACTCAAAAAGTGACCGAAATGGAAAAATTAACGCATTCCGCTCATCAAACCAATCATCGGGTTGCCTTCGTTGGTGATGGCATCAACGATACGCCCGTGTTAGCTCGTGCCGACGTTGGTATCGCTATGGGTGGTCTTGGTGCTGACGCGGCCATTGAAGCCGCCGACGTCGTGATTATGGACGATAAGCCTTCTAAAGTGGCCACCATCATTCAAATTGCCAAAGCCACTAAGCGAATCGTCTGGGAAAATATTACCTTTGCGCTCAGTATCAAAGTCATCTTTCTAATCCTTGGTGCATTGGGTATGATTGGCATGTGGGAAGCCGTTTTCGCCGATGTTGGTGTGACAATGATTGCTATTCTCAATGCTTTGCGACTCCAACATTGACCACAAAAAAACTTGGATTAAACGAGAAACTAACCAAAAAGAAGTCTATTCTGACTAGCTGTCGGAATAGGCTTCTTTTCGAATTTAAATAGCTGAAACCAGCTGTTTTTAGCCAAGAATTAAGCGCGCTGCATTAACGAGCAGCAAAACACCATAACCCATGACAATGACGCCGGAGATAATATTGATCCACATCAGAATTCGCTTAGGCAAACGATTCTTAAGAATATTCACGATCAGTGTGATGCCAAAGAACCAAATTGCAGTGGCCAAAATAATACCGAAGAAAAAGGGCAGAACTTCATTATCACTTAACGGTCCGCGCAAAGCGCCCATTGTGATACTCGTGTCAATGATGGCTTGCGGGTTAGCAAAAGTCACGATCCAGGCACTGGCAAAAGCCTCTTTCAGTGGCAGCTGTGCATTATTCTTACCTAATTCAATTTGACTGGCTGAGCGAAGGATGCCAAATCCCATCCAAATCACAATGAGACCACCCAACAGCATAATCACTATCTTGAGCCACAAATAATGGCTGATAAACGCACCAACACCCAAAAAAGCGACCGTTGTTAAAGTCGTATCCGCTAGCCAAACAAATAAACAAATGAGCATTGCTCGGCGAAAACGATTACTCATAGCACTATTAAAAACAAATAAATTCTGCATCCCAATTGACGAGACCAGTGCAATACTAATCAACATCCCTCGTAATACGACTGACGTCATGTTTAATTCCCCTTTACCCGCAAAGAAAAAGCACCTGCTCTAGTCTTAAGTGCCTCTGGGACACCACGTCTGCGACTAGGAGTAGCTGCCTATCAAGACCACCCGACGATGGCCAAGTTATTAGCGATTTAATTAACTTGAAAAAGCATACGTGAAGCCAGTAAAAATGTCAAGTTGGCGTCATTTACCAAAATAAGTCGTGTAAAAAAGATAGCCTGATAAGCCAAAGGCCGCAAGCGTAATCAAAATTCTGAGTAGTTTAACGGGCACGTGGCGAATAGCGACTGGCCCGACGTAACCGCCAACAAACATGCCGGCAGCCAAGGGAACTGCCATTAACCAATAAACTTTAATGGTCAACGCATAAACCACGAGTGAAATGATATTGGTCAGTAATGCAGCGAAGTTTTTGATAGCATTACTGACCACAAATGGTTTCGATAATGTGACCGTTAAAATAGCTAGCATTAAAATACCAGCCGCAGCCCCAAAGTAGCCGATGTAGATACCAACCAAAAAGATGGCAATATTTTTTAAGACACAAATCAATAGATTGGTTGACTGCGATGCTTTCCTAACTGCTTTTTTCTTTCCTGAAGCCATCATCATGAGCGCGGCTAGCAAAATTAAAAACGGCACCACGTGTTCAAAACTGGAGGACGGCAAGAAAGCTAGAATCAAGCACCCAATAATACCGCCAAAAGAGGCTAAAAGGCCAACGTGCCACATTGTTGCACGATTACCCTTCAGTTCCTTGGTAGAAGATAAGGTCGACCCTAAACCCGTAAATATCAGCGCTGCTGTGTTTGTGACGTCGGCACTGACTGGCGGAACGCCAACGCTTAACAAAACAGGGTAGGAAACCAAAGAGGCAAGCCCAGCAACCGAGCTTAAAAAGCCGGCAACGGCCCCAGCGAAAACAAGATAAATGGTAATCAAAATAACGTGCAGCATAGTGTCCTCCCAAAAATGCGATTACCTATTAGTATAGCGCAGAAAACTGACGTAAAAGTCAAAAAAATGAGGCTGTGACATAAGTCTATGTCGACAAGGATTTAATCTGATTTCTCGACTTACACAGCCTAAAATTTACTTTAGTTCCATTACTTGAATATAGCCTTAACCTGTTCCACAACTCAGATTCCGGCCATATAACCGCAAATAACGCCATCCCGATAAAGCCCATCGGAATGACGTTATTTGCGGTTATATTCTGGAATCTACCGAGTTGTGTCACATCCCCATTTTTGCTTTCAAAGCACGACCTCTAATTGCGGTCGAATACGGTTTTTCATTTGATCAGTCAATTGACAGTTATCTTTGATCAGCAATTCATCGTAGATCACTTTTTGAAAAATAGAAACAATGACTCGCGCTAATGGTCGATACTGGTCCTTTGACAGCCCGTCTAAAACCGGTGCTGTCTGTAATTGTTCAGCAATCTGATCAACAAGCCCTTCTAAAACTTGTAATAACCAGTCAGCTTGATCATCGGATAAAAGCGTTCGTTCGTGAATCGTAATGACAAACGATTGGTAGTTTTCCTTATCTTGGAAAACCTGCCAGATATTCTCGAAGATCTGCATTAAACGTTCCTCAAGGTCATCTTTAGTCGTACAGTCCTCAAACTTAGCCTGAAGCTGATTGGCTCGGTTAATGATCCCTTGATAAACAATCGTGTCTAATATTTCATGTTTCCCGTGCGGAAAATAATAGTACATTAATCCTTCAGCAGTACCAGCTGCCTGATTGATCATCCGCGTCGTAGTCGCTTCATAACCCTTTTCAGCAAACATTTCCCGGGAAATTTTTAGAATCTTATCTTTATGTTGATCGCTTTTAGTTTCACTCTTACTCATGATTTGGCCCCCGCTTTGGTATAAAAAAGAGACAGTTTCTGAATTTCTCACTGAAATCTGCCTCAAAATTTTTAACTAAACATCTGTCCTAATTGTTGTCCCAATAAATACACATCCAAAATAATCAGAACAGCAGTTACGATCCAGGCGCTATATTTGACCCATGCCCGATTGGTGAAATCACCCATAATCTTTTTACTGCTGGTAAATACCACAAGCGGAATCACAGCAAACGGCAAGGCAATACTTAAGAATACTTGCGATAAAGTCAGCAAGTCTTCAATTTTAGCTTCATTACCATGATAGATAATGGCGAAGATCAGCACTGGCGTTACAGACAATAACCGAGTAACTAACCGTTGTGCCCAAAGTGGGATTCGAAGGCGAATGAAGCCTTCCATAATAATTTGCCCAGCCAAGGTCCCAGTAATTGTTGAGCTTTGGCCTGAAGATAGCAGTGCAACGGCAAACAGCATACTTAACACTGGGCTTGCAATCGCACCAACAATTTGACTGTTACTTAACGCGTTGAATAAATCGACAAATCGGCCTAATGAACTGTCAGTACCGAAGAATAAGGCGGCACCAAGGATCAACAGTAAACTGTTCACGATGAAGGCGATGAACAATTGAAGGTTAGAATCAATGGTTGAGAACTTAATCGCTCTAGCAATATCCTTGGGATTAGACCGGTCAAGCTGACGGGTTTGTGAAATGGATGATCCCAGGTACAAATCATGAGGCATCACTGTGGCACCGACGATCCCCAATGATAGATAGAGCATCGAGTGGTTGCTGATAATTTCGGTTCGAGGAACATAACCGCCAATAATACCAGCAATGCTTGGATTCGAGAGTGCAACTTCGTATGCGAAAACCAATAAAATGACGGTTACCAGCGTTGCTACGATGGCTTCAATCTTTCGGAAGCCTAATTTCATCAGTACCAGCAACAGTAAAACGTCAGCTGCGGTAATCAAAATACCAATGACTAGTGGAATGTGGAATAGCAGTTGCAACGCAATACCAGACCCAATAATTTCAGCGATATCAGTTGCCATGATGGCCAATTCGGCAATCACCCAAAGAACGATTCCCATCCCCTTACTCGTGCGTTCGCGAGTAAGCTGAGCTAAGTCTTTACCAGTCACAATCCCTAGTTTTGCTGACATTGCTTGAAGCAGCATCGCAATCAAACTAGAAATCAGAATAACTGCCAGTAATTTGTACTTGAACTGTGCACCACCGGCAATAGAAGTAATCCAGTTACCAGGATCCATGTACCCAACTGCAATCAGGATTCCTGGCCCTGTGTAGGCCATTAAAGTCTTCCAAAAGCCAGCGTTTTTCGGGACCTCAACCGTACCATTCACTTCATCAAGGCTCTTACCCTCACTGTCTAACCCTTCGACGAAGCTGTGTTTCTCTGTCTCTGTTTCTTTCATCATTAAAACTTCTTTTCTATTGGCTTAGAAATTCGGTTGGTCATAGAAAACCAAATTTGATATAAACTTAAGCGACTTGTTTAATTCCATATCAAGTTATCATTTCTCTGATCCAAACATTCAAAGCAATTCACTAAATTCGACTGAGCGCCCGCTCAATTTCCAATCCATATATTACCACCATAAATTAAAATTACAAGCAAAACTTGACTCATCAGAAGAATTAATTTGGACTCCCTAAAATTAAAAAGCACTACCAATTACTATGGATCAGTATTTGGTAGTGCTTTCGTTATTTCAAATAATGATGGGCTTTTAAATACGCTCTAGCGACAGCCGACGCTCTTTTATGTTTAACGGTAACTTGATAGTTCATAGTCTGCATGTCAGTAACCGAAATCTGACCACTTAGACGACTCAGCTGTTTAACGATTCCGGGATGCTGCTTAGCAAAACTCGTTTTCATCAATGGTGCACCCTGATACGTTGGGAAAAAGGCTTTATCATCCTTGAGAACGACGAAATGATACTTCCTGATTTGCGGATCAGTTGTGTAGCCATCCGTCACGTCCACTCGTCGGTTATTCAGTGCTTCATAACGTAGCGATGGCTCCATGGTCCTTGCCGATTGCAGGTGCATGCCATACGTCTTTTTTAAGCCAGGATAACCGTTACTTTCCTGGTAAAAGTCGGGATCAAAGGCACCTGAAAGCTGGTTTGCAATTCGAGCTAAGTCAGAAATGGTCTTTAACTGGTACCGTTTGGCAGTATCCTGTCGAACCACCACAGCATAGTTATTTTGATAGGCCATTGGCTTCAAATAAGTCATCTTGAACTGCTGCTTCAGCTGGTCTCGCGCATCTTGGTAAGCGACGTGCGGATTTCGGCTGACGTGCCGATCACCTTTAACAAGCGTCTGCAAAATAGTTCCTGTAAATTCGGGATAAACATCGATTTTACCGCTTTGCAGTCCCTTAAACAGAAAGCTGGTACCGCCTAAATTAGGTTTCAGCACCACTTTTACATTTGGATCATGTTCTTCAATCAAATCCCGATACATATTAATCAGAACTTCTGGTTCACCGCCCAATTTACCCGCAATCGTTACCGTTTCAGTTTGCGGTTTTAACAGCTGATAACCTAAAGTACCACCAAGGCCAATCATGACCAGTATTAAGGTCCCAATTCCAAGACGTTTCAATGGTACTTTGGATAACACTTCAATCAGCCAATTAGCCAGTAGCGCCAGTATAGCTGAAAGGACAGCCCCCACTAAAAGCGCTGTATTATTATTGGTTTGGATCCCCAAAAGAATATAAGTCCCTAAACCGCCACCACCGATCAAAGCAGCCAGCGTAGCAGTCCCAATCACAAGTACGGTTGCAATTCGAATACCTGACAAAATCATGGGCATTGCTAAGGGAAGTTCCACCTTGAAGAGTTTAAATCGCGGGGAAACACCGAGTGCATCCGCCGCTTCCAAAAGAACCGGATCAATGTTGGTCAATCCAGCATAAGTATTTTGAAAAACCGGCATAATAGCGTACAACACGAGCGCAATAATGGCGGGAACCGTGCCAATTCCAACAAAGGGAATTAAAATCCCTAAAACGGCTAAACTTGGAATCGTCTGAATGACACCGGTAATTTGAAGAAAAACCTCACCGATGCGACGATGATCGATAAGTGCAATTGCAAGCGGAATAGCAATTAAAATCGTAATGATCATAGCAATCAAGGAAATCGAAATATGCTGCCATAAAGCTTGTAATAAGTCACTGTGATTCTTATTGATATAACTCATCAACTGACTAATGACTGTCACCTTCCGTTCCAAGTGATGCTAAGTAATCAATCAAGTCGTGATCAGTAAGCACCTGATTGTCCACAATAATTTGATCCAGCTGCGATTGCTTCAGTGCAGTCGCCCACTCAAAAATACTTTGGCCCTTAACCATTCTGGTTCCTGGTTCATCAGGCTGAGCTGGCCTGCCAAAGCCGGAAGCCAAAACTTGGCCTAATAGCTGGTCAGTCTGCTGCTCATCCGCAAAGAAATTACTGACAAACGAATTGGCAGGCTCGGTTAGAATCTCACTGGGCGTCCCAATCTGCTGCAACTGGCCATTATGCACAACGGCAATTCGATCGGCTAAACGCAGTGCTTCATGCATATCATGGGTCACAAAAACAATCGTACTATCTAAATTGCGGTGTAAATTGATGACAATCTGCTGTAATTGTCTTCTTGAAACGGGATCTAAGGCGCTAAAGGGTTCATCCATCAGAACTAGCTCCGGCTTGCAAGCTAAGGCCCGCACAATCCCAACACGCTGTGCCTCACCGCCAGAGAGTTCGCTTGGCATCCGCCTAAGAAAATGGTCGGGGTCAAGCCCCACCGCAGTCATCAGTTCGGCTATTCGTTCGTGTTTTTTTGCCGTTGGCCACTTTAAACTATCTAATTGCACACTGGCATTCTCAGCCACCGTCATATTAGGGAATAGCGCACCCGTCTGTAAAACATAACCAATTTGACGACGCAGCTGCTGTAAGTTTTCGTTGGCAACGTCCTTACCATTAATTTTAACCTGCCCAGAAGTTGGGACAACCAAGCGATTGATCGATTTCAAGATCGTCGTTTTACCGCTGCCAGATGGCCCAACTAATACAAATAGTTCACCATCGTTAATGGTGAGATTCAAGTGATCAAGCGCGTGCTGGCCTTCATACTCCTTATTGACGTTAAGCAGTTCAATCACTAAAATCACCTCGATTTATCTGTCAATTTCTAATATTCGGCGTCTTCTTTATCTCTAATTAAAAAGAATGCCGTTATCCATATTAACCTAATGATTTTTTTACGCCAGCAAATCGCTCACTATCAAAAGTCCTGTTGGCGATATCCTTTTAATCTCTGTCATTTCATTCTTCAAGTAACTGCCGAATTTTAGCCTGCAGGTCTGGGACAACCTCATCTTCAAACCATGGGTGCTGATGCATCCAGCCATAATTGAGTGGCGATGGATGAACGATTGGAAAATATTCGGGTAAATAATCACGATAATGTGCCACCGTTTCCGTTAACGTTTTTTGCCGCCGCTTTTTGAGGTAGTATTTCTGAGCGTATGCGCCAATTAATAACGTCAGCGAAACCTTTGGCATTAATTCCAGGACTGGTTCATGCCATTTTTCAGCAAAACCTTTTCTAGGTGGCAAGTCACCCTGTTTGCCTTTTCCCGGGAAATAAAAGTCCAAAGGAACTACGCCTAATTTTCCAGAATGGTAGAACTCATCGCGACTCATGCCCATCCACGACCTCAAGCGATCACCGCTAGGATCATCCCAGTACGTCATAGAGGCTTGCCCTTTTCGGCTTGGCGCTTGACTAATAATCAATATTCTCGCCTCAGGTTCCACATGATATAGCGGTTCAATGCCTTGCTGAGTAAATGCCGCATTTTGTGGATCTGCCATAATTTCCCGGTAAATCTCTTCTGCTTTCCCCATTTTTCCACTTCCTACTTTTGATACTTCATTTTAACATGACAAACCCCTCGTATGCATACGCATACGAGGGGTTTTCTTATTCTTAATAGATTAATAAAAGTAACCAAGGTCACTCGTCACACTGGGATAAACTGGTGTCCAATCCGTCGCATCCTTGGCTGAAGTCCCGTGCGTAATCAACTCTGAAAAATCATTGATCAGCTCTTCGGCATTGACTGCCAGGACAATCGCCCCAACTAATTTACCGGAAGCTTTATCCATGATCGTTGTCACATGGGCATCCTTATCCTGAATGCGATGGTAGGTATACCATGCACCCACAGAATGATCACTAATCACATAGCGCTCTGGTTCCTTCTTAGCTTCCGCCAGTGACACCCCAACTTGTGCCAATTCTGGTCCAGCAAACACCGTATGCGGAATTGCTGGGTAGTGGATTGGTGCCGTTGTTTCACCTTGAATAAACGAGGCAACATAGCGGCCTTCAATACCTGAAACAGGTGTTAATTTGGGCACCGATTTAGCAATCGCATCCCCAATCGCATAAACGGAAGGTACGTTGGTTCTTAAATGTTCATCTACTTTAACGCCCTGATTCGCTACAGTAATGCCAATGCCATCCAAATTCAGCTGGTCTAAGTTTGGCCGCCGACCCGCAGCCGCAAAGATGGCATTTAAGACTAACGGATCATCGTTGTCTGTTACCACTTTAACTTGATCATCAGCACCAGCCTCTAAGGCGGTGACATTGGTATTCATGTGAAAATGAATTCCTTTATCGGTCAAAATGGTTTTCAATCGTTCAGTGTAACTTTGGGGGAAATTTCGAAGCAGCCGGTCATTGTGCTGGAAAATATGGACTTCAGCGCCCGCCTCTGCCGCAATATTCGCCAATTCAATTGCCACATACCCAGCGCCGACAAAACCAATCTTTTGCGGCAACCGGTCCATGTCCAAGAAATCGGTGCTCGTCTTAAAAGCTTTATTACCGGGAATATCAGGTATATTAGGCGTCTCACCCGTAGCAATCACAATTTGCTGACCTGTAATTTGCTGACTGCCAACTTTTAACGTGTGACCGTCAATAAACTTCGCTATGCCATTGATATGGTCTATCCCCGCACCCTTTAAACCACTTTCAGTACCAGTCGGAATTTTTTCAGTATAACCGCGTTTGAAGGCCATCATCGCCGACCAATCCACTTTTGGTTCCGCTGGGAGACCACTGGTTTGATAACGTGCCACCTGTCGTTTTGCTTCAACAACACCGTAGAGCATTTTCTTTGGATCACAGCCAAAATTAGGACAGGTTCCGCCCCATAAATTACCCTCGACTACCAAAACCTTCTGATGCTTATTCAAACCATACGCAACGGCTAGCCCACCAGGCCCGCCGCCAATTACAATCGTATCGTAATCAAAAGCCATATTGATTTCCTCCTGTCTACTGATTATCATTTCACTTTCAAACATACTACAAAATGTAAAATGACACCAAAATTATGCCCTTTTCTAGTATCTGCCAATATCATACCGGTACTTATTTACCAAACATTTACACGATATGAATAAACATTTACGAAGGATTTATCCTGTATTTACATTTAACCAGTAGTATTAAGCCTATCAAATTAGATAGGGGTTATTTAACATGCATATTTTAAAGACAAGTTTATTCGCCGCCGGAATCTTAGGTTTATCACTAGCTGCAGCCGGATGCAGTTCTTCCAATGCTAACGGGGGACACCAAAAGGCGAAAGCCCTCACGGTTGTCTTCCTCCCTGGCGACTCAGCCAAAGAAGCAGGGCCAGCCCGAACAGCACTTGCTAACGAGATTCACAAAGCAACCGGTAAAAAGGTCGAAGTTAAAACAACCACTGACTATAACGTTGCCATTCAAGCCATTTCCTCGGGTAAAGCGCAAATTGCTTTAATGGGACCAGACAGTTACATTCAGGCCCATAAGCAAAACGCTGCCGTTGAGCCAATCTTAACCTACTCTGGTAAATCAGGGACACTAAAAGATGCCCAGTATCATAGTTACATCATGGTACCAAAGGATAAAGCAAATCAATACAAAGTGAATGGCAAATACAGTCTCGATAAGATCAAGGGTCAAAAGATGTCATTTGTTTCCAACACTTCAACTTCTGGTTTTGCTATTCCAGCAGGCGCTATTCAAACTAGTTTCAAGCTTAAAAACAAGGACGATCTGCAACAAAGCGGCAAGTTCTTCTCTAAGGTACTGTTTGGCGGATCACATCAGGGTTCAGCCGTGAACCTGCTTAAGGGTGACGCCGATGTGGCTGCCTTTGATGATATGGATCTGGTTTCCTACGGTAAATTCACCAACGATTCAACTAAGGCAGGTGCCGACTTCAAGATCAATGCCAACGCACCAGCACCATTCAACAGTGTCCGTGGCAAGGAAAGCATCGCTTTAGCAGCATACCCCGTACAAAACGAACCCATTGCTGTGAACGCCAAAATGCTCAGCAAAACAGATACTAAGAAGATCATTAAAGCTTTAACTTCATCTCGAATTGCTAAGGATAAAAAATTCTTTGCGCCATCTACTGCCAAAGTCCACAGTTTACTGCCAAAAGATGGTGACACCCAATTCATCGCCATTTCCGACAAATGGTACGCACCTACTCATAAAGTACTCGGCGAATAGTCCCTGGCAAAAGGAGGGTCCCCTATGTTAACAGTGAATCACTTAGCTAAGAGTTACGATGGCGAAAAAAAGTCGTTAACTGATGTTTCCTTTAGCGTTCATCCTGGTGAAGTAACCGTCATTATCGGGCCTTCTGGTGCCGGTAAAACCACAATTTTACGTAGTATCAACCAACTGATTCGTGATGATGATGGTGAGATTTTGTTCGACGACACTGATATGCGTCAATTAAACCGGTCGCAGTTGCGGCGAGCTCGTTGCCGAATCGGCATGATTTTCCAAAATTATAATTTGATTGAACCCTTAACTGCCATTGAGAATGTCCTTCATGGCTGCTTAGGAACGAAGTCTAATCTAGCCGGTATCTTTTCTCTTTATAGCAACCGAGAAAAGGAAACGGCTTTGAAACTGCTTGAAAAAGTTGGCCTTAAAGATTTTGCTTACCAGCAATGCCGTAACCTTAGTGGTGGACAAAAGCAACGCGTTGGTATTGCCCGTGCATTAATGCAACATCCCAAAATCATCTTGTGCGATGAACCAATTGCCTCGCTAGACCCTAAATCAACCATTACCGTCATGGATATCCTGAGAGATCTCGCCATAAATGATGGTATTTCAGTTCTGATCAATCTCCACCAAGTCGATATTGCTAGAGAATATGCCGATCACGTTATTGGCATCAATAATGGGCAAGTCGTCTTTGACGATCGGACCCAAGCCCTTTCTGATGCTGCTATCACTGGAATCTATCAAAAAGGTGCTGTCCCAGAAAGGAGCCTTGTTCATGAATTCTAACGTTGAAGAGATGAACGACTTCTTCACCAAAAAGCGTTTTAAGCTGACACTATTAATCGTCATCCTTGGTGCTGCCTACATTGGCGCTTCAATGGGATTAGGATTCCAGTCCCATTCACTCCTCAATATTCAAGACGGTATCGCATGGTTAATTCAAAACTTCATTCCTAATGAGGCCTCCAAGGGGTATTGGCATGAAATCGTTCAGCAGCTCTTGCGGACTTTTCTAGTCGCAGTAGCCGCAACTAGCTGTGCAGCTGTTATTTCACTCTTTTTAGCAGTTATCGGTGCAAAAACGCTCACGCCTGCCATTACAATCAGCTGGGTCATTCGGGGATTCTCCTCTTTGTTACGAAATATTCCAATCGTTGCTTGGGCCATGATCCTGCTCTTTTCATTCAAGCAAAATGATCTGACCGGCTTTCTGGCACTCTTCTTCATGACCTTGGGATTTCTCACCCGAGCTTTTATGGAAACAATTGAGGACTTTGGCACCGAAAAGATCCAGGCGTTGCAAGCCACTGGTGCTACCTATCTGCAAGTGATCTTTCAGGGGCTACTACCTGAGATTGCTGTTGCGCTCATGTCTTGGATTCTTTATATGATTGAAAACAACGTTCGTGATGCCACTTTAGTCGGCTTGCTAACGGGGACTGGTGTTGGTTTCATCTTCAACCTCTACTTTAAAAGTCTAAGATATGGCGCCGCTGGACTCGTCGTCTTATCAGTCATCATTTTAGTTGTCACAGTTGAGCTTATCTCTAATCTGATTGGGAGGTTATTATCATGATCAAACCCGAAAATCAAATCTCAATTCCCACCCAATTACCTTCCGGACCAAGACTTTCAATTCCCTTACGTTTTCGGGATCGCCGGCGCGTCACAATTTTGCTAACACTGGCTGTGCTAGGCTATATCACCCTAATGACCTTGCCAACAATGATACCCAGTCACTTTAAATTAACCGAGGCACTAATGAGTTTCGCAGAAAACATCAAAATTATGTTTCTGCAGCCACGCTTAGTCAATACCACTTTTATTTCCTTGTTAGGTGTGTTAGGGCAAAGTATCTTACTCGCCTTTTTGACAACTTTGATTGGCTCCGTACTGGCCTTTTTCTTTGCTTTGGCAAGTACTAGGCGACTCGCACCTACGTCCCTAGTTCTAGGAATTCAAAGTTTTATGGCCGTTATTCGTGCCATTCCGACTGTTCTTTGGGTACTCATTTACAGTGTCGTCTTTGGTTTAGGTGCTAACGCTGCTGTGGTTGGTATCACATTCCATAGCGTCGCTTATTTAACAAAGGTTTATGCCGATAGCATGGATGAATTATCACCAGAAATCATCGAAACGATGCAGGCAATGGGACTTAAAAAGAGCGCCATTATACGCCAGGCAATCATCCCTAACCTCATTCCAAGCTACCTCAGTTGGACGTTTATCCGTTTTGAAATCAACTTTGCTGATGCCATTGCAGTCGGCGCAGCAGCGGGCGCTGGCGGTATCGGTTATCAATTATTCATGTCAAGCAGCTTCTATTTTAACTTCCACGAAGTTGGTGTCATGGTCTATATGATTCTAGCCTTTGCACTCGTGCTGGAAATCATTTCTTACCGCTTACGAGCCGTGAAACATCAGTAAATTTTAATGCTATTGACTAATAAATTCTGGAGGGATCCTAATGATTGAAGCCATTGTATTAGACTGGGCAGGCACGACGATTGATTACGGCAGTCGAGCCCCCATCATTGCCTTTAAAAATGCCTTTGCCCATTTCTTCATTGACTTGAGCGAGGATACTATTCGTCAGGATGTTGGTTTAGATAAACTGACTCACGTGCGAAAAATGCTGCAGGAACCTGAAATCTCAAACTCCTGGATAGCTAACCATCCCGATACGCCACTGGAAAAAGCTGCGGCAGAAATTTACGCTCAATTTCAAATCGAAATTAATAAAGTATTAGCTGAGACGGCTCAATTAAAACCAGGTATGACCGACTTAATTAAGTTTGCTAATGCTCACCATATCCAACTGGCGACCACCACAGGCTACACACAAGCTATGCTGGATCAGGTGCTACCTTTAGCCGCTGAACAAGGCTATAAACCAGCTTATAATATTACCTCCGAACAGACCAACCACGTCGGTCGGCCAAAACCGGACATGGTTGAACTTGCGATGAAGAAGATGAACATCACTGACCCATCTCATGTTATCAAAGTGGGCGATACGGTTAACGACATTCTTGAAGGCAAGAACGCTGGCACCATCTCCATTGGTGTTGTGGACGGTGGTAACCTAATCGGCTTATCAGAAGAAGAATTCAGTCAGTTGGATATCGAACACCGCGATCGTTATCATACTATTGCCGCGGCTACTTTGAAAGAAGCTGGTGCCGACGAAATCATTAATAACATTGGCGACTTAATTCCACTCATTGAATCAATCGAAGACCAACAACATGACATGCCTTTACTACTCACACCTGGTCCCCTAACGACTAGCAAAACCGTTAAGGAAACGATGCTGGTCGATCACGGCACCTGGGATGATGACTATAAAGAGCTCACTCAATGGGTTCGTCATGAGTTAGTCACCATTGGCAATGCCACGGAAAAAGATTATACGGCTGTTTTGATGCAAGGTAGCGGCAGCTTTGGTGTAGAAGCTGCTATCGGAACCGCTGTGCCTAAAACAAACGCTACTCTATTAATCGCTGCAAACGGTGCCTACGGCGAACGAATGATTGAAATTGCTGATTATCTGGCTATTCCACATGTCGTTCTACAAGTGCCCGAGGATCAAACCGTCACACTTGCGGCCGTCGAGGAAGCGTTAGCTGCACATCCTGAAGTCACCCACTTTGCAGTCGTCCATTGTGAAACCACTACGGGAATATTAAATCCTATTGAAACAATCATCCCCACTTTAGCGGATAAAGGAATCATCACACTAGTTGATGCGATGTCGAGCTTTGGTGGTGTGCCAATTGATTTGGAAAAACTCCGTGTCGACTACCTCGTCACCAGTTCGAATAAATGCGTTCAAGGCGTTCCTGGTTTCAGTATTGTGTTAGCTAAGAAGCACACCTTACAAGCTACTGAAGGTAATGCGCGTTCCTTGGCACTTGATCTATATGCCCAATATCAAACCTTTGAAAATCAGGCGGGTAAATGGCGCTTTACATCCCCTACTCACGTTGTCTATGCATTCGCAGAAGCGCTACGTGAGCTTGAACAAGAAGGCGGTGTCACCGCCCGAACTCACCGCTACAATAATAATGAAACGCTCTTACGTAAGGGTATGCAGGAACTCGGTTACGAACTGGTCATTGATGAAAGTGTGCAATCACCCATCATCACGTCATTTAAATTTCCGACAGCTGATTTTAACTTCCGTGCATTTTACGAATATCTGAAAAACCGTGGCTTCATTATTTACCCAGGCAAGGTTTCAAAATGCGACAGTTTTAGAATTGGCAATATTGGTGAAATATCGGCTGACGATATCTCGCGTTTACTAGATTTAATCAAAACGTACACAGCAGAAGAATTGCAATTGCAGGTTCAAAAGTAACGCCATTAACGCGTTAGCAATTCAAAAATCCCTCAGCGGAAAACAAATTTCAAATAGTACCAGCATAGTCTTAATTAAAGGCCATGCTGGTACTATTTATTTACCAAGCATTAATCGCTCAAAAAATTGTTTCACGTGAAACAAAACCATAGTTGAAGTAATTTAGTCCCCTCATCCATAAAAAAATTAAATTATTTTTTATGGTGTATACCAATTTTTATAATTTTTGATGATCTAAACAACACCCAACGTTGACTTGTGAACACAATGGGCGTAGTGGCGCCTATGTGACAAAATTAACATGAACGATTACTTTTCTCTTATCTCAAAATTGCCTCCCTATCCAAAGCGCGAAAACGCTTTATATCAAGCTATAAAGGGGATGTAAACGTTTGCGTTTTTTGGCTAAATCACTACAATGGGGGTTGCTAAGAAGCTATTATACGAATTACTAGTTAGGAGAGATTGTCATGCGTGTTCGTCATTTAAGTACCATTTTTATATTTACTTTTGGCGCACTGGGTGGCCTACTATTTGGTTTTGACACTGGGATTATTTCAGGTGCTTCATCTTTGATTGAATCCAGTTTCAAGCTAAACATTGAACAGACTGGTTTTATTACCTCATCTGTTCTGATTGGTTCCTCAGTTGGTGCTTTATCAATTGGATCTCTATCAGATAAGTTTGGACGAAAACGGTTATTATTAGTTGCTTCCCTCCTATTCTTACTTGGGTCCGGCCTGTCAATGGCAGCTTCCGGGTTTGTTTCCATGATTATTGCCCGAATTATCCTAGGATTTGCCGTTGGTTCTGCATCAGCATTAACGCCCGCCTATTTGGCGGAACTTGCTGATGCCCCTCACCGTGGCTCCCTAGGGACTATGTTCCAGTTAATGGTTACCTTAGGTATTTTACTTGCTTACGTATCCAACTTAGGCTTTTTAGGTCATAACCTTTTAGGCATCCGTGATTGGCGCTGGATGTTGGGATCAGCTTTGATCCCTGCCGTTGCGCTGTTCATCGGTTCAATTGTTTTACCAGAATCACCAAGATATTTGGTTGAAAAGGGATCAATTGATGAAGCTAGAGAAGTTTTACACGATTTACGTGCAAAAACTGATGAAGATCCTGATAAAGAATTAGCTGGGATTCAAGCAGTTGCCAACCAACCTAAAGGCGGTTTACATGAATTAATGACCTTTGCTCGACCAGCTGTTTTCGTTGCAATCGGCTTAATGCTGCTACAACAATTGGTTGGGATCAACTCCGTTATCTACTTCTTGCCACAAGTCTTTATCAAAGGGTTTGGCTTCGCTGATGGTGATGCCATTTGGATCTCAGTTGGGATCGGTATTGTGAACTTCTTGTGCACGGTGCTTGCTTACAACATCATGGATAAATTTAACCGTCGCACGATCTTACTTTTCGGCTCCGTCGTTATGGCTACTTCAATCATCATTTTGTCATTCTTGAACTTCACATTGAGTGTTAAAGCAGCTGCGGTACCAACCATGATTCTGATTGCAATTTATATCTTTGGTTTCGCCGTTTCATGGGGGCCAATTTGCTGGTTAATGATTGGTGAAATTTTCCCATTGAATGTGCGTGGTATTGGTAACTCCATTGGATCTGCAGCTAACTGGATCGGTAACTTCATTGTTTCCCAATTTTTCTTAGTACTGCTGAACGCCTTCCACAACAATGTTGGCGGACCATTCGCTGTCTTTGGTTTCTTCGCTATCGTTTCAATCTTCTTCGTTCTCTACGCTGTGCCTGAAACCCGTGGAAAGACGCTGGAAGAAATTGAAATGGAAATGCGTCATAAGGAAGCCACTAAAGAAGCTAAGAAAGCTGCTGAAAAAGCAATAGATTAGTCATCATTTCCTTTGAATACAAAGTCGCCTGCTGAATTCAAACGTTCAGCAGGTGATTTTTTTGTCCGAAATTCATTTCCTATCATCCTTAGATGGAAAATACCTTATAAATCTGATACTATGTAGGGACGGATTCACATTTCTTGATTTCGACAACCATAAAGTGAGGTACTAACTTGTTAACTGTAACCAATGTGTCCATGAGCTTTTCGGACCGCAAACTGTATGATGACGTTAATTTAAAGTTTACTCCCGGCAATTGCTACGGCATTATTGGTGCTAACGGGGCTGGTAAGTCAACTTTTCTTAAAATTTTGGAGGGCCAGCTGACCCCTACTACTGGGAATGTTTCACTAGGCCCTAACGAACGGATGAGTAGCTTAAAACAAGATCACTTTGCCTTTGATGAGCAAACCGTTTTAAATACTGTTCTCCAAGGACATGAACACCTTTACGAAGTCATGACCGAAAAGGATGCGCTGTACGCAAAGGCCGACTTTTCTGATGCAGACGGCATCAAGGCCGCTGAACTTGAGGGTGAATTTGCTGAAATGGACGGCTGGAACGCTGAAAGCGATGCGAGTCAATTACTACAATCAATGGGTATTCCTGAAGATCGCCATCAAGCATTAATGAAAGATTTACCAGAAAGCGAAAAGATCAAGGTGTTGTTGGCACAAGCGCTGTTTGGAAAACCAGACGTGTTGCTTTTGGACGAACCAACCAATGGTTTGGATCCATTAACGATCAGCTGGCTTGAGAACTTTCTTGCCGACTATGAAAACACCGTTTTAGTTGTCAGCCATGACCGTCACTTCTTAAACGCCGTATGTACCCATATGTGTGACGTTGATTTTGGTAAAATCCAACTCTTCGTGGGCAACTACGACTTCTGGCTCCAAAGCTCAGAACTCGCCCTGAAGCTTCGTAATCAAGCTAATTCTAAAAAAGAAGAACAGATCAAGCAACTGCAGGACTTTATCGCCCGTTTCTCAGCTAACGCTTCAAAGTCTAAGCAGGCAACTTCCCGGAAGAAACAATTAGATAAGATTACCTTGGATGACATCAAGCCAAGCTCACGTAAATACCCATTTATTAAGTTTACGCCGGACCGTGAACTAGGTAATGATTTACTGCGAGTTGAAAACGTCAGCAAGACCATCAATGGTCGTAAAGTTCTCGATAACGTCAACTTTATCCTCCGACCTGGTGATAAAACAGCCTTAATTTCTCGTTCCGATGTGACGACCAGTATTCTGATGCAGTTACTGGCAGGTACGATGGAACCTGATACCGGCTCAATCACTTGGGGCGTCACGACTAATCGCGCTTATATGCCAAAGGATCTCAATCCAGAGTTCAATAATGATAACTTGAACATTCTAGAATGGCTGCGGCAATACGCTAGCAAAGAAGAAAGCGACAATACCTTCCTTCGCGGTTTCCTCGGTCAAATGCTCTTCAAGGGTGACGAAGTCCTCAAAGAAGTCCCTGTCCTCTCCGGTGGCGAAAAGGTACGTAGCTACCTTTCTAAATTGATGCTGAGCAAGGCTAACGTCCTCTTACTGGACGATCCGACTAACCACTTGGACCTGGAAAGCATCACCAGCTTAAACGATGCCTTGATTGATTTTTCGGGTTCTATGGTCTTCACCAGTCATGACCACGAATTTATTCAGACGATTGCTAACCACATCGTTGAAGTTGGTCCTAAAGGTGTTGTTGACCGCGCTGACACGACGTATGATGATTTTATGGCTCATGAAGTTGCGCAAGCACAAGTTGCTAATATTTATTAAACTCAAGACTCAACTGCCTTCAAGGTGGCTGAGCCTTTTTTATTACGTATACACGATAACTGAACGCAAAATCAACGAAATCCATACAGCAGCTTTACAACACTCAACCCAATTTTTACAAGCACTTGATACTCTAAATGAGTAACGAACGCGTTACAAAATTAGAGATGGAGTTGATTTTTTTGAAACCTCGAGTTATTGCAAGCGTCCTACTATGTTCAGCAACTTTGATGTCGGTAGCCGTTCCCTCAATTACTGCAGCTGCAGCAACTGAATCGGTGACTATTACTACACAAGCGTCGAAACCTAACGAATTACCGAAAAGCTATGCTGATTTTAGTTTTGAAGATAATCGGGTAACCGACTTACAAGGTGGTTTTAATACCATTAAAACCGTTGGTCAACCCAAAATCGGCCAAGGTCATGATATTAAGGGTAACGTTGCAACTCTGGACGGCTCATCAGCGTTTAAGATACCTGTTTCATCTGATCAATACAAAAAATTAGCGAACGGATTAACTATGGAAACTTTCTTTAAGTATGATCCTAGTGCTAACACTTCGGGTGAACACGATATCTTTTCTAATCAACAAAGCGGTGGTATTGGCATCGGTGTTGAAAATGATCAATTAATCTTCTTTGCACATGTGGACGGGAAATACCGACAACCCACTGTTCCACTGCAAAAAGGCAAATGGATTCACGCTGTTGGTGTTATCAACAAAGAAGATAAAACAGTTAAACTTTACGTTAACGGGAAATTCGCCCAGAAAGTTGACTTTACAAATGGTTCAATCAAGTGGGCGCAGGATACCAATAATCTAGTTATCGGTGGTGATAGTAACTCACGTGACGGCGTGGAATCGTATATGACGGGGCAAGTTCGCACTGCAAGATTATACGATCACGCATTAACTGATAGCGAAATCGCTCAACTTAGTAACCAAGCTCAGTCACAAGTCACTTCATCATCCGACCATGTGGAGCAGCCTTTTGAATCAAAATTAGTGGGGCCATCTGAAGTAGTAGCTGGCCATGCTTACAACTTAAACGTCCATACTAGACAAGAATATTCGGGTGACATCAAAGTTCTTAACTATGACATAAACTACGATGCCAGCAAATTTGATTATGTTTCAAATCTCAATTCGCAACGTTCGTTCGTGACAAAAGTGAAAGATGGCCTCTTACATGTCACAACTTATATGGGACTTTCAACTGCCGATTTTAAAGACTACAGTCAAACTCGTTTGGCTAACTTAAAGTTCAAAGCTAAGTCGCTAACTCCAGGTAATACAACCACGGCTCAGTTTAAGATTACGAATACCAAAGGTGTTATGGACGGCAAACAGCTTTCAGGTATTAAAATGGATAGTAATACACAATCCGTCACAATCCGAGGTCGAGAAGCCGATGACTACAACGGCGATGGCATCATCGGTGCTGGGGATATCGCCATGGCACCAGCCGATAAAAAAGCTGAAGTCGCTAAAGAATCAGTCATTCGGCCATACAAGCATGTGATCGTTTTGACAACAGACGGCGGTGGTAACCCATGGGATCCAAATGGCATGTATTACGCTAAAAACAATGATACGGATCCGGAATGGACGACTAATCCAGCCATTTTGAAAAAGCGACAAAACACTTACACCATGAACTTATTTAATAAACAATTTGCAATGAGTACAACAGCTGAAGCGGTAGTCCCAACCATTTCAGCTCAAAACTACATTTCCATGTTACATGGCCTGACCTGGGGTGATTTACCAGACGACTACAAATACACCAATGCAACCTCAGGACAGTTTTATTTTAACGATTTTGGCAAAGCAACGCCCCTTTTCCCTTCAGTCTTTAAGGTATTACAGGCTGCTAATCCTAATCAAAGTGCGGCCGCTTTTTCTGAGTGGGGTAACATCTTAAACGGGATTACAGAACCTGACGCAACCGTTGATAAAAACAGCTCACAAGCCTGGAAATCCTTTGATGATGTCGCCAACTACATTGACACTGATGACTTTAGCAATACCGCTCTCACTTACATGCAAAGTGACCAAATGGATCATCAAGGCCACGGCCACGGCTGGTTCAACGATGCTTACTGGGAAAACTATGCCAAATACGATGATATGTTCAAAACAGTCATGGACAAGCTTGAGGCTACAGGTCATTCACATGATACATTAGTCATCGCCAACGCTGACCACGGTGGCTGGAGAACAGATCACGGTCAAAATACCGAAGCACCTAACACCAATATCTTTATCGGCCTTGGTGGTGAAACGATTGATAACGGCCGGCGTTTACACGGTGGCAGCAACGCAGATATCAGTTCTCTAATTCTGCACGCTCTTCAAGTTAAACAGCCTAAATCAATGACTGGTAAAGTCTTCGATTCTTCAGCCTTCTTGCCCCAAACTGAATTGGTGAAAAAGCATCGTCATGTTGAATCTATCACACTAAAATCAACCCCTCATCAAGCCCAACTATCATTAAAGACCAAGTCAGAGCACCAACTCCGTTCTGCAGATTTAAGAATTAACTTAGCAGGAAGAACCGTTGATCAAATTAACACGCCTAAGGGTACTGAAGTCCTCCGGCAAACAGTTGAAAATGGCGTTCTCAAACTTACTTTAGGCTTTAGTAAGCAACCTGATACCGGCAATTTAGCCAAAATCAAATTTAAACAAGTTAAAAAGGCTGATAATCCGGTAAAAATCAGCGAAGCCATGGTAGGAAGCGATAACGGCGAAGAGATTTTGGTTGATTTGATCAACAAAGTATCACCACATGATACTACTGATGAAAATAGTAACGGCGGCCAAGACCACTCTGATAATCATAATTCCACTGGCACTGATGGCGATAATCACTCTGATGTAAACAAACCTGATCAGTCAGGAAACGGCAATGATACCAAGCCGGGTAATGGCCACGGTGATACCAATGGACATCATAACAGCAGTCAGGAAAATTCTGATAACTCCCATTCAAATGGCTCTAACAGCGACAATCATACGGACGTCAATAAACCTAACCAGTCTGAAAATACAAATGCGACCAAGCCAGGTTCATCACACTCTAACATTACCCATGCAAAAACCGAAGTAAAGGGTCATAAATGGTACGCGATGAAGAAGATTGGCTTTTATAAGAAAGCAGTCTTCTCCAAAAACACTCGTTTCCACTGGTTTAAGACTGTAAAGCAGCAAAAATGGGCTCAATTTACATTCTTGAAACGCGTTCATACTAAACAAGGATATCGCTATCAAGTAAAAGATATTAACAAGAAGTCTGCTACCTTCAACCACGTGGGCTACATCACAGCTAACAAGCATTATGTCACCGCTGCTGAATACACGAAGAAGCCTAACCGCATTAAAGTGATCAACGCACACGGAATCAATGCTTACCGTGACTTCAATGCCCATCACAAAGCCAAACATTATCGCACCAACAAAGTCTTGAAAATCAAAACACTTTCTGTTCGCAACAATCAAGTTCGTTTACAATTAGCAAACGGTACCTTTATCACGGCTGATAAACACGATATTAAAGCCCTTAGCTAACTCAGGGTTATAGTAAAAAACGCCATCTCAAAATTGAGATGACGTTTTTTTTAATGTTCCCGTTTGATTTTGAAATAACTACCGCGAATGGTCCCAGCTAGCTTAGATCTTTGGCGGGCGAACTTAAATTTATCAGCTAATTCTGCTGGTATTTCCATACCATCAGACAACTTAAAACCAACTGCGCGCTTGCCTTCAGAATCTAACGCATACATCACGTTAATCGCTAGGCCACTCTCATAAAACACATAGGTCCATTTAGTTCCTTCAACCTCAAACTGAGAGACTTCCAGTGGTTTGGATTGGATTTTTAAATCACGTTCTGACAAAACATCGTTTACATAATCCACTAATTCAGGATGATCACTGGCAGGTTCAGTCACATATTCATGCTTATACTTATTCCAAAAATAACGGGCTTCATTAGCACGTAATCCAGCTAAGGCTGGTGCAACAGGTGAGCTCTCAAGGCCTACCTGTTCAACATTTTTAAAATCGACTTTATAACTCATACTTATCCCCCATTTAATCTGATTTTTCTAGGTTAAGTCAAAGTATACTGATTTTACTTTAAAGCGTCCATGCCTATCGTAATAACAGTCGGTATAGCAGCATCGACGTAACCATTATAACTGATCAATTGTGCTCAAATATTTCTCATCTTCGTTGCACAACTGCTAAACGATGCTTTGCCATCATCATAATTAGCTGATCGGGTAATGGCTCATCATATGGTAAATGCCAACTCCCCTTTGTAGTCTCGTAACCAGCTAATTTATCAGCAAAGAATGCTATCCCTTCACTAGTTGGGTAAATTCCGATATGGTGTTTATTAGCACCAAAGTAAATAATGGGTTTATTTTCATAAAAAGTAGGCATCCTATACGAGATTCTCTCCTCAGCTTCAGGCAGCGTCTGCTTTAATAATCGATACAACTTAGTCAGCTGTCCCTGGACTTCTTGTGGTTGTTCTGCAATATAAGCTGTAATGACATTCATCTACTTAAGCCCCTAACTTTGTACCTTCAGCACTAAATTAATGTGAGGAATCCCGTCTTCTAAAAACACATCAGAAACCGGCTTAAAACCAAACGATTCGTAGAATTTTAACAAATAACTCTGGCCAGCAATTTTAATATCATTTCCCGGGAAATCTTCTTTAATTTCTTCAATGGTTGCACTCACGATTTCACGGCCTAGATGCTGTTTCCGAAACTTCTTTACAACTAATACTCTGCCAAAACTAATGTAGCCCTGGCTGGGGCTATCAACAATCCGTGTATAGGCAGCCAATTCGCCATCCACACGCAAAATCATATGGACCGCGTCATCATCTTGATTATCGATTTCTTGGTACGGACATTCTTGTTCAACAACAAATACCTTGACCCGTGCCTTCATAATTTCCAATAATTCGAGAACTGATAGTTCTGACGTTTTCTTCACACTTAATTTCACAGTGACCCCTCCATTCAAATCTGATTTAGGTTGATTGACTAACAGCTTTTAGATTTTAAACTGCGTTGGAATTTAGTATCCTGACTTTAAATTTAAAAGCATTATATCATAATCGATATTTCTAGCTTATCACTAAACTGAATGGCATTACCGTATCAGACTAAAAAAACGGATTATCAGCTTCTCTGCTAACAATCCGTTCATCTAGTTTGACTGCTTAACTACAACTCTGGTACTAACCAGCCGTCTGCTATTGGTGGCTCTGAGACCAGCCAACCATTATCTAACAACTGGTGATACTTTCGACCAATTGGTACCCATAGCTTAGCTTTTAAAATGCTTCGCAATTCATCCCAAAATAAGGGATCCTCACGCTCTTTTTCTGAAAGATTGATGTGGAGATATTTTCCACTTTCTGTTTTTGCTACGACAAAAGGATAGAAGACCTTGGTAATTTGCGCAGCAGTAATATTAATTATTTTAGAATCGTGATCTAGCAGCATGTCTCTCACACTCCTTATCCTTAAAACTACATTCAGTTTAAACCTTAGAATTTAAAGAAAGCTAAACAGAACGTTGAAAAAGAGTTAAGAAAGCGTTGAGAAATTAGGTGAATTAACGACTCAGAAAAATTTGAAACAATTTTGGCTTTAATAACAATAAAAAATACGTTTTCAAAATGCTACCGTACTTAATTTAATAGGCTTCGTCCCAACTACCAGCAAATTCTCCAAATAAGCCATTGATTTTCTCAGCGTTAAAGGCACTGCCCCGGTCACCCGTTGCCTCTATTCGTTCCGGACCCCTCCCTGACAACACCACTGGGAGCTGGTGATGCTTGGCTTGCAGAAATGCCTTCATGGTAATCATTTTTTCCAGCTCAATTTGGTGCGTCCAACTAGCGCCAAAATCGTAAACGTACGTCACCATACCCTTCTCAAGATCTGGGTAAGCAAAGTTTTCATTTTCATTTAACATTTCATCACTTATATCTAAATCCTGCATGACAATCCCATATTCAATAGCTGGATCATCAACTGGCGAAAAGCTATGCAAATGACTATTTGTCCAACCAAATAAAACTTGAATAATAGCATGAAGCTGATCATATCGAATACTCGTGGGAACTAATACCCGACGCCATGTATCCGGTTTAACGTTTTTTAATGTCACTTTAAGTTGCATAATACTACTCTCTGTCATGATGCACCCCCATTTAATTCACCTAACAAATGTTCATAAACGCTCGCCCATTCGGTAGATTTGATCAAATACCTGATCTTCAACTCGGCGTTCCGAAAATCCTCGTGAACGCAGTGTACTGTTGGGCCGATTGATCTTCGTATATCGAATGGCTGGGTCGTAGACATATACACCGGGATTATTGACCACGAAGGTCGCCGTAAACAAATAATCTTCGGCAATTGTCAACGACTCATCAAACCTTAAATGTATCTGTTTAATCGCTGGCAAGGAATAAGCCTTATTCCAAATGTAACCACCAATTTCGGAACCCCGTTGACTCGCTTGCTGAAACATGGTCCTCTGAGAAAGTGTTTCATATTGATCTCGCGGATTCATTGGTGAATGCCACCATCGATAGCCAACCGTAACCGCAGGTGTATCCGTCTGGAACCCATTGATCAATGTTTTTACAAAGTCTGGGTGTAATTGATCATCACCATCCGCGAAGGCAACCACATCGCCGGAAGCATGTTCAATTCCAAAGTTCCGTGCGACCGAGACACCTCGATGGCGATCAAATTGTTCCACGTGAAACGTTGGTATGCCCTTAACAAATTCTGCCGCCTTGGCCGCCGTTCCATCCGTTGAATGGTCATCCACTAGCCAGAGTTCAAAGTCTGCCGTTTGATCAGCGATGGTTTGCAACGTTTCATCGAAATAATGACTCAAGTTATAAGTTGGTACAACTAATGTCAGCTTAGTCATGATAGGTCACCCCGATACTTTGTTTTTGCCGTCATTATGGCAGAATGCACGACATAGTCAACTATCTTCACTCGCTTCCTCAAATGACTACTGCAAATGTCCCAACGTCTTTTCTTCAACAAAAAAAACCTGTCAGATTGACAGGCCCTAACTCATTTCAAAATTTAAAATTCCTCACCGTCTGCAATCTTACCAAGCACAGTAAATGATGGGATAAAGAAGACTTCACCAGTTTCAGGGGTTGAGAAATCTAATAACCGGTCAGACTTGGTGAACATATTTGTCAGCATCCGCTTGGTAACCGTCCAATGACGCGCATAGCCGATAAAGTAAGTTCCGTTGACATCCTTCGTTGGGTTTGAAAACGGCACGTTCATCCGCACGATTTTGTGTTCTACACCACCCTCATTATCCTGGGAAGCAATGTTGTGGGCATTCGGCGCTTTTTGATCATCCTCAAGCTCCACATCATTGAACTTCTTTCGGCCAATAGCCTGCTCCTGCTGCTCGGTTTTTAGTGCGTTCCAGGCTGCCATGTTGTGGGCATACTTCTGAGCGAACGCGTATGAGCCGTTAATAAAATTGGGATCCTCATCACCAATAACAGCGTATTCCGGGGTATCTAGCGCACTAGGATTTTCCGTACCGTCCACAAAACCAATAATAGCTCGGCCTTCAAAGTAACGGAAGCCATGGGTTTCATCAAGTACCGTTACGTTATCTTTAATTCGATCCATAACCATGGTCATTAACTCAAAAGGAACGGCCGAATCCTTTGCCCGGACATGGAAGAAAAGGTCCGCAGGTGTAGCTGGTGCCGTGTATTTCGGCCCAACGACTGGTTCAAATTCTTCCAGTTCTTTAGGCCGCTTAGCGTTCGGAAAAAGATAATCCCAAGCCTTACGGGAGAAACCAAACGCCACGGCTAACCCGGCATCTGGGTAACGAATATTCAGTGAATTTTCGAAAGCTGGCAAGTGCTCAGCGAGATCTTGGACCATTTCCAGATCCGAATCGTGATCCTCGCGCTTTAATTCCATGGTTGAAAAAATGATATTGCTCCCCGCATCCTTATAAACACCCTGTACATCAGTTAAATCAATTCCCATACGGAACCCCTCCTTCGATAGCACACAACATTATTTAAAAAGTGTTCTACTTTAGAACAATTATTAACTGATTTTATTTTACCACATTTTTAAGACGATAAAAGCGTTTTCTAAAACTTAAAAATACCTCAACATTATCTCTTTGAGTTGTACAAAAAAATACTGGCTGATACGCTTTTAAAATGGAGGAATAAACCTATGACGACATCTATTTTCACTGTTGCGTTGATCATGCTAGTCTTGATGTACTTCGGCAAAAAATATCATCACAAAGCTTTATTTTGGATTGCTTTTGGAATGCTGCTACTCATCTGCTGCTTTGCTACGTGGATCTTTCTTATACTCGTCCCCTCAATGTAGGGTAGAAGCCTAAAACAATTCAAAGGGCACCCTTAAGCTGATTGCTCAAGGGTGCCCTTTCTTAATCATTTTTCCATATAGGGATAGTGTGCCATAACCGGTAACTGGTCCCATTTGACTGGATAACCCGCACCATGAGCACAGAATACAGAATCCGGCGTGTTCTCTAAGTCGGCTACTGGATCATAGCCGGCTGCCTCAATCACCTCATCGGTGTTATGGCACGCTTGATAGCCATCGAACACACACTCCAGCGCACCCTGTCCATGAGTATAGGCGTTCACCGTTTGGGCGTACCCCTGCATCTCAGAAACTGGTGCGCTGCCATTCAATGTGACTATAGCTCCACCAGTGTTTTCCGGTGCGTCAAACTGGCCATTCATTTGCTGAATGTCGTTCATTGCCCGACCAACCTGATCCTGCGTCACCGTAAGCCGGAATTGATACCACGGTTCCAGCAACCGAGCCTCACCTTGTTGCTTAGCCATCATGAGTCCTTGTCGGACAGCTCGCCAGGTTGCTTCCCTGAAATCACCGCCCACCGTATGCACAATGCTGCCACGACCACCGATCAAGGTCATTTTCATGTCAGTAATCGGTGCACCAATTAAAACACCTAAATGCTGCTTAGCTGACAAATTTGTCATAATTTGATGCTGCCAGTTTTTACCCAGAACTTCTAGGGAACAATCAGCCGCAAAGCTGACCCCGCTGCCACATTCTGCAGGTTCCATGAGCAAATGAACCTCGGCGTAGTGCCGCAAAGGTTCGAAATGACCAACACCCTCAATTGGTGAACTAATGGTTTCTTTATAAAGAATGCTGCCTTCATCAAACCCCACATCTAATTGAAATTGGTGCTGCAACAACTGTTGAATAACTTCTAATTGCATCGTTCCCATCAGCTGTACCCGAATTTCCTGCAACTGATTTGACCAAGTCACATGAAGCTGTGGGTCTTCGTCTTCTAACTGCTGAAGAGCTTTCAAACATGCATGCAGATCATTACCCTTAGGATCAACTTTATAGGTCAGCACGGGCTGTAAAACAGGCTCATCGCCATTGGCTAAATGACCTAACCCTTGACCGGGACGAGTTCCCGTTAACCCGGTAATGGCGCACACTTCGCCAGCACCTACCGACTGGCTGACTTGATATTTCACCCCATTATACTGGCGTAACTGATTAATTTTTTGTTCCGGTAAAACCTCGTCACGAGGATGCAGTTCACCGCCAGTCAAACGAACCCACGTCAGCCGTTCACCCTTTTCATCATGAGACACCTTGAATATACGAGCACCAAACGCCGTCTCCGGTACCATGGGCATCGTCCAGTTTTCCAAACCGCTCATCAAAGCTTCTACCCCAGCCAATTTGAGCGCAGCACCAAAATAAGTGGGGAAAACCTTCCGCTGAGCGATCAATTGTCGGATCATATCGTCACTCAGCTTGCCGTCAGCCATGTAACTATCTAGCGCAGAATCATCCTGCAAGGCAATATCTTCGTAGCTATCAGCCAGTTTTTCACCGTCAAATGCCAAACAGCCAGCCGATAATTCAGACTGAAGCTGTGCCAACAGTGCCTCCCGGTCAACACCAGGCGCATCCATTTTATTCACAAAAATAAAAGTGGGGATCTGGTAGCGGGATAACAGCCGCCATAATGTACGGGTATATCCTTGAACACCATCGGTCGCAGACACCACCAAAATAGCGTCATCTAACACGCTCAAAACTTGTTCTGTCTGAGCACCAAAATCAGCGTGCCCAGGTGTATCCAGTAAGGTCAGCGACAACTGCTGATACTGCAGATTTGCTTCATGAGAAAAAATCGTGATACCGCGCTTTTTCTCTAAGTCATTAGGATCAAGAAACGCATCACCGTTATCAACTCTTCCCAACTGTGAAAGTTCGCCAGACTGATAAAGCATGGCTTCAGATAACGTGGTCTTTCCCGCATCCACGTGGGCAATAATTCCCGTTACGATGTGCTTCATTCGTGTTCCTCCTGTATTTACTCAATGAGTCTATTATTCCATGTTCTCACTAATAATCAACCTGGCTGAGCCACCCGATTTAAAACCCGATTATTTCCCAGGTAATGATTACCATGGTCAGGTATTGGATACACAAAAACGGTCCCCACTACTTTCATAATAGAGACCGCTTTCAATTTAATATTTAAGTTAACTTTTATGAGTGATTGGGAACCACGCTGGAATCAATATTGACATCAGCATCAGTATCGGTATCATCATCAACACCGAGCTTTTCTTCAAGTTTTTGAACAATTTTAGCATGTTTCTTTTCGGACAATTGAACTTTGTTAAAGAAGATGATGGCTGAAATGACCAGCAATACCATCGGAATATAGAACATAAACATGTTGAAATGGAAAACACCTGATGCTGAAATATCACTTGGTTTTGCATTCCCGGTCATCCCGGTCATCACCGCGACGATACCAACAACACCATTTGAAATTGCACCAGACAGCTTATCGATCAAGGGTCGAACAGATAGTGTGACTGATTCATTCCGGGAACCGCTCTTTAATTGACCATATTCAACACTATCGGTAATTGCCATCAACGTTGCTAGGAAAATCAGCGGGTATGGGAAGAATAACAGACCAATTGCCACAAGAGCCAATGGCAAGCTTGTTCCGGCAGTGAGAAAGAGAATATAACCCAATAACATGACCCCAATACCACCACAGAAAATGGCTTTACGATGGACTATAACTTCAAGTGCTGGGAATGAAGCAACTGAAATAACGCCCAAGATACAGGTAATGACCCCAACCCAAGTATAGGCATTGGCGTTGCCTAACCGATAACGGAAGTAGTACATCAGTAGTGAGTTATTAACGACGTAGCTAAAGGCAAACAAGAAGTAGGCTAACGCGATCCATAGTAACTGATCGTTTTGCGCTATCACCTTGAAGACTTCAAGGACACCTGTATGCTTCGTATTGCTGCGAATCTTATTGTGCTGTTCATTGGTGTTCAAGCAAGTCATCGTTGCCCCACCAACACACAACAGCGCAACAACAATCGCATAGCCTAACCAACCGGCTTGCGTCTGCTGACCGGGTTTAGCACCGGAAAACAGCTGAGAGAATAACATAATGGCTGGCGTGATAATGATAATAACGCCTTGCGCACCCAGTGTTGAACCAAAACGGGCAAACGTACCAAATTTTGTCCGCTCCTTTGCTTCCATGCTCAAAGCCGGCAACATTGACCAAAACGCAATATCACTAAATGAATAACAAGCATCCAACATCAAGAAAGTTACCCCAAAGATAATGAGATATAACATTGGATTACTGGTTGTTAAGCCGAAGTAATCAGAAAAAATTAAAATCAAACCGATTGAAGCCACAATCGATCCAAACATAAGCCAAGGCTTGAACTTTCCAAAACGGGTATTCGTGTTATCAACAATACCCCCAATGATTGGGTCAAACATAATTTCACCAACCCGAATAACAACGATTAGGGTTGTAACGAAGCCAACCATTTTAGCATCACTAGCATTGGTAAATAACTGACTGGTGACAAACATCATAAAATATATACTTAACGTATTGTAAAACGCATCATGGCCAAAGGCACCAAGCGCGTAAGAAATATATTTTTTCAAAGGAAACCCTCCTAGCGAACTGATAATGTCAATTTAATTATTGCAGCCCAATCAAATAACCAGTTTTATAAAACTAGATTACTTAATGGTTTACATTATAGTTGTAACCGGTTACAAATCGCAAGTTAGATTTATTCTTCACTTGTACAGTGATCAGTTCACTATCCTTTGAAAGCGCTTTATATCAGTAAAATCATCAATAATTTCTTTAAGTAAACTTTTTTATTTCCTATTATTGTGATTGTTTGAACTTTTAATTTAACAAAAAAAGCGCCATTTTCCAAATGAAAATGGTGCTTAATAAAACTTATATATTATCTAAAACACTTTTTATAATTGGCAACGTTGCGCCAAAAGAAACTGCTCTAGCCTGCACTGTTCCTCGTTCGACATAGGGCTGATCTTCAGGGAAGGCAGTAATGCTTTTAATGCGATCGTTAATAAATTCGATGGCACCGTCATCTAAATACTTGACTAGTTCACCGGCAATAACCAACCGATTATCAACGAACATGTGCAGGTTATTGATGACCTCGGCTAAATTAGCCAGATAGTTGCGCCAGCGCTGGACGGTTTCCCGGTCGTTTTCTTTCAACTGGTTCATAAAACTTTGAATGGTCTCGTTACCTCTCAATAACGCGCTAAGCGAACTGTAGGTTTCCAAGCAACCGCGTCTGCCACAATAGCATTTGTGGCCGTTTTGTGTGTTAAGCGTGATGTGTTCCATCGTGCCGCTGCGTCCTTTTTCGCCGGTATAGATACGGTCATTAATGACAATTGCCGTACCTAAATGTTCCCCAATTGACAAGTAAATAGCATCCTCATGGTTATGGGATAACGTTTGTTCTGCCAATGCAACACAGTCCGCATCATGAAATAGCGTTACCGGAATGCCAAAAGAACGTTCAAATTGTCCGCTTGTGAGTCCCGTACAATTCAAAATCTTACCATAGAGCACCGTTCTACCATCGGAAGAGATTAAACCTTGAATGCCAATCCCCACACCTTCAACTTTTTCCATGGGAATTTTTTGTGCGGCAATGAACTGGTGTAGCCAGTCACCTAGCTGCTGAAAATAACCCAGTTCAACGGTGAATGGTAAGTTGATCGTAGCTGATCCCAGATCTTCGTACAAAACGTTAACCAGCGTTGCGGTGACATGGTTGGCAAATAACTCTAACCCCACTGCGTAAGCTTTGTCACTGTTTGGCGAATAAACAACCGCGCGCCGGCCCACACTGGATGAAAACTTGCCATCCGTCATAATTTGTTCGTCTTCCATTAGCTGATGCAACGTCTGAGTTACAGTCGGCAAACTTAAATCCATCTCTTTTGCAATCTCTTGTTTAGAAATTTTACCGGATTCATAAATTAATTTATACATCGCCTGATAATGCCCAGACGGCCTGTTATTATCACGTTTCATTCACTCATCCCCCAGTAACATCATAGTTAAAATCTACCATTATGGTGGTAAAATTGCAATTTTTAAAACGTTTTCAAAAAGTGTTGACATTTATTTTGTAAGGGGTTACATTAGTCGCGAATTAAATAAAGCACTTTTACAAAATGAATTTGTTTAATAGTTTTCGTTTTTAAATCCGCGAAATTTTAATCAAACTATATATTCCTGAGGAGGAACAAATATGGGTATTTTAGATCGTATGGCCCTTACCGGTAAGAAAGCTTACGTTACCGGTGGTGCACAAGGATTAGGAAAAGCAATGGCCGAAGCATTGGCCGAGGCCGGTGCTGATGTCGCTATCGTTGATATCAACGGTGACAAGGCAAAAACAACTGCTGATGAAATCGCAAAGAACACTGGTCGTAAAGTGATCGGTATTAAGACTGATGTTACTGACCCTGACCAAGTTAAAAAGATGGTTGAAACAGTTGTTTCTGAATTAGGTGGCCTTGATGCTGCATTCAATAACGCTGGCATGTGCTTAAACATTCCAGCCGAAGAAATGTCATATGAAGACTGGCTAAAAGTTGTTAACTTGAACTTGAACTCCGTCTTCCTTTGCTCACAAGCCGCTGGCCGTTACATGATCAAGCAAGGCAAAGGTTCAATCGTGAACACCGCTTCAATGTCTGCTCACATTGTTAACCGTCCACAACCACAATGTTCATACAACGCTACTAAGAACGGTGTTATCCAATTGTCTAAGTCAATGGCGATTGAATGGGCTAAAAAGGGTGTTCGTGTTAACACCATCAGCCCAGGTTACATGGGCACTGACTTGACTTTGAGCTCTGAATCATTGAAGCCATTGATCAAGACATGGAACGATTGGGCACCACTTGGCCGCTTAGGTCGTCCTGATGAATTACAAGGTATGGCTGTTTACTTGGCCGGCGATACCAGCAGCTTCTCAACTGGTGACGATTACCTGGTTGACGGTGCCTTCACCGCTTGGTAATCAGAACAATGTCTATAACAAGGCGTTTAAGGACCGAAATATAAGGTGCTCGCGTCGGCAGCATCCCAGCAATGGGGTGTTTCTGCCGGAAGTACCTTATGGACGCGTCTTAGCCTTGAGGAATATCAGCGATTAAATGCATAGTGGGAAGTCACTTCTCACTTGCCCAACCATTTAATCCCGCGTTCCCTACTCTATCAAATATGATTGAACAAACGAAAGGAAGTATTCCTATGCAATACTTAATCGGTACAGATATTGGGACTTCAGGTACCAAGAGTATCTTAATGGATACAACTGGTAAATTAATTGCCCAAGATCTTGAAGAATATGATGTTTTAACCCCAAAGCCACTTTGGGCTGAACAATGGCCAGACGTTTGGGTTAAAGGTGTAAAAGATTCAATTCGTGCAGTTGTTAAAAAGTCCGGCGTTGCCCCAGAAGACATCAAAGGCCTTGGTATTAGCGGTCTTTATGGTGGTTCTGGTGTACCAGTTGACAAAGATATGAAACCTGTACGTCCAGACTTGATCTGGATGGACCGTCGTGCACAAGAAGAAACCGACTGGGTTAAAGCTAACATCTCTACTGAAAAACTGACAGAGATCACTGGTGACGATGTAGTTGACCCATACTACGGTTACACGAAGATTCTGTGGATCAAGAACCACGAACCAGAAAACTGGCGTAAGATCCACATGTTCTTACCACCGAGCAATTACGCTATCTATCAATTGACTGGTGCTGTTTGCATCGACCATACTGCTGCTGGTAACTTAGGTGGTTTGTACGACATCAACACGCATACTTGGTCAAAGGAATTACTGAACGCAATGGGTATTCCTGAGAGCATGATGCCAGAACCAATCGTTGATTCAACGACGATCGTTGGCCACATTACTAACGAAGCTGCTGCTGACTTAGGCCTTAAGGCTGGTACCCCAGTTGTTTCTGGTGGTGTCGATGTTGGTGCTGCTAACGTTGGGATGGGCGTCTTTGAACCGGGCCGCTACGTTGCCGCTATTGGTTCATCAATGAACGCTGCTCTTGTCAGCAAGACCCCTATCAAAGGTAAAGGCCTGATCGTATGGCCATATCCTTACAAGTCTAAAGACTTAGTTTACAACTTCTCTGGTTCAGCTACTGCCGGTGCCATTACGAAGTGGTTCCGTGATACCTTTGGTGAAGAAGAAGTTGCTGCCCAAAACGCTGGCGGTGATAACGCTTATGTCGCATTAGGCAAGGAAGCACATGACATCCCTGTTGGCAGTGAAGGTTTAGTTGTTTTGCCATACTTCATGGGTGAACGGGCACCCGTTTGGAACTCTGACGCTAAAGGAACCATCTTTGGTTTGTCATTAGTTCACACCAAGGGTCATCTGTTCCACGCCTTCCAAGAAGCCGTTTGCTACGCTCTGCGTCACAGTATGGAAGCTACTGGCCGCGACCTTGGCGATTACGTCGTCATTGCCGGTGGTGTAACGAACTCACCTGACTGGGTACAAATGTTTGCTGACGTTACTGGCTACGCTGTACGGACACCAATCGACAATGCCGAAGCTAACTTAGGTGATGTCATGCTGGCAGGCCTTGGTACTGGTATCCTAGACGTTAACGACGTTCAGAAGTGGCAAGTCCTTGGTGACAAGATCGAACCAGATCCAAAGAAGCACGAAGCCTACAACAAGTTCTACAAGCTTTATCGTCAACTCTACGGCGATCTGGAAGGTGACATGCACACGCTCACCCAAATCACTAAAGAATCAGAAAAGTTACTCAAAAAAGAACCACAAACCGTTTAATTTAAACGATAAAGTTATAGCACGATTTTAACCGTAACTAACTTAACTATTAAAAAACGGCTCTTTGACAACTGTTGTTGGTAAATTTCTTAAATTAGTTCTAATCACTATTTTGTGATTAGGACTTTTTTAGTTTTGATGTGCAAGGTATAAAGTACTCTTACTCTAAATTTCC
>NZ_BCMF01000002.1 GCF_002217925.1 Secundilactobacillus mixtipabuli | reverse complement strand
GCTGAAAGCATCTAAGTGTGAAACTCGCCTCAAGATGAGATTTCCCATTCCTATATGGAAGTAAGACCCCTGAGAGATGATCAGGTAGATAGGCTAGAAGTGGAAGTGCAGCGATGCATGGAGCGGACTAGTACTAATCGGTCGAGGACTTAACCACGAGTAGTGGTGTTCATCGGTAAGAGAAAATGATATTGTCTAGTTTTGAGAGCATCAGTTCTCAATAGTGTGGTGGCGATAGCCTGAAGGATACACCTGTTCCCATGTCGAACACAGAAGTTAAGCTTCAGCACGCCAAGAGTAGTTGGGGGATCGCCCCCTGCGAGGGTAGGACGTTGCCACGCGACGTATCCGGCAAACTTTGTTGTTGGGATAACTCTTGAATTAAAAGTTTGTCCTCGACAGTTTGTCGGGGACTAATTGGAGAGTTGTCCGAGTTGGCCGAAGGAGCACCACTGGAAATGGTGTAAACGAGTAAAAGCTTGTTTCGAGGGTTCGAATCCCTCACTCTCCGTCAACAACTTTTGTATGACCCGTTGGTCAAGTGGTTAAGACACCGCCCTTTCACGGCGGTAACATGGGTTCGAATCCCGTACGGGTCATAAATCGATTATTGATTTATAATAGTTTCAAGAACATCTTGGAGGATTAGCTCAGTTGGGAGAGCGTCTGCCTTACAAGCAGAGGGTCACAGGTTCGAGCCCTGTATCCTCCATAAAAGATGGTCCGTTGGTCTAGCTGGTTAGGACGCCTGCCTGTCACGCAGGAGATCACGAGTTCGAGTCTCGTACGGACCGTTGTTAATTTATGATTAACAATATTTAAATAGAATGACATGGCTCGGTAGCTCAGTTGGTAGAGCAACGGATTGAAGCTCCGTGTGTCGGCGGTTCGATTCCGTCCCGCGCCATATATGGATGGGTAGCGAAGTCTGGCTAAACGCGGCGGACTGTAAATCCGCTCCTTCGGGTTCGGTGGTTCGAATCCACTCCCATCCACCATAGGGATATAGTATAACGGTAGTACATCGGTCTCCAAAACCGCTAGTGCGGGTTCGATTCCTGCTATCCCTGTTTTAGTATAATGGCGGTATTGGTGAAGTTTGGTTAACACACCGGATTGTGGTTCCGGCACGCGTGGGTTCGAGTCCCACATACCGCCCTTGATGATTGGGTTATAGCCAAGTGGTAAGGCAACGGACTTTGACTTCGTCATGCGCTGGTTCGAATCCAGCTAACCCAGTTTGGGGAGCCCATTGCATCATGATTATGGCGGTATAGCCAAGTGGTAAGGCAAAGGTCTGCAAAACCTCTATCGTCGGTTCGAATCCGATTACCGCCTTCCCTGAGTTAATGGGATGGCTATTGACTTAGTAATTTCAATATTAATATGCCGGAGTGGCGGAACTGGCAGACGCGCTGGACTCAAAATCCAGTGTCCGTTGAGGACGTGTGGGTTCGAACCCCACCTCCGGTATCCTATTGAACCAAGCAAAAGTTGCTTGGTTCTTTTTTTAGTACTTTTTAATTGTCTATACCAATAAAACATGTTATACTCTGCGTGCAATCTAATTGTGCATCATGTAAAAACAATAGAACTTTAGACACCATTAGGAGGTAACCGCAATGCTCTTCGGTGAAATCACACTGAAAGACCTGATTAACTCATATCTTAATCTATTGCATAACAGTCGGACGTTTTTAAAGAAGAATTGTCAGATAGATATCATCTTACATTTAAGCGATGATACCAATAATCATCAAATTGACGTTCGAAATGATCAACTTAAACAAGCTGAGGAACTCCTCATTTGTGAAGGTGTTGCAGCAGTAGAAGTGATTTATCGTGGGACACAGCTGAAAGCCTATCAAGCTTTTGCAATCTCAAATCGTCGGTATCGGCCAAAATACTTTGTCGGTTGGATGGGTAATCGTAAAGTCGATAAAGATTATTTTATTAGCCATATCGAGCCTGAAATACGTCGAATAGCCAAACCTTACGTTAATAGTGTGATCTTTCCCGGCCTGTTCGTATAGCCAAAAAGAGTTGGTACAAAACTGGACACGTTTTGTACCAACTCTTTATGTTTGTTGCAAGCTAAAGTCTAATCGTAATCGGTCTAAAATTAATTGATAGCTGCTACTCGGATCACCATGTAAAAGGTTTTGATGTTTAATAGGTAAATAGTTAATCTTGTTTAGAACGTTATCAGCGAGGGCATCAACAATATTGGCATCAATCAAATAGAGAGTCTGACTGTCCGCTGACTTGGGCAAACCGAATTCATGATCGATTTTCACTGATAGGTTGATATTCTGTGCGGTCAGCCAGGTGGCTAATCTGACACAGAATTGAGTCAGTAGGGCGGTATCTACTATCCGATTACCAGTAAGAGCCGGTTGATATTTTCCGGTCCAAATATCACCTACGATTTTTATTTGAGTCAATCAAAAGCCCCCAAGCTAAATGGTTATTGCACTATCATCATATGACAAAGTGGTTATCATCATAACTTTTGGCGGATAAGCTTTAGAAAGTTTTAACTATCGACTAATGATAAAAATGATCGACTGCAGTACTGCCGCAATCAGCAGGCCACGGGAAGGTGAAGGCTGCCACATAGCTTGGATTAAGAACCAGCTCAGTAAGACAACTGCTGAAACGATGATGATCATGGCGTTGAGGTGTAAAAAGATCAGCCAGATCAGGATTAAAATTGCAATTCCGCCAGGTAGCACAGCAAAACGGAAAATATTTTGAGGCAGAAAAAAATAATTGAATAACAGTAGCGGTAAGCAGATGGTGGTTAGATAACTGGTTGAGAGGTAGTCGTGGGATAACAGAAAGTTGCCAGCAGCTAAGCTTGCAAGTATAACTGCCATTAGAACGACACCTAGCTCATTATCAAACCATTTTGGAAAATAGCGAATCAGCAATAAAACAACAACAGCCAGACCATTAATGACATTGACCAAGTTTGGTAATTTAGGCACAGTGAAGATAATGAAGGCAATGGTCAATAACAATGTGATAGGGGCTGTTTTACTACGCGCTGAAGTTGTTCGGATAACGTACACGCAGGTGAAGATCAAAATCGTCGTCAATGCTAACAATAATAAAGGAAACTGTTGCGGCCTTGTGTAAGATTGGAATGAGTTGGCGTTTGCATAAAGCAATAAACCGCACATTTCGATGACCCCAAAAAACAAGCCCTGCAATAAACGTCGATGATGAACGATAAATGCTTCAATATTTTCTAACATATTCAGTAATTCCTTTTTTGGTGATATAGAATAGCTTACCATTTTCAAAATTTGGGTCAACTACCCAGAATTTCAGACGGGTTACATGGATTCTTTGAGTGCTGAAAAAATTGCGTTATTGTGGTAGAATATAAAAGTTATGAGTCTTCATTCCCGATAGGATTCACTAGCTTGACTTAGTGAAGATGCCTTGTAACCGAAAAATGATATTGGGGGAATTTTTACAATGCAAGAAAGACATTTATTTACTTCAGAATCCGTATCTGAAGGGCACCCAGATAAAATCGCTGATCAAATTAGTGATGCTATTTTAGACGCAATGTTAGCGCAAGATCCAGATGCACGTGTTGCTTGTGAGACATCAGTGACTACCGGTTTGGTTCTGGTATTTGGTGAAATCTCAACAACGGCTTACGTTGACATTCAGCACATTGTTCGTGAGACCATCAAAAAAATCGGCTATACCGATGGTAAATATGGTTTTGACGGTGATAATTGTGCGGTATTGGTTGCGATTGATGAACAATCACCAGACATTGCACAGGGTGTTAATGACGCGCTAGAACGGCGTGACGGCGATACTGATCCGCTCGATCAGATTGGTGCCGGTGATCAAGGACTGATGTTTGGGTATGCCATTGACGAAACACCTGAACTCATGCCCCTAGCCATTTCACTGGCACATCATTTGATGCAGCGAATTGCTAAGGTCCGTAAGGAAAATATCTTGGATTACCTCGGCCCAGATGCAAAGTCTGAAGTGACGGTTGAATATGATGATAATGGGAAGCCTTTACGGGTTGATACCGTTGTTTTGAGTACTCAGCATGCTGAGTCGGCAACGCTTGATCAAATCCGTAAAGATGTGATTGAGAAAGTCATTAAGCCAGTTATTCCAGCTAACTTATTGGATGACAACACCCGGTACTTGATCAACCCAACTGGCCGATTCGTGATTGGTGGTCCCCAAGGGGATGCTGGTTTGACCGGACGGAAGATTATCGTTGATACGTATGGCGGTTATGCTCATCATGGTGGGGGTGCCTTTTCCGGTAAGGACGCCACCAAAGTTGACCGTTCGGCTAGTTACGCTGCTCGCTATATTGCCAAAAACGTTGTGGCAGCTGGCTTAGCTCACCAAGTAGAAGTTCAATTGGCTTATGCGATTGGTGTTGCCCAACCGGTTTCCGTTTCTGTTAGTACCTTTGGGACTGGCAAAGTTTCTGAGATTGCTTTGACCAAAGCTATTCGTCAAATCTTCGACTTACGCCCAGCTGGTATTATTCAAATGTTAGATTTGAAACGGCCAATTTATGAGCAAACTGCTGCATATGGTCATTTCGGTCGAACCGATATTGATTTACCTTGGGAACATACTGATAAAGTCGATGAATTGAAAAGCGTGCTTAAACAGAGTCAATCAGTAAGCAAATAAATTCAAACGAATTTAACCAATAACGACTAACTTTCGGGCTGGTCGTTATTTTTGTGGCGGGGGTATTTGACCCTCAGACTGCGTTGGGGGTGCGGGCCAGCGCTAAGTGAGGAAATTTTTTATGAGTTCAAGCAAAACCAATGTCCCGTTAGTGACGGGCGCAATCTTCATTGCAACCTTTATGAGCGCAATCGAGGGGACGATTGTCTCAACTGCCATGCCGACCATTGTCGGTGATTTAAGCGGTGTTGCATTAATGAACTGGGTCTTCTCCATCTTTTTACTGACCAACGCCATGGCAACACCGATTTATGGCAAACTATCAGATATGTTTGGCCGAAAACGGTTATTCCTATTCGGTCTGGCAACCTTTATTATCGGTTCGACGTTATCCGGTATGTCTAATAGTATGACGGAACTGATTGTTTGGCGGGCAGTGCAGGGAATTGGTGCAGGCTCCATTATGCCGATTTCATTTACGATTATTGCTGATATTTATCCCTTTGAGAAACGGGCTAAAGTGATGGGATTCAATGGTTCTGCTTGGGGGATAGCCTCAATTGTGGCACCACTTTTGGGTGGCTTCATTGTTGACCAAATGTCGTGGCACTGGATTTTCTTTATCAATATTCCAGTGGGTCTACTAGCCATGGCTGGCATCTGGATCTTTTTAAAGGAAAAGCCCCGCAAGACAACTCAATCGTTGGATATTCTAGGTAGTGTCTGGCTTTCGGTTGCACTCTTAGCGCTGATGTTCGGCTTTCAGGTCTTAGGCGATACACAAATCAACTGGCTGAGTTTAGTGATTAGTTTAGTCATTTCGGTTCTGAGTTTCTGTGGTTTCATTCGTCAGGAAAGACGGGTGGATAATCCCATTATTCCACTGCAATTATTTAAGATCCGGACGTTTGTGACGCAAAATCTCGTTGCTGCGTTAATTAGTGGCTTTCTCATGGGATTTGAAGTTTATCTGCCAACCTGGACTCAGGGACTCTTAGGCTTACCAGCATCATTAGCGGGATTTGCAATTACGCCCAGTTCACTCATGTGGATCGTTGGCTCATTTATTGCAGGTAAGCTGTTATTGAACTGGACGCCGAAGCAGATCATCAATTTCAGCCTGACTTTTATTTTAGTCGGTGGGGTAGCAATGGCACTAGCTCCGCAGGATACACCGTTTTGGGTGTTCTTTGTGATTGCGGCAATCTGCGGGACGGGGTTTGGAACCACGATCACCACTTCAACGGTAACGGTTCAAAATCAAGTTCCTAAAGAAGATGTGGGTGTGGCAACATCATTGAATACACTTGCCCGAACGTTGGGACAAACGTTGATGATTTCAGTTTTTGGGATTATTATGAACGTTCAAATGGCAAAGGGGGTCGCCGCACACAAGGGGACTAATCTTGAAATGATGAACCGGCTGATCAATCCCCAAACAGCCAAGACCTTAGGCAGTCATTTACTTATACCGTTACGTCAGATTCTTTATAGCGGGTTACACTGGATTTTCATTGTGGCTTTAGGACTAGTCGTGTTGAGTTATGTCATTAATCAGCTTGATCGTCCGCATAAGCCTCAAGCCTGATATTTTTAAGTAAATGAAGTATAATTATTACCAGATATAAACAGAAAGTGAGACGATCTACGTGTTTGAAAACAATCGTCCTAGATACGCTAGTTTTGGCATCGTCAATTCCTTACCTGGCGAAATTATTGATCAAATTTGGTACATCATCGATAATAATTTACAAGGCATGTTTCAACTGAATGAAATTATTAGTTTCAACCTTACCAACCATAATAATCATTTAACCTTTGATTTTATCCAGCAGGAAAGTGTTGTCGCAAGTTTTGATACACCGTTTCCTTATGCTGAAAGTTTTCCGGGTTCACTGTGGGTTTATGATGATGGTACAAGTCAAATCGTCATGCTGCCTAAAGAAGAGATGTAAGAGTGTGTGACACAACTCGGTAGGTTCCAGAATTTAACGTTTTTGGATGGCTAATAGAAATGGTGGCTGGTGAATTTGATTGATAAAGCCGTAGTGTAAAACTTGGTATTGATGCTGATCCATTCCCTTAGCGTACGCTAAAACCGCTTCTTTCTCTTGTTCACCACCAGGATGACCATAGTAAACGACTAAAGCGACAATGCCACCACGTCGCAAATGTTTTAAACAGGTGTTCAAGGCTTTAAGGGTGGTGTCAGCATGAGTAATAATCGTTTTATTGCTCCCGGGTAGATAACCTAAATTAAAGAGGGCAGCACTGATCGGTTGCTGCGGTTCTAAATATTGTTCGAGGTGTTCGTGGCCGTCATGAATTAATTGCACTTGGCGGGTCAGTCCTGTGAGTGTTAACTGCGTGGCAGTGTTATCTAGCGCTTGCTGCTGAATGTCAAAGCCCAACACATGCCCAGTTGGACCCACCAAGTTAGCCAAAAAAAGGGTATCATTACCGTTGCCGACGGTGGCATCAATCACGGTGTTACCATGACCAATAATGGGTTGCAATAAAGTATGACTGTACTTAACGGCTGGTTCGAGATTCATATGAAAAGTTCCTTTCAAACGTGACGTTAGTTTTATTATACTGGTTAATCTGGGATGGGGGGAAAGTGATGAGTATTTTGCCCGTTAAAGCAGGACGGCACTTCTCCAGGGGTACTTGCTTCTCTACCTTAAATTTGGTACTATAAAATCACTGAACAAAAATTAAAGACTGATGAGGACTAGTAGGTGGACGCCGTCGTTCAGAAAGCGGATGGTTGTTGCGAATTCGTCGATGGTACACTGAACTCGTCTCTGAGTTTTTCAACTGAACTGAAGTAAGTTGAGACGTGATTTTCGCGTTACGAAATATTGAGTGCCCATATTAATGGGAATGTTAGGTGGTACCGCGGAAATTCCGTCCTACAAGAAACGTTGTTTTCTTGTAGGCTTTTTTAGTATTCAGCTGGTACATATGAGAAAGGGAGCGTATTGGTTTGGCTTACAATCACAGTATTATTGAACGAAAATGGCAGCATTATTGGAAAGAGCACAAAACATTTAAAACTTCTGATGAGGAATCAAAGCCGAAGTTTTATGCCCTAGACATGTTTCCATATCCATCTGGTCAGGGACTTCACGTTGGTCATCCTGAGGGCTATACAGCTACGGATATTGTTTCTCGGATGAAGCGGATGCAGGGTTACAATGTTTTGCATCCAATGGGCTGGGACGCCTTTGGTTTGCCCGCAGAACAATATGCTTTAAAGACCGGTCATAATCCTAAGGACTTTACGGCTCAAAACATTAAGACCTTCAAGCGTCAAATTAAGTCATTAGGCTTTTCATATGACTGGGACCGCGAAGTCAACACCACTGATCCGGCTTATTACAAGTGGACCCAGTGGATCTTTGAACAATTATACAAAAAGGGCCTCGCTTACGAAGATAAGATCATGGTGAACTGGGCTCCTGACTTCATGGGCGGTACCGTGGTTGCCAACGAAGAAGTTGTTGATGGTAAGACTGAACGTGGCGGCTACCCAGTATACCGGGTACCAATGACGCAATGGGTCTTGCGGATCACGAAGTATGCTGACCGTTTGCTTAAGGATTTGGATGACCTTGATTGGCCTGAAAGTATTAAGGAGCAGCAACGTAACTGGATCGGCCGTTCTGAAGGCGCCAGCGTGTTCTTTAAAGTTGCTGGGCACGAGGACAAGCAGATTGAAGTTTATACGACCCGTCCTGATACTTTGTTTGGTGCTTCCTACATGGTCTTAGCACCAGAACACGACATCGTTGATCAGATTACGACACCTGAGCATGTTAAAGAAGTTGCTGCTTACAAGGAAGAAATTGAATCTCGTTCTGATTTGGAACGAACCGATTTAAACAAGAATAAGACCGGTGTGTTCACTGGTGCTTATGGCATCAACCCAATCAACGGTGAAAAGCTGCCAATCTGGATCGGTGACTACGTCTTGGCCTCTTACGGGACTGGTGCAATCATGGCCGTTCCTGCTCATGATGATCGTGACTACGAATTTGCCCACAAATTCAACCTGCCAATTAAGCCAGTGATCGAAGGCGGCAACATCGAAGAAGCTGCTTATACTGGTGACGGCCAGCATATTAACTCAGGTTTCCTGAATGGTATGGACAAGAAGACGGCGATCAAAGCGGCTACTGACTGGTTGGAAGAGCACAATGCCGGCAAGAAGAAGGTCAACTACCGTCTGCGTGACTGGATCTTCTCTCGCCAACGTTACTGGGGCGAACCAATTCCAGTGATCCACTGGGAAGATGGCGAAACCACGTTAGTCCCTGAAGACGAGTTACCATTGCGCCTGCCTGCTACCAAGCAGCTGGAACCTTCCGGTACTGGTGAAAGTCCATTAGCTAACGTAGACGATTGGGTCAACGTGGTGGATAAGAACGGCCGCAAAGGGAAACGTGAAACCAATACCATGCCGCAATGGGCTGGTAGTTCATGGTACTTCCTGCGCTACATCGATCCAAAGAACGACAAGATGATTGCCGATCCAGAAAAGCTGAAGTACTGGCTGCCCGTTGACCTGTACATTGGTGGTGCGGAACATGCCGTGCTGCATTTGCTGTATGCCCGGTTCTGGCACAAATTCTTGTACGATCTTGGAGTCGTTCCAACTAAGGAACCGTTCCAGAAACTGGTTAACCAAGGCATGATTCTTGGGACTAACCACGAAAAGATGTCTAAGTCTAAGGGCAACGTGGTTAACCCAGATGAGATCGTCGATAAATACGGTGCCGATACGCTACGGGTTTACGAAATGTTTATGGGACCTTTGGAAGGCTCTAAGCCTTGGAGTACTGAAGGTATCGCCGGTTCTTATCGTTGGCTGGATCGTGTATGGCGGCTGATGATCGACGATAACAACCATCTACGTGACCGTGTTACCACCATTAATGATGGCAAACTTGACTTGATCTATAACCAAACGGTTAAGACCGTGACTGAAGACATGAAAGAACTGCGGTTTAACGTGGCGATTTCTCAAATGATGGTCTTCGTTAACGAAGCCTATAAAGCAGATAGTCTGCCATTAGTTTACATGGAAGGCTTGGTCAAGATGCTGGCACCAATTGCCCCTCACATTACTGAGGAACTTTGGTCAATCATGGGCCACGACAAGACGATTGCCTATGCCAAATGGCCAACCTACGATGAATCAAAACTGGTGGTCGATCAAATCGAAATGGCCGTACAGGTGAACGGTAAAGTCCGTGGTCACATCAAGGTTGCAACTGATGCAGATCAAGAGACGGTTAAAGCTGCTGCATTAGCGGACGATGAAATCAAAGCCTTCACGGATGGTCACGATGTGAGAAAAGTGATTGTCGTGCCAAAGAAAATCGTTAATATTGTTGTTAGTAAATAATTAAAAGTAAGCGCGTCTGTTAGTTAGGCGTGGTAAACGAAAGAACCTGAAAACCGATCATTCTATTGGCCGGTTTTCAGGTTCTTTTTGTGTTTAAAAGGATACCAAAGTGGTTGCCACCAAAAATTTACTTAAGATAAGGAGGGGATAACGAGTTAAATCGATTTAAACACGAACATTAAACATACAAGTAATTGAATAGTTCGATTTTTGTGTTGACAGTTATAACTTCTGTTGTTACTCTATGGGTATAAAAGGCAAAGGAGATTTTGATGATGCAAGTTGCTCTTGTAATGGGATCAATTTCCGATTGGCCACAAGTTAAGAATACGGCCGATCTGCTTAGTGAATTACACGTCAGTTACGACAGTCATGTGATATCCGCTCACCGGATGCCACAGACCTTACAACACTTTGGGGAAACCGCTAAAAGCGAACATTATCAGGTGATTATTGCTGCGGCGGGCGGAGCAGCTCATTTGCCCGGTATGCTTGCGGCTAATACCACGTTACCGGTGATTGGAATTCCAATCCAATCTAAAGCCTTGAATGGCATGGATTCGCTACTTTCAATCGTCCAAATGCCTGCCGGTGTACCAGTTGCAACCGTTGCAATTGGCAGTGCCGGTGCGAAGAATGCAGCCTTGCTAGCAGCTGAGATTATTGCGTTGCAGGACGCCGATGTGAATGAGCAACTGCAAGCGTTTCGAGCGCGTCAAACTAAGGAGGCTATGGCAAGTAATGAACAATTACAGTAGTCCCGTTTTACCGCCAGCCACAATTGGTATTATTGGCGGCGGTCAACTTGGTCAAATGATGGCGCTGTCTGCTAAAGCTATGGGGTATAAGGTTGGTGTGCTCGATCCAACTGATCAGGCGCCTGCCGGTCAAGTCGCCGATTTTCAAATCGTTGCTGCGTATGATGATTTAACGGCCTTGAAAAGGTTGGCAGAAAAAAGTGACGTCTTAACCTATGAATTTGAAAATGTCGATCAAAATGCATTGAAGCAAGTCGAAAATCTGACCAGCATTCCGCAGGGAATTGAGCTTCTAACAATTACCAGTCACCGTCTAAGAGAAAAAACGTTTTGCCGCCAACATGGTCTGCCAGTAACACCATTTGCGTCAGTTCAGTCCATGGCTGGCTTAGAAACGGCAATCCAAAAAATTGGGCAGCCTGGCTTACTAAAGACGGTTGAAGGTGGCTATGATGGTCACGGCCAATTTGATATTAACGATCAGACCGATTGGAACGTGATTGAAAGCGAAATTGATCAGACTGAGTGGATCTACGAATTAAAGCAAAACTTTGTCCGGGAACTATCGGTCATGGTTACCCGTGATGGTAAGGATCAGGTCATCACTTTTCCGGTTAGTGAGAATCGCCATCAGCACCACATCTTACACACCAGTATTATTCCTGCACAAACGACTGATGCGGTGAAACATAAAGCCCAGCAAATCGCGATTAATACCGCTGAGGCACTGCATTTGAGAGGGGTACTGGGAATTGAACTGTTTGAGCTGCCATCAGGGGAGTTGATGATCAACGAATTGGCGCCGCGGCCGCATAATTCCGGGCACTATTCCATTGAAGCCTGCAACATTTCTCAGTTTGACGCTCACATCCGCAGTATCTGTGGACTAGCAATTCCACCGATTCGACAGTTTGAACCTGCCGTGATGGTTAATTTGCTAGGTGATAATCTGTTAGCCGCGCGAGCAGATTGGCCAGCACATCCGGAATGGCATTTGCATGATTACGGCAAAGCTGAAGTTCGAGAGCGTCGTAAAATGGGCCATATCACCGTTACCGGCCCATCTATTGAAGCGTTGCTATTGTCTGTTAGTCAGTTTAGATAACCAGAAAGGACCTGAAAAGATTGGCAACATTAATTAATGAAGGTAAAGCAAAGCAGCTATTTACAACGGATGATCCTAATGTGATTAAAGTACACTATATGAATCAGGCAACAGCCTTAAATGGGAAACGCAAAGAGCATATCGACGATAAAGGCGAGGTAAATAACCAGATTGATAGCTTAATTTTTAGCTATTTAAATCAACTTGGCATTGCAACTCACTTTATCAAACAGCTGTCAGCCAGTGACCAACTGGTTAAAAAAATGAAGATGATCCCGTTGGAAGTGGTGGTTAGAAATTACGCGTCTGGTAGTTTCCAACGCAAGTTCGATACCGAATACCTTCTACCATTTGAACAGCCGGTGCAAGAGTTTTATTACAAGAGTGACCGGCTGGATGATCCTTTCATTAACGATTCACAGATTCATGCACTAAAAATTGCCACGCAAGAACAGCTAAGTACCATGCGTGATCAAGTCTTTAAGATCAACCAAGCCCTGATTAAATTATTTGCAGCTTCTGGCATTACCCTCGTTGATTTCAAAGTTGAATTTGGTTTTGACGCCGATGGCAACCTCATTTTGGGTGATGAGATTTCACCAGATTCCTGCCGGTTGGTCGATGCCAAAACACATGAATCGTTAGACAAGGACGTCTTTAGAAAACACAGTGGTAATGTTATGGATGGTTATCGAACCATTCTTTCCCGTCTCGAAACAACAGTCCAATAGGAGGTCAAACATGTTCTTAGCCCAAGTTCACGTCACCTACAAACCTTCAATTTTAGATCCCCAAGCAGTTGCTATCAAAAACGCCATGCACCGGCTGGCTTTTGATCAGGTGACAGCGGTTCGCCAGGGTAAATATTTTGAAATTACACTTGATGTTTCCACCGCTGAAGAAGCAGAAAGTCAGATTGAAGCCATTTGTGATCAACTACTAGCAAACCCTAATATGGAGACTTATCGATACGAAGTAAAGGAGCTGGCTAATCAATGATGAAGTTCGCAGTGGTGAGTTTTCCTGGTTCTAACTGTGATGAAGACCTTTATTACGCGATTAAAGATGATTTACATGAAGCTGCAACGATTGTGCCACATACCACGACTGATTTATCAGGCTTTGATGTTGTTTTGATTCCAGGTGGCTTTTCGTACGGCGACTATTTACGCAGTGGCGCAATTGCTAAATTTGCGCCGGTGATGCCTGCAGTTAAGACTTTTGCTCAGGCAGGAAGACCCGTTTTGGGCATCTGTAACGGATTCCAGATTTTAACGGAAGCCGGCCTCTTACCTGGTACCTTACAGCATAATCGACAAATGCAGTTTATCTGCGAACCAGAACCATTAAAAGTAGAAAACAATCAAACGATGTTTACTTCCGCCTTTCAAGACCAACAGCAAATCACCTTGCCAATTGCTCACGGAGAAGGTAACTATTATTGTGATGAAGCCACTTTAATGCGTCTTCGTGAAAACCATCAAATTGCGTTTACTTATCAGAATAATCCTAATGGCAGTGTGTCAGACATTGCTGGCATCACGAATGAAGCAGGCAACGTTTTAGGGATGATGCCTCATCCGGAACGGGCAGTTGAGACCATTCAAGGCGGCACGGACGGCTTATTAGTATTTAAATCACTGCTACAAGCTCACTTAAGGACGGTGTAAATGTCATGCAGGAATTAAAAACTGAACTCACACCAGCAGAAATTCGAGATCAAAAGCCGTATGAGGCCTGGGGATTATCGGAACGTGAATACGACTATATTTCGCAAAAATTGATCGGCCGTTTACCGAATTACACTGAAACCGGTTTGTTCGCCGTTATGTGGAGCGAGCATTGTTCGTATAAAGACTCCAAACCGATTTTACGCAAGTTTTGGAATGATGGTTCTCGCGTCATTCAAGGCCCCGGCGAAGGCGCGGGTGTTTTGGATATTGGTGATGGTCAAGCGGTCGTGTTCAAAGCTGAAAGTCATAACCATCCCAGTTTCGTTGAACCCTTTGAAGGCGCAGCAACCGGTGTTGGCGGCATTATTCGCGACATCTTTTCGATGGGTGCCAAACCAATTGCCTCACTGGATAGTCTGCGTTTTGGTGAACTTGATAATCCTAAAAACCGCTACTTATTGACAGAAATTGTCGCTGGGATTGCAGCCTATGGTAACTGTATTGGAATTCCAACCGTTGGCGGTGAAATTGGTTTTGATTCAGTTTACGATGGTAATCCACTGGTCAATGTCATGTGTGTGGGCTTAATGGATCAGGCTGACTTAAAGCGCGGCCGGGCAACGGGTACTGGTAACAGCATTATTTATGTCGGTGCTAAAACTGGCCGTGATGGTATTCACGGTGCCACCTTTGCTTCGAATGAATTTAGTGAAGACAAGGAAGCCGACCGATCGGCAGTGCAAGTTGGTGATCCGTTCATGGAAAAACTGCTGACGGATGCCTGCCTTGAAATTATTCATGATCATGCCGATATTCTAATGGGTATCCAAGACATGGGGGCTGCCGGATTAGTTTCGTCGTCAGCTGAAATGGCTTCTAAAGCCAAAAGCGGCGTCACCATGAACCTTGATTTGGTCCCCCAACGAGAACCGAATATGAGTGCATACGAAATTATGCTTTCAGAATCCCAGGAACGGATGCTGCTCTGTGTGAAGAAGGGTGAAGAGCAAACTGTTTTAGATATTTTTGCCCGCTATGACCTTGACGCGGTTGTGGTTGGCCATGTGACAGACGATCGGCAATATCGGCTTTACCAGCACGGAAAATGTGTAACGGATGTGCCGGTCACGAGTTTGGTAGATGACGTTGTGGAACGAGAACAGCCAAGTACTAAGCCAGCCAGATTAGAAAACGTTCAGCCCGCTGAAACGCCGGTTGTGATGAACCCAGCTGAGACGCTGAATAAGTTGCTTGCACAACCAACGATTGCGTCCAAGCAAGTCGTCTTCAAACAGTATGATTCACAGGTTCAAGCCAATACTGCTGTTACACCGGGGAGCGATGCTGCGGTCGTTCGCGTACGGCATACCAAGAAAGCACTGGCAATGACTACTGATTGCAATGCCCGTTTCATTTACCTTGATCCATACGCTGGCGGTCAAATTGCCGTTAGCGAAGCCGCTCGTAACATTGTTGCCAGCGGTGGTATTCCAATCGGCATTACCGACTGCTTGAACTTTGGCAGTCCTAACGATCCTGAAAGCTACTGGGAACTGGACCAATCTGTTCAAGGCATTGCATTGGCGTGTGAACAATTTGATACGCCAGTAATTTCGGGTAACGTGTCTATGTATAACGAAACGGACGGTCATTCGATTTATCCAACCCCAATGATTGGGATGGTTGGACTCATTGAAGATATCGCTTATTTAACGACCCAGTCCTTTAAAGCATCAGGAGATGCGGTCTATCTTATCGGTGAAACGGGTAATGATTTCGCGGGTTCGGAAATTCAGAAATTACAGGGGCAGTTGACGCCGACTGGTCAAATCAACTTTGATTTAGCAGCTGAAACAGCTAATCAACAGCTGGTCCAGCAAGCAATCCGGCAGGGCCTGCTTCAAAATGCTCATGATTTGAGTGAAGGCGGTGTAGGTGTTGCAATTGCCGAGGCATTATTTGAACATGATTTAGGTTTTGAAGGCCAAACGCGTTTAACCAACAGTCAGTTATTTAGTGAAACACAGTCACGGTTTATTGTGAGCGTTAGTCCAGATAAACAAGCTGAATTTGAAGCGCTTGCCGGTGATAAGGCAGTTTTAATTGGGCAAACCACCCATCAGGATCAGTTGCTCATTAAGACTGCTGATGGTGAATTAAAAGCAACTCGGTCTAAACTTAAAGCCACTTTCGGAGGTGCACTTGGATGCCTAATGAAATAAAGGGACTTAATGAGGAATGCGGTCTGTTTGGAGTCTGGGGGATCGATGGTGCTGCTCAATTAACTTATGATGGGTTGCACAGCCTCCAGCACCGTGGCCAGGAAGGCGCCGGAATCGTGAGTAACGAAGGTGCGCAATTTCATCGGCAGCGCGGTTTAGGTCTGCTGGCAGAAGTCTTTGCCGATCCTCAAAAAATGCTTTCATTACCTGGCAATGCAGCTATCGGTCACGTTCGCTATGCAACGGCAGGTAATCATGGTATTGAAAACATTCAACCCATGTATTTTGATCATCAAAGCGAGAATCAGTTTGCACTAGCGCATAATGGGAATCTAACTAATGCCACTCGGCTACGTCATGATTTAAAGCAAAAAGGCGTGCACTTCCAAGCGACTTCTGACAGCGAATTGTTAGGTGAGCTGATTCAAACGAGTGCTAAAGCAAGCTTTATTGATCAATTAAAGGCCTCCTTAAATCAGCTTCGTGGTGGTTTCGCCTACTTATTAATGACCAGCAAAATGATGGTAGCAGCGTTAGATCCTAACGGTTTTCGGCCCTTAGTGGTCGGTAAAATGGCTAATGGCGCTATCGTCATTTGCAGTGAGACGTGTGCGTTGAATCAAGTTGGTGCGACCTTTGTTCGAGACGTTGAACCTGGCGAAGTAATCATTGTGACGGATGAAGGGATGACGATTGATCACTTTACAACTGATACCCATTTGGCAATTTGTTCAATGGAATATATTTATTTTGCTCGTCCGGATTCCGTGATTCGTGGTGTGAGCGTTCATGAAGCTCGTAAACGGATGGGGGCGGCAATTGCCAAGGAAGCACCAGTTAAGGCGGACGTTGTCATAGGCGTACCCAATTCATCTCTATCGGCCGCAATTGGTTATGCACAAGCAAGTGGGATTCACTACGATATAGGCATGATTAAAAACCAGTACGTTGCGCGAACATTTATTGAGCCGACTCAGGCGAAACGTGTGCGCGGCGTCAGTCTTAAATTATCAGTCGTTAAGTCCGTGGTGGCTGGTAAAGATATCGTGTTAGTGGATGATTCAATTGTCCGTGGGACCACTAGCGGTTATATCGTTGGCCTGCTGAAACGGGCCGGTGCTAAATCAGTCCATGTCCGAATTGCATCACCAGTTCTCAAATTTCCTTGTTACTACGGGATTGACATTCAAACTACTAAAGAATTAATTGGTGCCAATCATTCGGTACCTGAAATTTGCTCTATGATTGGTGCGGACTCTCTGTCCTATCTGAGTGTTAATGGCTTAGTTGATGCTATTGGGCCCTTAAATCAAGCAGCTAATCACGGCTTATGTACAGCTTATTTTGATGGTAAATACCCAACCCCGCTTTATGATTATCAGGCTGGGTTCGATACTGAAGTTGCCCGTTTAGGTTTATATGAAGGAGCGAATTAAGTTGACCAGTCAGTACGAACAAGCAGGAGTGAATATTCACGCTGGCGAAGAGGCCGTTCGCGATATTAAGGCGATCGTTAGTCAGACACATGACGGCAATGTTTTGGGTGGTTTAGGCGGCTTTGGTGCTGAGTATGAATTGACCTCAGAGCTGGTAAATCTTGAGCAACCCGTTTTGATCTCAGGGACAGATGGCGTTGGCACCAAGTTGCTTTTAGCGATTGAAGCTGAAAAGCACGACACGATTGGGATTGATTTGGTTGCAATGTGTGCTAATGACGTCTTAGCGCAAGGTGCTAAGCCCCTGTTCTTCCTCGATTATCTTGGATTAGGCGAATTAGAGCCTGATAAAGTGATGACCATCGTGAAAGGTATCGCAACGGGCTGCCGCCAAGCAGGATTATCATTGATTGGCGGTGAAATGGCTGAAATGCCGGGTATTTACCGCTCTAAAGATTATGATTTAAGTGGTTTTGCTGTCGGTATTGCGGACAATTCCCGGTTATTGGGCGCTATGAAAGTTCAAGAAGGTGATTTACTTCTTGGGTTAGCATCAAGTGGCGTTCATTCCAATGGTTATTCGCTGGTTCGAAAAATCATTCAAGACGCTGATTTGGATTTAAACAAGGTTTATCCCGGTCTAAAACAACCGCTGATTGATGAGTTACTGACACCGACAACACTGTATTACCACCAAGTTTATCCGCTGATTCAAGCCGGAAATCTCCATGCACTTGCGCATATTACCGGTGGTGGTCTTGCAGATAATCTGGGCCGAATGATTCCGTCAGAGCTAACAGCGGTTATCGACCCAACCAGCTGGCAGGTGCCGACCATCTTTAATTTGTTGCAGGACGCTGGTCAAATTTCAACGGCTGAAATGCGGCAGGTTTTTAATTTGGGAATCGGAATGGTTTTAGTGGTTTCTCCAGGTCAAATAAATGAAGTAAGGGCGACTCTTGAGCAACAACAAACAGCATACCAAATGATTGGTAAGGTGGTGAAACGACGTGAACAGCCAGTCCAATATCAAGAATGATGCTCGGCTCGCCATTTTTGCTTCTGGAAATGGCACAAATTTCGAAGCGTTGATGGCTGCTGATTTGCCGGCCCAGATTTGCGTTTTAGTTTGTGACCAGGAAGATGTCCCCGTTATTCAGCGGGCAAAACGGCATCAAATTCCGGTGATTTTATCTCTACCTCAGAAGGGGATCACTAAGGCTGAACGTGAACAAAAACTACTTCAAAATTTAGCACCATACCACGTTACCGGCTTAGTGCTGGCCGGCTATATGAGAATCGTGGGGCCAACGCTACTCAATGCGTTTCCGCGACACATTATTAACATTCATCCAGCTTTGCTACCATCCTTTCCAGGGCGTCACGGGATTAAGGATGCTTATAAAGCTGGTGTTAAAGTTACTGGTGTCACGATTCATTACGTTGACAATGGTGTCGATACGGGTGAAATCATTGCTCAAGAGGCGGTTTATCGCAGCGACAAAGATACCTTAGATAGTTTAGAATCCAAGATTCACCAAGTTGAACATCAGTTATACCCTAAAACAGTGCGTCAATTAATTGAAAAAGGAGTGCTTTAATTTGGCTAAGTTAGCATTATTGAGTGTGTCTGATAAATCCGGTATTGTAGCATTTGGGTTGGAACTTACTAAACGAGGCTATGAGATTATTTCCACAGGCGGGACCTTAAAAACGTTGGTTGATGGGGGCGTTAAAGCAACCCCCGTTGAGGACGTGACGGGCTTTCCCGAAATGTTGGATGGTCGAGTTAAAACGCTTCATCCTAGAATTCATGCCGGTATCTTAGCCAAGCGGGATAATCCTCAGCATATGGCTAAATTAAAAGAGAATGGGATTGAACCCATTGACCTCATTTGTGTTAATTTATATCCCTTTAAAGAAACGATTCAAAAAGAAGGCGTCACGGATCCTGAAGCAATTGAACAAATTGATATTGGCGGTCCTTCGATGCTGCGAGCCGCAGCTAAGAACTTTCAAGATGTTGTCGTTATCACTGACGAAGCTGATTATTCAGAATTCTTAAAACGATACGATTATGATCAAGTGGATCAGGCTTATCGGCGTCATTTAGCTGCTAAAGTCTTTCGGCAAACTGCTGCTTACGATGCTTTAATTGCTCAGTATATGACCGAAGAAGCTTTCCCTGAAAAATTAACCTTAACGTATGAAAAGGTTGAAGATATGCGTTACGGTGAAAACAGTCATCAGGCTGCTGCTTACTATAAAGATCCGATTCCAGATGCCTATTCTTTGGCTAATGCCACCCAGCTTCACGGCAAGGCGTTATCGTATAATAACCTGCGTGATGCGGATGCCGCATTACGGATCATTGCCGACTTTGACAAGCCAGCGGTAGTTGCCCTTAAACACATGAATCCCTGTGGCATTGGGGTAAGTGAAAGTCTATTAGCTGCTTGGGACTTGGCTTATGAATCAGATCCCATTTCAATTTTTGGTGGCATTATTGCCTTAAATCGTAAAGTTGATTTAGCTACCGCGGAAAAGATGCACGCCTTATTCTTGGAAATTATTATTGCACCGGCCTTTGACGAAGATGCTTATGCAGTCCTAGCCAAGAAGAAGAATTTACGGCTCATGACACTTGATTTCAGTAAAATGAATCCAAAGCACAAGGACATGGTAACGGTTCTTGGAGGCGCTTTGTATCAAGATGCAGATGCCGTGCACGAAACGGTTAACGATTTTAAGGTGGTTTCAAAGGCGCAACCAACAGAAGCTCAGCTCAAGGCACTCGAATTTGGGCAAACCGTCGTGAAACACGTGAAGAGTAACGCCATTGTGGTCACAACGGCCAATCAAACCCTGGGTGTTGGTGCGGGTCAAATGAACCGGATCGATTCCCTGAAGATTGCGGTTGATAAAGCTGAAACTAAGTCGAACTATGATGAAGCAATCGTGGCTTCAGACGCTTTCTTCCCAATGGATGATTGTGTGGAATATGCCGCTAAACATGGTATCAAGGCGATTGTTGAACCAGGTGGCAGCATCAAGGATCAGGCTTCCATTGATAAGGCTGACGAGTATGGTATTGCATTGGTCTTTACCGGCGTACGCCACTTCAAGCATTAATTCAGATGGGAGGACAGTACCATGAAAAACTGGTTAGTGGTAGGCGGTGGCGGTCGTGAATATGTTCTGGCGCAGACACTTGCTAAGGCGCCTGACCGGCGGGTTTATGTCGCGCCAGGTAACGTCATGATGAACAATTTGCAGAACGTGGAAACTGTCGATATTGATGAAATGGCCTTTTCTGATTTGGCCGATTTTGCCCGTCAACACGATGTCCAGTGCACTGTGGTTGGCCCTGAGCAGCCGTTATCAGCAGGGATAGTCGATTATTTTGACGCAAAAGATCTACCCATCTTTGGTCCTAATAAACTGGCGGCTCAGTTGGAATCATCTAAAACGTTTGCTAAGCAGATGATGGCAAAAAGCGGTGTGCCAACGGCTCAGTACCGTGAATTCACAGATATGACCGTGGCGCTCTCATATGTTCATTGTCAGGAACCGCCATTGGTAATCAAAGCTGATGGTTTAGCTGCGGGTAAGGGTGTCATCATTGCTAATTCTTCCCAGGAAGCGATTGAGGCTGTTGAAACACTTATTGCAAACGGATCAAAAAAACTACTGGTCGAAGACTATTTGCAAGGAGAGGAATTTTCACTGTTTGCAATGGTCAATGGCACAACTTTTATAACCATGCCAATCGCTCAAGATCACAAACGGTTAGGGGATGGTGACAAGGGCCCTAACACCGGTGGTATGGGGGCTTATAGTCCCGTTCCGCATATTACCGATGAGTTGAAGCAGACGGCCGTGGACCAAATTATTAGGCCCATCCTTGAAAACATGACCGATGCTGGCATGCCGTTTAGTGGTTTTTTGTATGCCGGCCTTATCAAGACTGATTCAGGCATTAAGGTGATTGAATTCAATGTCAGGATGGGTGATCCTGAAACGCAGGTCGTTTTGCCGCAATTGCAAAGTGATTTAGGTGACTTGATTTTGCAGTTAAAACAGGGTCATCAGCCGACAGCTCAATGGCAAAAGGGTCAGTTCTATCTTGGAACGGTCGTTGCATCACGCGACTACCCTCGATCCGTGGTCAATGGCCAGCCACTACCAGAGATTAATGATCCTCAAGTGAGTGTCAGTTATGCCGGTGTTGGCCAAACAGCTGAGGGAATCGTCAGTCATGGTGGTCGAGTCCTGATGGTCACTGCTAGTGCTGAAACCCTGAAAACGGCAAGGGCAAAGGTGAATGCCGTTTTGGATGCGCAAGTTGATCAGGAATCGTATACGTTTCGTCACGATATCGGGTTTCACGCCATTAATGATTGAATTTAGCGTCAAGCACCTAAGAGCGGTATGAAGACAGAAATTGAAGAGAAGCATACTTTAAAAACACTATGATTTTTGTGCCTTGATGGGCTGAAAATGCATAGTGTTTTTAGTTGGATTAAACTTTTAAAATGATTTAAATCACATAAAAAAGGCTTTCAAATGCCAACAAAACTGTTATCATTAAAGCTTATGGTAAGAGTTTGGATGAGTTGTACATAAAGCATTGCTCAATTTGCTAAAAAATATTAAAATAATATGTAATTTGCAAAAATGGACGAACGAAAGCAGGTTTTTAAATGACTGAGATGTCAAATCACAATGAAGGCGGCAACACAGTGCCTGATTCAAAGGACCAAATGGTGAAAGGGTCTGCTTGGATGACTGCCGGCAGTATTTTTTCACGGATACTGGGTGCCATCTACATTATTCCTTGGGGTATTTGGTTTGGCAGTTACTTTTTCCAAGGTAACGCACTTTATGGAAAGGGCTATAACATTTATAGCTTTTTCTTGATTGCTGCAATTGCTGGGATTCCTTCCGCAATTGCCAAGCAAGTTGCCCACTATAACGCCATGAACGAATATGGTGTTGGTTTCCGACTGTATAAACACGGCTTTGTTTTAGCGGCGATTACCGGTCTCATTTGTGCCGGCCTGCTATTTTTTGGTGCACCCTTATTTGATGGCGGTGATCCGCGGGTCGTTCCCGTGTTACACTCGTTAGCTTGGGCGGTTTTGATTATTCCTGTCATGAGTCTGTCTCGAGGCTTTTTCCAAGGTTATCAACAAATGGCCCCGTCAGCAATTTCACAGTTTGTTGAGCAACTAGCGCGGGTCGCTTATATGCTGGGTTCGGCATTTATCATTATGCGGGTCCTTCACGGTAACTGGATTACAGCCGTTTCACAATCGACCTTTGCTGCGGCTGTCGGCGCAATTGCCGGTACCTTAACGCTAGCTTGGTATTATTTGAAGAATCGGTCGACGTTTAATCAGTTAGTGCTTAATAGTAATAACGAAATCGTGGTGCCCGCCAAGCAGCTCTACCAGGAAATTTTGCAGCAAGCTTTACCGTTTATTGTGCTTGGTGCTGGGATTACCATTTTCCAATTGATCGATCAGTATACTTTCTTTAATTTCATGCGAAGTACCGGTATCACATCAATGGTGATGTTAAACAACCTGTTCGCAATGTTTAGCGTTAATGCGAATAAGTTGATCATGATTATTGTGTCACTGTCTTCAGCACTGGCGATTACAGTGGTACCCTTGCTGTCGGAAGCTTATACGCGTAACGATCGGGTGGATATCAGCCACCAGCTGACCAATGCAGTTCTACTGTTCGAGTTTGTGATGATTCCGAGTGCTTTAGGAATGGCAGCTGTTGCCCACCCATTGAACATCCTCTTTTACGGGACGTCACATAAGGAATTAGCCACTGCAGTATTAGCTTTTTCAGCTTTTGTTGCCATTATGCTGGGCTTGTTCAGTGTGACTTCCGCCATTATGCAGGGGGTTTCTCAGAACAAACGTGCTGTTCGTTATTTTGCAGTAGGGACGATCGTCAAATTAGTGTTGCAGTGGCCCTGCATTCATTACTTGGGTGTTTTCGGCCCGCTGGTGGCAACGACGTTTGGTTTCTTAGTTGCCAACTACTTGATTATCCGTTGGCTCAATCAGTCCTTTAGCATTGATTTCCCAAGCATCGCCAAGAAAACGAATGGTATTTTAGCGTTTTCACTGCTGATGTGTGTGGTCGCCAACTTGCTTGTTAACCTTATGAGCCGGATCTTTGGCATGTTTATGGTCGTTGATTCACACTGGGGCAGTCTGTTCGTACTGATTTTTGCGGTGGGAATTGCTGGCTATTTGTACGTTTACCTCGTGTTGCGTACGCGATTAGCTGATACGGTTATCGGTGATCGGACTAACCGTTTAAGAACCATGTTGCATATTAAATAAAGACCAGACTGATACCACACGGCTGATTTAGAAGATAACACTTAAAAACGCCATTCCAAAAGTGGAATGGCGTTTTAAGCTGTATTTTATTAAGGCATTATCAATGCAGCGTTATGTCACGAATGCTTTTAGTGCTGGTGTTCGTGCATATACCGTGGTAGTTCATGAATGATTTGGGTCGGCAAAACCACGTACTGGTGCCGTGCTAATTCATCAGCAATAGCGCTGTGTGCGTAAACCGCTGCCAGAACAGCGTTGGTCTGATTGGCAAATTGGGCCGTAAACCCACCAATCATACCAGCCAGTGTATCACCCATGCCACCAGTTGCCTGAGCAGGGGTACCAGCAGTATTCAAGAAGCTGCCAGTGGGGGTATAGATCCTAGTTTGATGCGATTTTACAACAACGATACCGCCTAATTGTTTTCGCACGGTTTCGTTAGCTTCATCAGTTTGATCCGCAATTTGGATGCCGGACAACCGCTGCCACTCCATTTGATGCGGGGTGAATACCAGTTTTGCTTGGGGCAGCTTCAACTCATGTTTTGAAATCAGCGTAATGGCTGAACCGTCAACGATAAGTGTTTGTCCTGGTGCAATGGTATTAAAGACGGCTTGCAAAACCTTTAAACTGGTCTCGTCAGTTCCCAGCCCGGGACCCACGACCACTGTATTGGCAGCTGAAACCAAATCAGTCAGTTCATCTCGGTTAGTAAAATCAGCCACCATTGCTTCAGGTAGCCGCGAGTGCAGGCTGACGAAGTTGCTGGGGTCGGTGAGCGTGGTATTTAGGCCGGCACCGCTATAAACACTAGCTTCCGTTGCCATTAAAATGGCACCCCCAAAATGATCATTGCCGCCAACTAGGCAGACTCGGCCATAAGTGCCCTTGTGACTTTCCTTGGGCCGAATCCGAATGGTTTTAGCTAGAATATTGTCGGTTAACGTTTCCACAATTATCGCCTTCCTATAATTAAATACTTACTTTGAGTATAGCATGATGGTCTAACGCTGCGACTTATTTTAGAAACCAATTTCAGTCTTAACTGTGTGTCACAGCCCCGTTAATTTTGCCTGATAGAGCAGCAGTCTGCTCCCCACCAGGGCCTGTTGTATGCTAGAATAGTACTTGAGAAACCACTATTGGGAGGAACTTAAATGTCAATTGATTGGAAAGCAGCTGCTCAGAAACACCAAGCAGCTTATGTAGATGACTTAACTAAACTGATCGCCATTGAAAGTGTGCGTGACGACTCAAAGAAAACTGAAGATGCACCACTTGGACCAGGCCCAGCAGAAGCGTTACAGGCGTTTTTGAAGATGGCTGAACGAGATGGCTTTAAGACCACCAATTTAGATAATTTAGCCGGTTTCATAGAATATGGTGAAGGTGACGAGACCATTGCCATTCTGGCTCACGTTGATGTCATGCCAGCTGGTGAAGGTTGGTCAACAGAACCCTTTACGCTGACTGAAAAAGACGGTAATTTGTACGGTCGTGGGACTTCTGATGATAAGGGCCCCGCATTGGCATGTTACTATGGTTTGAAGATTTTGAAGGAACAAGGGATTAAGCTTCACAAAAAAGTGCGCTTTATTCTGGGTACCGATGAAGAAAGTGGCTGGACCGGTATGACCCACTACTTTAAGACGCAGCCAGAACCAACCATGGGCTTTTCACCAGACGCTGAATTTCCATTGATCAACGGTGAAAAAGGCAATGCCACTTTCACTTTAACGACTCAGGGTTCTAACGGTGGTCAATATAAGTTGAATCACTTTAGTGCTGGGTTACGTGAAAACATGGTGCCACGGGATGCTGAAGCGGTTGTTGAAACCGACAATAATGAAGCCTTAGTCAGTGATTTTACCGCTTTTTTGGATGTGGCACCGGTAACTGGTGATGTTCATATTGACACGGATGGTGTTCACTTCCACGTGATTGGTAAAGCAGCCCACGGGATGGAACCAAAGAACGGGATCAACGCCGGGACATATCTCGCTTCATTTCTGAAAACTTTAGATTTCGGTGGTGACGCCCGGGCGTTTGTTGAACTTGTCGGTGGTGATCTGCATGATGATTCGCGGGTTCATAAGTTAGGCTTGGCCTTCACGGATAAAATTATGGGTGATTTAACCATGAACATTGGTGTGATGGACTTTGATGCTGGTAAGCCAGGAAAGATTGTCCTTAACTTCCGTTACCCCAAGGGTATGACTGCTGATGATCTGCAAGCAAAGCTGACTGAAGTGGCTAATCAAAATCATTTCGACTTGAGTAAGGGCCGTGAAATGGTACCGCACTACGTTGATCCTAAAGACCCAATCGTCACGACTTTGATGGGTGCTTACCGTGAAATGACGGGCAACGAAGCAGCTAAACCTGAAGTCGTCGGCGGTGGCACATATGGTCGCCTAATGAAGCGTGGCGTGGCGTTTGGCGCCTTATTCATGGACCACACACCGGACACGATGCACCAAGTTGACGAATTTCAACCAGTTTCAGATTTAATGATGGCAATGGCGATTTACGGCCGTTCAATTGAAGCGCTGGCAAACGAATTACCAGACTAGGGAGTGATGGCATTGGCACAGCTCAGTAATTATCAAAACGTGATGGTTGGTGTAGATGGTTCCAAGCAGGCAAAACGGGCGGTTCAAAAAGCGACCGCAATCGCTAAACGTAATCAAGCGACCCTCTATATTGTCAGTGTCCTCAACGTCAATAAACTGACCAATATCGGAAAGTCACAGTTTGGCTTTGGTGCTGTTGACCCAGACATACTAGATGAGTTTAAACTGAAAATGGATCAGCTGGCAGCAGGGTATCGTGACCAAGCCCTTCAAGCTGGTGTCAAACAAGTGGCGGTCAATGTGACGTTTGGCAATCCTAAGTTGGAACTTGCTAAAAATTTACCGAAGGAATTAGGAATTGACCTAATTGTGATTGGTGCTACTGGTGCCAACGTTGTTGAGCGGATGATGATGGGCTCAAATGCGAGCTACGTTGTGGCCAATGCCGAAGCTGATGTCTTAATTGTCCGAACCAATTTAGACAATCAGCAGCTTAAGGTTTTATAGAATTAAAAAAACTTCTGTGCATCATTAGCACAGAAGTTTTTTGTTTGTTGAAAATAAAATTACATGGCACTAGAAATTGAGTCCGTATTTCTGATTTCACGAAGGGCATCATCAACTTGACCCAACACGATTTCTACGTTCTTAGGATCTTCAAGGTTATAACGTTGAAGATCAACCTTGATCTTAGGACTAACGTCAAAATCTTCGAACCATTTTTGGTAAGCTGACCACATCTTGTAGTAGTAAGATTCCAATTCAGGATGGCTATCAATTTGTTCATAATCACGACCGCGTTTTTTAATCCGATGGAGAATGGTTTCAAAATCGCTATTCGCATACACCAGCAAATCTGGCGCTTTCTTTGGTAACGTGTTCAGTTCATTCATCATGTTGTCCAATAACTTGAGATAAACTGATAATTCAGTATCACTAATGTTACCTTCTGCATTGTTTTCCTTAGTGAACAGGGCATCTTCATAGATTGAACGGTCCAAGATGTTGTTGTCATCTGCTAAGGCCTGCTTAATCATCGAAAAGCGTTTGTTCAAGAAGTAAATCTGCAGTAAAAAGCCATACTGTTTAGGATTTGAGTAATACAAAGGAAGCACTGGGTTTTCGCCCACTGGTTCGAAGAATGCCTTGGTTCCTAAGTGTTCCGCAAGCATTCCAGTTAAAGTTGTTTTTCCAACACCAATCATTCCGGCTGTAATAATCACCATAATAGCCCCTCTTTAAATAAAATATGCAACATATAGTGTACCATAGTTTTAACGGATACTACATGTTCTTTTCAACTTTTTTAGGATTCGGTGTTCTAACCGCGCTATGTTGCAGTTTTCAAACACAACAGTTAGTAAGACGTCAAAAGCCGGTTATAAAATATCTAGTAGTATAATCAAGTTAAAGGGATAAAGGAGCGTGGATTGAGAATGTATGATGCAATCGTCTTTTTTGATTTAGATGGAACGCTGTTTGATGACCAAAAAAACGTTCTGCCAAGTAGCATTGAAGCTATTAAACAAATGTCAAAGAATAATATTCTTTCGGTCATTTCAACCGGCCGTAACATTTTTGAAGTCCAGTACGTGTTGGATGAAACGGGCCTAGATACCATTGTCAGTGCAAACGGGAGTTACGTTCAATATCAAGGTAAGAAACTTCACCAAGAGGTCATTCCAGAAAAGGTACTCGATGAATTTACTGAATATGCCAATCAGCAGGGAGATCCAGTAGGCTACTTTAATAATCGCGGTTTTTGGTTAAACCGGGAAAATGATGCCACAAAGGAAAACTTCAAATTGCTGCGATTAGATGCCAAAGTTGACCCTGACTTTTACCATCACGAAGACATTAATTTTATGAACGTTTTTAATGAAGACAAGGAAGAACAATATCAGGAACGCTTTAAAGGGGTGCTATCGTTAGTGCGTAACAACCCACGGGCGCTAGATACCATGAATGCGGGTGTCTCGAAGAGAACTGGGATTCAAATCTTGCTTGAAGCGGCTCATTTGGAGAATGTGCCAACGTATGCTTTTGGTGACCAGCTCAACGATCTACAGATGTTCGATATGGTTGATACCCCGATTGCGATGGCTAATGGCCATAAATTAGCGAAGGAAAAAGCAGCCTATGTCACCACGTCCAATATGGATGATGGGATTGTGAATGGTTTGCGGCACTATCATTTAATCAAATAACAGGTTCTTAGCTTGAAAACATCCTAAAGTGATGTTTTCAAGCTTTTTAGTTGGAATAATATTCCAGTCATATGAGACATAAAATTCCTGATGGTTGATGTATAAAGTTAATAATCATTTATGCTATTGAAACCGTTACCATTCCGGATGTATTCTGAGTGAGTAGTCACTTTACTTTTTAGATGTACAGTATGGTAAATAGATGTTTAATAAGCGAACGGCATGGCCTTCGCGAAGTCTGAGCAAGTCATACAGAGGTGAGAGAAATGACAAAGACAACTTATTTCGGCGGTATCGACGTTGGCTCAACAACGGTCAAGCTGGTGGTCATGGATCAAAACAGTCACACCATCTTTGCACGTTATGAGCGACACTATTCAGATGTAAAGGCAGCCAGTGAAAAAATATTGCGAGAAGCAATCAATGAACTGGGGGCCGACGTTCAAATTGCCTGCACCATTACGGGTTCTGGTGGGATTGGGCTGGCCAACTTGTTGCAGCTAAAATTCATTCAAGAAGTCATTGCCTGCACCAAAACCGTTGAAACGCTGATTCCACAAACGGACGTGGCGATTGAACTGGGTGGTGAAGACGCTAAGATCACCTTCTTTGGTGATTCACTGGAGCAACGGATGAACGGTAGCTGTGCCGGTGGGACCGGCGCCTTTATCGACCAAATGGCAACCTTACTTAAAACGGATGCTAACGGGTTAAACGTGATGGCTAAGGATGCCGAAACGATTTATCCTATCGCTAGTCGCTGCGGAGTGTTCGCCAAGACCGACGTTCAGCCGCTGATCAACGATGGTGCCAAAAAGGCGGATATCGCGGCTTCCATTTTCCAAGCCGTGGTCAACCAGACGATTTCCGGCTTGGCAGCTGGCCACAAGATTCGAGGTAACGTAGCTTTCTTGGGCGGTCCGCTATACTTCATGGATCAATTACGTTATCGATTTATTGAAACATTAAAATTGACCCCAGAACAAGTTGTCTTTCCAGAAGACCCGCAGCTGTTCGTGGCTAAGGGGGCGGCGCTGTACGCTGATGATCAGCCGGCTACCACTTTAGAGAAACTATTGGATCAGCTTCTGAACGGTGACGATTCGGGGATGCACCCAAGTCATTCTCTGGAACCGCTATTCAAAGATGATAATGAGCTGCAGGAATTCCGTAAACGTCACGCGATGGCGAAAGTGGAAACTCGCGATCTTACCAGTTATCAGGGTGTTGCCTACCTTGGTATCGACGCCGGTTCGACCACCACAAAAGTGGCCTTAATGAGCGATGATAATAAGATTCTCTACACTTACTACGACAATAATGACGGTGATCCGTTGGAGAAAACGAAGACCATTTTACGGGACATGTACGGTAAGATGCCAACTGGTGTCACCATTGGGAAAGCTGCCGTTACCGGTTACGGTGAACATTTGATCAAAAACGCGCTGATGGTCGACATTGGCGAAGTGGAAACCGTTGCCCACTATAAAGCGGCGCACTACTTCGACCCAGAAGTTGATTTTATTTTGGATATCGGTGGTCAGGATATGAAAGCCATGACCATTAAAAATGACGCGCTGTCCACAATCAGATTAAACGAAGCCTGTTCGTCTGGTTGCGGATCGTTCCTAGAAACTTTCGCGACGTCATTAAACTATCAAATTGAGGACTTTGCACAAGCAGCACTGCTGGCAAAGCATCCTTCCGATTTAGGGTCGCGTTGCACCGTCTTCATGAACTCGAAAGTTAAACAAGTTCAAAAAGAGGGCGCCACGATTGGTGACATCGCAGCCGGCCTATCGGTTTCAATTATCAAAAACGCACTGTTTAAAGTGATTAAGATGCGTCGCGTAGAAGATATGGGCCACCACATTGTCTGCCAAGGCGGGACCTTTTACAATGAAGCCGTTCTGCGGGCGTTTGAAAAGATTGCCGGTACTCAGGTTGTTCGACCAAATATTGCTGGACTGATGGGCGCTTATGGTGCGGCACTAATTGCCAAAGAAGGCTATCAGGCTGGTGACGAAACTACCTTGCTGTCACTTGATCAGATGGACAATCTGAGCTTCAATAAAGAATATATGCATTGCGGCGCCTGCGAAAATAACTGTGCGTTGACCATCACCGTCTTCAACGACGGTCGCCGGTTCGTGACTGGTAATCGTTGTGAACGTGGGGAAGCCCGTGGAATGAAGCAGCGGGTGCCAAAGGATAACGGTAAGATCAATTTAGTTGCCGAAAAGTACAAGTTGCTTTTCAGCTACCGGCCACTGCGCAAAAAGTTGGCCTATCGCGGCACTATTGGGATCCCGCGGGTACTGAATATGTACGAAAACTATCCGTTGTGGCAGACGTTCTTCCATCATCTGGGTATTCGGGCGCAGTTATCCCCAAAGGGAAATTCTGAACAATACGAAAAGGGTATGGAGACCATTCCGTCAGATACGGTGTGCTACCCAGCTAAACAAGTTCACGGTCACATTCAGGCGCTCATCGACCGCGGTTATAAGACGATCTTCTACCCAGCAGTAGTTTATGAAGTGGCTGAAAATAAGCAGGCCGATAATCATTTTAACTGCCCAATCGTACAGTCCTACCCTAACGTGATCCGCAATAACGTAGATGAAATCACTTCAGGCAAGGTGGATTTGATTTCGCCCTACCTGAATTTAGCCGATAAAAAGGGCACCGCTGATAATCTGTACGATGCCTTAAGCGAATTTCAAATTAGCCGTTCAGAAATTAAAACTGCTTTGGAAGCCGGCTATCAAGCACTGGCGGACTTCAAGCAGCAAATTCGTAATCGTGGTGAAGATACCATGCGGATGCTCATGACCACCGGTGAACACGGTATTGTGCTTGCCGGCCGGCCGTATCACTTGGATCCACAGGTCAACCACGGTATTTCACAAATTATGACGGCTGAGGGATTCCACGTGCTGACTGAGGATTCAATCGCTCACTTGGGCGATGTCAAAGGCCTGCGGGTCGTCAACCAATGGGTCTACCACTCACGACTGTACGCTGCCGCTAGAGTAGCTGCCAAGACGCCGCAACTGGAATTTGTGCAGTTAAACTCTTTTGGCTGCGGGATCGACGCAATTGATACCGACCAAGTTGAGGAAATTATGAGTCAGTATAATCGGCTTTATACCTCATTGAAGATTGACGAAGGCACTAACATGGGTGCCGTTCGAATTCGGTTACGGTCACTGAAAGCGGCCGTGAAAGAACGTCAAAACCGCAAGATCATGCCAATGAAACTACATGATGATCCAGTTCCGGTTGATTTTACCCCAGAGATGCATCAAAAGGGTTATACGTTATTGCTGCCAATGATGTCACCAATCCACCAACACGGCCTAGTTGACGTAGCCTTACGCGCTTCTGGCTACAACGTGGTCAATTTACCCATGAATGACCGCAAGTCAGTGGACGTGGGGCAGAAGTTCGTGAACAACGATGCCTGCTACCCAGCCATTATTTCCATCGGTCAAATGGTGGAAGCGTTCCAGAGCGGCAAGTATGATGTGAACCACACCGCCGTGATGATGACGCAAACTGGCGGTGGCTGCCGGGCGACTAACTATATCCCGCTGATTCGTAAAGCTTTGAAGGATGCCGGCTTTGGTCAAGTACCAGTGGTTTCCTTATCACTGGGTAATCAGGGCGTGGAGGAAACTCCCGGCTTCAAAATGAGCTTACCGTTGTTGCGGCGGGTTGCCATTGCCTTTCTATATGGTGACCTGTTCGAAACGGTGGTTTACCGAACCCGGCCGTACGAAATAACCCCTGGCCAAATTGATCGGATGCACGAGGATTGGCTGAAACTGGTTCAGCCTTCCATTGAGAAGGGTAGCTTCAAAGAATTCAAGCGTAACGTTAGCGAAATCGTCCGCGATTTTGATACCGTTAAACTAAATGAGGTTCGCAAACCCAAAGTCGGCTTAGTGGGTGAAATTCTGGTGAAGTACTCGCCAATCGCCAACAACGACATCGTGCGCCTGCTAGAAAAAGAGGGTGCAGAAGCCGTTGTGCCAGACATCGTTGGTTTCATGAACTACTCCCTCTACAATCAAATTTACAAGTACAACCATTTGGGCGCTTCTGCGAAAGCTAAGTGGTTTGCTGAATTTGCCATGCAAGTCATCAAATGGTGTGAACAGCCAATGCAAAAGGCGCTGAGTGCGTCGAAACGGTTTGAACCAAGCGAAGCCATCAAAGAAGTGGCTGACGATGCTAGCAAAATCCTGTCACTGGGCAATCAAACTGGTGAGGGCTGGTTCTTAACCGGTGAAATGATTGAACTGCTGAAGAGCGGTGTACCGAACATCATCTGTATGCAACCATTCGGCTGCCTGCCAAACCACATTGTCGGTAAGGGTATGATCAAGGAACTGCGACGTCAATTTAAGGGTGCCAACATTGCACCAATTGACTATGACCCGGGAACTTCTGTCGTTAATCAATTGAATCGAATTCGGCTAATGCTAGCAACTGCCAATAAGAATTTAACGGCTCAAACTTCTCAGTTAGCTGAAAGCCAGCATCTCACTCAAACTCGAGCCGTTAAAATGGGCAATCCGGTTAATGGTCGCTAAAACGAGGACAGCTTAAAATTGGAGAGAATGTTATGAAACATACTGATGTTGAAACGCTGTTTGCCAATAATATTGAGACAGCCAACTTATCGAAGAAGCAGCGGAGTGTTTTGAAAGCGAGTTTAACGTTGTTTGCCAAGCAGGGATATGAAAATACGAGTACGTTGGATATTGCGCGTTTAGCTGGCGTTTCTGAAGGCACGGTTTTTAAGCATTTCAAGACTAAAGAAGGCTTGCTCCAAGCCGTTTTAAACCCGTTTATTCACGATATTTTTCCCCGAGTAGCCGATGAATTTTTAACGGCGTTACACCAAAATCCGTTCGATGACTTCGACTCGTTTCTCAAATATGCGGTTCGTGATCGGATGGCCTACGCCATGGACAACCGTCAAGAGATGAAAATCTTTATTCAGCAAATGGTGAAGGACCCTTCCATCATGACTAAATTAACGGATCGATTAGCTCATTTACTGCAAGGGGGCGTGGATAGTCTGTTTCACGACTACAAGCAAAAGGGTCAGTTGGTTGACTGGGATTCCATGCGGATCGTTCGAATGGTCAGCGGCGTGATAGTGGGGTACTTGATCCCCAATATTATTATGAGTGATCAACCTTTAGATGTGGATAAAACAACGGACGAGGTTTGCGAGTTTCTACTGGATGGTTTACGACCAAGAAATTAACAAGTTGATAATAAAACAGCTCCGAGTAATCTTACAATTACTCGGAGCTGTTTTATTATAAAATCGGCTAATTAAGCCATTGCTTTTTCAATATTAGCCAGCGTCATCTGGGTTGTATCGTCAAACCGAACGTCTGCTGCTGAAAGGGTTTTGGCATCACCGACACCAACGGAAGTTTCACCAGCGGCATTAATCGCCTGGATGCCAGAAGCCGCATCTTCAACACCGATGCAGGCTTCTGGGGCTAAGCCCAGTAGTTCAGCACCCTTAAGATAGATTTCAGGATCTGGCTTACCCTTTGACAGAGTAGCGGGATCAACAACTTTAGGGAAGTAATCAACCAGCTCCAGCTGCTTCAAAACGGTTGGCCCATTTTTTGAAGCGGAAGCTAATGAAATTAAGTAGCCCTTGTTACGCAAATCGTCCAAGAAGTCTTTGATACCTGGCAAAATGTTGTCAGGCGTCATCTTTTTGATTTCGTTGACGTAGTTGGTGTTCTTTTCAGTGGCTAGGGCAACTTTTTCATCATGTGAATAGTCGTTTTCCTTGCCGCCAGTCTTTAAAATCAATTCTAGAGAGTCCATCCGGGAAATGCCCTTAAGTCCCTCTTCCAAATCTTTTGACCATGCGACGCCTAATTTATCGGCTAATTGGCGCCATGCCTTGGTATGATACAGCGAGGTATCAGTAATCACACCGTCTAAATCGAATACGAAACCCTTAATTTGTTTAAAACTTGCCACAGAAACCACTCCTTCAGTTAATTAATAATCAATGACTTGTTCTTGGTTTGCCTTGAGTGCCACTGGTTTGCCTTTAAATTGAACGGTAGAATCTGCATCTGCAGTCACGTGAATTTGAGATTGAGTAATCAAGAAATCATACCAGTGACCACGGATGAACTGTTTAAATGAAATTGAGTGCCATTCGGCTGGTAAGTTAGGGTGTAAATTAATCTCTCTGCCCAAACTATCCACACCGCCATAGTTACGGGTTTCAATCATCAGTGTGGCACCCATGACACCAAGGTGAATGCCTTCAGCAGTTGTCCCACCTTGAATATCGTAGTAATCAGAGAATAATGCCTGACTAAACAGCGACCACGATTGATCCATGTTGTCGTCCATCTCGGTTAAAACGGAGTAAACGATACGTGAAAGCGTTGATCCATGAGTCGTCCGGTTTAAATAGTACTGAATGTTTTTGGTGAGATATTCCTTTGGCATATGATAACCCAGCTGATTTAAAATATGGTCGACTTCCTTGATATTCAAAACGTAGTAAGCCATCAACGTATCAGCCTGTTTTGCGACTTGGTAAGCATCAGGCGTTTTATCTTCGGCCTTTAAAATACGGTCCATTCGTGAAATATCACCGTACTTGCGACGATAAGCATCGAAATCAAGGGTTGGCAGATCGAAGTAGCCTTCGAATTGTGCCATAATGCCGTTCTTATTAATATCAAGCTTGAGTTTATGAGAAATATCCGTCATCTTCTCAAAGAGGGAGTCGTCAAACTCACTCTTCTCTTGAACACTCTTGAACGTCTTCTTCGGGACTTGCGGCTGTAGTTCTACCAGATAATTAAACAGCCATGCTACCATAATATTCGTGTAGGTATTGTTCGTCAACCCTGGCTCGTCAGCGTTTGGATAGTTCTCATGGAATTCATCTGGTCCCATTACGTGGGCAATACTGTAACGCTGTTCTTTGGCGTCATAAGTAGTGGCACTGATCCAGAACTTGGCGATGGAGAGCAGCATTTCAAGACCGTATTTGTCCATGAACTCGTGATCGCCAGAAACTTGTGTGTAGTTGATCACATTATAAGCAATCGCTAGTGAAACGTGACGTTGCAATCGGCTGTTATCAGGATCCCATTGATGGGTAATGGGGTTTAAGTGTAAGAATTGCGACTGTTCATCACCAGTTTGGCCGGATTGCCATGGATACATCGCACCGTCATAATTTTCTTGCTTAGCGTAAGCACGCGCGGCGTCCAACCGCCGGTAACGATACATTAATAATTGCTTGGTTAATTCTGGATAATGCAACGTGTAAAACGGCAGGATAAACATCTCGTCCCAGAAAACGTGACCACGGTAAGCCTCACCGTGCAGGCCACGGGCGCCAACTGAAGCGTCTAATTTACCTGAACCCACGGCAGCAGCGGCAACCATACTGTGGAAAAGGTTGACCCGGGTTAATTTTTGACTGGTAATATCCGTGTCAATTTTAATGTCAAAATTATGCCAAGCCTGCTTCCAGTAGTCTTCACTTTGCTTAGCAGTTTGATCATAGGAAGCTTTGGCAATATCTTGATTAGCTGCTGTCATCAGGGAATCGACAGGGGTTTCTAACCCTGTGTAAATCGTCACGTTTTTCTCGAAGTCGTACGTGTTGCCGACACTGACGTCCGTTGAAAGAATCTGTTGCAGACGGTTCTCCTGGTTGTTGGCTTCAATCGGTGGCTGCTTCTTTTGGTTGCGGACACGCAAATTACTCCCAACAACGAATTGAATGTGGGAGTTTTTGGTTTCACCCGTCATGTAGATCTCATTTTCACGAGAACTCATGCCAGTGATCTGTAAATGGTGCTGATCGAAATCTTGGTAACGGTCAACATTACCGTTAATAACGGTTCCGTCGATTTCAGAATAAATCTGCAACGTACCGCTGAAATTAAGGGGTGTAATTGAATATTGAATGGCATAGTCGTGCCAATTCTTCATGTTAGCCACTTTAGTGGTGACGATCGATAAGTCATGCCCCGTTGATAGCTGGACGTGCATCGCAGTCCGCAAAACACCGTGTTTAAGATCTAGACTACGGTAAATATCTTGAATGTCTTTGGGGTTGATCTTGAAAGGCGGCTGGCCATCGACCCCAAAAGTCATGAACTGTGCGTTAGGGAGGTTGACTAAGTCTTCGTTAGTGACGTCGTGATCGTTGATTTTAGTTGTCAGTTGATTATAAACGCCAGCAACGTAAGTGCCGGGATAATTATCTTCATCGGCGTGCGCTTCTACGTAGGCGCCACGCAGGCCAAAGTAACCGTTGCCAATTGTCAGCATGGCTTCTTGACCATAGTTCCGTTTCTTCTCGTATTCACCAAAGTAGTCAAGGTGCCATTCGTTATAGTGCTCTTTGTGCCTAATCGCCTTAGCCAGGCCATTCTTTTCCACGTCGCTTTGTGAAACAACGGGGATATTTAACATGTTAGTAATGGCTAAGCCAATATCAATTCGATTATGATTGATGCCGATGATCGTATCGGAAAACTCATACTCTAAAGAGTTTAAAAGAATCGCGGCATCAATTTTTAGACCAGCAAGCGCGACCTTGATCTTTTCCAGGTTATCGCCAATTGTCTGTCTCGAATCATAAGTGATAATGAACTTTCTGAAAGGTTCTTGATTATCATTTTCAGAATACAGCAGCTCCATTGAGTCCTGTCTGACTCGTAGTGCAATTGTTCTCATAATCAGTCCTCTTTTCCATGAGTAATTCTTAAATGCCTCATAAGTTAATGATAAAGTTTTATTATAAATATCGCAAACAACACGGCTTGGCGAAATAATAAAATCCTTATCTTTAAAGGAATTGTAACGGTTTTGATTATCACCAGCCAATGGTGAATTAATGCAAAAAGGACGATTAAGTGAGTAATGACAAGAGTTGCAGGGGAAGCTTAATTTAAAGCCTGATTGACCAGACGGTCTTTTGTTAGCTTAAAGGCTTTATGTTTCAAGTAAAACTGCAGGGGAGTACCCGTTAGTAATTTTACCGTCACAGCCAGCTGGGTGATTGTGATTTCAATTTGCCGGCCATGAAACCAGAAACGAAAGCGCAGACTACTCCAAGCTTCAGGCAATTCGGGCGATAAGTTGAAACTCTCCTTTTCCAGACCCAGACCAGCAAAACCGTAGATCAAGCTTAGCCAGGTACTGCCCATGTTGGCGGCGTGAACGCCATCGCCAGTGTTTCCCTGCGAATTAGAGAGATCCATCAAAACGGTTTGCATAAAATAATGGTAGGCATCATCGGCATGGTGAAGCCGGTGAGCCAAAATCCCAAAGATGGCGCGCGAAAGGGAGGAATCATGGACCGTGATGGCTTCGTAGTAGTCAAAGTCCCGCTTTAATTGTGCCGAATCTTGATCCTTAGGGAACAGGAAATCGGTCATCACGGTATCCGCTTGCTTATTGACCTGATAATGATAAATCGTCATGGGGTGATAGTGCAGCAGAAGTGGAAATTGATTTCGGGGTGTGTCTTTGATTGGCCAAACGGGTTTGCTGGTGGACAGATCGTCTTGCATTTTGATTTTCCGTTCGTGATCATAAGGCAAATACATGCCGTCAGCTGCCCGATTAAGTTCGGCGATTTCTTCGTCAGTAACGTTGAGTGCCACTAACTTTTCCGGATGGCTGTGTTTGAGCTGATTGGAGTATTTGACCGCAATGCTCAAATTATTTTGTGCCATTCGGTTTGTGAAATAATTGTTGCTGACCATGGCTGTGTATTCGTCCGGGCCGGTGACGTCGTCAATCACAAATTGATCTTTGTGAGCATCGTCCGTTGCCCAGTGGCCGTAGGATAGCCAAAAGCGGGCGGTTCTCACGATGATTTCGTAGCCGTAGTCAAACAGAAAATCGTCATCGCCCGTCACACGGACGTAAGTGTCAACCGCATAGGCAATATCGGCATTGATGTGGACTTGGGCAGTACCAGCGGGATAGTAACTGCTGGATTCTTCACCATTAATGGTTCGCCATGGGAACATGACGCCATTTTCAACGCCCATTTCACGAGCACGATGCTGGGCCTGTGGTAGCGTGTGGTAGCGATAAAGCAATAGCTGTCGCGCCATTGCTGGTTCGGTATAGGTGAAAAACGGCAGCATAAACATTTCAGCGTCCCAGAAATAGTGGCCTTCATAGCCCGGCCCGGTAAGTCCTTTAGCGGCAATGCTAGTTAAACCGTCATTACCAGCGGCTTGATACAGATGAAAGAGGTTAAAGCGAATCCCCTTTGCGAGGTTATCGTCACCAGTCAATTCAACGTCGCTATTCTCCCAAAACTGATCGATTTTAGCAGTGGATTCATCTAGCAGCTGTTTAAAGGACTTATTGGCAAGCCGTTTTTCCGCTGAGGCAGCGAAGGCCGACTGTGACAGAGTGGTTTTCAACAACGGATGCGGGAAGCTGATTGCGTACACAAAACTGAAACTCTGCGCCATTCCCTGAGTTAAATCGAAAGTTTTACTGTGACTAGGCAGGTCATCGATCATGGTGACCTGCATTTGATTGTCATTTAAGGTCTGTTGCGCCACAATGAGCGCCAATTGACTTTTTCGTGTGCTGATCTGCATGATTGGCAGCTTACTTTGAATGAAGGTACGGTCTAACACAGTTGAGGGCTGAGAAGCACGCATATCTTCACTATGGGTTTGAATCTGCTGGTTAATGTAGGGGTGCTGTTTGATGACGGTTAGCGCCCCGGTAAAGTTGAGGGCCGAGACGCTGTATTTAATGACAAAAAGGTGTTTGTCAGCGTGGGAAGCAAAGGATTGCAAGGTTAAGCGAAACTGTTTGTTAGTGGGGCTTTTAATGTCAAAGATCTCCATCAAAACACCGCTGCGCATGTCCAGATTCTTGTCGACTAACTTAACGTCATAGGGTGTTTCATCTGACCGGATACCATCGAGTTCAAAGATAATGAAGCGCGGATCAGGTAGCTGACAGATTGTCTGCGAGTTTTGCGCGTAGCCGGCGTAATTTTCACCGTAAGAGAGTTCTGTTAAATCGTAGAAGCCGTTCACAAACATCCCTGGCTGACCGTTAAAGTGGCTATTGTTGCCTTGAAGCGGATTAGAGGCGCGGACACCAAAGTGACCATTGCCTAAGGTATAAATCGTTTCAAACGTTTTTTCGTCTTGTGGCGGTAATTTCTGTAAGTGAAGCTGAAAAGCATCGTTTGCGTCCATTTAATTTGTCCCCCAATCAAATCGATAATTTACGCCTATTATAAGGCAAAAATTTTCAGTGTTAACCCATCATTAGAAATTATTAAATGATGATGCCAATTTGAATCATGACGCGGATGAACTCCAATTTGAAAGCAAAAAAGCCTACTCCGAAAAACGAATCGGAATAGGCCTTGTGACACATTAATTTGAGCTTCAGTTTTACTCTTTTTCTTTGAGCAGATCGCGAATCTGTTTCAAATAGACCTCGGAAACTGAAGGCGCAGCGTCTTTTTTATCGGTTTTGGGCAGAAACTGGTTGATGGCTTTAACCATCAAAAAGACGACAAAGGCAATAATCAAGAAATTAATCACTGAATCAATAAACAGGCCGTAGCGAAAATGGGCGTTACCAACGCTGAATACTAACCCAGAGAGATTAATTTTGCCGATAAATAACCCAATGAGTGGATTAATCAAGTTTTTCGTGAGCGACGTCACGATTGATGTAAACGCCGCCCCAATAATGACACCAACAGCTAGATCGACCACGTTGCCACGAGCGATAAACGCTTTGAATTCTTTTAACATAAACTCACCTCATATTGTTTGATTAGTTCAATCATATCTAATTTTGAACAAAATAGGCAATTAATATGCAGTTTGGTAACAATATGCTTGAACTATTGTTGTAAACTTGCTACCTTTAAACCACAGAATAAATTAGAAACTGGTGAATGAGGACGCAATTGATCTCTTACACGGAGGATCTCGTTATGGAAACGATTCGAGAACAGTTGTCAGCTGCCCAGAAAAAGGGCCGATTAGTGGCTATTTTTCGTTATGGTGATGAACATCACTTTTTGACGGGAAATGTCGTTGCGGTAGATAATAAGTTTTTATTGTTGAAGCGTGTGAATCAAAATGGTGCCACGGATGGCGCAATCGTGATCCGAATCAATACGATTACAAAGGTAGTCACCAAGTCGGATTATTTGAAATCGCTGGTGGCTGTGATTGCACTTGCCCGTGAAAAACATTACGTTGATATTTGGCACGTCGAAAAACTATTAAGTGAACTTGATCTGAGTCAGCACTCCATTTTAAAAGCGACATTGAAGTGGGCCTTTAAGACCGATCAAGTCGTTAGTTTGGGTGTTCATCCAGGTCGGACTGAGAAGACGTATACTGGCTTTATTGCTGCATTGAAACATGAAAAACTGCATTTAAACGATGTTGATTCATCGGATTTGAAAGCTCGCTGGCAGGTTAAAATCGCGTATGCGGATATTAATGACGTTGAAGTGGGCAGTTTTAAGACGTATGGCGTAACGGCTGTTTTAGAACGTTACATGGCAACTGATTATCATTAATTTAGAAAACGAGGTCATCACGTGAAGGGCTTGGCTTATTTTTTAATTGTACTGGTTCCAGCATTGATTATTGGAACGACCGTTTACTTTACCCGTAATTGGGTGCCGACCAGTCTGCCGACCATTGTTGCTTGGACAGCAGCCTGGCTTATTTCGATGGTTCTGGTAACCGTGTTATATCTCGGATTGATCCATCGACCAAACGCTGCGCGGAACCAGGATTCAAAAGAAGCGGAACAAAATAAGGGGGAAGACCAGCAGGATTGATTTGCTGGCTAACCTGACATAAAACAGGGGTGGCTGCATGCAACAACTTAAACTTCCAAATGATGGGACTAAACCCTCAATCTTCACAAGAGTTTTACTTTTTGTGACATACTTTGTCGCGATTGAAGCAGTGCCCGTCATTTTACTGTGGGTTCGAAAAGCGGGTCAAGCGCAGTTCGTGCTCCGTAGTGTTTTAGCCTTGTGTTATCTTGCGGGATTTATTGTCATCATGATTGCTTTGATTCATAGTATGAAGCAGGTAACGACGCAGTCCTATTGGCACTGGCCCACAGTTAAAGAAATGCAGTTAATTTTGACGACCTTTGTGGCTGCAATTGCCATTGAGATGATTCTCAACGTAATTAACCGCAGTGTTTTTCATCAAAGTCAGACGGCTAATAACGCGGCGATTAAAAGCTTGCTTGCCAGTGATCATTGGATCTTTTATCTACTGATGTTTTCCGGGGTTCTTCTGTCACCCTTTGTCGAAGAACTATTGTTTCGGGGATATTTGATGAACGCGTTCTTTAAGCCAGAGCGGTTTTGGCTGCCAATATGTGTGAGCGCTGTTTTCTTCTCATTGGCACATGCTAGTACCACCATCGTTAGTTACTTGATTTACATGACGTTGGGATTCTTTTTGGCTTATACGTACCGGCGAACGAATAATTTAGGGGCGTCAATTGCGCTCCACATGCTCAATAACTTGATTGCTATGGTTGCCATGGCAGCCATGATGTAATAAATGATTTTAGTCAAACAACAAACTAGCGGTCAGTTTCCATATTAAGGAAACTGACCGCTAGTTTGTTATTATCCGGTTTTTAATTGTCTGTTTAACTAGGCTTCTTGAATTAAATCCTGAGTGCTGATGGTATCAAGTTCACCCATGACTTGGTGGATTTGAGCTAATAAAGTTTGGTAATCAACGCCATCAAATGACATTAAATCAATGCAGTTATTGACTCGGGCGTACACTTCATCGCGTTTTTCTAAGGCGTAGGGTGTCACTGCTACATTAACTTGCCGTTCGTCTTGATCGCTGCGTTTTCGTGAAATCCAGCCCTGTTTTTCCAGCCGTTTGAGAAGCGGCGTTAACGTGCCGCTATCTAAATTCAAGTGACTGCCTAATTCTCGAACGGTCATCGGCGAAGTCTCCCAAAGTGCTAAAAGTGTAATGTATTGCGGGTAGGTAAGGTGAAAGGGCTTTAAAGCATCCTGATAAAAATGATTAAACTTTTTGCTGGCGCTGTAGAAGGCGAAACAAAGTTGGTCATCTAATCGGCGTGGTGTTGTATTTGACATGAAAGAACCTTCTTTCCGATTACTATTGGATTAATCGTGTGCAACTAAATTGCTCTGCTGTAGTCATTTTAGCGTGTTGCACCTAATTTGTCTATAAATTTGAAGTGATTATTATCATTTTTATGCTATTAATTCGGTTCATGTCCGAGCGGTAGCGACACACGCTGCTGAATCAATTGAACGACTGCAACAACCATGATGAGCTTAATCAGTGCTGGAACTAGGAACGGGTAAAAACCAACTAAAAAAGCACTGGATAAGCTTAAATGATTGCTAACAATAAGCCAGAGGCTACCCATGATTAACTGGGGGATGGCACCAAGTAGATTGGCGACGAATAGCATCAGGGTTGTCTTCGAACGGTGACGTAACCACCAGGCTGTGAGGGTGACGTAGAGGAAGAATCCCCATAGGTATCCCGCGGTTGGGCCAAACAAGGCAGCTAAACTGGTTGAACTGCCAGCGAAAACGGGTAGCCCAATCAAACCCAATGATAGGTAAAGAAAAATGGCTTTTTGTCCGGTTCGAATAGACAGTAGCGACGCAATAATGCCAACTGCTAAGGTTTGGCCGGTAAGGGGGATTGGGCCAAGCGGGATCGTCAGTTTGGAACAGACAACTAAAATAGCAGCAAATTGACTGGCAAGTATCCAGCTGAGTAAAGATCGATTTGAATTCATGATTGGCCTCCAACTAAAAGTTATGTTAGAAAATATACCATAAACTGGACACGGTCAAGTAATTTGACTTATTTTGGTTCGAATTAATGCGGGTGGTGAGCGGATTAGGTATAATTAACGTTTGAGGGGGCGGTAGAATGTTTATGTCAACTGGCGGATTTAATCAAGCCCATATTATTAAGGGTGTCATTGCGGTAACAGTTTCCACCATGCTCAGTTCAGAGGAGCCGGACGAATTTTCTAAATTTGATGGTCTTTTTGATCAGGCAAAACAAAAGCTGTTCGAACAAGCAAAAGCCAAACAGGGCGACGGTATTGTCGATGTGTCGTTCAATACAGAAGTTGTGCGGATGAGTGTCGCACCAAAGTTCTTGGTGGTCCACGGCTATGGCACGGTGATTGCGTTACCGAAAAAAAGCAAGTAAACGAATTGAATCTAATGTCAGCTACCCCCAAAGTGTTTTCTAGCTTTGGGGGTAGCATCATCATTATTTAACTCAGCGCGACTAAGAAAATTGCCAGCGTGACAAATGAACAAACGGTACTCCAAAATTGAGTGGAAGCGAGTTCAGCTTCGTTGACTTTAAATTGGATTGCTAAGCTAGTTGGCATGGTGGCAGTTGGGATGGCAAGTGTTAGGACGACGATCCGTTGTAATTCTGAGGGCGTATGGATCAACAGCATGATCCCCCAGATGATGATTGGGAATAGGATATTCTTTGAAATGACGGTTGTCACAATCGTTCGGTTGACCAGAATCTTACGTGTAAACAGGATGATCCCAGTTGCGAAGATGGCTAAGCCGCCAGCGCCTTTGCCTAGTAATTCAAACGAACCAGCTAATTCTTCAGGCATTTGCCAACCAAGAAGGGCTAATGCAAATCCCAGCAATGCGGCAGCAACAAGCGGCTTTCGTAAAGTGCTGATCACTCGTGAACCGAGTGATTCACCTTGGCTGAGTGCACCAAAAACCATTGGCAGTAAAATAATGTTGATGATCAAAGTACAGATTCCAATCGTAATCGCACTAAGTGAATTTCCGAACAGTAAGGGTAGAATGGCTGATCCAATAAACGGAACGGAAGGATCTGCAACCGACATGGCTCTGAGTGAAGCAATATGTAGATTGGTATGTAATATGTGCCAGTAAAAGATAATGAAAATCAGGTAACAGCCAACGATACTAACGAAGAGCCAGCCGGCTAGCGGAATATCTTTGATAATGATTTTTCGCGGTGTGCTCCAAATTCCGGAAAAGACGCTCAGGGGAAGCATAAAGTTCATCACTAAGCGAACAAACAACCTGCTATCTTGGTCGCCAAAGTAGTGATGGGCGGCCGCAAAGTAGCCTAAAGCAATGGTGATCACGATGGGCAGTAAAGCAAATAAAAGTGTTTGTAACATGGAACCATCTCCTTGAATTATTAAAATTAAATTATAAAACAAGCAAATTTAATTACAAGATGATGATTAAATTCTTAGAACTCTAATTTAATATTAATTAAACAAACGGCTTCAACTTCCTTTGATATGACAGGGTTAGGTAGCAACGAAAGAAAATCGGTAAAATAATCAAAAAAATTGAAAATATCACAAGCTCATAGATGCTTGGTAAACGTTGATTACACAACATTTTGAGAATTTTTTTACGTCAGACTGTGAATTCTTGGATAGCTCGTTATGTGCTAGGTAATCGTCTGCTTAACCCACTTGCACCTCACATTTCACTATGGGAGAATGGATTAAGATAATACTTATGTCTTGATGATTTTCTATTCCCTGGGAGAATAACGATCTTGAAAAAACGATTAATGGTTGCAAACATTCTGATGATTGCTGTCTTTTTATCCGCATGCGGAGCCGGTGCTTCCAAAACATCTCACTCCACTACTGAGTCCGAGAGCAGTCAATTGCGGCATTCTCGCGCAGCAAACCAAGCCACCGTAGTCAACAGTAAGATGCAAGCTAAATTCAAACGGATAAAAACGGGCGACATTACCTCTGGGGTTGGTGGCAGTTCAAAAGCCGAAGTATGTGCGATTATGGGTAAACCCGATAAAATCTCGAAAGCAAATCAGACGGGGACTAACAAAAATTCACAAGTTTATACGTGGGTATTTTTGCATCGGCGCAATAAGCGACTATATAATGCAATTAGTATTGATTTCATTCGGGGTAAGACGGTGTCGAAAAATGCTTTTCATACCGGTACATCCTCGAAAATCAGCACTCGCCAGTATCAACAAATCAAAAAGGGTGATCATCTCGATACTGTGAGAAAACAGCTTGGCACGCCGATAGAGGAAATGGTGATGGGCAGTAACCGGCATTATGGTTCTCAAACGTTAGTCTATTTGGATGAAAATAATCAGAAAACATATACGTTTAACTTTAGCCAACAGAGGTTGCTTGGAAAAACACCTTTTACCTCAAAAGGAAAACCAAGTCATCCATGAACTGAGTGATGAATCATTTACAAAAAATATAAACTGCTCGTATAAAATAACTTTACAAAAGGGCTTAAAATAGTGTATGATTATTCCTGTTGTGATGCCCCGGTGGCGGAACTGGCAGACGCGCAGCGTTCAGGTCGCTGTTTGGGCAACCAAGTACAGGTTCGAATCCTGCTCGGGGCATAATCATACAGAGGAACCGTTAAACTCAGGTTTAGCGGTTTTTTTTTGGAAAAAACAAGGTTCATGCCATCGTGTTGCTGATATTTAAGTTAAGACATTCTTAAACTGTTAGATTAAGTAAAATGTGTCCGCTTACATGCTGAGCAGTCATCAATTTGGCGAGGTGAGTACACGTTTGGCTAATTTTACAAGTCTTGACTGAGATGTTTTGCATCAGTACAATGTGAAAGTTGTCTAAAATGACGTAAAGAGCCTTATAGATAGATTAAGTTAATGAAGTGAAGATTTCTGAATAACCGGTAAGGGAGTTATTAGATGAATATACTTAGTGGATTTGTAGTCTTGTATCCAATGATTGTTTCATTAATTTGGATCATGGGTGCAATCTTTTTTAGTGTTAAACAGCGTCAGATTCCTCTGAAAAAGCCTGCCAAAGGTGAGGGTGAACAACTGGTCTCCGTCTTGGTCCCAGCCCACAATGAGGAAGAAACATTACACGAAGTGGTTGAGTCGGTCGCTAATCTGACTTATCACAATATCGAGCTGGTTTTGATTGATGATGGCAGCGCGGATCAAACCTTAGCCGTGATGCATCAGCTGAAGGAAAAGTACCAGGCACAATTTCCAATCAAAATTGTGCCAATCATTAAGAATGGTGGTAAAGCGAATGCTTTGAACGTTGGCTTAGATAGTGCTGAAGGTGAATATCTCCTGTGCCTGGATTCTGATGCTTACGTTGATCAAGATGCACTGAAGCAAATGATGCGTGAGTTTTATACTGATCCAACCGTTGGCGCAGTTGCGGGCCGCCCGGTGGTTCGGAACCGGACAACGCTACTAGGCCGGTTACAATTACTGGAGTACATCGGAATTATTGACATTATTAAACGGGGACAATCATTTATTACCGGCCATATTACGACCGTTTCCGGTGTGATCGTGGTCTACCGAAAAAAGGCTGTTCAAGAAGTTAATCGTTGGACAGTAGAGGCATTGACTGAAGACATTGACATGACGTGGAAGCTATATACCCATCATTGGCAAGTGGCCTATTGTCCACAAGCGGTCTCTTGGATTTTGGTGCCAGAGCACATGAAAGCTTTGATCCGTCAAAGACGTCGTTGGGCCCGCGGTGGCTTGGAAGTTCTGATTCGCAATCGGCAATTGATCTTTACCGGTAAATTGGCGGAACAGTGGTTACTCATTGATATGGTTATCAGTAACTTGTGGGCTTTGAGCTGTTTCTTCATGATCGTTTTGTATTTGTTGACCATGATTTTCTCCCACGCCTTGATTCTAGATGGTGGCATTTTATTTGTGCTGACGTTACTGAGTATTGTTCAATTCGTGATTGGCTTTACGAGTTCGCAACGGCAAGGTTACATTGATTGGCAGGATCTGCTTCTCTTGCCGATGTACTTTGTCTTCTATTGGGTCGTGAACTTGATCAGCTGTATCACGGCGCTTGGTTCCTTTTTCCTTGATCCAAGACGAAAAGGCACTTGGGCTAGTCCAGATCGGGGGATCTAACGATGAATAAGGATAAACTGGTTATTCGTAAAAAGACGTCGATTTGGTCACGGCTGCGACGGATGTGTTTACTAATTATTTTATGGGTCATTGCAATTTATGTACTGGTCATTAATCTGAGCTTTATTTTTGGCCTGTATTCGGATGCTTTGGTGGTTAACTATTCGTTGTTTAACTTGTCATTTCACATCTACAAAATGCTTGGGTACTTAATTGTCGGTATTGGCGGTGCAGTGACTATCTACAGCCTCATTCATCTGCGAAATCTCAAACGAAAGGCGGCAGTTCATGACAAAAACAATGCGTAAGTGGGTGCTTGGCATCCTAGTTGTAGCGTTTATTGGCTTGATTGCGGTCAACGTTCGCAAGAGTACTAAGTTTGAATTGGGAACTAAGGAAAACTATGCTTTAGCTAGCAATGACGCGAACATTAAAAATGGCATCATGGTTTTTTGCTACCACCGGATACTGAATGACCATGATCCGATGGTTAAAAGCGTTGAAGCCTTAACGCCTAACAATCAGTTACACGTGTACAACGTGAATGTTTTGGCATTTAAACAGCAAATGCAATTTCTCCATCAGCACCATATTAAAGTGATTTCAACGTCGCAAATGATCAGCATGTTAAAGCATAATCAGCCGGTTCATGGCAAATATGTTGTGTTGACGTTTGATGATATTGACCGGACGATGGCAGAAAACGCCGCCCCCGTCATGAAAAAATATGATTATCCGTTTACAGCATCGATCATTACTGGCTCTACAGGTCAATACATTGGCGGCGAACAGTTAGCCACCTGGCCACAAATCATGAAACTTTACCGTTCTGAGAATCATCAGATGGAACTCGGTGTGCATACGAATAACATGCACTACCTCGTCAAAGGGACACCAGCATTTAACATCAGAAAAAACTATCCGCAATTCACGACTGATTACACAACCAGTCAACAAGTGATGAAGCAAAAGACGGGCCATGAAACCCCCATTTTTACTTATCCATACGGGAGCGGTACGCCACTGGTTCAGAACTTCTTGGTTCATCAGCCTAAACTGCAAGTGATTTATACGTTAAATAACGGGATCGTGACGGATGAAAACAGTCTGAGATCGGCACCGCGAATGATTATTACGAAGAACAGCTGGCCAAGTATTGCAAGCTGGCTAGAAAAATAAGTTTTGCTGAATAATTACTTGCATTAATCAATCAATTATGACATGATAAGCATACAAGCTAGGGGTGCTCTGATGAGCTGAGATGGTGGTTGCCAGACCCTTTGAACCTGAGAGTTAGCACTCACGTAGGAAAGCTGATTGAACGTGTGCATAAAAGCTCTCGAAGTTTAGCTTCGAGGGCTTTTTAATTTATTCAGGTTCGTGGCTGAGTTGACCATGAAGGGATTTGAGAAGATGGCGGATGTCAGGCAATTATTGCAACAGTCGATTGATAAGGAACAGGCCAATTTGCTGGCTATTCTACAGCACTTGGTTGCGTTTCAAACAGTTTCACCCCCAGCCAGAAATACGGCTGGCATTCAGGATTATGTGAAGCAGCTTTTAGAACAGGCTGGATTTGAGGCAAAGTCGCAGCCATTTTATGAACAGGATATGCTGGTTTCAGGGAAATTAGCGGGTTCTGCACCCAGCACACACAATAGCTTATTGCTGAACGGACACGTGGACGTGGCGGCCTTGACTGATTTAGATAATTGGCAGACCAACCCGTTTCAGTTAGTCCAGCATGGTGACCAATTAATCGGTCGCGGTGTGAGTGATATGAAGGGCGCAATCGCGTGTTTCTTATATCTGTTTCAACTTCTAAAACAGGCTGATATTCATTTGCCAGGCGATTTGTTATTCCAGTCAGTCGTTGGTGAGGAAGCTGGTGAAGCGGGTACCAAGACATTACTGGAACAGGGTGAGACCGCTGATTTTGCAGTGGTTGGTGACACCTCCAATTTAGCCTTTCAAGGCCAAGGCGGCGTGGTAACTGGCTGGATTACCCTTAAAAGTCCACATACGTATCATGATGGTAACCGGGTGAACATGGTGCGTGCTGGCGGTGGCCTGAAGGCGGCCAGTATGGTTGAAAAAATGCCAGTCATTATTGAAGCACTCCAGAAACTGGAACACTACTGGGCGGTCACCAAACAGTACCCAGGTTTTCCGGCAGGAACGAACACCATTAATCCAGCTTACATTGAGGGTGGCATCCACCCAGCTTTTGTCGCGAACGAATGCCGATTGTGGATCACCGTGCATTTTTATCCAAACGAAACGATTGAAGGCGTCACGCAAGAAATTGAAGACGCGGTTATTGCGGCTGCTAAAGCGGATCCGTGGTTAAAGGATATGCTGCCAACGTTTAGTTGGGATGGCGATTCAATGCTAGTGGATAAGGGGGAAGTTTTTCCGCCTTTAGCCATCGACAAGACACTCCCAGCGGTGCAGCTATTAAAGCAGAGCCACCAGCAGCAAGTCGGTGAAGCACCACTCATTAACATGTCAACGTCAGTCAGTGATGGCGGCTGGTTTGACTATTATCAGATACCGGCAGTCACGTATGGCCCTGGTCAAATGGAGCAGGCTCATAGCGATAACGAAACTGTACAGCTCTCTCAGCTGCTTGATTACACTAAAATTATCGCTGATTTTGTGTTGACTTGGTGTTCACAGGCTAAATCATGAAAGGAATTTAACAATGAAAAAACAATTTCACCTTCAAGATATTATTCTCATTACCATGATTGCTTTGATATTTGGCGCGATTTTCGTGGGTACTGACTATCTTTATAACGCCTTATCCCTTTTAGTTGGGCCATTTGCCAATGAAATTTTATTTGGCCTCTGGATAATGGCGGGACCGCTCGCTGTTTATCTGACACGAATCCCGGGGGCAGCGATTGTCGGCGAAGTCCTTGGCGCAGCAGCTGAAGTTATTTTTGGCGGTACTTTTGGCATTGCTGCTTTGCTGTCCGGAATCGTTCAGGGGATTGGCAGCGAACTGGGTTTTGCCGTTTGGCGCTACAAGAATTGGAGTTTGGGCAAGTCTCTTAACTTCCGCATTGACGACAACGGTGGTTGCTTTTGCGTATGAAGTGTTTAAATTAGGTTATATCCACTACTCGATTTGGATGATTATCGCCTTATTCGTTGTTCGACTGATTTCTGTAACCTTCTTTGGTGCGGTTTTGGTACACGGTATCTTCGGTTTATTGAACCGAGCACATGCCTTACGTCACCTCGGACCCGAAAAATAGTGAGTGCAGTTAGTTGCGTTTAGCCGCCAAATTAAGTATTTTGTAGGCGTCGTTAAGATGGTGCCAACTATTTTGGAGGTTTAAAATGCTAAAAATTGAAGACTCAATTACCCGGTTAGCTTGGAACACAGAACATCATTTTTTGCATATCCAAGCCCAACATGAGTTTATGCGTGCTTGGGCAATTCAATTTGAATTGGGGTACACGGATTTACGGCTGATCCAATTTGCGTTGCAGCTCGCTCAACCGCAGCAAACGGAGTTACTGGCGAAACTTACGGCAGCTTACCAACAGGTTTACCAGTATGAATATGCTTTTGTGGCAGGTGGGCTTGAAGGCTTTAACCAGCAATTCGGCGGACAAATGGCTGAGTATGAACAAGCAGAAAAACAATTACTGGCTGTTTTGGATCAAATTAAGTCTGTTTCAGCTGAATAGGTTCAGTTAAGAGTGCCATTAGCCGATTAGGTTGATGGCACTTTTGGAATATTAGATAAGCTAGTCTTTCAATAGTCTCTTGTGATGTGGTAACATGGTTGAAGCGGTATCAAGCAGATAAATGCCCGTCTGGAACGGGTAATTTTAAGTAGGGGAGTGGCAATGAATGGTTCACAAGCTTTGGCATCAGTTTCCACAGGTTGAAGCACAGTTGAAGAAGCTCCAGCCCTATTTGGTGGCAGCTGTTACGTTGCCAAATCAGCCAATTCATCACCAAATTTTAGCGCTTTTGCAATCTGGAGGGAAACTCTTAAGACCGGGATTCTTTTACCTGTTTAGTGAGTTTGGGGATCAAGACGACGAGGATGTCTTACGAGCCGGTGCGGCTGCTTTGGAATTACTTCACGTAGCAACACTGATTCATGATGATGTGATCGATCAATCACCGTTGCGGCGGGGTGTCACCACGATTCAGACACTTTATGGTTCACGCAATGCTATTTATGCTGGTGACTACTTGTTTACGGTTTACTTTAAAGAGGTTTTAAAGACGACTAACAACATGGCTGAACTTCAGTTAAACGTAGACAGTATGCGCGATATTTTAATCGGTGAGTTGGAACAAATGAAGTTAAACTATCGGCGCAACGTCACCGAAGAGGATTATTTTCGTGAGATCAGCGGTAAAACGGCAAGGCTATTTTGGCTTAGTTGCAGACAGGGTGCTGTACTCAGTCATAGCGCGCCGCAAGTGGTAGAACTAGCTGGTGAGATTGGCATGACGATTGGTAAGGCTTACCAGATCCTCGATGATATTCTGGATTATGACGGTCAGTCACAGAAAACCCAGAAACCGGTTTTAGAAGACCTTAAATCGGGGGTGTATTCATTGCCGTTGATTCTAGCGATGAAGGGCGCGAAGAGTGCGTTTAAGCCGTATCTTGCTAAAAAGGAAAAAATGACGGCTGATGACCTCTTAGCCGTGCAACGTTTAGTGTCAACTTATCGGGGCGTTGAAAAAGCACGGCAAAGGGCTAGTGAGCTTACGCAGCAAGCGTTAGGTTTAATTGATCAATTGCCAGCGGTGTCGGCAAAGGCTGATTTAAAGGCCCTAACGACGCTGTTGTTAAAGCGAGATGAATAATCAAACAGTGACCAGTCAAACTGTGGGATTTAACTTCCACTGCTTTGACTGGTTTTTAAATTATTGTCAGGTTAAAACAATCAGGGATATCTCTAATTTTCAGGAGGAATGGCCATTATTTAACCCTAATTATGGTATGATTTAAGTTAGAATAGTGATTGATCGCAGGGGCAATGAGATTTAATGATGACCAAAAACGCCATGTGGCCGATGTGATCATGAGGAGGGTACTTAAATGTCTGAAGAAGTTAGTAAGGAATTTTCCCCAATCGAAAATAAAGTGATGGCAGCGTTAGAAGACGTGATTGACCCGGAACTTGGAATCGACATGGTCAATCTGGGCTTGATTTATGATATTAAAGTTGATGATAAGGGTAACTGTGTCATAACCATGACGTTGACGACAATGGGTTGTCCACTGGGGAATCTGTTGGCAGACTCGATTACTGAAGCAGTGACCTCTGTGGATGGTGTGGAAACCTGTGACATTAACTTGGTTTGGGATCCAGCGTGGAGTATTGACCGGATGAGTCGGTTTGCTAAGGTAGCACTGGGAATTCACGGGTAGTCAATAAGAATAGGGTTGATTTTAATGGATATCGCAAAATTTGTTAAGCGACGTAAATCGCTGCATATTTCGCAAGTCAAAATGTGTGAGGGCATTTGTACACAGTCAACGTTAAGCAAATTTGAAAGTGGCGGTCACGTGCCATCGCTGAAAATTTTGTCGCAGCTGTGTGCCCGGATTGGTCTCACTATTGATGATTTAAACGAATCGAATAAAGTCAGTGCCAACCAACTCAAGGTGAGTTTGGACTCACTTGAGCGGGAACTTGTGATGGAAAATTATCAGACCGTATTAAAGGGCCTTTCTGCAATTGATGAATCGCAGCTGGATTCAATTTTGCTGAAAATGCAGTTCTATTATTTAAGGGGTTTGATGGGTGCATTGATCAATCAGCCGCCTGAAGAAGTGCTGTATGATTTTTCACAGATTTTAAATGATTTGGATGAATCGCACGAAACCATTTTCACCCAATTGGTCTACGTTGGTTCTGGTGTGATGTACAATCGGTTGCAGCAAACGGATCGGGCCAATTTTTACTTCAAAAAAGTTCAGGCTTTTATCCGAAAAGTGCTGAAAGATGAACAGCTTTACTTTAACCGAGTTGGTGACAACTATTTGCGGTTGCTGACGATGGTCTTCTTCACGGCCAGTTACTACAACTCGATTGGCCAATTGAAAGCCAGTGAAAAGCTGGTTGATGAGGGCGTTGAAATGTGTTCTCAGCACCATGTGACTTACTTTTTGCCACGACTGAAGTTTCTAGCTGCCAAAAACGCGGTAGAGGAGAAACAAGACAAGGCAGTGATCGACCGGTTAATTAATGAAGTATTGGCGTTCGCTCGGATCAATGATAATCAAGTCATTGAAGTGAAGGCAGCAGCGCTGAATACACGCTATGAAAAGGGACAATCAATGGCGGATTTGACGCCTTAAAATAAAACGCATGTTGCAGCTGTTTGGCTGTAACATGCGTTTTGTGTCGAATTACTTGCGAATCTACCGCAACTAGGCTATTCTCGGGTTAAATTAGTTTTGGAGGGGTCGTAAATGACACTAACTGATACGGATTATAATATTTTAGAAGCAATTGCCTCAGGTAAGGTTGAACCGGGAACTAGTCCACGGCACTTTGTTGATTACTGCGATAACGTGATCGGCGGCAATCCGCAACCATTGATTGATGCGGGTTATATCGACGCTGATCCGTATATTAACGGACTTACAGAAAAGGGAAAGCAAGCACTTGCCAATCGACAAAAATAAAATTGATTTTAGTAATTATCAGAAAGCCAAGAACGTTATCTTAGGTCAGCTTCGCCAATGGTATTGGCAGATTACTTATACGGAAGAAAGTGTTCGTCAGCAACGTGATTTTCAAGCGGTGATTCAAGAAAACCGCCAGTTACGGAGCGCTATTCGAGAGAGTTATCAGGCTAATCAGCAACTTTCCAGACGCGAGCCAATGGCGGCACAACGGCTACATCGTCATTACTTGCAAGTATTACTGGATTTATCAAGCCAGATTGTCTCCATTCCATCAAGGTCCATGGTGTACTATGACTTAATTGGTTTTAAAGATCATTTATTGCAGGCAATTGATTACATTGAAAATAACCCATCAGAAAAGAGGAATGAGTGAGATGCAATTGCTGATCGGTGATGTTTCTGAGCTGCAGATTCCACAGCGAAAGGCAGAAATTAAATTGTTTTTCGGCAGCATTGGTTATCAGCTATCTGCTAGCAGCGAGAAACTGGTGTCACTAACAAGCGAGTATGCGCAGTTGAGTGTTGAACCACCGGTGACGTTTGTGCGCTATGATCGAGAGCGTTTTTTGAGTATCCGCTCAGATGGGAAAAGCATGACCTTGCCGTATGGGGAGAAGAAGTAGCTGTATGAGTAAAAGAGTTATCGCAGCCGTAAAAGACAGCAGTTCCTAGAAGCAGGGACTGCTGTCTTTTGTAATGATATTAAGCACTTATCGGGCTTCAGCGAGCAAAGAGCTGCATGTAACCATAAAATAACAAAAGTCCCCAAAAGCAGGGACTTCTGTCATTTCATAGTTACACTACGCTCTTTAAACGCTCGCTTCAGCACCTAGAACTTTTTCGACACCTTATACGGTTTTGAATTTCCCAGTTCATTGTCATGGGAAATTTCGTTATCTGACAGAAAAATATCAAATTGCTTTTGACTTTCCATGCCTTTAACCACTAAGACGTGACCATCCTGCTGATGATTTTCGCGATAGATTTGGGCGCTTCTTACGGCTTCATCGTAGTCATGGAAGTTGGCAATTGAATCACCGGGGTTGAAAAATATGAGATTGTCCATTAAAATCACTCCCTTCATGGTTCAATCTATATTATACCGCAAACGCTTTCATGAGGCGAGTTTAAAGAAAACCTTATAAGCCACGATGTTTCCTAGTATTACAGCGGTTTTTTTGATAAAATGAACATTGTTTTAAATCACGTCTTGTAATATTTTTCGCTGTTTGTTCAAGTCGTGATATCGGCGCAAATAATGCGTCGCGTGAAACGGTAAATAAATGCTAAAAAGGGGATTACAACATGTGTGGATTTGTTGGTTACGTTAACCAAACAGATGTGCCTAGCGATACGATCGTGAAGATGGCCAACCGTATTCGTCATCGTGGACCTGATGATGAAGCTTACTTTAATGATGACAAGGTCTCAATGGGCTTTCGTCGCTTATCGATTATTGACCTTGCGCATGGTAAGCAACCCATGTATAACCAGGATCAAACCAAAGTTTTGACTTTTAATGGTGAAATTTATAACTATCAAGATATTCGTAAAGAGCTTCAAGGTTTAGGTTACGAATTCCGTACTGACGTTGATTCAGAAGTTTTGATCCACGGCTATGATGCTTGGGGTCCAGACTTGCTTCAGCACTTACGGGGAATGTTTGCCTTTGCAATTTACGATTCTAAGACCGGTGAAGTTTTTGGTGCCCGTGATCACTTCGGTATCAAGCCACTGTATTACTATGACGATGGCAAAACTTTCCTGTGGGCTTCAGAAATCAAAGCTTTCTTGGAACACCCAAACTTTAAAAAAGAATTTAACGAAGATTTGTTAGCTATTCACTTGAGCTTTGAATTCATTCCTTCAAAAGACACCATGTTTAAGAACGTCTACAAGTTGATGCCCGGCCATTACTTTATTCACCGCGCAGATGGCCACACTGAAACACACGAATACTACAAGTTCAGTTATGACAATATTGATGAGAACCAAACGATTGAAGAGGACGCTAAGAAGATCCGTAAAATCGTTGACGATTCCGTTGACGCTCATATGATCGCCGACGTTGAAGTCGGTAGCTTCTTGTCAAGTGGGATCGATTCCAGCTACGTGCTTAACGAAGCGGCTAAGCTGAAGCCAATTCAATCCTTCTCATTAGGATTCCACAACTCTAAGTACAGTGAATTGAGCTGGTCGACTGAATTCGCCAAAGAAATTCATCAGGCTAACACACCGTTAACGATGACTGGCGACGATTACTTTGATATTTTACCGACCATCATGTACTACATGGATGAACCGTTATCTAACCCTTCAGCAATGCAGCTGTACTACCTGTCCAAGGGGACTCGTCAGCACGTGAAGGTGGCGCTGTCTGGTGAAGGTGCCGATGAATTCTTTGGTGGCTACAACACTTACTTGGAAGCCAAGCCATTCGAACGCTATCAAAAAGCGGTTCCTGGCTTTATCCGTAAAGGTTTAGCCAAAGCGGTTGTTAACCTGCCGAGATTCCACGGCCGTCGGTTCTTAGTTCGTGGTGCACAGCCACTTAGCGAACGTTACTACCGGGTCAACTACGTCTTTGATTACCATGATCGCGAACGGATCTTAAAGAACCCTGATTTGAATCGTGATGCCGGTGAATACACCAAGCATATCTTTGACGATGTTAAGGGCAAAGATGAAATGACTCAGATGCAGTATTTTGATATCAACACGTGGCTGCCATACGATATTTTGCATAAAGCTGATCGGATGAGTATGTGTAACTCACTTGAGGTTCGGACACCGTTAGTTGATAAGGAAGTTGCTAAATTTGCAGCTACCATGCCGATCAAGACGCGGATTCGCGGAACTGAAACCAAGGTTTCCCTTCGGACTGCCGCATTGGCTGAATTGCCAGAACGCGTGGCCAAGAAGGAAAAGATGGGCTTCCCATCTCCAATTGCCAGCTGGATCAAGGAAGATAAATACCGCAAGCGGATCGAAGAGGCCTTTACCTCTGACGTTGCTAAGAAATTCTTTAACACGGATGCTTTACTTGAGATTCTTCAAGAACACATCAACGGTAAGTCATCAATGCAAAAGATCTTTACCATTTATACCTTTATTCTCTGGTATGAAGTTTACTTCCCAGAAGAGACTTCCGCAGATACCATCAGTAAGGTACGTCGGACGGATATCGATAAGATTCCGGTTGCCAACTAAACTGTTACTTCAATATGAAACCGGCTGAAATGTCGGTTTCTTTTTGAATAAAATGGTGAAATAATAGAATTTAAGCCTCAATTAATTGGAGATGAAAAGCCATGTCACTTGATATAACCCAAGTGGTGACTTTATTAGACGAACATCATTTATTAAAAGTAGTCACACCTGCTGATACGCATCAGAAATTTCAGCACGTTGACTATAATTCAAAAACCGTTAAAACGGATACGTTGTTTTTCTGCAAGGGCAATTTTAAACCGGCTTATTTGACGGCAGCCAAAAAGGCCGGTGCTACCGCTTATGTATCTGAGGAAACCTATGATGAAGGCGAAGGCCTGACCAGCATTATTGTGACCAACATTCAAAAAGCCATGTCATTGCTGGGCGCTGCCTTTTATGGTTATCCTCAAAACGACCTCTTTGTAATTGCCTTTACTGGGACCAAAGGAAAGACCACCTCGGCATACTTTACTTACGGTATCGAGAAAAAGCATACGCATGATCGAGTGGCCCTGTTTTCTACCATTGATCGAATCGTGGGTAACGCGCCAAAGGACCGGTTTAAGTCGGATTTGACGACACCTGAATCACTGGATCTCTTTCATGATATGAGACAGGCGGTTGATAATGGGATGACGCATTTGGTCATGGAAGTGTCTTCTCAAGCCTATAAGAAGAACCGTGTATATGGTTTGAAGTATAACGTTGGTATTTTTCTGAACATTTCGCCGGATCACATTGGTGAAAACGAACACCCAACCTTTGCGGACTATTTGCACTGCAAGGAACAATTATTAGTTAATTCAGACATCTGCATTATTAACGCGGAAACGAAGCATTTGGCGGATATTTACTACGCGGCAAAGACGACGACCCAGCCCGAAAACATTTACCTTTACGCGCGGGAAGGCGCTACTCTAGAAATGCCATTGAAACTGGATGTGTCTTTCAAGAACACCAATGAAACGTTGCATCAAAGTGTGTTCCAAGTGACTGCTGTTTCTGAAAAAGCGAAGCAATTAGCCATTGATGGCAGCTATGAATTACACGTTCCCGGCGACTTTAACGAAAGCAACGCCACGAGTTCAATTATTGCTGGCGCGCTTTCTGGTGCTAGTTATGAAGCTGCAAAAGCTGCGTTGACCGACGTGCATGTACCGGGTCGAATGGAAATGGTGACGAGTGAAAACCATGGCACCATTTACATTGATTACGCTCATAACTATGGCAGCCTAAAAGCGCTGCTAAGTTTTTTGCGGGTGCAAACTGGGGCTGGCCGAGTGATCGTTGTGATCGGTAGTACTGGCAATAAAGGTGTTTCTCGTCGTGAAGGCTTTGGTAAAGCACTTAGCGAGGAAGCCGACGTGGCAATTTTAACCACGGATGATCCAGCTTATGAAGATCCAAAGAAAATCGCTGAAGAAATTGATCAGCACATCGACCACCAGCGGGTCAAAGTACAGTACATCATGGACCGCAAAACAGCAATTGAAACGGCCATTAAGATGAGTACAAAAAACGATATCGTGGTACTTGCTGGGAAGGGTGAAGATGCCTTCCAGAAAGTGAATGGTGTCAACACGCCATATCCAACCGATATCACAATTGCAAAAAATGCTGTGGAGGAACTCTAAGAAGATGCAACAAACACCAGAATTTACCCCAATTTTATTGGGAAGTGACTTTAACGTTTACGGCATGGCTCGTTCATTTTACGAACTTTACCACCAACCAGTGAAGGCTTTTGCTTCCATTCAATTAGCGCCAACTCGATTTACTAAAATCGTTGATTTGGAACTGATTCCCGGCTTTTCTGAAGATCCTGTTTGGATCGATTCGATGCGGAAAATCAAGGAACGGTATCGCGATCATCAGGAACCCGTTATTTTGATTGGTTGCGGCGATGGTTATGCTGAGCTAATTGCCAAGCATAAGGATGAGTTGTCTGACGTATTCGTTTGTCCGTATATTGATTATGATTTGCTGAAGACGTTAAATAACAAGGAACGCTTTTATGGTGTGTGCGATAAATATCATTTGCCATATCCTAAGACCCGGACGATTTCAAAGGCAGAACATGATAGTCAAACTGTTGTGGAACAGCCATTTGACTACCCAGTTGCTCTGAAGCCAACGAACAGTGTTGAGTGGTTAGACGTGCACTTTGAAGGCCGTAAAAAGGCCTTTCGGATTCAATCCCGTGAAGAGTTTGATAAAGTATTGGACGCTGCTTATGCCAATGGTTATAAATCCGACTTCATTCTCCAAGATTTCATTCCTGGAGACGACAGCAACATGCGGGTATTAAACGCGTACGTTGACCAGCATCACCACGTCAAAATGATGTGCTTGGGCCATCCATTGTTAGAAGATCCAGCACCTTCAGCCATTGGTAACTACGTCGCTATTTTGCCAGAGTACAATGAAGCCATCTACAAACAGATTCAAGACTTCTTGGAAAAGATCGACTTTACCGGTTACGCCAACTTTGATATGAAGTATGACGTCCGTGACGATACGTTTAAGTTATTTGAAATTAACCTTCGCCAGGGCCGTAGCAGTTTCTTCGTCACGCTGAATGGCTATAATTTAGCTGATTGGGTAGTGAAGGATTATGTTAAACAGGACTTGGTCGATCAACCAACTGTTTATGGGAATAAAGACGAAAGTAAGCATGCACTTTGGTTAGGTGTGCCAGCTAAAGTCTTCAAGAAATATGCGCGTGAAAACGCTGATAAGGATCGAGCACTGGACTTGATCAATGCTGGCCGTTACGGCACCACTTATCACTATTCACACGATATGAACTTAAAGCGCTGGGCTTTGATCAAATGGATGAATCATAATTATTCAAAGAACTTTGACCGTTATTTTGCTGAAAACAAAGGGTGATTTGTTATGGAACACTTCTTTACGATAATTGGCGGTATGGGTACTGAAGCCACCGAAACTTATATTCATCAGTTAAATGAACGTACACCAGCGAACAAGGATCAGGACTACTTGAACTATATTCTGGTCAATCATGCAACCGTGCCCGACCGCACGAGTTACATTAAGGATCACAGTAAGCCCAATCCGTTGGTTCCACTGGTAAATGATATTAAGGCTCAGAGTCAGTTAAAACCGGATTTCTTTGCCTTACCATGTAACACAGCTCATTACTTCTACGATGAGATGCAGGCAGCAACCGAGATTCCCATTCTCCACATGCCTCGTGAGGCTGTAAAGGAGATTGGTAAGAAGTATCCGCAAGCGCATCGGATTGGCTTAATCGCTACTGAAGGAACGATTTTTGACCATATCTATGATCATGAGATTATGGCTGCAGGATATGAATTCCTGGCACCCAGCCAGTCCGTTCAGGAACAGACCAATAAGCTGATTTATGACTGCATTAAGGATAATAATCAAGTTGACCGCCAGCTGTATCACGGCTTGGTTCAGCAGATGTTTGATGAAACTCATTGCGATGCTTTAGTGCTTGGCTGCACTGAGTTGTCCTTAGCACAAGATCGTGAACCGGTGACGGATAAGCCAGTGATCGACAGTCAATCGATTCTAGTTGACCGTTCGTTAGAGCTGGCATTGAAGACACAAAAAAGAGCGTAAATTAAAAGATTAGGCTGCTTTCCATAAGGGAAACAGGCTAATCTTTTTGTTATTTTAAATTGAGTTTAGAGTTGTGACGATGCCAACCGTTGCCGTGAGTAAAATTGCCAGACTGATGATGATTGTCCAAGCAATGGAAAGGTTGTGCTCCTGTTTGCGACCAAAGGCAACTTCAATCAATACGACGACACTGACTGCTAATAAGCCCTTGCAAGAGACCAATAGGGGCGCGTGGCTAAACGTTCGGATCATCAAGACAACGGTTGCACATGCCATGAGTAGATAAACGAAACGGTCAATAATTAACCATTGAGAAATCCTTTTTTCAGAAGTTCGATTCAAGCCAATAGCGGTGATTGGAATAAGTAAGATTAAACTGATGAAGTAAATGGTTAACCACATACACGTCACATCCTCGATTAAAATATGTTGCATATTTCTAGTAGATCCCGCGAATTACTGTTATCTTAAGTCTACCACGAAGGTGTCTGAAACTCATTTTCAATTTAAATTCTTAATTCAACGTTAAGTTTACGGAAAAGGCGTGAATTATGAAAGTGGGGCTTGTATTTCCAGGGGAAATTTGTTATTATCTTTTTCATCATGCGAAGTGGAGGGAATAACCCAATGGCAGAACATCAAGTTGGCGACTATGTAAAGGGTAAAAAGTTTGGCTCTTTTGAACATGACTTTGAAGGGGAAATCGAGAAGGTTTATGAAAACTCGGTATTAATTCACATTTTAAGTTATCATGATGAAGACCGAATTTTGGTTGGTGAACTTAACAACCGTGCAATCGTCCGAAAAGACGATGCTGAACCAGCAAAAGCTGAAGCTAAATAATGAAAATAACAGCTAACTATTTCAGAAAAGCCTATTTTTATGCATTTTCGTGCTGACAGAATAAGCATAATATGATAGTATAGTTACTGTTATGCGGGTATAGTTTAGTGGTAAAATTCAAGCTTCCCAAGCTTGAGTCGCGGGTCCGATTCCCGTTACCCGCTTAAGATTATAAACGTTGATGTAGAGCCAATCCGAGAGGGTTGGCTCTTTTGCTATAAGTTTTGATATTTGAATGAATTAGATTGAATTTAAGGCGATACATACAAAATTACATGCAACTTTTTTCGGAGCATTCTCTGTTGACTAGTAGAAGAGCCAAAAAAATTTTATAAATTCGTTGATTTAGATGATTTTGCTAAGAAATTAATTGATAATGATCGATCGTGAAATATGTTATATTAAAAAAATCAGTTATCTAATAACTGATTTATTTAGTATTGAATAACCAGTTATTCAATACTTATTTTGCGGTGATGCCCAGTTTGAATAAATCTCGCCTGATAAACTCTAAATGTATTTTGCCATTCATCTATCACTAAAAAGCTCACATTTTGATGATGGTTGGTAGTTGCCAAACACCATAAGCAAACATAATTAAAAATATGACGAAGATTACAATTTCATATTTATTAAATACTTTATGCTTATATTTCTTTCTCACATAGGCGTACATAATGGTACCTGGAACGAGCGACAAAATTGTTAGTACAATGTACATGATACCTGAAGCGTATATCAGCCAGAACATATATAAAGTGGCAATTACGCCGACAATAACATTTTTTGATAGTGGACTTTCCTTAGTTTGAAAATCTACCTTTAACTGGTATAGAGCAACACATGTGTAGGGTAACAAAATGGTTGCAGACGATAATTTGGATAATAATGAGTATGCTTGGTCAGTTACTAAAAAGCTTAGTAATAGTACTTGGACAATTAAATTGGTTATAAATGTTGAATTTACTGGCATATCATGTTTGTTTTCTTTCTTAAAAACCTTTGGGAATAGTTGCTTTAAGCTTGCTTGGTAGGCGACTTCTTCAGCGAGTAGAGTATTCGCAATCCAGGCGCCAAAAATAGCGATAATGACGCCTAAATTGACAAGGATGGCACCTGGTTTCCCAATCACGTGTTCAAGGACGTAAGCCATAGCAGGGTTCGGCAAGTGGCGAAGTTGATCCTGTGTCATTACACCGAATGAAAGAACGGTTACTGCTGCATAAATTAATGCAACGGCTCCAAATCCAAGAATGGTGGCTTTTCCAACATCACTCCGTTTTTTAGCACGTCCAGAAAATACGACGGCTCCTTCAACGCCAATAAATACCCATACGGTGGCCAGCACAGTACCTTTTAATTGTGTCATGATACTGCCACTAGCTTGACCGTTAGATGCTAAAGTTCCCCAGAAATCATGGAAAAAGATTTGTTTATTAAAGCCAGCGATGATACAAATAATAAAAATGGAAATTGGTACCAGTTTAGCTACCATTACGACTGCGTTTAATAGGGCAGCCTTGTCTAGACCTCTGATTATCATGAAATGTAAAACCCATAGCATAATTGAAGCGCCAATAATTGAAGCAATATTTTGACCGTTACCAAAAACAGGAAAGAAGTAGCCTAGTGCACTAAAAAGGAGTGTCCCAAAGGCAACATTACCGATGATAACAGAAACCCAGTATCCCCAAATTGAATTAAACCCGATGTAATCGCCGAAGCCTTCCTGTGCATAACTGAATATTCCAGCATTTAAATCAGGACGTTTGGAATTTAGACTTTCCATGCAAAGTGCTAATGATCCCATTCCTGTACCAGCAATGATCCAACCGATGATGGTAACACCTACTGAAGCAGTACTAGCCATTTCTTTCATCAAGTTGAAGATACCAGCACCAACAATTGCACCAATAATAATACCGACAAGCGGGAATAAGCCAATCTTATTTTCTGAGCTTTCCAAAGATTTCACCCTCTTTTTTTTAAACAAAAATGAGGAACTGTGTAGACAAACAAATTATCTATCAACGTTCCTCATCTTTTAATTTAATTTCTAGAAACGTAATGATAAGCAACTTAAACCGCCATCAATTTTACGGAATTCAGAAGTATCAACTACGAGAACTTTATAACCGAGATCTTCAATTTTCTTTTGAACTTTTGGATAGCCTGCAGGAACTAAAACATAACCATTTACCCAAATACAGTTAGCACCATAGGCTTCATCTTCATCAATTTCAATCTTATTAAATTTTGCAAATTCTGGGTCATCCTTAAATTCTCCAGCTACCAATAAATTATTATTTTCCAGATAGGCAAGACCAGTCTTTAAATGGAGAACTTTTTTAAGTGGAACAACTTGCCCAGATAATCCATATTTTTCAAGAATACTAATCATTTGGTCGGCACCGGCTTGGTTAGTACGAGCAGATAGGCCAATGTAAAAATGATCACCAACCATCATGATGTCCCCAGCTTCAACAGTACCTGGATCCTTAATGTATTCTATGTGCTCATAGAAGCCTTTTAGGGCCTCTAACATATCAGGCAGTGCAGCTTCTTTCCGGCGACTTAATGCACCAGGACGAGTAATAATAGCGCATTTACTAGTACAAAGCGCTACGTCTTCTACGAAACAAGAATCTGGAAATTCATCATGTGGCTCAAGGACGGTGACGTTGACGCCAGTTTTAGTTAAAGCGCTTACATAATTTTCGTGCTGCATAAGTGCTTTAGTATAGATGGGTTTACCCTCATGAGCACTTGTAATTCCTTCTGAAATAGTTGCGGACGGAACTCGAACAATTACATTTTTAAACATGATTTTTCCTTCCTTCCATTTATTGACCTCATCAACAGCTTGAGTATACAATATACATAAATCAAATTCAAGGCTTTTTGAACATTTTTCACATGTACTGCAGTATACTAATACTAAAGAGCATCGGAGGGATAATATGTCACCAAAAGATAAAGTGTACAATTTCATTTCTGAACAGTTAACACGCGGGAACCTAAAGCGAAGTGATCATATTACTGAACAATTTCTATCAGATAACTTAGGAATGAGTCGAACACCAATCAGAGAGGCTTTATTGCAGCTTTCATCAGAGGACATTCTGCAACGCGTGCCCCGTAAGGGATTCGTTTTAAGATCCTATACACGTAAAGATGTAGAAGAACTATATAGCCTTATTGGGTTGCTAGATGGAAAGGTCGCAGAACTCACATGTGATGAGTTAACTTCAGAAGATTATGCTGTGATGAAATTCCTAGTTGATAGTATGTATTCAGCAATCGATAATAAATTGTATATAAAGTACAATGAACTTCAAGAAAAATTTCATAACGTCTATATGCAAAAATGCCAAAACAATTTACTCAGAACGGAACTCCAAAATCGCAAAAAAATATTTATCGGAAAATCCTATATTCGGCTGGATCCGTCTTCAATTCAAAGTGTCCTGAAAATAACAAATAATGAACATCAAAAGATAATTGACTTATTTAAGAGTCATAGTAAGGAAGAGCTACGTCAATTTCTAGAAAACGTTCATTGGAATTCACAAAACGCACAGTATGATATTTGGTGATTTGTTTCTTCGTGCTGTTTTGTGGGATAAAAAAAGGTATCAGGCATTATAGCCTGGTACCTTAAATAGTTAACTATGTAGTCCATGGGGGAGACTACTTGGTCAACTAAATGATTCGTTTGTGTTCTTTCATAAAGGAATCAAGATCTTGTTTATCAAACCGAATGATGCCGTCGATATGAATTCGCTGCAGTCCTAATGCTAACCATTTATCGAAAGTATTATTGGTGATGCCACAGTACTTACAAGCTTCAGCTTTATTCATGTAGCGTTGACTGCGGGCTATTTTAACCGCCAGCTGATGGGCCTGCGTTTTCAGAGAGCTGTTCAAGTAAGCGAGTAGTTCTTCACCTAGCTTATCGGCTAATTCTTCAGTGTTGTCGTGTCTCAACGTTTTCAATTTGTCCATGATGTTCACCTCTTCATTTTGAATGTGAGCCGATTTTAGCAAAGGTAGTCGCTTCAAAGCTAGGTTTATAAACCAGGGGGCTACTTATCGATAAGGTTGTTGAGCTTGTTAATTGTTTCGAGCTTGTCTTTCTGATAGATACCAGCATAGGTATCCAGTGTAAAGGCTACACTGGAATGGCCTAATAAAGCAGAAATCATTTTGTAATTGGCATTCTGACTGAGTAATAGGGTAGCAAACGTGTGACGAAGTGCATGGGGAGACAAAATTGGTAGCTTAGCGTGTTTACAGATTCGCTGCATCCACAGTCGAGGTGTGAATAAGTTAATGAATTGTCCTTTTTCGTTGGTAAAAATGAGTTGCTTTCCACCAGCATCAGTCTCGCCATTTATTTTTAGCAATTTTATCTGTAACGAGTGCCATTGGTTCAATATAGAAATGGTCTCATCGTCTAGAGGGATTTCACGCCTTGAATTGGAAGTTTTAGGAGCTTCAAGGTATAAACGCCGATGTTCACCTCTCGTTAATGTTCGAGAGATCTTCAAAGCTTGATGTTCATCAATATCGCCATATCGTAAACCGAGAACTTCACCCGTTCGACACCCGGTGTGAGCCATTAGGTAAAAGAAGGCATAGATTTCAAATCGTTCATTTTTCTGAGCTTCAGCTAAGAAAGATTTCAACTGTTTAGCATCAAAGTAATTAATCTTTGAGGAGATTACAGATTGATTCTTTCGCCTTGGAATCGTGATGCTGTTCACCGGATTACGGGTAGCGAAGTTTTGGCTGATCGCAAACTTAAAGATTCGCGAAACGTTCGAGATGTATTCCTTATATTGCGTATTGATGTCACGCATATGATTTGCAAACTGCTGGACTTCATACACTTCTATACTATTAATATTCTTATCGCCAAAGGCCGGTAAAATGTGTTTATTGAACTTCTGCTTTAATTTGACGTAGGAGGACTCTTTGACGGTATTCTTATACGTTTGTAACCACATTTCATATATCTGTCGGAAAGTGGTTAATTTTTTATTTTGAAAGCCGTTTTTTTGCAGATCATTAACTGCTTGCTCGTATGCTCGGAAAGCACTTGTCTCAGTTTTAAAACCGGATTTTCGAAAATAAATTTGTTTCTTGGTATAGGGGTTGGTACCAAGATAACCAGTGATCTTCCAGCGAGTTGAACCATTTTGTTGCTTATATGAAGTGGTCCTTGCCATGCTTGTCCTCCTTTCTATTAAAAAGTAGCTCTAGCTTTAATCAACAAGTACGAGGGTAGCAGATTCCTCAATGACATAACAAGCTTGATAAACAAGGGTAAAGGAAGTTAGAAATAACTGAACTAATACTTATTACAAAGTTGCATTTCAACCAGTGTTTTACTTTGGCTTTTGGTATTTTGTTTAGTTACTCCTTGATTGGACTAGCGGGCACGGCCCGCTTTGGGTTTTTGAGGGGTTTACTTTACTTTAGCTGAGAATTCCAAGGGATATAATAACGGGTATTAGTTTAGAATAGCTTAAAACCTGACTGCCCACAGATCAAAACATGTTCGTTATTTGCCTTTTCGGGTTTCAAAAAGATTGTGCGCAATGAATATTCATTGTCCAGATTTTGAAGTTCTTAAATAGTATATATATAGAAAATGACAAGTGATAATGTGAGCATGAGAAAATAGGTAAAATCACTTAAAATCGTGCTGTACTATTTAAGAACTTTTGAGAATGCAAAAATAAAACCAATAAAGTAGACTTTGTGAAGTCAATAAAGACTGCTATACCAACGATAGTGGAACTTGCTTCACTACGTCCATAATTTGCGAAAAGTTGCCGTGTTTGTGGACTTCACAAAGTACCAAGATCTATAGTCTTAATACTATTAGTCATAAAGACTATCATAATAGGTTTTCTAACTGGTTATTTGCTTTAAATCTCAATTTTGCTTGTGAAGTAAATTATGCCGTGTTTGGTCAAAAATAATGCGAAAAGTTGCCAAATTTGGTCGAAATACCCCCTGATGTGAAATTTTCACAACAGGTTGAGTTGCGTACGCATTTGCCATGTGAGTTCACCATTGGTGAAAAAAGTTCAAACGAGTTTCCGGACATTTATTCAGTTTTTGTTTGATATGCAATATTTCATTCAAAAAACACGGCATAAAATTCAAAGCTTTCGCATACTTTTATACAGACATCATTCACGTTACCCCTTGATAACCGTATAATTATATAAAAAAGTGCAAACATGGCAACTTTTCGCAACTTATGCCGTGTTTTCGTCCATACTGGTGTTCACGCGGTTTATAGCACTTTTTATCTAAAATTCAACATTTTTGAAGAAGAAAAAGGCTATTAAGACTGTCATATCAGTCATAGTAGCCTTTTACAATACATGGTGTAACGAACAATTATGCTATTTCATACAAATAATGTTCTTAAAAACTTTTTTTATTGGTTAACAGCACCGATCTTTTGCAGGTACTCAGCTTTGGTCAGATGGCCGTACTTTAAATACCAGGCGACTTGGGGGCCGCGTTTCAAAGTCGTATTAAGCAGCTGCGTATCATGATGGGCTTTCGCGTAAGTAACCTGGTACTCGTAGACCTGATAGTCGGCATGGGCCTGAGCCATTTGGGGCAGGCTGATGCAAAGTTGCATGGTCAGTAAAATAACTAACGCAATGACGATCTTCTGGGTCCACCAGCCGATACTGGCAGCATGTAAGTAACGCTTGATCAGCGGCAGATTTTGAGCGTCTGCACGATCATTCTGTAGTTCTGCCTGCCAGTTTAAACGATGTCGTAGACTGGCAAAGAAGCCGGTTTTGAAGCCGTCATGGTGCAGCTTGCGATTTAGCTGACGGGTCATCTTCCGATTTAAAATAGTTTGCATATCAGTCACCTCTTTCTTTCTTTTTTGGACTACGTGAGTGTAGTGGTTTTTCGAGATGAAACTAGCACCTTGAGGACTTCGGGACGAGGGGTGCTTGCGTCATTAGTTAGAGGATTTTATTAGGTGAATGGGTTTAGGTGGGATGATGATTTGGGGTTGCGCGTTTTTGGTTGTTGACTGGTTTGACAAGGTTGTGTTTGGGACGGTTTTTTCGTTACGATTGTTCACATAAATAATTGAATAGAGGTGAACTTTTTGGCACGTAAAACGATTCGTGATAAACGTCAAAAAGAACAGAATGGGCCAAAGAAAAAGGCCGGATCCTTTTCCGAACGCTGGCGGCGGTTTAAGTTAACGCTGGTACATAACCGGACGAATTTACGGTCCTTGGCACTGGTGTTTGCGTTCAGCTGTATCGCGGTTTTTACGGCTTCCGGTTTTACTCACGCCCATCATGTTCAGCAGGTACGGGCGATGACGGTCAGTGCCGTGAATAAGACCCTGACTTTTTCCAAAACGGGGAACACGGCTAGACTGGAACCGCAGTTTCGCCATGGTGACTTAACCGTTATTCCAATTAAGTTTGATTCGAACAGTTCGTTTGCGACCTCGGCTTCCAAGTACAAGGTTTTCTTTAAGGAATCAATCAGTAAATATAAGATCCCAACGATCAAAACTAGTTTCGTGGTCTTTGGGAGTACGGGGTACGCAGCGATCATGGTTTACGGCGATTTGCCGAAAGCACCGTTACAGATTTTGATCCGTGACGATATGCCGATCTCGACCGTTGATTTTAATGATAATTCTGGTGACGTAGATAACTCTAACGGCACTGGCAAAGTTGATTTTGATGGCCGCAGTCAGAAGGTCAATTTTGATGCTACGGCTTTCCGGATCAACCCGAAAGGTAACAACGTCAAAACTGATAAATCGATCTCGCGGACGATGTCCATGTCACAGCTTTACAGTGTGATCGCCGGTAAGGAACGCATTGCCAAAGCTAAGAAACATTTGATCCGTTTGAACTATGCGCAGAGTCAAAACCTGAAGGCGGAGCATCAGTATTACAGCCAGCTGGAACAGATCAATAAAGCGTTAGGCCGGCCGGCAGATGACACGCAGGATGACAGCGATTCCGACAGTGCCAATGCCAATACGACGTTGGAGAATAACCGGCAAAATATTTTGTCGAATATTGAGACCTGCCAGTCTAATACGGAACAGTATACTGATGCCGTTCAGTCGGCTAAAGCCGATCTGCAGCAGACCAAGATCCTGGAGAAATCCATGGACGGTTATGCTACAGCATCGTCTCGTTACGGGGTATTTGAATAGTTGATAGTCAGTCATAATTAATGAGAAATGAGGTGCTGAAATGGCACAGAAAATTAGATCGGTCAATGAGTTGGCCAAAGCGTTGCAGGAAGTCGGTGAACGGATCGACTGGCAGGACTTTTCCTATGAAGTGCCGGTCAAGTTCAACGTGGCGAAAGCTAAGTTTGAAGCACCGCAGTTAGATGCTCAGGTGCGGGCAATCGTCAGTGAGTTAAATCAGATCTCCCGGACACTCAAGGCGAATAAAAAGGCCTGGCTCAAGCAGGTCGGTGAAGCAAAGTTCGAACAGGCTTTGCAGAGTTCCGACACCATGCGGCAGTCGTTTGGCGCGTACTTAGCTCAAAGTGAAGCGGAACAGAAAGTGGTCCCGGCGGATGAAGAACCTGCTGCTGAAAAGTCAGTTGCAGATGTTGATGATATGACCGCATAATTAAATAGTAAGTGAATTGATTTTTAGAAGACTGCGCTGAAAAGGCGGAGCCTTTTTTTGTGAAAAAATAGAGTAGCCGCAAATCTACTCTATTTGTGTTTCTGGTGGTCGGTTTTGATTTGTTTGGCAGCCGCCGAAGGCCGCTGCCAGTGACGCCTACCGGGCAGAAAAATGCGATCGAGTAGCGAGCAGTTTGCTGGGGAACCGGTGAGGCGGATAGCATAATTTGCCCCCATAAAAAGTAGGTCGCTTCAGGCGACATCTTGTCAGTTACGTTAGGCGACGTTAGGTCGCCTAGAGTCCATTACTGGCCGTCAGGCTGGGAATCAGCCAGTCGCCTAACGGCGAATGGTGTTTGACCACTAGGTCGCCTAGGGCGACCTAGCAGGAACGGCTGGGGGCAATCTCGGCTAAACCCTTGCAACGCATGGGGTTAGGGTACCGAGCAGGATGATGTTATGAACGTCTCAGCTATGCTGAGGACCGCGCAGCGGTCTTACGTTCTATTATCCTGTTCCCCATGTCGCCTTACCAAAATCGCCTTGTTCATTTTTTAAGACACGGGGAACGTTCCAGCAAGCCCGTTCAACAACTGCATAAGGCGTTGAAACCGGCTGCGCAGCACGCTAAAACTGCGACGGCATAAGGAGCAGTGAGAGCGTTGGTTTGGGGTTGAAAATTCGTGCGAAAATGGTTCCGGATAGGAATGATTTTAAGCCGAATTTTACCGCGAAAAGTGAGCGCGTAGCGAGCTTTGGAGTGGCTGGTTTAGGTTTAAAAACGGTGCGCTAAAACGACCGGCTAGGGATGTTTTGGAAGCCCGTTTTTTCCATGAAAAGTGAATGAATAATGAGCTTTAGAGTGGCTGATATGGTGCGCCAATGTGTCGCTGCTAGGATCCATTTCAGCGTTTCTGCGCGCACCATTTTTTGGTCGTTTACTCAGGGGTTTGATTTAAAAACTGCGGGCGAAAACCATCCGAATAAGATGGCTTAAGTGTCAGTTTTTACCGCGAGAAGCGATCGCATAGAGAGCTTTAGAGTGGCTGGTTTAGGTTTAAAAATGGTGTGATAAAACGACCGGCTAGGGACGTTTTAGGAACTCATTTTTGCTGGAATAAGTGAATGGATAATGAGCTTGAGAACAGCGGGTTTGATTTAAAAACTGCAGGCGAAAACCATCCGAATAAGATGGTTTAAGTGTCAGTTTTTGTCCCGAGAAGCGATCGTGTAGAGAGCTTTAGAGGGACAGATATGGTGCGCCGATTTTTCGCTGCAGGGCCGATTCCAGCGTTCCTGCGCGCACCATTTCTAGGTTAATTACTGAGTTATTTGAGTTGGTTTTGTTTTAAAAACTGCGGGTGAAAACGGTCCGTATAGGACAGTTTAAGTGTCAGTTTTTGTCCCGAGAAGTGATCGCGTAGAGAGCTTCAGCGGGACAGATATGGTGCGCCGATTATTCGCTGCTAGGGCCGATTTCAGCGTTCCTGTGCGCACCATTTCTAGATTAATTACTGAGTTATTTGAGTTGGTTTTGATTTAAAAACTGCGGGCGAAAACCATCCGAATAAGATGGTTTAAGTGTCAGCTTTTGCCACGAGAAGTGATTGTTTAATGAACTTTAGAGTGGCTAGTTATGGTGCGCCGATTATTCGCTGCTAGGGCCGATTTCAGCGTTCCTGTGCGCACCATTTCTAGATTAATTACTGAGTTGTTTGGGTTGGTTTTGCTTTAAAAACTGCAGGCGAAAACGGTCCGTATAGGACAGTTTAAGTGTCAGTTTTTGCGGCGATAAGCGAGCGGCTAGTGAGCTTAAGAGCAGCGGGTTTGACTTAAAAACTGCGGGCACAAACCGTCTGGATAAGATGGTTTAAGTGACCGTTTTTGCCACGAGAAACGATCGGCTAGTGAGTTTCAGAGTGGCTGATATGGTGCGCCAATGTGTCGCTGCTAGGGTCGATTTCAGCGTTGCTGCGCGCACCATTTTGGTTAATAGTTCTGTCGTCAAAATAGAGAGTTAATGTCCTGTTTCAGGTGCCAGCTTGCGGGCTGACCGGCCTGATTTCAGCCGTAATTTATGGCACCATCGCTTTGATTTTTTGTTCCAGCGGGGACGGGAATCCGAGTGAAAAATAAGGATGAGCCGGTCGCTGGCCCGCCCGTCAAACGATTGCGTAATGAGTTTCAACGGGCGGCTTTTTTTGGCTAAACTAGATCAATTTTCAGTATTTTAGGGATAAAAATTTAGCTAGTTTTCATTCATCTTGGTGGCCAGTACCTTACTAGTTTTGGTGCCGAGAGAAGCGCTGACTGGGCCGATTTCAGCGCGATAAAGTGGCACCATCGAAGCTGGTTTTGACTGAAAAATATCGAAAAAAAAGACACCCTAATGTCAATTAGGCGTGTCTAAAGTTAGTCAGGATCAGTTGTTAAAGCCCCGGCGTGAAGATGCAAAAGCAATTGGTCGAGCGCATCGGTCATGCCGAATTTAGACTCGGCTAAATTGTCCGAAAGGCCCTTGAAAGTGACGATAATATAGTTTAATTTGTTCAGTTCCGGAAGCGCCTGCGGGGTATCGATGCCGCCGTAAAAGTCGTTGGGTTTGAGCGAATCAGTGGCTTCAAAGACGCGAAAAAAGTTGTAGTTTTGGCGGATAAGCTTCAGCATATCGGCCTGCTTTTGAGCTAAGGTTTCATCGGTGTTTAAGACCCGCTGGGTGGCTAAATAAATCGGTAGTTCGGCGGGTAAAAGCGTTGTTTCGGGGTAATCCCAGTTAACGATCTGAATTGAATTTTGCCGGTCAAACAAGCCAGTTTCCAGCTGGTAGGCGGTGTAAAAAGTGCCATAAACTTGGGCTGGGTCCGTGGTTTTCGTTAACGTCTTTAGGGCATTACCGTTACCCGTTTCGTGGGTCAAACGGTATTCGTTCAAGCCGAATTTCTGCTGATAATCAGCGGCTAATTTGTCGGTTTCACCGGTAATGACAATGCCGGTCAGGGCCGCGCTCTGATGATCAGCCAGGGCTAAATTTAAGGTCAAAAGCGGCTTTTGGGCCGTGGTGATTTTATCTAACATGATTAAAGTTCCTCTCTGCATTTCAAGCCGTTGGATGGGCTTTTGGGTTGGACTATGGGTCAGATTTTGATGAGAAAAAAGAAGTGTCTATTTATGAACGATTTGTTTTTTTAGGAAAGTAATTTTTGAGAAGGACGTTTCACTATTTTGGTACTGGTTAAATATCAGTAGTTGCTATGCCATGCTGATGGCATTTAAATTGCGTAGTGAACCCACTACGTAATTTAGGGGTGGATTCGGTATTGAGTTCGGTAGTGAGAACAGTAGTGTTTTCTATGGTGAGTTCAATGCTGGGCTACATAGTTTGATCAGAAGTGGACTTAATACTCATTTCGATAGACTGTTATTTTTGTTTCGAAGGAATGATCTAACACAGTTACTTAACGATTAGCGACCAATTAGTAAGCAAAAATGGTCAAAATTCAGCGGATCCTTGGACAGATAAGGCCTAAGAAATAATCATACTAGTTATTTTAGTGATCATTTGCTAGTGAGTTCAGGGTGAGTTGAACATTGAGTTCAGTAGTGAAATGAATGCTGGGTAACTAACGGTAATTAATGTCTGCTAAAGACTGATTCAACAACTGCACTGAACTGTATCAATTACATATATCGGTTTCCAGTCCAATATCATGAATTATATTATCTGGGCTACAAATAGTTGCAACTGTGACTAATCTAAAGCCCAATGATGTTAACCAAGCCGGCCGCGTTATTGATCGAATATAAAGCACTATTAGAATAATCAATTCTTTTGATTAGTTATGCCAATATAGTGGTAGTATAGAAACGTTTATGTATTAGTTTTATTAAGATTTAGGGGATCGGTTAGTTGATCGCCGGATATCAAGGGGAGGAAAATCATTATGGAAAAAAGGGTTCGGAAACATCGGTTAGCATTGATGGTCATGTTAGGGTTAGCGGCGATTGGCTTAGCCGGCTGCGGGGCGAACGCTGAAAATGCTGCTAAGACCAGCAAAGTCGCCTTTATGAAGACGGCGCAAAATAAACAGCCACAGGTTTGGCTGCAGGGGTCGCTTAGCCGCGATACGGTTCATAAAGATGATACGTTTAGTGTCCTGGTCGTGCAAAATGGTAAGGAAACGGCTTATAGCAAGGCACAGCTGACCTTTAAGGATATTAAAGGTAAATCGGATGCGCAGGTCATCAAATTAGCTAAAACGAAACAAAAGTCGGCGTTTAATAAGATGGTCAAAGATCAAAAAACCTACCTGAAAGAAGCTTTAGCAGCAGCTCAAAGCAGTTTAAAGAATCAGCAGTCATCCGTCAGTGATTATAAACAGGAACCGATCAAAAATACGGATGATGACGGTTCACCAGCTAACCTCAAAGCTGCCCAGGCTAAGATCGATCAGGTCAAGCACAATATGGCGTTGTTTAACGCTACTAAGTTTACGTATGCTGCGCCGAAAGCCCACAAGTTATCAGCGTATGTCAATACGGATGATAATGATAAAAAAGTAACGGCTGAAAACATCAATTGGCAGGAAGATAACCCGGCCTTTAAAACACCTGATGATACGAGTGCGATCACTAATACTAATGTATCAAAGCTCTATCAATATAAATCTGAAAATGCGATGAGTTATACGTTTGACGAAAACGGTTTGATCAGCGAATCTGTCTCGTTGCTGAACGAAAAATATGTTGGTTATTATGTAACGGAAAATGGCGATACGTCTAGTTATGATTGGTTCTTGATCACACGGACTAAGAATGCCAAGGCTAGCGCCCAGTTCGATACAGCAAAGACCCCAAGCATTAAGAAGACCAGTGCTTCACTGGTTAGCAGCGATGATTAAATAGTTTTGAAATAAACAGATAAACAATTGAACAGTCTAAATAAGCACCGTAACTCATGAGGGTTACGGTGCTTTTATGTTCATCGATGGTCAACGAAAAAGTCAGCCGTCTTTTTTTCCAAGTAAACGGTGTAGCCGCGGTTTTGCCAGAGATGGCTAAAATTTCTAATATGATCTACGGTCTGACTAACTTGAACGGTTTCAGCAGTCTCATCATCGGCAAGCTTGTTGTAATCATATAGAAAGACGTAACTGTCCGGTGAACCAACACTGACTAACGTCGTGAAGTTTTTTGTGCTGATTTTATCGCCTTTGATGGGTACATAGCCGTGCATCATAGATTCGACAGCGGTGGCCAGTTTTTCTTTGAGCCCGCAATACCAGATCAGGGTATGGTGATCCAGCTGGTATCATCGGCCTCACCATACCGATATTCAACGTTACCTAGTAGAATTTCGGAATTAAAGAGGTCGGTTAAAACACCATGGGAGATTGTGGTCGATTTGAATAGCTTAGTCCAAAGCGGGAACTTTGAACGCCTAAGCCGGATCTATTTACCAGAAACGCTGATCCACATTGGGATGTACGATACCAAGACCAAGGAAGCCCGGTTAGTGACCCACAGCGAATACCAACTGCTGACAGTCGCTGATTATCAAAAGTACCTGAAAAATACCAAGGGATTGCATATCATTGACGATAAGGCTAAGCCGCAGGAGCATAAGCCTGCGGGTTTTATCCGTTATCAGTTGCACGGTGCCAATGAGCATTTAGCCATGAACCCGCAGGAAGATTCGTATGCGGATGCTTTGATCCGGCCAACCACGGATGAAGATTATCTGGAAGCGTTAAGCAATGGCCAATTGGATGAACGGCATATCGTTAAGCAATACGTGATCTCGGATAAGACTTCCGTGGCTGCCGTAGCAGACTTCAAGCGGCTGCTTAAAAAGCAGTTGCCGCAAGCCACGTTGCCAAAGGATGATTTGGATAATACCGTGCTGTTTCAAACGTTTATCCCGTTCTACCGCCGGACGATTGTTAAAGCTGCCATAATTGGGCGCCCAGTGGTTTACAGCGGGTCGGCGGACTTGCCTAAGTTCTTGAAGATCTTCTCATATCTGACTCAACCTAACGTGGTCGTTGAACGCTTAGATCATAACTTCCACGTGGTTGATGGCCGGGCGTTGTTTGACCGGTTGATGGTACAAGCTCAATTGAAAGACGGTAAGCGTGATCAACGGATCCCATTAGTCGATGATGTGGATGGTCGTAACCGTCGGGTGGTTGATGTGCAAAACGCTGACCCCAAGACCAACAAAGTGATCTCAGTTCATCAATTCGATGCGGTATTAGGTTAGGCGTTAGGGTGATTGGAAAAGACCTGATTTAAGATGAGTTTGAAGATAGCGTTGATCAAATACGCTGCCTGGTTAAAATTGTCTGGTGTGATCCTGATCATTTTGATCGTTTTAGCAATGGCCGTGGCAGTAAAAAACCAACGAAAGCGTAAAAATAAGTAAGAAAAAGAGAGGTCGTCCAATGAAGGATGACCTCTTTTGTCGCGGTTTAAAACTTGCTTAAAATCGCTGTAACCTATGGTATAATAGGGTTACAGAAGTTTTATGGGTGGTGGCGTCAATTGCGAAAGTGAGTGATGCCTATGATTTACGAAAATCTAGAAAGTTGTTTGTTGTGTCTGTTTATGACACCTTATCATTGATGATCGCGTTTGCGATGTTAATGATTACAATTGATCGCAAAGATCGTAAATAAAAAGCCACCCTATTGACTTTGCGCGGTTGATAGGTGACTTTTTATAGTTAAATGTCAATTGCCACCGCCTTTAAAGCGGCTGTAAACGATCGGTGTTAGAGCACCGGTCGTTTTTCTATACTTAAATTATAACACATCAGGTAAAATTGCAAGGAGAAAACAGACCGAATTTTATTCAAAACTCCAGTAATAAGCGATCATGGTTTCATTCCCAGACGGGCCATAACTTCAGCACGGCTGACAGTTTTACCATGGCTGGCTTTTAAATTAACAGCAGCGTTTTGATAATCAGTTTCATTTTCAACATGTTCTAAAACGGCTTGACGCATATAAGTTGTTATTGAAACACCGTTAAAATTAGCTTGTGCTTTTATTTTATCGTATTGGTCGTTTTTGAAGCGCAATGAAATAACTGTTGTATCAGCCATTGCAATCAGTCCTTTCTTATCAAGGACATGATAGCATTTGATAGACTTTAGGTGAAGACTTAACTTTTTAGAATAAAAAAAGAGCTGGCCCTGAATAAGCCCAGCTCTTTAATATTAGTTAAATAATTGTGTGATGTACGAATTAATCCAAATCGGCAACAGTATCAGAGGCCCAGTTACTCCAACCAGCATCAGGACCGCCTTCTTGGGCAAAGCCCATACCGATCTTAGTGAAACTTGGGTTTAACAATGCATCACGGTGACCCCAGTTTGAACCAGCGTCTTCGTAAATGTATCCTTCGATATCTGCTTTAGTGACATCTTCATTATTAGTTGTACCAAAATCTTTGCCAAGTGTATCTGTAGCAATTACTTCAGCACCCCAAGGAATACCCATGGATTTAGACAATTTGTCAACGGCAACAGAGCCGTCACTGTCATAGTGAGAGTGGGTAGTGGTTGTTTGGCCGGCACGGATTTGGGCCATTTGATCCAAATCAGCGTCTTCTTTCAATGGAGCAATGCCACGTTTTGCACGTTCGGCGTTAACAGCTTTTAAGAAATCTGCCCGGTAGCCGGATACACTGAAGTCATACTTATCAGATTTCGATGAGTTTGATGAACTGTTATCAGTAGTAGTCGTTGAACCAGCAGCAGGCTGTGTGTTAGAAGCTGGCTTAACAGCAGTAGCTTTCTTTAAGTAGCCATGCCATACCCAGCCGGTCTTCTTACCTACACGGAACTTGTAGTAGATCGATGCTTTACCGTTGCGGGTCACGTGAACGGCGTAATAACCGGTGACTTTAGAACCGTAGTTTTGCATTGTACCGGTCTTCTTAGCTAAGGAGCCGGTTTTATAAACCGTGGCGTGCTTGTTGGTAACGGTATAAGTTGCATTCTTAATGTTTTGGTATGAACGGATAGTCGTTTTAGCCGAAGCATTTGGTGTATTAAACGCTGCAGCGCCCACAAAGGCAGCTGCACTCAAGGTCGTTACGGCCAAGGTTTTGATCAATGATTTTCTCATAATAGATTACCTCCCGCAATAATTATGTACTGAATAGTATACGTTTCGTATTATAGCACCATATGGTTGCACTACTTCGTTACAATTAGTAATAATTTAATAGACTGGATAACTAATCTCAATTAATTACTGGAGAGCACATTAGAAATAGTGTATTGACATAATGAATTTAATTGTGGATTTCGAATATGCGGTTTATCGCTCAAAATTTTGTTTTCATAACTCCACTATTTGTTCCTAGCTGTAAGCTTTTTAAAACTATTATTACCTAATTTTATTTTGGCAAACTTTTTCATTAAAAAAGCACTTCAGTGTTTCATGAAGTGTTTAAAATTCTTTCCATAGTGACTTAAGCCTAGGAAATAATATAAAAATTATCAAATATGATGAATTTCAAACCAGCCTCGTATATCTTTAGTAAAAATATCGAAACTGGGATTATTTTTATTGAAAAAGTCTGGGCGATCAAAACATTCAAAATATCTGTGCCAATCAAGCCCTACATTTTTTGGATTCGTAATTCTTCGTCGATATCTAATACCCGATTTTTTAGTTTTATAACTATGAGTGTGGATAGTTTTATCTACTTTCCAGCCAGCGTGACTTTCGAAGATTTTCATGATTTCTACTTTAAATTGATCTTCACTTAATTCATGAGGTAAGGCGCCAATTTCTTTATTCTTGTACCAATTGGAGTACATGATATACAACAATTTATGATGTAGTGGTTCATCGTATTCAATAAATGGTTCTATACTATTAAACCATTTTTTTAGCTCTGGGTTTAAATCTTGTTGCTTACTTGATTCAAGGAGGTCGCTCTTAGAAACATTTTGAAATAACTTCTTCAGTTCTTGAATCTCCTTAGTTTCTGCTCTTTTTAGCTTAATCAGTTTCGAAAGTATATCAATTATTTTTGGATCTGGATCTCCTGCGGAAAGATTTTGGACGTTTGATGACATAGTTTTAGTGCTTTTGATAAGATTCTGACTATTATTTTCAGTAGGGTTCTGCTTTGACATTATAAGGCTTCCTTTTTTATTTTTAAGTATAATCTAAACTTTCATTGTATAAAAAATCAAGGTTGCTAAACGCGTTCAACATGAACGGGTACACAGATAACATGACATACTGTTAAAAAGGGTGATTAACATGTTTCAAGGTGTTCATTTATCAAGCTTAGTTAAATAATTCGGAAAGTAACAAGTTATAGCCAACATCAGGATTTAAATTAGTTTTTATTTGTTTAGATTTTTGGAGGTGAAACCACTCTCTAATATAACAATTAATAGGCGGCATGTTGTATTATTGATGGACTATTGTAAAGTAATTTGAGGATTTCTAAAGATCACAGACGGATAATATATTGTCCATAACAAATAATATATAGAGGATAAATAAGTAAATAAGATATATATAAGATATGCAGAATGACCTAATTTATGTAAATTATCAGCATATATGGAATCGTATAAGATCAATATACAAAGCATATATGGAATCGTATATGATTGATATACAAAGTATCTATGGAATCGTATATGATTGATATACAAAGTATCTATGGAATCGTATATGATTGATATACAAAGTATCTATGGAATCGTATAAGGTTGATATACAAAGTATCTATGGAATCGTATAAGATTGATATATAAAATGTATATGAATTATTTACAGATATAGAAAATAAATAATATTGTAAACACTGTAAGGTCGCTTGGTACAGTGCTTATGTATTAAGATAAAAATATCATTACTACCTATTTCAAATTACATATTTCAGAAGATAATGTGATTGGTATATTTAGGTAAAGTTTGTATAGAGTCATCAAGTTCATCTGCAGTTAGCAAATAATTGAACGAAAATTTGAGTGGATTGTGGCCTGAAATTTCGACTAGTAACCGTGAATCGTTTAACTAATCATTTATTTTTTCCAAATATTTTTAATCATACATGCAGGTCCGAGATTGAAATATTAAATCTACTTCCAACAGATGCAATCGGTAACAGGATTGCAATGAAATTTAGATATAAATAAAATTAGGCGACTAAGCACCACCTGAATTCAAGTGATAATTAGTTGCCTAGAAAAATCAAGTTATTTACTTTCAACTTCTTGGGTACGCGCCAATGATTTGTTATCAGTAGAGATAACTTTAGTGTCGATTCTCTCAGTACCAAAATCAGAACCAAAATCAGAAACTCAGTCAATATCATCTAACTCCACATCATTTCCCCAATAAACTTCAGGGGTATTGATTGAGCCATACTTTTCGGCTTAATCATCAACGGTTTTCCAGAATTTGGATTGATTGTCATCATCTTCAACACTAATTTCAGTAATCAGTTCGTCTAACTCAACAAGTGGATCATCCTCTCTAGCGACGATCACTTCCCATACTCTCATTAGTTGATCGCTGCTACGAAGTTTTTCTTTGCTAACAGTCTTCGTGGTATCCTCCCACTCAAGGTCTTCGTCGGTAGCACTATCATGGATGATTTCTTTACCAACGGGTTTCATGGTGTCCCACTCACAATCCTCATTGGTGATACTGTGACGGAAGCCAACCCATTTCGAATCATCCCAGAAATCGTTTTCACCTTGCTTTATCAAGTCCATAGTACCTTTGTCTTCTTGATAAGTTTCTTCTAGCAATTGCTTGAACTCAGGGCTGACACCATGGCTTTCCTGTATTTCAGGGGCCATAAGCCGAACACTCTTTGCTAGTTGCTTAATTTTCAGCACATTCTTTTTATATCGCTTTTTGCGCTGGCGCTTATTTGCCATTCTCGTTGCCCCTTTTTTGTTCAACCATGTCGTCATCATCGTCTTCGTCGTCACCAAAGAGCCACGCGTTGATTTCTGCTTGGTTTTTTAACGTCTTGGGGTGCATGGCCTCTGCCAATTGAGCTAGTTCAACCAGGTTCTTCTTATACCGCTTTTTACGTTGACGTTTATTTGGCATTTTCTTCATCACTTTCTAGTTGAGTCATGAATTCATCAACCGTCTCAAATTCTTGCAACTTACCGGAATCGGCATCACGGATTGCTTCATTAACAGCCTGTTGGGTAGACCAGTTAAGAATGCCTTCATTTTCGATCTGATCATCCATCCACTGGTTAAGTTCCCGTTTGGTTAATCCTTTAGGTCGTCTGTCCCAAATTTGCTGGATCATTTTCTCAGCCCATTTGTTGTAATTCTTTTTTCGTTGACGCTTATTTGCCATAATTACACCTCACGACCGTCCCAATCAATATAACCATGACCACGATGTTCTTCGTGATCTTGAGCCGACACTTCATCTGCCGGTGGCAAGTAATGTGTGTCGGTTCGATAGTTACCGCGCTGAATATCGTGTATAGCTTTGATTATGCCTGATTCTTTGCTGTGGTCAAGATAGTTTGAGTCCAGATTCCACAGCAGCCTAGCTGGCACACCAATCAGAGCCTCGACTTGTTTAAGCTGTTTTTTGTCTAGGAAGTCTTCACGTTTCAGCACATTGGTCATATCATCAGTGCCAATACCTATTTGATTAGATAGCCACTCAGCACTAAGATGACGGGCCACCAAGGTCTCTTTGATGGTATCAGCAGCAGAAGTGGTGTGATACGGGGGAATTTTATTTTGACGGTTTAACGTCATCAGGATCAGTCCTTTCGGTGGATTTGATATTTAAAGTCTTTTTAATTTTAGTCCGAATGCGATCACTGGTGCTACCGCCATCCTCAATGCGTCTGATGGCTTCTACGGGCATGTGCACCTTGTGGGCCAGTTCAGAACGTGTTAAACCAGCTTTTTTGCGAGCATCAAAGATGGCAACACCGGCTTCTAGGCGGGCGCTGATGCGATCGAATGCTTTTTTGAACTCGGGGTCTTTCAGGCGCTCTTTTAAGTCATCATCAAATTTAACATTTTTCGGCATTAGCGAAACCTTCTTTCGAGGTTATTATAGCAAGACTATAAGAAACATGGTAAGATTAAACTGCCAAATGGCTTTTACTAATTTGTTTGCCCGCTTTACTTTAAGGTAAGGCTGGCTGATTCCAATCAGGCATCGAACCGACGCCAAACGGTCGTTGTCATGATTTTTTGAACCGTCCATTTTATGGGCGTTTTTTTGTATGTCGTCAGTATTAATCCAACTTCTTGACAAACTCTTTAGACAGATTTTCAAAATAAAAGTGAATTAGCTCGTAGTAACCATCAAAGTGACCAATCAAGATGTAGAGTAAGATAAAATAGATAACAAATAATAAAGGTAATGTAGATAAAATAACCGCTCACTTTGCCAGTGGGCGGTTTTTTATTGCAAATTTTGACAGTTATTATAATTTGTATTATATAGTTGATTTGTGGTAAAACTATCAACTTACCACACAAAGATTACAAATTAACAGCCATCGTAAACTTCAACTGTGATGGCTTTTTATATTATATGGCGAAAGGAACTAGATACTATGACTTTACCTAAATCAATTCAAATGAACAACGACACTGAATTTTATTGCTTTAAACCGATCACGTCTGCGGATCAATCCGTCACGCTTAAAGATGCCATATTATCATCCACCAGTTTTAAAGTAGGTGAAAAACGCTACTACCAATTCTTAAACGCTGATTCTGGCTATATTGACAGCGATACTTTGGAATCTAACGCACAAATTTGCCTCACGAGTGACCTAAAATTTAGCATTGAGTGGAATCTAGGTACCGTCACATCGGCGGAAGGATCCGCCACGATTGTGGAGTGGGTTAACGGTGTTAAAGAGGTTGTTGACCAGCTTCAAGAGTATATGGACGAGCTAGTTGCCAAAGATCAAGAAGAAGACCGGAGATTGATGAAGTTTTTAGCAAAATATGAGTGGCTAAAAAAATAGGACTATTTTTTGTCTGAGTTGGACTCGAAGCTTTCCGATTCAACATCCGTGATCCTGTCAACTTCAGGGATATCAATCAAACCATACTTTTGGGCTTACTCATCAACAGTTTTCCACAGATCAGACTGATCATCATCGCTTTCAGCAATCATTTCGTCTGAGTTAATGTATCCATCGTTTTCCCGTGCAAAGATCATTTACCACACTCTCACCAGCTGATCACTGCGACGAAGCTTTTCTTTACTGACGGGTTTCGTAGTATTATCCTACTCGGGGTTTTCGTCGGTGATACTATCACGAAAGTCAACCCATTTCGAGTCATCTCAGAAGTCGTCTTCATCTTGTTTTATATGATCTGATGCTGTATTAGGTCATAAAACACCATTATTAGAAGATGGTTTCAAGAAGCGGTTCAAAAAGCTAACTTAAAAACATTTCGAAAAATGTTGTGAAATAAGTCTCTTATTCAAAAGTGGATGTGGTTAACCGGATCATTGTCAGCACAAGTTCAAAATGTTATACTGATTCCAACACAGGATTACCGTCCTATGTTCTACCGGAAGAAGCACCCCTTGTGGGTGCTTTTTTCGTGCCATTATTTATCCTCCCAATTACCCTTATTAATGGTTTTCAATCCTTCATCGACGGAGTATATTTCCTTCTAAGACAGGCAGTTGGGGTTAATCATCATCCGAAAAAATCGATTTATCTTTGCCATAATTTCATATATTTATTTTTCAACAAGCATCGGTAATAGCGTGCTCTGGAAACTATGACACTGAGTGAACTGTTCTTATAAATACACTTGGTCGTTACGTTCGGGTAACGTTAATTGACGATATTCTTCACGGATATGCTTGAATGATGTTAGTAGTTAGTGTAATTGAGCAAATATAATAATCTTTGGCGATTAATTCATGAATATTTTATTGCTCAGATATAGTGAAATAATAACCCATAACGATGTACTCCTTCGTCCTTTATAGTTGGACATTAGTATCCGTTATGGTTTTTTTATTCAATTAGCGTTGTCCTTAGATTGTAAATTCGCCAGACTTATAAAATAAGTATGCCAATTTCAATGCTAATTGATTTGAAATGGATACGCATATTTTAAGAAATCCTTAATTAAAAAATGGCTAGGTGAATTGGATTTAAGAAAAAACAAATCACTGAACCAATTCAATAGCACTCTAACGATTAATGCTATTTTAGGGTGGTCATGTAGTCACAAATAGCTTTGGCTACTGTTAAATGTTTTGATGAACGAACGGACGAAGTAGGCATGCTGAGATAAATGTTACGAGTTATGGGCTCTGGGGCAAAGGAGAGGAGACGAACGCCAGTTAAATCTACTCCGGGCCATGAGCATTGAGGAATGAAGCATAAACCTACTCCAGAACGAACCATTCCAATAATTGTAGCTCGGTCGCCAGTGGAAAAGGATGGTCGAATAGTTGCACCATGATGTTGCAGAGTTCGAAGTACAAGCTCACGTAAAGGGTTGGGCTCAGTACAGATTAACTGATTTTGTGCCAATTCCGAAACTGTAATCTTATTATCAACAGCTGCGCGTGACAGCGGTGAATTCTCAGCCACGCCAAAATAAATCTCTTCGGATAGCATTAATTGATTTTCGTTGTCCTTGACAGGGTGGGTGCTGAATTCAAAATCATAATGAACGAGAAGATTGTTTTCCAGGCCGTGCTGAATAAGATGAATTGAGACATCGGGGACAGTTCTATGTAAGTATTCCAGAATACCGGGAATCATGGTAGTGGAACTTTCAATGCGAATGGTTACTTGATTGTCAGTTTGATCTATGTAGTGATTCAAGTCTTCGATGCCTGTATTTAGAGTACCTAGCGTAGCGGTGGCAACTTCAAGGGATTTTTTTCCGGCTGAATTGAGTTCCAGCGCTCGCCCATTTCGCGTAAAAAGTGGTGTTGCTAATTCGTCTTCTAGAGCATGGATGGTACGGCTTAGTGAAGGTTGAGCAACGTGTAGGTTTCTTGCTGAGCGCGACATATTCTGCGTTGTAGCGATATCAATAAAGTATTCCAGTTGTGTTAGTCGCATTAAAGCACCTCTTCACTTATAACATTTTTGCTATTGACTACTGCAATTATTATATTTCTTAATAGACACTAAATGCAATATAATAATGCCATTAAAACTTAATGTTTTAATTTAATTTTAATCAGGAGGTAAAATTTGCCATACATACGTAGAATTAAGAATGCCGCGGCTACTTTAGCCACAGCGATTAGCTTTGAAAGTACAAGTACTAATCACGGAAAACGTGATGCTGCTTGTAAATATATTGCTGAACTTTTGGAGAATTATTGTGGTGCAACAGTAGAATATGTGGAAACAGGAGGCGCTCCTGCTCTGCTTGCAACAATTCCTGGTGCTAGTACTGATTCAATACTGTATTACGGACACTATGATGTAATGGATCCAGGATTAAAAGAAGAATGGAATAGTGATCCCTTCAAATTGACCACGCGCAATGGTCGATTTTACGGTCGTGGGGCAGGTGATAACAAGGGGCAATTGTTAGCAGTTATTAACGGCTTAAATCGATTCTTACTTACCCATCCACGGCGACGTCAGACGATTCAGCTTTTGATAGAAGGTGAGGAGGAGCAAGGCAGTTCCCACCTTGCTTCTACAGTACAGCAGTTACAGCTACAGCAACTACGACATGTGCGAAAAGTATTAGTAGTTGATGGGTCAATGAGTGTAAATGGTGAGCATGTTTTACGGTTAGCTAATCGTGGCTTATTAGGGATCAAACTCCGTGTATCAACTGCTGATCATCCAAATCATTCTGGTAATGCAGGCAATGTTATTTCAAATCCTGTGCTTGTTTTTCAGCAGATTTTGAATCGACTTTATGATTCTAAAACTGGCCGTGTACTTATCCCAGGTTTCTATGATGGGGTTACGGAACCAACATTAGCTGACTGGGAAGCGATTGATCAACTCCCATTTAACGAGGCTAAGAGTGCTCAGGTGTTTGGTGCTGAAGTGTTAGCAAAAGATAAGCGTGACTATTATCGTCGCTTGATGTTTGAACCAACATTTAACGTATCTGGCATTCAAGCAGGGTATAACGGTCCTGGGATGAAAACCATTATTCCTAATACGTTGACTGCAAGTCTCAATATGCGACTAGTGGGGCAACAAAATCCAAAAGAGATTGCATCACGATTAGTAGCGGAATTAGCTTCAGTAATTGATGAAGGCAAATTAAGTTATAAGATTACAAGCAGTATTCCACCAGCTAACACTCATGCCACTAGCGATGAAATCGCCTTATTTAGAAATGCAGCAAAGCAAGTGGGAGTCCCGTTGCTTATCGAACCATGCATGCCAGGAACAGTCCCAAATTACGTATGGACTGATATTTTACAGGCAAAGGCGTTTACCTTGCCTCTTGCCAATTTTGATCAAAACAATCATAGCAGCAATGAGAACATCACACAGGTGGCCTTTACTCAAGGCATTGCCCTCATTGAGGCAATAGCCACTGAATTTGAAAATAGGAGTTGATCTTTATGCAAAAAACAAAAACAACAGCCCGTGCGCGGCGAACTTTTATCATGATCTACATAGCTTATATTATCTGTTTCATTGACCGTTCAGCTATTAGTATTGCTCTTTCATACATAGGTAAAGATTTACACTTATCTACTGCCACACTTGGTGTTGTAGCTAGTGCCTTCTTTTTCAGTTATGCTTTGATGCAAATCCCTGGTGGTTGGTTAACTGATAAATTCGGTACCTATCGCACCATTATCGTTGCAATATCGATGTGGTCGTTATTTACGGTGTTAACTGGATTTGCTTGGTCCTTAGGAGCACTGATTATTATTAGAATCCTTTTCGGAATCGGCGAAGGGGCTTATCCATCAGCTAGTTTAAAACAGATTACTGAAGAATTTCCGTATGAACAACGCTCTGCAGCAACCTCTAGTACCATTTCTTCCAATTATGTTGGTGCGGCAATTGCACCCATGATCGTTGCGCCCTTTATAGCAACGCTTGGTTGGCGTGCTGCTTTCCATACAATGGGAATTATTGGAGTCATTTTCGTAATTGTCTATGCGCTAGTACTTAGACCAAAGAAGCAAGTGCAGCGTGAGGCAGTTGATTCAAAAATTATTAAAGTACCCTGGAAAGATGTTTTAACTAATAGAATGCTTTGGCAGTTCTTTCTAGTTGTTTTTGGACTATCCGTAGTTACCAAAGGCCTAGATTCCTGGATGCCAACTTATTTATTACAGGCTCGGCATATTAGTCTTGCTGGTATTGCATGGATGGTTCCAATGCCGTCTATTGCTGCCGGAGTCGGTTCGATTACATCCGGATTTATTCTCACGAAATTTTTTAAAGGTCATGAAAAGATGATGTTAGCACTGACAAGCTTGTGTGCAACTGGTTTTATGTTTGGCATGTACTTATCCACTAGTGTGATGGCCGTTATTGGGTTTGAAATCATGACTTACTTTTTCAAGTCAATTGCTTTTGCAGGGACATTTGCTCTTTTTGCGCAGTTAGTGAATGAAAGGGAATATGGTTCTGCAGTTGGTATCGTCAATTTTGGGGGACAATTAGCTGGTTTCATCGCCCCCATTGTAATTGGGTATCTGGTAACGATGTTTAAAGGTTCATATTCGGCAGCCTTTTTATTCATTGTCTTTGCGGCAGCAATAGCATTTATCAGTTCGCTGTCCATTAACAGTAAAAAGATTAAAGAACAACAGTCATCAATGTTAGCAAGTAAAATGGAGGTTTAGATATAGGTATGAAAATTATTAAAGCTGTTTTACGAAAAGTAGATATTCCGTTACGTGCACCATTTGAGACTAGTTTTACCCGAATGGATGCTAAGAAAACAGTATTACTTGAACTTCACGATGCGGATGGTACAGTGGGTTACGGAGAAGTATCAGCTTTTGAAATTCCCTTTTATAATGAAGAATTTCGTAATGGTGCCTGGGAACTTTTACGTACACAAATGCTTCCAAAGTTGATGGGTCAAGAAATTTCTCATCCTGATGAGATGTACAAGATTTTTGCTGGCATCCGACGCAATAATATGAGTAAATCCGCTGTGAATTGTGCACTTTGGGATATTTATGCGAAGCAGGCTGATCAACCTTTGGCACGAGCCCTAGGTGGAACTAAGTCTCGAGTAGAAACTGGTGTCAGTATAGGTATTCAAAAAGATCCCGAAACATTAGTTAAAGTGGTGAATGGGTATCTAGAGCAGGGATATCGGCGAATTAAGTGTAAGATTAAGCCTGGTAAGGACTATGATTATTTGGCTGCAGTGCGAGCAGCATTTCCTGAGGCGATGTTAATGGGTGACGCCAATTCTGCATATCGGCGTACTGACTTTGACATGTTGAAGAAGCTAGACGACCTGAACCTTATTATGATCGAACAACCCCTTGAACCAGGAGACCTAATCGATCACGCTGATTTGCAACGAACAATTAAAACTCCCGTCTGTTTAGATGAAAGCGTTACTTCACTTGATGATACTCGCAAAATGATACGGCTTGGCAGCGGGAGGATTATTAACATTAAAGTTGCACGTGTTGGTGGCTTGACTGTAGCAAAACAAATTCAACAACTTGCAAGTGAAAATGGTGTTGAATGCTGGTGTGGTGGGATGATTGACTCTGGTGTTGCCCGCGCTGAAAACGTTGCAATTGCTACCTTACCAGGTTATACGCTTCCTAATGATATTGCACCTTCGCAACGATATTTTGAACGTGACATCATCGATCCAGACATTGTCCTCGATGGTACATTTATCGATGTAATGGACGTGCCAGGAATGGGCTGCAAGCTTAATATGGATAACTTACAAGAGTTTACGCTTGAAACTGCAATGATAAAATAGAGAAACGTTGAAACAATTTATCTAGACAACCAAACAATATTTAGTGCTAATACAAATCTTGTTCAAAAGGTTAAGAAGATTAACGAAAAAAGATTGATCCGCATAAAGGGTAATGTAAAGTACCATTAAAAATATATTTATACTGCTGGAGTGTGGATAATATTATTGAGCGAAAATACCTTGGTATTTAACCAATAATAAAAACACTTAGAGGACTATTAAAGTCTCTAAGTGTTTTTTGTTGTCGACGTAGTAACCTTTTTAAATACATACATCAATTGTCGTTTTATTTATCAGAATGTTTTAATTCATTATCATTTGGAGTGTCCTTTGGGAACCAATGATAAAGAACTGCTTTAAGCCAGTCAGAACCGTAGTCAAGAAAGAAAACACCAAACATCATGCAGACGAAGAGTTGAATGACAAAAACATACCAATTACTTATTTTAATATTCAAGGAAATTTCCATGAAAGTCCCCCATGCCAAGAGCCACGCAGGAATAAAAGCAATTTTTAAAATTGTTCCTTGAAGTATTACTGCAATAAGAGCCATTCCGCCAAAGACGCTTGATGTCCACCAGAGCATATTCATATTAGGAATTTGGAAAAGGTTGAAAGCAATCAAACCCCAGAGAATTCCCATGATGAAACTGAAGGATACATTCCATGGATTTTTTAATGCGGGATCCATGCCGGCATAATAAGCAGAGGTAATAAAGGCGACTGGAGCCATCCAAAACTGAAGTGAACCAGAAATTAAGCCATAAAATAAAGTAAAAATTCCGATACCAAGTGCTGTGTACAGAATTTCCTTGCCGCTTGACGTATATCGTTTCATTGATAGCCACTCCTTAATATAATGAATTTATTGCAAAAATGAAATATTGAGCAATATATTTGATACATTAAGCATACATAAATGTGTAAGCGGTTACATCTATGCAAAGAGATAAAAAACCACATGGCTTTTATCCTCAGTGGGTAATTACATTATCCAATGGTGTGTAACCAACCGATTACTTTTTGATATTCTTCAAGTGTGCTAGAAGTGACCGATCGATCGAAATCATGCATTTTGTCAGGAACCGTAGTTAAAGTCGCGTTTGGAATTTTAGCTTTTAAAGAAATTGCGTTACTAAATGGCACATCCGGATCAGAGGTCGAATGGCATATATAGGTTGGCGGAAATAAATCTACTTGATTGGATTTAAATTGTTCCTCTGAGTCTTGCTGTAAAACTAATTGAGCCCATTTTTGTGATTGGCGGGCATAAACATACAGCAGGAACCGACTTTCAATAGAGCTATTAATAATTGGTGTTTTTGAGAGCATACTTTCAAATTGGTCGCTACTAATTAAAGGATAACTATTGTATAGAGTGTTGGGCCGTTTAAATGTTGGAGCAGATATGTTGGCAAATCCATAAAAGTCGATGAAGGCTTTAGGCATTGGTATACTTGTTCCTAACAATAACTGGCAACTTAAATAGGCACCTGCAGATCTGCCAAATAAAATAAAATTCGGAGAAGAGAGTCCGATATCTGTGAAATGAGTTGTAAAATATCGAATACCTGCTTGTAATGAGCTGACAATGTCTGACAAAGATTTCTCTGGTGCCAGGTAGTAATCGAGAGCAAGTAGTGGATAACCAGCCTTTAGGAACATATTGAGGTAAGCTTGTGGCAAGTCGTTCCTATTTCCATACATAAGGCCGCCACCATGAATATAGATGATAGCTGGATTCATATTTTCTGTTGAAGGATACCAAAAAGATGCTTTAAATTGCGTATCGCCAAATACATAATCAATAGTTTGCATTAGTAAGACTCCTCGTTACTGATTTGCATCCAGAATACTTAAGATGCGTAGCCCAACGTTTAATTCAAAAATTTGGTTAACATCAGAAAAGTCTATATTAACCATCTTATGCACCTTATTTAACCTGTAGCTCATTGTTTTTGGGTGTATAAATAGTGTATTAGCACTGACTTTCATATTCTGATTATTCTCTAAATAGGCTTTTAAAGTAAGAAATAATTCTGAATCGTTTTGATGCAGTTCTAATAAGCTCTCTGGGACAAAACTCGTTAGTTCTTTAGGATCTTTAACTTGAAGTAAAAAGCGGTAAAAGCCAAGATCGTTATAACTAAAGACAGGACCTGATAAATGTAATTGATTAGCAATTTGTAGAGTTTTGAGAGCTTGCGAAGCATAGTGTTTAAAATCCGAGGGCTCACATTGCTCACTTAAACCAATTTGATATTCATGATGGGAATTAGTTTCTTTGAGTTGGTCGGTAATCTTTTGCAGATTAGTACGACATTCTGCATTAGAAAAAGAAGCTTCGGAAATGATTAAAATGATTCGATTTTGTCGAATTCGATAAACTGCTTTTGGCCAATATCGTTTAAATAAACCCACAACACGATCAGCGTTATTCGGATTATCACGGAAATAATTTTCTTCAATTGAATCATTTGATAATGACTGGACGACTGCAATCCGATATTCTTCATCCGAATCTAGTTCAAAATTTGCCAGTGTGTTTTTGAAGACTTCCGGCGCAATTTTACCGTTTAATAAATCGTCGATCATATCGTTAGCATATGTGCGCAACCCCTGATTAATAGCTTCTTGTTTTAAAATTTCCATTTGAATGAAATTAACTGCATTTTCAATTGCCATGAAATCAATATCTTGTAATTCTGAATTTTGTTGAACAATAGCGAGATAAAGGTTTTGCTGGCTCTGCGGAATCTTAACCATTATCAGTGGTTTATCAGTCCTGTTAATGTTAACTTGATAATACTGATAGTTTGTATAATCGTGTTTAGAGATTGGTTGGCGGTTGGAACAATCAGTGCCTGTTAGCCATTCTAACTTACTATTCGCAGGAGTAATCTTTGCGATCTGTTCATTCTCAAGTTGGAATACACAAGTTGGATTTTGAACCAGTTGACTGAGTAAATTAGTTATCTTAGACAATGAACTGTCATGAATTGCTAACTGAATAAATTGTTGATTGATTTTTTTATATCGATCTAATAACCGATTGCTTTCATTAAATAGTAGCTGCATGACTTCAAGCAAAATACTGTTATAGCTTGTGTCTTTTGGAATTTGAAGTAGCGGGATACTGAACTTGTTACACCCATCGATAATTGTTTGCGGTATTTCGTCTACGAATCGAGATATTTTGATAATTAAACCGCTACATGCGTTGTCACTGAGAGACTGCATGAATTCTTGGATGGCTTCTTTAGACAGATGATTAAATCCATAAAGTGAAGAAATTAGAACCTCATTTTTTTTAATCCACTTATTAACGTCCGGGGCTTCTAACACCATGATGTTGTCTACTAATTTATTGCGTCCGTTTTTTCCTGCAATTAACTTTGCATCTTTTAAGGCATTAATTGACTGGATATCGGATAGTTTAACGGTCATTGTAGAGACTCCTTCCCTAAATATCTCCATTAATCATACTCTCAAGAAGATAAAAATCAATCGAATTTGCCCACGTTTGTTTATCTGTAAGAGATAGAAAAGCGCTTACACGGTTATCTAGATGAGTAGATGTAATTTATAGATAACTTTTCTAATATATAAGTTGTAATTACAGAAGAGGAGGTCGAAGCATTGCTATATACAGTAATTAGAGAAAACAGCTATCAGGATTCCATAAATTTAATGTTGTTAACTCAAAATATTAGTGGAATGCCACAAGTTAACAAAGTTCAAGTCATGATGGGAACTGATGCTAATAAAGATATTTTCAATGAAGCAGGGTTACTAACTGAAAAAGCAAAATTCGCCAAGCCAAACGATATGATGATAGTTTTGGATGCAGATTCTGCGGACGTAGTTGACGATGTACTCAAGCAAATTGATAAGTTTCTTTCTGATTTATCCGTTAAACATGATGATACGAATGAAGAAACAACGGATGTTGTTAATTGGGATGAAGCAATGAGCAAGGCACCAGATGCAAATCTTGCATTAATTTCGGTTCCCGGTTTGTACGCAGCAGATGAAATCGAAAACGCTTTAGATCATAATTTAAATGCATTTGTTTTCAGTGATAACGTTTCCTTGGAAGATGAGGCACGTTTGAAGAAAAAAGCGCACGAAAAAGGCTTATTAGTCATGGGGCCAGATTGTGGAACTGGCATTATTAGTAACGTTCCGCTGGCGTTTACAAACGTAGTCCGCTCAGGAAATATCGGGCTTGTGGGGGCCTCGGGAACTGGAATTCAAGAAGTTACCAGCATGATTGAACGGCTTGGTGGTGGTGTCACACATGCAATTGGAACTGGTGGACGTGATTTATCAGATCCAGTTGGTGCAATCACCATGAAAGATGCTATCGCTGGGTTAGCACAACATGATCCAACAGAAGTGATCGGCATTATTTCTAAGCCGCCTGCAAAAGAAGTCCGTGATGAAGTTGTCCAATTATTGCATAGTATTGATAAACCAGTGGTGGCTATTTTCTTGGGTGAAAAGCCTGATCATCATGAAGGAAATATCTACTTTGCCCATACTTTAGCAGAAACAGCAGAGATTGCGATGGATTTGGCCAATGGACAAGATATTAAACCTTCGTATTATGATTCAGATCCTATTACTTCAACTGACCAAAACTTAACAGGGAAAAAGATTATTGGCCTTTACTCAGGCGGAACATTAGCTTATGAAGCAGGTATGCTGATATCTGAAGCTTTAAATTTGGGCGGTATTATTTCTGAAGACGGCTATGTATTAAAGGCCGATGGTTATGAAGTACTGGATTTGGGAGACGATATTTATACGCAAGGTCGACCACACCCAATGATTGACCCTCGAATTCGTGTACAGAAGATTAATGAATATGCCAATCTTGATGATACTGGCGTTATTTTATTGGATGATGTATTAGGATATGGCACGGACGATAATATGGCTCAAAGCTTGGCTGATGCCATTGAAGAGGCAACCCGCAGTCATCCGCAATTAAAGTTTGTGACTACTGTGTGTGGTACCCAAGAGGATCCACAGGACTACGATGCCGCAAAAGCTACTTTAAAAAAAGCAGGAGCCATCGTTTGTGACAATAATGCTGAGGCAGTTCGTTATGCTTTAAATTTGGTTGGAAAGGATATCAATGAACCAGCCAAACAAAAGGAAGTTTATAGTGGGAAGACAATCGAGTTACCAACACCGAGTGAGTCTTTATTGGATCTTCTTTATACCAAGCCACGAGTAGTAAATGTTGGAGTTGCTGAATTCTTACAGCCGGTTTTGGTCTTTGGGGGTTCAGGTGTGCAGTACAATTGGAAGCCGGTAGCTGGCGGAAATTTGAAGCTCATTAAAGTGCTACGAAAAGTTAAGGCATTGCAGCAACGTGAGGCTGATAATCAAAAAGTTGTTGATGGCTTTAAGAATGCAAAACCATTCTTGGTAGATGTTGTACCTGCTGGAAGTGTCATTTCTCAACTGAAGGGTCACACCTTACTTCATGCTGGACCACCAATTGAGTATGCTGACATGACTGAACCAATGCAAGGTGCATGTGTTGGTGCTATTTTGTTCGAAGGTTGGGCAAATAATGAAGTTGATGCACGTAAAATGCTCGAAAATGGTGAAGTAAAGTTCATGTGCAATCATGAAGTACAAGCGGTAGGGCCAATGGGCGGTATCACGTCGGCTCATATGGCAGTATTGGTTGTTAAAAATCAATTAAAAGATAATTTTGCATATTGTACGATGAATGAAGGTATCGGGAAAGTACTTCGATTTGGAGCTTATTCTCAAGAAGTCATTGATCGTCTTCACTGGATGGCAGAGGTATTAGCACCAACATTGAGTAAAGCATTAAAGCGTCTTGGTGGTTTAAATGTTAACGTCATGATGGCTAAGGCAATTACAATGGGTGATGAATTTCACCAACGTAATATTGCTGCGAGTTTAGTATTCCTCAAAGAAGTAACACCAACAATTATGTCTTTGGAAATTCCTGAAAAAGATAAAGAAGACGTCGTTCAGTTCCTTGCGGACACTGATCAATTCTTCTTGAGTATTATGATGGCGACAGGAAAATCGATGGTAGATGCAGCAAGAATGTATCAACATGGAACTGTAACCACAACAATGACTAGAAATGGTAGGGACTTTGGTATTCGTATCAGTGGTTTAGGTGATCAATGGTTTACTGCTCCAGTGAATACACCAAAGGGCCTCTTCTTTACAGGCTTTAGTCAAGCGGATGCTAATCCAGATATTGGCGACAGTGCAATTGCTGAAACTGTTGGCTTTGGTGGTATGGCAATGGTAGCTGCTCCAGGGGTTACTAGATTTGTGGGCTTTGGTGGATTCAAAGACGCACAAAAAATTAGTGATCAAATGTCAACGATAACGATTGATCGGAATCCTAATTTCACAATTCCAACGTGGGATTTCCAAGGTACCGCAACCGGTATTGATATTGTAAAAGTGGTGGAAACGGGTGTTACGCCAATTATTAACACTGGTATTGCAAGCAAAGTTGCAGGAGTTGGCCAAGTCGGAGCCGGTACAGTGCGTGCGCCGTTGGCTTGTTTCCAGAAAGCGTTAGTTGCTTTTGCACGAGATCAACAATTATTGTCTGAAAAAGACGCTGATGATCTGATGCACGAGTTGGCAAAATAAGGGGTGGTTTCGCTATGAAACAACCGATTAATGGAGAGAAGAGCAATATGCTCCCTCTCTATTTGTCTAATAATGACAAAGGGAATGTTAAAACCGTTTTTCGACATAGTTTTAATATTAAATTACCTAGAATTTTATTGCACGTCGGGAATGCGGGTGATTCATTATCGTGTTTAGGAATTACATTACCAGATGATGTAATGGTGAACCTAGTTGACCTTGTCGATGTAGGTGATTTGGTTAGACTTGTGCACGACAAATTATATATTTATACAAAAAAAGAAATCGTGAGTATTGATTTAAAACCGCTCTCTGAAGTTAACTTGAGGATTCCGGTGATTACACCTAAACCGATGGTATTGGAAGCTTTGTCTATAATTTTAGATCAATTGCCTTTTGAAACTCATTGGGGGTTAAATGGGGTCACCTCACCCCAAAATATTATTGAAACCATGCTGTCCAGCCATTCCAGCGGTCAAATACAATCGACTATCACTTATTTATTTGGCCGGGGAAGGGGATTAACTCCGAGTGGGGATGATATTTTGGTCGGTTTTTTAACTGTTTTACAGGCTTTTAATATAGAGTCTCGAAAACTGTGGGAGCCAGAATTGATTGATATTATGCAAAACAGGGCAACGACAGATGTATCAGCAGCATACTTGAAGGCAACAGTTGCAGGTTTTACTTCCGAAAGGGTTAAAAATTTATTGGATTGTCTATCAAGTGGAAATACGTCACAAATTGAAGACTATGTGCTGGCAATTCAAAAATTCGGGCACACATCTGGCACAGACTTATTGCTAGGCATCACTGCGGGAGTAGCCAATTTACGTGGGTTATCTTCAAGAGATAAAAATGGCTGAGAGAGCTTATCCAACGACAACATAGATTCTAATGTGGTTTGTGTAATAATGAATTTGTAAGCGCTAACATAGTTAAACCGGTCTAAAAAATATGAAGGAGATATTTATAATGGACATTCTATTGAAACAAGTACGGTTGAACGATGAGGATACGTTAAAAGATGTTGCTATTGAGAATGGTAAAATAAGTCAAATCGCTGATAAGATTGATGAAAAAGCTGATCAAATCATTCAAGGTGATGGCAATGTATTGATTCCAGGGCTAGTTGAATCTCATATCCACCTAGATAAAGCATTAATTTCTAACCGGGTTCATAACCAGTCAGGTACACTCAAAGAAGCTATTCGGGTTACGGCAGAAGCTAAACCAACCTTTACCAAAGAAGATATTTACGAACGTGCCAAGCGAGCCCTAGAAATGGAAATTGAACATGGTGTAACCAACATGAGAACACATGCTGAATTTTCTCCCGATACTGGTTTAGATGGTTTCAAGACCATTTTACGTTTGAAGGAAGAATACCGTGATATGGTGGACATTCAGGTTGTTGCCTTTCCACAAGATGGCGTTTTTAAGCTTCCGGGAATGACAGACATGATGGATGAAGCCATGCAGCTAGGTGCAGATGTTGTTGGTGGTATTCCATACGTGGATCCTGATCCTAAACAACATATTGATTTCATTTTCCAACTCGCACAGAAATACGATAAGGATATTGATTTCCATCAGGATTTCTTTGATGATGCAGACCAAATTACAGTTGATTATATTGCTAAAAAAACAATTGAAACTGGTTATGAAGGGCGAGTTACTGTCGGACATGAAACTGCTTTAGCGGCTTTACCACCTGAAAAACTTAACTCGATAATTGAATTGCTGCACAAAGCACAAATTAATGTTATTTCTCTACCGGAAACTGATTTGCATTTAGGTGGTAGAACGGATAGTTATAACGTAAGACGTTGTGTTACACCTATTCGCGCATTACGTAAAGGTCACGTGAACGTTGCGTTATCTACAAATAACATCCGTAATCCATTCACTCCATTTGGTAATGGGGACATCATGCAAGTAGGATTTTTAGCTGTTCCAGCTGCTCATTTAGGTGGCTTAAATGATTTGCCATCTGTGTTAGAGATGCTCACCACTGATCCAGCTAAAATTTTACATTTAGATCATTATGGGATTAAAGTTGGAAATACTGCTAACTTAGTGTTGTTGGGAACAAAACGGAAAGCGGATGCTGTAATTGACATTCCCGAACGCCTATATGTTATCAAGGATGGTCGTATCACAGTTAAAACTGAAAAGAATGTGACTGTCTATCGGAAGTAAATTTTAAATAAGCAATTTAAAATATGTATAGATTATAGGAACTGATCGTATCTATCATTCTTGAGAATAAAAGGTCCGTCTGAGTAGAATTATTAGGAAAACTCAAGGCGGATTTTTTGATAGATAAATGCATTAAGAATCCATCTGAAAGGGATAAATAAGATCAACTAAGTTTATACCACAAAGTAATAAATTTGATATTTATATTTCCTATAATGATTGGATAAAAAGGTTACTGACATTAAATATTTCAGTGAGATTGAGAGATGTTTGACATGGAGAAGACAATTGTTGTCGCATTAGGTGGCAATGCAATTTTGGCAAAGGATGCCAGTTATGAAGCCCAAAAGGTAGCAATCAACCGTACAGCAAAAAGTTTGGCGAGACTGGTACGTAAAGGAAATCGACTAGTGATTACCCATGGTAATGGCCCCCAGGTGGGTAATCTTTTATTGCAACAATTAGCAGCTGATAGCTCTAGTAATCCAGCGCTCCCGTTAGATACACTTGGGGCAATGACTCAAGGAAGCATCGGGTATTGGCTTGCAAATTCATTGGCAAATGAACTAACAGATATCAAACCGAGTATCGCCACAGTTATTACCCAGACTGAGGTTTCGTCTGATGATCAGGCTTTTAATGATCCTACCAAACCAATTGGACCATTCTATTCAGAGTCAGAAGTTGCGCAATTGCGTCAAGGAAATCCAAACTTTCAGTACAAAGATGACTCCGGACGTGGTTGGCGCAGGGTCGTTCCAAGCCCGCAACCTATACGAATACGAGAAATTGATACAATTAAAAAATTGGTAAATAACCAGGTTATAGTCATTGCTGGTGGTGGCGGTGGGATACCCGTCACATATCGAAATGGTCAATTAGTTGGTGTAGAAGGAGTGATCGATAAAGATTTAACTTCTGCTAAATTGGCTGAGCAATTACAAGCAGACGAGTTGTTAATTCTTACTTCTGTTGATCACGTTTTTCTTAATTATAGAAAATCAAATCAAATTGAATTAGACAATTTGGGTATTGAGGATGCGGAAGTCTTGATTTCAAATGGCGAATTAGGAGCTGGATCAATGTTGCCTAAAGTTATGGCGGCTAAGAGTTTTGTTGAGAAACGTCCGCATGCGCGAGCAATCATTACTAGTTTAGATAATTTGAGTCAAAATTCAGATGAGCAAATAGATGGGACAATCATTTCAAATGTATCAACTGGGAAAGTACTCTAAAGAGTCATGGATGGGTTGGAATCGAGCTTATAAAGGTTTCAAATTTAATAAAATTAGACATTAGTTGAAGGATAACAACCTGTATAAAAGCGGGTGAATTATAAGTAATCAGATTACTCCAGACAATGCTAATTATAATATTTAAAAATTTATCAAAATTCATAATGTCCTGGACAGTGAATTTCCAATAAATTCAATTTTAATGAGTCAAAAGCCGATTTCTCTATTTAAACGACTAATCTTTCGGACAGTGCACATTAATTTTAAGCTGAACGATGTCTTGGATAATTTCCGTTATACTGATAGTAAGTGGTACTTAAAAAGTTTCTAAAATACGATTCTTTTACGGTGCGATCAGTTGAGTTGTTATTACTTCTTAGCGCTAGTAGTGGCGGGGATGATATTGGACATCAAATGAACGTTCTAGATTCTGCGTTATTTCGACATTTCGATTAGGGCTTGTCCTTGTAATAAATAACCTATAAAGACATTGTTCAATTTTAAACGGTTTTAAAATGCAATATAGCAGCATTACCAAAAAATGTTATAGTTTAGTATATTAAAGTGGTGTTTACCTATTTTTTAAGGATTTAGAGAATTTTTGTGTGCTTTCCCCAGACATCATTTTATTATGTAATCTGAAGATTATTCGATGAATTTAAGCAGTGTTATTGATATAATACCGTAAATTTTGAAAAATAGAGCATATGTTAAGAATAAAAAAACTAACATATACTTTAATAAGTTGTGACTTGAATTGCTTAACTCACGTTCATGATTTATGCTTAGAAATAGTTACAATCAGACGTAATGAAAGTTTCTATTAAGCAATAGACAGGTGATGTTAATGTCAAAGAAAGTGACGATTAAAGACATAGCGGTGTTAGTGGGCGTTTCGACAGCTACGATTTCTCATTATTTAAACGGAAATTATGGCAAAATGTCTGAAACAACAAAAAAATCAATTGAAAATGCGATTGAATTAACAAATTATCGACCCAGTGCAGTTGCAAAGGGATTAGCAACAAATGAATTTCGCATAATAGGGGTTGTAATCGCAGATATTACGAATCCTTTTATTTCAACTGTGATGAAAGGAGTGAATGATGCTTGTCGAGAAAATGGATACGCGGTAATTTTTACGAATTCAGATAATGATATTCGAATGGAAATGAAAAATATTAATGAATTGCGTCAGCAGAATGTATCTGGCATTATTTTAGACTCCGTATCTGCAGATAATCCGTTAGTTAAGACATTGGATAACTCAGATACAGTGATGGTTGATCGACAGTCTAAAGAAGTTGCCATTGATACAGTTGTTTCCGATAATGAAGCTTCGACGTTTAGATTTATAAATTATATGAAAAAGCAAAAATATAATCAGATATTTTTTGTTTCATTGCCTTTAACTGGTATTTCGACACGTGAACAGCGCTATATTGGTTTTAAAAAAGCGCTTAGTTTAGTAAATGATGACAATTTAATAATTTTAAATGGCGAAAGTGATCAATTAAAAAAGAAATTGCAGAATATTATTCAAACTAAACAGGGGAAAGTTGGATTTTTTACAGTTAATGGACCTACCTTGTTACGGTTTATGGAACTTATGAATTCAATGAATTTCAGATATCCTCAAGATTATGGAATTGGTTCTTACGAAGACTTAGACTGGATGAAAATTTTAAAACCAGGCATTACGTGTATCCGTCAAGATTCCTATGGTATTGGTAAATCAGCTACAAATCATTTATTAAACAAGATTAAATCTAAAAGTTATCAAGAATTGGCAAGAACAATTGAGATACCAACTGAATTGATATATAGAGATTCACTTTAGTGTATTAGTATCCGGCAGTATAAAAGTCGGATACTTTTTTAAGCTGTGCAGTTTTATGGTTAACCGATTAACCATCAAATGACAAACCATTTCCACAAATGCTTATTTTTTTGGGAGAAATTATTTTTGAATTTTCATTAAAAAAAGCCTTGATTTAAGCAAATATAGGTATTATTATGAACTTGCAAATGATTGAAAACGCTTTCTAAACTTCAATCATTTACTATAATAGTTTGATATATGGTTAACCGGTTAACCATATTTACCGATTGGGAATCGAAAGGATGAAGGAGGATCACTTTAAATGTCAAAACCTAAGGTATTAGTTACGGGTATTGTTTCAGAAAGCGGGCTTACTGAGTTAAAGCGGAAATTCGAAGTGACTTATTCCAAAACAGAATTTAATCGGTCATACATTTTGAAAAATTTATTTCAATTTGATGCACTGTTACTTATGGGACAAAAAGCAGATAGGGAGTTACTGGATGCTGGAACGCACCTTAAAATTATTTCTTTAAATGGTGTGGGCTATGATCACGTTGATATTAATTATGCCAGAGAGAAAGGTATAGTAGTTTCAAATTCACCAGAAGGAGTTAGAATTCCAACAGCTGAAATGACAATGGCGTTGATACTTGGTACGGCAAAGCGTCTCCATTTATATGATAAAGTCGTGCGTTCCGGAGATTGGCTTGATGTCAGCAAATCAGAATTTCAAGGAATTACTTTGAACGGTAGAGTATTAGGTATCTTTGGAATGGGTCGGATTGGTAAAACAGTTGCAAAGTTAGCTAATGCATTTGGAATGAACATTATTTATAACGATGCTTATCGATTATCCAATGAAGCTGAAGCTTCAATAAATGCTAAGTTTGTAGAGTTTGACGAGTTATTGAATCAATCGGACGTAATTAGTATTCATGCGCCATTATTGGATTCCACGAAAGGCATCTTTAATCTTAAAGCGTTTAAAAAAATGAAGAGTACTTCCTTCATTATCAACGCAGCTCGTGGCCCAATTATCCATGAAGCTAACCTAATAACTGCCTTGACGAATAATGAAATAGCAGGAGCCGGTTTGGATGTATTTGAGTTTGAACCCGAAGTTTCTGAAACTCTTAGAAAACTTGATAATGCATTGTTTGCTCCACATGCAGGGACTGGGACTGTCGCTGCAAGACATGAAATTGCTCAAGAAGCTGCCAATAATATTATTTCTTTTTTTGATGGGGAACCTATTAATGTTGTAAATCCATAACAATATCTAGATTGGAGATTTCATTATGACTAGTAAAAAAACATTGAAGCAGATTATTTCAGAACAAGACAAATGTTTCTTAGTCCCTTGTGTATACGATTGTGCATCGAATCGGGCAGTTGAAATGTGCGGCTTTCCAGTTAGTTTATTGAGTGGCGGAGAGGTATCTATTAGTATGAATGGAATGCCAGATTATGGTTTTACTAACTTAACCGATCTGGAATGGGTTGTTAGTCGGGTAGCCACTACCAGTTCAATGCCTTTAATCTGCGACATTGAAGATGGCTTTGGTGGTCCATTAGCCGTTTATCGTTCGGCAAAGCGTTTAGCAGCAGCGGGCGCTGCTGCAGTTCAACTTGAAGATGCCGGTGATATGGAAGAATCAACAAATATTTTACCTCGGGATAAATATCTGGCAAAAGTACGTGCAGCCTTGGCAGGCCTTAAAGGAACTAACTGTTTATTAATTGCGAGAACTAATGCAGATCCAGACATTCCGGCGGAATTGAAAGAAGGAAATGAGCGTCTTAAAGCAGCAATGGACCTTGGTGCTGATTTGGCAATGTTCGTTAAAATTACTAAGTATGAACAAGCTGTTGAAATGGCTAAAGTAGTAACTGGTTGGAAGATTTTTGCTGATGTTCGAGGAGACAATGGTGTACCGGCTGTGACTATGGATCAATTGACCGAACTAGGTTTCGTCATGTGTTCAACCCATTACACGATGAAGGCTGCAATGGAAGGCATGCTGGAACATGGGATACAGAACTTTAAGAATCAAAGCGTCGCTTATACCTTTACGCATGCTTCCGGGACTGGCAAACCAGACTTCAGTGCGTCACCATTATTTGAACCTCAACAATATCTTGAACTAGAGAACTCATTTACTGGACAAAATAAGGAATATACAATCGTCGGACATCATGTTGATGATTATCCAGAAGGTTTTAAGCACGTAGATATTGAAGAACGTTTCTAAATTATTGAGATCAGGGGGAAGGACAAATGAACATTGTATTTGTTGTTCTTGGGCTAGTAATTCTACTAACTCTAACACTAAAGAAATGGAATGTTGCTATTGCAGCGCTGGTCAGCGTTGTTTTTATCATTGCCTGTAGTGGATTACCAATTATGAAAACACTGACTAATGCATATTTGTTAGGCTTCACTAATTTTTTAAAGGGAACCTGGCTCATGCTTTTATTAGGGGCAGTTTTGTCAAAGATTATTGATATTACTGGGGCTGCGAGATCAATTTCCAATTTGATTATTGGTGCCCTAGGAATTAAGCGGGCTATTCCGGCCGTAATTATTGCCGGAGCGTTACTCACATACGGTGGTGTTCAGGCCATGGTTGCTTGCTTTGCACTTTACCCAATTACGCTGGCAATATTTAGAAAAGCGAATCTACCGCGTTATTTGATTCCTGCGGTTATTGGTGCTGGGATTTTTACCTGGGTTAATATGCTTCCAGGTAATCCAGCAATCGTCAACATTATTCCTTCGCAATATTTAGGAACAACACCAATGGCTGCTCCTGCTTTAGGTATTATTGCAGCAGCTATAGCGTTTACTTTAACGATTATTTATTTCAGCTATCAAGTCCGTAAAGCAAAGAAATTAGGAATCGGATTTGAGGCGGATGAGGATACTGAAAAAGTGTTAGCTCAGTCGGATGAGTTAATTAAAAATGGTAATTTACCTAATCCTTGGTTATCGTTAGTACCGCTTATCAGTATTGCAGTTACTTTGAATGTTTTCAAAGCGGATATTGCTATCGCCCTTTTTGTGGGAATCTTATTATGCGTAATTTTCTTTTGGAAGAATTTGCATGGTATTCGAGAAGCAGCATCTGATGCCGCAAATGAGGCTGCCAAAATTGCCATTCTTTCTTCAGCTATAGTTGGTATAGGTAGTGTTATTCAAGCCACACCAGGGTTTAAGCAAACTATCAAAGTAGTGATTGAATCAGGTAAATCAGGAGCAAACCCTTTATTAATTTTTACAATTGCAACAGCCATTTTATGTGGATTGTGTGCATCAGCAATGGGGGGGTTGTCAACTACATTGGCAGCTTTAGCGAAACCTTTCATGCAAATGGGTGTTAATGCGGCTGTATTACATCGGATTGGTGTCATTGCCTCAACTAGTTTAGATTCGTTACCTCATAGTGGTGGTATTGTGGCAGTTCTAACGATTGCTAATGTTTCTTATAAAGATGGTTATAAACATTTATTCATGGTCACTGTTGTAATTACATTATTCGTTGCATTATTGTCAACTCTTATTGCGCCGTTACTTTACTCAGTTTAAAAAGGAGATATTTACTATGACAAGTAAAAAAACATTAAAGCAGATTATTTCAGAACAAGACAAATGTTTCTTAGTGCCTTGTGTATACGACTGTGCATCGAATCGGGCAGTTGAAATGTGCGGCTTTCCAGTTAGTTTATTGAGTGGAGGAGAGGTATCTATTAGTATGAATGGAATGCCGGATTATGGTTTTACTAACTTAACCGATCTGGAATGGGTTGTTAGTCGGGTAGCCACTACCAGTTCAATGCCTTTAATCTGCGACATTGAAGATGGTTTTGGTGGTCCATTAGCCGTTTATCGTTCGGCAAAGCGTTTAGCAGCAGCGGGCGCTGCTGCAGTTCAACTTGAAGATGCCGGTGATATGGAAGAATCAACAAATATTTTACCTCGGGATAAATACCTGGCAAAAGTACGTGCAGCCCTGGCAGGCCTTAAAGGAACTAACTGTTTATTAATTGCGAGAACTAATGCAGATCCAGACATTCCGGCGGAATTGAAAGAAGGAAATGAGCGTCTTAAAGCAGCAATGGACCTTGGTGCTGATTTGGCAATGTTCGTTAAAATTACTAAGTATGAACAAGCTGTTGAAATGGCTAAAGTAGTAACTGGTTGGAAGATTTTTGCTGATGTTCGAGGAGACAATGGTGTACCGGCTGTGACTATGGATCAATTGACCGAACTAGGTTTCGTCATGTGTTCAACCCATTACACGATGAAGGCTGCAATGGAAGGCATGCTGGAACATGGGATACAGAACTTTAAGAATCAAAGCGTCGCTTATACCTTTACGCATGCTTCCGGGACTGGCAAACCAGACTTCAGTGCGTCACCATTATTTGAACCTCAACAATATCTTGAACTAGAGAACTCATTTACTGGACAAAATAAGGAATATACAATCGTCGGACATCATGTTGACGATTATCCAGAAGGTTTTAAGCACGTAGACATTGAAGAAAGATTTTAATGCAAATTGAATAAATTAATTTAATAAACCACACTGCTGAGTGGAGTGCATTCATCAGTGGTGTGGTTTTTAATGAAAAATAATGAGCTCTTTGAGTAGAGGGTGTTTTGATTGAAATTTAAAAAAGTATTTTCTGACAAGTTAATTCACTGTTATGCAGTATTACATTTACAAAATGCTGATCATGATTATTTAATTGTAGCGTCGGAAGAAGATGCTGCTTGCTATGCATATAACTTAGATAATCATTATGAAAAAACTACTGTTTGGGAAAATATTGGGGGCACCATGACAATGGTACAAATTCCTAATACGTTAGATTTTTTAGCCACCCAACGCTTTTACCCTGGATTTAATGCGAGTCAATGTATCATCGTCAGGGAACATTTCAATGGAATTGGCTGGGATAAGAAAGTAGTTGGCTTTTTCCCTTATGTGCATCGATTCGATATTGTTCCTAAAGGACCACACACTTATTGGTTTGTGGGATGTAGTATAGCCAATTCCAAAAAGAGCGTCGATGACTGGTCTGATCCAGGCAAAATTTGGATTGGTGAATTTAATGATACTTTAAATCAAATTCAAGAATTAAGGGCATTAGATGTCAAATTATTTAAAAATCATGGTTATTATAGAGTGCCAAAACAAAACTTCAGCTTTATTACTGCTGAGGAAGGCATTTTCAAGTTAAATTACCCGAGTTCTGGAAGTGACTGGGTATTGGAAAAAGTATCAGATACAGAAACTAGTGACATTGCAATGTGTGATGTTGATAATGATGGGAAATCAGAATTTCTGACCATAGAAGGCTTTCATGGTCCATACTTGAGTGTTTTGAACGCATGTTTTGAACCAGTTATTCATACTGAACCATTAACTCCTTTTGGACACGCAATTTGGGGTGGCCAACTTGAAGGTGAACCAGGTTTTATCTTTGGTTATCGAGCGGGAAATCGTGACTTACTTTGGTTAACTCTGAATAATAGTCAATTAAAATATACGTTGATTGATAAAAATGTTGGATCAAGTAATGTATTAACATATTTCAAGAATCACGAATCATTTATTCTTTCTGCAAATCGTGAATCAAGTGAGATTGCTGTTTATTTAGTAAGTAATGGATAAAGGAGTGCTTGGAATGACTGACTATTATTTAACCGTTGACAACGGAGGTACTAACACTAAAAGCATTATTTTCGATAGTCAAGGGAGCCAAGTGGCCTGTACATCGTTTTCAACGCCGAAAATTGAAAATATTTCTGGATATCACGAAATTGATTTGGAACTGTTATGGGATAAAATCGCCGATGCTATTCAAGAGACTATTCAAAAAGCAGGAATCATAGCTTCTGATATTAAAGCAGTGACCCCTGTTGGGCACGGGAAAGGTTTGTACGTCTTAGATGAGCATAATAGAATTTTCTGTCATGGTATTTTGTCAACGGATAATAGAGCTACGCAGATCGCTGAACAATTCGAATCTCGTATTAACGAAATTTATGATATCAGTTTGCAACATATAATGCCGAGTCAAGCACCAGTTTTATTAAATTGGATGAAAGTTAACGAACCAGCCGTATATCAAAATATAGGGACAGTCTTGTCTGCTAAAGATTTTATACGATTTAAACTTACCAATTGTTTGGCGCAGGAATACGGTGACGCATCAGGGAATAACTTTTTAAATCTTAGTTCAAAACAATATGACAAGGAACTTTTTAACTTTTTTGGAATTCCAGAATGTCTAGAAAAAATGCCTAAACTAGTAAAATCAACGGATATTGTCGGGGAAATAACTGAAGCAGTGGCCCAGAAAACAGGCTTAAACTCTGGAACACCAGTAACTGGAGGCCTATTTGATATTCACGCTTGCACTCTCGCTACGGGGGTTTTAAACACTAATACGTTTAGTACTATCGCTGGCACTTGGAATATCAATGTATATCCTAGTGACAAACCATCATTGATTGAAAGCAACACAATGAATTCTTTGTTTCCAACTGGTCAATATCTAATAGAGTCATCTAGTCCGACTTCGGCAGGTAATTTAGAAATGATATTAAAACTTCTGATGAGCGAGGAACGAAATAATGCTAAAAATGCTGGTATTTCGTTGTATGAAATGCTTGAGAAATTTTTATCGGAAACTAATGCCAACTATGCAAAAACAATTTTTTTACCATTCTTGTATGGTAGTAACGTTAATTCGACAGCTGAAGGGGCATTCTTGGGGATCCGCAGTACTACTACAAAATCAGAACTCATCCGTTCTGTTTACGAGGGTATTGTTTTTGCACATCGTCAGCATATTGAACAACTAATTTCAATTTTGGGTCACAGACCCCAAGTAATTAGATTATCTGGTGGTGCGACTAATTCTGTTTCCTGGGTGCAAATATTTGCTGATATTTTAAAGACTCCTATAGAACTAGTTGATGCAAACGAGTTAGGCGGCCTTGGCGGAGCAATTGTGGGCGCAGTAGCAACTGGCTACTATGCTACTTTAAGCATTGCAATTCAAAAAATGGTTTCAGTAATTAAACGATTTGAACCCTCGGCTCACGAAGCTAGTTCTTATGACCAGAAATATCAGGTATATCGTCTTGCTATTAGATCATGTGCGCCTTTATGGAATTCTCTTAACCAAACACAGAAAGGATTGGGTCAATATGAATTCACTGGGAATTTATGAGAAGGCACTTCCTAAAGAATTATCCTGGTTAGAAAAGCTAAATCTATGTCAAAAATTAGGATTTAATTTCATTGAACTTTCTATTGATGAGAGTGATGAGCGACTTTCACGGTTAGATTGGAATCAGGCTCAGCGTAATGAAATTAAACAGGCCGTCAGTAGTTCAGGTACACGAATTCATACGTTGATGCTTAGTGGGCATCGTCGCTTCCCAATGGGATCGAGCGATCCAAAAGTTCGGTTGAAATCATTAGATATGGTTCGTAAAGCGATTGATCTAGCAAGTGATCTGGGTATCCGAAATATTCAATTAGCTGGCTATGACGTATATTATGACAAGAAAACGGTTTGCACTAGAGAGCATTTTATTGATGGATTAAATGAGGCTGTGAAGTTAGCTGCCGCAAAGGAAGTAATGTTGGACATCGAGACTATGGATGATCCATTTCTTAATTCCTTGAGTAAAATTTCTGAACTAAAGAAGCAAATTCATAGCCCTTGGTTGCAGGCTTATCCTGATATAGGTAATTTGACAGCCTGGTTAGGCATAAACGTTGGCAGAGACCTTGAGAAAAACATCGATAGTATTGTATCTGTCCATTTAAAAGACACTTTACCAGTTACTTCAACATCAAAAGGAAAATTTCGTGACGTACCATTTGGTACGGGCACAGTTGACTTTGAAGGGTGTTTAAAAGTGTTAAAACGATTGGGGTATCAAGGTGCGTACACGATTGAAATGTGGTCGGAAAATTCAAGTAATCCGATAGAGGAAATTAAAAACGCAAAAAAGTATTTTGATAGATTATTTGCATTGATTGGTATTGAACAGGAGAAATTGCCACCTTTTAAGAAGTCTATGGAGCGTTTTTCGTCAAGTAAATATGCAATTGCGAGAACCCAACTTGATTAATTTAGTATAATGTTTCGGAGACAAATTGAATTTTATAATGGTGTCTCATTCATGGACTTATGAGCATCAAGACATCCACTTTGTTTTGGGTTGTCTTGATTGAAGACGTTTAATTACAATAACTGACTATAGTAATGTATTTATGATGCGACTCCATCAAAATTAATGAAAATATGAGCAAGAGACGGATTGCTATATGTTGCCTTGAAGGCCACACTGTTTCCATTTGGAAGATTTGCAAACCTTGTCGGTTAATGTAGATGGGATCACTGCACCCAGATAGTTTCTCCCAAAGGTACTACAGAGTATAAAAAGCGCTACAAAATTTATCGCATATGTAATGTTTTTGGAACAGCGGGAATCACACTATCAAAAAGAGGTAATCGCAAATTTGAAACGGGGTAAATATTATGGATTATTTAAGGGATCTTGTGCTGATATTACTATGTACAGCTGTAGCTAGTCATTTTTGCAAACGAGTTAATGTTCCAGCAGTAATTGGAGAACTTCTGGTTGGGGTACTGTTAGGTCCCGCACTTTTTGGGATAGTTACAAATGATAGTTTTATAAGTATATTTGCCGAAATTGGAGTTATCGTTTTAATGTTTATTGCTGGACTGGAAAGTAATTTAGAGTTATTGAAACATTACTTATTGCAATCGACCTCGGTTGCTACCTTTGGCGTAATAGCACCAGTAGTTTTGATCTACTTTTTAGGCCGAATCTTTAATTTTAATAACGAGGAAGCTGTTTTTTTAGGTGTCACATTTGCGGCTACCTCAGTTAGTATTTCGGTGGAAGTATTAAAAGAATTAGGAAAACTTAATTCAAAAGAAGGCACAACAATCCTAGGTGCTGCTGTAATAGATGATATTATGGCGATTGTTATTCTAAGTGTACTTGTTAGTGTCTTCAGTGACGTCGGACAAACACAGTCAAGTAATACATTGAGTGGCGGTAATATTTGGGTAGGATTCGGTCTACAATTCGTGTATTTTATATTTATTTATTTAGCATTCAAATTATTAGTACCAGTATTAATGAAAATATCTACTAAAATTCAATCAACTTCTCCAGTGGTTTTAATGGCAGTCGTAATTAGTCTGGGAATGGCATATCTTGCTTCATTGTTTGGTTTAAGTGCCGTGCTGGGATCGTTTTTTGCGGGGATAGCGATTGGGCAAACTCCGTACAAACAACAAATTGATACAGAAATCGAACCTATTGGTTATGCAGTTTTCATTCCAGTTTTTTTGTTAGTATAGGTTTAAATATGACATTCAGTAATCTGTTAAATAATTTAAAGTTTATTCTTCCATTGCTAGTATTAGCATTGATTTCGAAGTGGATTGGATGTGGATTTGGCGCTAAAGTATTAGGGATGAGCATGACTTCCTCCAGTATTATTGGTTCAGGTATGGTGTCTCGAGGGGAAATGGCATTAATTGTTGCCCAAACGGGATTTTCTGCACATCTCTTATCCTCCGAATATTATTCAGGGGTCATAATTGTCATTATTTTGACGACGATTATTGCACCATTTATGTTGAAGTATACCATTAAGAAACAGGTTTCAGTGGGAGTTACAAATGTGTCTAGTTTATGAGCAAATATACTTAAGTGATTTTGTATTAGGAATTAATAAAAATGAGTAAAATCTAACGAGATAAAATTTGCTTTTTTGAGGTACTATTCAGATTTTATATAATTATGTTTTCTAAACATGATGTTTCTGCGCATACGTGATAAGCATTTTTACAAACTTACAGGTCAATGCTGATATTAATTAAGGAGTGAAGATATTAAAATGCTAGAAGATCTTAAGCAAGAGGTTTATGAAGCTAACATGCAGCTTCCTAAACTTGGGTTAGTTACTTTTACTTGGGGCAACGTCTCAGGGATCGATCGGGAAAAGGGTCTATTCGTTATTAAACCATCAGGTGTTGATTACGATAAGCTCAAGCCTTCCGATTTAGTTGTTGTGAACTTAAAGGGTGAAGTTGTTGAAGGCGACATGAACCCATCCAGCGATACACCAACCCATACGTACCTGTACAATCACTTCCCAAAGATTGGCGGGATCGTTCATACGCATTCACCTTGGGCAGTTTCATTCGCTGCGGCTAAGATGGATATTCCCGCAATGAACACCACTCACGCCGATACATTCTTTGGTGATGTTCCGGCAGCTGATGCCCTCACCAAGGAAGAAATCGAAGAGGATTACGAAGGCAATACGGGTAAGACCATTGTCAAAACTTTTGACGAACGTGGTCTTGACTACGAAGCCGTCCCAGCTGCTCTTGTTAGCCAGCATGGACCATTTGCTTGGGGTCCAACACCTGCTAAGGCGGTTTATAATTCCAAGGTATTGGAAGTTGTTGCTGAAGAGGACTTCCACACCATGGCATTAACCCATCAAAGTTCTGAATTACCTCAGTACCTGCTGGACAAGCATTATTACCGTAAACATGGTGCTAACGCCTACTATGGTCAAAACAACGCGCATTCAAAGGATCATGCCGCTCGTTCATAAATTAAATTTGTTAAATTTATGGTAGGAAGAATGTCATATTCATTTGGAAAATTCTAGTTGATATTAATGCCGTCGCTTAGATAACTTATTAATTCAATTTAATAATCTTTTTATAAGTAATTATTAAGATGATAAAAGGAATATTTTAGAAATATCAACTATAGGTAAATAAGCAAATTGTTTGACTGATTGGAGGCTTGTATCATGAGTGGTTATAATTTTAATGTTACGAAGATTTTGGATACGGAAGTTTTGATTGTGGGTGCTGGCAACGCAGGATTAATGGCTGCCACTGCTGCTGCTGAAAAGGGTGCGAAAGTAACGGTAATTGAAAAAGAAGATTCAATTAATTTGATGCGAGTTGGCCTTGCCGGAGTTGGAACAAATGCTCAGAAACGTGCTGGGATCACGATCAACAAGTATGATTTAGTAGAGTATCTAGCGGCTTTTGCTCAACATAACGTAGATGAAGACTTGATTTATCATTGGGCTAATCATAGCGCCGAGGCGGTTAACTGGGTCGAAGACAATATTTTGAAACCTCATGGGGCCCATTTGCGTTCAGAGCCTGATGCGATGTTGACTAGTAGTGCTTACGAAGCTTTTCCAACTGAAAATGATCCAACAGTAGATGATAAAACCTTTACTTTTTATGGTGAGTGGATCCAAGAAAAAGTTAAAGAGATGGGAGTTACCCTTAAATTCAAAACACCACTGGTTCAATTGATCAAGGGAAGTGATGGTGTCCAAGGTGTTATCGTACATGATTTGACTTCGAATGAATATTGGCAAATTAAGGTTTCGAAAGGGGTCATTCTTGCTACTGGTGGTTATTCTGCAAATACTGAGCTGCTTAAAAAATGGAATCCAGTTGCTCTTAAAAAGAATGTTTACAATGACTCACCGCGTAATGATGGAGCGGGAATTGTTTCTGCTTTAGATGTTGGTGCTATTAAAGACGAGGAACCAGCTCATTGTATCTTTGATCGAGGTTTAGTGCCGGTTGGAACCAAAACCGAGGATATGTATGTGCAAACGGCCACATATAAAGATTGGCTTTGGTTAGGAAGCCACCCTTTGTTAAAAGTCAATCTGCGAGGTCAGCGTTTTTCCAATGAATCAGTCCCTTATCAGTTTATTGTAAATGCTGCAAGCAAACAGCCGGGCTATCTTTATGCCATGATTTGGGATGATAACTACGGAGAATACGCTAAACAATTTCATATGCTAGGATGTGCTCGAGTTGGATTTCCAGGATATATGGCAAGTTCTGAAAAATTGATGGAAGACACCGAACAATATGTAAAGAAGGGACTCGTGGTTAAAGCAGATTCGATTGAAGAGCTAGCTAAGAAATTACATCTACCAGTTGAAAATCTCAAAATAACTGTGAAACGAAACAATCATTTGGTCGTAGATAATTTTGATAAGGATTTTGGGAAGGAACCTTATCGACTGACACCTGTTGATAAAAAACCATTCTATGGCTGTATTCTGGGTGGACGAATTTTGTGCACCAATGATGGGTTACGAGTTAATAAAAAGATGCAGGTTTTAAATAGTAATTATGAACCAATTAGACATTTATATGCTGCCGGAAATGATTCAGGTGGATTTTTCTTTGGTAGTTATCCTGATCGCGTTCCTGGGTTGGCAGCAAGTCACGCACAGACTTTCGGTCGGTTAGCTGGGCAAGCAGCTACAGAAGAACTTGATACTGCCAAGAGTGTTAAAACAAGTCCAGCAGAGAAGGAAAACGAAAAGACTAAGGTTACTCAATCATTGAAACCAGGTACTGATGCAACTACGGGGCCGTCTGAAAGTTAAATTCTATTTTTTTATCAAAGGATTAGTATTTTTGTTAACAGGTGTTGATGAAGTATTTCGAGAAGATCAATTCATTTACGAACTGGTCTTTTTTTCGGGTTTTATAGGTAAATTCTATGCGAACCATGAGTTCAAATCGTAAACTATTAGTTGCTCAATGTTTTTGGGTTAATTTGATTAGTAATATAGGACGATATGCTTTTTATGCATAAAAATAATGCTGATGATTACTCATCAAAACTAAATATCATATTTACTGACATAACACCAATTAACCCTATTCAGTTTCTCATCCATGGTTTGCTCCTCCAATCCTAGGTAAATCAGCATTATTTTCTTGCTAGAATGATTCAGCTTACGCATGACAGGATTTATCTGGCGTCCGTTTTCATCATATACGGCGTATTTGAAATAGTAGAAGGAAGCCAGCCAATCTGCTTGATTTGTCCTTGGATAGCGTCAGAATATGAGCAACGGGCAAAAGATGCTACTACCAAATATCTTTTATTCAAATGATGGATGATCTGCGTGAACGACGAGTAAGTTCATGGAATCGTATGTTTGATGATAGTGACCCGTCATGTATTTGTACCATAACGATGTTGATACAGGTAAGCCAGATGCTTATTTGGAAATTAAAATGTCATCCAATCACGTGACCTCACTATCCAGGATACAAGAGTGTTATACGGTGGCTGAAGGCCTTTATAGAAAGTTTTAATCAACAACACGACCCAAACTATAGAGCGAGCAAAAATTCCTGGTTTTTAATTATACGACTATTGAAGTATTTTTCTCGTATTCATTATAGCAATCCTCACTCACAGGGCACCATAGTTCAAAGTATCGTTTCCATTCACCGTTTTCATGGCAACGCAAAATAATTCGACCAAAAGGCTGATCTATTATAACTAGGTTCAGCTTTTTGGTTAGTTTATCAATCAATTGATCATATGCTGATTTCAAGGTTCCCTCACGACCAGCAACTAGAAAAGCGTGCATGCATAATTTTGGCGGTAATAATCTGCTGCTATTATCAAACTGAGGCAGTTTTTTGTTGGCAAGGAGACCCCAAGTAGGTGTTAGTAGGTAATTGCTAATATCAATTTGGAAAATGAAGCCAACTGGGAAAGCGGCTAAACCCTCTAGCTGATTTAATCTTTGAGATTGGTATTTATGATTAGGTTCAAACATATCATCTTGCCCATAGTTTTTTAACTCATCAAAGTAAAGTGCAGGGCTAACAGTGAACTGAACATAATTAAAATTTTGTTTTACATGTTTCAGAGTAGTGGATGCTTGATCTAATTTCAGTAAATTAGCTTGTAAATGTTCGATTGTTTTTTGAATTTTAACAGCTTGTTTGTCGTACAGGCAAATTGTATCTTGTATATCAGATTGTGTGACGAGCTGCGAAATTTGTTTTAATGAGAATTGATATTCTCGTAACTGCATAATATCAGACATTTGATTAGTTTGCTGATAACCAAAATAACGATAACTAGTATCAGGATTGCGCTGACTTTGAATTAATCCTTTGGCTTCATAATCACGGATAGTTTGGGCAGAAACGTGATAATAATTAGCAATTTCTCCAATTTTATAATGATTTAACATATTTGATTCCTCCTGTTAATAATGAGGTTGACTCTAAAGCTACTTGATAGTTTATAACTATTATTGAGAAAGAGCAATGATGAGCAAGCTTAAGGAGGCTATCTCATGGAATTTGACAAATTATTTACCCCGTTTCAGATTAATGGTTGTGAAATCAAAAACAGGTTTGTAGTGCCTGCTATGGTGACTAATTTCTGTACGTCGGATGGAAATATTACTGATCAATTTATTGCTTATCATGAGGCAAAGGCGAAGGGTGGGTTTGGTTTAATTATCACCGAAGATTTTGGGGTCAACCCAAATGGTATTGGTTATAAGAATTGTATCCGTCTGTATGATGAAAAGCAGGTAGCTAGAAATAAGGAATTTACTGACAAAATCCATCAATATGGTACTAAGCTATTTGCCCAAATCTTTCATCCTGGACGACAAACAAACTCTTCAGTCAATGGAGGTATACAACCTGTAGCAGCAAGTAAGATTCCGGATTCCTTTAATCGGGAAATTCCGCATGAGTTGACGATTCCAGAGATTAAAACGATTGTTAATCAATTTGGAAAAACGGCTGGTTTAATGAAAGCAGCGGGATATGATGGAATCGAACTTCATTTAGCACATGGCTATTTACTGGCTGGCTTTTTAAGTTTGCGACAAAATCGGCGAACGGATGATTATGGTGGCTGTTTAAGTAACCGTTTACGAATTGTCCATGAAATTTATCAAGCAATGCGTAAAACGGTTGGTCCTGATTTTCCAATAACAGCCAGAATATCGTTAACCGAAGGAACTGTCGACGGTCGCAAGCTTCCAGAAACCTTAGCTATTGTAAAAGATCTCGAAAAGACTGGGTTTGATGCTCTGAATTTATCTAACGGCGAATATACTTCGTACGCGGATGCAGTCATTTCATCAGCATTTACGCCTCGTGGTAATAATGAAGCTGATGCAAAAGAAGTTCGTAAAACTGTTAATATCCCTTTGATAGTTGCTAACGGAATTAATGATCCTGTCTTAGCGGAGAGTCTTTTGGATCAAAATGTATGCGATTTCATTGGCATGGCTCGGGCGTCTCTAGCTGACCCTGAGTTACCCAATAAGACCAAAGCAGGTAATCTGAATCAGATTGACTATTGTATTCGTTGTTTGCAAGGCTGTGAGGGTGGCCTTTTAAAAGGGAGCCATATCAGTTGTTTAGTTAATCCAATGATTGGTAATGAAACCAAATACCCGTTTGCTACTAAGCCAAAGCCCAAAAAGGTCCTAGTTATTGGTGGTGGTCCTGCTGGAATGGAGGCAGCTATTACAGCTGCGCGTCGTGGGCATGATGTAACACTTTGGGAGAAAACGAATGAACTCGGTGGTGAGTTTATTCCCGCAACTTATCCACCGGCAAAGGGTGAATATGTAAATCTACTAGTATTTTTACGTAAACAATTAGCGATTCGACAAGTTCATGTTGAATTACAACATCAAGCATCAGTTGAAGACGTAATGGCGTTTAATGCGGACAAGGTAATTATGGCCACCGGGAGTGATCCTAATTTTCCGCATATTCCAGGTATCGAGAATGTCCCAGTACATTTTGCAAGAGATGTATTGGTTGGTAAGGATCCACTAGAAGGTGAATTAGTCGTCATTGGTGGTGGTGAAGTTGGAACCGAAACTGCTGCATATTTGGCAGATGCCGAGCGTGGACATGTGACTGTGATTGAAATGACACGTGACATCAATGCTGGGTTGATGCGGACAGTGGATACTAAACGCTTTTTCCGTGATCATGAGGTGACGGTCATGACGGATGCGACAGTTCAATCACTCAGTATTAAAGGTGTAACGGTGAGGATTAATGATGAAACTCGTACAATTTCTGCAGATGGAATTGTACTGGCAACCGGCTATCACTCAGACAATCAGTTGTATAAAACGTTGAGTGAACGCTTACCAGAATCTCAATTGGTAGCAGTTGGCGACACAGTTGAAGCAACGAACGCACTTGTTGCGACTCAAACAGGATTTGCTGCTGGATACTCAGCTTAAGTTATAAGAAATAAAAAGAATAATGATAATACCTCCGAAATTGGAAAAAACTTTGGGGGTATTTTTCTAGGCAACCAGTTGCCGCTCAAATTCGAGTGGTGATTGATTGCCTTTTTCTATTAGTTTTAAGATTTGAATGAATTAGATTGAATTTAAAGCGATATATACAAAGTTATATAAAATTTTTCAGACACTTCTTTAGTGGACTGATAAAGATAGAAAAAATTTTATAAATTGATTAATTTTGGGCGAAGAAAAGCATTTACCAGAAACACGTATAATCTATTACCATCAACAGACATTGTCGAGCAGAGTCTACATGGTGTTTTTTTCTATTTTTCGAAAAATAAGTTGATGAGGTTAGATCAATTTCTAAAATAATTTAAATATTACTGCTTATTTTAAAGTTTTATTCTTCTTCGTGTAGAATTTTGCAATCAAATCCTGAAGCGTTTTAGCAATCGTTTGAGTGAGCTGACTCGCATCCTTTTTGTAAGAAATAGATAACTGAGCGTTTATGTGTGTTTCTGGAATACTAAGAAGCCTATATTGATCACGAGGAATTTGTAGACGTGGCAAGATAAACGGTAAAGTTGCAGTACTTGCTGAACTATGCAAGGCAGTTAGTGTAGCAGAGATAAGGTTGGGCACCCGCAACCTAATATTAATATCAATATGGTTATCTGAAAAAATTAGTTCTATCAGGTCTTGATAATAGGATTGACCTAATAACCCAATAAAATCAGCATTCTCAAATAAATTTAGATTTTCATTAAAATCGTCTTCAGGCCGAAGTTGTGAATAAAGTGGGGTGCTTTTAGGAATTATTATTAACGGTCGCTCATCGTGAGTTATGGGTAGTGTTGTAATATTTTGATCATTAAGAGCCGCTCCCACAAATAAATTGGCTTTTCCCTCTAATAGACTTTGCTTTGCTAGGTAGGTAGTTTGTTCATCGAACTCAAATAACACGTCTGGGAAGCCTGCTTCAAGTGGTTTGAATAACTCTGGAGCCATTAAGGTAGCCATTGGCTGATTGAAGGTAATCAGAACTTTACCTTGATGTTTAGTTGAAAAAAGTGCCATTTCATTTTCTAGATCATGTTGATCCTCTATCAATTGAGTTAAATGTTTGAGTAGTTTTATTCCTGCTAACGTCACCTGAATCGGTAGGACGTCTCTGTTAACTAAAGCAACGTGATACTGTTTTTCGGCAGCCTGCAAGATCTGGCTGACGTAGGGTTGGCTGACATACAGATTCGAAGCGACTTGCGTAATCGTCCTACAATGTTGACATTCAGTTAAAATTTGGGAAAGGATCTGATTTTTAGACATGATAGCTCCGATCTAATAAGTAAGTTGTTATGATAGTTACCAAAATACTAATTTCACACCTTGTGATTATTGTAACATAATGAAGGTGATAAGAATGATAATAACTAAGACTGGAGGTAAGATGGATGACGACTTCAATAGAATGGCAAGCAGTTTACGATGTTGTAGTACTTGGCTTTGGTGGTGCTGGCGCCACTGCAGCGAGGTTTGCAGCCGATAAGGGTAAGAAAGTTTTACTAGTGGATGCAGCTCCCTTTGGACATGAAGGCGGTAATACTCGCTATGCTGGACAGGGTGTCAATGCAACCGATGATTATGACAAGATGATGCAATATTATAACGAGATTACTTATCCTATGTCCTTACCCGAAGATGTTAAAAAAGTCTACGTACAAGGTTTAGTTGACAATAAAACTTATTTTAAAAAGTATCTGGGTGTTTCACCAGTTAGTACACATGATCTAGGGAGACCAGACCTTGCTAAACAAGCAATTGAATACCCCAAATTTGACGGTAGCGAAGCAAACGATGCACTTACAGTCCACAAAGGGGCTTTTGACGCTGCACTATGGAAAAACTTACGTCAACAAATTATTGATCGGGCGGACCAAGTCGATGTTTGGCTAGAGTCACGCGCGCGGAAACTCATTCAAAATAGCAATAATGTCATTGTTGGCGTGCAAATTGAGCGGCATAACCAAACGGTTAGTGTGGCTGCCAAACATGGAGTTGTCCTTGCAATGGGTGGATTTGAAAATAATCAAGAAATGATTCAAAGCTATCTTGGTGAACCTAAGCTGTCCCCAATGGGATCGTTATATAACCGTGGTGATGGGATTGCGATGGCTCAAAAAGCGGGTGCCAAAATGTGGCACATGTCGAACTATGAATCTTATAGTTTAATGCATGGACTGTATTTTGATGTTCCCGGAGCCAAACGAAGTCGCGAAGTTTATTGGGAAGCTGGAGAAAATGATGGTGGTGTCGTTGTTGTTGGTGATGATGGTACCCGTTACTTTAATGAGGCAGAGCATGCCCGTCACGGTCATATATACAGTCATGGTACATGGAAACACGCACCACTAAGTGTTAAACCATACATGATTTTTGATCAAACACAATGCAATGAATTTCAAAAACACCCATTTGAATATGTTAATTTGAATCAATTAATTGTTAAGGCAGATAATCTTTCAGAACTTGCCAAAAAAATATCAATTCCTGCGGACAAATTAGAGCAAACAATTGATACTTACAACAAGTTCAATGAAATTGGAACTGATTATCAATTTGGTCGCAATATAAAGACCATGCGTAAATTTGATGAAGGCCCATACTATGCTGTTCGAATGGTCAATACCATATTGAATACTCAAGGTGGCCCACAGCGAAATGGTAAAGCCCAGATTATCGGACAAGATGGAAAGCCTATTCCACATTTATTTGGCGCTGGTGAATTGGGTGGCATCACAGCTAATCTTTATCAAGGAGCTGGTAATTTAGCGGAATGCTTAATATTTGGCAAAATTGCTGGTGAAAGCGTTTCTAAGACGGATGCCCTGTCAATACAAGTGGCAAACGATAAGTATCAAAAAATTAACGACCTCATCAGTGGCGAGCAGATAGGAAGTGTTGAACTTGCTGATAATCAATATCTCGGTGAGTCAAATAGTGGCATCGGTGGGAAGTTAGTTGTGCGTGTTACTTACGATGATGACACGATAAAGAATATTGAGATTTTACAAGAACATGAAAGTGAAGATGTGGGTCAAGTTGCGTTAAAGACGATGCCTGAACAAATGGTTGCTAATAATGATATCGATGTCGATGCCACTAGTGGTGCATCAGCCACTAGTCGGGCATTAAAGTCTGCTGTTCGAGACGCCATTGATAAAGCGAAAGCTGCCAACAACAGTGTCAGTCAATAATACAATCAGAAAGGAGATAACGGGCTTCACATCCAGCATGCGTGAAATGCATTGAACTAGTTGATAGTAATGCCAGTCATTCGGATAATTTATTACTACTATACATCGCACTTCATTTTAGTGATAGCCTGACATATGAAAGCTCTTCTAGTTTTTGTTAAGATTGTATCAGAAAATGAATTATTTAAGAGAGTCAAAGATGAGCGCCGTTTCTGACGCTCATCTTTATGTACTCAAGGCGATCTTTAAAACAAGAAGCGTATAGAAATTCATGTTTATGTGCGTCTTCGTTTCAAACTAATTTTCAACCGAACTTAAATTCTAAGTGCAATGATAAATAACTAGACCAAAAAGGTCATGATGACCTATTCTTATATGCAACGATGCAAGTAAGAAAGAGAAAACCATCATGACCCAATCTCAGACTATCATGTCTCATCACTATACACAACTGTCGTCCACTGAAAGAGGCAAGATTGAATCCTGGCGGACACCGCAACGTCGCAGTGACGGCACTACGAAATCACTCCCATCAATTTCGACAATTGCGCGACGTTTAGGCCGTAATAAGGTCACTATTAGCCGCGAGATTAAGCGAGGCACTACTACTCAAATTAAGGCCAATCATAAACGGGTCACTGTCTATTTAGTGGATACTGGGCAAGCGGTTTATGAGCGACACCGTCAGCGATGTCGCCCGCAACACAAATGGCAGACTTGTCCAGACTTTTATGTCCAGCTACAGATTGAGCTTCATCGGCGACCACGTGTACACAGTAGATACGTTCGTTCACTACTATCGGCAGGCTTATCCAGAGCGAGATTGTCCATCGATCCCCACGGTATACCGTGATATTGATTCTGGAATCTTGCCCTTACGCAATAGTAATCTGCCGATGAAATTACGCCGACGTGTTAGGGGAAGTGGTAAGCTTCATGTACGCATGAATCAACACGTTTTAGGAACCTCGATTACTGAACGAACGGCGGTTGTTACAACTAGGTCTGAGATTGGTCACTGGGAAGGTGATCCGGTTAAAAGCAAGCGTACCGAAGATCAGCCAGCTTTGATGACTTTGACGGAACGAACTACCCGTTTTCAGATTATCTATAAGATTCCGAATTATCATGCCGCAACTTGTCGTAACAGCCTTCAGACGATTCTGGCTGATTACGGTAATGAACACTTTAAGTCCATTACTTTTGATAATGGTAGTGAGTTCGCAGAACTCGCCCAGGTCGAAGGAGCCCAAATTTACTTCGCTCATCCTTATTCGCCATGGGAACGGGGTACCAATGAAAACCACAATGGACTTATTCGTGAATTCATCCCCAAGGGGCACTCGCTGCATGATTATGACATCACTATGATTCAGGCTGTTCAGGATGCTTTAAACAATCGTCCCAGAAGAATACTAGGCTATCGCACACCTAGTTCGCTGATACCTGATTTATAGTCGCTACTAGACCAATTATGAGAATAGGTCATTAACGTTGCACTTGATTTGAAAATTCGGGTATTTTAAACTCTATGATTTTTCATCATTCAAAAATGAATACGCGTCTAAAGCTTTATCAAAGCAATGCTCAGCTACAGGCATTAACTCAAATGTAGGGTCATCTTGACGGCTGTACCATTCATAAACAATTCCCTTTTCAAGGATAACTAGCTGATTGCTAATATCGAGCAAGTCTTCTTCGGCATACTGGTGGCCATCATAGGTTGAGTCAAAAACATATCTAATCTGATCGTAAAAAAGCTGACGACTAACATCACAATTACATTCCGGGTTTTTAACATTTAGAAATACAAAGAGACTTTCTGGACCCATTGTTTGGAGTGGTTTAATGCTTGCCATACAGAAAGAAACCAACTTTTCACGAAGAGACATAGTTGGAAAATTATCTTTCAATGAATCAAATAATAGCTTGGAAGTGTCAATCGCATAAAAAGCCAGTAAATCAGATTTAGTTTTATAGTATCTATAAAACATACCTGTCGTTACGCCAATTTCATGACAGAATTCACGAATGGAGAGTTGATTATATTTTCCAGATTCAATATATGGTAAAGCTGCCTGTAAAATCTCTTGTTGTGCTTGTTTTCTTTTCAAAGTCGTTTTAATTGATGTCATTTTCTAGTTTCCCTCTTAATTTTCAATAATTACCATTATAACGTGATGATAGCAATCCATTTCAAGAAATTCAATTATTAAAAACCGTAACATGTTATTTTTTATATTGACACGTACTTGTATAGTGCTATTATAAAGTTATGAAAACGATAACATGTTATTCTTTTTATTTTATTATAAAGGAGAAATCATCATGAGCGAAAGTCTTTTACGTGCACGACATTCTGCACGATCATTCAAGAATCAAGAAATTGACACAAAATTAATTAAAGATATTATTGCTGAAGCACAGTGGGCACCTTCTTGGTGTAACAGCCAACCTTGGAAAGCCTACGTACTTACTGGTGAGGCTGCAAAGAAAATGCATGAATCGCATCATACCAACGTCATGGGCAACAAAAAATCTTGGACTGAGGTCGTACCACCACAATTCACAGATAAAGACTGGTCTGCAGCTGAATGGACGAATATGCGTGACTTTTGGCAAGCAGGCGATGTCAGTCCTTTCCCAGAAGACGGGTCAACTGACAAATTAGGTTTCAATAAAGAGAGTGCATGGGATTTCCATGCCCCAGCAATTGTTTATATCACTATTCCTAAAAATGCAACAATGTTCTCTGCTTACGATGCGGGTGCATTTGGTTATGGCATTACCTTAGCTGCACGTGAACAAGGTGTTGACTGTATCCCAGCCTATGAATTCATTCGCTATCCACAAGAAATTCGTCAGGTAATTGACATTCCTGAAGATGAAGCGATTTTCATGGGGATTGGTTTAGGCTATGCACAAGAAAATGAAGATCTTAATCGTATTAATGAATTTGAAAAACATCCTCGTGCCAAGACTGATGATATTCTTCAAATTGTTAAATAAAAGGTGAATTAGTCGTTATTGGTAATGGCAAAATGGAAACTGAAACTGCCGCATGTTTGGCAGACACTGAGCGCGGACATGTGACCGTGATGGCATCAACAGTTCAATCACTCAGTACTGATAGCGTAATGGTGAAGCCCGTACAATTCCCGCAGATGGAATTGTACTTGCAGCGGGCTATCATTCAGACGACCAACTGTATAAAACATTGAGTGAACGCTTGCCAAAATCTCAATTGGTGGCAGTTAGCGATACAGTTGAAGCAACTAATGCACTTGTTACGATTCAAACAGAATTTGTTGCTGGATACTCAGCATAAGTAACCAGAAATTATAAGAATAGTAATGATATAATGATACCTCCAAAATTGAAAACAATTTTGGAGGTATTTTTGTATCTTTGGCTCCAGTGTTTATCGAATGATATGCTATTGCAGAACAAGGAACGGCAATGTAGGTGGGAGTCCATCGCTCAGCTAAGGATTCACACAATATAGTTAGTTATGTTTGATAAATCAAGAGACAGAGTGTCACTTATTTCTGTTTATAAAATAGACTGAAAAGGCCTTTGTGAATATATGGATTATTAATTCCAATCCAATGAAAAAATTCGCTTGCTTTTAACTCGACAGTAATGCCTTCTTTACTTCCTCTAATAACTTTGGGTGATAGGGCATTTTTGTAGACAAATGACGCTTTACCGTTAGCATTGAATCGGCTAGAGTCGTTTTCATCAACTTTGGTAATACGGAAGAATAATGAATTGGTATCTTTATGATAGTTAAATTCTTCTGGCATCGTTTCATAGAGCTTACGCCAACGTTCCTGATTGCTTTCTTGACTGTCATCATACCGTGATTGTGGGAAATAAGTAGGGATTGGTAAATCCACGATGTCATAATATTGCTTGAAGATTTGACGGGTATTATACATAAAATCAATTTTACCTTGATCCGCATATTGATTATAAACGGCTTTATTAGTTTCAATCAGTTCACTCATCCGTACCAAGAAATCCTGATATAACAAGTCCGTAGTATTATTTAACACATTTGCATATTCTTTAGTTGATTGCTCTCGTTTTGCATCGTCAAAAACACGGTCATTTTTAAGATAGTAGCTTCGACGACGAGCTTGTTCTTTGAAAGTATAAGCATCCGCATTGGTAGTTGCTATCATAGCAGGGTAAGCATGGTCAAGGTCTGCAGCATTATTAGTTTCTTGAACAACTAAATCATTGCCATATTTATCTTTTTCGAAGAATTCACTAGGGACTTCGTCAATCAACATTGGTGCAGCATTTTCAGTTCTAAACCAGCGGCGTAATTGTTCAATGGTTTGGCTTTTTATATTATGAGTGCCATACGGTAAAATGGCCGAATAATCGAGATATTGTACATTCCCATATATACCAAGCAATTTTGAAATGTAGGCCAGTAAACTAGACTTTCCTGAGCCGCCCGTTCCACCGATAAACAGAAATTGAGGAATGTCGTTGCCTTCTTGGGTATTTAAACTACTGTGTTGACGAATTTCCCAAATGAAAGCAGCAGTAAAGGCATATAGAATTGCTTCATAAACTCTTGCACCATAATCGTTATCATAATCAATGGCGAAGTTTTTGTAATTACGTAGCATATGGTTAATGTTTTTTAAACTAGCTTCAATTTCTTCTTTAGTAGCCAATTTCCCATATGGCATGAGGTCGTTAGAATGTTCATCACGTTTTATTGAAAAGCCAGTGATATGATCGTCAATATTACGTAGTGCTGGTTTGGAATACATTTCGTTTAATTCGAGAATATTAGCATTTACATTTTTAGTTTTCTTGATTTTTATTTTGTTTTTAAAGGCAGTTCTCAATTTACTTGGCGTTTGAATCTTAGGCGTTTTACTTTTGGGTACTACCATTTCTTTAATTAATGTAGCACCAGTCTCAAGCTGGTAGTTGATTGTTCTAGTTCTAGCTTTTACATCATGAATTTCCTCAGGTGCATTTTTCATCTCAGAAATGGTTTCCATTGGTACTATGCCAACATTTAATTTTTGATTGACAGCTTCAGCAGTATCGATAAAGGATTCTTCTTGAATTTTATTGATGTCTTGAGGTGATAATAGGTATGCTTGTTCAACATTAGCGTCCTTTGGTAGAGTCCGTATGTTTTTTGTGACAATTTTAATTGCTTCTTTGGGAATAAAATCATCAACAACCGGTAGTAATTGATTATTGAAATAGTCTTTATAGATGTCAAACAGCGGATTATTATCTAAAATCAAAATATTTTCAAATTGGGAACTGCTGCTTTTAAAAGCTTGGGCCGATAGATTAGCTGATCCAAGGATTAAGCGTGTTTCAGTTTGATCTAAATTTGATAATAAATAAAATTTTGAATGGATTGTATAAAACAGGGGCGCCAATACTTTAAAATGCTGAGTATTAACCTGCTTCTTAATCTCGATGTTTAAGGACTGATATAAGTTAGTGCCCTCATGATTTAAGATTTGCTGCATCTTCTTTTGCATATTATGATGAGCCATAGCCTGACTAGTATTACGCTGGACTTTTTCTTCTGGAATACCAACGATTAGAGTTAATTTTTCAAGTGGATTTAAATATTTGTTGATAAAATCACCAGATGCAGAAAATGTGACACCTAACATTTGTGAATATTTATCTGTGTCAAAAATTTCGGGAATGGTCATTGATTGCGGCGTATATTCTTTTATTACATATAGAGTATTAATGCCTTGTGGCATACTGATCTTCCTTTCTAAATATTTAGAATTATTGTTGAATCACACTCATAATACCGAAGAGTATTCCACTCGGTTTGAGATTATGAGAACATTGGCTACCTTTTTTATATACAACTCAGCAGGACATCAAACAATGTGGTGTAACACTCTTGTTCGATTTTGCAAGCCTAATAGTAATGAAAGTACGTGAGTATCTGCTCCGGAATGTTTCACTTTATACGTACAATAAAGATGATGAAATTGCTAAAATACAAACTGCAATTTCTGGCCCGCACAATTAGTTATAAATTTAAAAGATTCAATCATCCATAATGGAATGGGTAATTGAATCTTTGTTTTAGATTATAGAAGTTTATTATGCATTAACATGGTGTGAAGCGCCGGTACTTGCATCAGTGGTGGTTTCATGCTGGGAAGCACCACTGTTGGCGTCGAGAATACTTTTGGCAGCTTCTTCACCAGCTAAACGACCAAACACAATTGCGTTGGTGATGCCCATGCCACAGCCAGGATATGTCATACCACGCCAACCACCAGTGGTACTTCCGGCCGCGTAAAAGCCGGGAATAATCTTGTCACGGTTGTCTAAGACCTGAGTGTGGCTGTTGATAGTTAACCCGCCAGCGGTATCAGGTGTAGATGGTGCCATTTTGGCCGCATAGTAGGGAGCCTTGAGTGTCCCAAGTACATTTTCACGTCCAAATTCAGAATCTTGACCATTTTCTGAATCAGTGTTCCATTTGTTGATTGTAGCATTTAATACTTCTGGATCAAGGTCAGTTTGCTTAGCTAAATCTTCGATAGTATCGGCCTTCTTAAAGTAACCATCTTCAACCTCTCGTTTTAGACGAGGGGAGGCAGCTGGTGCTGAGAAAGCACCTGGATTTTCATCGGCCATGCGTTGATCGAATACTAACCAAACATAACCGCCCGGTAAAGCAGCAATGTGCTTGGACCCTTCCTCGAAGTACATGTCTTCTCTGAAGTGACGTTTACCATCCTTACCAAGCCAAATATATGGATATTTCCAAGCTGCACAAATTGGTCCAATACAAACGTTATCACCCGATTGTGTTCCAATTGAACTAGCAATTGGCATCCACATATCTGATAATTTAGCACCAATTTCGGTACCCATGATAATGCCGTCACCATTTTGTCGGATAGAACCATAGGACTCACCAACTGCGAAATCTGGTGCAAAACTCTTGAGTAGATTTTTATTTCGTGAAAAGCCCGCGGTTGCTACAATAATATTCTTACCACGATAGTTGCCTTTATTGGTGTGAACACCAATTACACGCCCAGTTTTATTAGTGATTAAGCTTTGAGCAGTAACGTTGAAAATAAACTTAGTTCCGAGTTTGCTGGCCTTTTTGAATAATGGACGAGATAAGCCAACACCACTCTTTTCAGCTGTTAAGTGAGATCGCGCAGCAGGAGTAGCATAATCTTTCATAGCCATTTCATTACCAATCATTTGAACTTCTAGAAAGTTTACGCCAACGTCTTTAACTAGCCATTCATAATCTTCGGCACCGTGTTCAACGATGGTTTCACGCATCATATCATCTTCAAATCCTTGACCAACTGCCTTAAGATAGTTATCCCAGTTCTCTTTGGAATCTTCAATGCCTTGCTTACGTTGCAAACTAGTACCGCCACCAGCGTTATAGTAACCACCCGATAAGGTCATGTCAGATAGCATGTAACTGGATGCATATTCTAACACGAGTGCATTAGCGCCTGCTTGCCGGGCAGCAATCGCAGCGGAGAGCCCTGAGGCACCAGCACCTACGATTAAAACATCTGTTGAATCTTCAAATTTTAGAGTCGCTGAATCAAGATATCGATAGTCAGTATCATCTGTTTCTTCGACAGTATTTCTTAGATCAATCGGCTTATCAAAGGTACTGTCGTCACCAGCTTTGGTCAATGCATTTTGAACTGCTTTTTGAACTGCTTGAAAACTTACTGTTGCACCTGTTACGGCATCAATATTATAAGACTGGTAATTTGTGATTAACTCTGGGGCTTTTTGTAGTGCTGCAGTGCTGATTCCGTCAGTTTCGTTTTGATTATCAATATTAACATTTGTGATTCTATCATCTTTAACGGTCACGGATACGGTGATCTTACCTCGATTACCAGTACCACTACCTTGATACGTACCATTTTTTAATTTAGACATGATGTCAGCCTCCTTGACCGTAACCGCTTACAAAATGTATTGAACATTTTTATTCGCGTGTAGCAACAAGTCGGCCGGCAATATCACCACTTTGAACACGATTCAGGCCTTCTGGAATCTGATCGTAGTCAATCGTTTCAAGCATTGGTTGCATTTTCCCTGTAGCAAAGTATTTTAACACTTCCGCAATATCGTCTGGGGTACCACCTGAATTCCCAATTAGCTTGATGTTATTGAAAATAAGGGTACCAGTATTAATTGTTGAATGTAAAATACCCATTCCCACTACAACGACAGTACCACCAACATTAACTGCTTCGATAGCTTCATTAGTTGTTGTATCAAAGCCAGCAAAATCTATAATTAAATCCAAATGGTGTTGTTTTAAATCCAAAATATTTTCATAAGCAGCAGTAGCACCAACTTTCATTGCCCAATCACGTGAGGAGGACTTGGTATCAGCTACATAGACTTCACAACCTTCAATTACTGCCATGTTGGTTGCAAACTGACCTAGGCCACCAATACCAATGATTCCAACTTTCATGCCTTTCTTGGCTTTACCGACTACAAAAAGGGGATGATAAGCAGACATACCAGCATCGGTAGCCGCAGCACCTTGAAGAAATGAAACATTATCAGGTAGAGGGACAAGTTGCATAGCAGGTACGACTAATTTATCAGCATAGCCACCATCACGAAACGCTCCGATAGTTTGCCCAGTATCGGGATTTTGTGGTGAAACGGCAACTCGGTCACCAACCTTGAAATTTGTGACTTCGGTTCCAACTTGGGTTATTAGACCCGCTGTTTCATGACCAATGATGACTGGGGCAGCAACCATAGGTCCCCAACTTGGATCATGTAGAATTCCAACATCAGTGTGACAAAGACCAGAAGCCTTCAAATCTAACACTACTTCGTTTGGTTTAGGGGTAGGATCCGGTTGTTCCACTAGTTTTAACGGTGCATTTGTCTCAGTAAATTGCCAACCCTTCATGATTATTCGACCTTTCTTGTTTGAAATTTCACTATCTTGACTCGGGTAAAGAATAACACGCAAATAAATAAAGGTCAACCCAATATGGATTGACCCTTACAGTGTGAATTCAGCTTCTTCAGATACATTAAACAGATTGCTAAACGACGATATTAAGCCATTAATACGGGTACTCTCTTCACGTTCAATCGCCCACATCACGTCGTAGCCAGTAAAAATATATGAAGCTGTGTAGAACAATTCAGTTGGATCCTGAGTGGCTTTAATTTGTTTAGATTCCTGTGCCTTTGTGATTAACGTTACACAGGTGTTTTTGAATGAGTCATTAAAATCAAATGTATGCTGGTTTTGCGCTAAGTTGGCGATAAAAACTTTGCTGATGATATCAGCGCCTAGTTTGTTTTCGGCCTGAGCTAAATGCACAAAACACATGACTAGTTGACGCCAGTAGTTCGTATCCGAAACGTCGATGGTTAATACGAGTTTTTCGACAGTTGATTTATAAAACGACAGTAATAAATCGGATTTAGCGGCAAAATGATAATAAAACGCCGGTTTGGTGAGATGGCAGGCATCACAGATATCAGTCACACTAGTTTCATCGTATGATTTTTCCTGGAAAAGTTTATATGCTGCTTTTAAAATTTGATTTTTGGTATCCATGACATGTTTCCCCTTTAAATGAATAATCGTTGAGTTGAGTATAGAATTATTCCCTGAGTTGTCAAATGAGTTGCAGCTTTTAGGTATTTCAATTTTTCTTGAGAAATTGGGCTTTCGTGGGACAAAAATAATATGATTGCTTCCGTCCTGTACGATAACAGAAGCGAAATTATCATGATACCTTTGGGTAGTGGATGAATTCAAATAGTGTATTTACTGACTTCAGAGGGTTTCTATGGTGTTCAAAACTAAATATTGGTGTATGCTTTTTCTCTTAATTATTGTAGACTAAACTAGGATACTTTGGCAGGAGGTTTGACAATACTAATATCTGGCCTACGTCCAAATCAAGTGGTTTGCCCTGAAAAATAAAAGAATTGAGATACAGACTATTACGATGGTATTATTGCTTCGAAACCTAGAAAATTTGTGCCAGTTGATGAAATCTGCAACATCAAGACTAAGGAATTATCTAGTGAGTATTGTAAATATTTTGTAACTAGTTGTGTATAGTTAGAGTTACTAATATTGGTTTAGATAACGTTATTCTTACTGATTTCGCAAATTTTGTCAGTTAGTAATTAATTTAAACTGATTTGATACATTTTTTCGTCATTTGATACACCCCAAGTACCTCTTAAAAAGTTTTATCGGCATGATTCAGAAAATCCTTGCCAAGAGAGTATTCTGCCTTGATTGCTCGTATAACTCAGCAAGCAGTATTCTTTCACATAGTGCATAACAATTTTTGGATTTTTTTAAGATGGATAAGCTAATCTAAGCTCAATGCCAAATGAATATGAAGAGTAGATCAACGTGATAATATTGAATTATGCTAATTAATATTTTCTGCATCTGTAGAATGATTGATAATCTACTGAGTATGTAGCAACATTTTTGTGAAAGATTTTATAGAATCGCAAATTATAAATATTTTTGGAAGCCATAAACCTTTCACTTTTAGATTTTTATTACATACAAAATTACATACAAATTTCAATATACAATTTCAGAAATCCTTGGTATATAAGGAATAATAGACAATTCTTGTTAAAATTCAAGCTTCCCAAGCTTGAGTCGCGGATCCGATTCCCGTTACCCGCTTAAATTTATAAGTATTGATTTTGAGTTAATCCGAGAGGGTTGGCTCTTTTACTGTAAGTTTTGCATTGTTTGGTTTGAGACGTAGAAAACGCCATGAATAGTTTGTTTCCAACAAAATACCCCCAAAGTTGTAAAAACTTTGGGGGTACATTAATTGATTGAATCATTTAATACAACTGTTTATCTGATCATGCGTGACATTAAGCATATTAATATACTACTTAGTCTGTTTACGACGTTTGAAGCCTAGACCAAGTAACCCAGCGGCGAGTGTTAGTAAAATACTGCCAACAGTCATTGCCATACGGTCTGAAGCTTCATGTGTCTGTGGAAGCTTTTGAGCATTGACAGCATGGTTAGCTTCTTGTTCTACTTGGTTAGATGCTGGTAATGTACTTGCATTGCCGTTTTTCACAGTATTTTTCTCAACTGTACCATTTTCACTTTCTCGATTAGAAGGCCTATTCTGCGTACTATTGTTACTTGTCTTTTCAGTATTAGTCACTGCGTTACCATTTGATGAGTTATTACTTGGTACCGCATTTGTGTTTGATGGTACCTCATTATTCGTGGTAGGAGGCGTTGGTTGATCTGTAGTTGGATTGCCACCACCATTATCCTTGTTAGGATTAGTTGGATGATCAGTAGGAGGGTTGCTACCATTATTTTTACTATTATCATAGTAATCACTTGGATTAACGCTGACCGGTTCGCCGACTGCTGTTTTACTTTGCTCCATTGCGTACTGAGTGTACCAGTCAGATGTTTTACCACCAACCTGCATGGTGTCTGTCGAAAATGCGACACTAGCACGGGCTAAGAAATCATATACGTCTAACGGGTTATGTGTTTTGATAGCTTTCTCATAAGCTTGTTCAAGAGCACCATTAGCGGTTATCTTTGAAATATAAATCTTAGACAAAGAATCAGCATTAGCTACCCGAGTTTCTGTCTTTTGCTCAACGGCCTTTAATTCAGCATCTGAAGCAGACAAGTCAACGCCAAGGACCTGCTTGAAATAATCGTTAAAAGTAAGATCTTTAGAGACACCATCTTTTGTAAACGTTATTTTACTGTTATCTAAGTTTAGGGTTGCATCAGGAACAATTCCGTTAATTATAGAAAGGGTGTCCAAAATATTTGGAATTTGTACTAGTGGGGTTTGTATGGTGAAATAATCAGTTGTTCCCATACCTTTGGAGACTAAATTATTACCAATAAAGTATGCTGAACGGAACGATTCTGCGTCGCTGTACTTGGATTGCACGTCAACTTGCATTTTTCCCATTAATGAGCCCCAAATACCAAGAGTAGGCTGAATGCTAGTAGTAACCTTAGTTACATCAAAACCTGGAAAATGATCTCCCAAGAGAGAGAGGTGAAGATTTTGATCAACAACATCACCAGAAGTATATTTATAATTTACAAAGTCACCGACCGTCATTCGTACCGATGCTGGCTCTCCAATACTATACTGGATGTTAACGGTCATCAGACTGCTTAAGGGAACAACGTTAGCTTCGATATACGTACCAGGATATAGGTTACCACCAATTTCGACTTGTGCTCCTTGAAGACCCTTTTCGGATTTAGTGTTAATCGTGTAATATCCGGCTAACTCCGGCTTAGCATAAGTGCCATTATTAAATTCATCTTCAGTCAAGTCGAGAGTCGACTGGCCTGCAATAGTACTATAGGAAGACCTAAATAGAACTGTATAAGTATTTTTAACCACGGAAGCTGGGCTAACAGCCGTAACAGTCTGTGCTACACCAGTTTGATCAAAATCTGTTGCTGCTTTTGCTTTAGCGTTCGCAATTTCATCTGAAGTTGCATCACCTAAATTGGTAACTTTAGTTTCTGATGGTTGCTCCGCTTCCTTAGCTGCTGGTTTGACATTCTCAGGAACCATCGTAGTTGTTGCAGGTGCGCTGGAATCTTCGGAAGCTGTTGCACTGGTACCAGTGGCCGGCTTAGCAGGTGTAGCCTTTGCTAATTCAGCTGATTGCTTTCTGGGTGTATTAGCAGCTGGAGTATCTTTTTCGGAGCCTGTATCAGCAGCAGTTGGTGCAGAATTGCTTGTCCTTAATGTAGTACTATTTCCAGCTAACGCAGTGCTTGATGCGGTTGTTTGACTGGTATTATCTGCTGTATCAGCTTTTGCGTTTAAACCAATTGGATTAGCAGCAAATGTAGTGACACCTAAAGCAACTGAAGTTACCCCCATTGTGAGCCACAGTTTACTAGACTTATACTTGCCAAATTGACTATTAGTTCTGACATTTGAGCTTTGCTTAATCATATCATTCACTCCTCCATGAACTTTGTTGACAACAAAATTGAATCCCCACTAATCATTCAATTCAATATTTGTTATACAATGTAATAATATCACATTTTTGATAATATGTAATACAATAGGGGTTTTACTATGTCTAATTTTTGTCCTCACATCTTACATTAATTGTACAAATCACAGTAGTTGATAGAACTATAAGTATAAGATGATAGGAATTCAGAGAGGAAAATTGACATTAAAGGCAAGAATACACTTTATTGTTACATAATCTATTGAGTCCATGAATGCAAATAACAGCTTAACGTTAAAGCAGGTATTTGCAAAATGTCGAGAATTTGCTGATTATATAGAATCTTTTTGCGATAAATTTTATAAAATTATAAATGCTTTTATAAGCTTTAAACATTTCAATTTTAGATTCTGATTACATATGATATTTGAAGCGCAAACTCGAAAATTCGTAGCATATGTAGTAGATAAGGAATAGCAGGTAATAAGTGATAAAATTCAATCTCCCTGTGATTGAATTGTTGGGTACCCGCATAAGAGAACAATGCGGTGCAGAGCTGACCTGAGAGGGTCGGCTTTTTAGTAACATCAGTACTTATCAAGAGGTAACATTAATGAATTAATAGACATTAAAAAAGCGGCTTTGGTTATTTTTCCAAAGCCACTTTTTTATGTGGCAAATGTGGCACACGAACAAGTTTTATTCAGCCCTAGTCCAAGTTTGTTTCAAGCCCTTACCGCCAGCCTCAAAAGCACTGACAATACAGTCTCTGAGTAACAGCATTTCATCGTGATCTAGATCCTGAGTAACTTTGCCGAAAAAGCGGTCCACGTATGCCTGTAATTTAGGATCTGCCTTACCATCTTTGGTATAAGTTCTGGCGTATAAGTCAACGTGGCAGGCTTTCAAGTCTCTGTTGAACTCTTCTGCTTTAGTATAGGCTAACTCTGAATGAACTTTTTCAAGTTCTTGAGTCAATGCCTGTTCACGTTCGGCATTCATGACCTGATTCTTTTCAGCTTCTTTTTCTAAAATGGGGTTACCCTTGATTTGAGTCATCTTTGACATCATTCCTTTATCTTAAATATTCATTCATATTAAATGTATCAATTTTTCTGATATGAATGCAACCATTTTTCCAAATAATTAAACATTCGAAAACGTTGATATACCATAGATTTTATGCCATGATGACGCTGTAAATCTTTGATGAAATGAAGTGAAATTATGAAAGCTTTATCGCTGAGAGCCGACTATGCTTGGGACGTGCTGGCCGGTGACAAAACCGTCGAGTATCGCAGCTGGTCGACGAAGTACCGTGGTGATTTGTTAATCTGTGCCACCGCGCAGAAGATACCGGAAACTATACCCGGTCATGCCATTGTGGTGGTACGGGTCAAAGACGTTAAAAAGTTGGGTGATCGTCAGTATGCTTGGCTGCTTGATCATGTACGTGCTATTGAACCATTCCCTGTTAAGGGCCGACAGCGGCTTTTCAATGTGGATGACAGTCTGATCAAATATCATCCCGAAGTTGATGATGAAAATCATCCTAGTCATGCTGATGCAGAGGCGTTTGCTAATCAATATTTGGTACCACTGATGTATTAGAAACGTCGATGAATGACTTGTCACTATAGGATGCTCTAAACCTACCCGATTCCCATTAGCCCCTTAAGAGAACAATGCGGCACAGAGCTGATCTGAGAGGGTCGGCTTTTGTATAAGTTACAAATACAAGCAGGAGATAATTAGATTTAATTTTTCTATTATTAGCGACATTAGTCTACTCAATTTACAAGCTGTAAATAGTGTTGTTAGTAGGTATTTATAGCGCTATAATATTAAGTCTGTAGATATGAACAGGACTTTCAAGAAAATTATCCGTAAATCCATCTGAAAACGCGTCATAATAAGCTTCCGAGAGGGGTAAATGATGATCAAATTGGGCGAAGATGCTGAGGGCTGCGCTGATTGCTTTAATAGTTGTCTCGCTGCAATTATAGCGGTTGTTGCTGTAATTATATTGCTCTATATTTGCATTGCCACAGTTGTCGGTCAGTTTTAAAGGTCTAAATCGTGGTAATTTGTGAGAATAGGGCCACCTTGCTGAAGTACTGAAAGTATTTCAACAAAGTGGCCCTATTTTACTGTTCTCATTAAGGTATGAAAAGTTTCGGAACTAGCAGTGACTGAATCAAAACGGGTTCTGAGTTTTCCGGATTTTTTACCCGCTGTGGTGTCTGTTCTCCGGAAAAAATTATGCTTACGTTTCCTCATTCTAGTGAGTACAATAGTATCAACGAGTCACACTAGCTATCGGAATTTTGTGAGTAGAACTGACATAGAAGAAAAAATGGGAAGTATTTAGGAGAGGATGAATGATTGATGAACGAGGATCAGATGATGAAAGCCGCTTATTTCACACACACGGGCGATATCAATCAAATTCAAGTGGGGCAGTTACCTGTGCCGGCAATCGGTCCGACTGATGTTCTCGTGAAGATTCAAGAGGCAGCGGTTGATCGGGTTGATGCCTACGTCCGCTCCGGTGCTTTTCAGACACCAAGCAACTCGCAGCAAATTATTGGGCGAGATGCTTGGGGCACCGTCGTAAAGACGGGCACGCAAGTTCATGCTTTTCACGTTGGTGATCGCGTGTGGACGAACAGTATGGGTTATGGTGGTCGCCAAGGCATTACGGGCCAGTTTGCCGCTATTCCGGAAACACGGCTTTTTCCAATGCCAATAAGCGACCCCAGTGGTTGGCTAGCACTAGTTCATCCTGGTGCGACCGCAGCCATTATTGTCACGCAACTTTTGAAACTTAAACCGGAACAGACGCTATTGATTGAAGGCGGTGCAGGGCATGTCGGCCGCTTGCTGATTCAGTGCGCAAAGATTGCTGGACTTCGTGTGATGGCAACGGCTAACCCACGCGATTTTTCAGCCTTAACTGCTTTGGGCGCTGAAGTTATTGACTATGCTGAAGGGTGGGAGCAACAGCTTTCCCAACCGGTTGATGCCATCGTCGATACCTCAGGACAAGTCCCACTTCAACTTAATTTAGATCAGCTGGCAGTAGGTGGTCAGATCATCCTGATTGCAGCCTCTCCAAAGCCTGCAGCTACTTTTAATTTGCCTCAATTCTACATGGCTGAACAACGGTTGCGTGGATTTGTCATCAGTCATGCAAGCTTAGAAAGTTTGACGCAGGCGGATGAATGGTTACTGGCACACGCGGATGTGCTACAAGCACCGGCATTTAAACGGCTGTCTTTAAGTGAAGCAGCCTCAGCACATCAAATGGTGATGGATCCGCAGGTAAAGACGCGTTTGCTGATTAGTTTGCCATAGGCATGTTACTGTGATGCTTTCAAGGAAGAATATGTCATAAATCCTACTTGATTTATCGATGGTTAAAAAGGGGGGAATTCGTATATGCAAAAATATGGTGGTATTTTACAATTAGGTGTTATCACAACGTTCTTGGCTTTAAGTGGGTGCGCTAGGTCAAGTGTAAGTGTTGCTAAGCCAGGTCCCAACGCTACCAGTTCATCCGGCATCAAAAAGTCTCAGGGAAAACTAAGAGTGTATTCAAGTGCAAACACGCCGATGAAACTTTTTAAGCAAGCAGATGAAGACGAGATTGAATTTGCGGGAGAGACCAAACCAGGTAAAGAGATTTCACCTCGAGCAATCGTTAATAATCCTAGAAAATATAATGGGACAGCCTGGAGCTGGCAGGGTACGGTGATGCAGGCTGACTCAATGGATAACACTAATAAATGGACCTATATTTGGCTGCAGGGTGGAATCGGCAGACAGCCGCAAAATGTCGTTTTACTAAAGGTCGATGCGCCAAGTAGTGTTAAACTACATGCTGACTTAAACGTGAATCCGGGAGACTATTTAACTGTGTCAGGTATCTTAGATGGTCAAAAACGGTTTAGTTATTCTTCTGTTCATTTCCGGCCGGATAATAAAAAAATATATGATAAAGTGTATTCGGTTCCCGTTCTATTAGCAAAAACGTATAAATGGGAGTCAGGGGAATAGAATTGGTGATAATGCACCAATCAGCCACTACTTTCACATGGCTGAACTATCAAAAATACCACTCATTCACGCTGTTTCCGTAACGTTTTATAGCAAAAAGCAAGCAAATAAGCCCACCCATGAATTAACTTTGTTGAGGGTGGGCTTTACTAGCTGTTTATTCATTTACTCATCTTCCATGTCGTCTAACCACGGATTTTCGCGGTCCGGCATCCAGGAATAACTGGTGACTTCGGCATCATATTTAGCCGCAACTTGATTAGCAATCTTACGACTTTTAATAATGCGGGCTTGTTCAATATCGGCGGTGAATTGGTTGTTACGGTCGAGGTATTGGTTATTTTTGAAAATTAAATTAATCATGCTATCAAACTCCCTTTCCGTGAATAATGAAGGACTAGTTTATTTTACACCAGAGTACACTACTTATTCTCCCTGAACAGCACCGGCTACCCATTTGGTACACGAGGGAGCTTGATAAATAGATTCCGCGTATATGATATGCAGGATTCCCAAATAGATCAATAATTTTTTATAGTCATATAAATTCGGATATGCTATTATACAAGCATGGAGAAATGGTTAATGCCATATCTTAACGGCCCGTCTATCGATAAGAGTAGATAGACAGCCGTTGTTCATTAGGATAATCAGACGGAAAGTACCACCACTAGTATTTGGGGGGATCAAAGATGACTGAACGGATTCGGCAACAAACTGCAAAGATGGGGAACAAAGTGCATTATCGTGCGTATAAAAATGGGAAACAGTGGTTCACGGCCAGTATTGCCAGTTTGGCATTAGCTGGGGTGTTGTTAGGTATGGGTTCGGCTCAGGCTGAAGCTACTACTGGTGAAACGGATGCAGTGAACGACCAGACAAGTCAACCGACGACCGCAGGGGATAGATTGAACCAGCAGGAAGTGCCGCTGACTAGTTCGACTGTGAATGAAACAGCGGAGGTTAACTCAAGCAATGAAATGAAAGCGAATACAAGCTCGCAGGCGGCGACTGCTGATCCAACGCCTTCTCAAGCTACGGCTGAAGATGTGCAGACTTATAACTTAGGGACTGCAGGTGACCACGTGGCGGATGCAACCAAGGCACAGGCAGAGCAGGCTTATGAAACGACTGGAAAAGCGCAGATGATTACTCGGATGGCGGCGGACGAAGCTTCAGATATGGGCTCAGTCACGATCAACATGAAAACGCCTGATGGTGATTTGATCTTTAGCGAAACGGCCAAGGTTCCCGTCGATCAGATATTTACGACCCGAGTCGCAAATACGTTAGTTGTGACGGATGAACAGGTTGCTGATCTCAAAGCCAGAATTGCTGAGGCTGAGGCTAGTGGTGAACCTGCTGACACCTTGCCGGTCATTAGTGACGATGCTGCAGGCCGTTATGAATTTGTGAGTGTCACCAATGAAACGAATGGCTTTAAGCTCAACGGTCAAGATCTGTATGCTCATATTAGTGTGCCGAATAACCAGGATTACGTCTTCACAGCCGTCTATAAAAAACTGCCGATCCTCATTACGGATCATCTTTATACAGATGGTAGCGATGCTACTGGAAATACCGGCAAGCCAACCAAAATTATTTTGTTAGTTGACGATCCGGTTAGTCCAACCATTACGAATAAGGAAACCCTGACAGTCACACTTGGTGATAATGATCAAGCCACTATTAAATTGTCCAAAACGGCTGATAACGTTGCTGGTCAGCATCTCTTGTCGGCGCTGTTAGGTCAAAATGGCATTCAAACGATTAGTAATGTGTCCATTCAAGATAATCTGCGCAGCATTGGGATTCGGATGGATGGCACTGTTGATGAAACGAACACCGACTTATCACCGGCGATCACTCGAGTCACGTTTGTCTACGATAAAGACGCTACTGCAACGACACCAGTGACAGATTCGAATCAAGCGATGCTGGATACATTGAAGGAACTGTATGAACAAGCGATGAACGATTTTGGCAATGATGCTGAAGCCCCAGATAACGGCACTTCTAGTGAAGAAACTGATACTCAGGCGAATATTGGTATTGCATTCTATGTTCAAAATACTGAAACTGGTGAAATAACACCACTTACGATTAACGATGTTCCAGTAACTGGTGAGGGGGCGTTCAATGAGGACGCCACGTTGCCACTGGATTTGTCATTTAATTACGAAGGGGTCAACTACCGCTATGTTGGTTATGAAGTTGCTTCAGCTGACGGTACGGTTGATGGATCGCAATTGAACCCTAATAACTCGGTACCGATTAAAACGATTGCGTCTGGTACCGATGTTGACGAAAATGGTCAAGCAGTTGGAGATGCACCAACTACGCTGTTAAATGTCGTTTATAAAATTGTGCCGGCCAAAATCACGGCTAATTACGTATACGACGATGCCAATCAGACTAAGATCGAACCAACGCAGACGGTGACGACTGATCAGAATAGTGACGTTACGTTGCCAACGACGACCCTTGAGAAAATTGTTTTGACGTCTAGCAATGGCAAGAACGGTGTACCAACTACCCTAACCTTAAAATTCAATAGCGATTTTACCGTGACCCATTTGATTTTAAATGAAGGAACTGAAAATGAACTCGTCTTGCCAGCGGCCTACGAAACGTTGGGCGCATTGTTGGCGAATAATGCGGACGCTGATTTGGCACAGGCAATCTTGGATGGGTTAGCAAGTCAGGGATTTGATGAAAATTCAACCAGTCCTGATGTTTACCAGGGTTTCCTAGCAAAATTAGCTAAGACAGGGATTCACATCAACGGGAATGTTGCCATTACAGACCCCGATATTTTGAATCAGCTGATTGACGTGACCTATGTTTACGCCGCACCTGAAAAGCAGCCTGGTACGCCGACAATTGATAGTGGGACGGCTACCCCGATTAGCCCTGAAGTGACTCAGCCAACGACGGATCAACCGCCAGTGACGCAGCCGGATACTGAACAGCCAACGGTCGTTGAACCGAATGGCGAGCCAGAACCCGAAACGGAACGACAAAGTAATGGGGAGGGTGTTGAGGCACCTAAGACTACGGTTGTTAGCTCAAATGGTAAGGTTAACGGCGATGTGCAGGATGTCAAAATAAATGGTGACCAAACGATTGAGACAGATGCGCAACAGCTACCACAAACGGATGAAAATGCTGGTCAAACCAAATCTGTGATGGGAATACTTTTAGCTGGTATGGTGAGTTTATTGGGGTTAGTTGGTTTGCGGAAAAAGCGCGGTTAGATTAATTTAGAATAGTTTGCCTTTAACACCTGGTGGGTTAATCACATTCTTATTGCAATAGCTGATGGAAGGACATCTGAAGTTAACGGATGTCCTTTTGTTGTTTCGATAAAGTAAGAGTCTGTTCACGGGCAAAAAAACGGCAACTTTTTGCATTTTTAGTTAGTGTACACCCCTGAAATGCGTTAGAATATAGCTAAGTTGGAACTGTTGATGGATCATAGATGATTAAGGGGGTTATTAATCATGAAAATGAAAGTCGACAAAGCAGTCACGAAACTAATGCACGATGAATGGGGGATTTCGGTTCATAAAAAGCTCTATAAGGCTGGAAAACTGTGGCTTGTTGCTAGTTTAACCACCGCAGTGTTTGGTATTTCAATGTTGGGGATGGGGTTAACGGCGCAAGCTAATACAGCACTTAATTCGACTCAAAGTGGGACTACTGAAACGGTTATACAAGCTAAGACAAACGATGACCAAAGTAGCACCCAAAAGACAGATGCAGCAAAAACTGCTAGTGCAAGTACACTTAGCACCAAGCAAGCTACAAATCAGACTAACGCTCAAAAAAACGGTGAGAATCAGACGACACAGATAACGCAACCAACAAAGGTGGATCAGTCTACTAGTCAAAAGACTTCGGTTGAGCCTTCAACTATGGGTCAGCAAACAATTGATACTTCGCAGCCAGCGCAAGTGACGAATTTGGGCAACGCCAAAGATGATGTTGTTGCAGCCGCTAAAACAAAGGCCGAAGTGCAATACGAAAAAACTGGTCAAGCACAGGTGATTACCCAAACTGATCCTAGCGAGGCACCAATTTCGGGTGTCAACGGCACAGCAGCTTGGACAATTAATGATGGCGTGCTGACAATTTCAAGTGGCAATATTGATGGCAGTGGAACGCTTTGGAGCACTGATATCAACCATCCTACGCCAACATCTTCAGCAATTACGTCAGTTAAAATTGCACCAAATGCAACGGTGAAAGTAAGTGGTAACGGGGCAATATCTTTATTTAGTGAAATGCCAAATGTTCAAACGATTGATCTAACCGGGTTAGACACTAGCGCCGCCACCAGTATGAAATCCATGTTTGAGGATGATGCAAACCTAACTTCGATTACTTTTGGCGATAAATTTGACACGAGTAACGTCACTTCCATGAAATGGATGTTTGCAAATTGTGGTAAATTAACTGATCTTAAAGCGGCTGAGAATTTTGATACGTCTAATGTAACCGAAATGTATGGCATGTTTGAAAATGCCGGGGTGAATTCTCTTGATCTCAGTCACTACAATACGAGCAAGGTTACGACTATGGCCTACATGTTTCGTGGTGATGAAAAGCTAACATCAGTTGACGTCAGCAGCTTTGACACTAGCCATGTAACTGATTTTTCGAATATGTTTAGCCGTGATTTAGTTCTTCCAACTCTTGATATCTCTAATTTTAATATGAAAAACGTTATTACTGAACCTGGTCAGCATGGACAACTGCCTTTTGCTGGTGAAATGTTTAATATTACACCTGGTTTATGGAAATTGACTGTTGGGCCTAATGTGGTTTTGACGAATGCTTTATTGGCCGATGCACCTGGAAATAATAAACCACTGCCTGGCAGTTCAACGGCTGTCAATTACAATAACAACTGGCAAATCGTTGGTGATGGCAGTGATTATGCACCTGCTGGGGCTGAAGAGAGTGCCAGCACTGTGATGGCAAACTATTCTTTGGCTAAAGTTAATAGTGGGGAAGCAACCAAGCAGACCTATGTTTGGGCACAAAAAGTACCAGAGCAGAACGTCACGAACACCTATACGGTTGTTAATGCCATGACCGGTCAGCCAATTTCACCAAGTGAAAGTATGACTACTCAGGGTAAGAGTGGCGATCCTATCACAATCACTAACACCAGTACTACAATTACAATCAATGGTATTACTGTTACTTTCCCAACTAACTTTTACTATGCAACGACTGCAGAATTAAAAGCCGAGCAAATACAACCAGTAACGTCAGTCTTTGGAAAGACTGATCAATCACATAACATTTATGTCATTGAGGTGGCGGAATCTGCCGATCCAATCGCAGTCAAAACTAAGACGGCTGTTCCAACGCCAGTATCCATGCCACCGATCGTCAAAACAGCTGTTCCGACACCGTTGTACACCACAATGAATCAGACCAGTGTGCCGACACCACCGGCCAATCCGCCGGAAACTGACACCAGTGTGCCAACGCCACCAACGTCATCGACCGAAATTGAACATGGTATGGTGCCGAATGAACCAACAACGGATCAGCATGAGTCAACGCCACCAGAGCAATCAGAAGAGCAAACGAGTGTTGAGTCTGATACAGATAATTCAACAGCTCAAGCTTCAGCTGTTGTGACGAATGGTAAACTACAGTCTAATACTTCCCAAAAAGTGGTTCACACGCAAAATGCTCAGCAATTGCCACAGACAAATGAATCGTCTCAGTCTTTGATGACGTGGATTGGGTTGAGCTTGTTGGCCATGTTTGGTTCTCTTGCTTCAGCCTTCAGCAGTAAAAAACGTCATGATGCATAAGTTATAATTTAAAGGATAACGATTATATCCCCAAAGTCACAGTTAACTTTGGGGGTATTTTTTGTCAAAAAAGTACCGTGTGGCATAAGATAGAATGCCATACGGTACCGCTAATTAAGTCATATATGCGTTGTTACAGGGTTACTTTTTTGACTTCTTCTGTTTAGCCAAATCAGCTTTCAACAGCTGGAGCAATTCTTTATCCCGCTGTTGCACCATTTTCTGACCTTCATCCCCGTTCCAGTTAAAGAAGCCTTCACCGGTTTTAAGACCGAGCTTATTTTTAGCAACTAATTTACTTAAGGTAGGATCAGTACCTGTTTCAGCGGATAAATCAGCGTAAAGGTATGAGCTAATATTCTTGAAAACATCGAGACCACCGAGATCTGCGCTGGCAACTGGGCCTACTAAACTCCAACGGCGGCCCAGACTGTATTTAACAATATCATCCACGGACTGCGGTGAAGCAATCCCTTCGTTGATGATATTGAAAGCTTCACGCAAAACCGCCAATTGAATCCGATTGCCCACGAATCCCAATGATTCTTTTTTCAGCGGGACAGCATGTTTACCAATGCGGTTCATTAATTCCACAGTGGTGTCAACGGTTTGCTGGCTGGTTTGCTTACCGGGAACGACTTCTACCAGTGGCATGAGTTGTGCTGGGTTCCAGAAGTGGGCAACCACAAACCGTTCTGGTTGATTTAAAACGGATTGAATTTCCGAAGGACTCAGACCAGAAGTGTTCGTCGCCATAATTGTGTCATCAGGAACGTATTGTTCAACTTCTTGCCACACGGATTTCTTGACGGTCATATCTTCTACAACGGATTCAATCACGAAATCCGCAGAGTTCAATGCTTCTTTGTAGTCGGTAGTGAAGTGGAGGCGCTTGAGAATTTCAGTTGCAGATTCGGATAAAATATCCGCCTCACTAAACGTTTTTAAATCATTTTTGATTTTCTCTAATCCTTGTTTAAGGGCGTCATCGCTGGTGTCTAAGACATTAACCGAATAACCGTGCATTGCAAATTGCAGGGCAGTGGCATGGCCCATCGTGCCGGCACCGATATTGGCAATGTTTTTGATTGCTGAAATTTTCATAGGTAGGTTCCTTTCATAATATAAAATAAGATGGCTTGCTTATAACTTCACTATATCACAAGAAATCTCATCAAGAGCTCGGTTTCTACAATCAGCATTTAATCAAATTTAGTTCAACTTGTGAAATTAAACAGGCGACGTAAGTTGGACACCCTTTGGCTGACTTAGATGTTTTCAATGAAACGATAGATGATTAACACTGTTTTGTAAACGCTTACCTTATCCTAGTGACGTCACCTTCACCATCTGCTAAGATAGGCGGTAGAAGGGAGTGTCTGTCATGGAACAGCCAAATAAACAGCCTGAAGAATCGCCGGAACTCAAAAAGGTCATCGGCGTGTTTGGTGGTAGCAATATTTTAATTGGTATCATGATTGGCTCAGGGATTTTCTACATTGGCTCCTACGTGCTGCAACGCGCTGGGATGTCAATGGGGCTAGCTTTGCTGGCTTGGTTGATCGGTGGTTTGGTCACGTTGCTTGGAAGTTTATGTTTTGCTGAATTAGGGGCGATGAACCCAGCTACTGGTGGGATCTACGTTTATCTATCGGATGCCTATTCACCAGTGGTTGGTTACATGTTTAACTTCCAAAGTATGATTATTGGTGGACCAGGTTCAATTGCAGCCATTGCCATTGCCTTGCCGTTAGCGCTTAAATCACTTATTCCCATGAATAGTTTCATGGTCAAAACTTCAGCAATTGTCTTAATTATTATTTTTACACTGATCAATTACCTTGGGGTGGATACTGGTGAATGGGTTCAAAACTTATTCAATGTGTTAAAGGTACTGCCACTGATCTTGATTATTGTATTAGGCCTATTCTGGGGGCATTACACACCCAACCTGTCATTGGTACCGCATACCGGTACCGGAAGTACTAGTCCAGTGGGTTTCATTCAAATGGTTGCTTTTGCCGTAATTGCTTCTTTATGGGCATATGAAGGTTGGACCAACCTGAACGCTGTGGCAGGAGAAATGAAAAATCCGCAACGTAACCTCCCACGAGCTTTGATTTTATCCGTTGGGTTTACGACAGTGGTATACGTTCTGTTCAACTTAGCAATCTACCGTGCCTTACCATTTGGTCAAATTAGTCGCTCGATTCAACACAATCAGCTCTATTTAGGAACAGCTGTTGCCCAAAGTTTCCTGGGCCAGTTTGGGACGATTCTCGTAGCGGTTGCGATGGTTCTTGCGATGATCAGCTCTTTAAACGGGATGATTCTAGCCTTTGCACGATACTACTACGCGGCTGCAAAAGACCATCTACTTTGGAAGTCCTTTGCGCACGTTAACTCAAAGTATCGCACACCTGACTTTAGTTTGTTTATTCAAATGCTGATTTCAATTGCCCTTGTACTAACGCGTGAATTGGATGAATTAACCTCCTTAGTAGTCTTTTCTGGAGCAATTTTCAATTTACTGTCCGTCCTAGCGGTACCGGTGATGCGCCGTCGTCAACCAGACGCACCACGGCCCTACAAAGTCTGGGCCTACCCTTGGACAGTCATTATTGCCACCATTGCCTTCTTAATTATTCTGGGCAATAACTTTATCGACGATCCGGTCACTTCAATTCTTGGTTTAGTTGTGCCAGCCATTGGTGCAATGGTGTACTGGGGTTTTCGGAAGTACTATCACGCGGATGCAGAGTGATGCTTTATTCAAACGTCCTGAATGGGGCGTTTTTTTGATGTGTATAAATAAAAAGATTGCTAAATTGGGTTTCAGCAATCTTTCCAATCAATAACTTTAATTTTCATCAATCAGTTCATTTTGTAGATTAGCTAATTTGGTTGTCATATAGACGTGGTACGTGTCTGGGTTGGTTAGCCGTTTGGTTTCGTTAGGTAACTCTGCTAGGCATTGTTTACTAAAGTCCTGGATGGTGAGTGGACTAACGGCTTTTTGTTTTAAGTCTACCGGTTTCAACAGTGGTTTAGCATCAAACTGGGTTAGTTTTTGGATCTTGCTGACGCTAAGCGGATTACTGTCAAAGACGTTGAGCTCATGTTGCTCGGCAATGGGTTCATCGGCTAAGGCAATCACGTCAGCAAAAGCTTCGTGCGACCCTTGATGGTAAAGCCGATAAACTTGTTTTTTACCGGGAATGGTGACTTTTTCACGGCTGTCGCTGATTTTAATCTTAGGAATAAGCTGGCCGTTTTGCTCGATGGCAGCTAACTTGTAAACACCGCTGAGTACCGGTGATGAAGCACTGGTAATTAATTTTTCACCGACCCCAAAGTTATCAATGGGCGCTCCTTGGTGGAGCAATGATTCGATGATGTTTTCGTCCAAGGCGTTTGAAATCGTAATTTTGGCTTTCGGGAACCCGGCTTCATCTAACATCTGTCTGGCCTGACGTGAAAGGGAGGTGATGTCGCCGGAATCAATCCGGATTCCAACGGGTTCATGACCGCTAGCACGCAATTCCTTGAAAACGGTAATCGCGTTTGGAATCCCGGAAGTTAGCACGTCGTAGGTATCAACTAGCAAGGCGCTGTTGTCGGGATAGTACTTGGCCCATTGACGAAAAGCGGTAAGTTCATCCGGGTAAGCTTCAATCCAGCTGTGCGCCATGGTACCGGCAACGGGAATGGCAAATAGCTTGCCAGCTAACACGTTTGACGTGCTGGCAGCGCCGCCAATCACCGCAGCCCGAGCACCGTAGATGGCACTGTCAGCGCCTTGCGCGCGGCGAGCACCAAATTCCATTATTGGCCGATTGCCGGCAGCAAAGGTGATCCGGCGCGCTTTGGTGGCGATGAGCGACTGGTGGTTAAGGATGGTTAACAGCAACGTTTCTAATAATTGCGCTTGAGCGATTGGCCCTTCGACAGTCAGTAACGATTCCCGTGGAAAAACCGGTGTCCCTTCTGGGATAGCGCGTAAGTGACAGTCAAATTTGAAATGAGCTAAGAAATTAAGAAAGTCTTCATCCCAAAGGTGGAGGCCACGAAAGTAATCGATGTCAGCTGAGGTAAAGGAAAATGGCAGCGCATCGATGATTTGCTGCAGTCCGGCAGCGATGACAAAACTACCTTGATCTGGCACTTTCCGAAAGAAGATGTCAAAGGTTGCTCGGGTATCGGGCATGTCCTTTTGAAAACCATTTGCCATTGAAAATTCGTAAAGATCAGTGAGTAGAGAAAGATTACGCATTACAGATCGTCCAATCCTTTCATGTTAAAATTGGTGTCTTGACACCCCATGAAATATTGACTATATCTTAGCATAACTTTGTGAAAAGGGTTAATCGAATTTTCAGGAATTGTTCTTTTTAAGCCGCTTTTCTGGTAGGATAGAATGGTAAATAAATTAAACTATTGGGAAAGTGGTTAGTGTCATGACAAGTACGGAACGGCGATCACAAATTCAGTCGGTATTATCAACGAGTCAGTCACCGATTAGCGCCAGTCAGCTGGCACGACGATTTGGGGTAAGCCGACAAACTATCGTGGGGGATGTTTCTTTACTCAGAGCAGGGGGAGAAGCCATTGTCGCCACGATTCGGGGTTACGAGTACCAGCACAAAGCGGTTCATGAAGTTGTGTTGGTTTGCAGGCATTTCCCTAATGACAGTGCCGATGAGATGCGCCGAATTGTCGAAGCCGGCGGTGTGATTGAGGATGTAGTCGTTGACCATCCGCTATACGGCCAGTTGAAGGCAAATTTACAGGTCAGAGATATTGGCGACGTGAATCTGTTTATAGCAAAAATGAAACGGCAAAATGCGCATTTATTGTCAGAACTGACAGATGGCGTGCATATGCATACCATTGCGTACGATACACCGGCGCAGTTGCGTGCAATCCAAGCTTCATTGCGTGAGGCAGGGTACCTCTATGAAGATCATGAATAAGAACAAAAAAGCACTCTACTGAGTGCTTTTTTGATTAGTAACGTGTAAATGTAAAGTTGGTGTACTTGTGATTGCCAGCAGTTAAATCCCACCAGTAAATCTTATGGGAGTTGTAACGCTTTACCTTATATTTCCAACTGATTCCACCAGCGGGCGCGTTATTATAAACGCGGCCGACAAGGTAATAAGTGCCTTTGCCTAAATATTTGTACTTAATTTTGTAGGTTCGCTGAGGATCCATTTCAAATGCCGGATGAGCATCTAATGATTTGGTATAGAAGTGAATTCTGGCGTGAGTCGTTTCGCCATAAGCTTTCATGGATTTAGCGCGCCACTTGGTATTCTTAAAGACCTTAGGCACACCATTGTGGTAGTTGGCGGCGTTTGCGGTTGTGCTAGTGAGACTCAGAGTGCCAATAAAGCTTAGGCTTAAAACAGCAGAAACTAAAATGGATTTTTTCATGATATGTTCCTCCCCTGATATTTTTTATTTTACTCTAATTCACTTATAAGTAAATGAATGGGTGGTCTACTAAAAAGGACGCTGACATTAGCCAGCGCCCTTCTTGAAATTAATGTTAGTTGTTACCTTCATGCTTTTTTTGCTTTGTGATACCAAATAGACTCAAAATGCTCATTAAGGATAGACCCAATATCGTCCAAGTGTTTGAGCGTTGTTCATTGGTTTGTGGTAATTCAGCAGAGGCGGTATTTAACAAAGTATTGTTACCGGTGTTCTTGCTAGTTTGCTGAACAGTGCCAACTGCTGACTGTGCGTTGGCACTTGATTGAGCTAATGTTACTTGGCTCATTTGTCCGGCATCGTGTGCTTTCCCTTTTTCTGTGTCAGTCGTGACGTTTTCACCGTTATCTTGCGATGGTGTCTCACTGGGTTGGTTAGGTGTTTTATCGTGGTTATTTGCCGTATCGCCTTCTGGCTCACTTGGTGTTGTTCCATTATCACCAGCAGGAGTCGTAGTTGGCGGAGTCACCACGGTACCGCCAACATTTTGAGGTGTTACCGTTTCGGGAGTAGTTGGTGGTGTAACCAAGAGACTACCATCATTACCAGGAATACCCGTTTTTTCTGAATTGGGTGTGTAATAAATTGTGATATTAGGGTTGTCATTATATTTACCAATGACTACTCCTGGGTACTGACCATCAACACTTGATGTTTCAGCTACATAGCCTGAAACAAGGGGTGCAGTTAGTGCTTCGTAACCGCCCTTAGGTACCGAAATAGTCGCTCCGGTTACTTTATCAGTGATAATATCCCAAGCAAGCGGTTGAACATCTGAAGGATGGACGGATGTGGTTGTCCCTTTGATGAGGTAGTTGATGGTTCGTAAAGTCGTGTCACTGGAATGAGTTATCCCATGAGATAAGTTAACTCTGTATGTCGGATTGGTACTGTTATCAGCGTCAAATGTAATGCCATTTTCAATACTGTCATCTTGTGGATTGTAGTCATAACCAGCGTTAATATAAGCGTTAATGGTAGGTTGATCGGAATAATAGGCTTTACTGTTATTAGCACCTTCAAGAGAGGTAGGGTAACCTAGTGGTTTGTTATCGGTAGTATCCCATAGTTGAACTGAGGCGTGCTGACCACCATTACCATCCGGTACGTAGAGATAAGTAACGGTCCCATTATTACCTGGTTCACTCAGAGTTCCATTTGCTGGAAGAGATCCTGGATACATACGCAGGTATCGATAACCTGGAATAGATTGCCAACTCGTTAAATATTTATTACCGACAAAAGCGCCAGAAGGATAATTAACCTCGCCTACATAGTTGTCGATTTCCTTAACTTTGGCTGGACCTACTGCATCGGGAGTAAAGTAAACATATTTAACATCAACAGTTGCGGCAGGTTCATAAGTAAACGATTGAAGCCGGAATTGCTGCAGATTCAGATTAGCTGCCGTCCCTGCGGAAACAAAGAAAGCCGTGTCAGTTTTATCGGCTGCCCAATCGGTGATATCTTTTTGCCATTTTTTGTTATCGTAGGTCACAGTCAAGATCTTTTTACTATCGATAATCTTATCATCAACGACTTTACCGCCGAAGTTAGGATTGTAATTGATTTCGATATCTTTAAATTCACCTTGCCATTCTTTAGGGTCGGTAGACTTAGATTTATCAGTGGCGCTTGGCCCCGGTGCGTTAATGGCTAGCGCACTATCTAATCCAGAAGTGACACCAGTGGTGGAAACCACTCCTGGCGTGTCTCCAGGAATTTCGGTATTCTTGGAGCTTTGGATAAAGGCACCAAAGGCTTGACCACCACCGTAATCGTTACGGTTAGGTGTTTGAGGGCCGTTACTAAAGTCTCCTGGATCGGGCAGGGCATCATTGGTAAGCGTCCAGTTATATGTAGTATCAGCTTTCCAGCCAATGGCATCAGGGATTTTGCCAAGACCCAGACCAGCACCGCCATCACCAACGGTGTCACTGTTGGCGTCATGGAAACCGAAGGCTAAACCATCGCCACCGTTACCATTGTTCCCACTGGTTCCTTCAGTATGCTGGTCGACGGCACCAAGGTTGATTTGGCCCTTAATATCGAATGACTGGTTAAGGTTGATCTTGTTATTGAGGGTGATGCTGCCTTGCTGACCTCCTGTAAAATCGGTGAGGGTCACAGTTCCCGGTTGTGTACTTTCAAAATGAGCGTTCCCATGGACTTCAAAAGATTGCTGAAAGTTTGATGGGTCGATGGTAACTTGGTTGCCCGTTTGAGTAGCGGATGTTGGTGCAGTAACAGCTTTCTGTGTATCGGGTGCGACAGCAGAATTTGGAGCTGTTGGTTCTGAAGGTGCGGCTGGTTTCGTTTCCGTTGACGTTGAGGCGCTTTGAGTTACTGAATCTGCTTCAGCCGAGTTCCCACCCATCAAGTAAGCTCCGGTTAAGCTTGCCAACATAATCCCACAGAACATCCATTTACGCCCTGCTTTGTACATTTTGTAGTGACATTTAGAACCTTGGTTGTTTCTTAGTCTATCTTTCAACGCTTGTTTCCTCCCAAAATTTGAATTTTCCCCCCGAAGAAGTGTAGCGTTTTCAGTATATCTAAAGTGTAAAAATAATTCAATTCATTTCCTAAAATAAATTTATAAAATTTACTTACTAAAAGTTTGGAAAATAAATAAGTTCTAAATGATGTAGTCATTAACTTGTATTTACAGGTATGTCAAGCTAAAAAGAAGTGACCAATTCAAAATGATTGGTCACTTCTAGATAAATAATGATGTTATTTTATGAAATTTGTTTATCCATAATTACGCTTGGAGGGTTGGCATATTGTTTTTAATTTTCACCCAGACCGCATGAATCCCAAACGCCGATCCAAAGGACAAGCACCAGGTCAGCACGTAAACAACTAAAATACCCATCAAAGGTTGAGCCGTTGTCAGTGTTTTGCCAAACAGCAGCCACAGAGATTCAGACCAGAAAACGTTTGATAGGTAGGCTTTGTAGGCAAATCCGGCAAAGTGGTGCACGAACTTGGCGAATGGCTGTTTGGCACGTACTTGAAACAAGCAGAGCGCCGCGAATAAACCGATCACCGCAAGATCGTATACCGTCATGGACGGCTTGTAATAGGGGGCGTTGGTCAGCTTGACTGGGAAACCATAGCTGAACAGCTCGTGGTTGGTCCTCCAAAACGCACCAGCAAAAATAACAGCAACCACCGGCCACCATTTCATAATCAACCGGTCGAACTGTTCGTGGTACTGCCATGCCAGTACACCCAGAATGCCATAGAGGAAGAAACTGATAAACAGCCGGTCAAATAGATACCAATCGGTGGTGTGCGGCCCGTGAAAGACTTGCGAGTCGTAGAACCACAGCCACACACCAGCAATTAACACGGTCAAGCAAGCAGTTATTATGCCACGGTTACGATGATGGCCGCACCAGCGTCCGATTGCCCAGAACAGCGGCATTAGGATAATGAACTGCAGCATCATGGTGTTATACCACAGGTGAGGAGCAGCGTTACCGTTGATAAATTGCCATAGAAATGAGCCGAGGGTATGGTAATGGCTGACCTGCTGTAGCTGCGGCATAACCAGCAAATAAATCAGCGTCCACCAAATCGTGGGGATAAAAAGCGCATGCCACGTATTTCTCATGTAACGGCCGTAAGTGAGGTCCCGATTATCAATCGTCATTCGAGTTGTCGTATACAAAATGCCGAAGATAAAGGCCGGTGCTGTGTATTTAACTAGGTTATAGAGAATGCCGATCCACGTTTGGGCGACCATGCTTGGGCTGGTGGCTAGCGCGTAGCTCATAATCGGCTGCGACATCACGGCCGTACAGGCACCAAGTTTGAGGTAGTCGCCAATATCGGCAGCGGGTTCGGTTTCATTCATGGCTGATGCCACCTTCGTTTGGAATTGTGAAAATAATCGGTGTGGATTATTTAAACCCTTAAGGAAACTTATGTTTAAATGTTAGCACCAATGTTTGTATATAGAAAGTAGCGCCTTGTCTGACAAATTTGATTGGTTTATGAGGTAAGTCATGACGATGAGAATATAAGAAAACTGGAATTATTTGGCTAATCAAATTGTTTTGGCCAAACGATTAGCTTACAATAATAGTTAGCTAATTATTATATATCAATATTCTAAGGAGTATTAAGATGAAAAAAATTCCAGTTTTACTAAGCTTATTTACTGTTATCACGCTAGGTCTGGCAGGCTGTGGGAGTTCCCAAGCCAGTCAAAGCGCTAGCAGTTCCAGCAAGAATCAAAGTAAGATTTCAGAAGATGAAGGCGTTATTAAAACGGCTCGGAATTTAAATGAGGATGGTCACTATCAAGACTCCAACAAAGCTCTTAATGGTATCCCGATTACCGATTTAAGTAAAAAAGGTTTCAGCTCACTCAAAGCGGAATACTTTCAAATTCAAAAGAGCAACGATGCCTTTTTGCTGAAGCAGGGTAAGAAGCAGAACCAGGCCGCTGCCAATAACGGCTCAAGCAATATGCAGACGAATGACAGTTTCTCAAATTACTCGAAGTTTGTGGGTGACTATTCATTTTATAACTATGATTCAAACCGTCCGCAAAGCGACTTAGTCATTGATTCCGATGGCACGGTAGTTCAGGAAAATAACGATGGCAGCAGTTATCATGGGGTAGCCACGATATCGGCAACTAATCAAAGTGGCGTCCTATCATACGATGTAACCTCGGGTACCAATGATACGAAGTCAATCAACGCCAACGTTAAGATCGATGTTACTTGGAGTAATGGTGAAAGTGAAACTTACTATGGTTACACTTCATATGATGGCGGTGCTGTCTTGACAGATGGTAAGTCCTACAAGGGAGATCTAGTCAATGAAGTTTGGGTTCAGTAAATTAGTTGGCCTAATGTTGTGTTGTGCTATTGGTGTTAGTGGCTGTTCAAAACCCAATCGGCATGCCAGCAATGCACAGTCGAAAGTCTCATCAAGCAAGGCCGCTTCTAGTTCTAGCCAAGCTAAGGCTAAAAGAAGTTCCTCCCAGGTCACTTCACAAGTAGATTCTACGCAACGAGAAATTCGAATGGCTGAGAAAAAGTGTGTGACCTCAGCATCTGGAGACACGTCAGTCTACGTCTCCAATTTAAAAACCAGACAACCTGTCATCATGAATAGTCAGTCGCAGCGATCCGCTAGTGTGATTAAATTATTTGTCATGGTTGAAACCTTTCGTCAGATAAAAGCGGGGCGCTTATCACTCAATCAAGCCGTTCAGATTTCTAAGTCTGACAGAGTGGGTGGTACTGGTGAGCTCGCTCAACAAAACGTCAGTCAGCTCACCGTTCAGCGGTTACTCACGCTGATGATTCGCAATAGTGATAATTCAGCTACTAATGCTCTGATTGATCAATTGGGTGGTCTTAATGTTATTAATGGTGAAATCAAACGGCTAGGTTGCAGTGATACGCAGTTACAGCGAAAAATGTTGGATTATCAAGCTTTGAAGAATGGCAAAGATAATCAAACTTCGGTCAAGGATGTGGGTAGCCTGTTGACTAAACTCTACCAGCATCGCGTTTTGGGGGCACCTTATGATTCAGAAATGTTGCAGCTTTTAAGATATAACGCTAATCAAAGTAAGATTCCGGCGCTGATCAATCAAAAGGCTACCGTCTATAACAAAACCGGTGAATTTCCCGATTATGGGGTTCAAAATGATGCGGCTATCGTCAAAAAGGGCAATCAGGCCTTTGTTGCTGTGGTACTGTCTCAAAATGGGACTGAAAACAAGCAAATTAGCGCCATGCAACAATTGGGCCAAGCGTTGTATGGAATTAACTTTAATCAAAAATAGTTTTTCAGTATTTATGTATTGATACCTTTACACTATCAATAAAACCGGATTACCTCTTGGGTAATCCGGTTTTTAGTTCAAAATTTTAAATGTTTAACCCAGCAGTTTCTTCCGCAAATCCGCCACCGATTCATAAATATCCGCGTTCACCGCTTTGAGTGCATCCAGTTGAACACTGGGTGACCAAGCGGCTGAAAAACACTGAATGCCAGCAGCTTGGGAAGCCTTGATATCACTGGTTGCATCACCAACATAAGCTAGTTCTGCCGGCGCGATCTTTTGTGTTGCCACAAGCCGTTTAAGGTTATCGGTTTTAATATTCCGTTCTGGTGAACCCACCAAGATAGGATTAAAGTAGCCGGTTAAACCCAGCATTTTCAGTGAAATGTCACATGACTGCTGGCCTTTGCCAGTAAGCAGTGAAATTTGAATGCCGTGGCTGGTCAAAGCTTTGAGCAGATCTACGATGCCTGGAAATGGCTGCCGTAACTGCTCATGCGCCTGCTGATAGGCGTCATAAAAGTAATCTGAAGCGGTATCTAACGGTACGTCTGGCAACAAACTGTGAAGCATCCCTTGTTCGTTAGTCCCAAACGTATCGAAAATTTGCTGATCGTCAATCGTTTCACCGGTAAAATGCTGAACCGTGCTGTGAAAAGAATCCAGAATAACTGGAAAAGTGTCCGCCAAAGTGCCATCTAAATCAAAACTAATCATGCGATACATCATCTTCACCCAACTTTCTAAATGAACTGATATTAGTTTCAGTATTGCACGCTGTTTGACTGCATTCAAGGTATAATAGCAGTCTTCATCATTTTCGGGCACGTAAAATTTTGGTCATCATGACGCCGTACATCCCGTTTACTCCGGCATTAGAGACCGTGAGCTCAGTCACACCGAGCTGCTTCAAGGTCCGCCGATACTGAGCGACGTGTTCAATGTCGATAATGATCATTTCACCGCCAGGTTTTAAAACGCGGTAAGCTTCACTGATGGCCTTTGAACGCGCGGATGCCGGTTTGACGTTATGAATGGCCACGCTGGCTACCACAAAATCAAAGCTTTCGTCATCAAAAGGCAGGTCAGTCATGTTGGCGGTAGTCAGTTGGCTGACGTCAGTTAAGTTTTGCGCGTCAATGAGTTTTTGCGTGTTTGCCAAAGCGTTGTTTAATTGATCGCTTTGATGCCATATATCGATGCCCGTTACTTTTCCAGGCACCTTTAATTTCTGAGCGATTTCAATCAGAAACGCGCCGTGACCCGTGCCAAGATCTAAAACTTGCGCGTTTGGCTGCAGGTTCATTTGACGAACCACGCTCGTGATGATTTTATATTTACCAACCAAAGAAGTATGCAGATATAAACCACCTGATCCTAACAAGATGAGGGGGAAAATTAAGTTGATCCACTCCTGCGAGAACAGCGTAGCGACCAGAGTAACTAGGCCAAAGCCAATCAGCAAGACGGGAACTAAGGGGGCATCTAAACCTTTCTTCAATCATTTCGCTTCCTTTAATTAGATTTGATTGTTTAATGATGTGCCATCAGGAAAATGACGATTGCCACTGTAATCACCAAAACGGCCAGCAGATAGCTAAATAGCAGTTTGCGGCCAAACGGCATATCTGCTAATTTTTGATTGGCATGGCCCTGAGATGACAGCGCGATGGCATAGATAAAGGTTGCCGCGAAGGAATAACCAATCAAGCCCACAGTGGCAAAAACCAGCAGATTATCGCATAGTTCTGGTTTAGGATTAGGTGTTAAGAGACCAATCATGACGATTGCGAGCAGGATAAATGTTGGTGATGCAATCAGGATCTTTTTCATGGCGTTCGCCTCCGGGTTCAATCATCCTTTTGGTTCGTTGAACCTCTAAGCCACAGATGATGCGACAAGTAACAATATTTTTACAGTGCATGTGGTTTGAACGACTCAATAAACGCCGTTGTAATCGGCGTTTGTAGGCGATGTTTGCGCCAAGCAAGTACGGTGTGAGTCTGCACCTGTGGTGAAAGCGGGATGAAGCGCACACCGGCGTGATTTTTCGGATCAATCGTCCCTTCGATAGTCAGCGCCGCGCCGATTCTCAATTGAACCAAGGGCAAGACGTTGAAAATGAGGTTGAAATGACTCCCAATCTGCAGATTATCACTGGTTAAATGCGCCCAATTATTCAGTAACTGCTGAACTGGCGGGCGACTTGAAATCATCAGTGGAATATTCGGCAGGTCAGTGGGCTCAATTACGGATTTAGCAGCCAGCGGTGAATTGATACTTACCACTAGGCCCCAGCGTTCCGCGTGAGCTAGAACCAGATGTTCATACTTATCCGCGTTCACGGGCTCCAGCAATAGCGCCACGTCGATCAGGCCCTTGTCCAATCGGTCAAAGAGTATGTCACTTGTGCCAGTGAATAGGTCAAAAGTCACGGCTGGATACTGCTTGGTGAAAGTGGCAATCTGTTGCGCCAGCATGTGGCTGCTGTCGGCTTCCACGGCTCCAATGTTGATGTTACCGGAAAACAATTGTTTGCCCTGATCAATGAAAGACTGCTCGGTTTGTTCGGTGAGCGTCAGGATTTCTTGCGCACGAGTTTTCAAGAATAATCCGGCTTCAGTCAGTGTTAAGTCGTGATTGGTTCGTGTGAATAAGGGGGCACCTAGTTCATCTTCCAGTCCTTTAAGTTGTCGTGACAGCGTGGGTTGCGTGATGTGCAAACGTTCAGCGGCTTGTAAAATTGAACCGGCTGCGTCAATGGCGAGAAAATATTCAAGTAGTCGTAATTCCATTTGTCATGCCCCCCCAATCTGATTAGTAGCGATGGTTATTTAATCTCAAGTTTACTATAACGGTATTGTTCAGGATTAACAATCATTTTTCCAATCGGATGCTAAATAGGCGCTAATGAACGAGTCTCGTGACCGGTTCATTAGCACCTAAATTAAAGTGTTTGTTATATGCAATTTCGCCAATTAATCAGTGTAGATAGTCTTAGCTAACCCAAATGCAGACCATGCTTTCGGCCAACCGGCGTAAAAGGAGAGGTGGGTGATCAGCGCCACCATTTCAGTTTTGGTGACGCCATTTTGTTTAGCAATTTTCATGTGAGCTTCCAATTGCGGAAAAAGTCCCTGTGCCATGAGTGCCGAGCAGGTGATCATGCTGCGGTCGTGGGCGGAAAGCTCGTCTTCCTTCGCCCAGACTTCACCGAACAGGACATCGTCGTTTAAGGCAGCAAATTGCGGTGCAAATTCACCAAGATTATCCCGCCCAGCGGTTTGTTTTTTTGTCATGGATTAATCCTCCAATGCGTTGTATTGTTCATCCGAAACGGGTTCCAGCCATTCTGGTGTTCCCGCAGTAATGGCGATGTGGGAAAACCAGCTATCCTTAGTGGCACCATGCCAGTGTTTCACGCCATCGTGGGTTACAACCACATCACCAGAATGCAATTTCCGTGCTGGTTTGCCAGCTTCCTGATACCAACCTTCGCCGCCAGTGACCAGTAACAGTTGAAAGCCGTCGTGGTGAATGTGCCAATTGTTGCGACAGCCGGGTTCAAAAGTAACGTTGCCAACACCCACGCTCACAGCCGGATCATTGATCAGGCTGTTCAGATAGCTTTGTCCGACGAAGTACTGGGCGTAGGCATCGTTTTTATCACCCATTCCAAAAATCCCGTTTTTGACGCTGTTTTCATGATTAGTCATTTAATGAGTATCCTTTCTCCGCAGTCGAGATGACTGCACTTGGCTAGAATTGTTATTTATAATGTACAGGATAGATTGCCATAGGTAAAATACTTAGTAATTATATCGGATATGCCTTTTAGGTATAACACACCATTGAAATTTACGACAGAGAAATTGGCTTAAAAAAATTAAAGATAATTCTTTTAAGTCGCGCATAGTCATGGTATCTTTATTGCAAGTAAGACTCAGTTATCGTTGGATAAGCAAACAGTAGGCAAAGTTCTGAGGGGAGAAGTACAAATCATGACTGGAAAAATGCGAAATAAATTGCGTCGGGACCAACAATCGATTAAAAACCGCAAGAAACTCTATAAGAGTGGCAAATTATGGTTAACGATGGGACTGACAACGGTTGTTGGAACAGCTGTGGTGACAACTCATGCAAATGCAAGTACAATACCGTCAACCCGAGACAGTGCCGTTAATGTTGTGGACGCAGTAACTACCGCTCCAAGTGATGAAGTGACGTTAAAAACAAGCGTCAGCAGCGACCCAACTCAAATTGTTAGTCAATCAGAAGATACGGCGAATGATACTGATGGAACAGATTTGGTAAACAGCGCTGGTCGTGATGGTGAGATTGAAAGCAGTGTCGCTAGTACTGCGAAGGCGCAGGTAACCGCATTAGTGGCAGACGCTTCGGCGACACAGATGAATGACGCCAAGACTGCGGCAACTGAGAAATATCAGCAGACAGGGACACCACAAGTGATTACGGCTATAGCTCCTGCAGCAGAAATTGCCACCGGGATAGATGGGACTGCTAACTGGGATATTGACCAAGATGGTAATCTCCAGATTCACGCAGGGACTTTGAGTGATCAAAATACGTGGCAGGATCATTCTGCGGACATTAAATCAATTCAAACTGAAGCAGGGGTGGTTGCATCAGACAAGTCAAATAACGATAATTACAACATTCATTTGTTTGGTGACTTACCGAATGTGAAAACGATTGATTTAACGGGATTGGATACGAGTCAAATGACTAATATGAGTCACCTGTTTGTGAATGATCCTAATTTGGAATCAATTATCTTTGACCCAACTAAATTTAATACGTCAAAAGTGACTGATTTTAGCATGATGTTTAATGGTGATACGAAGTTGACGACACTTGATCTTAGTCATTTTGATACCAGCAATGGCACTATTTTTTACGGGATGTTCGAAGGTGCAAGCGCATTAACTGAAATTGATGTGAGCCATTTTGACACCTCGAAAGCCACGAATATGCAAAATATGTTTGTGGATACCAACGCTCTCCGGCATATTGACGTCTCAAACTTTGATACCAGTCACGTGACAAATATGAACTCGATGTTTGAACGGGCAGGAAGAGACGCACCCGTCAATCCAGAGGATCCGTTAGTCCTGGATGTCAGCAATTGGAATGTCGATAACGTGACCGACTTTTGGGGGATGTTTGATCAATCTACGGTCCAGAAGCTTGATCTTAGTAAGTGGAACATGAAACGGGCGACGAATACCAGTCATTTCTTAAACATGATGCCTTACCTTTGGGACTTAAAGTTGGGACCAAACGTTAAGTTGACGGATGGTCTTTTAGATGAGGTTCCAAAAACGGGGACTCAGTTACCAGATGGAAGTTTGGATGCGTTTAAGAAAAATAATATCACGGTTAATACGCTCGGACTGCAGCCTACCAGTACAGGTTGGCAAGCTGTTGCGAGTGGTGATGAATATAATCCAGAGGGAAGTGCCTACTTGGCAAGCACTCTAACAACGATGTATCCTGGTGATGGAACTGGAGGTACTGAAGAATATGTTTGGTCTCAAGCAGTGACTAATTACCTGCATTTTATCGATGTGAACAGCGGTCAGATTATTCCTGGTGGAAAATTTTACGATTATGTTTACACCTACCCGTATGGCACCACTACCCTGAATACCAAACCTGATTCCCTTGTCCTGCCCAAAGGCTACCACTTCGCGACTGCTTCTGAACTGAAGTCTGGACAGGTGCAGCTTCCGGCTTCATCTACCGAAGGCAAGGAAGGTACCGTATTTAAAATGTACGTTGCTCCAACACTGCCGAGTTTAGATGAAAGTAAACAGCAGGTAACATTGACCACTAACTTTGTTGACCAGGAGGGAAACGTGCTTCAAAAAGCAGATATCAGGATTGGAACTCAAGGGACTAAATTAGAGATTGCTGCACCGGATATTAAGGGCTACAAATTAGTGGATACCAGTCTGGCCAATATACCAGTCATTCTGAAGGGAAATGTGATGACACTGACGCTAACTTACGAGCCTAATACTGGTCAGGTGCCGGATGAAAATGAACTGCCAGCAATCTTAACCGTCAAGTACGTTGATGAAAATGGAAATCCTTTGCAAGTAATGACGACACAGACTGGTAAACAGGGAACTCATCTAGAAATTGTTGCACCAGAGATCCCAGGCTATGCACTCGTTGATGACAGTCAAGTTAAGACACCGGTCACATTGCAGGGTAGTGCGCTGGCCCTAACCCTAACTTACAAACCGGAGGGAACAAACGGCACACCAGGTGCCGCAATCAACACGTCTAGCACACCGACGCCAATTCCAAGTGAGACACCGACATCTGAAACGAGCCCGGGTAATCCGGTTGAAACGACGGTTGTTCCTGAAGGTGATACGACACCATCAACGCCGGAACAAGGCCAGCGTGTACAACCAAATAAAGCAGCTTCAGAGAGTGAAGAACCTGGTGAGGTTGAGCCTCAAAGCCAAGTAGGCAAAGGTAGTACCGTTGCACCAGCCAAGTCCGGTATAGTGGTGACTTCCGTACAGAAGAATCAAAAACAAACTTTGCCACAAACGGATGAGCCTGACAGTCAAGGAATTCTATCATTAATGGGAATCGGTTTACTAGGTGTGCTGGGCTTGGGAATGAAGAAACGCAAGGAAGATTAGTTTAATTTGTATGAACGTTTGCTTCTTACCATAAACCAAAGAAGGGGATTAGAAACATGATTTAAAATTTAGTATCGTTCCAATTTTTAGAGATCTCATTTCCAAGTGGAATGGGATCCCTTTTTGCGCAAAAAAATAGCCGCCAAAGTTAGCAATACTTCGGCGGTGGGAACATTCAAAAAATAGCGTGAGTGTATTTTAGCAAATTATCAAACTAGGAAGGATTCCGTTGATAGTCTGCGTCTAATTTCAATAATAATTCAGCTGGTAAACCAGACAAATTTTCAATTTTTTGCGCCATTGCGGTAGTTAGATGGCGCTTATGAGAAAGTAATTCTAAGGCTTGAAGGGTACTGATCCCTAATTGCTGTGCGAATTTGTCGGCACTGATTTGGTAATAGGGCATCGTCTGACGTAAATTGTCAGCGCAAGCAGTTTCATGATAATAACGAACTAGATTAATCCGATTTAACATTTTCAAAACCTCCTTAATAGAGCAATCAACTTATCTCGATTCGGTAACCAATGAGTTTAAATACGTTAGAAAATCAGTTTTAGAATCAAACGTTTCCCGATCTACGTAGCCTGCTAAGGCATCTTTGACTGTTTGTGGTGATCCCTCTCGAATCAATTTTTTTAATTTCTTTTTCCTAATCCGTTTGTTTGTCATATCAATCTCTTCCTCTGTGTCTATTCATGGTAAAGAATGGGTTCGCATCTACGAAAGTGTCCTTTAAAATCACCAAAATAGTAGCACAAATTAAGTGCAAATGCACTTAGTTTGTGCTACTTTTCTCCCGAATTTTTAATTATTTACTCAGTTTTCTTGTTCTGGATGATCCGATTCAATTGATTGACGCAGTTTAACGAGCTTTGCGAGCGTTTCGTCACTATTTGGCGCAAGACGATCCATTAATTTTCTGTTGAGTTGCTGCATATATTGTTCGATACCGCGATTGAGTCGCATTCCTTTGTCAGTTAGAAACAGTTTTGTAGACCGTTTATCGTCGGGGTCAATCGATTGCTCAATCAGCCCCTTTTTACTGAGCTGGTTGATGGCTCGAGTAATCGTACTGTGATTTAAATGGACTAAGTTGTTGAAGTCGCTTTTACTAATCCCTGGGTTTTTACCGACTTTCATAACATAGAAGTAATTTGATGCGTTAACTTCGTAAGGGGCTAAGTTTTGGGTAATTTGGGTGGTGATCACTAAATTCAGAAGAGCAATCTGCTGAGCGAAGTCGCCACCAGAATCTGTTTGCGTCATGACGTTCACCTTCAAAGTTTTGAATGGCATAAGGGGGTCAACTTGCTTCACTATTATTATAACAGGTAAGTGGGAGATTACGTGGCAAACTGGAAAGGTGATACAGTTTAAGGGCTTTGTGTAATCCTTGATTGGCAAAATGAAGCAGCCATCTCGAAAATCCACGTGGTTCCTTCTACAGTACCTACCACTATGTAATATGAATGCGAAAGACATTGCGCATTGGAGATAGGCAAACTCTCACTGATTCGGCACCTTTGTGCTATAATATGAATATGAAAAGAGGACTGGCGCTCAAGCACCAATCCCCTTGCAAACCGCTTCAAAGGCGGTAGCTAGTAACAGACAACTATAAGAAGTCACCCGTCAACCGGCTAAAGTTAACAGGGGTGGCTTCTTATTTACGTTTTCCGCGGTCAATCAGTATCGTTAATGTTGCAAAAGCAATCATCAACGATAGAGTGTCAAAAACTGACACAGTCTGAATCTTTCGTAGATTTTGTAAATCATGGGCATCATCTACTTTCGTATTGACGCCACCACCCATGAAACTCTTTGCTCTAACAGTATATCATAAGGTATGCTGCTTTTTATTTGCCTAAAGTAATTGTGACGGATTATATAAATTGTGATATATTGTATCAAACTAACATATTGCCTAATTATCCGAAGAATTAACTTCCCAAGCTAACCGCTGCAACGCTTTTTGATCCGCAATCTGGTAACCCCGCTGATCCTTTTGCAGGTAGCCAGCTTTCACAAAATCAGCGATAACGAACAGCAAATGACGGTATGACACACCCAGGTACTCGGCGACCTGGGTGTGCTTTTCGTTATAGTAGCCGTTGTGGGCGGTGAGTAAAATGAAGGCTGCCAGCCGCTGCGACAGGGTGAAGCCCTGATTGCGCGAAGCCGTTTTAATGTTGCGGGCGTTTTTATGTGACAGGTAGATGCAGACGTTTTGTAAAAAGGTGGGATCGCTTAACAGCTGAGATCGATATTTTCTGACTGGCAAGGCTAGACAGTAACAATCGTCGATCACCTGAACACTAAAGGGTTCACTTTGCGCGTCCAGCAATTCCATTTCGCCAATAAAGCAGGGCGGCGTAAAGAAGTCGATGAGCGTATCTTTACCATTAGCTAACGAATCGTAAAGTTTGGCTTTGCCCTTAACTAAATAAAATAAATATTCAGGTTGGATGCCATTTTCCACGATGTATTCCTGAGTTTTGAAATGCAGTAATTCCGCATGCTGCGCCAGTTTAGGGCCGAATAAAGACTCAAAATGACACTGGGTCATAAGCTGCTGTTTAAGGTCATCGTCATCAATTTTTTCCATTATTTTCTCCTAGTGTGAGATTTCTCATACTTAGTGTATCAATTCACAGGCTATAATTCAATCTGTAAGTAAGGGCTTACATCAAGACCCTTACATTTAAACTCTAGGAGGAATTTTCCATGACTGCAAGAAAGATTATTCTCGACTGTGATCCAGGTCACGATGACGCCATTACCATGATGATGGCGTACGCACATCCAGATATCGATTTATTAGGTATCACGATTGTTGCTGGTAACCAAACTTTGAAGAAAACCGTTCATAACGGGTTGAACGTCGCTCAATTATTAGATATGGACGTTAAACTTTACCCAGGGATGCCCCAACCACTTGTCCGCGAACAAGTCGTTGCCGGTAATGTCCACGGTAAGACCGGTTTAGATGGTCCAACTTTTGAAGAACTCAAGCGGACTGCTGAAAAGGAAAATGGTGTTCAATTCATCATCGATACTTTATTAGCTAGTGATGGCGATATTACTTTGGTTCCTACTGGTCCATTGACCAACATCGCAACTGCTATGCGGATGGAACCACTGATCATCCCTAAGATCAAAGAAATCGTCTTAATGGGTGGTGCCTATGGTACAGGTAACTTTACCCCTTCAGCTGAATTTAACATTTTTGCTGATCCAGAAGCTGCTCACGTGGTCTTCAAGTCAGGTCGTCCAATCGTCATGATGGGCTTAGACTTAACGAACCAAACCATTTGTACCCCTGATGTCATCGAACGGATGGAAGCCATTGGTAACAAAGCCGGTAAATTATTCGGTGATTTAATGCGCTTTACCTTGAAGACCCAGTTTGAAGAATTTGGTCTTGAAGCCGGTCCAATCCACGATGCAACCACTATTGGTTACTTAATTGATCCATCATTGTTTGAGATGCAAGACATGTACGTCACCGTTGATATCAACCGTGGACCATGTTACGGCCGGACAGTTTGTGACGAATTAAACGTTTTGAAGCAAACACCAAACGCTAAGGTCGGTAAGGGAATTGACCGTAAAGGGTTCTTCGACTTAGTTGCTGAATGCATCAAAACTTACAAATAATCGAGAGGGGTACATTTAAATGTATGTCCTGATTAATCTAGTAGGGCTGATTATCTTCTTAGTAATCGGTTTCCTATTTTCAAAGAAGAAAAGCGATATCCGCTGGCGTTCAATTGCCATCATGCTATTGATTAACTTAGCTTTGGCCTGGTTCTTTACCAGTTTTGCGGCTGGTCGAGATGCCGTTAAAGCAGCGGCGGATGGCTTCAACTGGCTGGTCGAAGTTTCCTACCAAGGGATCGTCTTTGCACTGCCAAACTGGGTCACCCCAGCTTTCGGCGGTTCGGCTAAGTCGATGAACTTTGTCACCAGTGCGTTACTCCCCGTTTTGATGATCGTTCCAGTGTTTGATATTTTAACTTACTTTGGCGTTTTGCCTTGGATCATCAAGTGGGTCGGCCGTGGGTTATCCTACGTCACTGGCCAACCGAGATTCGAATCATTTTTCGCTATTGAAATGATGTTCTTGGGTAACACCGAAGTACTGGCTATCTCAGGTCGCCAATTACGTCAAATGCGTGCCACTCGGAACGTCACGTTAGCCATGATGTCCATGAGTTGTGTGACCGCTTCGATCCTTGGCGCTTATACGCAAATGGTTCCTGGCCAGTTCGTGTTGACTGCTGTGCCAATCAACGTCATCAATGCAATTATTGTGACTAACTTACTGAATCCAGTTAAAGTGGCACCAGAAGAGGATATCATTGCCACCGTTGGGTCCGAAGAAGATGAGGGTAAAAAAGAACCGTTCTTCTCTTACCTAGGTGATTCGATCCTTGGTGCTGGCCGTTTGATTTTAATCATCACGGCGAACGTGATCGCCTTCGTTGCACTGGCTGCTTTGGCAGACAAAATCTTAGCCTTGATCTGGGCACCGCTTTCCTTAGAGCATATCGTGGGTATTATCATGTTCCCATTTGCTTGGTTATTAGGTTTCCCAGTTCACGATGCTTGGATTTTATCCCAAGACATGGGTCTGAAGTTAGTCACTAACGAATTCGTTGTCATGGGTAAGGTAGCTGGTAACGTGATCAATGGCTACACGCCTCATTTACGGGCTGTACTGACCGTCTTCTTAACTTCATTTGCTAACTTTGGGACTACCGGTATGATCATCGGTGCCTTCAAAGGGTTGGTGGACAAAGAAAAGAACGATTTAGTCGCTAAAAATGTGGGTTATATGTTACTTTCAGGAATTCTCGTCTCACTATTATCAGCTGGCTTTGTTGGCTTGTTTGTGTGGTAATCAAAAATCGTATCTTGCAATGCGTCAATCATTATCGCCAAATAGCTAACCGGGCTATGTCGAAAAACCATTCAGTTTAACTGGATGGTTTTTTGTTGATCAAAACTATGCGTGTGCATATATTTGTGCTATACTCTTTTTGATTCAAAGATGAAATCGGCTTTGATAAACTGTCATGGCTGAAAAATTTCAAACAAAACTATGCGTATGCATACAATGTGTGCTAAACACAGACTTTCAACAGGAGGATGTATAATGAAATTAATTACAGTTGAAGAACATTATGACACTGACGAAAACATCAGTCAGTTCAAGAAATACTCAGAAGTTAAAAACAATAATCCGTGGCAAGACAAGTTAAGGCCTAAGCTAGTCGACTTCAGTCAGAAGGTTGCTTACATGGAGGAGAACGGCATCGATATGCAAGTGATTTCCGATGCCGGTAATTCAGCGCAAGTGCTGCCTGACCAGTACGCCGTTGCTGGTGCCCGTGCCCAAAACGAAACCTTGGCTGAAAACATCAGCCGATATCCCGACCGGTTCGCTGGTTTAGCAACCTTACCAGCTAACGTTCCCGATAAGGCGGCTGAAGAGCTGGAATACGCCGTGACTAAGCTGGGTATGAAGGGTGGCATTATCAGCGGCAGTATCAACGGCCAATTTCTTGATGACCCCAAGTTTGAAGTGATTTTCGCTGCTGCTGATAAGCTGGGCACCACACTTTACTTGCATCCCGGAGTCATTTCTAACGACCAAAAAGCGATGTTGTATGATAGCAAGGCATACTCCGCTTTAGGCGCCAATATGATGGCCGGCGCCATGTGGGGCTGGCACATGGAAGCCGGTATTCAGGTTATGCGGATTATCACGGCTGGCTTGCTGGAAAAGTATCCCAACGTGAAGATAGCGACAGGGCACTGGGGTGAATTTATTCCCATGTTCGTGGAACGGATTGATGGTTTTAGTCCAATGATCACTGACTTACCCTTGAAGTTCTCGGACTACTATCGGCGTCAGGTTTATTTGTCACCATCAGGGATGTTTACGGCACCGCAAATGCAGTTAGTGCTCACCGAAATGGGCGCGGATCACATCATGTGGTCAGAAGACTTCCCGTACGTTCAGGCGGGCTCAACCACGCGTGAGTTCCTTGAACAGGCGGATGTTACCGAAGAACAGCGGGAAGCAATTGCGCATGGCACTGCCGAAAAGCTGTTTAACCTGTAATTGAATTTTATACTGCCGAGGAAGTGATAGCATGATTACGGATAAAAATAACGATACGATTAGTAAGCAGCTGCACACAGCTTCTAATATTGCCATTCGAGTGTTGGAAAGACACTTAAAGCCGCTTGGCGTGAACAACGCGCAATTTTTCTTCATTTTAAAGTTGCACGATAATCCCGGGATTACCCAAGATCAGCTAGTGCGTTCAGATAGTCGCCATCAAAGTAACGTTAACCGTGAAATCACTAAATTAGCCAAGCTGGGGTTGGTGGATAAGCAGCAATCGCCAAATGATGGCCGGCGTTATGAACTGAAACTGACGACTGCTGGTGAAGCGCTGTATCCTAAGATTAAGGCAGCATTGAATAGTCAAGAAGAAGCGCTGAGCCAATGCTTAAACGCTGCTGATGGCCGGGTCAGTCAGGCTGACTTTATTGCAATTCTGAAACAAATTGCGCAGCTTGATGCATAGGGTTGTGCAATGAATTGTTGACTCTTCAAGCCAATCTATTTTGGTGCTGGCGAACAATCCTCGCACTATTTTTCATAAAAAAGCACGCAGTTCAATCCGAACTGCGTGCTTTTTAGCGTTTATTCAATCAAAAAAACGTAGCCACCTTTTGGTGACTACGTTTCAAAAACCTAATCCTGGAGGGGTGGACACTAGCAAAATTCGCTATGTCTATTCTGGCTTGATGTCCAGCCTACTGATTATTTGTCGTCGGTTTCTTTTCTCTTAAGACCGAACAGACTCAATAGACTCAGCATCATCAAGCCAAGTACGCCAGCTGTTTTAGCTTGATCTGATTGTTCGTTAGTTTGCGGTAACTGACCAGTAGCGGATTGGCCGGCAGTTGCCTGTGAATGCGACAACTGAGTGGCTGTTTGTTGGTTACTTGCAGCTACTGATGAATCAGCTGCAGCAGTGTGCGTGTTGCCAACTGCTGTCCCTTGATTAACTGACTGCCCGCCATTTTGCGATGCTGGTTTCGACCCACTTTCATTTTGGGTTGGCTCAGTTTCATTGTTTGAGTCAGTTGGAACCGTACCTGGTTGCGTTGTTTCGTCAGTAGGTGAGGTTTCATTGCCAGTTTGCGGCGTGTTATCCGTGTTACCAGGATTGCCGTTATCGTCGCCAGGCTGACCAGTGCCGCCGCCGTTGTTGTTAGCGGTATAGGTCACGTAACCGGCATCCCCAGGCTTATCCTTTGGTGCGTTGACTGTTATCGTGCCGTCTGGGTTGACCGTGGCACTGACCGTTGACTTATCAGCGGTATAGCCGTTGATTGGTGGAACGGGAACAGTGACGGTTTCACCGACTTGACCACTGACGTTGGTAACAATCTGAGACCCTTGGTTACTTGGAATCGAAACGTCAGCCTTGATTTGGTTGCCGGTGTAGACAATCGTTATATCGGTGGCGTTTGCTGGTTTATCGGTAATCATTGGATAATCAGCGGCTACGCTGGCTTTATCAGGCGTATAGCCGTCAATTGTTGGTGCGTTAACACTGGTGTACCAATCCATTGGTGAATAAGCCCCTTGGGTTGGGTCAGTAGTGGCATCGGTAACACGAAGCCAGTTTACGGTTTGGACAACGTCTGGTGCGATGGTCTTGCCATGACTATCAACGAAGTGAATTGTCCGCGTAGTTGTGGTGTGGCTGAAACTTTCGGCAGGTGAGATTGGTAACGTCCATTCTTGTTTTTTTGCGGTGTCCCTGTCAAAAGTAGTTGGTGCCTGACCCACAATGGTCGTGCCATCGAGACCACCTTGTTTCAACGCGTTGGCAAAGTCTTCTGCGGAGGCATAACCGCTAACGGTGTAGCCCTTAGGAATGAGACTCAGGATTGCATCTGCATCATAGTTAATCACACTATCTGAAGGCCCCGTGGTGATCCAATCCTTTTTGCCCACGTGTACCACCATAGTTTGAGTATCACCGGTGTAGGTGACGGTAATATCGTCTGCATTTACTGGCGCATCAGACTTCGCTAATTTAAGCTCTGAGACATTTGGCGTGTCTGCAGTATAACCCGCAATAGATGGGGCAGTGAAACCAGTGTACCAGCCCATCGGGGAGTACGAATCAATGGGATCGCCAGATACTGCAGTAGTTGGCTGGACCCAAGTGACAGTTTGAACCACGTCTGGAGATAGCGTCTTACCCGTATTGTCAACGAAGTGAATTGTCCGCGTAGTCGTGGTGTGATTGAAGCCTTCAGCGGGTTGTAAATGCAGTGTAAAAGTTTGATCTTTAGTTGTGTCGTGATCAAATGTTGTTAGTGCATTGGACTGTTTTAAAATAGTGTCGAATACATCCTTAGGCGTATTCTTGTTAATTGTATAACCATCTGGTACCAGTGCTAAAATCGCCTGTTGATCGTAATTAGTAGGGGTATCTGAGGCACCGGTGGTGGTCCAGACTTTACCAGTATTTCCGATTTTAACTGTTAGGGTCTGCGTATCACCAGTGTAGGTGACGTATCCAGCATCACCAGCTTTTGCTTTGGGACCGTTGACAGTGATCGTGTTGTCGGCGTTGACCGTAGCATCTACCACTGTCTTATCAGCAGTATAACCCTGAATGGTAGGTACTGAAATGTGAACGGTGTCGCCGACTCTGCCGGAAACGTTGGTCACTGTTTGCGGACCTTTATTAGTAGGAATGGTGACGGTGGCGTTAGATACTTGATTGCCGGCATAGTTAAGCGCAACGGTATTTTCACCACCAGCTGTTAAAGTTATGAACTGCGGTGAGAGTGTATAACCGTCTACTGCAGGAACGGAATAAGCCACTGATACAGCATTACCGTTACTGTCTTCGGTAGGTTTGGTTGTGCCTTCTTGATAAAAGGCAATCACTTGACCAGGCGTACCGTTGATATCCGATTGGGCAACGTTAGGCTTATTACTGGTGATATTGAGTTTGGCATCGGCTGGGACATAGCTATACTTATTGATGGTCACACTGTAAGCAGCTTTTGAAGACATGGTAGCTGCTGTAACGCCCAATACAAAGTTCTTCCCAATTTGGTTATCGTCAATAGTCCGGGTGTAAGTTTTAACGATTTGATTATTACTATCAACAATGTTCGTTACTAATTGCTTAGTATCCGCTTTATAGGCGACGTCAAAAGTATAATTTAAACTGCCACTATCTGATCCTGAAGGTACAGCAGTACCTGTATCGTAAACACCGCCGGTTGCTTGACTGCTGTCTGCGCCTGATTGGTAAATCACCCAGTTATTTGCTTGGGGAAAAGGTTGACCGTCCACTTTCTTAGGCGACCAGCCAATTGCATCAGTAGAAACAATATAACTGATGGTTCCGTCAGCATTGGTTACCAGGCCCATTGAGCTTCCCATGGAACCCTTAGTTAGGGCATTGTCAGTTGATACTGGCTGAAAAGCAACGGCCATACCGTCACCGCCGAGCCAGCTACCCATTGTACTGTCCCACTTAACATTTACCGTAGCATTTAAATTAAAGTTACTCGTAAAATCAATGGCGTCTTTAGCGACAACTGCGCCGTTTTGAACGTAAGTTGGATCATTTGGATTGGTTAAATCCACTGTATTGCCACTGATTTGGGGAGTCGTAGTCCCATTACTGCCGCCAGCAACAAAGTTCTTGGCAACGTCTTCTCCTGAAACGACAGTCGGTGTATCGTTATCGCTGCCTGTATTGGCTGGGTCTGTGGAAGCTGCACCTGATTTGTCAGGCGTAGTGACGGTTGGCCCTACCGCTTGTGAAGGTGCCTCTGTTGTTGAAACCGCTGCTTTCTGAGCTGCGATGGTTGGCTGTATTTCTTGGTCTACATTATTCTCGGCCACAGGGGTAACTGTCGACGAATCGCCAGTGTTAGAAGTTGCCGAATTATTTGTATCAGTCGCCTGTGTCGTTGAAGTTTCTTGACTAATCGTGGAGGCTGGCTCATTAGCCGTGTTTTCTGCCGCACTCGCATTAGTGTTAAGTGCAAATGAAACGCCTGCAAGGGTAGCCATGGTAATGCCCATAGCTACCCAGTTTTTACCTTTTTTATATAGTTTTACGTGATGCTTATTTTCAATAAATGGTGATCTTACGTTATTTTTAGACATAGTAAATAGCCCACTCCTTTTTGCTTAATCCCTCGTTACAAAAAAATGTTGATTATTACCCTCCAAAATTCATAATATCACAAAGCGTATTTAAAGTAATTGAAAATGCTTATGAAAAATAAGTTCCTATTTATAGGCTTATACACTAGGACTTTCAGCCGCTTCGTTATAAATAAAGTGTGTATATTTTTTGAGAGGTTGATGTGTGTTTGTTAGAACACAGTCATAAGAATGATTGTGTTTTAAACGTTTTATGGGAGTGTCTTATATTTAGAAAATAAAAATGGCTTAATTCCCAGTTTTTGTGGGAATTAAGCCATGATTATTAAAGACAAATCAATTATTTAACGTCGGAACGTTTCTTACTGATTCCAAACAAGCTCAGCAAACTCAGCATGATCATGCCCAATATAGAGGCAGACTTTACCTGTTCTGCTTGTTCATTAGTTTGCGGTAACTGATTACTCTGAATAGTACCTGATTGAGTGCCGCTTGAGAATTGAGATGGTGCAGCGGTGTTGGGTTGTGTAGTAGTCGCTGAACCGCTAGTTGCAGATTGTGATCCAGTCATCGCGGTGCCATGACTTGTTGTCGAACTTGTACCAGAACCTGGCGTAGAATCTTGGTCGGATTCAGTAGTGGTTTGAGGGGTGGTCACGGTTTGCTGTGGTGTATCAGTAGTTGTATCGGTTGGAACAGGTGTTGTATCAGTAGGTCCAGTAGGCGTAGTCGGTTGTTCACTAGGGCCAGTTGGTGGATTATCAACACCAGTCCCCGTACTGCTGTCGCGCGTATAAAGAACCGGGATGACACCATCTGGGGTTGCCGGAATCGTGACTTTCTGAGTAGTTGTAGTGTAACCAGGAATCACAGGGACTGGTTCATCCGTGCCAGGGAAATCGTGAACCGTGATAGGAGTGGTGTTAGGAATTGGTTGACCATCAGCGCCAACAGGGACGATGGTTGCCGTTACTTTAACGTTATTGACCTTGCTTAATACCACCACATAGGTTGGGGTGGTACTGGTATCCTGGTCAAAGGTCTTCGTAGCGTGAATAAGATCGTTTCCATTACCCTTTAAATTAAATTTATTCGGACCAACCAGTGTGTACCCTTTAGCTAGTAACGATTGCTGCAGGTCAAAGACAGGTTGATAGTCAACATTGCCGTCGGATGGTCCAGTTAACTGAACCTCGCCTAAGCTGTTACCATCGTTATCAACGAACTGAACGTTGATCTTTTGATCATCAACTTTGTAATTTAATGTAACGACGTTGACACCGCCAGCAGTCAAAGTTTTAAACACGGGTGCGAGTAAGCTGGAGCCCGGTACAGTAGGAACGGTATAAGCAACAGAAACTAGGTTACCATCAAGATCAGTTGTTGGTGCTGGAGTGCCAGCATTGTAAAAGGCAATCACTTGTCCCGGTGTTCCGACAATACCGGTTTGTTCGAAACCAGCGTTGCTTTTGATTGTTAATTGCGCGTTAGCTGGAACGTAGGTATAGCTGTTAATTTTCGCGGTATAAAGTGCCATCGAATCGGCCGTGGAAGCAGAGATACCCAGTACGTAGTTTTGCCCGATTTGATCATTCGTAATGGTTTGGTTGAAGGTGTGAACCAGTTGTGAATCTTTGAAAATATTAGTTGTTAATTCTTTTGAATCAGCGGTGTAAGAGACATCAAAGGTGTAACTAATTTCGCCAGTTGTTCCACCTTGAGGCACTTTAATACCGGTGTCAAAAACATCTCCAGTTGCTTGAGTCGTATCAGATCCAGATGGGTAAATGACCCAGTTAGGACTTTTGGCCTTGTTTTGTGGGGAATTGCCCAAGGCGTTAGTTGAAATAATGTAGCTGATGGTACCAGGCTGGTTAGCAACTAACCCCATTCCGCTGCCTTGAACACCCTTCAGTAAAGCCGTTTCTGTGTTAACTGGCTGGAAGGAAACGGCCATGCCGTCACCGCCGAGCCAGTCATTCATTGATGGGTCCCATTTAACGTTGACCGTAGCGTTTAAGTGGAAATTTGTGTTGAAGTTAACAGCCCCGTTTGCCACAACCGCACCATCTTCTACGTATTTTTCATTTGGATCTTGAATGTTTTTATATGTTGGGTCAGCTAAAATTGCAAATCCGGATGCATCTATCGAAGGAGATTTCAGTTCTTCAACCGGGTGATTCTTATCTGTCCCAATCGGTGTGAATCCGTCTGGGCCTCTTCTACTGCCACCAGTCGAAAAATTATCTTGCACCTGATTACCTGTCACAGTGGTCGATAACGTGTTAGCTCCAGTATGACTTGGGTCAGTAGATGCTTTCCCAGTCGTATCAGTAGTTGTAACGATTTGAACTTGAGCATCCGGTGTGGTTACCGGATTGGCTGAAGGAGTATCGCTTTGATTATTGCTAATGGCTGCGTCAGTCGGCTTTGCCGGAGTAGGTGCTGGTGTGCTGCTAGTTGTTCGCAGTGTCGCGGTATTCGAGTCTGCTGGCGAGGTATTCTCACTCACCGTAGGAGTGGTGTCACCAGTATTAGTCTCTGCTGCGCTAGCAGTATCGCCAACCGTAAACGAGATTCCGGCAAGTGTAGCCAGAGTAACGCCCATCGCTACCCAGTGTTTACCTTGCTTATAAAGACGAACATGATACTTTTTTTCAGTGAATGGTGAATTCAAATTATTCCTTGACATCGTAAAATCATCCTCTCCTTTTTTGAACGAAACCAAACTAGAAGTTGACTGGTTAGATTATTCCTCCAAGAACATAGTAACACAAGTATCTGTTTTCACAAGACTTAAAATGCCCATTTTAATGGATTAATAAAGTAAAAACTAATAAATAAAGATTGACTGTTCAATAAAGAAGCTACAAGTCTTGACACTTGTATAGTTAAGCTAAATGAGTAAAGAAAAAGTGAAGGTGATAATAGATGAATAAGTTAGATGCCATTAAAGATTAAGTAAGAATCATTCTAATATTTATAATCAGTGTACATGATTGTTTTAACTTAAATTACTGGTACCTTTTCGAAATAGTGGTATATTAATCTTGATAGTAATTTATCAAGCAGTAAGTGGCTGTGACTCTGAACCTAGGGTCGCAGCCACTTACTTTTTTGTGCTATATCTTGATGATTAACTAGTGATGGCTAAAGCAAACACTTGACTAGATTTTGAACCTATTTAGAATTAATTCGAAATAGTTGTGGCTTTTTCGACTGCAACATGATAATATCTATTTAGAAATTAATCGAAATAGATTGGACTGATGCATATGGCGATGAGTGAGACGTTAAAGGCAATTTCAGATCCCGTTCGCCGGCAGATTCTGGAGTTACTAAAGGTCAAATCGTATGCCGCAGGTGAGATTGCGGCCCGGTTTGATTTGAAGCAGGCTACGGTTTCCTACCATTTAAAGCTACTTAAGCAGGCAGGGTTAATTACGGAACGAAAAGAAAAAAATTATATTTACTATGATTTGAACGCTAGTGTTTTCGAAGACGTGTTGACTTGGATTTATAGTTTAGGGAAGGGGAATGGCGATGATGAAAAATAAATGGCGTTCACTATTAGTGACAAGTTTGGTTATTTTAGCCCCAATCTTATATGGTGTGAGTGTTTATGACCAGTTACCAGTGCGAATGGTCACGCACTGGGGATTTGATAATCAGCCTAACGGATGGATGGTACGGTCGATGGTGGTTTTCGGACTGCCTATTTTGATGTTACTGATACATTTAGTGACAGTTGGCGCAACCTATCATGCCAGCGCTAAAGGGCACTCAGCGCCACGAATGGAACGGGTTGTTGCCTGGATTTTTCCAGTGATTACAATTGTAGCTTACACGATTACGATTCGGTACGGTTTAGGTGAGACAATTGATATTCGTTTGTGGACGGTGATTATGGTGGCTGGTCTTTTGATCTTTATCGGCAACTATTTACCAACGGTTCCACCTGAAAGTGTGAACAAAGGCGGTTTTCATCTTGGAAAGGCGAATACGCAAAGTGACTTACGGTCAACGGGGTATTGTCTCGTATTATTTGGCGTTTTGACACTGTTAAGTCTATTTTTCCCACCAATCGTGACGGTCATTGTTTTGGTCCTTTTCATTATTAGTTTGCTGGTCCTGATGATGATAAGTTATCACAAAGCTGCTAACTGAGGTGCCGAATAACCAGCTGAATTTAATCACAAAGTTATGGTAGAATAACAGTAAATAATTCTTTGGGGGGAATTCAGTATGAAATTAATTAGCTATGGGAAACTTTTAATGGCGGGTTTCATTGCGGTGCTGGGATTAAGTGTGAGTCAGGAAACGACCGCCCATGCAACAACTTGGCATAAGGGGACGCCGACTGCGTTAAGAGGGACGTGGAAAACGAAGCCAATTGCAGCCGCTGGGACCCATTACAGACTTCAACTGAGCATTGGTAAAGATTCTATTACTGATAGTGGCGGTTTTGGCGATCCAACTTGGACTAATCATCAAAGCTATCATCATAAGTCTGGTAGCGAGTACTACTATGTAAAGGGTCACGAGAAAGTTTATACTGGTGGAAAAGAAATGCTCTATTATAAATTCCATAAAATCGGCAATAAAATTCATCTCATGACCTATTTAACCATCAATAATGGGCACAAGTATGCTGGTCACAAGTATAGTTATTGGTACTATAAATAAATTTTTCTTTTAAACATCATATAATGACCTGAAAATAGCCCCATATCACCTTCAACCGGTGTTATGGGGCTATTTTATTTATCAATTACCGTTAGTTGATGAATGGTGTTTGTACAGATGAGCACACTTTGATATAATCTTGACCATTGGCTTTAAGCAACCGCAATGATGGAAATAACAAAAGAGGGAGGCTGCTATGAAGTTTAAAATGAATTTAGTTGATTTATTAGCCGTCTTTATTGGTGGCTTTCTGGGTGGTTTCGCTCGATTTATGGTTGATCAGCTGCTCCACGATTCAGTTTCGCTGCTGGGGACCACCACCGTTAACATAGCGGGTAGTTTTTTACTGGCGTTCATTACATATGGGTTAGTGATTTTCTTTGATGTTCCTAATTGGTTGATCGTGGGTTTAGGAACGGGCTTTATTGGTGCATTCACAACTTTTTCAACGTTGGTCTTAAATTTAGTTCAAAACGTCCCAGGCAGGCCAGATTATGCAATGACTATTTTCGCCTTGAACCTCATCTTGGGACTGTTGGCGGCTTTAGCTGGCTATCTAGTGGCCACATCGCTAGGCTGGGGGCGTAAACGTTGATTTTGATTGGAATTGGCGCGGGTATAGGTGCTGTAATACGCTATATGATCACGATGGCCGGTAAAAAATGGGCACAAACTTTTCCTGTGGCGACATTGATCATTAATACGGTGGGGGCATTTATTGCCGGCGTGCTCGCAACTGCCATGTTGCCAGCAACCTGGTCACTGATCTTGTTAACGGGTTTTTGCGGTGGCTTCACAACTTTTTCCACCTACATGACAGATACGCTGGTACTTTTCCGGGAGCATCGCTGGTTGAGCGGCTGCCTGTATTATCTGGGTACGGCAATCCTTGGTGTTCTGGCAGTATTGATCGGTGCTTTTGTAACCCGAATGATGAGTTAAGCACGTACAGATATACAATCAACCTCTTGTAACAATAAAATATGCCTATCCTATCTTGGGATAAGCATGTTTTTGTGGCATCTAGCGAATTGTGGCACATGCATTATGTCAAATTAAAAAGCAGCTCGTCTTAGGGATAGGGAGACGGGCTGCTTAAATATCGTCTCAGCGAGAATGCTGAAAGATCAGGATTCAGTCAATGCTCCAAACTGGGACAGTAGCTTGGAAACGTCAACTAGACGGTCTGTGTTAGAAACAGTATTAACGTTAGAGGTCACTGCATGGGGGGAGTAACACAGATCGAGTGAATGATAAGAGAAGCAGCGGGCTACAGCTGTTTCCGTGTAATCAATCCACTGAATTGATTACGCCTGCATTTTAGCAACTTTTAATTTTACCTGCAAACAAAAACACTTGAATTTTGCAAGCAAAATTTTGGACATTCCGACAGAATCAAGTAAAATAAAGTTTGCCAGAGATATTCAGTTATATACATTGAATGCTTTTGACAAGCAAAGAGAGAAAGTGACGATCATGCTCAGAAAAGTACTCGTAGCTAGTGCCGTTTTCATTTTATCGGTACTGAGTTTGAACGGAGTGGCCTTCGGGGCTACACCCTGTCGTAAATCCGTGGCGGTTCGAAACTAATCAGGCAACTGTGCAGATTAAAGTAGGGACGTATTATTCGGAAGTTTGGAAGAAGGCAATTAATAATTGGAATTCAAAGAAGGTTTTCAGGTTTAAGATTGTTTCTGGCCCAGCTCAAATTACCATTATCCCGGCTCAAAGCAACGAAGCGACGCTGATTAAACAAAATTTAGTTGGGGTCGCCTACGTTGATCATGATGACACGAAGAGGATTATCAGTGTGAAGCTGCACCTGGTTGATACATTACTGAAAAAGAATGGCTATACCACCAGTCAGCGCGTGAACGTAGCGGAACATGAACTAGGTCATGCGATGGGACTCGCACACAACCCAAGTAAACAAAGTGTGATGTATAAAACGACCCGCTACGTGACCATCCAGCCTGTTGACGTGAAAAATGTCCGCAACCTTTACAGTATTCCAGCCAGTCAATACTTCATTAATCCACCGGTAACGGTCTCTAGTACAACTAACAATGCCCTGATCACGGATGGTGCTGGTGACCGGCTCTACAAATCACCATTTGAGTCAGAAACGGTAGAGCCCACTAAAGAGGCATTTTGGTGAATAAGTAATCGGTTAAGGTTCAATCGTTTCTTTGATCGAGGCCACTAAGCTTTGAGTGAGTGGACTATTCACCAAGCGTTGCGGCACGTTTAAACCGAAATCAAAGAACATTACTTCTCGTGGTATCCGGATGATGTTGACGTTATCTGCCGGCGTGAAGTGAGAAGTGCGTAAAACCAGGTCGGGTGTAAATGACATGCCGAACTGTTGATAGGCCAGAAAAGTAGCGGTTTGTAAATTGGTGACTTGGACGGCTTGCTTAACTGAGATATTTAAAGTGAGCAATTTCGTGTTGACCATCTGCTGAAAGGAAGAGCCTTCATTCACATTAATGAAAGGTTGACCATTCAGCTGTTTTAAGTCGAGGCTTTGATAATCTCGCCAAACACTTCCTGGCTCATAAATCGGCGAAGTGGCCGGAATGATCAGGAGGACGGTAAAATCGGTGATATGAAAATAGGTAAAGCGGCTATCATTGATTGGTTTGTCGATGACGAGATCGACTAGGCCTGAACGCAATTGCTTCTCGGCTTCTTGGTAAGGAAGTTCAACCGTTTTAAGGATAGTGTTGGGTTGTTTAGTCAGATAGTGCTGTAAAATTTTTGCGTACCAATCGTGGCCAAAAGAGGAATTGGTACAAATCGTGAGGTAGTCGGTTTGGTGGTTAGCCAGACTTGCCATCTCACGGTACATATTTTTTTGAAGTTGCTGGGCGGAGCGAAGGTATTCCAAAAGTTGCCGTCCAGCAATTGTGAGGGTAATGGGATGGTGCCGCCGGTCCAATAGCCCGACGTCATATTCCTTTTCGGCTTCTTTAATCACCCGGCTGACGTAGGGTTGTGTCACGTATAATCGGCGTGCAGTCTCGGAAATACTGCCGGTTTCTTGAATCGTTTGTAAAAAGAATAATAAGTTGGTATTCATTGTCACACCTGCGTTTCTGTCATTAGAAGTACAATATAAGAATAAAGTTCTGGTAAATCCGCTTAATCGATAACTAAATAGTAATATTATTATCTTTTAAAAAGCATTTTACAAGGATTAAATTTCAACTGATAATGGTACGTGAAATTAATAACAAAGAAGGTTATGAAATGAAACTAGCTGCCATTGTCGGTACCAATGCCGAATTTTCCTATAATCGAATTTTATTGAACTTTATCAAACGATACTACGCTGAAGAAATTGAAATTAACGTTTTAGAAATTAAAGATTTACCGCTATTTAATGAATCAGAAACGGAAACCCCACAAGTGATCTCAGACTTGGCTAAAGTGATTCAAGAAGCTGATGGCGTGATTATTTCGACACCAGAATATGATCACGGGATGACTGCCGCTTTGAAGAGTGCCATTGAATGGTTGTCTTATAACGTGCACCCGTTCACTGGAAAACCGGTGATGGTCGTGGGGGTTTCTTTAGGGAAACAGGGGACCGATTTAGCCCAGATCAACATTCGCCAAGTGTTAGACGCACCTGGAGTGGATGCCTTTATTATGCCCGGCCATCAGTTCCTGCTGTCAAACGCGCCGGATGCTTTTAATGAAGATGGCGGTCTAAAGGATCCTAAGAGCGTTGAATGGCTGAAGGTTTGTATGACCGCTTTTACCGATTACGTTAAGACCGTCACTCACCGTGGTGGTGACTTGGTGGATGCAATCAAATGGGACGCGGTGTACGATAACCTGGTCATTGGTTTTGGCGGTGCAGGGGCAACGGCAGCGCGGTTCGCTGCTGATAATGACGCAAAAGTCTTACTGGTTGATGCAGCACCCTTGGGACATGAAGGGGGCAACACCCGTTATGCGGCTCAGCTTTTGAATAGCGGTGAAGACTACGATCAACTGTTAGCCTATTATAAATCTCTTTACGCACCCAAAGACTACGACGAAGAGATGTTGGCGACATACGTCCATGGGATGACTGAGTTACCCGCATACCTCGAAAATTATTTAAACGTTAAACCCGTTTCTGCGAAAAATGATTTACACTTGATCAACTATACGTTGCCTGAATATCCAGAATTTAATGGTCATGAAACGGTTGACTTCACGCTTGTTCATAAGGGTATTTTTGATGCTTCGCTGTGGAAAGTTCTCCGTCAGCAAGTCCTCGATCGTCAGGACCAGATTGATATTTGGCTGAGTTCGCCCGCTAAACATTTGATTCAAGATCCAGAATCAAAAGTGATTTTGGGTGCTCAAATTGAACGGAACGGTGAATTACTGAATATTCGGGCTGTCAACGGTGTCGTTTTAACGGTTGGTGGATTCGAAAATAATCGTGACATGATTCAAAACTTTTTGGGTGCAACACACTTGACCCCGCTTGGGACTTTGTATAATCAAGGTGATGGCGTTCGAATGGGTGAAGAAGTTGGTGCTAAGTTATGGCATATGAGCAACTACGAATCACTCGGTATCCTCAACGGGATGGTCTTCTCCGTGCCAGAAGGCGAACGGGGTTACTACATTAACCCAACTTATACGAAACTATTCACGGGTGCCATCTTCTTAGCGGGTGACGACGGTAGCCGTTACACTAAGGAAGACGAACAAAACCGCCACGGTCACGTTTACGAACAGGGTCAATGGCACGTTGTTCGGCCAAATGAGCATCCTCACTTAGTCTTTGATGCGCAGCAATGGCAAGCTCTTAAAAATGACGATCAAAGTCCTTATACAGACTGGTTTGAACAAGTGATCTCGGCTGCAACGATTGAAGAACTTGCTGCTAAAATTGACGCTGATCCACAGATCTTGAAACAGACCGTTCATCAATTTAATCATTTTGCGGCAGCTGGCGAAGATTTCCAATTTGGCCGTCAGAAGGATTCGTTACGGGTCTTTAACGAACAAGGACCTTACCACGCGGTGGCAGTGAACCACGATGTGTTGAACACGCAGGGTGGCCCTCAACGCAATGCCAAGACTGAAATTTTGGCTGCGGATGGCACGCCTATCCCGCACTTGTATAGTGCTGGTGAACTTGGTGGGATTAACGCCAACATGTATCAGGCGGGTGGTAATTTAGCTGAATGTTTGATCTTTGGTAAAATTGCTGGTGAAAATGCAGCTAAGACTAAAACAACGCACGCGGTTGAATTACAGTCAGCCTTGCCGAAATATGGTCGTAATGATATTGCTGAACAGGACGATCTTGCAAGTATCGAATTAAAAGCCAACCAATATTTGGGTCAAAGTAATGAAGGAATTGGCGGACAAGTGGTTGTCCGGGTAACCATGGCAAATAACCGGATCGATAATGTGGAAATTGTGCGGCAGCATGAAACTGGCGATGTTGCCACCGACGCATTGACACAGTTACCTCAACGAATCGTGGCCCAAAACACCGCTGATGTTGATGCTGTTTCAGGTGCATCATCATCTAGCCGAGCCATTAAAAATGCCGTTAAGGATGCTTTAAGCAAATGTAAATAGAATTGTCAATTCAAGAGCGCTATTTCAATTTAGATTGAGATGGCGCTTTTCGCGTCGAAAGTCACGATGATAAAAGCTTGAATTACCTGAGGAGTCTATTCATTTAAGAAATAAAATGCTAAATTAGTTACTGAAGGTGTTAAGGCACTGTTCAAATTAGATAAAGATTGGTGAATGACATGTTATTGGGAAGTATCGAAGCGGGCGGCACAAAGTTTGTCTGCGCGGTTGGTGACGAGAAATACGTCACTAAGGCGCACATTCAGTATCCAACAACGCAACCCGAAGAAACGATTCAAAAAGCAATTGATTTTTTTAAACAGTTTCCAGATTTGAAGGCGATTTCGGTAGCCTCATTTGGACCGATTGAGATTCGGCAACAAGCTGAGATGTACGGTTACATCACGGATACACCCAAAAAGGGCTGGTCGCACACTGATTTTCTTGGGCAATTAAAAGCTGCTTTTAAGTTACCCATTTACTGGACTACTGATGTCAATGGTTCGGCGTTTGGGGAATATACTTTAGCGCAGTTAGCTGGCCAACCAATTGAGGCGTTAACGTATTACACCATTGGCACCGGTGTCGGTGCGGGGACCGTTTTGGGCGGCAACTTTATTGGGACGTTAGGTCATCCAGAAGTTGGCCACGTTCGGTTAAAACGTCATCCCGATGACTTAAACTTTAAGGGCATCTGCCCGTATCATGGGGATTGTTTAGAGGGGTTAGTTGCTGGGCCAACCTTTGAAGCTCGGACCGGTAAACGGGGACAAGATATTCCTTTATCGGATCATGTTTGGGACATCATGGCCTATTATGTTGCGCAAGCTGCGTTACAAACGACCCTGCATATTCGACCACAAAAGATTGTTTTCGGTGGCGGTGTTGTCAGTGAAGCGTTTTTGAAAAAAGTGCGTCAGCAATTTGCTGTGTTGATGAATGATTATCAAGCAGTGGGTACATTGGAAGAGTACATTACCATGCCGCTTGCCCAAAATAATGGGTCGGCCACAGTTGGTAACTTTGCCTTAGCGTACCGGACTTTAAATTAAATATAGAATGGAAGGTTTATTAATGGAGCGTTTAGTCCTTACTGGAACCAAAAAAATGACAATTGAAGACCATGAACAACCAACGCCTAAAGCCGACGAAATCTTGGTTAACACGAAATTTGCTGGTATTTGTGGTACTGATCATGCGCTATACAACGGGCTTCCCGGCTCTGCTAACGCGGTACCACCTATCGTGTTAGGCCACGAAAACTCGGGGATTGTGGCAGGCGTTGGTAGCGCGGTTGAAGGCTTTAAAGTCGGTGATCGCGTCACCGTTGACCCCAATATTTATTGCGGCAAGTGTTTTTATTGCCGGACTGCCCGGCCAGAATTATGCGATCATTTGTCAGCGGTTGGGGTTACCCGTGATGGCGGGCTTGAGGAGTACTTCACAGCACCTTCAGAAGTGGTCTATCATCTGCCAGAGACGGTTTCATTAAAAGCGGGAGCAACGATTGAACCGCTTTCCTGCGCTGTTCATGGGGTGCAGCTCCTGAATTTAACGCCGTATCAAAAAGCACTGGTGATAGGTGACGGCTTTATGGGTCAATTATTTGTGCAAGCTTTACAAGCCTATGGCATTCACCAGGTCGATCTCGCAGGGATCATCGATACAAAACTGAAGTTTAATCAGGAACACTTCGGCGTCACGAACATCTTTAACACCACTCGCGACGAAATTCCCAGTGACTATGACGTTGTGATTGAAGCCGTTGGGCTACCACAGACGCAAGAAGCTGCAGTTGAAGCAACCCGCAAAGGTGCTCAGGTACTAATGTTTGGCGTTGGTAAGCCAGACCAGCATTTCCAGATGAATACTTATGAAGTCTATCAAAAACAATTAACGATCCAAGGCTCATTTATCAACCCTAACGCTTTTGAAGATTCAATTGCACTGCTAGCCAGCGGGAAGGTTGATGTTGAACCATTAATCAGTCATGAACTTAACCTTGCTCAAGTGGCTGATGTTTTGGAAGATAAAGTCCCTAATATCTCCAAGGCGGTTGTCAAGATTGATTAAGCTGAATTCGGGTCGCAGTTTTTAAAGTAAGGGGAAATTAAAATGACACAAAAATCATTAGCTGATTATGAAAAGGACATTCCAGCTGTTGCCGAGTTATTGGCAGCAGAACCGAAAATGCAGCAATTTTTTAATGACCTAACACCCGGTTATCAACGGGAATGGGCAAGATTCATTTTTGGTGCAAAAGCTGATGCCACTAAAGAACGTCATATTGCGGTGATGAAAACCGTGTTTAAGGCGGGTTATAAGTCTAAACGGGCTTATGATTCACGGACTAAAGATTAAAACCGGGAGGGGCTTTTAACTGAAGCCCTTTTTTAGTTGCCTTTTTGTAAAAGTGAGTATACACTTACTGGTGAGTAATCAATTACTTACCTTAAATGGAGGCGTTGATATGGTAGACGCGATTATTGATTTAGAGCATTTAGTTAAGAAATTTGGTAAACAGACGGTTTTAAAGGATGTTAATTTAACGGTTATGCCACAGCAGATTGTTGGCTTGATTGGCCCTTCTGGTGCAGGGAAATCGACAGTCATCAAAACGGCACTGGGGATGGAAGTCGCTGATGGCGGCAGTGCCACCGTTTTTGGGCAGGTGATGCCAAAGCGGCAGCTGTTAGCCCGAATCGGCTATATGGCACAAACGGATGCCTTATACGAGTCACTGACCGGCAGAGAAAATTTAAAGTTCTTTGCCCAGATGAAAGGTATCAAGAAGGCTGAACTGACCGAATCAATCGCTCATGTTTCCGAAGTGGTTGACCTGCAGGATGACCTAGATAAACGGGTGAGCGGTTATTCTGGTGGCATGATGCGGCGCTTATCCCTGTCGATCGCGTTGCTGGGGAATCCCGAACTGCTGGTTTTAGATGAACCGACAGTGGGCATCGACCCTGCTTTGCGCAGACAAATTTGGCAGGAACTTAATGCGATTCGTGATGAAGGCCGCAGTATTCTGATTACCACCCACGTCATGGATGAGGCTGAGTTAACTGACAAAGTGGCGTTATTGCTTGGTGGCGAAGTGATCGCGTTTGATGAACCGGCTGCATTAAAGTCTCAGTATCAGGTTGATTCGATTGAAAACGTCTTTTTGAAGGCAGAAGGTGAATTTAAATGAGAACAGTTGCGATTATGAAACGGGTGCTGACTGAAATGCTGCGGGATAAGCGTTCCTTGGCCCTGATGTTTTTAGCACCAATTTTAGTGCTTTGGTTGATGAGCGTGATTTTCACGGCCAATTCAACGACCAGTGTGAACGTAGGTACGGTGGGTGTGACGGCTAGCGTTTCGACTAATTTGGATAAGGTCAAACACGTCAATGTCCATCATTACACGAGCCAAGCTAAGGCCAAAAAAGCGATGAAGGCTGACAAAGTGGATGCCATTATTCATAAAACCGGCAACGATTACAGTCTGACGTACGCGAATACGGACTCCAGCAAAACTGCAGCGGTTAAAATGGCGTTCAGAAACGCGCTAACGCAAACCAGTATTAGTCAAATGAAGTCGCAGTTAGGCATGACCCAAAAAACAATCGCCAAACTGCAGCAGACTTTGCCAGCTCCTGTTCGCAAACAAGTACAGAGCCAAATGCCAGTACAAAAAAAGCTGGCAACCCCACAGATCACTAACCATTACGTGTACGGGGATTCAAGCACGGGGTTCTTTGATAAAATGTTACCTATCCTCATGGGCTTCTTCGTGTTCTTCTTTGTTTTCCTGATTTCCGGGATGGCACTATTGAAGGAACGGACGAGCGGCACACTATCACGGTTGCTGGCAACCCCGGTCAAACGGTATGAAATCGTCATTGGTTACATGGCGAGTTACGGAATCCTGGCGATCTTTCAAACGATCCTGATCGTTATGGCGACCATCTGGTTATTAGGGGTTGAAGTTGTAGGTAACGTGTTCAATATTATCGTCATCAATCTGATTTTGGCGCTAGTGGCCTTGGCCTTCGGAATCTTGTTGTCGACCTTTGCTAACTCGGAGTTTCAAATGGTTCAGTTTATTCCAGTGGTGATCATCCCACAAATCTTCTTCTCAGGGATCATCCCAATGGACTCCATGGCCAGTTGGATTAAAGATATTTCGTACATTATTCCCATTAAATACTCTGGTGACGCGGTTACGGGAATCATGATGCAGGGCAAAAACCTGTCATCATTTGGGCTTGATATTGGTGTGTTACTGATTTTCTTAGTGGTACTCACCGTATTGAACGTCAAGGGGCTTAAACGCTACCGTAAAGTATAGGAGGGGAGTTAGTTGCAAGACAAAATTTCTGCCAGCTACCGCGATTGGCTGGCTGACCAAAAGATGCCCAAAGGTAAGCGGGCGGCGATGTTATCAGCACTTGAGTTGTTTTCCAAACAGGGCTATGACGGGACTTCAACCATGGCCATCGCCAATCACGCTGGTATCAGTCAGGCCACTATCTTTAAGTATTTTAAGACCAAGGCTGATTTGTTAGAGGCCATTTTAAAACCCATGATCAATAACGTGTTGCCAGAATATCGGGAAGCCTTTTTAGCTGGTATTCCTGCGACAAAGACGTTACGAGAAGCCGTTCACTTTTTGGTACGGGACCGGTACCAATTCTTGCTCAAGAATCAGGAAGTGATCATGATTTTTCTGACACAAGTCATGACTAACGCTGACACCCGAACGATGTTTCAGCAGTTCATGCGCGAAACGGCTCCCATGTTTATTAATACCATTTACGGTACCCTCAAGAACAGTGGCAGTTTGCGTGATGACTTGTCTCCGGCTGCCGTGTTACGGACCCTTGCTGGTCAGCTCATCAGTTACTTCATTCAACGACAGGTTTTAATGCCGGAAATTAAGGCGGATGAAAATGCTGACTTGCAGTTGATTGAGGATCAAATCGTCCGAGCGATCAGTCAAGGATAATTTAAAAAAGGGACCTGATCATCAGCGTGAAGCTGGTCATCAGGTCCCTTATTGTTTAATTCTCTTCTTTAATGGTAATATCAGCGGATTTAGGATTGTGCTGCAATAACAGTGCAGCTGCGACGCCGCCAATCACAGCGATAATCGCTGCACTGACAGCAACGGTTACCATGCCATTATCATATGCCTTGATGACGATCTGTTGAAAATCGTGAGCAAATGGCGCGTGACTGAGTCGGTTGGAGAAAGCAATGTTGTGACCGGAAAAGGGCCCGGCGTCAATCAGTGCCTTCTTCAGGCCACTAAGGGCTGGTGACGGCATATTAATTGAAGCCAGATGGCCATTTAAATAAGTTTCATACTGATTGTCCTGCATCAAACCTAACCCAACGACACCAACAGTGGTTCCCAGTTGGCGGAAGACGTTTAGCAATCCGGAAGCCATGCCCATTTCATTTGCCTGGATGCCTTCCATGCCCGCGGTGTTCAGCAGTGGATTGACCATCCCGTTAGCGATCCCCATACCAACCATTCCTGGCCAAAGGTCAACGAAGCTCACGGTTGGACTGATTGCCCGTGCCATCAGCCAAAAGCCCAGAGCGCCGATCAACATGCTGATGCTGATCATCCATTTTTTAGAGTAGCGGGCACTAAGAATACCGACAACGGGGCCAAGGACTAGCGACCAGACACTAATGGTTAATTGACGTAATCCTGTTTCAGTTGCTGAATAGCCGATGTAATTTTGCATCAGAGCAGTTAAAAACGTGTTGTAGGCGTAAAAACCAGCGCCTAACGTGAAGGCGACAATGACGACACCGATAAAGTGCGGTTTCTTGAACAGCTTTAGATTGACCATTGGATCCTTGATCTTAGCTTCAACAACCATGAATAATAGCAAGACAATTGTGCCGCCAATCAACCAGCCGCTGACCCTTAGATCGGCCCAGTCCCAGTGAGTATGCCCTTCCTTAACGATCAAACCATAGATGATGGCAAACAAACCAGCTGCCGAAAGGAGCATTCCCAACAGATCAACTTTTTGATTTTCACCATAACTAGGTGTTTCTTGCACATAAATAACAGTTAAAATTACTGCCAAGATCCCAAATGGCACATTGACATAGAAAATCGCTGGCCAACTAAAGTGTTCGACCAAGTAACCGCCGATCAATGGCCCTGAAGCTGAGGATACCCCAATGACAGATCCCAGAATACCAAGCGCTAAACCGCGGTCCTTACCTTTAAAGTTTGAGGCAACCAGCGCCATTGACAGGGACATCATACCGGCGCCACCGATAGCTTGCACACCACGACCAATGTCTAAAATCAGTAGGCTAGAAGCCATTCCGTTAACAGCTGAAGCAAGGACGAATAAAATTAATGAGCCCAGAAAAATCTTCTTTCGACCATACATATCGCCCAGTTTTGACATAATCATTAATGTGACGGCATACACTAAGGTATAGGCGTTTAAGACCCACTGTAAGTCAGTGAAAGTCGTGCTGAAATCGCGGACCATGGTGGGCAGCGCGACGTTAACAACAGTGACATCCAAAAGGCCCATGAAGACACCTAATCCCATAGCGCCCAATGCGATCCACTGTTTAATACTCGTTTTTTGACTCATTTTGTAACTCCTTATTATGAATTTCGGCTAAATATTGCGTGACCCAGTTTTGTTTGGTCTGACAAATCGCCAAGCTAAGCTCGATGGAGTGAAGACCAGCCATTAAAGCAGCCGGGTTCGGGGCATCGTCCGTTAGTAAAGTCAGTAAGTGCTGATGAACTTCTTTATAAATATTAAAATCTTCCTGAACGACGTTGGCATAATCCTGTAAGATCTGCTTTCGCTGGTTAAGGTCCACTGCAAACAGGCCACGAAATTTAAAACGGTAAATGGATTCACGTCTTGCACCGTCAGCGACAGGTTGCTGCATCAGATCATAAAAGTGTGCTTGACCAACCGTGGTGATGTGAGCCAATTTCTTATTTCGCGGGTTGTTGGGGTCTTCAATGAAGACAATTTCGCCAGCTGCTTCTAGTTTTGCTAGGAGCGGATACATCACGCCATTTGAAATTTTGCGTTGCGGGACCAAGGCACTGCCTAAGACACCCCTTAATTTATACCCGGACATATCCCGTGACATGAGCATGCCAAGAATCAATAACTCGTACATAAAAGCCTCCATAGGTCAGAACGACTTATCGAGTATAGGTCGTTTCGACGGGTCATGCAAGCAAAATTTAATTTAGCTAAAGTGTTCTCTTAAAATTATGATACAAAATAATTCCAAAATTATATTAAATTCGTAAAATAATGGAATTTTTAGTCAACATTTCGGAAATTTCGTGGTATTATACAAGGTAAGAAAAGAGCTAAATTAACTTGTTTGAATCTTCACAATGGTTTTTTAAACTCGTTGCAGTCCAAGCAGGTCTTCAATAATCAGTCCTGTGGAGACCATTAGAAAGGGTGAATGTACAGATGAAAAAGTTTGTGGCACTTGTTGGTACTAATACCGCTAAATCGACTAATCGGAAACTACTTCAGTATATGAAAAAGCGGTATGCGGATGATGCTGAAATTGAGGTGGTCGAGCTGAAGGGCTTGCCAATCTTCAAGAAGAGTGAAGAGGTTTATATTCCTCAACAAGCACGTGATATTGCAGATAAAATCGATGCTTCTGATGGTGTGATCATTGGTACGCCGGAATATGACCATTCGATTCCAGCACTATTATCAAGCGCGCTAGCTTGGCTTTCTTATGGCATTCATCCACTGATGGACAAACCAGTGATGATCGTTGGCACTTCATATGGGACGTTAGGTGCTTCTAGAGCACAGGCCCAGTTGCGTCAAATTTTAGATTCCCCAGAATTAAAGGCAACGGTATTACCAAGCTCAGAATTTCTGCTTGGACACTCACTGCAAGCCTTTGATGACAATGGCGACCTGAAATCAGCGACTGAATCACAAAAACTGGATGGCTTGTTTGATGACTTCTTGGAATTTGTTGATCTCACAGAAAAACTTGGTCATTCTAAGCAGATCCATGAACAGGAAGCCTCATCAACATTTTCTTGGGATAACGGGACAACAGGAGATGATAAATAATGGTTAAATTAGTTGGAATCGCCGGTTCAATCGGTGAACAATCATATAATCGGATGTTATTGGAATTTATCCGTGACCACTTTAAAAAAACGGTTGATATTGAAATCTTAGACATTAACGACGTACCTATGTTTAATGAAGATGAAGACCACAATGACAACCCGGTGGTCCATGAACTTGCACGGAAAATTTCGGGTGCCAATGGTGTTATTTTAGCGACACCGGAACATAACCATACTGTTCCAGCGGCAATGAAAAACGTCATTGAATGGCTGTCAAACAACGTTCATCCATTAAATGGCAAAGCAGTTTGGATCGTTGGAGCATCTTATCATACCCAAGGGTCTTCTCGAGCACAGCTGCATTTGAAGCAAATTTTGGAATCACCAGGGGTTAATGCCTTTGTTATGCCGGGTAACGAATTTCTTTTGAGTAACGCTAAGGAAGCTTTTAATGCAGATGGCAGTTTAAAAGATGCTCGGACAGTCGGTTTCCTTGACTCAGTCATGAAGAAGTTCTTGACGTTTATGAAGGTGATTGAAATGATGGATGCACCAGATCCAAAGAATGCTCACGAAGAAGATATGGATTCAAAGCATCCCGTTAACACAACTGTTGAAGGGGTCGATATGAACGATCCAGAGTGGGTTGAAAAAGCGGCTGAGAAGACCCATGCTGCTAGCGGTGGTGACTATGTTAAGCTGGATCGGGGTCTCTTAACCGTTGACCAACTGAATTACTTCCTAAACTCAATGGCCGGTGAATTAACGTTTGCTGACGATAACAACCAGTTCATTTACTACAACCACAATGCAGAGGCATCACAGATGCTAGCTGCCAGAACCCCTGATCAGGCTGGTGATCCACTCAGTGCGGTTCACCCCGGACGAGTGATCGAACACGTTAAGCAAGTGCTCTATGCACTGCGTACAGGGCAAAGTGACGTGGTTTCAATGCCCGCACAAACAGGTCCTAATCAGCACGTGATGCACTATTATCGTGCCATGCGCGATGAAAATCGTCGCTACCGTGGTGTTAACGAACTCGTTATCGATATCATGCCAATCTTGAAGTATTACTTAGCGGCTACTGGCCAGAAACTGGTTAAGGATCCGGATGCTGTGCCAATGTCACCAATCACTGGATTGGATGCTGTTACCGGTGCTTCAGCGCACTCAACGCCATCCACGGACGCTACTAGTGGCGCTTCGGCATCAACGGCTTCGGCAAAACCAGAACCCGCAAAGGATCCAATTGACATGGATTCACTGACTGGGGCATCTGAGGAAGCTCAACCTGGCTACACAGCAGCTGAGAATTCAGCCCCTGCACAGAAGCCAGAATCCGCACCGGAATCGGATACTGATGCAACGACCGGCGCTTCAGAACATTAAAATGAACTCAAAAAAGACCGGTTTAACCGTTATCATTTGACGGTTAAACGGGTCTTTTTATTGGCATGAAACTTGTAGTAATGACTTGAAAGCGGTATATTGGTTGTACACAATCTAGTACAGAAAGGATGGCAGTGTATGAATCATATCTACAGCTTTCAAGAAACAGAAATGAGCGGGCAGCCCATTGACTTTGCTGATTATCAGGGAAAAGTTCTGTTGATCGTCAATACGGCCAGCAAGTGCGGTCTAGCACCACAGTTGGCAGAAATTGAAAGGCTTTATCAACAGTACCATGGGCAAGGTTTTGAGGTGCTTGGCTTACCGTCGAATCAGTTTCGTCAGGAACTCGATTCAGATGAAGAAACGCAAGCCTATTGCCAGATGCATTATGGCGTGACGTTCCCAATGACTAAGAAGGTTCAAGTCAATGGTGATAGCGAGGACCCGTTGTTTACTTATTTAAAAGCGACAGCGGGGCACGGTAAAATCAAATGGAACTTCACTAAATTTTTAATTGGCCGGGATGGTCAGCTGATTCACCGTTATGCACCGGTGACCAAGCCGGAAAAGATAGAGCCTGTCATCGTTGAGGCATTGGCCAAATAAGTGCAGAAAAAAGTCTGAAGACTAGTTTAGCTAGTTTCTTCAGACTTTTTCTTAACTACATGTCCACATGTTCAACCAAAACGTGGCGTTTTAAGAAGTCGACGGTCTCATTGAAAACCTCATCCAGATAACCCTTGGCGTGACGAGTGCCAGTGACCATGTTTAATTCAAAGGGAACATTTGCTGCGGTTAAGGCGTTGGCCATGGCTAGGACGCCGCTGGTTGGCACAAATTCGTTAAGTGAATTGGCGAGGTACATTGGCCCCGTCTGACTGGTGACACGATGAACCGGTGTTGCCGCGGTGAGCTCATCGGTTCGCTGATTGAAGTAGTTCATCACAAACCATTTATAAAACGAATCATTAGCACCGTCCTGATTGATGGTTGCACTAGCCTGGTTGTTAAAACCGCTAGTATCACCTTCCACTGCGACAACGTCTTGATGTTTTGACAGCCAATCATCGATGTCCAAAATACCTGAAAGTGAAACGGCAGGAATACCGTAACGAATTGCCATTTCTACTGCCATATTGCCTCCGGCAGAGGAACCCACCACTCCGATTGGCATTTGGTTGTATTCGCTACGAGAAATCCATTCCATAAGCGATGCCATGTCGGATAGGGGTTCAGGGTAGTAAACATCAGGGGTCATACGATAGTTAGGAACTAAGACCATATAGCCCAACTCAGCTAGACGGGTTGCCCAATCTTCATCCTTAACTTTATCACCACGAAACCAGCCACCACCGTGGATATCGATGATGAGGCCTAAAAATGGTTTAGTACCATCGTGGTAAGCATCAAGCGTTAAATGACGATTTTCATCATAAGAAATATCATGTTTGACTTGCATTTTACCCACCTCCAAAGGATCAATTCACGGTGAGTATGGCAAAAAAGTGAGACAAAATCAAGCATTTGGCTTTGTGCCAACAGCACACTTCCCCAATGAAATTAGGGGTGAAGGTGATAAATAATAATGGCGGTTAAAAAGGCCAGAAAAACAACGTTGCTGGTAACGGTAAAGTGAGTAGCCATTGACATCAGATGTTGATAATGAGCGCTCAATTCAGTCAACGGTGCAGAAGTTTTGATCATTTCTGAATGATGTTTGCAAAGCGTTTCATATTTTGCGGAAAGGGACTGATATTTAAGATCGCGGAACCAAAAAATCCAGGAAATGCAAAAGGACATCACAATCAAGCTGACTAAAAATTGATCAAATGGATTTGCGAATACGTCATGCAGGCTTACCGTCGTGTAGCCCATCAAAGATAGTGGCGGGATACTCATTAGACCGATTGTAGAAGCCAATAAAATGACTAGGCAAACTAATTGCGAACCCGTGGCTCTTAAGTGGCATTTAGCTTGTTTATCTAACGAAATAAGGACTTGAGAAACGTCAGTTTGCACTTGGGTGGCATAGTGAACATCAGAAAGCATGGCAAATCCCCCCTTTAAAAATGAAGGCTTAACTTTAATTTTATTATAACTAATAAATGATAAAACTTTAACTCAAAAGACTCGCTAATCTTGTTTTGATGGGCACCGACACTAGTTTTGATAATTGGTTCGAATGGTCGGTGGGGTATAACTGTTCATGAAGTCAAATATTTCATTCAAGCTGTTCGAAAATAATAATTTTTCCCGATGTTCAGTTGTGAGGAATCCCTGTTGCACCATTTGATCAAAAAAAGCCGCTAAAGGGTCATAGTAATGGTTCACGTTATAGAAGACACAAGGATTGGGATTGTCACCAATTCTGGCCCAAGAGTAGGCTTCAACGATTTCCTCAAGGGTGCCAGGGCCACCGGGAAGGGCGATGCAGCCATCTGCCAGTTCAAGCATTTGTTGCTTGCGGAGCGACATGCTGTCAACCACCGTTAAATCAGTAATGTTCGTGGCTGCGGCGCCACGGGCTACCAATTCCTTTGGCATGATACCGTGAACTTTGCCACCTGCCTTGATGACAGTATTCGCTAAAACATGCATTAAGCCAACCCGACCGCCACCATAAACTAATTCTAGCTGGTGATCAGCAAGGTAATGGCCTAAACGAGTTGCTGCTTCTTGATAAACGGGTAGATTGCCAGTTGCAGCACCACAGTAAACTGCTATTTTTGAAATCATTAATAATACCTCCTAAATGGCGCTATTTTGCTTTATGTATTAACCATTGTATATAACAATCCTGATTAATTTCGCTGTTCAAAAGCCAATAACTGTCTTTTTCGTTTTAAGCCGCCAGCGTAGCCAATTAGACTGCCATTTGAACCAATGACGCGGTGACAAGGAATGATGATCCCAATTGGATTATGGCCAACGGCACCACCAACTGCTCTGGCAGAACCCATTTTGGGGCTGTTAAGCTCAGATAGGCGATCGGCAATTTGCTGGTAAGACATGGTCTGACCATAGGGAATCGTGGTGAGAATCTGATAAACCTGCTGGCGAAAAGGGGTTGTCTGAGGGTGTAATGGTAACGGCGCAATGGCAGGATGATGGCCGTTAAAGTAGTCCTCCAGCCATCGGATGGTCTGCTGAAGAATCGGTGATGTTCCATGATCAATTGTCTTTAGAGAATAGTGGGCACCAAAGTGGGCTTGGTTCTGGTACCAGAGACCCAGTAAATGGATTTCATTGGCTAAGAGCGTCAATTGACCAAGTGGTGAATCATAAGTTGTCTGTAACATACTGTGAGCTCCTTTTTGAATTACTTGCAGATTAGGTTATTTTAAGTCATTTCGCAAGTGAAATGATGAGTTTAAGAATGAAAAAAGCTAAATCGAAAATATGTTCGCCTGTTCTCTTTCACAGGTGACGTTATTTTGCTAGAATATAACTTAACTTATACGAACGGGGATTGATACCAGTGAAATTTTTACATACAGCTGATTGGCATATTGGCCGGCGACTTCATGGCTTTGATTTAAGTGACGAACAACAAAATGCTTTTGACCAAATCGAACAAATTGCGCAGCAAGAACAGGTTGACGGGATCATCATTGCGGGTGACTTGTATGATCGACGTTTGCCTGCAGAAACCTCTGTGGCAATGGTTGATGAGATGCTGCAAAAACTAAATTTAACGGATCATCTGCCAATCTACGCTATTTCGGGTAATCATGATAGTGCAACTCGGCTGGCGACAGGGACACCCTGGTTCAAAGCTACAAATCTGTACCTGCATACGGATTTGAGTCAGGCGTTTAAACCTGTCGAGGTCGGGGATACGCAACTGTTTTTGTGTCCTTACTTTGAGCCTTTTGATGCGCAACAGTACTTCAATGATAAGTCTTTGCAACATTTGGACCAAGCCTTTGCGCGGGTGGTCACCGAGATGAAGCAACAATTTGACCCAGCAAAAAAACACGTTTTAGTGGCTCATTTCTTTGCGGCTGGCAGTTCAACCACCGACTCAGAAACGAATTTAACCGTGGGTGGACTAGCAGCTGTGCCAACGGATCTGCTTGCTGATTTTGATTACGTCGCGTTGGGGCATTTACATGTGAAAGACGCCCTTCAATTACCAACGGCACGATACAGCGGTTCCCCCGTTAAGTTTTCGTTGTCAGAAGCGAGTCAAAAGAAAGGGGTTTGGCTCGTGGATACGGATCAGACACCAGTCCAGTTGACCTTTAAAGCCATCACGCCGATTCATGATGTTAAACAGATCACCGGCCGTTTTGCTGACCTCATGGCTACAGCTGATGATGATAACGTGAATCATGAAGATTATGTTGGCGTGACGCTGACAGATAGGCAGCCGATACCAAACGTTATGGCCAGGTTACGAGATGTTTTTCCAAGAATCGTGACTTTGGGCCGAACGGATGGCTTTGAACCTCAGGTTGGCTATCAAGGCGAGTCTAGCCAACAGATTCAGCAAAAATCACCCATGACCTTACTAGGCGATTTTTATGAGGAGGTCGCTAAAGAACCGTTGAGTCCTCAACAGGAAAAATGGGCAACAGCGGCACTGAAGACAGCACGTGAAGAAGGTGAGCAGGCATGAAGCCCTTAACATTAACAATGACTAATTTTGGTCCTTATGAGCATCAAACCATTGATTTTAGGAAACTCGATGAAGCCTCAATCTTTCTCATTGCTGGACCAACTGGGAGCGGTAAGACTACGCTTTTTGATGCCATAACTTTTGCACTGTACGGTGAAAGTGCCAGCGATGATCGTGATCCGCAAGCCTTACGATCGGATTTTGCGGAACCAGATGCGCCTACTGAAGTGACGTTAAGATTTGAACATAAAGGTGTGGAATATGAAGTGACCCGGCAGCCTAAACAGGTTTTAGCCAAAAAGCGGGGGACCGGTACGCGAGAATATGGGAGTACTGGCAAACTTCAAATTTTTAAAGCAGGTCAAAAGGTTGACGAAATAACTCGGCTGCAGGAAATTAATTTGACTTTAACTGATATTTTACAAATCAGTCGAAAACAGTTTGTTCAGATCGTGCTGTTACCGCAGGGCGACTTTCGGCGGTTTTTGGTGTCAGATAGTAGTGCGAAAGAAACCATTTTGAGAAAAGTATTTGGCACCCAATTATTTCAGCATTGGGCTGCTGCACTAAAACAGCAGTTAGCACAGCAACGTGAGAAAATCAAAACGGCACAGTCAGTTATTGATACGGGGCTGAAGCGCGTGCACTGGACCCAACCAGGTGAGAACCATGATCTGGCGCAACTTGAAACACAATATCAAGCTGATTTAACGGCATTAGGGAACGTTAAAACAAAGTTAGCGGACACGCAGCAACAGGTGAATCAGCTGACTCGTCAAATTGAAACTGACCAGAACATGAATCAAAATATTGCAAAACTAAATAGCAAGCAAGAAGAAAAAAGGCGACTCCAAGAACAGCAGCCTGAAATTGAAAACACGCAGCAACGCTTGGCGAAACTGAACTGGGTGAGCGAACAACGCCATGATTATGAAAAACAGCAAGAATTACAGCAACAGCTTCAAAAGGTTAATCAGCAAAAAGTTACTTTAACTTTAAACTTAAAAACCCAAACCCAAAACGCCCAACAACTCCAGAACCAGCAGAACCAATTGATGGAGCAACAAAGCGTCATTAAAAAAGTTCAGTCAGACCTTGTCATCCTAACCAAACAACGGCCACTTTATGAGCAGGTCCGTCAGCTGGATGAAACATTAACCCAGCAAATTGCAGATTGTACGAAAGCGGAGACCGAGCTTTTAAAAGTGCAGTCGGATAGTGAGAGGCAACAGGCTCAACTTGAAAAATTGAACCAGCAAATCAGCAAACAACCTGAGTTACTTAAAGCCAGCGCAAGGTTGACCACCGCGTTAAGTACGCATAACACGGTTAAAAAACAGGTTAGTCAGCTACTGGAACAGCAATCGGAACTCACAAAGCAAGCACAAACGCTGACGGATGATCAATTAAATCTGGCGGCTCTTAGCGATAAGGTAAAACGGTCGAACGCCGATTTTGAGGAATTGAGAAACCAGTGGTTAGCAGGGCAAATTGCTGTTTTAGCTAAACAGTTGAAACCTGGCACACCGTGTCCAGTTTGTGGTAGTACCGACCATCCGGCACCATTTGCTTCGACCAACACCAAAATTGTGGACAATGAAACCGTTAAGCGTGCGGAACGTTCTTTACAGCAGTTGAAGGATCAAGAAACCAAAGCGCAGACCTTTTTAGAAGCTGACCAAAAGGCCTTTGATCAATTGAATCAAGAAACGACTGAACGGGAGAAAACGCTAAAAGAGCAGTTGAAAGTCCCAATCGATTTACCCGTTAAAGATTTATTGGCACAAGTCACTGACGAAGAATTGACAACAACACAGCAACTTGAAACGGTGACAGCGCAATTGAAGGGGATTGATCAAGCGCTTATTGACCAGCACACCAAGTCTGCTGAAATCAATGGCTTGCAACGGCAGCTGCAAACGTGTAAAGAACAGGTTCAAACGGCAAAATTAGTACAGCAGACCACCCAAACAAAGTTGGCTGAAGCAAAAAAGCAGTTGCCTGATCAATTTGAAGATTTAGCTGCTCTTGATCATTACCTGCAACAGCAACAAGCTCAGGTTTCTGACTACCAGCAAGAGGTACAAAAAACCAATCTGGCGCTTCAACAAAGTAAGGAAGCCGTTGCAACGATTCAGGCTAATTTAACGAATGCGGATGCATCATTGACGGAGACACAACAAAAGCTGACGTTGATAACGACAGCGTTGGAGCAGGCGGTGACGCAGCAGTTTGGTCCAAATCAGATGGAACAGTTTGTGACGATGATCAGTCAGTTAGATGAAATCACCTCCTTGAAGCAGTCAGTTCAGAATTATCAGCAGGCATTAACTTCCGCAAAGGCAGCCGTTGCGGCTTATCAGCAGTTAGTTGGTGATAAGACGATTGTTGATATAGGTCCCAGTCAAGCAAGGTTAAATGACCTTAATGATCAATTAAAAACTATTCAGCAAGATGCGGCTGAAAAACAAAAGCAAGTGACGGTTAATGGTGATATCTTGAACCAGATTAAGACAGCGACCCAACAAGTATCCGCCCAGCTGGATGAGCTAAACGAACTTCAATTATTAGTTGAAACAGTCGCTGGTGGCGGGGAAAATAAATTAAGCTTGGAACGTTATGTTCTCAGAGCCAGATTAGTTGAAATCTTGAGTATCGCCAATCAGCATCTTAAACAGTTAAGTTCAGGCCGTTATTCGATGCAGCTGCATTTAGAAGCTGGGGCTTATCAGAAAAACACCGGGTTGGAAATTGACGTTTACGATGACAATGTTGGGCAAACGCGAAGTGTCCACACACTTTCTGGTGGCGAGAGCTTCATTGCTGCGCTGAGTTTAGCACTGGCGCTGGGTGAATCCATCCAGAATGAATCAGGAGGGATCAGTATTGATGCCTTATTTATTGACGAAGGTTTTGGTTCATTGGATCAGGAATCTCTCTCAACGGCCATGCAAGCACTGGAAAACGTTGAAAGCAGCAATCGGATGATCGGTATTATTAGCCATGTGACCTTACTGCAGGAGACAGTGCCATACCAGATTCAAGTTCAACCAATGGGGCAAGGGAAGTCCACAGCTACGATTGTTGTTCCCTAAGTAGCGACAATTAAGCTTTAAATAGCGTTAGAGTTATAATTTGGGGTATAATAATTCGCTGAATAAAATGAAGATATGGATAAGGGGGAAAAAATGATTACATTAAAATCACCACGTGAAATTTCACAAATGCGCGCTTCAGGCGCTGTTTTGGCAGGCGTACTAAACGGCCTTGAAGACGTGATTAAACCCGGAATCTCAACGTGGGAAATTGAAAAATTTGCTAATACTTATATTGAAGACCATGGCGCGACTGCTGAAGAAAAAGGCTTTGAGGGCTATAAATACGCGACCTGCGTCAACGTGAACGATGAGGTCGCCCATGCGACACCTAGAAAATCACTGATTCTGAAATCTGGCGATGTCGTGGCTGTGGATTTAGTCGTGAATTTAAATGGCTTTTTGAGTGATGCTTGCAGAACCTTCGCGGTCGGAGAAATTTCGGCAGAGAATCAACGGTTGCTGGATGTGACCAAAGAGGGTTTGTACCGCGGTATTGACCAAGCCGTTATTGGTAATCGATTAGGTGATGTTGGTGCCGCTATCCAAGAATACGTTGAAACCGAAAATCACATGGGGGATGTTCGAGAACTAATTGGGCATGGCATTCAGCCCACCATGCATGAACAGCCTGATGTACCGGCTTATGGTGAAGCCGGCAAGGGATTGAGACTCCGGGAGGGCATGACGATTACCATTGAACCAATGGTGAATTTAGGAACCCGGGAGATTCGTTCGATGGAAACGGCCGATCATTCATGGGAATACTACGTGACGGCGGATGGGAAGTCCTCAGCTCAATTTGAGCATACCTTAGTCATCACCAAAGATGGGCCAAAGATTTTGACTTCTCAAGATGCCAAAAGGGATGCTAAATACCTTTAGTCGTTTGTATCAGTAAACAAAATTTGTGGTAAATCTCATCTGCACCGTTATACTAATTTTGTAGGCAGAGGGTGAGGAGAAAATCATGGATCAAGTACTTTTATTAATTATTATTTTAGCTGTTGTGGTCCTCGCAAATATTTTATCGCGACACCTCACAGTTATTCCATTACCGTTCTTTCTGATTTTGTTGGGGCTGGTTCTAGCGCTATTACCCGCGTATTCCGGCTTCCACTTGGATCCGTCAACGTTTGCTTTCGCCATTATCGCACCGATGTTATTCAATGAAGCACAGAATAGTTCGCGGTTTTGGATTGGACGTTCCATTACAAACATTTTGTCATTAGCGGTCGGGTTGGTCGTTGTGACAGTATTGGTTGTCGGGACAAGTATTCACGCTTTATTTACGGTTTTGCCGCTGAGCTTAAGCTTTGCGTTAATTGCCATTGTGGCACCGACTGATGCATCGGCTGTTAACTCAATTTTCGAGGCTAATCCAATTGCCGAGGAACAGTCTGCAACGCTTCAACACGAATCACTGTTTAATGACGCCGCTGGTATCGTTATTTTCGATATTGCATTAGCCGCTTTCATGTCGGGACGGTTCTCTATTGAAGCTGGTATCGGGATGTTTGCTTGGGAATTTTTAGGCGGCCTGCTTTTTGGTGCCATTATTGGGGTAATCGTTGTTAGTGCCAGGCTGTTTCTTATTCGGCACAATGATGATACGCCGTTGATCATGGTGCTGATTCAATTATTGACGCCATTTTTGGTTTATCTGTTGGCAGAAAAGTTAGAACTTTCGGGTATCTTGGCGGTGGTTGCGGCCGGGATGGTACAAGGTTCAGAACGTGACAAGTTGCGACTGACCTCGTCAAGAATGCAATTAGTGACCAGTAATGTTTGGGAAATTGTCAGTGGCGTCCTGTCCGGAACGGTGTTTGTTCTCTTAGGTTTATCGCTTCCTGACGTGATTCGTGCCTTGAACGCACATGTTAACCCACAAATCACAATTCCCAAACTTCTGTTACTGGGTCTGTTTTTATATGTTTTAAAGGGTGCCATTCGGCTAGTATGGACCCGCTTTTTGCTGAAACGCAGAACGAAAACTGATCACGTTTGGCGAGACAGTTTAGTGATGGCACTGAGTGGTGCCAATGGAACCATTACACTGTCTTTGGCATTTTCTATTCCAACTATGGCTAATGGACACCCATTTCTGTTACGTGGGCCGCTAATCTTTCTGGCCGCGGTGGTGATTTTAACCAGTTTACTTTTGCCAACCATTTTTGTACCGCTATTATTACCTTCAGAACAAGGTTCTTCTCAGCCACGGTTTAAGTGGTTACGGCGGATGATTCAGGCAGGAATCAGTGATTTAGCTACGGAAAAGAAATATTCAGCTGAAGCTCAAATCGTCATTGATTCGTTGCAACAACAGTTGATTCTGGATTCAACGCCTAATTTACGAATTGAACGGCAAATTATGCGGCAGACGCATAAAGTTGAAAGTGATAAAGTGCGTGAAATGTATGAGTCTGGTCAAATTACCGAAGATGAAATGACCTACTACAATAAGTTTCTTGAACTCAATCACTTTTCTGCAGATGAAAAAGTTTGGAAAAATGTTTGGCTAAGAATTCGGTTTAGTCTGCATATTGGGACGCTTTATAAAGATTTACACCGAGCTCAAGAGGCTTTTTTAACTGCACCAGTTGCGTTGGAAGAAGTCTATTGGCGCGAGCAGTTTGAAAAGCACGGTGAAAATATCTTACCGATAGAAGAAGCCGGGTTTGAAGCTGTAATGGCGTACTTGAAACAGAACAGTGGTGAAAACGGTGTGGAAACTAATCTCGTTCGGCGATTCTACCGTACCCGTCATCGTCGAATTCGCGGGGGCGATGTTGATCCGAACATGGTTTATCAACTCTTCATGCGTGCGTTTCATGCGGAGTACGAACTCATTCAGAGAGCGATTGCTAAAGGGGATATTTCAGCTGATTTAGCGGAAAAACTACAACAGCGAATTTCTTTTGACGAAATCACATATATTCAAAATAGCGAATCGTATCGATAATAAAAGCTTGAAATTTAGATGTGAAATTAGTAACATAATAGATGTAAGCCAGCAGTAGGTGTATGATTTGGGGGATTGAGTAGTTCGGATTCTTGATGGTGGCTGATGCCAAGTCAAACCAAGGTTAGATTAATAACAGTCCGTCAGTTACTGTTGACAGGAGATGAAATCATGATTGCATATACGTTGAAGATTCGAAATAAAGTGACCACGCGAGACATCGTGGTGACTTATCGGGCGACCATTCATGGTGAGCAGAAAGATTTAACGACGGGATCGATGAAGTTTAACCTAGAAACAGCGAATATTAACTATCTGACTAACAGTAAGTTTGTGTTAGGAATCGTTGAAACCGTTATTTTACGGTTAAACCAAGACTGCCAGTTAGAGCGCATTGAAGTTGATCAGTCGGCAAACCGGTTACAGTTACAGGTTCCCAAACTTACTGAATTTAGAGCTTATGTCCAATCGCATCACTTGTTGAGCCACGTTGCCCAATCCTGTGTTTCAAATGGTCATCAGGCCATTAACGTTACAATTTCAACACCGTTTAAATTAGGATAATACTTAATAAGCTCACTTCGGTGGGCTTTTTGTTTAGCCTGTTTATATAAAAATGGAATAATAAGCATTATGTGATAAGCATATTTTACAGGCTTTTTCAGTACTTGGTAGATATTATTTATAAAATTTATTTGTGAATAGGTTTTACCAACTTCTCCCATATTGTACTAAAAATTGCTTGAAAAGAGGATGTTATCAACTGATAAATGGATTTTGGGTTATCAACAGATTAGTGAAAAAATACACTAATTTGCGATTTTTTGTTTTATTAATGAACAATTTCGAGGTATAATTTTCTTTATAGAGTTACTTTATATATTTTCTAATTTAATTGATGGTTTGCTATTTTTCGGATTAACTGGATCATGGGATTTTAACTTGGTTTAGCTATGAGACACTATATTTATTGGAGGAATTATTCTATGAAGAAAAAGGGTTTAAAAGGGTTATTTAGGGGAATACTGCTTCTCATTTTGACGCTGGTAAGTGTAACCGTTTTTAGTGGGAATAATGTTAAGGCGTCTACTTATGAAGATGGAACGTATAATTTATCCGTTAAAGCTAATAAACAAGGTACGAATGATTCTTCTATTGTTCAAAATTTTATTGGAACAGCGGATGATAAAACTGGCGGGCCGGCACCTGCAACTGCAGTGGTTAAAAACGATGTAGCCACAATTTCATTGAAGCTGCGCGGCCTTGGTCTAACAAATTTAAACGGTGTAGAAATTAATCAATCGCAGGCGTTAAATGCTGAAAAAGACGAGTTAGTCTTTTCCGTGCCAGTTGGAACTTCCAAAGTTACAGCTACTTTTGACATTTTTTATGGGTCAGCCAAAATGACTCAAAAATGTGATCTTGTACTTGGAGATTGGAACAATGTACCTAAGGTTACTCCTAATACAGGAGACAATAAAACGATTAACAATAACAACACATCAACTGATGGTCAAATTATCAATGTTTCAGGCTCACATAATAATATTACTATCAACAATGGCTCCTCAAATAAGGCCCAAGGCTCAACCATCGATGCTAACGCCACTAAGCTTAACTATACCGTTTTGCAAGCTGACGAGAAATCAACTTCTGCAGCCAACCAATACTATACGCACGTGGCCGACATCCAGAAGCAGTCGGATGGCACTTACAAAATTACAATGCATGTTCAGTATGGCAAGAACTCGGGAATGACAGCTAAGGGTTTTGTTCCATTGACGGTCAATGGTCAGAACGTAGCTGATGTCACGTACGGTTCAACGGCTGATAATTACACATGCAGTTTCACTTTCACTACACCGACTCTAGATGCATTAACTAAAGCGCCTGTAAAAGGTACGGTTCATGTCACCGTTGGTTTAGTTAATATTAGTTCCGACTTCGACGTTTATTATAAATTTGCTAGTACCTCTGGATCTGCTACAACGAACAACCAGAGTGCTGCGCCAACTTCAGGCAATACTAATAACGGCTTGAATAGCGGCGTATTACCAACTGCCGGTGCGGTTGAGACGCCTGCAAATGGCGCTTCAGCTACAACACCAGCTGCTAATACTAAGACTGTTGCTCAAAAGTCATCTAGTGCATTACCACAAACAAATGAAGTTCAAGATATCGCCGTTGCAGCTGCCGGGTTAATCAGTTTGATGCTGATTGTTGCTACAGCAATTTACAGACGAAAACAAGCTTAATCATTAAAATCCAAGGCCACTCAGACATATCTATCTGAGGTGGTCTTTGTGATTATTTAGAGAAACTCATTTTTAGAGAAAGTAGGGCGAAATCATGAAAAAAATGAAATGGTTGTTTGGATTGCTGGCCTGTGCGGCCTTGGGCTTAGGCTTAACAATTGGCGGTACAACTGCCCAAGCAAAGTCAATCAACTACCAGGCTTTAAAATATAAGACCAATCAAACTTCTATGGCAAGTGGTTACTTTGTCAAACCTGCTAGCGTTAAAGTCTCCCATCACAAATACGTGGTGACGATGCACATTCGAACGGCCAAAAAGTTAACTTCCTACCCTGTTAAAGTGTTATCAGTTAATGGGGGTGCCGCCAAGAACGTTCGCCGGATGAAGGATCGTGCTGGTAATTCTAACCTGTATTATTCATTTACGACCATTAACTTAAAAAAACGGATTAACGCCAAGTTGGCGATCAACGTACCAAAAGTTTATAAAGCAACGCACTTGATTTCATTTAAATTCGATACCGGGGGTTTACCAAGTTTAAAAGGTGAGGCGGCTGCCACTGCCGCCACAGCAAAAGTGACTGGTGGGACTGCGGCCAATGATAACAAGCAGTCAAAGAACAACCAGCATGAGAACAGTCAGGCCAATCAGCTAAGCCAGGTCAAACCGGAAAATAAGCGGAAAGCCGAAAGTCAAAAACCGAATGCTGCTTCAGCGTCCGAATCAAGTAAAGCTTCAAGCGAAAGTGCAGCTGATCAGCCGTCTGATAACACTAAAACTGCTGCGACTGACCAAAAAGATCACAGTAACGCTGCTTCCCGATTACCGTTTTTAATTGCTGGTGTTGTTGTGATTGCCGCAGTCGTGATTGGTGGCAGCTTGATTGTGATGAGAAAGAAGAAATAGGGGGGCGCCAATTTTGAAATCACCAAGACGAACTGCATTAATTGTCATCATTATTTTAGTCGTTATTGGCATTGCTGCTGGTTCATTTGCTAGTCATCAGATCGCCCAAAAACGACATCAGGAGCGGATCGTTGCCACAACCTATGCAGTGGTTCAGATTGCCGATAAGCTGAAATTACCGTTGGTGGGCATCCCGAATACCGCTAATAAAATACCCGCAAGGTATCAAAATGTGACCAAAATTGGTAACCCAATGAACCCCAGTGCAGAAAAGATTGCCTCCGTTAAGCCGACTGCAGTATATAGCGTCACGACTTTGAAAGATCAGTTTGGCAAATCATTTAAACAGCAACACATCAAGCCCTACTTTTTGAATCTTCAAAGTGTGAGCGACCTTCAGCACGTTGTGACTAAAATGGGTGCTCAGTATGATCGGCAGTCGGAAGCGAAGGCCGCTAACCATGAAATCAATCAAGCGGTTGCCAATGCTAAGCAAAGGGCGAACGGTCGGCAACGGCCACGAGTACTGGTACTCATGGGGCTACCAGGTGCGGGTTATATGATTGCAACCAATCATTCCTACGTTGGTAATCTCGTTCAGCTAGCTGGTGGTCAAAATGTGTTTGCTTCGAAAGACCAAGAGTACATTCAACCCAGTGATGAGGCCATTCAAAAAGCGCGGCCACAGGTTATTTTACGTTTGGAACACGCCATGCCTGAAATGGTGGCCGATCAATTTAACAGTGAATTTAAGTCTCAATCATTTTGGCGTCAAACACCAGCCGTGCAATCAAAGCGGGTTTATGATCTTCAGGAACCTGATTTCGATGCAACGGCTAATATGCATGCAGCAAAGGCATTAGATGAAGTGTCGCAATGGTTGTATCCGGGGAGTAAATAGCATGGTAAAGGAACGTTCAGCATATATTGTCATTTGTATAGCACTCTTTCTGACTGCTATTTTGGCGTTAATGTTAGGCACTCAGTTTTATTCAGTGTCACAGCTGTGGCAGGCCTTGATGGGCAATCAGCCAGCAGTACTTTCAACCGTGCTAACCTTTCGGCTACCCCGAATTATTGCGGCTATGATTGCTGGTGGCATGCTGGCTTCTGCCGGTGCAATCAGTCAATCGGTTTTTCGTAATCGGCTGGCTGATCCGACTATTCTGGGAGTTACGAGTGCCGGTGAGCTTTTCATGCTTATAGGTGGCATGGTGTTACCGGCCTTTGTGCTTGAAAAACAGCTGCTGGCCCTCATTGGTGGACTGGTCGCATTTGCTTTGCTGGCAAACCGGCAGACCTTACGTCACCCCTACCAACTGATTATAGTCGGGGTGGCATTGAACTTAACATTCATGGCACTGACACAGCTGTTTACGAAGGGTATCAATGTTAGTAGCTCCCTGGGATTTAACGGGATTACCTGGTCGTCAGTCGACAGTTTGCTGATAATGGGTTTTATCGGACTAGTGGCAGTGCTGTTGATGGCGCCATGGGCCAACGACCTAAAATTACCGGATGAACAGTTGTCAGCGGTTGGTGTGCCAGTGACGGCCATGCGGTTGGGTTTATTGGCGTTGGTCGTTTATTTATCAGCCGACGTTACAGCTGCCGTGGGGACAATTCCGTTCATCGGGATCATTGTTCCCAACATCGCGCGGTATTTTGTCGGGCATGATTATCAAACCATCCTGCCATTTTCAATGTTAAGTGGGGCTTGGCTATTATTGACCATTGATACAATTGGTCGAATCGTGGTATTGCCGAGTGAGCTATCAGCCGCAACTATCATGGCCGTTATCGGCGGACCGTTCCTGATTATGCTGGTTCAAAGGGGAGGATTCCATGGAATTAAAACAGGTTAATTATGGGTATCCCGGCTCAAAAAACTTAATCACGGATTTCACCGCCGAAGTGCCAACTGGTAAAATTCTGTCAATCATTGGTCAAAATGGTGCGGGCAAGTCGACTTTGTTAAAGTTGCTGATGGGGTCAATTTCACCAAGCTCTGGCACAGTTGAAATCGCGGGTCAGCCGATTGCTGCGCTGTCCAATCGAAAACGAGCAGCTAAAATAGCGCTGGTCAGCCAGCAACACCAAGTCTATGATGAAATGACTGTCAAAGAAGTCGTCAAAACCGGTCGGCTACCGTTTCATTCATTGTTAGCCACGATTCCAGATGATGAAGTACAGCCGTTTTTAAAAACCGTGGATTTAGCGGATGCGTCCGATCAGCCGTTGTCATCGCTATCTGGCGGTCAGCAGCAACGGGTCTGGCTGGCTGCGGCATTGGCTCAAGAACCGCAGTACTTATTTTTAGATGAACCCACAACTTATCTGGATATCCGTTATCAGCATGACTTAATGGCGCTGATTCAGAAGTTGAATGCTGAACAGCAACTGACCGTTGTGATGGTACTACATGATATCAATCAGGCACTGAAAATGAGTGACCAGCTTTGGCTCATTAAGGCAGGTCAGCTTATCAAGGCAGGTTCACCTGCAGCAATCTTAGATGAACAGTTACTCAGTGATGCCTTTGAATTACCAATTAGAATTGTCACAATCGAAAATTATGGGCCGTATGTGATTCAGTTAACGGCCTAATAGCGGTGCAAACCGCTTTTTTTGTCCCAATTTTCAGAATCGATTGGCAGAAGCTTTCAAATAGTGTTAAATATGGTTATAACTGTTGGCATACGGTTATAACCATATTTGAGAGAAGAGGTTGATCCAGATTGAGAGAAATGAGACTTAGTTCAGCATACGTTGTCGCCGGTATGAGTGTGCTGATCGCGATGCAGGTTGTTTTAGGCAGCTTTTTATCAATTCAGTTTTTGATCACAAAAATTACGTTTTCGTTTATTGTGACTGCTATTATGGCCCGATTATTTCCACCGAGATTAACGGCGGTGGCCACAACGATGTCCAGTTTAATCGGTATGTTGCTGTTTCCTAAATTCAGTTTCTTTTTTGGCTTTCTTATTACAGCTGGATTGACCGGCTACACGTTCGGTAAGTTGTTTTACCAAAAGCCAGTGGCCTTGTGGCGGATAATATTAGCTTCGTTCATCGTTACCATGGGCTGGAATTTACTATTAAATAGCCTCTGGCTGCACATCATGTACGGGATGACATGGAACGTGTTATTTGCTACCCGAATCCCGCAAGAACTAATCTCGTTTGTTATCTACAGTGTTTTGATTACGGTCATTTTCAGGGTATTCCCCTTTGACAGATTCATGACAAAGTAGGGCACCGAAAGTTCAATAAAGCAAAAATAGTTGACATTAATGAGTTAAACAGGCATACTACGCGCATTAATTAGGGGGGTGTTGGCATGCTAGCAATCTTGATTGGATTAGTGATTGGCATTGGTCTGCCCATGCAGACCAGTATTAATTCTAGATTAAGAGCCGCGGTAGGCTCGCCGTTTTTAGCCTCACTGGTATCCTTTGGCATCGGCACGGTCTTTCTAGCAGTCATGACCCTGCTGGATCATCGTAGTTTGCTGATAGGTGGCTCTTTCATTAGCAACCGGCCATTTTGGCTATGGTTAGGTGGCCTATTAGGTGTCATCTATTTAACCGGTAACATTATTTTATTTCCCAAATTAGGGAGCGTTCAAACGGTTATTTTCCCAGTGCTGGGACAAATTCTGGCCGGTATTATGATCGATGACTTAGGTTTATTTTACTCACCCGTGAGTCGGTTGACGGTGGTGCGCGGTCTAGGCGCCCTCTTAGTCTTGCTTGGCGTGACGGTTACTGTTGCCGGTAATAGCTGGGTTGAACGAATTACTGGCCAAGCAGGATTAGAGACTGTTGAAGAGCAATCACCTCAAACAGCCCACTTGATGTTATGGCGACTGTTTGGGGTCTTAGCAGGGATGCTGAGTGCTACTCAAACCGCCGTGAACGGTCATTTGGGTGAAGTCTTGGGTTCCAAAATTCAAGCAGCTTACGTTTCCTTTTTAGTGGGAACAATCACCCTGATCGTTATCGTATTCGTATTGCGACCCAAACTGCAATTTCAGCGGGACAGTGGTCATACGCCTTGGTGGATGTGGATCGGTGGCCTGCTTGGTGCACTGTTTGTTTTAGGGAACGTTTATTTGGTACCGATTATTGGCACTGGTTTTGCTGTCATTATCGTGTTGATCGGTTTAATGATCGGCAGCCTGTTGATTGATCAATTCGGCTGGTTATCTTCAGATAAGAATCCGGTGACACTGCTGCAGGTCGGTGGCCTTTTGATCATGATTATCGGTGTGATGATTATTCGAATACTGTAAATTAAAACGGCCTTGGAATTATTTCCAAGGCCGTTTTTGGTAGTGTTATTTTTCGTTATTGTGACGGTTCCGTACCACACTGTGACGGTAACCATAGCCGAAGTAGAATATCAAGCCGATGATCAGCCAAATGAAGAATGCAATCCAAGTGAAGGATTTTAATTCCAACATTAAGATGACACAGAGGATGAACGAAAGAATGGGTAAAACGGGGTAAAATGGAACCCGAAAGGCTGAATCAAGTTCTTTGAATTCTGGATTTCGACGTAAGAAGACAATCCCAATAGACACCATTGCAAATGCGAATAATGTCCCAATATTAACGAGTTCAGTGATTTTATCAATGGGAATCACGCAGGCAAAAAAACTACCTAAAATCCCAAATAACCAAGTGTTAGTCACTGGAACGTGTGTTTTAGTGCTTAGCCGACTGAAAACTCTTGGCAACAAGCCGTCACGACTAATCGCAAAGACCAGTCGGGTACCACCATATAAGAACACCATCAACACCGTTGTCATCCCAATGACAGCTCCAAGTGAGACGATCCCTGACACCCAGTTTTGATGAATGAAATGGAGCGCATATGCTACCGGATCCGCAACGTTTAAGTTGGTATATTTAACCATGCCAACTAAGACTAACGATAATGCAATGTAGAGGATAGTAGCGATGAGCAGTGAACCAATGATGCCCAAAGGCACGTTCTTTTGGGGATTTTTGACTTCTTCCGCTGCTGTTGAAACCGCGTCAAACCCGATATAAGCATAGAACGCAACTGCCGCACCAGAAACAATCCCCTTTACACCAAAGGGTAAGAAAGGATGATAATTTTCAGGCCGGACATAAAAGACACCGACCACAATAAACAAGATGATCACGATAATTTTTAAAATAACCATGATGGCGTTGATTCTTGCTGATTCACGGACACCGCCGATCAGTAAGAATGACAGCAGCATGATGATGATAAATGCTGGCAAATCAAAGAGTGCGCGAGGCATTCCAGCCGTCCCGTAAGCTGCTCGGAAAGCTTCTGGCAGATACCAGTGAAAACCAGCTAAAATATTTTGAAAATAAGAGGACCAACTTGCTGCAACCGCTGAAACGGAGAATAAATATTCTGATACTAACGCCCAACCTAAAATCCAGGCGATAAATTCCCCGAAAACAGCATATATGTATGTATATGCGCTACCAGCCAGAGGAATGGTTGAAGAAAATTCAGAATAGCATAACGCCGCCAAGGAGCAAACTAAGGCAGCCACGACGAATGAGAGGAAGGCACCAGGCCCCGCATATTTGGCTGCAATGATACCGGGTGTGATAAAGATTCCGGCACCCACAATTGCGCCAACTCCCATAGTGATAAGACTAAAAGCTGTTAAGGATTTTTCCAGCCCCGTCTTCTTATAAAGATCGGTTTTAATATCTTTACGAAGGAAGAGCGTGGAAGCCTTCTTTTTCTGACTCATTTCCAAGCTCCTTTCATGAAATGAATAAAATATGGAAAGATGAATATAATATTCTATTATACATCAAACTTTAATAAATAGGGGGCTTATATGAGAATTAGCTTAATAAAGCTCGAAGACTCACCTATTCTAGTTAAAAAAGGGCGGTTTGGCTTGTGCTTTATATAGAGATGTTATAGAATGCTATGAGTGAGGTTACCACGGTAACCCAGTTCGATGATAAAAGAATAGTAGTCAGAAAGTTGGTTTACAGCGAGTTTGGACATGATGGAAGCCAGACAGCCGACCTGACGAAGCGCGCTTTTTAGAATAACATTTTCATAAGTTGAGTGGATAGCAATATCAACAAGAGTGGTACCGCGGGTAGTCTCGTCTCTTACAGTTTTTAATTGTAGGGGAGGGACTTTTTTTGTTGCTCTCAGGCCACAACGTCGATGATCACTGCAGTCAGAATTTAATATGTGAGGAGTTAATACTATGGATTACAAACAGTTTGTCGCTGATACATTAGCACCAGCATTAACGGACGTTCTTTCAGTAGAAGATATTTACCAAAAAATTGAACGTCCTAAGGACACCAATAAGGGTGACTATGCTTTTCCAGCATTCACGCTGGCTAAAACTTTTAAAAAGGCACCTCAGCAGATTGCTGCTGACTTAGTTAAAAAAATTGATACCAGTAAATTTGAAAAGGTAGAAGTTGCGGGCCCTTACTTGAACTTCTTCTTAGATAAAGCGACTTTCAGTGCTCAAATTTTAGGCGATGTTTTGACGCAAGGCGCTGACTATGGTCAAAACCAAGATGGAAATGGCGGAAACGTGCCAATTGACATGTCATCTCCTAACATTGCAAAGCCAATCTCAATGGGCCATTTGCGTTCAACCGTTATTGGTAACTCAATCGCCGAAATCCTGAAAAAGAACGGCTACAAGCCAATCAAAGATAATCACCTGGGTGACTGGGGCACGCAATTCGGTAAGCTGATCACGGCTTACTTGAAGTGGGGCAACGAAGCAGACGTTAAGAAAGATCCCATCACTAACTTAGTTAAATACTACGTGAAGTTCCATAAAGAAGACGTTGAACACCCAGAATTGGACGATGAAGCCCGTGAATGGTTCAGAAAGCTTGAAAACGGCGACCAAGAAGCACACCATCTCTGGTCATGGTTCCGTGATGAATCATTGAAGGCCTTCAACGCCATTTATGACAAGTTGGGTGTTAAGTTTGATACCTATAATGGTGAAGCTTTTTACAACGATAAGATGCAGGGTGTCATTGATACCCTTAAGGAAAAAGGCTTGCTGAAGGAGTCTCAAGGTGCCCAAGTGGTCAACCTTGAAAAATATGATTTAAACCCAGCTTTGATTTTGAAGAGTGATGGTGCATCACTTTACATCACCCGTGATATCGCTACCGCGGTTTACCGGGAAAACACTTATCACCCAGCAATGAACCTTTACGTTGTTGGTTCTGAACAAATGTATTACTTCAAGCAATTAAAGGCCGTCTTATTGGAAATGGGCTTACCATCTGCTAAAGACTTACACCACATTCCATTTGGTCTGATTACGGTTAATGGTAAGAAATTGTCAACGCGTTCTGGTCGGATTATTTTGCTGGACGAAGTGTTGGATGACGCTATTTCAATGGCCCAAAAGCAAATTGCTGAAAAGAACCCTGACTTACCAAACAAAGATGCAGTTGCTAAGCAGGTCGGTGTCGGTGCAATTATTTTCGGTGATTTGAAGAACGAACGGATGAACAGCATTGACTTTAACCTTGAAGAACAACTGAAGTTTGAGGGTGAAACTGGTCCTTACGTTCAATACGCACATGCCCGTGCAGAAAGTATTTTACGTAAAGCTGCTGACGTGACGATTCCAACCGATGGTGCAAAAATTTCTGATCCAGAAGCTTGGGAAACCATTAAGACTTTGGCTGATTTCCCTGCCACAGTCGTTGAAGCTTTAAAGGAATTTGAACCATCAGATATTGCCAAATTTGCGATCCGTTTGGCTAAGGCATTCAATAAGTACTATGCTCACTCAAAGATTTTAGCTGACGATGCAGAAAAGCCAGCTCGTTTGGCACTTGTTAAGAGTGTCTCAACTGTTTTGAAAGAATCACTTCGTCTATTGGGTGTTGAAGCACCGGATGAAATGTAATTTGAGTGTGTGACAAAACTCGGTAGATTTTAGAATTTAATGTAAGATAGGCCCATCCCGGCGAACTTTGACGGGGTGGGCCTATCTTACGTTAAATGGCCAGAATTTGAGTTAAAAAGTAGCTGAGTTGTGTGCTCAGCTGCCTTTTTGTTACCCAAAATTTTCTGACAAAATCTCGCCAACATTAAAAATGTATTAATGTTCAAGCTATCATTTTTAACATTATCCAAAGTATTCCTGAATTTATATTAGTTGCGATAACGTTAAAATGGCATTAATAACTGAATTTTAGGTTTTGGGCCATTAATTTATATTCCGATTTATACTCACTTTGAATAGATATTTAAAATCTAGCTTTCTTTTCTTTTTTCATTTTGTTATAATAATCATTGTATTAGTACAGTTAAAGGGGGCTGCATTAGGATGAAAAAAAGTATTCGGCAATCACGGATTGAACAATTGATCAATCAGTATCCGATTGGGACACAAGAAGACCTAATGCGTCATCTAAATGAAATTGGGATTAAGGCGACGCAAGCAACGATCTCACGTGATATTCGCGAGATGCAGGTTGTCAAAGCCCAAGATGGCCATGGACACTTGCGTTATACAATTTTTAAGCCCGGAAATAAATCAGAAGAAGAACACCTACGAGAAACCATTAACGAAGTTGTTATTGGTTTAACGCGAATTGAATTTATGAATGTCATCAAGACCTTACCAAGTAACGGAAATCTGTTAGCCGCAATTTTAGATGACTTGAAATTACCTGAAGTTGTGGGAACGTTAGCTGGTCATGATACGATCTTAGTCATTAGTCCAAATGCTGAAGTTGCTCAGCAATTGAACGATGAAATTGCTGAAAACATGAATCCTGACATTGTTCACTAACAGCTTGCAGGGTCTAAACCACGCCATCACTGGTGTGGTTTTTTTATATTAAGCTCCGTTAAAATTTAGGGTGTTTTTAAGCCGTCTTTATAAATTATGATAGAATTAAAAGTGCAAATCTTTAACTGTTGAGGAAAAAGAATGAATAACAATCGGGGAAATCAATCAAAACAGGGATTTAAAGCCATGATGTCGCCATATTACCAAAGGTTTAAACGCCATTTTAGCAGATTTTGGCATCGGTATCAGCTCACTCGCTGGCTAATTGTCGGCATTTTAACGCTCATTTTTGTGATCAGCGCTACGCTGACTTTTCAGGCTAAAACGGCTAATGTGGGTGATTTAAAAGCACAGTTGGAAAAAACAACTTATATTTATGATAAAAGTAATCAAAGAGCGGGGTCTCTTTACAAGCAAAAAGGGACATTTGTTTCACTTAACCGAATTTCACCAAACGTTCAAAAAGCGGTTATTTCAACTGAAGACCGCAACTTTTACCATGAACACGGATTCTCCGTCAAGGGGATTGCGCGGGCCTTCTTTTTGCTGGCTAAGAATAAATTGCTTCACCGCGACTATATCAGTGGCGGGGGTAGTACGCTGACTCAGCAGCTGGTTAAGAATGCTTTTTTGACTCAGGAACAAACGCTTACTCGGAAATTAAAGGAAATCTTCTTAGCCATTGAAGTTGAAAATGTCTATTCTAAGCAGGATATTCTATCAATGTATCTGAACAATGCTTATTTTGGGAATGGTGTCTGGGGTGTCCAAGATGCTGCCCATAAGTATTTTGGTACTGACGCTGCGCATTTAACGGTACCGGAATCAGCTGTGTTAGCGGGCATGTTAACGTCACCTAGCGGCTTTAATCCGATTGACCACCCTCAGGCCTCAAAAGACCGACGTAATGTGGTCTTGGGCTTAATGGCGGAAACGGGTGCCATCACCAAATCGCAGGCAACGAGCTATCAGCAGACGCCACTAACCACTCAGGATACTTATCAGTATAAGGATTCTTATCGTTACCCGTACTATTTTGATGCGGTTATTGATGAAGCAATCTCCAAGTATGGTTTAACCGAATCGGATATTATGAATCACGGTTATAAGATTTACACGTATTTGGATCAAAACTATCAGGCGCGGTTGCAGGAAAACTTTAAGAATGATTACTTGTTCCCGCAAAATTCAACTGACGGCACCAAAGTCCAAGCAGCTTCTGTTGCGGTTAATCCAAATAATGGTGGGGTGATGGCCGTTGTCGGCGGTCGTGGTAAACACGTCTTCCGGGGCTATAACCGCGCAACTCAAGTCAAGCGGCAGCCAGGATCCACGATGAAGCCATTGGCCGTTTATACCCCAGCGTTGGAGAACGGTTACTTCTATGATTCAGAGCTGCAAAACAAGAAGACTTCATACGGTAGTAATCATTACACACCTAAAAATTATAACAACGTTTATACCGGCAAAATGCCGATGTATGAAGCACTGGCTAATAGTGTGAACGCGCCAGCAGTTTGGCTATTAAATAAAATTGGTGTTGATAAGGGTTATGAGTCTGTTAAAAAGTTTGGGATTCCGGTTACAAAATCAGATAAAAACTTGGCCTTAGCGTTAGGTGGTTTGAACAAAGGGGTCTCGCCGCAGGAATTAGCGGGGGCCTACACTGCTTTTGCGAATAATGGGACCAGAACGGATACCCACTATATTCGTAAAATTGTTGATGCTTCAGGTAATGTCATCGTTGATAACCCTAGAGTTGCAACTCATGATGTCATGACCCCTAAAGTGGCCAAGCAGATGACCAGTATGATGCTGGGCGTTTTCAATAATGGGACTGGTGCCACAGCCAAACCATATGGTTATTCGGTTGCTGGTAAAACAGGGAGTACTGAAGCTGATGACACTGGCGACGGCGATGCTACCCGTGATAAATGGATCGTGGGCTATACCCCAGACGTGGTTTTAACCACCTGGGAAGGTTTTGACAATACCAACAAGAACCACCATTTGGAAAACTTAAGCGGCACGGGAGTTGGTCCGTTGTTTAAGACAGAAATGGAAGAAATCCTGCCGTATACCAAGCAAACGCAATTTGATACGCAGGATGCGTCAACTTTAGCGAAGGCCTCTCAATCAGATGATAACTTCTGGGACAGCGTTCAAAAGGGCGCTGGCGATGTGGGTGACCAGATTGAACAGGGTGCAAATAACGCCGCCGATACCGTCAAGAAATGGTGGCAAGGTGCCTTCGGCAATTAATGAGTGGTGAATTGGCTAGAATTTATTTCAGCAAATTCGGTGACCAGTAAACCGGTTCCTTTTGTAAAGGTTACCAATTCCCGCCCAATCCCTATTCCCAGCTTTCGCACGTTCTCATTTCATGATACAATATGAGGGTATTGAAGACAGGAGGAAGCTATTAATGGCAGACATTTTAAAGACCGCCGGCGAATTACGTGACGAGTTAGAAAGCTCTGACGAGTTTACGGCATTACAAAGCGCATACAACACGATGAAGGCAGATTCAGAGGCCTACGATTTATTTAAGAAATTTCAGGCATTACAACTGAAGCTGCAACAAAAGCAGATGCAGGGACAGCAACCTGATGAAGATGAAATGAAACAGGCTCAAGACTTAGCCACTAAGGTTCGTGATACGGATCTCATCAAAGCATTGATGGAAAAAGAAAAAGACGTCAACCAATTACTGGCTAAATTAAACAATGAAATTACGAAACCCATTCAAAGCCTCTACCAAAACTAGATAGGTATTTGATGGCTGGGTGAAATAGATTAAAAACGTCGAAGAACTTTCTTCGGCGTTTTTTAGGAGTTGACTAACAGTGAAATTTATTCACGCTGCGGATTTACATTTAGACAGCCCGTTTGAAGGCTTGCAACGGCTGCCTAAAGCATTATGGCAGCAGATACACGAAGCACCGTTTAAGGCGACTGAAAAAATGGTCACGGATGCTATCGACGAGCAAGTAGACTTTGTTTTACTTGTTGGTGACTTATTTGACCGTGAGACTCAAAGTGTCTCGGCTCAAGTGTTCTTAAATGAACAATTGCAGCGGCTGATCGATGCTGGAATCGCGGTCTTTGTGAGTTTTGGCAACCATGATTATTTAACGGCTGACCAGACGCTTTCCCTACCAGAGGGCGTCACCGTTTTTGGCAGTGACGTGACGACTGAATTACTGACCACCGCTGACCATAGCCGGGTAGCCATCAGTGGTTTTAGTTATGCTGATCGCTGGCTTGAAGAAGACGTCGTTGAAAAGTTTCCTAAACGGAGCACAGCTGATTTTCAGATTGGAATGCTGCATGGTGCCCAGAAACAGGGGGAGTCTAACCATTACGCGCCGTTTACCGTTGGGGAGCTGGCAGCGACTAACTATGATTACTGGGCCTTGGGCCATATTCATAAACCTGGCGTCTTAGCCAAACAGCCACCCATTATTTACTCGGGGACGATTCAGGGGCGGCATAAACTTGAATCAGGTGAGCACGGCTATCAACTCGTTAGTTCCCAAGGTCAGCAGTTAAGGCGGCAATTTGTGGCAGTCGATCAGGTGCGCTGGGCTTCACTGTCGCTGGCAGTTGATGAAGAGACTACGGATGACAGTCTGATTCAGGCTGTTCAAGCAGCTTTATTAGAAATGAAGACAGCTGTTTTTCAACTTATCGATTTGAAATTAACTGGTATTGAAAAACTATCTGCCAGTTTGCTAAGCCGATTAAATGACGGGACCTGGCTTGAACGCCTGGATCAGGCACAGAAAAAAGCCTACCGTCAATCTCAAGCGTGGGTTTACGAAGTGACGGTTCAGCCCAGCAGTCAACCCGTGCGGTATGCTAAGCTGGACGCGGCCTACTGGCAACGGGCGCAGGAGACTGTCTTTACGCCGGACAACGTCGAAATGACAGCCGGTAAATTAATGCAGTACGCGTTTATTGCGAATCATTTACGAGACCCCAAAACAACGGCTAAGTTAATGGATCAAGCCAAGAATGATTTATTGGCTCAATCACGTTTGGAGGAAGAAAACGATGCAGATCACGACGATTAAAATATACGGGTTTGGTAAATTTCATGATAAAACAATCAACCTGTCTGATCAGTTTTCACTCCTCTACGGCGAAAACGAGGCTGGTAAATCAACTTTAGTGGCCTTCATTACTAGTATGCTGTTTGGCTTTGAGACCGCCAAGCACCGGTATGCGATGTACCAGCCGAAACAGGGGTCACAATATGGTGGCGAGCTTTACTTCAGTCATGCTCAAAACGATTACTGGCTTAAACGGATAGGCGGTACGCACGGCGGCCACGTTACTTTTCGCAATTTAACGACGGATACGCCACTAACTAAAGATGATTTGGCGCAATTATTACAACCCCTAAACAAGGAATTATTTTTCCAAATCTTTTGCTTTGGTGAACGGGAATTACAAGCTATTTTTGATTTGAACCGGTTTGACCTCGTGCGGCGAATTCAGCGAATTGGCGCGATCGGCAGTGAAAACTGGATCAGCCTGACGCAAGAGCTGACGGCTTCAGCGGGCGAGCTTTACAAACCGAGAGGCCGTGTTCAGCCCCTTGTACGGCTGCTGCGAGAATACGATGAATTATCAGCAAAAATCAGTACGACTAAGGCGCAATTTCAACAGTATCAAACCCTGCAGACTGATGCTCAGCAAACCACAGCAAACTTGACTGAAACCCAACAGCAATTAAAAAAAATGACCGGCGAATTTAACCAGTATCAGCGGTTAATTTCAATTTATCCGCAGTATCAACAGCTTAAAACGACAGCACCAGTTCGTTCAGAAAACTTGATCAGCACTGCTGACTGGCAAAAAGCAACTCGCCTAGCAACGGCGATTAAACAACTAAAGCAGGACTTAACAGCTCAAGCAGAAACGATCAAGCAGCAACAAGCAGCGCATACTTCTAGTGAAGCACAGCAATTTTATACGGCGCATCAGCAGCAAATTGACCAGTTAGCAACCCAAATGCCAGCTATGAAGCAGCTGGCAGAACGCCAGCAGTCAAATGAAGCGCAGCTGGCAACCGTTAGTCAGCAATTAGATAAACTGACACAGCAATATGGCTCCTCTTTAGGCGATTTAAAAGCGTTAACGTCAGGCGAGCAACAACAAATTGCCGGTTTATTTGATCAACAGCAGCATTTAAGTATTGAACGGGATTCGAGAGCCGACCAGCGACAGGAACGCCAAAGAGCATTTGAGCAACTACGCCAAAAAGCGGCGAGTGATACGTCTTCCGGAATGGATTTGAAATGGCTTATTTTCGGTGCCGTGGTGGTCTTAGTCTGCTTATTTACGCTCAGTGGCATTCTGCGTACCATTGGTGGCATTACGGGAATGCTGATCGCGGGTTATGGCATCTTTAAGCCCATTATTACCGGCAATCAGCAATCCGCGATTGATTCTCAAATGGCCTTATTGTCCTCCCAATTGGATCAAGACCGCCGGAAACTGGCAATACTTGATCAGCAATTGATTGATGCAGACGCACAGGTCACACAATTTGGAGCTGAACATGGGCTGCAAGGTTTTGCGCCTGAACGTTGGCTTGATTTACAGACTGATATTGGTCAATTTCAAGCGGCCAATGCCCAGCAGATTCGGTTACAGGAGCAGCAAAACCAGCTCAGTCAAAATGTTCGCGCTTTTCTGACCCAGTGGCAATTTGCTGGTGAAGTGATCAGTTTAAGCGGCAGTTACGCTTATCAGCTGCAGCAGATCGATCAATTTCTGTCCGAAAGACGGGATGAGGGTCAGCAGCTGCATTGGGCAAACGAAGCGTTGACGACGAGTACGCAACGGCAGACCGAGCTTGAAAAGCAGTTACAACGTCAACAAGGTGAGCTAACGGCTTTATTTACTCAGTATCGAGTCACCACATTGACTGAATTCGAACAGCAGTACCAGCGAGATCAAGCCATTACTCAGCAAAATCAGCGCCGAGCCATACTGAATGCACAGCTGTCGGAAAACGAGCGGCAGATATTAGACAATAGTGGATCACAAGAGGACCTTAAAGCGACCATTCGACAAATTCAAATGCAGCAGTCGGCTAAACAGCAGCAACAGTCTGAATTACTGAATCAGTCGAGTCAGCAGCAGTATCAGCTGCAACGGCTGGCCTCTAGTGATAAGTACCAAACGCTGTTGCAGCAGCAAGCGGATTTGCAAACGGAGATCATTGTTTTAACGGATGAGTGGCTGACCAAGAAGCTCTTGATCAACTGGATCGATCAAACACTGATCAATGCTTCTCAAGGTCGCCAACCGCAGATTATTAAAGTGGCTGAAGGATTCTTCAAGCAAATTACTGGGAATCGGTACCGGCAGATTATTTTTACGGATCAAACAGTTCAAGTGACCCGCGCGGACGATTTGACCTTTGACGTTGGTGAATTATCCAGTGGGACCGCAGAACAGCTTTATGTTGCCTTACGGTTTGCCTTTACCAAGGTGATGGCGGATGTGATCGCCATGCCGATTATTATTGACGATGCGTTTGTCAACTTTGACCGGCAGCGGACACAATCTGCAATGGCGATGCTGAAACAGCTGGCGCAAACGAGTCAGGTTATTTATCTGACGGCTAACCATGATAATCTAGCACTTGTGGCAGATAACGAGATCTACCAGTTAGCTGGCAAGTCAGTTTGAAAAAATGTAGAATTAGTTTAAACGAGGGGGACTAACCATGGCAGATAAACAATTAATGGCTTACGCAGTTGGTGAGCAGATGAATCTGATGGCACTTTTAAAGAATGTGAGTGTTCGGGTGGCCAAAAATGGCAAGCAATATCTCGATTTGACCTTTGAAGACCAGTCGGGTGAAATTACTGGCAAGTTTTGGGATGCCAGTACTGCTGATATCGAACGCTATCAAGCTGGCCGAGTCGTTCGACTAGCTGGCAAACGGGAAAATTATCAGGGATCCCCACAAGTTAAGATTGGTTCACTACGGCTGGCCAATGCTGATGAACCGCATGATCCAAGTGATTTTGTCGTTCACGCGCCAATGAAAGCCAGTGAGATGGAAGATGAACTCAATCAAGTCGTTTTCGAGATCACCAACCAAGTTTGGAACCGCATCGTTCGTTTCCTCATTGCCAAACATCGGGACGCCTTCTTCACGTATCCGGCGGCTAAACGTAATCACCACGCGTTCCAAGGCGGATTAGCTTATCATACGCTGTCAATTCTGCGCTTGGCACATAGTGTGGTGAAACAGTATCCGACCCTTGATGCACCGTTACTTTACGCGGGTGCTATCCTGCACGATTTAGGCAAAGTGATTGAACTGTCTGGTCCTGTTTCTACCCAGTACACGGTAGAAGGAAACCTGTTAGGGCATATCAGCATTGTAGATGGCGAAATTGTGTCTGCCTGCAATGAACTAAAATTTGATTTAAATAATGAAAATGTTGTTTTACTGAGACACATGATTCTCGCGCACCACGGTTTGTTGGAATATGGGTCGCCAGTTCGGCCGCGTTTATTAGAAGCCGAAGTGCTGCATCAATTGGATGAATTAGACGCTTCAATTATGATGATGACGAATGCAATTGAACATACAGCTCCCGGTGAATTTGGCGAACGGTTATTTGCGATGGACGGCCGTTCGTTCTACCGGCCAAACGAACCGCAGATTGGTGAGCAAGATAACCAGGAATGACAAAAAAAGATCGACCAATATTTGGCCGATCTTTTTTATTTGATACCCGTTACGTTAACTTACTTCTTTGATGAACTGCTTGAAGTCAAGTAGTCAGCAAGGACGTTTTGTAATTGACTATCCTTAATTGAAACGTTACCCTTTTTAAGGACTTTAGAAACAACGCTCTTCAATGTTGCGCTGTCGTTCATGCGCTTATCAATGATTTGGTTCTTAAGTTCAGTTTCATGTTGTTTGTAAGTACCCTTACCAGGGTTGTCGTCCATCTTGATGACGTGGTAGCCATAAGAAGTCTTAACCGGGGTAGTTGTGTACTGGTTAGTCTTCAGTTTGAAGGCAGCCTTCTTAAAGGTTGAATCAAGTTGAGTGTCGGTGTTGTCGAATGGATCCAACTTGCCACCCTTGTTCTTAGTAGCAGAGTCGGTAGAATACTTCTTAGCTAATGAAGCGAAGCTCTTCCCATCCTTCAACTGCTTGATAACATTTTCAGCAGTTGATTTCTTAGAAACTAAGATGTGAGAAACCGTAACCTTTGGTTGGTAACCTTTGAACTGCTGCTTAAGTTGTGCATCGGTTACTTTGGTGTTAGCCTTAACAGCTTCCTTCAAAAGTAAGTTGGATTTGATCTGCGTCTTCAATTGAGAAGCAGTCATACCGCTTTGTTGCAGAACACTGTTGAATGATGAACCGTATTGTTTCTTATAGTTATTGTATTCTTTGGTAACATCTGAATCTTTGACCTTGCTGCCAAACTGCTTATCAAGCACTTTGTTCAAGATCATCTGTTGTAAGACTTGCTTACCACTAGACGTATTTTTCAAGCTGCTATAAAATTGACTTTCTGTAATTTTACCGCCTGAAGTGGTGGCAACTGTTTTGCTACCGCAAGCTGCAAGGGTCAAACTTAACATGACACCTGCAAGAGCAACGAACCATTTTTTCATATCCGAAAACACATCCATTTCTTTAGATTAGTTTCATCCCGTTGGGACATCTTACTTAATATAACATAAACTGAAATTAATTTTCAGTTGTAAAGGGAACTTAATAAAAATTGAATACTTCTATTGATCTGATTTGGGCTTTCCTAGAGCGTCAAGCCGCTTATCAATGGCATCGAGGTGCGGTTGAATTTTAAACTGAAACTGATCGACTGCTGATTCAATGCTGTTGATAGCGGGCTGGGCCCTTTTAAGCTCGGCTTGAAAGGCAGCTAAACGCGCTTTGACTTCGTCACTTTGCCGTTTAACGTCGCTTAAAGCAGCTTTCTTTTGTTCAAAGCGGTCGGCTGTTTCTTGGATAAAGTCAATGGGCGACTGCTGCTTGCGGTATAAATGAATGGCTAATGACGTCCCCGCGGTGAGCAGGGTACTGACTAAAAATCGTTTCATACTTTCACCTCGCCTTAGAATTGCGATTTGATGGCATTTTGAATATCAGTGTAGGCTTTTTCGTCATACTTGCTGGAGTTGTCTTTAAAGCGCATACCGAAGTCATCGTGATCCGTGTAGCGCGGAATTAGATGAATGTGTGAGTGGAAGACTGACTGGTAAGCAACCTTACCGTTATTGTTTAAAATGTTGAGGCCCTTGATTTCAGGGTTAGAATTCTTAACGGCTCGCGCAATCATTGGAATCTTACTGAACACCGCAGCGGCTAAATCAGCATCGTAAGCATAGATGTCAGGGACGTGGGTCTTAGGAACAACCAATGTGTGTCCCGGTGTGCCTTGTGAAATGTCCAAAAAGGCTTTTACATCGTCATCTTCATAGACAGTATAACTGGGGATCTCTCCCTTAATAATTTTGCAGAAAATGCAATCATCATCGTAGTTATGAATCATTTTAAATCCTCCTTCAAAAATCATAAAAGTTAGTTTCAGTATACCGCATTATTCCTAAATTCCATACACCTCTGCGTATGATATAATGAAACCAATTGACTAAAATATAGAGAAATGAAGGGATGTTCATGACGCTTCAGGTGACGAAAGTCGTCGGTGGCTATTCACAGATACCGGTATTGAAAGAAGTCACGTTTGATGTTCAAGATGGTGAACTAGTCGGTTTGATCGGGTTAAATGGTGCTGGTAAATCAACAACGATCAACCACATCATCGGCCTACTTACGCCCTTTAAGGGTGAAATCAAAATTAACGGTTTAACTCTAAATCAAGATAAAAATGGCTACAAAAAACAAATTGCTTATATTCCGGAAACGCCGATTCTCTACCAGGAACTGACGCTAAAAGAGCACCTGGAAATGACGATGATGGCCTATGACCTCGATCGTGATCAAGCCTGGGAGAAAGCCAATCATTTACTCAGCATTTTCCGGTTAGATAACAAGCTGGACTGGTTTCCGGCTAACTTTTCTAAGGGGATGAAACAAAAGGTGATGATCGTGTGCGCCTTTATTACGGATGCACCACTGTTTATCATCGATGAACCATTCCTCGGGTTGGATCCACTGGCGGTCCACGACTTACTGAACTTGATCGACGAGCAGAAAGCCAAGGGCGCTAGCGTATTAATGTCGACCCACGTTTTGGATACTGCTGAAAAGTATTGCGACCGCTTCGTTTTACTTCACGATGGGACGGTTAAAACAGAAGGAACGTTGCCAGAGCTACGCAAGGCATTGCCGGATGCGGGGGAATCCCTAGATGATATCTATATGTCGATGACGAGGGCTGATCAGCATGAATAATTTATATCGACAGCGATTGTCCAGTCATTTAAAAGAAATGTTTAAATACTTACGGCTAGTCTTTAATGATCACTTTGTCTTTGCTTTACTGATTTTTATTGGTGGTCTGGGACTGGCTTATTCTAATGGTCTTAAAGTTTTGCAGCCGCATTTGTGGTGGGCGAAACCAGTTATCGTGGTGGTCTTATTACTTGTGCTGCAATTAGGCCGGCTCGCAACGCTGTTTCAGGACGCTGACGTGGTTTTCCTGCTGCCAAAAGAGGCGGAAGTACGTCAGTATCTCAAGGGTGCACGGTTGTACAGTGAAGGACTTGCCTTCATTTATGAATTATTTGGCATGTTTGTTTTACTGCCATTCATTCAAGTAACCGATGCGATGCCTATTTTTGACCTGGCCTTGATTGCTGTGACCCAATTATTGTTGAAAGACAGTTTATTTAGTTTGGCTGTTATCAGACGCTTTCAGGTTAAATCAGGCTGGTTGAAGCAAGCCTTTTGGTTCAAATGGATTGTCCCGTTAATGATCCTACTCGTCAGTGTTTATGCGCTGCCGGTTCTCGGTACATTACTGGGATTGATCTTAGCCATTAGCTTACGCGTAATGGATAAACGCTACGATGCAGTGCCATTTGATTGGTGGCAAAGCATCTCACTGGAAAATAACCGAATGATGGGCGTTTATCGCTTCTTCAACCTATTCACCAACGTTCCCATGCTCAAAGGTGTAGCTAAACGACGCCGTTATTTGGACTGGTTACTCAACATGGTGAAGGTGACCTCTAAGAATACCTATCTTTACCTCTATAGTCGCGGTATCGTCCGCAGTGGCGAATTCAGCGGTTTGTACTCTCGATTAACGCTGCTGGGAATGATTTTACTGTACTTCGTTCGTGGCACCTGGCTGCCGATTGCGTTGGCGGCTTTATTCCTCTATTTGATTGGCTTCCAGCTGATTCCGTTTTACTGGCAGTTTGATGATATTGTCTTCACTCACTTGTATCCCATTGCGGAAAAACAGCGGGTGGCTAGTTTTAGACGACTCATGTTTTCACTTACCGGTATTACAGCCATTCTTTTCTTGGTCATGGTTTTCTTAGCCAACCGAAGCTTTCAGGTTGGTCTCATTGCACTGGTCGTTGAGTTAGTCGAAGTCTTTGTCATGGTGCAATATTATTTGCCATTGCGCTTAAGAAAGAAAAAGTAGCAAATACCAGTTGACTCAATTGGTCTGTTTGCCTAAAATGAACAGTAATCTTAAACGGCGGGCTTGATTTAAGTTCGTCGTTTTATCATGGAAATCGGAGGAACAACATGCGCGTACGTAAAAAGCCATGGGCTGCAAAATACATTAAGGATCATTCAGACCTAATCGTGACTGATCCTGAATCACAGTTGGGCCATTGGCAGGAACGTTTCCCAAGTCAGCAACCCATTCAAGTTGAAATTGGGATCGGTAAGGGCCAATTTATTATTGAAATGGCTCGGCAAAATCCTGGCATTAATTTTTTGGGAATTGAAATTCAAGAGTCGGTGATTGCCACAGCACTACGTAAATTAGTGGCAAGTGAGCTGCCAAACGTGCAACTGGTCGAAACCGATGGTGCTTTTGTCGACACTTTATTTGCAGCGGGCGAAATTGACAAGTTGTACTTGAACTTTTCAGATCCCTGGCCAAAAACGCGGCATGCCAAGCGACGGCTAACGTCACCTAATTTTTTAGTTCATTATAAGAAAGTACTCAAAAAAGAAGGCCGCATTCAATTCAAAACGGATAACCGCGGTTTATTTGAATACTCATTGACCAGTTTCAATAATTTTGGGCTGACCTTCGATGAAGTTTGGCTGGATCTGCATAATAGTGACGGCAACGAAGGCAACGTTCAAACGGAATATGAGGAAAAATTCAGTCAAAAGGGCCCAATTTACAAGTTAGTCGCTCACTTTTAATGTCGCAAAATAAAAATATCCCTACCGCAATTAATTTTACGGTGAGGATAGGTTTTGTAAGTTATGAGGCGTTGATTACAGGCGGTTCATTTTTAGAATACTGCCCGTTTTAGCGTCGGCAATAAACTCATAGGAGACAAGTTTGTGATCTTCCATTCTTGAAAGACCACCGGAGTACACCATGGTGTGAATCGCGAATTGTGCGTGTTTATGTGGGTGTTCATCAATCCAAGACCCTTCGATTGTTGATTCTTTGCGAAAAGCCTGCTTAACGCTGTTCAAAATGGCATTGGGTGTCATATATTGTCGGTTAAAGGCTGATTTACCCATGAAAAAGCCAAATAAAATACTGAGTAGAGAGAGTAGACTTAGCTGTTGATAATCTTTTATGTTGAGTTCCATACGCGATTCCTCCTGCGCTATTTAGTATTATGGTAGCTCAAAATTCGATTTGATACCAGATTAATGACCTTTTTCTAAAAAGGATGTATAATCAATTTACTGAAAAAAAGTAAGTGAGGAGAATTTCGATGGAAAAATTACCTAAGATGTCAAAAGACCAGTTGCTCGAAAAGATTAAAGAGGGCCGTTACATGCTGTTTTTCTCAGCAACATGGTGCCCAGACTGCGCGTTTATTAAGCCTTCAATGCCAGCTATTGAAGCTGAGTATCCCGACTTCAAATTTCTCAGCGTTGACCGGGACGAAAACATTGATCTTGCTGTTGAATTAAACGTGTTAGGCATTCCTAGCTTTATTGCGTATAATAATGGTGAAGAAATCGGTCGCTTCGTAAATAAAGACCGCAAAACAAAACAGCAAGTAGAAGATTTTATTAATGCACTTTAATTTCTTTTACTTTCGAAAGGATGCTCCATGTTAATTTCTAGTTATAATCAAAAGGCACTGGGTGACGTGATGATCATCTATCTTGCACCAGATGCTGAAGAACAATCCGTTGTTACTAAGGGTGATTTCACCCGTATTTTCGACCCGAAAACTGATACCACGTTAGGTTACAACGTGGCTCACGTCTCAACTATTTTGGGGGCCATTGATCAGAATGGTCAGGTTTTCTTATCAGAAGAACAGGTTGCTAAGTTAAACGAAGCAATGGCTGCCGCAGGTTTTGAGCCAGAACTGAAGGCTGATTTGTCACCGAAATTTATCGTGGGCTACGTTGAATCAGCTGAACCGCATCCTGATTCTAATCACTTATTGGTGACCAAGACGCGGGTTCAAGATGGTAAAACACTGCAGATCGTTTCGGGTTCGCCTAATATGCAGGCGGATATTAAAGTGGTGGTGGCCGAAGTTGGCGCAATGATGCCAGATGGGCTGATTATTTGGCCAGGTAAATTGCGTGGCGTTGAAAGTGATGGTATGATTTCATCAGGAAGAGAATTAAAGATTCCCGGGGCACCCGATCGGCCGGGCGCGTTGATTTTACCTGATGATTATGAAGTTGGAACGCCATTTGACTTTGACAAGGCACAGACTTTATTCAGTTAAATGAACGATGTAAGAGGAGCCGATGCTCCTTTTTATTTTGCCCTGAGCAGTTTAAAAGATGATCAAACTAACTTGAATACTGAATGGATGACGAGATATGAATCACTATGATGGACCAGCTTTTTACCGAAAGTACCGCAGACCCAAAAAGTTGGCTGAAGAACCTGCTTCACCGGCGTTTAAAGTCCCTGGCAGGCAATTAAAGCACGCCGACGAGGAACCGGCGATTTTTCAGCGAGACGAAATTCAACGCAAAGAACTTATTCAACGTGAGGCGAAAAGACGCGCTGAGCAACGGCCTGATACGCCGCCAGAGCCTCAAAAAGAAATTAAGAATGAGTGGCGGCCCGCAGCACCTTTCCGACCGACTCAGGTCCCTAAGCAACTCCACACGCGGGTGAAAAGAGACCCAAAAGTTAATTACACAGCCATTGTTGACCGTTATTTTCTAAAACGGGATAGCGATGTGCTGTTATTTGATGATGGGACGACGGTCATAACGACGCCAGTCATTGAAAAGCAACAACTCACTTTTGACAACGGTAGTGAAACTGACGCTGATGAGCCGGTAAAAGAGGTTCAAAACGCGTCTCAACAGTCACATCAAGCGGTATCAGATGAGCAGTCTGATACCAGCCGGTCTGAAAATGAGCAACGGATTGCGGCTATTCAAAAACGAATCGATAATCTAAAAGCACAGCATGCTGAAAAATCAGTGACAGCTAACCAAACTGATGAGTCAACCAAAAATAAACCGGCTGTTCGGACACCAGCTGAGGACACTGATGATCAGACAATCCCTGGATCAGCGCAAGTTGCTGATGAGCAACCAGCCGCGAGTCAACACCAACATGACGAGGCCACAGGTACAGAAGTTGTTGCCGATCCGAAACCAATCCGGCCAGCTGTGGTCACTCAGCCAGTTCATGAAACTCAGCAGCACCAAGAGGAAGCGCAAGTTGAACCGGTAACTGAAAAGCCAGAACCAGAACACGGTTTAGGCCACTCCTTAGGGGATATTCTTGAACAGGAAAACACGAGTTCACAGATGAATAAATTGGCGCTGTTTCAAGATAAACCAGCGGCCAAGCCAACTGAAGAAACACCGACGGACCGTGGCTATCATTTTCCCGTAACCTCTTTGTTAACGCCACCGGTGGCAACGGATGAAAACGCGCTGGACGAATGGATCGAACATCAAGGAGAAGTTCTGGATGAAACCCTGCAGGCTTTCCACGTGGATGCACACGTGGTTGACTGGACAGTTGGCCCAACTGTAACGCAATTCCAAGTTCATCTATCGCTGGGTGTTAAAGTTAATAAAATTACGAATTTAACGGATGATTTAAAGCTTGCTTTAGCTGCTAAGGATATCCGAATCGAAGCACCGATCCCCGGCAAAACAACCGTCGGCATTGAAATTCCAAACCCGAAAACTCGGCCAGTGATGCTGTCCGAAGTCCTGGAGTCAAAAGCCTTTAAAGAGAGTGCGTCACCATTGACAGTTGCCCTTGGTGTCGATCTTTTTGGTCAACCAAGAGTGACCGATTTAAGAAAGATGCCCCATGGTCTAATTGCCGGTGCGACGGGTTCCGGTAAGTCGGTCTTCATTAATAGTTTGCTGATTTCATTGCTGTACAAGGCGACGCCAGCACAGTTACGCCTCTTGCTGATTGACCCTAAAGCGGTTGAATTAGCACCATATGACGGCTTGCCGCATTTACTCGCTCCTGTTATCTCTGATCCGCAAGCTGCCGCGGCTGCCCTGAAGTGGGCGGTCAAAGAAATGGACGATCGTTATGATCGACTGGCAGCAGCGGGTGTCCGAAATATTGAGCAGTACAATGACCGGGCTGAATTAACCAGGGACTACGCTCAGAAATTACCTTACATTGTGATCGTGATTGATGAGCTGGCTGATTTGATGATGATGGCTTCCAGTGAAGTGCAGGATTACATTGTCAGGATCACGCAAAAAGCACGGGCAGCTGGGATTCATTTACTGATTGCAACGCAACGGCCGAGTGTCGATATTGTCACGGGTACGATCAAGAATAATATTCCAACTCGGGTAGCTTTCATGGTCTCCTCGCAAGTTGATTCACGGACGATTATCGATACTTCGGGTGCTGAACGGTTGCTAGGGAAGGGTGATATGCTCTTCTTGGGCAATGGTGCCTCGCAACCCGTTCGGCTGCAGGGGACCTTTGTCGACAAAGAGGTTGACCGAGTCACTGACTTTGTTCGGACACAGGGCAAGCCACATTATGCCTTTGATCCGGACGGTTTGCTGGAAAAGCAGCAGGTTCAAGAAAGCCAAGATGAATTAATGCCGGAAGTACTCGACTACATCGTGCAGGAAAAGACGGTTTCAACGTCTAAACTGCAACGGGTCTTTTCGATTGGCTACAATCGGGCAGCTAATTTGATCGATACGCTTGAAAATAAGCAGTACATTTCTGGTCAAAACGGTTCAAAACCCCGCGATGTTTTTCTGACGGAGAAACAGCTAGCTGAAATGCGGGCTCCCAGAACGGACTAAAAAGTGAAAGCCACTCATGTTACAGTGCACAAAATGCACTGTTCAAGAGGTGTTCGCTCTGCTAAAATATTGATATGGACCAATGATGGCTGATTAACCAGCAATAGTCGGCCTAAATTAAATCATTGAAACGATGAAAAGAGGATTTTGATGGACAACACAACCACGTATTATTTTGTTGGTATCAAAGGATCAGGGATGAGTTCACTTGCACTCATTCTTCATGATAAAGGTTATAAGGTAGCAGGATCAGACATTACGCAGTACACGTTCACGCAACGTGGACTGGAACAGGCCAAGATCCCCGTTTACCCATTTGATGAGGCGAATATTCGCGAAGGCTTAACGGTCATTGCTGGGAATTCCTTCACAGATGATCATCCAGAAATTAAAAAAGCGCGGGAAATGGGCTTGCCCGTTTACCGTTACCATGAATTTTTAGGTAAGTTAATTGAAGGGTATACCAGTATCGGTGTTGCCGGTGCGCATGGTAAGACCAGTACGACTGGCTTACTGTCACACGTGTTGTCCGGAATCGCACCAACGAGTTACTTGATTGGTGATGGGACTGGTAAAGGGACACCCAATGCACGTTTCTTTGTTTATGAAGCCGACGAATACCGTCGTCATTTCTTAGCAACTAAGCCGGATTATGCGATCATGACTAACATCGATTTTGATCATCCGGATTACTACAAGGATATCAACGACGTGTTTGATGCGTTCCAGACGTATGCTAACCAAGTCACTAAGGGCATCTTTGCTTGGGGTGATGATGAAAACTTACGTCGTTTGAAGACGGATGTGCCGATTTATTATTATGGTACAAGTGATCGGGATGACTTCCAGGCTCGTAACATCAAACGAACAACTCAGGGTTCACAATTTGACGTTTACTATCATGATAAGTTCTTAGGCAACTACCACATTCATCTGTTTGGTGAACATAACGTGCTGAACAGTTTGGCTGTTATTGCTGTAGCCTACTTTGAAGAAGTCGACTTAGATGCCATTAAGAAGGAACTTTCGAACTTCAAAGGGGTTAAACGCCGGTTTGCAGAACGTAAAGTGGCTGATATGACCATTATTGATGATTATGCGCACCATCCATCAGAGATTCGCGCTACGCTAGATGCAACCCGTCAAAAGTATCCTGACAAAAAAGTGATCGCCGTCTTCCAGCCCCACACTTTTTCGCGTGTGATTGCTTTGATGGATGATTTCGCTAAGGCTTTGAATACCGCTGACGTGGTTTATTTGACTGATATTTTCAGTTCTGCTCGTGAATCTAGTGGTAAAGTTTCCAGTGCCGATCTTGCCAAGAAGATCAATAAGGGTGGCGAGATTCTGAAGCTGGACAACATGTCGCCTTTGCTCGACTATCATGATGCCGTTGTTGTCTTCATGGGTGCCGGTGATGTTCAGAAGTACGAACGGGCTTATGAAGAACTACTGAGTCATTTATCACTTAAAAACAACTAAAGATTAATATTTTCTAAAAGGTGAGACATTCACGCTTGAGGTAATCGCTTTTCATTGCTTTTTCCACTGAGGTTGTTAAAATGTATTCTTAATGAGGGATATAAAAGGAGGAACCTTAATGAACAATTACGATGAACAACCGCGACGAGTCATTAATGCGGATGTCGGCTTAAATAAATTTCTAACCAAGATGTATGGCTGGATGGCGGTTGCCGTACTACTTTCAGCATTTGCCGCCTTTTACGTTTCAACGACGCCAGCCTTGCTGTCACTCTTCACGGGGTCTTATCGATTGGTTCCAATCATTGTTTGGTTTGCTTTCCCATTTTTAGTCAGTGGACAGGCAATGAAGCGGCCATCGGTTAGTCTTGTACTGTTAATGGTTTATGGGTTATTGACCGGTGGAATTATGTCGATGTACGCTTTGGTGTACACCGGTACCACCATGGTTAGTGCCTTCGTATCCAGCGCATCGATCTTCATTGCCATGGCTGTTTACGGTGTCGCAACTAAGCGTGATTTATCACGGGTGGGTGCTCAGGCAACTTCCGCTTTAATTGCGTTGATCGTTGCCTTCCTGATTAACATCTTTTTGAGAAGTTCATTGATTGCGTTTGTCTTCTCAATTATTGGTGTTGTGATTTTCACGGCACTAACGGCCTCTGACAGTCAAAAGATGAAGCGCCTTTACTTACAAAGTGATGGTGGTGCAACTACAACGACTGGCTTGGCAATTATCGGTGCGATGCAGCTGTACCTCGACTTCGTTAACCTGTTTATTTTATTACTACAGATTTTCGGTGGTATGGGTAACCGTGATTAAAGTTAGATGTTTGATTAAATTATGATTTAGATTCGATATAGAAGTGATAAAAAGCAGATACTAAGTTTAGTATCTGCTTTTTTGCTGTCTTTAGGCCCATTACTAACGTATTTGCAAGTTTGTTTTTCAATAATAAGGAGATTGCTTAATAGAATTCATGCAAAAATAACCGCACATCATTAATTTTTATACAATCTAATGTAAACAGGTTGAATGAAACCACTATCGACGCTGTTTTTGAAATAAGTAAGGTTCTGTGGACAGCGGTTGATAGTCACTTTGTGAAGATGAAACATGTTTCATGATTTGAAACACGTCACACTCCCTGTATGACACTATCAGAAGGTGTGAAAACGCTTTTTTAATTTATCAATTTCTCGTATGATTCAAGTGTAAAGAAATTATAAATTATTTTTAAAGGAGTTCTTATCATGACAAAACGTGATTTCATCGATACTAATACTTATACACAGAACGAGATTCAATATATGATCGATTTAGGGATCAAACTAAAAGAATCAATCAAAAACGGTTACTATCCACCACTATTGAAGAACAAGACCCTAGGCATGATCTTCGAACAAAGTTCAACCCGGACACGGACTTCTGCTGAAGCAGCCATGACTGAACTTGGTGGTCACGCACAGTACTTAGCACCAGGCCAAATTCAATTGGGGGGTCACGAAACTATTGAAGATACGTCGCAGGTATTGGGCCGGATCTTGGATATCATCGGTGCCCGTGTTGATCGTCACCACACCGTCGCTGAAGTTGGTAAGTACGCTAAGGTGCCAGTTGTTAACTTTATGAGTGATTACAACCACCCAACTCAAGAACTTGGCGACATTATTACCATGACTGAACACTTACCAAAGGGCAAGAAGTTAAGTGATTGCAAGATTGTCTTTGTTGGTGATGCAACTCAAGTTTGTGTTTCAACCATGTTTATGACCACTAAGATGGGGATGGATTTCGTTCAATACGGACCTAAGGGCTTCCAGATGAAGGATGACGTTGTCAAGATCGGTAAAGAAAACGCCAAGAAGTACGGTGGTAGCGTCACAATCACTGAAGATGCTGACGAAGCAATGAAAGATGCCGACTTTGTTTACACCGACGTTTGGTATGGACTTTACGACGATGAGATGCCTAAAGAGGAACGGATGAAGATCTTCTACCCTAAGTACCAAGTTAACGATGCCTTGATTGCCAAAGCATCAGACCATGTTCAATTCATGCACTGCTTACCAGCTACTCGTGGTGAAGAAGTGACTGATGAAGTACTTGACTCAGATTATTCCATTGTTTGGGACGAGGCTGAGAACCGTAAGACGGCTATGCGTGCAATCTTCGTTTACTTATTAAACCCAGAATTAAAGTACGCTTCAAAGGCTGTTGGTGATAAATATGATGCTGAATTTGAAGTGATGCTCAGAAACGCTGTTGACGAACGTAACAACTAGTTTCGGTTAGCGCATGGACGCTAAAGATTGGAGATAAGCATCATGGAAAACGGGAAACCAAAGAAAAAATTTAGGTTGTTTGATGCCGTGCTGATGTCCGTGGTTGTTATCATGGTCGTAGAGTCAGTCGCTCCGGCTGCCGCAATCGGGACTTCACAGTTCTTTTGGTGGATTTTCTTACTGATTTTGTTCTTCGTTCCATATGGGTTGATTTCTTCTGAACTGGGGACGACCTATGTGGGTGAAGGTGGCTTATATGACTGGGTCAAACAAGCTTTTGGCTCACGTTGGGGTGGCCGGCTTGCTTGGGTTTATTGGATCAACTACCCCATTTGGATGGCCAGTTTAGCCGTGTTATTTGCACAAGTCGCTGACACCATATTCGGCATTCATATGAATCTTTGGGTATCAATGATTGTTCAGCTGCTCTTTGTTTGGGTGGTCGTTATTCTAGGCAATAAACCCGTTTCAGAGTCTAAATGGATCATGAACCTGGCCGCTTTCGCGAAGATCTTTACCATTGCGGCATTAGCTGTTCTTGGGATTTACGTGGCTGTCACGAAGGGTGTTGCAAACAGTTTCGCACCAAAGAACTTATTGCCACAAATGAATATTAATGGTTTAAGTAACTTATCAGTCATCATCTTTAATTTCCTTGGTTTTGAAGTTGTGGCAACGATGGCTGACGACATGGACAATCCAAAGAAACAGATTCCTCAAGCCATTGTCTATGGCGGAATCCTGATTGCCTTCTTCTATGTCATTGCAGCTTTTGGCATGAGTGTCGCTGTGCCAACTGATAAACTTTCAGCTTCAAGTGGTTTGATCGATAGCTTCGTGCTCTTGGTTGGTCACATGAACTGGTTTGTGGTTCTAGTTGCTATCATGTTCCTTTACATCTTGGCTTCTGAAATGGTTTCATGGGCGTTGGGTGTCAACTATGTTGCTGATTATGCTGCCAAAGATCACGTTTTACCTAACGTCTTTGGTATTGAAGATAAAAAGAATAAGATGCCTGTTGGTACTGGTTATTTGAACGCCGTTGTCGCATCAATTCTCGTCATCGTTTCACCGTTCATTCCGAACAAGGATATTTTCTGGGCCTTCTTCTCATTGAACGTTGTTGCCTTACTCATGTCATACATGATGATGTTCCCAGCATTCTTGAAACTACGTCATTCTGATCCAGATCGTGAACGGCCATTTAAAGTACCCGGCGGTCCAGTGATGATTCAGTTAATGACTTGGGTGCCAGAAATCTTATTGATTGCGACGGTCATCATGACGGCATTCCCACTTAATGGCAGTGCTGAAGAGATGTCTAGCAAGATGCCAATCTTGATTGGGACCATTATTACTTTGATCATTGGTGAAATCGTTGTCCGTTATGCAGAACACAAGAATAAAGTACAGTCCGAACACGCAAACAAAAAGGAGAGTTCATTATAATGACTAAAACATTAGATAGTACCCCGAAAAAAGACGGTTTTAGAATGCCTGCAGAATTTGAACCTCACAAAGGGGTTTACATTCTATGGCCACAACGTCCAGATAACTGGCGTAACGGTGGGAAACCTGCTCAAAAGACGTTTGTTAAAGTCGCTGAAGCGATTTCTGAATTCGAACACGTTACGGTTGGTGTCAACGACGATCAATACGAAAATGCTCGGACGATGTTACCCGACAATGTTGAAGTGGTTGAGATCTCAAACGATGATTCTTGGGTGCGTGACTGCGGTGCAACTTTTGTCAAGAACGATAAGGGCGACTTGCGTGCAGTTGACTGGACTTTCAACGCTTGGGGTGGCTTGGAAGATGGCCTTTACTTCCCTTGGGATAAAGACGACCGGGTTGCTCAAAAAATGGCTGAACTCGAACGGGTTGACCGTTATCGCCTAGATGACTTCATTCTTGAAGGTGGTTCCATTCACGTTGATGGTGAAGGGACTTTGATCACGACTGAAGAATGCCTGCTATCAAAGGGCCGTAACTCACAATTATCTAAAGCACAAATCGAAGAAGTTTTGAAGGAACACTTGAACCTCGAAAAGATTATTTGGTTGAAGAAGGGCATTTACCTTGATGAAACCAATGGTCACGTTGACAACATCGCCAATTTCGTTAAACCAGGTGTGGTTGCTTTAGCTTGGACTGACGACAAGAACGATCCGCAATACGAAATTTCAAAAGAAAACCTAGACATTTTGGAAAACGCAACGGATGCTAAGGGTCGTAAGCTTAAAGTTGTTAAGCTGTACGTGCCAAGTCCCGTTAAGATCACCAAAGAAGAAAGCGAAGGCGTTGACGCGGTTGACGGGACCTTACCACGTACTGAAGGCGAACGGTTAGCTGCCAGCTACGTTAACTACTACACGGCAAATGGTGGTATTGTCTTCCCAACTTTCGGTGATCCAAACGATGCCAAAGCTGAAAAGACGCTGCAAGAATTATACCCAGACCGTAAGATCGTAGGGGTTCCAGCCCGTGAAATCTTACTCGGCGGTGGTAATATTCACTGCATTACGCAGCAAGTGCCAGAAAACTAAGAGCGTGTAACAAAACGGTTTGAGACTGGCGTGTAAGGGGCTGCCGGCGTAATCCCCGAATTTGGGATTATGCCGGCAGTCCCTTACACATAAGGCTCAGTTTTGTGGAACGCGTTTCATCAAAGTAAAACAAAAACTAAGAAAACCTCGGAGGTAAAGCACATGACAAAACGACGAGTTGTCGTTGCCTTAGGCGGTAACGCAATTTTATCTAAAGATGCCTCTGCGCAAGCACAGCAAGAAGCGCTTCGAAAGACGGCAAAGTATTTGGTTCAATTTGTGAAGCAGGGTGATGAGTTAGTCATTTCCCACGGCAACGGGCCGCAAGTTGGTAACTTACTGCTTCAGCAGGCTGCTGGCAGCACGGATACTAACCCGGCAATGCCGATCGATACTGCCGTTGCCATGACGCAAGGCAGTATTGGCTACTGGCTGCAAAATGCCATGCGTGAAGAGCTGACTAAAGCTGGTCTCAATAAGTCAGTGGCAACGGTGGTGACCCAGGTTGAAGTGAGTGAAACCGACCACGCGTTCAGCGATCCAAGTAAACCAATTGGACCATTTTATTCAAAAGAAGTTGCTGAGCAGCAGCACGTTGAACATCCTAACTACAAGTATGTTGAAGATGCTGGGCGTGGTTATCGTCGCGTTGTTCCTTCACCTAAGCCGGTTAATGTTGTCGAAGCCGACGTTGTTGAAAAGCTAGTTGATGGCGGCGTGATTCCCGTTTCAGTTGGTGGCGGCGGTGTGCCCGTCGTTCGGGTGAATGATCGATTAGAAGGCCGAGAAGCGGTGATTGATAAAGACTTTGCTTCCGAAAAATTGGCTGAACAAATCCATGCCGATATGTTGATCATTTTGACGGCTGTTGATCACGTTTTCGTGAACTTCAACACCCCCCAGCAAAAATCTTTGACAAACGTTACCGTTCCCGAGTTAAAGCAGTATATTCAGGAAGGCCAATTTGCTAAGGGCAGCATGCTGCCAAAGGTACAAGCTGCGATTGACTTTGTTGAAAATACCAAGCACGGGAAAACGGTGATCACGTCACTCGAAAACATTGGTGATTTTCTTGCTCGTGGTGAGGGTACGGTGATCAATCAAATACCCGAAAACATTATGAATAAATAGGTTTTGGGAGTATTCAGTGTAATCAGGCTGGATACTCTCTTGCTTTAGCCATATTTGAAGCTTAGAATATGAAGATGTTTTAAATATAATATGTATAATAATTTAAAAAGGGGGCTATAACATGGAATTAAAAACAAAACCGATTGATGATGATTTTTGGTTACCCGCGGCTTTTGCAGAAAATCAGGCGGGTTACATGATATGGCCGCAGCGTCCGGATAACTGGCGGAATGGTGGCAAGCCAGCACAACGGGTTTTTACGCAATTAGCGGGGATCTTGGCGCAACGAGAACCCATCACCATGCTGGTAAACGAAAGCCAGTACAAAAACGCTAAATCAATGTTGCCTGAATCGGTTCAAGTGATTGAGATGAGTAGTGATGATGCCTTTATAAAGGATACTGGCCCCTTTTACGTCGTGAATAAACAGGGTGATATCCGGGTGGTTGATTTTAATTTTAATGCTTGGGGCGGCTTAGTTGATGGGCTGTATTTCCCGTGGGCCAAGGATAACGAACTTGCTATTAAAATGGCTGACCTCGACCGGCTGGATTATTATCGCTGTTCACGGGTTCTGGAAAGCTGTTCCGTGATGTCCGATGGCGAAGGAACACTGTACACTACAGAAGACGTTATTTTGTCTGAAAGCCGCAATCCGTCACCTTCTAAAGAGGAAGCTGAAAAGGTTTTTCACGATTACTTTGGGATTAAAAAAGTAGTGTGGTTAAAAGAGGGCTTCTTCTTAGATGAGGTTGGTGGCGATATTGATAACATGTTAAATATCATTCGGCCTGGAGAAGTTGTCTTATCTTGGACGGATGATCAAAGTGATCCCATGTATGCTATTTGCCGAAGAGCGGAGACAATTTTGAAAGCCACAACGGATGCGCGAGGGCGCTCAATTATCATTCACCGCATGCAGCTGCCAGCCAAACAATTACTCTCCGAAGAAGAGGCTAATGGGGTCGATCCCATTAATGGCATGCTGCCACGGGTTGCTGGGCAGCGGTTGCCAGCGACATACGTCAATTACATTGCAACGGATCACATGATCGTGATCCCAGAGTTCAATGACCCACAGGATGAGATTGCCCGTAAGCAGCTGGCAAGTCTTTATCCTGAGCGCAAAATCGTCGGCTTCCCTGCTCGAGAAGTCTTAACTGGCGGTGGTGGTTTGCATACGATTGTACTCAGTGTTCCAGGGAAACAAACAGGGGGGCTTAGATGAATTTCTTTGAGATCGTTAATCCACATTTAAGCTCATTGACCAACAATGAACAATCGCTTTTTGACTTTGTCGTTAAAAATATGAATCAAATCAAAAATCAAAGTATCCGTGAGGTAGCTGCCGAAACGTTTGTTTCTACTGCCACCTTTTTGCGATTCGTGAAGAAAATTGGTTTTGCTGGTTTCAGTGAGTTTACTACCGTCATCAAATATACGTTGTTAAATGACGATTCACATGATGAAAAAGAGATGCCCTTTACAGTTTCACAGACTGACTACCGTGAAGAGTATCTGAAAAACATTACTGAATCCGTTCGCGTGATCCCTGTAAGTAAGCTCCAGCAGATCACAAAGTTATTATCGGCACATCCGAAGATATTTTTCTTTGCCAAAGGGATCAGTAAACACGCTACCGATTATATTTATTACCTTTTCACTATGGCGGGTTTTGATGTTGAATTTCCACGGGAGCACGACTACCGTGATATTGCGCGTCAGCAAATTCAAGTTAATGATTTGGTTTTCATTTTGACCTATGATGGTATGGACGGCGAATTCTTAGAGATGATGAATCAACTTATGAGTGAGCCAGAAAAACCATTTTTGATTTCCATCACCGAACCTGATAACAATACGATTCAAAATTTGAGTGACATCAATTTGTACATCTTTTCGGATTCAGTGAAGGTCAACGGTACCGATATTAGTTCACGAATCTCTACCATCGCATTGATGGAATTAATTTTGTATCAATACATTGAAGATTTTGGTGGTCGGGACTTTAACTTTGTTAAGCGAAATAAGCAATAAGAATAGATCAAATTAAAAGGTGCAACGACGATGACGAAGCAAAACGTTAATCGTCGCAGGCGCCTTTTTTAATGGTCAGAAACTGACTAGTTAGGTGGCGTGACAATTTAATTTGGACTTGATTTTTAATTGTCTAATTTCTCTGGTAAACTAGGGGTAATACAAATTGCGGAGGCTTATCAATGACTGAATCAAAAAGATTATTACTTATCGATGGCAACAGTGTCGCCTTTCGGGCTTTCTTCGCGCTGTACACGGCATTGAATAGTATGACAAACGCAGATGGCTTGCACACCAATGCAATTTTTGGCTTTAACCGGATGCTAGACATTATGTTAGAAGATGTTAAGCCTACCGAAGCATTAGTGGCTTTTGATGCCGGTAAAGTGACTTTTCGGACAAAGAAATATGCTGATTATAAGGGCGGCCGGGCAAAGACGCCACCCGAACTTTCCGAACAGATGCCAGTGATTCGTCAACTGCTGGAAGCACGTGGCATTAAATCCTATGAATTGAAGAATTATGAAGCGGATGACATTATCGGTACCATGGCAAAACAAGCCGAAGCAGCGGGCTATGAAACCACCATTTTTACGGGAGACCGTGATTTGACGCAGTTAACTTCTGATAAAACCAGTGTCGCCGTGTCGAAAAAAGGGGTTACTGAAGTTGAAACGTATACCCCTGAACACGTAGAAGAAAAGTTAGGCGTACGGCCAGACCAGATTATCGAAATCAAGGGGCTGCAAGGTGATAACTCAGACAACTATCCAGGTGTGACCGGTGTCGGACCGAAGACAGCGGTTTCGTTGATTCAAAAGTATGGCACCATCGACGGGGTCTACGAAAACATTGATAAAATAACGGCCAAGAAGATGAAAGAACACCTGATTGAAGACAAGGATTCTGCCTTCCAGTCAAGGGACTTGGCGACTATTCGTCGGGATGCACCGATTGAAATTAAACTCAGTGATTTGACCTACAAGGGCGATCAACAAGATGAGCTGGTTAAGTTTTATCAGGAAATGAACTTCCAGTCTTATTTGAATAAGATGAACACGGATGCTGGTGACGAAGATGTTTTAGGGCTGAAACCAGTTAAATTCACGGTTTTAACCACTGATAATTTAAATGAAGTGACACAGTTTAAGAACCACGTGTCGTTTTATTTGGAAATGCCTGAAGCTAACTATCATACGTCAACCTTTGCTGGCTTTGTGATCGGTGAGGATGATCAATGGTTTGTGAGCCGCGATGTCGACCTGTTAAAGCAGGAACCCTTAAAAGGGTTGCTAACCTCCGACCAGATTCAAAAAGACGTTTTTGACGTTAAACGGACCTATGTTGGGCTTAACCGGTTGGGGATTCATTTGACCAACGTGGATTTTGATTTACTATTAGCTTCTTATTTGCTGGATACTAACGAAAATAGTAATGATTTAGGTCGCTTGGCTTTTCAACACGGCTATCACCAGATTCAGTCTGATGAAGAAGTATATGGCAAGGGTGCCAAGCGAGCCATTCCAGATGATGATCAGCTCTTCTTTGAGCACTTAACCCGCAAAGGTATTACCATTGAATCGCTGAAAGCGTCATTGTTTAAGAAGTTAGATGAAAATGAACAGACTAAACTTTACCGTGATTTGGAATTGCCAATGGCCTATGTTTTAGCTCATATGGAAATTGCCGGTATCACCGTTGATACGGATCGGCTATCAGCCATGCAAAGTGAATTCACGGAATTATTGGCACAGACTCAGCAAACGATCTTTCAAGAAGCTGGGGAAGAGTTCAACATTGGTTCGCCTAAACAATTACAGCATATTTTATTTGAAAAACTAGGGTTAACACCCATCAAGAAAACTAAAACGGGTTATTCAACTTCAGTAGATGTTTTGGAAAAATTAGCAGCTGAAGCACCAATTGTCGAAAACATTTTGAAGTATCGCCAAATTTCAAAGATTCAGTCAACCTACGTTGAGGGGCTGCTGAAAGTGGTTCACAGTAGCGATCAAAAGGTGCACACCCGTTACTTACAAACGCTAACGCAAACGGGACGTTTGTCTTCAGTCGATCCTAACTTGCAAAACATCCCTATTCGAACTGAGGAAGGGCGCCGAATTCGACAGGCGTTCATCCCAAGTCACAAGGGCTGGCAGATTTTTTCATCTGACTATTCACAAATTGAATTGCGGGTATTGGCACATATTACTCACGATAAAAACTTGCAGGAAGCCTTCAGAGAGGGTGAAGATATCCATGCTTCAACGGCCCGTCGAATCTTCCGGTTAGGGCCAGATGCCGAAGTTGATCCTAACATGCGGCGTCAAGCTAAGGCGGTTAACTTTGGTATCGTTTACGGTATCAGTGACTTTGGCCTATCACAAAATATCGGGATTACCCGGAAGCAGGCCCGTCAGTTTATTGACACCTACTTTGAGGAATACCCTGGTGTTAAGCAGTATATGACTGATATTGTGGCTTCCGCTAAGGATAAGGGCTACGTTGAAACAATCGCTCATCGGCGCCGTTACTTGCCAGATATCAACGCGCGGAACTTTAATCAGCGTTCCTTTGCTGAGCGGACAGCCATGAACACGCCGATTCAAGGCAGTGCTGCGGATATCATTAAAATTGCAATGATTAAAATGGAAGACGCGATTAAAGATTTAAAGGCCACTATGCTGCTTCAAGTGCATGATGAACTGATCTTTGAGGCACCTGCTGAAGAGATCCCAACGTTGGAAAAATTAGTGCCAAGTGTCATGGACTCAGCTGTTAAGCTGGAAATCCCGCTGAAAGTGGAAAGCCATTACGGCAACACTTGGTATGAAGCAAAGTAAGGATATGAGGAGGCACTTTGGATGCCTGAATTACCTGAAGTTGAAACGGTTCGGCGTGGGTTAACACGCTTGGTTGGCCACGCTAAAATTACGGCCGTTGACGTTTATTATGAAAAAATGGTTTCACCTGAAGCTGGTCAATTTAAAAAGATGCTGGCTGGTAAGACGATCGAACGTATCGACCGGCGGGGAAAATATCTCTTGTTCAGATTTAATGACGATCTGACCATGGTGTCACATCTGCGTATGGAAGGTAAATACGATGTTCAGCCCGCCGGCAACCCCATAACTAAGCACACCCACGTCGTGTTCCACCTAGCAGATAACCGTGATTTACGATACACGGATACCCGAAAATTTGGGCGGATGCATTTATTGAAGACTGGCGAAGAGACCAAACTCGTCTCGGGCTTGAAGAAAATGGGACCAGAGCCCACTGAAGCAACACTAACCGTGGCCTACATGAAGCAAATTTTTAGTAAGAGTAAAAAGGCGATCAAGCCGTTTTTGCTGGACCAAAGTAACATTGCGGGACTGGGGAACATTTATGTTGATGAAACGCTCTGGTTAAGCCGAATTCATCCTGAACAGCCAGCCAATACGATTCCAGAATTCCAAATTCGCCAGCTTCGTGATAATATTATTGCGGAAATTAAGCGGGCAATTGACGGTCATGGTACCACCGTGCACTCTTTTTCTACTGCTTATGGTGAAGCAGGGGAATTCCAGAATCATCTCATGGTGTATGGCCGGAAGGGTGAACCGTGTTTCCGCTGTGACACACCCATCGAGAAAACCAAAGTGGCACAACGGGGGACTCATTTCTGCCCGGAATGTCAGGTTTTAAGAAAGAATCCTGGGGTGACCATGGTGCTTGGCTTAACGGGTGGTATTGCGACGGGAAAATCAGCGGTGAGCGACATCTTTAAGGGATTTAATGTGCCCATCATTGATGCCGATCAAGTGGCCCGAAAAGTCGTTGAACCTGGAACTAAGGGCCTGAAAGAGATTCAAGCGGCTTTCGGCTGGCAAATGATTCAGCCGGATGGTACGCTAGACCGGCATGCGTTAGGCACACTAGTGTTTAGTCAGCCTGAAGCTTTGACTCAACTCAACGGGATTACTGGACCACTGATCAAGCAGGCAGTTGTGCGCAAATTGCAGGGCTATCGCCGGCGAAAAGTGCCACTAGTGGTCTATGATGCGCCAACTTTATTTGAAGCTCACGGTGCGTCTGGCATGAATGAAATTATGGTTGTCACGGTACCGCCTCAAGTTCAATTAGAACGATTGATGGCCCGTGATCACCTGAATGAAAAAGAAGCTTTAGAGCGAATTCACGCCCAGTTGCCGTTAGCTGAAAAAGTCAAACGGGCAGATGTCGTCATCGATAACAGCCATTCAGTTGATAAAACGAAAGCTCAAGTGGTAAGATGGCTGAATGAAGCCGGATTTGGCTCCTTAATCACAACTAAAACTAATGAAGTTAAAAAGTAAATCGTAAGAGAAGAATTAGAGGTGAGATTATGCACTGTCCACACTGCCATCACAATGGCTCACGGGTCGTTGACAGCCGGCCAACAGATGAAGGCCGAGTAATCAGACGACGCCGTGAATGTGAGAATTGCGGTTTTCGATTCACGACCTTTGAACGGATTGAAGCGACGCCATTATTAGTGATCAAGAAAAACGGTACGCGTGAAGAATTCAACCGCGAAAAGATTTTGCGGGGGATTATTCGCTCTGCAGAAAAACGGCCAGTTGGCATGGATGTGATGACCAAACTGGTTGATGAAGTCGAAAACGAAGTTCGTTCGCTAGGTGAAAACGAAGTCTCCAGTCAATTGATTGGTGAATATGTCATGAAGCGCCTGGCAGATATTGATGAGATTTCGTATATTCGTTTTGCGAGTGTTTACCGCCAATTCAAGGATATGAGTGTCTTCTTAGAAGAACTCAAAGACGTCATGAACAAGGATAAGAAAAAAGGGACTTCTTCTGATAAAAAGAAATGAAACGGGGCTTAATCATGGCGGATTCAATGCAACCACTGATGCCTAGGACGGCAGTCGCTATCGTCTCGACGACGCGGCTTCAAGAAGAACGTCGGCGTGTACTTGACCTTTTGTATCAGCCGATACTCGGCGTTTCAGCCTATAGTTTTGCGACGGTCATGTGGCAACAAGTGTCTTTAACGTCAGATTTGAAGGTTGAACTCACACATACTGATTTGCTGGCGCTGTTAAATATCAGCACAACTATCTTGGAAACTTCACGTCAGCGGTTAGAAGCTGCCGGTTTGTTACGGACATTTGAAAATCAGCCTGATCGGCTACCGGAGCTTATTTACGAACTGCAGCAACCTGTTAGCGGCGAAATGTTTTTCAAGGATGATCTGCTTAGCTTACTGCTGTTAGAAGTGGTGGGTGAACGCCAGTTTGATCGCCTGCGGCAGGCTTTTTTACCGCGTCAGCTGAAACGCGACAAGTGGCATGAAATTTCAAAGTCATTTTTAGACGTTTTTTCATTAGATAACCGGCTGATTGCGACGCCGCCCAAGTTAATAGAAGTCACTAAGGCGGCATTTGACCAGGCTGATAGTTCAGTTACGCCGGAGCAGCCAAGCGCGCCAGATTTTGATTTTGGCCTGTTAGCTGAACTGCTCAAACGGTCATACATTGATTTGAATGATCTTCGTCAGTATCGCCAGTTAATTGTCAATGAACACCTGCTTTACGGCATCGATGAGACGGAGATGGCACGCTACATAGGTGATGCCACTAATTTAGCAACGAATAAGCTTGATGCAAATCAGTTTAAACGAGCCATCGCGGCTGCCTATCAGAATCAAACGACACCGGTTGTGTCACAAAAAACGCCGACTACTGCAACCAAAAAGCAGTCTGAGAGCCGTGAAGAAGCTGCCTTAATTGCAGCGGCCAAGCAGTATGAGCCAATGGCGTTTCTGGCACAGATCAGACAACAGCAAGGCGGCTATGTGGCCAGCGGTGAACAGCGAATCGTCGAACAAATTGCTGCTAAACAGATCTTTTCTAGTGCAGTGATCAATATTTTAATTTACGAATTGCTGATTGACCTAGGGAATTCGACGATTACTCAACGGCTGACGGATACCATTGCCAATCGGTGGGCGCAAGACGGCGTGAAGACTCCAGAGGACGCGCTAGCAAGTATCCGTAAATTTAAAACGGAGCGGTCAAAGCCGAAGACGACACGTCGCCGAGGCGGTACGAAGAATATTAAAGAAACCTTGCCAGACTGGGCTAAGAATGACTATCAGCCCAAGGCTAAAAAAACGCTGACTCAGTCTGATCAAGATCAATTCAATGAGCAATTGAACAAACTAAAAAAATTGCGGGATGGAGGTGATTAGTATGGAAAATATCAGTGAGTCTATGAAACGGTATATGGACCAACACCAACTCAATGCTAATTACCAAAAGCTGATGAATACCGTGTATCAAGATCCTGATGTACAGACATTTTTGAAGGCACATGAAGATCAGTTAAATGCTGAACAGATTGATCGTTCGTCAGCTAAACTCTATGAATATGTCAACGAACGCAATAAATTAGCCAAGGGCGAAACGACTTTTGCTCCCGGCTATGAACCTCAGCTGGTTTTAAGCGACCACTTGGTTGAAGTCTCATATCAGCCAACGGATGAACAAAAAGCCAAATTAAAACAGGCGGCATTAAAACGGCGTGTTAACGCGATTATGATGCCAAAATTGATTCAAAATGCCACTTTTGATCATTTTATCAATGATCCAGACCGAACCCAGGCTTTGCAGGCAGCCGTAGCTTTCATCGAGGCCTATTCGAAGGACCGCAAGCATTTCCATCAGGGCCTTTATTTGTATGGCAGTTTTGGTGTCGGCAAGACTTATTTACTCGGTGCCATTGCCAACCAGTTGGCGGACATGGGTGTGAAGACGACCTTGGTTCATTTTCCCAGTTTTGCCGTGGAGATGAAGAATGCCATTGCCAGCAATCAGGTTGCCGGTCGGTTAGACGATGTCAAACAAGCCCAGATCCTGATGATCGATGATATTGGAGCTGATGCCATGTCAGCGTGGGTCCGTGATGATATTTTAGGTGTGATTTTGGAATACCGGATGCAAAACGAATTACCGACTTTCTTCTCGTCGAATTTCTCGATGCAGCAGTTGGAAACCGAACACCTTGCAGAGACGCAAAAGGGCGACGTAGAGCCGTTAAAAGCGAAACGGTTAATGGAACGAATCCGCTTTTTAGCCCAGGAAATTGAGATGATCGGTGAAAACCGTCGGCAAAAATAGCATTGACACTTATTTTTGAAAGTGGTTTAATGTGAATTGTAATCAAATTCAAAGAATTTTAAATGTTTGAAAGACAAGATTTAGTTGAACTCTCCAAGAGAGAAGCACCACTTCTGGAAGTGCTTTGTGAGTGATCCTAAGTTACCACTTTCTCGAATGTGCGGTGGATAATACCGCATCGGCTGTCCCGTTATCACTGAATGAAGGTTTGGTTCGCAGTATGAATCAGATGAATTTCGGGTGGAACCGCGTAGAGACGTCCCGGTATGTACAGTAGTGTGCATGCCGGGATTTTTTAGTTTCACGGGTTGGTGGTTTTCAATATTTAAAAATGTAAATAGAGGAGAAGAGTAGAATGGCAGATATTACGATTGAATTCCCAGATGGCAAAAAGAAACAGTTTGATGCCGAAGCAACAACCAAAGATGTTGCCCAATCAATCGCTATTAGTTTAGCTAAAAAGGCTGTTGCCGGTAAGTTAGACGGCAAGCTGATTGATTTAAACGCACCTTTGAAGCATGACGGTAAGATCGAAATCGTCACCAAGGACAGTAAAGACGGTTTGGCAGTATTACGTCAATCCGTTGCCTTATTAACTAAGGTGGCTTTGAAGGAAAGCTTCCCATCAATTCAATTTGGTGAAGAAGTTGGTGACGAAAACGGCTTTTACGTTGATACCGATAAGGAAGACGGTCAAGTCAGTGTTGATTCACTACCAGCCATTGCTGATAAGGTTCAAGCCTTTATCAACCAGAAGCTGGCTATCAAGCACGTGCGTTTAAGCAAAGCAGATGCTTTGAAGAAGCTTGAAGGTACTTCATACGAAGCTAAGCTTGTTGAAGACAGCGATGAAGCAGAATTTCCATTCTACGAAATTGACGGTGTTCAGGTCTTGGCTAGCGGTGTTAGCTTTGCCAACACTGGCGATATCAAGTTCTTCCGTCTATTATCAGTTGCCGGTGCTTACTTTGAAGGTAAGTCATCCAACCCAATGCTGCAACGGATCTACGGTACCGCATTTTACAAGCAAACTGATCTTGATGCTGACTTACAAGCTCGTCAAGAAGCCCGTGAACATGACCACCGTGTGATTGGTAACGATTTGGACTTGTTCTTCGTTGATCCTAAAGTTGGTGCCGGTTTACCTTACTGGATGCCAAACGGTGCTACTATTCGACGGACTATCGAACGTTACATCATCGATAAGGAAGTTGCTGATGGTTACAAGCACGTCTACACCCCAGTCCTAGCTAACCTTGATCTTTACAAGACTTCAGGTCACTGGGCTCACTATCGCGAAGACATGTTCCCACCAATGGACATGGGTGATGGTGAAATGCTTGAATTGCGACCAATGAACTGCCCAAGCCATATTCAAATTTACAACCACCATATTCGTTCATACCGTGAATTGCCATTACGGATCGCTGAACTTGGGATGATGCACCGTTACGAAAAATCAGGTGCCTTATCCGGTTTGCAACGTGTCCGTGAAATGACTTTGAACGATGGTCACACCTTCGTTGCCTTGGATCAAGTTCAAGACGAATTCAAGAAGATTTTGACTTTGATCATGGATGTCTACAAGGACTTCAACATCAACGATTACAGCTTCCGTCTTTCATATCGTGACCCTGAGAACACTGAAAAGTACTTCGATGATGACGAAATGTGGAACCGCAGTCAAACTATGCTGAAGGGTGCCATGGATGACCTTGGCCTTGACTACTACGAAGCAGAAGGTGAAGCTGCCTTTTACGGTCCTAAGTTGGATATCCAAACTAAGACTGCTTTAGGTAACGACGAAACCATGTCAACCATTCAATTGGACTTCATGCTGCCAGACCGCTTCGATTTGAAGTACGTTGGTGCCGATGGTGAAGATCACCGTCCAGTTATGATTCACCGTGGGATCGTTGGTACGATGGAACGGTTCATTGCTTACTTAACTGAAATTTACAAGGGTGCTTTCCCAACTTGGTTGGCACCAAAGCAAGTTAAGATCATCCCAGTTAGTGACAACAAGCATGGTAAATATGCTGAAAGTCTCAGCAAGCAATTAATGGCTGCTGGTGTCCGTGCCGAAGTTGATCACCGTGGTGAAAAGATGAACTACTTGATTCGTGATGCTCAAACACACAAGATTCCATACACCTTAGTTGTTGGGGATCAAGAAATGGCCGACAAAGCTGTCAGTGTTCGTAAATATGGTGAGCAGAATAGTGAATCAATGAGTGCTGATGACTTCGAAAAGGAAATTTTGAAGGATATTGCTAATTATAGTAATAACTAAATGTTAAAACCGGCTTGACACACGAAATAAATAAGCTATACTTATTATTCGTGAGCTTAAAGCCAAGTGATTTGACAGATATATCATGTCATGGTATATTGGTTGAGTTGAAAAAATGTAAGTAGAAGCACCCGCTTCTCGCCTCGTGGTTAACGCTGCCTGGCCGATACGTAAATAAACCAAGCCTGAGAAAGGTTTGGGTATTTAACGGGTGCGCATTGCGTGCCCGTTATTTGTTTGGGTAAGACTTACTTTTGATTGTTTTTAAACTCACTCGGAGGTGAATGACCATAGCAAACGATATGATGGTTAACGAAGGAATCCGCGCTCGCGAAGTACGGTTGATCGGTAATGATGGCGAACAACTGGGCATTAAGAGTAAGCAGGATGCGCTTCAGCTGGCTGAAGATGCTGATTTGGATCTCGTTATTGTGGCAGCGAAAGCAAAGCCACCGGTTGCCCGGATTATGGATTACGGGAAGTACCGTTTCGATATGCAAAAGAAGCAGCGTGAAGCTCGCAAGAAGCAAAAGGTCGTTAGCATTAAGGAAGTTCGCTTAAGCCCATCTATTGATACGAACGATTTCAATACTAAGCTTAAGAACGCTAAGAAGTTCCTGGGCAAGGGTGAAAAAGTTCGTGTCTCAATTCGATTTAAGGGTCGTGCCATTACTCATAAAGAGATTGGCCGCGAAGTTTTGAACCGGATGGCTGAAGAAACAAGCGATGTTGCCACCGTTGAACAACGTCCAAAGATGGACGGACGGAGCATGTTTTTGATGCTTGCACCAAAAAACGAAAACTAGTTGTTTAGTATTTGAGGAGGATTTTCGATTATGCCAAAGATGAAGACAAACCGCGCCAGTGCCAAGCGTTTTAAAGTAACTGCTAAGGGCGGCATTAAGAGTGCGAGTGCTTACACGAGTCACCGTTTCCACGGTAAGACCAAGAAGCAACGTCGTCAATTACGTGGGACTTCAATGATGAAATCGAACACGATTAAGAAAACTTATCGTCAATTACTGCAAAAGTAATTCGGAAAGTCGTTTCAACACTCTAATCGTTTTTCAAACGATGATAACCGTAAGTATTAGGAGGAAATCAATATGCCACGAGTAAAAGGTGGAACAGTTACACGCGCACGTCACAAAAAGATTCTTAAATTAGCTAAAGGTTACCGTGGTTCAAAGCACCGTTTGTTTAAGGTTGCTAAGGACCAAGTAATGAAGGGTCGCCAATATGCCTACCGTGACCGGAAGGCAAACAAGCGTAACTTCCGTCGTCTTTGGATCGCCCGGATCAACGCTGCAGCCCGTTTAAACGATTTAAGCTACAGCAAGATGATGTTTGGCTTGAAGCAAGCTAACATTGAAGTTAACCGCAAGATGCTGGCTGACTTAGCTGTGAACGATGCAGATGCTTTCAAGGCATTAGCTGACGAAGCAAAAAAAGCATTATAATTTAAACCTAAACGAGGCTGGATGGAGACTTCCAACCTCGTTTTTGTTTTATTCGAGAGAGATGTACCATAATCGTAGTAATGTCGGTAAAAATCTCGTATAATAAACTTTCAGTATAGAATAAAGGAGTTTGTAAATGTTAGCACGATTGACACCAACTTGGATGATCAACGCGACCTATGATATTAACCCTAAAGAACTAAAACGCTTAGGGATCAAAGTCGTTTTGACAGATCTTGATAACACCCTAATTGCATGGAATAATCCTTATGGGACCGAAGAGCTCCGAGAATGGATGACATCACTGGAGCGCGAAAACATTCAGTTGGTGGTTGTGTCAAACAATTCCCATCGTCGGGTTAAAAAAGCGGTGGCCTCGTTACAGCTTCCCTTTATTTCACGCGCGCTAAAACCATTTTCGGGTGGTATTCGGCGGGCGATGCGTCAATATCATGTCACTAAAGAAGAGGTTGTGATGGTTGGTGATCAATTGCTGACGGATGTCGCTGCAGCAAACTTCAGCGGTATCCCAAGTATTTTGGTCAAGCCAATTATTGAAAGCGATGCGTGGAATACAAAAATCAATCGGTTCTTCGAACGATTTGTGATGCACGCAATCCGCAAAAAACACCCAGAACTCAAGTTTCGAAAGGACTTAATCAATGAGCGAAACAAATAAAGATGAAGTATTAGTTGATGGCGAAGCCGTTTTTTGTATTGGATGCGGCGCCCAAATTCAAACCACTGATAAGAACAAGCCCGGTTATACGCCGCAGTCTGCGCTTGATAAGGGGTTGGAAACGGGCGAACTTTACTGTCAACGCTGTTTTAGATTGCGACATTACAACGAAATTGTCCCCGTCGGCTTGACCGACGATGATTTTCTGCGTTTGCTGACACAAATTCGGGATGCCAACGCCCTGATCGTTTATGTGGTGGATATTTTTGACTTTAACGGGTCAATCATCCCGGGGCTGCACCGTTTTGTTGGGGATAATCCCGTGATGCTGGTAGGAAATAAGGAAGATTTGCTCCCTAGTTCTTTGCGCCGTTCAAAGCTGCGTGACTGGTTACGTCAACGGGCTAATGAACAAGGACTTCGGCCAATTGATGTTTCGTTACTGTCGGCTAAAACCAACCAGTCGGTGGATCAATTCTTGGATAAAGTTGAGAAGCACCGTGAGGGCCGCGATGTTTATATCGTTGGTGTGACTAACGTTGGTAAGTCGACGTTGATCAACCAAATTATTCGTCGTAGTACTGGTGCCAAAGACGTTATTACGACTTCTCGTTTTCCAGGAACGACCCTTGATAAAATTGAGATTCCATTGGGCGATGACCATGTTTTAGTGGATACCCCAGGGATTATTCACCCATCACAAATGGCGCATTATTTATCAGGTAAAGAATTAAAGATTGTGACCCCGCAAAAACAGATCAAGCCCAAAGTTTATCAGTTAAACGATCAGCAGACGGTTTTCTTGGCCGGTGTTGCGCGGTTTGATTATGTTGCTGGTCCTAAACACGGCTTCACTGTGTACGTGGAAAACAATTTGCCATTGCACCGAACTAAACTGGAGAACGCCGATAACTTCTATAGTAAGCATGTTGGTGATCTGCTGACACCACCAGAGAGTCCGGATAACGACTTGCCGCCTTTGGTAAGACATGAATTTAAAATCACTGAAAAAAGTGATTTAGTATTCGAGGGTTTAGGCTGGATCACCGTTCCAGCTGATGTTGTTGTAGCGGGCTATGCGCCCGAAGGTGTCGGTGTGGTTGTTCGTAGAGCAATGATATAAGGAGAAATTAATTTGAATTTAAAAGGTAAACAAAAACGATTTTTACGTGCTCAAGCACATCATTTAAGTCCCATCTTTTCTGTCGGTAAAAACGGACTTAACCAAACTTGGTTAGCACAGTTGGACGGTGCACTTCAAAAACGTGAACTGATTAAAATCAACTTGCAGCAAAGCGCTGACGAAACGGTTGAAGAAGTTCAAGCCTATATTGAAGGTAATTCACCGATTCAAGTTGTTCAAACCATTGGCCGGGTATTAGTCTTGTTCCAACCGGCATCTGAGGAAAAATATCAGGATCTTTCATTACAAGTTGAAAAATTAGCATAATTTATTTTCTTTAGTAAGGGGAAATCACGATGGTTAAGGTAGTCGAGCAAACAGCGACTAAGGTTGTTGAACAGTTAGCAGCCACTGTCAGTAAGAAAAGAATTGGTATTCTTGGTGGAACGTTTAATCCACCCCACATTGGGCATTTAATCGTTGCTGATCAGGTCATGACTCAGTTAGGTCTTGATCGGGTACTCTTTATGCCAGATGCTAATCCGCCACACGTGGATCGCAAAGTCGCAATTGATGCCGCGGACCGCGTTAAGATGGTTTCAGACACGATCGCGGGCAATCCTGATTTTGGGATCGAGTTAGCGGAAGTGCAGCGGGGCGGTATCAGTTATACGTATGATACGATGCTGGAATTAAAGCGAAAGCACCCAGAGAATGACTATTACTTTATTATTGGTGGCGACATGGTTGATTATCTGCCAAAATGGCACCGAATCGATGAGCTTGTTAAACTGGTCCAATTTGTTGGCGTTCGGCGTGAAGACTATCCAGTAACCTCTAAGTACCCAGTTCTCTGGGTTGATATCCCACGAATTGATATCAGTTCCTCAATGATTCGAAGCCGAATCAGGCAGGGACAATCTATTCGGTACTTTGTGAAAGATGCTGTTGCAAGGTATATTAAGGAGCGACAATTATATCATGAGTGAAAAAGTCACGTATACGGGACGGTATACCACTGATAGCCGTGATCAGTTACTGGCCAAAATTTCAAAGCAGTTGAAGCCCGCTCGGTTCGAACACGTTCAACGTGTGGAACAGACCGCCATTCAATTAGCACAGCAATATGGTGTTGATGTCGAAAAAGCGTCAATTGCAGGGTTGGTACATGATTACGCCAAACAGCGACCCGATAAGGACTTCATCGAAGCCATCCATCACTACCAGTTAGATCCAGAACTCGTAAACTGGAATAACGCTATTTGGCATGGCGTGGTCGGTGCGGAACTGATCAAGGCTGAGTTGGGCATTGAAGATGAAGATATTTTAAATGCGGTGCGTTACCATACGACTGGCAACCATTATATGACTAAATTAGCACAGATCATTTATATGGCTGATTATATTGAACCTGGCCGTGATTTTGATGGTGTTGAAAAAGCACGTCTGTTGACGTCACAAAGTCTTGAACTGGCTGTGGCTTATCAGACCAAACACACGCTGGCTTATCTGCTAGAGAACAATCAGCGGATTTATCCCAAAACGATTGAAACGTATAATGCTTGGGTTCCCCAAAGCGGATTGACAGATTAACGGAGGATTTTAATGACTAGTAAAGAAATTTTAGAAGTGGCTGTTAAAGCTGCTTCAGATAAACGGGCAGAAGATATTGTTGCCTTAGATATGCAAAATGTAAGCTTGATTACCGATTATTTCATGATTACGGACGCTACTTCTGGCCGTCAGGTACAAGCCATTACTGATAATATTCAGGAAGCATGTGAAAAGTCTGATATTACGGTTAAGCGAATTGAAGGCCGCGATGCTGCTCGTTGGGTTTTAATTGATCTTGGTGACGTCATGGTTCACGTTTTCCAGAAGGACGAACGGGCACACTATAATTTGGAAAAATTATGGTCGGAAGCACCATTAGTTGACGTCGATGATTGGGTCGAAGCATGATCTACCAGACTTTTGCAAAACTTTACGATGAGCTGTTTGACAGCGACTTGTATCTGGAATGGCAATCGTTTGTTGAACAGCAGGTGATGAGTAAAGAGCAGCCCTTGCTAGAACTTGCGTGTGGTGCAGGTCGGTTAGCCGTACTGCTAGCAAAAGACGGTTACAACGTGACGGGTTTCGATCTTTCTGATGAAATGTTGAGCCTCGCAGACCAGCATGCGCGTGAAGCAAATGTGACTTTACCGTTGATAGAAGGGAATATGCTGAATCTTAGTGATTTGGAAACCTATCACACGGTGACCTGTTTTGCGGATTCATTTTGTTATTTACCAAACGAGGATGCATTAACTACTGCATTTGAGCAAGTTGCACGTCATCTAGACGATGATGGGCAATTTTTGTTTGATGTGATTTCGCCATACCAAACGGATACCGTTTACCCTGGGTATATGTTTAATTACCGTGATACTGACCGAGCATTTCTATGGTCCAGTGAAGCGGGAGAGGAACCTCACTCAGTCGATCATGATTTAACTTTCTTCACTTATAATGAAGCAAAGGACGCCTATGATGAAGTAGCCGAATTGCATCATGAACGGACCTATGAGTTGGCCACGTATCAGCGCTTATTAAAGGCTGCCGGGTTTAATCATGTCCAGGTGAGCGCTGATTTCGGAAAAACGGCTGTTAAGCCTGATACGACGCGGTGGTTTTTCGTCTGTACCAAGTCAACACGTTAGTCTGTAAAAGGAGGTGGGCATTATCAGTAATGTATTAGGCATTGTAGCTGAATATAATCCGTTTCATAACGGTCATGTCTACCAATTGCAACAGGCTAAGCAACAAGCTAAGGCTGATTTAACGATCATCGTCATGAGCGGTAATTGGGTGCAACGCGGTGAACCAGCACTATTGGATAAGTGGCAGCGAACGAAACTTGCATTGTCAGGTGGTGCCGATCTGGTAGTTGAACTGCCATTTCAATTTGCCGTTGAGCCGGCTCACTTGTTTGCTCAGGGTGCCGTTCAGCTGTTATCAATGTTAGGCTGTAACCGTTTAGCATTTGGTGCAGAGCATCCCGAGTTAGATTTTGAGGCGCTAGTGGCTAACCAGCCCACGGATGCCAGCAGTCATTTTAAACGGTTTGACGAAACGTATCCCACCTTGTTTAACGATTATCTGCAGGCACAGACGGGACTTAATCTCAGAGCTTCAAACGATATATTGGGCTTCAGTTATGTGGCAGCTAATCAGCGATTGGCGCAGCCACTGAAAATGATACCGATCCAGCGGCGTGGGAGTGCCCACCAAGACACGGGTATCGAGCGCGGTACAACGATTGCGAGTGGCGCTGCCATCCGCAAGGCAGTTAAAGCTGGCGAATGGACCGTCATCAACCAAATGGTACCGGCTGATACCGCACGAGCGTTACGAAAAGAGCAGCTGATCAGCTGGACCGATTACTGGCCGTACTTGAGGTATCAATTACTTGTCAGTTCCTTAGCAGATTTGCATGACATCTATCAAATGAGTGAGGGCATCGAATACCGGTTGAAACAAGCGGCATTAGTTAGTGCCACTTTTGAAGATTTTCTGTGGGCTGCTAAGACCAAGCGGTTTACTTATGCCCGGTTACAGCGGCTTTGCGTTTATATCTTGCTCCAGGTTAATCGAGTGGCGTTGCCAACTGAGCTCAGATATGCACGTGTGCTGGGTTTTAACTCGGCAGGGCAACAACACTTGAATCGAGTCAAGAAGGCGTCTAAATTACCCTTAATTTCGCGGGTAACGGATGATTGGATTAATGGACCGTTCCGACTTGATTATCAAGCCGGTTTAATGCGTCAGATGCTTAGCGGGGTCGATCAAGATCGCCTTCAGCATGCTGTCATTGAATCGTCATGATTTGATGAAAAGGGCTTAAAATGATAACTTTAAAGTTCTTTTAGCGTGTCATGTAAATTCCCTTGACAACGTTACAGCCCATAGTTATAATAATAAAGTTGCGTTAGGAGGATATTGAATTGAAGTTGTCGTTATCCGAGTTACAAAAAGAGTACCGGCATGAACCATTGAAATTCGATGAGGTCCTGGATTTAAAAGCGGATCTGATGGAATGTTATCCTGAGGATGTGCTTGACGTAACACCAGTTCACATCAATGGGATGGTAAGTGTTGAAGGTAATGGTGACGTGTTGTTTTACGCGCACGTTAATGCAACCTTAACGGTACCGTCGACACGCTCATTAGCGCCAGTTGAACTACCAACGGACTTTGATGTTACCGAGTTTTATGTTGCCTCACAAGCAGCGTTAACACGGTATGAAAAGACCGACGTCGTTTTAGTGGTAGCTGATGATGAGATTGATGTCGATAAAGCAATTGCTGACAATCTGCTGTTGCAGATTCCGATGCAAGTCCTGACGAAAGCTGAACAGTCCGCAAATGATTTACCAGAAGGCCAAGACTGGCAGGTAACCATTGAAGGTGACGGTGAAGCTGATGAGTCAGATTCTAAAACTGTTGATCCACGTCTTGCTAAGTTAAAAAACTTTTTTGATGATTCATCGAAAGATGATGAACAGTAGGACTTTAAAAATCTTTCACTAGTGGATAATTTTAAATTTAAGGAGGTGTTTCCATTGGCTGTACCAGCACGTAAAACTTCTAAGACGAAGAAACGTATGCGTCGAGGAAACATTAAGTTGCAAGTACCTAATTTGAGTGCTTGCCCAAACTGTGGTGAATTACGTAAATCACACGTTGTTTGCCCTAACTGCGGCTTCTATGATGGTCGTCAGGTTGTTAAGACTAACAACTAGTTAATAAAAAAAGAAGCAACCATGAGAACCGCGGTCTCTGGATGCTTCTTTTTTTTGCTTTTAATGTGCCATATAGAATTGGTCGTAGAACCCTCAAATTAGTCCTTAGAGGGCTGTTTGAATGCAGGTGGTAAAAGGTTCCAGATGGGTATTGAAATGGGGAATGCGGCTGTTTTAAGGGGGTCTACAATTTCTGGTATTGGTGAATAACCAATGCCATTTTTTTGATTGGTTTTAGGAAATTATAAAAGGACACGAGGTCCTCACATGTTACGATTAAATCGCCAAAGATAACCGAAAGTGAGGAAAACAGCGTGTCCCTAAGTAATGATTCTATCTTAAAGCTCTTCAAAATAACAGACCCTAATATCCAGATTACCCAGATTTATGAAGAAAGGTCGGTGGTTAAACAACTGACTCGCATTACTGAAGTTATTGAGGCGGAACTAACTTATCCCTTGAGTCATTGCCCTAATTGCGGGTATCCAACTTTAATTAAGAATGGTACTCATCAGGTTAATGCCCGATTGGCACCTGTTAACGGCGGTAAGTACGTGTTAAAGCTTCATAAACAGCGTTATCTGTGTAAAACTTGTGGCACCACTTGCGGTGCCACATCATCCAATTTATTCTTTAATCACACATTGACTCCGGCGGTTCACCAAGCAGTGATGGAACTGGCTAAAGACTCATTAACGGCCACCGAAATAGCTAAACTGTTGGGGATCTCTGATGCGAGTGTAAGTCGGATCATTAATGAACACGCCCAGCGTCCTTATCGCCTTAAAGAGTTGCCAACTCAACTCTGTTTTGACGAATTTCGTTCAGCTAATCATCACATGTCATTTATCTGTTGCGCTGCACTGGCTCACCACCTGGTAACGACGTTGCCAGGTAGGTTAACGACTCAAATCATGGATTACTTCATCAACCGGTATTCTTTAACTGAGCGTCAGCGAGTTCAAAGTGTGGTAGTTGATTTAAACGCTCAATACTGTCACTTTATTAAGCGGATCTTTCCCAATGCTGAAATCGTAATCGATCGATTTCACATTATTCAACTGGCTGGACGAGCTCTTGATCAAGCTCGTATTCAAGCTTTTCAGACCATTCCCGATCACCGCTCACGCCTCTATCGCATATTGAAATCTCATTGGCGCTTATTCCACCAAAATCAGGACACCATCAACGATGTTAAATCTGTCTATTTACGTGGTATTAACGAATATATGACGCAACAGAACGCCATCGACTTAATTCTATCAGCTTTTCCACGCTTCGCTGCCGTTTATGCGATTTATCAAACGATTTTAACTGCGATTAAACAGCGTAACGTAGGCCAGTTAGCTACATTAATTGACCATTATCAACGTAATCGAACCAATATGGATACTGTCATGAACACTTTTAGAAAGAATCGTCAGGCCATCTTAAATGCCTGTCAATGTAAAAACTCTAATGGTCCCTTAGAAGGTATTAATCGTAAGATTAAGACGTTAAAACGTAACTGTTATGGCTTCCGTAATCTCAATAATTTCTTTAACCGCATTTCACTAATCCATAAATAGAAAAAAGAACAGCCACAAAATGTGACTGTTCTTATAAGGCATCACCAATACGATTTGACGATGACCCTTTTAAGGACTATGTTCAGTATTTCACTGGTTCTTGAGGGGGACATCAGCCATTCTTAACCCAAACAAAAAGAAGCCGGCAATGTTTATGCCGGTTTCTTTTTGTTTGCATGATAAAACTGATTGAACGGTTTATTCTTTAGTAAAGTCAACAACCATCCGGCCAGTGATCTTACCAGCTTTCATTTCATCAATGATGTCGTTGATTTCGCTTAAGCGACGGGTCTGAACGATTGGGTGTACCAAGCCTTCAGCACCGAATTGGAAAGTTTCAGCTAAGTCCTGACGAGTACCAACAAGTGAACCAGCCACTTGGATACCATCAAGAACAGTTTTAGCAATGTTTAACTTCATGTCACCTTGTGGCAGGGCAACGGCAACTAAACGACCATCTGGACGAAGTGCATTAACTGATTGATCGAATGCAGCATCGTTAACGGCAGTTACTTGAGCGTTGTGAACACCACCGACTTGTTTTTGAATTTCTTCAGGGACGTTTTGGGTCTTACGGTTAATTAAGATATCAGCGCCCATTTCTTTGGCAGCCTTTAACTTATCAGGGTTACCGTCAACGGCAACAACGTGTGCGCCAAAGACGTGTTTAGCGTATTGGATGGCTAAGTTCCCCAAACCACCGGCACCAACAACTTCAACCCATTGGCCTGGCTTAGTTTCGCCGACTTTGAGGGCTTTGTACATGGTAACACCGGCACAGGTCAAACTCGTTGCTTCAACAGGGTCCAAGCCTTCTGGAACCTTAACAGCGTAGTTGGCATCAACAATAACTTGTTGGGCCATCGCACCATCAACAGTGAAACCAGAGTTTTGAACGTTACGGCAAAGTGTTTCACGACCGGTTAAGCAATATTCACAGTGACCACAGCCTTTGAAGAACCAGGCGATAGAAACACGGTCGCCAATTTTAAGGTTTTCAACGCCTTCGCCAAGTTTAGAAACGATTCCGACACCTTCGTGACCAATGATCCGGCCAGGAACTTTACCAAAATCGCCAGCGGCAACGTGAAGGTCGGTGTGGCATAACCCACAGTATTCGACGTCAACTAAGGCTTCTCCATAGTTCAGTGAACGAAGTGTAACATCTTTAATATCTACATACCCATCAACTGGGTCGCGCACAACAGCAGCTTTCATTATAAATGACCTCTTTCGTTTATGATTTCACAATGTCATTTAACCACATGGTTGTTTAAAGTTCAAGTGATTTTTTGAGCAATGATGACATTTTTCAAAATTTGAATAAAACCTGAAATCGCTTACAATACAGTCAAACGAGGAACTTGTCATAAAATATCAGCAAAATATTTGAAAAATATTTTTTCACTAATTATTGAAAATGATAATTATTTTCAGGCCATCTAAGAAGATTCGCCAAATTTTAATTTATATAGTAAGATGGAAAAGTAATTTGATTGACAGTATGGTACACTATTAGCGGTGTATCAGAAGTTATTTGAACGAAAATACGAAAATTATAAGTAAGAGGAGTTCGTTAAAAATGAGTCGAATTTTAATTATTGAAGATGAAAAGAATTTAGCCCGCTTTGTGGAGCTAGAACTGAAGCATGAAGGCTATGATACTGAAGTTCAATTTAACGGCCGTACTGGCTTGGATGCTGCTTTAGCTGAAGATTTTGATGTCATCCTGCTAGACTTGATGTTGCCTGAACTTAACGGTATTGACGTGGCTCGCCGTATTCGCGAAGTGAAGAGTACACCGATCATTATGATGACAGCCCGTGATTCAGTTATCGACCGCGTTTCTGGTTTTGACCATGGTGCCGATGATTACATCGTTAAGCCATTTGCAATTGAAGAACTATTGGCTCGGGTTCGTGCATTGCTTCGTCGGATTCACATCGAGAGTGAACAAAAAGACTTCAAGCAGACAACGGTTACCTATAAGGATCTTACGATTGAAAAGGAGAACCGGGTCGTTCGACGTGGCGATGAAGTCATTAATCTGACTAAGCGCGAATATGAACTGCTTTTGACCTTAATGGAAAACGTCAACGTTGTGCTTGCTCGTGACGTTTTGTTAAACAAGGTTTGGGGTTACGAGTCTGAAGTTGAAACCAACGTGGTCGATGTTTATGTACGTTATTTACGTAACAAGATCGATCGCCCAGGTGAAAAGAGTTATATTCAAACAGTTCGCGGTACTGGGTACGTGATGCGTTCATGAGTGAAACAGATAACATCGGGAATGAAACAACCTTAAAAAAACGGCATCGTCTTTCGATGAAGTGGAAGTGGGCGCTGGGTAGTGCAACCGGCGTCTTTCTTATCTTTGTCGTTTTTTCGGTGCTGATGTTTCAAGGCTTGTCAGGTGTTTTGCTTCAGCAGGAAAAAAATCATGTTAGCAGTACGCTAGATACCGTGATTAGTCGCGTTGACAATTTACAGGGGCATTTTACTGCTGCTAGCGTATACGAAGCCTTACAGCCAAGTTTGAATCAACCTAATGGTTCAGTTTCCGAAAAGACCAACATCTATCAAAATTCGGTTATTACTGATCTATCTCGTGATAGTACGGGTGTGACCGTTTATAATGCCCAGCGAAAAAAGATTTTTGCCTCTCGTAATACGCCAGTTGATAATAGTCAATTGTCTAATAAACGGGAAATGAAAATGGAAAAAACGGGTAAATTTGATGGCCTTGTTGGGCGTTCGCCAATCTATGCGCAAAATGGCCATCGGCTTCTCGGCTACGTCCAAGTTGCCAATGCCATGACGGAGTATAAGGCTGCTCGTAACCGATTCTCATTGATCTTTATTGTGCTCGTGATCTCAGCCGTTTTTGTAGCTTCTATCTTTAGTTATTGCCTGGCTGACTTATTATTACGGCCCATTATTGATTTGAATAAAACAATGCGGTCTGTTCGATCAGATCCGAAGTCTGATGAGCGGGTGCCATTAACTCGTCGTAACGACGAACTAGCTGACTTGAGTGAACTGTTTAATGACATGCTGGATCAGATGCAACGCTATATTGATCAACAGCAGCAATTCGTGGGGGATGTCTCTCACGAATTACGGACACCAGTTGCGGTTATTCAAGGCCACATTGAAATGCTGCAGCGTTGGGGGAAAGATGATCCTGAGGTCTTGAACGAATCGCTTTCGGCGGCCATGCAGGAAACTAAACGAATGCAGAGCTTAGTCACTGAAATGCTTGACCTCACCCGAGCTGAACAGATTCAAGTGACGATGAATCACGAAACTTCTGACATTAAAGAAGTGGTTAATCAGGTCTTTAATGATTTCAAGATGATTCATCCAGACTTTACGTTCATTTTGGATGATGATGTTAAGCATCATGCTTACTCTCAGATTTATCGAAATCATCTCGAACAAGTTCTCATTATTTTGCTGGACAACGCCGTTAAATACTCAGTTAACCGCAAGGAAGTTCACTTGTCCTTGTCGTCTAGCGGACACGTTGCTCAAATTGCCGTTCAAGACTTCGGTGAAGGGCTTTCCGAAGAAAACCGGCGGCGAGTCTTTAACCGTTTTTACCGGGTGGATAAAGCTCGTAGCCGCAATAAGGGAGGCAACGGCTTAGGCCTTTCAATCGCTAAACGGCTGATTGAGGCTTATCACGGTAGAATCAGTATTGAGAGCGCTTTGGGCTACGGCTCGGTTTTCCAAATTGAACTGCCACTTATTTCAGAAGATATTAAGATTCAGTTGGATCATGCTAAGGAAGAAGACGAGGAAGAACGGACGGTTACTGATCCGTTAGCTACGAATCTTGGTGCCAATCCAACCAATGATGAATCAAGCAAAACAACCGGTATACCGGGTGTCTATCGGGCTAGTGATCACTCGGATTCAGAACAGCCGACGTCGAATCAGTCCGATGACGAAAAACCTGAACCATAAATTTAAAGGGATTATTTAGCTGAATACCAAAACGGATTTCCGAAATTAAAGGGAATCCGTTTTTGCTTGCAGTCAGATTTAATTTACCCCGGTGAATGCCCTACACAAGGGCGTTATATAGTGGTAGCATATCTATTATGTAATGAATAGATCGGAGTGAAATAAATGGCAACGATTACTTGCCCAAATTGTGGCAAATTGATTCCGGCAAGTTCTAGTTCCTGCCCAAATTGCGGTTATCAATTACAGCTGGCTGAAGCGCAAAGCTCAGCAACAAATCCGGTTAAAAATGAGTCACACGCACGTGGACAACGATGGCGGGCTCGCATCAGAAAAACCGGCCGTTTCCTGAAGAAACAGGTTTTACTCATCCTTTTGTTGCTCTCTTTACTCACTTGGTTAGGGATCCATGGGTATAAGCAGTACCAGCTGCATTTAAAGGGCGTAAACGTCCAGCGCCAATTAGCTCAAGCCATTCGTAGCTTGGAACACGAAAATAAAGGGGCATCTGGGACCAAACAAAAAGCCCATGGCTCATCTCATGTTACTGTGAAGGATCCCAAACGGCCAATTTTGTTGCTTCATGGTTTTGGCGGTTCCTATAAATCAGAAAAATATCTGATTGCCAGCTTAACCCAAACACACTTGGTAAAGCAGCAGTTAATAGTTTACGTGGATAAAAAGAGCCACGTGCATCTGATTGGTAAGTATCAGCCAACTGCTACTCATAAAATGATTATTCCCATCGAAATTGCCAATAATCGAGCGGGTGAAATTTATTATAGTGCGATGCTGGCTAAAATTATGCCCAAACTTAATCGCCGATATCATATCAAAAGCTACGATGCTATTGGTCACTCAATGGGTTCATACGCCTGGATCGATTATTTTGAAACGCATCTCAAACCCACTGACCAGATTCAGCCGCATCGTGTGGTCACGATTGCCGGTCCGTTTGACGGTATCATGAATAAACAGAAACCGGATCAACCGAGCCCAGATTCTAAAGTCGGCCAGTTATGGGATGATGAGGCGGGTGCTAATGCGTTAGGTAAAAACGGCCGTCCCCAAATTGAACATCCTGAATATCAGCATTTGCTGCGATACAGCCATCGTTTACCAAAGGGGTTAGAGATTTTAAATATTTACGGCAATTTGAAAGATGGCTCTGATAGCGATGGGCTGGTGGCAACGACCAGTGCGCGTTCATTAGGCTACTTAGTCAAAACTAGCGGTGTTAAAGTCGAGTATCAGGAAAAACAGGTTACCGGTCCGAAGGCACAACACACACTGTTACATTTTAATAATTTAAAAGTGAACCAATTAATCAAAGTATTTTTATTAAAGTAGTAATCAAATAGTGGCGCTTAACCATTTTTGGTAAGCGATATAAATGGTGGTGGATTTCGTTATGGTATTATCTTCGAAACAGGAACATCAGTATTTGTCAGCTAATCAGGCGAGTGATCAGTCAGCTACTCAGCCGAAACGAAAACGGCTGACCTGGTTAGATATTGCCAAGGGAATCGGCATGATTGCGGTGGTTTGCGGCCATAACATGCCGGGCTACATTTTGCATGTTCGGGAGAATCGGTACTGGTATGATTTTCTTTACTGGTGGCACATGCCACTATTCTTTTTGATTGCCGGTTTTTTCGTGCGGCCAATCGATTTAAGGGATATTCAAAAGGTGATCGCTTTTTTCAAAAAAAGGGTCAGTCCCGTACTGCGGAGCTATTTTGTGGCCGGAATTCTATTGATTATTGCCTATAAGTTTATCCATAATAAATCCATTACATATAGTGCAATCTACTTCTTGGATCTTTTCTACGGGGGTCAGACCTTAGCACATTACACAACGATATTTTGGTACCCGGAAACTTACATTTTGGGTATTATTGGCACGACGGTCATTATTAGTGTGGTTAAATTCAAGACGTTACAGTTACTAATTGCCGCGTACTTTATCTATTGGTCGACAAGCTATACTCAGATCACAGCCTTTAAATTCTTTGGTGTTGTGACGGCTCCGTGGGATATGGACGTCGCTGTTTTAGTCATGGCGTATATGCTGATTGGTTACAATTTATTCTACTTCGGTCAGCATTATCTAACCAAATGGGTGATCTTTTTGCCATCAGCAGCTGCAGTTGGCTGGCTATTTATTCAACGGAAGGAACTGAATTTTTCCTTCGGTCTTTTCATGCGCAGTCACCAATTTTCAGGCATTTATCACAACGTTATTGTTAGTCATTCTCAATTGGCGTTGATGGTGGGCATTATTCCAATTCTGTGCTGTTTTACCGTTTTTGGCCTCAGCAAAATGATTGCTTATCCGCTAAAATTGAGTTTGTCATCTGCGACAGTTCTTTTTTGGCCACTTCGATTCGTTGCCAGAATTTTGCAGGTGACGGGCAAACACACTTTGATCATTATGTATATGCACAAACTGATCCTGGATATTATTAGCCGATTGCAATTAACCGAATCGTTTTGGTTACAGGTAGGCATCGCTACGTTGGTGCCACTCCTAATTGGTGTCGGCTTTAGACACTTTAATTGCGGTGAGCTGATAAATGCGCAGCTGGCCCGTTTGAAGGGCACTCTACTGATTAAGAAGCAGGAAAGTAACAAGTTATAATCTGTAGTTTAGGCAAAAACCGATTCTGGAACTGAGAATCTGTTTTTGCTTTTTTAATTGGCACACAAGGTTATTCAGATTAAGTGACGACTCTTTCAATTCCTTTAATTTTTCTCAATTTCCTATCTACTGAGCCGCAACGTCTGTATAGTATGAGTAGATTAACAGTTTAGATTGGAGTGGGATTAATGGCAACTATGACTTGTCCGCAGTGCGGTCATATCATTCCGGCAGATTCGGCTTTCTGCCCAGACTGCGGGTTTAAATTGGGCGACAATATGACCCAGTCAGCGTCCCGTTTAGCTCACAATGATGACGCGCAACTACGTCGGTCCAAGAGAATGACTAACAGTTGGCAACAGCGGCTCATTCCGAGTTTATCTCACCTTAAACAAGTTGGCAGATTCACCTTGGCCAATGGCTGGTTGATTCTGGTGGCTTACGCAGCGACTTTAATATTGAATGAGTGGCGCTGGGAAATCTTCGGCGTTTTTATCGTGATTGCTTATTGTTACCCGTTGCTTAGCGGCAAACAGTCATTTTTCAATTCAAGACAGCAAAGGGTGGAACAACCGGCTAGTCAGTCAGAACCTAGACAAGCTGAACGGGCGACTTCACAGGTTCAATACAGTGATTCCGCCAAGCCCCGTCGTTTTCGGTTTCACTCAAATGGTGAATTCCAGGTGGGGAGTGTCCTGATTATTCCCAGCTTACTTGGCTATTTGATTACCAAGCAAATGCTCAATAAACGGGGAATTGACAGCAGTCAAATCTTTAATCAGACTGGGTTGGGATTCACTGCGGACGCCTATTTTATTTGTTTAGGCGTTCTCGGGATCGCCACGGCAATGGTCCTTGGTGGTACCGTAAAAGCATTAACTCATCATGCATTTGGTGGTCATCAATTAAAGCGGTGGGGGATTGTGACCGCTGTATTAACGATTCTATTTGCGATAACCATGTATCAAAATGCCACCACGGCAACGACAATTGGCTCGTTGGTTAGTTCAATTGGAGCGGTTGTAATACCATTTTTACCGTGGCTAGCAGCAATTTTCTATGCGTTGGGGATTATCAAAAATAGTTTCACTCCGCAAAGAATGGTTTAAAGCATGATATAAACTGCATTTTGTTTCTTATTAATAACATAAAAAACCGTATTCCGAAAAAACGGAATACGGTTTTTGTGTATTAAATTTTGGAATCTACCAAGTTTGTATCATCATTTCTGAATTTAATGATGACGCTGCTTACCGGCATTACGATTCCGGTTACGGTTGTCTTGTGACGCGGTACTTGGTTGAACGGGTGATTGTGATGATGTTGGTGCTGTTTCAGCAGCAACAACTGGTTTTGGTTTCACAATCTTAGGCGGGTTCTTTTTCATTTCAGCTTCGATTTCACGACGAATCCGTGGCCGGTATAAATTAATAATCAGCGTTTGGACACAAGCAAAAATCCCACCAATGAAGAAGTACAGTCCTAAACCAGCGGAAGTCGAGATCGTGAAGAACAGGATCATGACGGGACTAACCACCATCGTCATACGCATGGCTTTACGTTGGTCAGCAGGCATGCCGATCATTGAAAGATATCCCTGAAGCAGATACGCCAAGAATGACAAAACGGCTAGTAGGATTGAAGATTTCCCCAGTGGTATGCCCATAAAGGTGGACGATGATAATTCTGGTGAGTACTGAATGGCAGCGTATAAGGCTGCGAAAATTGGCATTTGGATCAGCAATGGTAAACAGCCGATACCACCAGTCATACTAATCCCATTTTGACTGTAAAGCTGCATCATTTCTTGACCAATCGCGTTCTTTTCTTCAGTTGTTGTGGCAGCTTTTTGCCGTTTTTGAATTTCAGTCATTTGTGGTTTGATAGCTGAAATTTTTTCTTGCTGCACCGTTGAGTTACGTAATTGACGCACCATCACAGGTAGCAAGACCATCCGAACCACCACTGTAACGACGATAATGGCCCAGCCGTAAGAATGGCCCAGCATGTTGGCTAACCATTCCATAACGTGCTGTCCTGGAACGGCAAGGTAATCATACACCAGTCCGTAAGGTTTACCGCTCTTGGTACGCTGAACACAGCCGCTTAGCAGTGGCAGCAGAACAGCTACCGCAAGTCCTAGTTGTAAAGGTTTTTTTGATTTCATTTACTTTAATTCAATTCCCTTCTAAACAAATTCATAATTATAATATAGTAGCGAAGTTTTCTAAAGATGACAACATGATAAATACTACTTGATATGAAGGGCTTTTTCAATCAGTAATAGCAAATTTTTCAAAGTGTTCAATTTTTTTACTATCAACCGTAACTTTGCTTACTTTGGCATACGGTGTTGGCGATTGTTTTAAAGCCTGTATAAAGGCGCTTAAGCTAGCATCTTCTGCTTGAGCTCGAACGGTGACAGAACCATCCCGCTCGTTTCTGACCCAGCCAACCACGTGCAGCCGGTTGGCTAAACGGGCAGTTGTCCAGCGAAAGCCGACACCTTGCACCCGCCCGTGAATTGAAATTATGACAGATTTCATCATTACACTCCCTAATCGTGATATTATGTACCATGGTATCAAAAATTCGAAAGAAGAGGCAGTACATGATCGAAGAAATTACATCAACACAAAACGCTAAAGTCAAGAAATGGCAACATTTAACCACTAAAAAAGGCCACCAAAAATTTCACCAGTATTTGGTAGAAGGCTGGCATATTGTTGGCGATGCAATTACCGCTGAACAACCTGTTGTTCAAATTATCGCAACGGCTGAACAATTAAACCTCCATGAACACCAGCTGCCAAGTAATGTGGAGACGTTTGAGATTACGGATGAAATTGCCAAAAAACTGTCTGACACGGTGACACCGCAGGGGATTTTTGCCGTATTAGATATCCTAGCCACTGAACAGGTGGATCCTGAAACAGCTACCGGCGCTTGGTTATTATTAGACCGGATTCAAGATCCTGGCAATATTGGCACAATGGTTCGGACAGCGGATGCAGCCGGTTTCAGAGGCGTTGTTTTTGGTAGTGGGACATCCAGCCGCTTTACACCCAAAGTTGTCCGAGCAATGCAGGGCAGTCAGTTCCATATTCAATTGGTTGAAGCAAACCTTGAGGATTGGGTCAAAGCTTTGAAAGAGCGGAATATTCCGGTTTATGGTTCCGCATTGGATGAAAACGCCGAAGATTATAACACGGTGACACCTCAATCAGAGTTCGGCCTGATTTTAGGCAATGAAGGTCAGGGAATGTCTGAAAAGCTGATGGGTCAAACCACGACTAATTTGTACATTCCGATTAAGGGTCAAGCAGAATCACTGAACGTTGCGGTTGCCGCGGGTATACTGATGTTTAAACTGAATCAAAAATTGGCATAAAAGCCTTGACTTTAGAGTATTTTGCTTGCAATATGATGTTACATTAAGTATAGTTTATTCAGAGTAACTTACAAAAAGTAAAGGAAGCGTTGTATGACACGAAATGATTGGCGCCAAGACACAGAATACGTTGCTTTAGTCGGTGATCTGCTGGCTAAGCCAGAAGTCCAAAAACTGGCTAACTACACCCAGCACCATCACTCCAATCGGTTAGATCATTCAATCTCCGTTTCTTATGATAGCTATTTAATTGCCAAAAAACACCATTTAAACGTTCGTGCTACGGCGCGGGCAGGATTGCTGCACGATTTATTCTATTATGACTGGCGGACAACTAAGTTTAACTTAGGCTCGCACGCCTTCATTCACCCACGGGTGGCTTTACGAAACGCAGAAAAACTAACTGAACTTAGCCCCATGGAAAAGGATATCATCCTTAAGCACATGTGGGGTGCGACTGCCGCACTACCTAAGTATCGCGAGAGTGTGATTGTGAGCTTAGTTGATGATAAGGAAGCCGTTGTCGAGTTCTTATCACCGATGAGAAAGCGCGTGATGGCTTGGCGGAAACGTAATATTGACCGCGTATTAAATTTATTAGACAAGTAAGCTGGACTAGATTAGGGGTGTTTACATGGATCAAGTCGTTGACAAGACCATTGACGCTACTCAATTCGAACTTTGTCCGAAGTTTGAGTGGACGTTTTCAATTTTAGGAAAAAAATGGAATGGGCTTATAATTGACGTATTATTAAATCTCGGACCTCAACGTTTTAAAGACATCGCTAATAAGGTCAGCAAGTGTTCTGACCGGGTGTTAGTTGAGCGCCTGAAAGAGTTAGAAAATGATGGCATCGTTATGCGTAAGACCTACAAGAGTTCAGCACTGATTGAATATTCACTGACTGAAAAGGGTCAAGATTTAGCAGATGTGATGCGATCAGTTCATGGCTGGTCAGAAAAATGGTGTGATAAACAAACTGCACCTAAGGTTGACCAATGTCACCAACCGCTGTAAACTAGTGATTGTGTAAATTGAACAAATGCAATGACGAAAGATTAGTAATTCTGAAGCAATCACAGAGAAGCAAACGTTTGGTGGGAGTTTGCGGTTTGTTAAGAATGAATTCACTTTCTAAGCAGAGGTTGGGCGTTACAGTTGTAACAAAAAATCTTCCGGTTAATTGACCGTTATTAAATTACCGAGTGTACTTTATTTAAGTAAACAAGGGTGGTACCGCGAAAGCTTCGTCCCTTTATTTTGGGGACGGAGTTTTTTTATTTTGTTAAGGAGGGTCAGACATGACACTGAGAGACCAGCTGGAGAAGATCCGGCAAGAACGGAAACAAGACATCAAAGACGTTGTTGATCTAAAAAAATTAGATTCACTGCGGGTAGAACTATTAGGTAAAAAGGGACCAATTACGCAGGCACTTCGGGGTATGCGTGATTTACCTGCCGACGAGCGGCCAACCTTTGGTCAATTCGCTAACACCGTCAGAGACGAACTGCAAAGTGCCATTGAAACACGTCGCGATGAGTTGAAAAAGGCCATGCTTAATAAGCAGTTGGCCAGCGAAAAGATTGACGTCACACTTCCAGGCAAGCCCGTAGCACAGGGACAGCCACACGTTATCCAACAAATCGTTGACCAAATTGAAGACCTGTTCATTGGGATGGGTTATCAGGTCTTATCTGGGCCAGAGGTTGAAGAAGATAAGTACAACTTTGAGATGATGAATCTACCAAAGGATCATCCGGCACGGGACATGCAGGACACGTTCTACATTACTAAAGAGATTTTAATGCGGACACAAACGTCGCCAATGCAAGCCAGAACCTTGGAAAAACACGACTTTAGCAAGGGTCCGTTAAAGATGATTTCACCCGGGGTGGTTTATCGGCGTGATACTGATGATCCAACCCACTCTCACCAATTCCATCAAGTGGAAGGTATCGTTATTGACAAGCACATTACAATGGCAGATTTGAAGGGAACTTTGGAGCTGATTGCCCACGAACTTTTCGGCAACCGTTTTAATATTCGTTTACGCCCAAGTTATTTCCCGTTCACGGAACCTTCTGTTGAAGCAGATATTACCTGCTTTAACTGTGGTGGAAAAGGCTGTGCCGTCTGCAAATATACTGGCTGGATCGAAGTTTTAGGTGCTGGTATGGTGCACCCGAACGTGCTTGAAATGGCTGGCGTAGACTCTGAAGTTTACGGTGGTTTTGCCTTCGGACTTGGTCCTGATCGGTTTGCGATGTTGAAGTATGGTGTGGATGATATTCGGAACTTCTACTTAAACGATGTTCGGTTCCTCACCCAATTCTCAAAGAAAGGATAATCAGCTAAAATGAAAACTTCTTACAGTTGGTTACAAGAATATTTAGACATTCAAGTTTCACCAAAAGATTTGGCAGAAAAAATCGAACGTTCATCAGTCGAAGTTGATTCCGTCACGCGACCTAGCGATGGCATGAAAAAAATTGTGGTTGGTGAAATCAAGTCGCTGGCACCTCATCCAGATTCAGACCATTTAAAAGTTTGTCAAGTCGATGTTGGCGAAGACGAACTTTCACAAATCGTCTGCGGTGCGCCTAACGTTCAGTCCGGCAAGAAAGTCATCGTGGCTTTGCCAGGTTCACGAATTGGCGGCAACGTCAAGATCAAGCGCTCCAAAATGCGCGGCGTCACCTCTAATGGGATGATCTGTGCCCTTGACGAAATTGGTTTTGAAAAAGACGTTGTGCCTAAGGAATGGGCAGATGGTATTTACTTCTTAGCAGATGATGCGAAAGTCGGTGAACCCGTATTCCCATATCTAGGTATGGATGACTACTTGATTGACGTTGACGTGACGCCTAACCGTGGTGACATGTTGAGTATTTACGGTGTTGCTCGCGACTTGGGTGCTATCTATGATCAAACACCAAAACTAAATCATCCTAAGGTCGAAGAAGTTGCGACACCTGCAGCTGGCAAAGTGTCGATTGATGCTAATAAAGACCTAGCACCGATTTATAAAATGCGGATCGTTGAAAACGTCAAAATTCAGCCAAGTCCCCGTTGGCTGCAAATTAAATTATGGAACGCCGGTGTTCGACCAATCAACAACGTGGTCGATGTGACCAACTATATTTTATTGAAGTACGGTCAACCCTTACATGCTTTTGATTATGGCAAGGTATCTGGTTCAACGATTCATGCCCGTTACGCTCAAAAGGGCGAAAAGCTGACCACCTTGGATGAGGAAGAACATGAATTAAACGAAAAAGACATTGTGATTGCCGATGATCAAAAGCCGATTGCTTTAGCCGGTGTTATGGGTGGTCTCAATTCTGAAATTGATGATCAGACGACGACAGTTGCCATTGAATCAGCTGTTTTCACACCAACATTGATTCGGAAAACGGCGCAACGCCACAACTTGCATACGAGTGCCTCACAACATTTCGAACGTGGTGTGGATCGCGGCGGTGTTGAAGAAGCCGTTGATGCAGCTGCACAAATGATGCATGAACTTGCGGGTGGTGATATTTTAAAGGGTATTGTTACGGGTGCTAGTTACGATGTCAAAGATGAAATTGTTAACGTCACCCTTTCGCGCATTAACCACGTCTTGGGCACTGATTTAAGCCTTGACCAAGTCACCGATATTTTCAAGCGGTTAGGCTTTGGCGTGAAACTGGCTGGTGAAACTTATACGGTCAGCGTCCCTTCAACGCGTTGGGACATTCATATTACCGCTGACCTGCTTGAAGAAGTTGCCCGCATTTACGGTTATGATGAGATTCCTTCAACCTTACCAAGTGGTCCAACCACGGTAGGGGCCTTAACAGAAAAGCAAAAGCTGATTCGTGACTCGCGTCATGTCCTTGAGTCATTAGGTCTGAACCAAGCTATTTCCTATGCATTAACGACTGAAGATAAAGCCAATCAATTTATGATGCGTGAAAGTTCAGAGACCCATTTGAGCTGGCCAATGACGGCTGATCACACCACTTTGCGGATGAATTTAATCAGCGGTTTACTGGATGATGTCGCTTATAATAATGCACGGCGGGTCAAAGATGTGGCACTGTATGAACAAGGTCGGGTCTTCTACAAAGATTCAGCCGACCAAGTTCGGCCAAGCGAGCATGAACACATTGCTGGTGCGGTCAGTGGTCAGCTGGTTGTTGACCCGCTGAAGAATGCCAAGAACAACAGTATTGACTTCTATCAACTGAAGGGAATCGTTGAAAAGTACCTAGAGAACTTAGCGATTAAGGGTGATGTGACATTCGTTGCTACGGATCGTTATCCTGAAATGCACCCAGGTCGGACTGCCGATATCATGATTCACGGTCATTACGTTGGCTTTATCGGCCAAGTTCACCCAACAATTGCTGAAGCATACAAAATCAACCAAACCTATGTCTTTGAATTAGATTTGGATGCTTTGATTGAAATGCCAAAGGATATGGATCAATTCGAACCAATTTCTAAATACCCGGTTATTACTCGTGATGTTGCTTTGTTAATTGACAAGACAGTGACTAACGCGCAGGTTTTGGCCCAGATTCAGAAAAAGGGTGGGGCCTACTTGAAGTCGGTTGAGCTGTTTGATATCTATGATGGTAAGAATTTACCAAATGGCAAACAGTCGTTAGCCTATACCTTAACTTATCAAAACCCGAATGCAACGTTGACTGATGATGAAGTTAACCAAGCTTTCGAAAAGGTTCAAAAAACGCTTACCAGTGAATTGGGAGCAGAAATTAGATAATGAGTTAAGGCCATTTGATGGTGAGTATCAACCCACTGATTGAGGCCTTCCACATTATCCCGTACCATAAATGCCTATTCAAAAAACGCTAGAACGTACCATAAGAGCTGTTCTAACGTTTTTTGCTTTGAAATCAAATTGCGATGTCTTTCAAAATTGTTAAGTTCATCAGATTTTTACTGCATTGACACTTAAAATCTTGTATAATAGTGCAGATATTGAAAGAACGGAACGGAGGAAATACTTTGGATAACGACAAGCAGCCCACTTCCACTCAGCCGGGGAAGAAAAAAATGTCGACCGGACAAAAAATCATTACAGGTGTCGTCAGCGTGTTAGCATTATTGCTGATTATTAGTGGTGTCGTTTTCTACAACTACTTCCATTCAGCACTTAAACCGCTGAATCCTAAGAGTCAGGAAGTTGTCCAGGTGGATATCCCGATGGGAGCCTCAAGTAAGCAGATTGGCTCGATTCTGCAGGATAAAAAAATCGTGAAAAACGGCTCCGTTTTCAACTATTTTGTTAAATCGCATAACTATACTAATTTTAGAGCGGGTTATTACCAGTTGAAAGCATCAATGACCTTAAATCAGGTAGCTAAACGCTTGCAGCAAGGCGGTACGAGTGAGCCGATTCAAAGTACTAAGGGTAAAGTTTTAGTTCAAGAGGGCGCTGGGATTGCGGATATTGCGAAGAAAATCTCGTCGACAACCGACTTCAGTCAATCAGAATTCTTGAGTTTGATGAAGAATAAAGGGTATATGAAGACGTTGGCTAAGCAGTATCCAGAGCTGTTATCCTCCTCAATGACATCTAAGGGTGTCCGTTATCACCTGGAAGGCTATCTATATCCAGCGACTTACACTGTGAATAAAAAGATGTCCCTTAAAGGGTTAGTTAACCAAATGGTGGCACATACCAACGAAGAATTGTCGCCTTACTATAAAAAAATCAAGAAACAAAAACTGACCGTTCAGCAGGTGATGACACTTGCGTCACTGGTTGAACGAGAAGGTGTTAGCCAATCATACCGGCGTCAAATTTCTGGTGTCTTCTTTAATCGAATCGACCAGGGTATGCCGCTTCAATCTGATGTGGCTGTTGAATATGCGATTGGTCATCATAAGCAGCACCTTTCCGTAAAGGACCTGCAGTCCGATTCACCGTACAACCTTTACAAGTTCTCAGGGTACGGGCCTGGGCCATTCAACAACCCGAGTATGTCGGCCATTCAAGCGGTTTTGAATCCGTCTGATCGGAGTAAGGGCTACCTTTACTTCGTAGCTAATACTAAAACGGGCAAGATTTATTTTTCAAAGACGTTGAGTGAACATAATCAACGTGTTGCGTCGTTATCAAAGGTTAATAATTAGTAATTTTATATTGAAGGGATCAACTAACTCATGCCAGTACAACAGTCAAGACCAGTAATCATCGGTGTTACCGGTGGTTCTAGCAGTGGGAAGACCACTGTTAGCCGCGCAATTTACGACCAATTGCAAAACGAATCAATCATGATTTTGCAGCAGGATGCTTACTATAATGATCAAGCCAATATGACAATGGCCGAACGTAAGGCTGTCAACTATGATCATCCGTTGGCATTTGATACCGATTTGCTGATCAAGCACATCAAACAGTTGCGTGATAACCACGCCATCGAAAAGCCAGTCTATGATTACACACAGTATACGCGAAGCGACCAGACGATTCATCAGGAACCTAAAGATGTCATTATTCTCGAAGGCATTTTGATTCTTGACGATGAACGGCTGCGTGATTTGATGGATATCAAAGTCTTTGTGGATACGGATGACGATATTCGAATCATTCGTCGAATTGAACGGGACATCAAAGAACGTCAACGTGATTTGGACGGAATCATCAAACAGTATCTGACCACGGTTAAACCGATGTACCATCAATTTGTTGAACCGACTAAGCGTTATGCTGATCTGATCGTGCCAGAAGGTGGCGAGAACCAAGTCGCTATTGATCTGTTAACGACAAAAATTCGCTCAATCTTGAACCAAAAGAAAAATGGCCGTCCTAAACAGTCATAGAATTTACGAATGATGACTTAGCGCTTGCATGAATGGCTTTCACATGATATTGTAAGCGACGGAAAACAAAAAAATGTAATGAGGTGCTATTTTGGCTGAACAAAAAACGTATCCAATGACCGCCGATGGTAAGGTCAAGTTGGAAAAAGAATTAGACGATTTAAAGATGAACAAACGTCCAGAAGTGATTAATCGCATTCAGATCGCTCGTAGTTTTGGGGATCTTTCAGAAAACTCTGAATACGAGTCTGCCAAGGACGAGCAAAGTATGCTTGAAAGCCGAATTTCGACGATTGAGCACATGTTGCAATATGCTGACGTTGTCGACAGCAATAATACAGATAAAGATGAAGTGTCTGTTGGCAAGAAAGTGACTTTTAAGGAATTGCCTGATGAAGAACCAGAGGCTTACACCATTGTTGGTGCGGCCGAAGCGGATCCAATGGCAGGCAAGATCTCTAACGATTCGCCAATTGCACAAGCTTTATTAGGACACAAAGTTAATGAAGAAGTGACGATTGCCATTCCAGCTGGCGATATGAAAGTTAAAATTCTGAGCGTTGAAACGGCTTAGGGATTTCACAAACATTTACCAGATTAATCAAAAGGATCACTCTGTATAAGAGTGGTCCTTTTGTTCGGTTTATGGCCATTTTGAGTGAAGATGATGCCACTGCTAAAAGCCGAAAGCTTGCACTTTTGTGAATTCTAGGGTATAAATGAGGTAAATGAAAGCGCAAACATTTTTTGCAAACGAAGGAGACACGTCGTTATGAAAATAATTATTACCGATCAAGCGAGTGAATGGTTTCATAGTGAAATGGGTTTGTCAGATGGTCGAGGATTAAGGTTCTACGGTAAGGTTTATGGGAATACCCCCGTTCATGAAGGCTTCTCACTTGCAATGACACCAGATGATCATCCTGAGAATCCCTATGCGATTACTAAGAAGGATGGGGTTAACTACTATGTGCCCGAAGATGACCGCTGGTTCTTCAAGGGCTATGACTTGATCGTTGATTATGATCCAAGCCAGGACGGGCCTAAGTATAACTACGTTGAGAATAGTGAACTATAAGCGTTAGTTTCAAACTTATTTTCAGTATGAAAGTTAAAGTAAAATAGCCGAGTGATTACATTTTTGCAATCACTCGGCTATCTTGATTTAAATTTAAAACAAACGGGACCTGCGCTTTTTATAACTGACGAACGCACAAATAACTAAACTGATTAAGGTAATGATGATACCCACGTTTAACATCGGTGGCCAATAGGTAAAGTGAACGATGTGCTGGCCTCGTTGCAATTTCACAGCCGTAAAAATTCCCGCTACTTTAACGGGTTTAACTGTGTGGCCATCCACTGTCACGTGCCAGCCTTTACTGTATGGGATCGTGGTCATTAGCGTTGCTTTTTTGGATTGAACGCTAACTGTGCCGGCTAAACTGCTTTGATTGTGCTGCGTTACTTTTAATGGGTGAGCGGCCAGCTTCTTCTGGCCGGTTAAGAATTGCTGGTTATTAAATTGATAAAGGGTGAAGTTTTGCAGCCACAGGGTACTTTTCTTTAAAGTAAGCTGCAGTTTGACGGGTTTATTCTTTTGATGATCGGCAATATTGACAACGATTGTGTTCCGGTAAGTTGGATATTGCGCCAGCGGGTGATTATTGAGTTTAATTGTGACGTTATCGTCATTCAGATTTGACCCTAAAGTCAGGTAGTAGGCATTGTCTGTTTTAGGCGTGAAATTAAAGGTGATTTCGCCTGGTTTAAACAGATTTGCCTTTTGGAGAATAGCGCCAGTCAATTTCGTTTGCTGTTTAACATTTTGAAAAATGACGTGATCAAAGTTTTGGGCACTGTATAGGTGCGTGTCCTTAGGGTTGCCGGTTAAACTAGCCCACAGGTTCGCCTGGTATTGTGTGGGATCTTTCGTAGGGTTATCTAAGCTTAAAATGTGGCTGCTGGAAAGAAATCCCAGTGGTAACGCATACGGATTTTGATAAGTTGAGATCAGGCCATCTTTGCGAATTTTCTGGTAATCAAGGAGGTCAGTACGGGTGGAAACTGGGTTAACGATATTGGCGGGAATGGTACCGGATTTACTTTGCCGATCAATGATATACTTCATATTCAGTAATGAATCGGTCAGCAAGGTGCCATTGGTATAAGTCACAAACCCGTCCCCATCTGGTTCACCCAGATTACCCATGAAGGTTGGCATGTCTTTTTCCAAAGTGGAAGAAAAAACCGAGCCACCATTATATTGACCTGATAAGGGATCGTTTTTGGTTCGCATAAAAGTGGGTGTCATCCGGTACCAGCTGTGATCATGATCGGTCACGTTGGCTGTTTGTGTTGATAGGACCTGCTGATAATTTTGAAATTCGGGTTTGGTGACGTAACTGATGCGATTTAGGCTGGTGGCTGCGCTACTTGACATTTCAATCACGGCAAATAAAACAAAAGCCACCTGATAAAACCACGGCTGTTTATTCGGTAAAGCAATCAAACAGAACGCCGCGATCAGTAGTAGACTGCCGATTAAAACCTGGTTCTGGCTCAAAAACGAAAAGTGCGAGACATTAACCCAAACATAGATGACAGTTGATAAACAAATTAAAACGGGTATGACAAGCTGTTTTAACGTGGGAGTAAATTCCGGTTGAAGCGCGTTAGCAGCAAGCCAGATTAGCCAAAAGCTCACAACAAATGAAAACCGATAAGGATACCAAATTGGAAACTGCATGCCATGCCACAATAAATCCAGTGGTTCGAAACATAATGATAGGGCTAAAAACGCGGTAATCAGGAAGGTTAACCACTTATTACGACGGGAATGATTTTGTTGTAAAAAGTAAAAGAGGGCACCCAAAACCATGATGCTGCCAATAAACAAATTGGGCGTTCCCTTGGGCATCTGGTTAAAATTGAAAGAACCAATGAAAAATTTCGCCAGCATTTTCGGTGGAAAGTACTCTAACTTGGCGGACCAATCTGTTTGCGTATACTGATTTTTACTGATGCCCAGCGAATACCAGGTTGGCAGCAACGTAACCGCCGCAAGGCCAGCGGCTAGCAGTGATCCGCCGACAAAGCGGTACAGGGTGGCCCAAATTCTTTGACCTGAATGAGTTTGTGACAGCCAGTACCAGAGGAAGAACAAACCGGCAAATAAACAAACCATGTAGGCCATGTAATAGTTAATGATGAGCAAGGCTGCGAGCCAACCAACATAGGTTCTCATTTTGCCCGTATCAACTAGCTGGATGATCCCCCAGATGATTAGTGGCAAAATGATAACGGCATCCAGCCACATCAGGTTAAGCTGATTGGCAACCATCCAGCCCATTAAAGCGTAGCTGGTTGAAAATGCTAAGACTGGTAAATGATTTTGAACTCTAGTCTTCATTAATAACCAGGCAAAACTCAGACCAGCAGCGCCATACTTAAAAATCGTGATCCAAAAAATGGCGCTTGGCAACGCACGGTCAGGGAAGAGCAGCAAGAGTAAGTTAAACGGGCTCATTAAGTAGTAAGTCCAAACACCAAACATTTCCCCGCCCAAAGCTTTTTGAAACGTGTAGAACAAGCCACTGGGATGACTCAGCAAAGTGTGCCGAAAGTAGGCAAAGAAGTCGACGTACTGCTGCCCAAGATCAACTGTCAATAAAGTCGAACTGCCGAAGGGTCCCATTCCTCGATAACAAAAATAAGCTGCCATGACAGTAGCGGGGATGATAAAGCTTAAGATCAGCAGTGACATTTTTTCATGTTGACGAATCCGGTGAATGAATGATTTCAAAAATAATACCTCCGAGAACTCATCAATCAGCAGTGAACGATGAGTCTAATTCTAAATATTTAGCATAGCATAAAAGTTCATAAAAAGTGTTAAAACCGTTCAGTGTTAATGGTTTCATTACTAAAATTCTGGTAGAATAATGAAGTTAGATAAGGAGCGTTTAAGACAGTGAAAAATTTCTTTAGTCGAGTTACTCAACACCAAACGTCTCGCAATAAGACCTCAACGACGGCTCAAATTCCGTTCAGAATGAATTTTTTGTTCATTATTGTGGGGCTTTTATTTGCGGCGTTAATTGCACAATTAGCATATTTACAAATTCTTCATGGCACGCAACTTAAAGCCGAGGTCAGCCGGACTGATAGTACCGTTGAAACGAACAACGTTCAACGGGGCATGATTTTTGATTCTACTGGCCGAGTCTTGGTTGGAAACAAAACCCATCAAGCTATCAGCTATACGAAAGGTGTCAACGTAATGGCACCGGATATGTACCGGACGGCTAATCGGTTGGGTGAATACCTGACTGTTCCAACGGGTTCGTTAACGCGCCGTAACCGTGCCGATTACTTCTTAGCTTCCGCGGCTAGGGCAAAACAAGTCAAGGCGAATATTCCGGGCATCAACAACGTTGCCCAATCGGACGCCTATGATAAGGAATTGCAATACCTGTATGCCCATCCTTCTGAGTTTAAATTAAGTCATCAGCAGAAGAATAATGCCATGATCTACGCTAGAATGAGTGGTGCTTATTCACTATCTACGACTTATATTAAGGAAACGGGTGTCACTAGCCGAGAATTAGCAGAAGTTGGTGAGCACTTAGGTGAAATGCCGGGTGTTAAAGTCGGCACGAGTTGGACGCGTGACTATCCATACGGCAGCTCATTAAAGAGTATCTTAGGAACGGTTTCTTCGGAGAAAATTGGTTTGCCTGACAATAAGGTCAATCAGTATCTGGCACAGGGTTATTCCCGCAATGATTCTGTCGGTCAAAGTTACCTTGAAGAGCAGTATGAACCCGTGCTGCGAGGCAGTAAATCACAAACGGACGTTGAAGTTTCTGGGACTAAGATCATGAAAGAAGTGAAGCGTTACGGTGGTCAAAAGGGTGATAACCTGCAATTGACCATCAATGCCGGCTTCCAAAAGAAATTGCAATCCTTAGTTCGTCAAGCTGAAGGCGGTGCCGGTGGTGTTTCAACTGGGACATACGCGGTTGTGATGAATCCTAATAATGGTGCCATCATTGGGATGGCCGGGGTTGATCGTAATCCAAGTAACCAAAAGATTACAAATAACGCTTTAGGTGCCATTAATAACTCCATCACGATGGGGTCAGTTGTAAAAGGTGCCATGGTTTCAGGTGCACTGATGGATGGGGTGATTACGCCATCCAATAATACACTGACTGATATGCCGATCACTGTTGGCGGAACTAAGAAAGCTTCTTGGTTTAACAAAAACGGTGGTCAAAACATGGCCGTCAATGCGTCTACAGCGCTGGAAGTTTCCTCTAACTCATACATGATGCAACTCGCCATGAAAGAAGCTGGCTTTAAGTATTCTGAAGGTGCTGCTTTAACGATGAATCCAAATATCTTCAATATTATGCGTGGTTACTTTAACCAATTTGGTTTGGGCGTTAAAACGGGTATTGATCTTCCTGGTGAAACCACCGGGCTTCAAGGTGCAACGACTAAAAAACATTTAGGTAACGCCTTGGATGAAGCATTTGGGAACTATGATGCCTACACGACGATTCAAGTCGCTCAGTACATGTCAACGATTGCTAACGGCGGTTATCGGATTCAGCCACACATTCTGTCGTCCATTCGTGGCACCAACAAGAATGGTGGCCTAGGCACGGTGAAAGCCACGGTTACACCGAAAGTCCTTAATTATATTGATATGACCCCTGCACAGCGAAAGCTAGTGACTGAAGGCCTCTACGATGTTGTTCATGGGACCAATACTTGGAAGACTGGTGGCGAGCTTGACACCATCAAACCAGAAATCTCTGCTAAGACTGGGACTGCACAAACTTTTTATAAGGGTACTGAAACCGTTACTTTAAGTTTGGCTTCTTATGCGCCTTCAACACACCCTCAAGTGGTGGTTGCTTTAGCAATGCCTAACTTGGACTACAATGCTGAAGATAACAACATGAAACTGGCTAAGTCAATCTATCAAGCCTATTGGGATACGGTTCAATCCACTTCAACACTGAAATCAAGTACGAATAGCGCAAGTACTCACGTTGTTCAGTAACTAACTGGTTTTCTATGCGTTAGCTGAACTACTTCAGTTGAATATTAGCTGTAAAGTAAATTTACTTAACAAATCTAACATTTAGACTGGTAATTAGTTTGAATAAATGATAAAATACTACGAGTTAAGGCTATTTACCAAATCATAAAAACGTAGGGAGGTCACAAGCCATGCGCGTACACATTACATTGGAATGTACCGAATGTCACGAACAAAACTACTTATCAAGTAAAAACCGTCGTAACAATCCTGACCGGGTAGAGCTTAAGAAGTATTGCCCACGTCAACACAAGGTGACGTTACACAAAGAAACAAAATAAAGGCATAGGCGATGAGCCTGCGCCTTTTTTATTTAAATCACAGGAGGAACGACATGATGGCAACAAAAAAAGCAGTCCGGGAACAGATTATTTCAGCCTTGATTTCCATGCCGGCAGATATTCGGCATTTTCAAGCTACGACGTTGTACGAACGGTTATTTGAGTCACAAGAGTGGAACCGAAGTCAAACGGTAGCTGTGACGTTATCAACTGGCTTTGAGTTGGACACACAGCCAATCATTGATGCCGCTAAAAGAGCTCGAAAACAGATTGTCGTTCCCCGAACGTATAATGCAGATCGCAGTATGCAGTTTATTCCATTGACCCCAGAGACGGTTCTTAAGGAATCGGAATTTGGCATCTTGGAACCAGAGAACGGTATTGCAGTGACAAAAGATCAAATCGACTTGGTGATTGTTCCAGGTCTTGGGTTCACTAAGAAAGGTGTCCGACTCGGCTTTGGCGGTGGGTATTACGATCGCTTTTTGGCTGATTACCAAGGACGGACAGTGACGTTGGCGTTTGAAGCGCAAATGTTTAAGGAACCAACTTGGAAAGTCATTGATACAGATATTCTTGTCCAACACGTTATTACAAGCCACTAAGGGGGCAAAGAATGCAGCAGCAACTTAAGCGCTGGTTAACTGGCCCATATATCACAATCGGATTGATCATTGTGATGTTTATCGTGTATGGTGCGATGACCTTAGCCGGTGGCAGTCAAAATGCTCAAGTACTCGTAAATTTTGGTGCCAAATATAATCCCCTGATTCTTGCAGGACAATGGTGGCGCTTGATTACCCCCATTTTCCTGCACATGGGATTCGAGCATATTTTATTTAACATGGTGACACTCTATTTTATTGGAATCCAAATTGAAGCTATTTTCGGTCACTGGCGTTACCTGACCATTTTCTTGTTGTCAGGGATCGGCGGTAATCTGGCTAGCTTTGCGTTTAATCCAAACGCGATTTCTGCGGGTGCCAGTACCGCAATTTTTGGCCTCTTTGGCGCTTTTCTGATGTTGGGGGAATCCTTCTGGGAGAACCCTTATATTCGTCAAATGACAAAAACTTTTCTATTGTTTATTGTGCTTAACCTGGTTTTTGGTCTATTTAGTGTTGGTACCGATATTCAAGGTCATATTGGCGGTTTAGTCGTTGGTTTTTTGACCGGATACATCGTTGGTGTACCAAAATTGGGACAGATTAGTCAAATTAAAAGAATATTAGCTGTAATCGTTACCATTCTTATCATTATTGGGCTATACTATTATGGCATAACGTTGTAAAATAGAAAAAGTAATCGTGTGGAATTTCGGAGGATGACGAAATGAAAACGCTCTATGATGTACAACAGCTGCTAAAACAGTTTGGTATATATGTTTACGTCGGTAAGCGATTATGGGATATTGAAGTTATGGCACTGGAGTTAGATCATCTGCATGATGCTAACGTGATCGACCATAAAACATTTGCCCACGCCAAATTAGTTTTAACGCACGAGCACCGTCTCGAAGAAGCACATGAGAACACGAAATAAGTCTGGAGGAAACAAGTTCATGGCAAAGAGTTTGATTGGTATTGATTTAGGTGGGACAACCACTAAAATTGCGTTCGTCTCTCAAGACGGCGAGATTATGCAAAAATGGAGCATCCCTACTGATGTGAGTGAAAACGGGAAGCACATTGTGCCAAACATTATCACTTCACTGAAGAAAACAATGACCGATTCCGGTTATACTAAAGATCAGTTCATGGGTATCGGGATGGGTACTCCAGGCGCTGTTGATATTGAAAACGGTACCGTCATTGGTGCCTTCAATTTAAACTGGAAAACAACACAACGTGTTCGTGACCAAATTCAAGAAGGCGTTGGTTTACAACTCGTTTTGGAAAACGACGCTAACGTGGCAGCCCTTGGTGAATTCTGGAAGGGTGCTGGTGAAAAGGACTCTGACGTGATTTTTGTCACTTTGGGTACTGGTGTTGGTGGCGGTGTTATCGCTGGTGGCCAATTACTCCATGGTGTCAATGGTGGCGCTGGTGAAATCGGTCACATTACTGTTCAGCCTAATGGTTACCTATGTACTTGTGGCAAACGCGGCTGTCTTGAACAGTACTCGTCAGCAACTGGGATTGTCCATGTTGCTAAGGATATGGCTGCTGAATTTACCGGTAAATCACGATTGAAAGAACTCTTCGATAACAACGAAGAAGTCACTTCCAAGATGGTGGTTTATTTGGCTGACAACGGCGATATTTTAGCAAGTCGCATCGTTGACCGCGTTTCATTTTATCTTGGTTTAGCATTAGCAAACTGTGCTAATATTTTGAACCCAGCAAACATCATTATTGGTGGTGGCGTTTCAGCAGCTGGTAACACTTTGTTACAACCAACTACACGTTACTTCCAAGAAAACACATTCCCAGCTGTGCGTGATTCAACGCGGATCAAACTTGCTCAGCTTGGTAATGATGCAGGTGCAATCGGTGCATCATCATTAGCACTTCGATTTGGTAATACTGGCGCATAATTAGTTTGGAAGGACGAGATACATGGCAATTGCAGCAATGACAACATCGACACTTTATACCATCATCATGGTGGTTTTACTGGTCGCTTATTTGATTTGGCATCTTTACGGTGTTTATCAACGCAATCAGGCAGCAACTTTGATTGATGAAGAAACCTTTAAAGAAGGTATGCGCAAAGCACAGGTTATTGATGTCAGAGAAAAAAAGGAATTTGACGCTGGTCATATTCTGGGCTCTAGAAATATTCCCTACTCAACCATGCGAGCCTATTACACTGGGATTCGTAAAGACCTGCCCGTTTACCTTTATGATCAGGGTAAAGCAATGAGCTCTCGTGCAGCCGTTTTACTTAAGAAACATGGCTATCAGGATATTTATATTCTGAAAACCGGCTATGCACGTTGGGATGGTAAAACCAAAAAGTCATAACCATTTGACTGATAAATCCTTTTATCAAAATAAGTGTTAATTTTTATTGGCAATAATTTGGTAAAATGAACCATTCATAAAAATGACTTAACCACTGTTGTTTACAGTGCTTAAGTCATTTTTAGGTGGTACGCGATCGGATACTAATTGTTTTCTCAGATTGAAATTTCCCTAAACTTTAGTAAGCAAACCCTTTGCCATTTTTAAATGTTGTGGTAGTATAGGTTCTGTTGAAGGCTTAACTCAATTCGAACCCGGCTTAAGGTAATTTGTTTCGGGTGATTGAGATACCCTAAGCCTGATTTTAATTATATTTTAATCTTATCCTAGAGGTTATAAGCAAGAAGAGTAATTGATCCTGTTAGGTACAGCAAGTCCCAGTCGATGAGAAGGGATCCTAACGAGCCAACGAAGTGCGCTTGCTAAGTACCTATCTGCTTAATCGTAGATCGTCAGGACACGTTATCGTCCCAGGCTTGAAAACGAGCCGTTAGAAAAGATGTACAGGGTGGAATAGCGAATTCAATCGTCCCTATCAGTTTAGCAATAGACTGATAGGGACTTTTTATTTACCCAAGACAGATTTATTTAGGATAAGACTGATGAACACAAGGGGGCACATTTACATGAGCAGCTGGCAAGTTATCCAGCAAGGGTTACCACTTTTTGAGAAGGGATTTGGACTGACGCTTTGGCTATCATTCGTTGGTATTATTGGTTCAATTATTGTCGGGCTGATCTGTAGCCTGTTACAGTATTTTCAAATCCCCGTATTGAGTAGGTTAGCGTCAATCTATATTGAAATTTCCAGGAATACGCCGTTGCTAGTCCAGTTATTCTTTTTATATTACGCTTTCCCAGTTTTTGGATTTAAGTTAAACGCGGAGTTGTGCGGAATCGTTGGCCTGATTTTCCTGGGTGGCAGTTATATGGCCGAGGGATTTAACGGGGGCTTCGACGGCGTCAGTAAAACCCAGGTTGAAACGGGTAAAGCGATTGGCCTGTCAAGGCTGCAATTAGCGCGTTACGTTGTGTTTCCTCAGGGGTTTACTCTGAGTGTTCCTGCATTGGCGGCAAACATGATTTTCTTGATTAAGGAAACGTCCATCTTTACTGTTATCGCAATTCCGGAGTTGACTAATACTGCTTTGGATTTGATTGGGATGTACTATCGTTCTAATGAATATCTGCTGATGCTAGTGATCGGTTATGCGATTATTTTGATTCCGTTGTCAATCATACTGACTATTTTAGAAAAGAGGGTTCGCTATGGCACATTCGGGAATTAATGTTTTATTCGAAGGGCGAAACCTCGTTCGGCTATTCGGCGGGCTTGGGACAACGATTGAAATTGCAGCTGTGGCACTAGTGTTGGGGCTCATTTTAGGAATTGTGTTAGGTGTTTTGCGGACGTTTCCCAATCGCTTATTACGGTTGCTGCTACGGTTATATCTAGAATTTTTCCGAATTGTGCCAACTGTTGTCCTACTGTTTTTGTTTTACTACATTTTACCTCGCCAGCTAGGTGTTAATATGCCAGCTAACGAAGTGGCAACACTGGTATTTGCGTTATGGACGGCGGCTGAAATGAGTGATATCGTTCGTGGCGCCTTGATATCCGTACCGAAACATCAACGTGAATCGGGTTTAGCAATTGGACTCAATCGTTGGCAACTTTATCGGTACGTGCTGATTCCGCAAGCAGTTTCATTAGAGCTGCCAGCGACGATCAATTTAGTCACTCGGGTGATCAAAACGACGTCGCTATTGATGCTGATCAGCGTCATGGATGTGATCAACGTTGGCCAACAGGTAGTTGAAGCCAATAATCAAAAATATCCAACCGGTGTGTTCTGGGTTTATGGGATTATTTTCATCATGTATTTTGTGATCGATTATCCATTATCCTGGTGGGCAAAGCGGATGGACAAGAAGAGATTGGAGCGGGCAAATGGCTAAGCAAATTTTGAAGGTTGAACATTTGGAGAAATCCTATCGAGAAAATCATATTCTTCATGATATTAATTTTTCAATTGATGAAGGTGAAGTTGTGGCATTGCTGGGACCTTCGGGGTCAGGAAAGAGTACGCTCATTCGTTGCCTGAACGGTCTAGAACCCTATCAAAAAGGCAATGTGATTTTTAACGGTAAACCAGTTGTTCCAACTGAAAAAAACTGGCAGAAACTCCGTCAACAGATTGGGATGGTTTTTCAGAGTTACGATCTCTTTCCGAACTTGACCGTGTTAGACAACATTTTACTTGGCCCGGTTAAAGTGCAGCATCAATCTCGGGAGGCGGCGAAAGCTACTGCCGAAAAGTTGCTAGACCAAGTTGGCCTTCGAGAATATGAAAACGTGTATCCCCGCCAATTATCAGGTGGTCAAAAACAACGCATTGCTATTGTACGGGCGTTGGCGCTAAATCCAGAATTGATGTTATTCGATGAAGTAACGGCATCACTTGATCCAGAAATGGTCCGAGGAGTGCTCAACATTATTTCAAAACTTGCGCAGGATTCCAACATGACGATGATCGTAGTCACGCACGAAATGAATTTTGCTCAACAAATTGCTGATCGGGTGTTATTTTTGGAAGATGGCCATATCTTGGAGCAGACCGACGGCACGAAATTCTTCGTTAATCCGCAAACTGATCGCGCAAAAGAATTTTTGGAGAGTATGGACTTTTAAACGAATGAGGGCCATCGCACAAATTGCGGTCAACAATTATCACCCACCATTAACTGATCAACCAGACTTTATAAAACCAATACTTTTTGTTTTAGGAGGACATCTACATGAAGAAATACAGCTTAAAGAAACTGATGTTGTTTTTAGGGATTGCTGCCAGTTTAACGTTGGTTCTAAGTGCTTGCGGCAGTAAGAGCAGCCAGTCAAGTACGTCGTCAAGTAACAGGACAAGCACCGTTCAGCAAATTAAGAAACGCGGCACGATCCGGATTGCGGTTTTTGGCGACTTGCCGCCATATGGCTGGGTCAATAAACAGGGTCAGCGAGTGGGTTATGATTTGACCTTAGCTCGGCAGATTGCTAAAGATTTGAAAGTAAAACCCAAATTCATTCAGGTTAATGCCAATAACCGGGTGGATGCATTAAATTCTAATAAGGTGGATCTGGTTTTAGCTAACTTTACGGTGACACCTGAACGGAAACAAGTCGTTGATTTTGCTTCACCTTATATGAAAGTATCCGTTGGGGTTGTTTCGCCAAAAACGAACCCAATTACCAATGTTAGCCAGCTGCAGGGTAAAAACCTCATTGTCACGAAGGGGACTACCGCAGAAAATTACTTTACCTCTAAGCAACCAAACGTTAAATTACTGAAGTTCGACTCAAAAACACAGCAATTTAATGCGTTGAAGAATAATCGTGGGGTGGCTTTAGCTGATGATAATTCATACCTCTATGCCTGGGTTAAGAATCAGCCGACGTTCACAGTTGGCATCAAGTCTATTGGCCCTAAGCAATACATTGCGCCAGCCGTCAAAAAAGGTAATCAGTCACTTTTAAACTGGACCAACAAAGAAATTAAATCGTTAAATGGTCAAGGTTTCTTTGAAAAAGACTACAATTCTCAATTGAAACCATTTTTCGGTAAAGAAGTTAAACCTGGAGATATTATTATTAAGTAACGGCTAACTGAAGTACAAAATAAAAGTTCCCTCATGATTAAACGAGCGTCCAATCATGGGGGAACTTTGTTTTGGTTATAAAAATTTGATTAATGAACGGCTTAGTGGTGAGCTGAACGGCTTTTACGAGCAGCCCGCTTACGGTTTTCTTCGAAGCGTTCTTCTTCATCTTCAATTGGTTCAACAACTTTTTTCTTGAAAGATAAAGCGGCGCCGGCAACTGCACCAATGGTGGCCACAGTACCAAATAAGAATCCCTTGATAAAATGCTTCATTGTTAAAGCCCCCTTAACAGGTTAAAATATGATTTGTTACCTATATTATGCAGGTTTTATGGCTAAATTTCCAGTAATTAACAAAATTATAGTGGAGTGATCAGTTTGAAAAAAGTATTGGCCATTATTGGACCAACAGCGGTCGGTAAAACCGCCTTATCGTTGGAATTAGCAAAAAAATTCCACGGTGAAATTATTTCGGGCGATTCAATGCAAGTTTATCGTAGCTTAGATATCGGCACCGCGAAAATCATGCCAGCAGAGCGGGAGAATATTCCCCATTACCTTATTGATATTCGAAATATTGATGAGCGCTATTCAGTAGCTGACTTTGTTAAAGAAAGCCGCCAGTTGATCGATCAAATTTCCGAACGTGGGTTACCAATGATTGTCGGGGGTACCGGTTTTTACCTCAAGGCACTATTATATGATATGAATTTAGGCGGCGACCACTTTGAGCAGTCTGAGCGGGTCAGAAATAAGTGGCATGAGTATGCTTTGTTCCACGGACAGCAAGCACTCTGGAACCAGCTGAATGCAATTGATCCGGCTGCTGCACAAAAAATACCGGTAGCTAATGAACGACGTGTGGTTCGTGCTCTGGAGGTCTATGAGCGGACCGGAACCTTATTTTCTCAACAGCAAATCACCCTTAAACCAAGGTATGATGCCTTTGTTGTCGGGCTCAACACTGATCGGGGAAAAGTCTACGAACGCATCAACCAACGGGTAGATCAAATGTTATCGATGGGTTTGGTAGACGAGGCTCGTCGGTTATATGAAGCTGGTGGTGATCAATGGCAGTCTGGAAAAGGAATTGGTTATCGAGAACTGTTTCCATTCTTTAAAGGCCAAATTTCTAAAAATACTGCTGTGGAAAAAATCAAACAGGATACCAGGCATTACGCCAAGCGGCAATTGACCTGGTTTAGGCACCAATTACCGGTACATTGGTATGATATTATTGCTGATTTTAGTGTGAAAAACGACATTGGCATAGCGGTTTCTGAATGGTTAGAAAAATGATGTAATAAAACATAACATGAAGTGTTGACAGGCAAACGAATAGTGGTATGATTAATCATATTAGAGGGAGGTGAGTGCAATGGCAGAAAAAGAATTACAGCGATCCAAGTCAGTTTTACCAATTGGTACAGTTATGAAGTTAACCGATTTGACTGCCCGGCAAATTCGTTATTATGAGGAACAGCAATTAGTGATTCCGCAGCGAACGGACGGAAATCGGCGGATGTATTCTTTGAACGATATTGATAAGTTGCTCGAAATTAAGGATTATTTGAATGAGGGCATCAATATGGCAGGTATCAAGGCAATCTATGCCCAGCAGAAGAAACGAGCTGAAGATTTACAAAATGAATCGTTGACTGATAATGATGTGCGTCGGATTTTACACGATGAATTTCTGAATATCAGCGGTCTAGAACCTAATTCTGGTTCTCCCTTGCATTCACAACGACCTCTGAAATAAATGACAATTGCTGACTGTTAACACAATCTATCAATCAAGGAGCGATTTTATGCCAAAACACGATTACACCAAAGACGATATTCGTCAAATGGCCAAAGACGAAGATGTTCAATTTTTACGGTTAATGTTCACTGATTTGTTTGGGACAATTAAAAATGTTGAAGTACCCATTTCCCAATTAGAAAAGTTACTTGATAACAAGTTAATGTTTGATGGTTCTTCAATCGATGGTTTTGTTCGCATTGAAGAAAGCGATATGTACTTGTACCCTGACTTATCAACTTGGATGATTTTTCCTTGGAGTAGTGATCGTGGTAAAATCGCGCGGGTTATCTGTGAAGTTTACACGCCAGATAAGAAGCCATTTGAAGGCGACCCTCGAAACAACTTGATTCGCGTGTTAGACGACATGCGTAAAGCTGGTTTTACTGATTTTAATATTGGACCAGAACCAGAATTCTTCCTATTTAAGATGGATGATAATGGTAAGCCAACCATGGACTTAAACGATCAAGGGTCATACTTCGATATGGCACCAATGGATCTCGGTGAAAACTGCCGTCGTGAAATTGTGTTAACGCTTGAAGACATGGGCTTTGATGTCGAAGCAGCTCACCATGAAGTGGCACCAGGTCAACACGAAATTGATTTCAAGTATGCTGATGCTTTACACGCCGCTGATAACATCCAAACCTTTAAACTGGTTGTTAAAACCGTTGCCCGCAAGTTTGGCTTATACGCAACCTTCATGCCAAAGCCTTTAGCTGGGATTAACGGCTCTGGGATGCATTTGAACATGTCGCTTTTCCACGAAAAGGGCAATGCCTTTTACGATGAAAAGGGTGAGCTTCAATTATCTCAGGATGCTTACTACTTCTTGGGCGGCTTGTTGAAGCATGCACGCAGCTTCACTGCAATTTGCAACCCAACCGTTAACTCGTACAAGCGTTTAGTACCAGGCTATGAAGCACCGGTTTACGTTGCTTGGTCAGGTTCTAACCGTTCACCTTTGATTCGAGTACCAAGCTCACGTGGCTTGTCAACCCGTCTTGAACTTCGGAGCGTTGATCCTACTGCTAACCCATACTTAGCAATCGCTGCTGTATTGGAGGCAGGGTTAGACGGTTTGAAGAACAAGATCGTACCCGAAAAGAGTGTTGATCGTAACATTTATCGGATGGATGATAAGGAACGTACTGAAAGCCACATCACTAACTTGCCTGATACGTTGCATAACGCACTTAAGGACTTGTCAGCTGACGATGTCATGCGCAAGGCCATGGGTCCGCATTTGTACGCTAGCTTCATTGAAGCTAAGAATTTGGAATACGATGCTTATCGTACTCAGGTTTCAAAGTGGGAACGCGATCAATACCTTGAACTTTACTAAATTGACCTTTTAGGATAAATCCAAATAACAAAGAGTCTGCCTACCAATGTCGTGTACATTAGTAGGCAGACTCTTTTATTGTGAAGGTAGTGATAATAACTTACTTGAAATACGCTTGAATCACGCGTTTGTAAATCGTAATAAAATGTTCGAAATTGGTTAGATCCACGTATTCGTCGATTTGGTGAGCAGTCATGTTGCCAGGACCAAATACCGCTACTGTCATATTGGGGTTAGCCCGGATTAATTCTGAAGCGTCCGTACCCGCGCTTGAGCCACCGACTGGTAGTTGTTCATGGAGTTCTTCTTCGCCAATTTGATGGAGTAGCGAAATAAGTTTGTTGTCAGGGTTGCTTTGGACAGGGTATTTGTTGCCTAATAAATTGAAGGTCAGCTGGGCTTGACCAGCATTGTTTAGGTTTCCAATCATCGTTTTGAGGTGTGCAATAATCACATCATTTGAAATTTCAGGAATGGTTCGCACCTTAACGAACATTTCGGCGTGAGCGGGAACGGAATTTAACTGGTCACCACCACTGAATTTGGTGACGACGGCAATACATTTACCTAATACGGGGTTGATTGCTGATAAGTGGTTAAAGTAAGTTGCTTGTTGCTGGTACATCTTGATTAGTGGCGCAATCGCATCAATACCCAATTCTGGTGTTGAGCTATGGGCGGTTTTCCCATTTGAAACAATTGAATAGGTAATGGAACCTTTGTGTGCATAATCCAAGACAAATTGTTCAGTTGTTTGATTATTAGCTAGCAATTGTTTGATTTGAGATTCTGAAAACAGGAACGGATTAGTGGGCGGTTCCTGCTGTAACCAGTTATTTGGAACGCCGCTTGGTTCGGCGACTATGACACCGGCAACGTTGTTAACATAGCCGTGTTGGGCAAAATACTGTGCGCCTTGCATGTGGTTAACTTCGCTGGATTCTTCACCAATGGTCGCTAATAGGCGGACATGTCCTTGAAAATAATCTGTATGTGCCAATTCAACCATTGCAATGATTTCAGCAGCCAGGCCAGCTTTCATATCGCTGGTGCCACGACCGTACATCCGGGTCCCTTCAATTTCGGCGCCCAGCGGTTGATGCTGCCATTTAGAAACGTCACCAAGTGCCACAACATCCTGGTGACCTTCCAGAGCTAAAACGGGTTTACGGGGGTCCCCAATTTCCGCAACTAAATTATAGCGGTCAGGTTCGACTTCAATCAGCTGGCTATCAATTTGATAGTTGTTCAAATATGCTTTTAAAAAACGGGCCAATGATTCTTCATGGCCGCCAACAGTGTCTAATTTAATTAATTGCGATACTAACTCTCGGTGTGCTGTTTGATCCATATTTTTCACGAGCTTTCACTTAAATGATTTAAAAGTTTCTAGGTAAACTGAAGAAATAATGTTCAAATTTGGTCCGAGTATGGGCTCATCAAGCATGGCTGTCAACGAAGACAATGTTGACAATTAAATGAAAACAATTAGAATATGAGAACAAGATTAAAAAATAATTATTACCAACTATTATAGTGTTTATTCAGCACTATTCAATAAAACATCAATAATTGGTTTAATTCGTTTCACATCAATATTTAATCGGGCATGAGAAAGGGTGATGACTTTGGTCGCACAGTTACAATTAGAACCAGCCGTTGAAGAAGCGATGCAGCGAATTTTTATCACGCTGCATCAGCATCCTGAATTGTCCAACAATGAACAGTGGACAAGTGAACAAATTAAACGGGAATTGACGGCCCTAAACATTCCAATTAAAGAATACGGGTTGAAGACCGGTGTAGTCGCTGAAATAACGGGTAAGGCGGATGGCCCCATTATCGCATTACGCGCCGATATTGACGCGTTACCCTTATCAGAGGAAACCAAGCTGTCTTACAAATCGACAGTTGAGGGTGTTGACCATGCTTGCGGTCACGATTTTCACACGGCAGCCTTGTTGGGTGCAGCTAGGTTATTGCAGGCCAAACGAGATCAATTGCCTGGAACGATTCGCCTGCTATTTGAACCCGGTGAAGAACGGCATACCGGTGCCAAAGCCATGATAAAGGCGGGGGTTTTAAATGGCGTAGCTGCGATTTTTGGGATGCACAATATGCCACAGATCCCCGTTGGTCAGGTTGGCGTGAAGGTAGGTAAATTGATGGCGTCAAATGATAATTTCCAGGTCACCATTAATGGCGCAGGTTCGCATGCCGCCATGCCGCACACCGGTCGTGACCCATTGGTTGCCACCTCAGCAATTGTCTTAAATCTGCAAACCATCGTGAGTCGCAATATTGATCCAGCTGATCGCGTCGTTGTGACGGTTGGCCAAATTGCTGGCGGACATGCTAATAATGTTATCCCAGATAATTGTTGTTTTAGAGGGACCATTCGGGCATTTTCTAAAGAGAGCCGAACATTGGCCAAACAGCGGTTTAATGAGGTGGTCGCCCATACTGCTCAGGCCTATGGTCAAACGGCTACGATTGAGTGGGATCAGGGTCCGTCACCGGTTAACAATGAACCAATCGTGACAAAGTTGGTTGCCCGCCAAGCAAAGCAGTTCATGACGGTTATTGATCCCGAATTAACTAATGCTGATGATGATTTTGCAAGCTTTGAGGAGCAGGTTCCTGGTTGCTATGTTTTTATGGGCAGTCATGGTCAGTCAAATTTACATCATTCCGATTTTATTGCCAATCCAGAAGCGCTGAAATACGCTGCTAAGCTACACGAACAGGTTGCCCTGGCGCTGTTAGCACGTGCGGCTGATGGTGATCAATTATAGTTCGCGTTATTAATAGTTGTTTATTAACCCAACAATCTGTGTTGGCGCTAATAAACAGCTATTTTTTGCGTTGAATGTTTTTTTCCCCCTTTGCTAAAGGAAAAGTTTACCGTTAAATCTCAATTTTTCAATAAAACCGCTTTATTAATCATAAATTTTCATTTAAGATGAAAGTATGCACAGTGAGAAATAACAATCGAGGGATAAGCGTATGCCGAATAATGAAGAAGAACTAAATCAAGAAGTAACACCGGGTCAAGCTCAACTTGACTCGTCTATTTCACAAAAAATCAACTATCTGCAGACCTTACAATCTGCACTTCAGAATCATGACGATCGTCAAATTTACGAACTGATCGATAAACCACGTTATGATCGCGAAGTTAAAAAATCTCGTTCTACAACCAAGACACAAAATCTAGCTGATTTAGTGGCGGATGACCACGAACAGTTGAGCCACTATCTAAGTGAGAACTTAATTGACTATCTTGGAAAGACGTATCCATTTTTCTACTACGACGAAGTTCAAAATGGTGAGTTTGATATTTACTTTGGTAACTGGTGGGATCGGCGTAAGTTCGGTAAGCTGGACGTTTTAAACGTGGCTTTTGAATTTGATGAAACCGAGTATGCCAAGCTGAAGCGGGCTTTCGAACTGGATGCCCTTAATCAACGTTATAACACGGAGAATATTGCTGAAATTTCTAGCAATAGTGCCGAATTACAGAAGTTGATCGATGGTCAGGACGAACGTGATCATGAAAAAGAAACGCTTCGTGAGCAGCTTAAAGAAGTGAGTCAAAAGAGCACGTTGCCTTGGGATTCTGGAAAAGTTAAGGAAGAACGTCAGGGAATCGTTGATCAGCTGTCTAAGTTAGCTGATGACGACGAGGAAGCAATTAATGCAAATAAGAAGATCAAAGCAAATGACGAAAAGATTTTGAGTCTGTCAAAAGAAGATACCATTTTGACTTATGAGAAACAAAGCATTCAACAAAAATTTGAGGACTTTTCACACTTTGAATCTCATAACCAAAGTCTTTACACGGATTACCTGACAAGTTTGATCGGTAAAGGGCAGGTGAACGCTGATGATTAATGAGAATGATCCATCGACACTGAGTACTAGTGGCAGATTATTATCTTATAATAATGCAGTTAAAGAAGGATTGAAAACGGGTCAGCAATTCACGGCATTAATGGATCAGCTGATTAACACCAAGGATCCCAAAGAATTGGTGGATGCCGCGCAAGAATTATCTGTATTTGAACTCGATAGCGACTACGTAACTTTCCCACATCAGTATAATAATACGGATTACTACCTCATCTTTATGAGCCGGTTACTGGAATTACATGATGAGGGTGAGGCCATTACGCTGGAATCCCATGAAGATAATCAGCATCTCACACAGCAAATTACGGCGTTGGATGACCTTGGTGTCTTCGCGTTTATTTCAGCAAATGATACGACTGGTGGTGTCTACTATCAGGATCGTGTAACTGGAGAAATTCTCTTTTATTTGAATCTTCAACGTCGTACGATGCGATTTAATAGCAGTGCCATTACCAAATTATTTATTGAAACCTACGTTGATAAAATAGAAAAAGAACAATTACTCAAAGCAACTGATTTGCTGATTACATTTGGGCAGGCTCTCAAAACTGACTTTGGTTTCGATGTCGACTTCAACTTGCTAGATACAAACAACAATGAATTTTACGCTTTTCAAACGAGCAACTTATCTGGTGAGATCGTTGATAAATTATTCGTCACCGCAGCTGAAGAGAATTATATGCTGGAGCACGATCAGGATGGTGCTGTTTTGGAATTAGCACCTGATTTAAAGCTCAAAATTGCCAGTCACAATGCGACAGGTGGTGCAGCCTGGGGACTCTATGTTTCAGATCATGATCAGGCGGTTTCCTGGTTTAAGGTTCTGCTGGAATATCCATTTCTGCGCAAGTGGTATCTGGAAAATATTGATGACTTACAAATCCGGTCGGATAGTTTAGTCTTCTAGGGGTGACATAGTGACATTAGACTTAGCAAACTTATTACAAACGTCGATCCAAAAGCGAAATCAGTTTAATTATGAACATCAAGTAGCAGTGAGACCTGAAGAAGGGCTGCGAATTGCTTACGTCGGCCTGAACGTGTCACTGGCACAGTTAGCAGATTTAATGGGCTGGTTCAAATTAGGCGAAGCCAAACCAGCGGCCAGATCTGAGGAACTGCTAAAGGCCTATATTGGCGTTCTTGATCATGCTTTTCAGGTTGCTGCTAAGCAGACTTGGTCTCACTTAATCGTGATGAAGCCGAGTGATTTGGATAACTTGAAAAACAAACGGCCAGCAAAAAGTTTGAGCCAGCAGTATTTGTCAATTTTGCATTTCATCGATCAATCGTACTTTGACCGTCAGCAAATGGCCTTTCAACATGCATGGCATTTGATTTTGAAATTGGGTTTTGTTGATTTAGGTTTAACGGATGATCAGATTCAAACGGCTTATTTAAATCAAGGTGAGTCATAAAAAGAGCTACCCATCAATTTAGTTTGATGAGTAGCTCCTTTTATTGGTCCAAAAACGAGTAACTAGATGTGAAGTAATTTGAAAAATAATTGCACGTAAGCGCGCTTCGGTGTGGTAAGCAGGTGCTTTGACTGCGCACGCTGACGGCTTGCGCTGAGATACATTTCCCATGCGCTTGCAAATACGAACAAGCCGATAATAAATGAGATGAAAATCATCGCAATCCCCCCATAAAATAAGATTTCAATTACGTTACATCTACATTATGGTTTTGTGACATTGAATTTGCAAGCATTTTTGTTCAAAAAGTTTGGGTGTACAGGTAGTTGGATGGGGATAGCAGATGGCCTTTAAAATATTAATTGTATGATACAATATATTGTTATTATAGTAATTTAATCAGTAAAAAAATAAACGATCATCTATGAGATCTATTGCTAAAATAGAACGAAAAAAAGGTTCTACAATATCTGTTGTTGGTAATAGATTTTATCTATTACTGATAACAGATTTTTTGTTACACTACTATTTAATAAAAAACGGGCATTCCCGCCCATTCATTAAAATCAACCAC
>NZ_BCMF01000001.1:296577-314740 GCF_002217925.1 Secundilactobacillus mixtipabuli | reverse complement strand
ATGTGCGGCATCAAGTGCCAAAAAACAGCTCGGCTTTGCTTCGCTATCACTTTAACAAAAAAAGTGGTGTATTCAACTCCGTCGAGCTGAATACACCATTTATATTAGTAAGTTTTGTGGTTAATAAAAAAACAGCCTGCACACCAAATTAGGGTACAGGCTGAATCGATTTAAAAGTTTAATTTAAAGATTAAAAAATGACAACTGCTTGAACTGATCCTGCTTAGTGGCGGATGGATGATACTCATCATAGCGCTTGGCTAGTTCAGGATGGTCTAACAGGTTCAAAGTAGAAATGATTAGCTGACGAATCGTCGCTGTATCAATTTGAGAATAGCCGGCGATTTGAGCAAGCACAAGTGCGTTGATACGGCGGATGAGGCGATCATCATGCGTCAGGTGGTTTAAGCTACGCAGAATTTTGCGCGCATCAAAGAGCGCCTTTTTTCCGTTTTGCTTTTCCACAAAGCGAACCGTAATCTGAATATGTGACTGTTGCGGTTTTTGTTTGTTCACGGCCAAGTCTCCTTTTTCTCGATATGTTAATCGTAGAACATCTGTTTGAAAAAAGCAACAATATATGGCGTAACTTTATCATTTTTCTACCAGATGTGGTAGATACGGCGCTTTGAAATCTAACGGAGTGTTGTTTGACTTTATTGAGTAGCGTGGTGCTGATAATCAACAGTACAAAAACGGCGGTGCCATAAGTCTACATTGGTAAGTATTTCAATCAATCTTTAGACAGAATTCGTTAGGATTGTACTTCAGTCCGACACTTCAATATGGTCTAATCATGTGCCAAAACTCAGATTCCGACCATTTAACGTAAAAAATACCAACTCCGAGAGTTCGACGGAATTGGCATTTTTTACGTTAAATTCTGGAATCTACCGAGTTTTGTCACACACTCACAAAAAAACCTGGTTATCACTGTGATAATCAGGTCATAAGGGTATTTTATTCGTTATGAATTACTTTAAGTCGGTTACTCGAGCAGTACCAACATGGTGCCACCAAGGTGCTTTAACAGATTCGACGATCACACCGCGGTTTTGAGAATCAATCATTTTACCGTGGCCGATGTACATACCAACGTGGCTGATACTGTGCTTGCTACCACCGAAGAAAACCAAATCACCCTTCTTGGCGTGAGCATATGAAACCTTCTTATACTTGTTGTATTGTGCTTGGGCAGTACGTGGAATGGCTTTTGAAGCACCTTTCTTATAAACGTACGACGTTAATCCTGAGCAATCAAAACGTGAAGGACCAGTTGAACCCCAGCCGTAAGGTTTACCAAGTTGTTGCTTAGCAACCTTATAAATGTTTGAGTAAGTAGGTGTAGCGGCTTCAGCTGTTGTGCTATGAGTCATATTAGTAGCTACCGTAAAACCAAAAACTGCAACTGCTGTTAATGCGAGTCTGACAAACCATTTTTTCATAATTATTAAATATCCCCTTTGTATGTAAACTTATCTTTTAAAATGCTTATTTGTTTTAATCAATTCAACGAGACTAAGTGTATCAATCGTAAGTTACAATACTGTTTCAGTGAATTATCTATTAGGTTAACGAAAACGACAGAAACGTAATTTTTCAGTGGAATAGAGCAATTATTAACACTGAAAAGGCCGTTATAACAGGTTCTATCTCTTTATTTCAAAGTTGTAACAAAAGCTGGAAAAGTGGGAATATAATCGTCAAAAAGACGAAAAAAAACTGCGATTTTAACCTAAATCGCAGTTTTTTGGACTTGTTTTTGTGAAAATTACAGACTAATTGTCGATTTTGGGTCGTCATTCGTCGGCATTTGAAGATAGCGTAAATGTGACATATCGATGATACTGATGTAGTGCGTAAAATTATGGTTAGTTGGCTGCTTGCCTGATTGTCTTGGAATGACGACCTGTTGCAGAATTGATTGTGCTTGGGTTACTCCGGCAGCGGCAGTTGCAGGTTGAGACTGTCCCCATAGATTGATCGTGGTTCGGATAAAGCGGTTAGTGGGAATGGGGCCTTCGGGTAATGGTTTTTTGGCAGCCAACCAATGACTGGCTGCACTAGCGAGATGGGCCTCATCGGTATCTAAGAACTGGTTGACGCGGCGGATATGGTCCGCCAGTTCAGGGGTGTTGGTTAGCACCCTTACTGGATCAGCACTTAACTTTAGCGCGTGGGCCGTTGGTTCTAACACAGCGGTAGCACCCGTAGCGTCCGCTAATAACCAATGAAAAGGGTAAACCTTATTTTCTGCGTACCAGACCTGACCAATAAGCGCGATGTTTGGCAGATCGGCAGCAACCTCCGCAATTGTGCTGTGATGGCTAAGGACCCAGAGAATAAAATCCTGCGGCGTTAAGTTAGTCATGCCATTTTGCGGGGCATCATAGTAGTGCACGCGGTTGGGAAAATAGAGTTCGGCACAGCTGAGGCCCGCACTGTTTAAACCATCACCAAACAGGTAATGGCCATTTAGGTGACGAGCGGAGCCGACAATTCGGTACTGCGTGCGTTGCTGTTCACCTAAAATTGGCCGCCAGTTAGTCCCTGTTTCAAGCACGGTTGGCTGCCAAGGATCAACGTTTGGAAAATCCATCGTTCTTGCCAGCAGGTGGGTGCCGTCAACCGTTGTTAACGTCAGACTGGTACACATTTCAAAAGCCCCCTAGTAATGTTGTATAATGCTATTATAGGTCAGTGAAACATTTCTACCTAAAGACTTGTTTTTGAACCGGACTTTCGATAATCTAGAAAGCAGTTAAGCGCTTCTTTGAAGGGACAAAACGACGTAAGCGTTAAATCATGGATGAGAATGGGAGATTAGCATGAAATCAGCATGGAACTTAGTTGGCATGGGGCTTTGGCTCCTGCTATTAGTTTACTTAATATGGATGGTACACGATATGCGGGTGCGCCGGCTGAAGCTGTTGGTAACAGAGAAACGGTCGTGGTCATGGCAAAATATAACGAAATCGAGTATCGAATTAGTTATTTTCCTACTTGGCCTGTGGGGCATGGGCTACACAACGCTGTTCCAAGATGTGAGCAGGCTTAATCCTCAACGGGTAACAGTTTCCTATCATTATAAGCCGCTGGTGTTGGATACGAGTGCGGCTAACCGTTCGGACTATGTCATTGTGAAAACCGGTAACGGCCGTAAACCAGCCCAGTACTACACGTTCTACACCCAGGGTGAAAAAGATATTGTGCCGGGTGATAGTGCCACCGTTTCAGCAGGTGAGCGTCCCATCAACTTAGTGGCTTCTTCTTATAAATGGGATAAGGCTAAGGTCAACCAGATGGAAAAGATGCACCAAAAGGCGTGGGTCGGTGTTGTTGAAACGACCTACAAGAAGAACTTCCTCAATGGAATCGGTCTTCATGCGGGTCGATTGGCTAACCGTTTCACGTTGATTCGGGTGCCAGACCATTCATTTGTTAAACAAGTGACAGATAATAATGAACAGTAAAATAATCAGAAACTAAAAGCACCGTCCTTCACATAAAGGGCGGTGTTTTTTGAGTTAACTCAATTCCAATCCTCAAGGGGTTGGGGGTAATCACCATAGTCAAGCCTGGTCGCATTTCACGGAGCCACGTACTTGAGTTAATCGTTTGGAGGTGGTAATCACCATAGAATAGTATAGTCAGTTTCGGGGTGAATGTTTACTAGTTGGCTCAATTTTTTACGAATGTGCATAATCATTTGGATTAGCATCTAGTGGGCCATACTGATCCATTTCGTTGTCGCGGTAGTCCCACCATTCGTTTTCATAGCCGACAAAACCAGCATCGGTCATTGCTTTAACTAAAGTTTGGAAATTCTTCTCCTGAGTAGGGGTGCGCGGATAGTCCCGAACCGCTTTGCCGGTAAAATCGTCAAAACCGGATTGCATTTCGATTTCTTTACCCTCTAGATCAGTCAGTGTGAGGTCAAAGGTGACCCCTTTTTGATGAGAATAATTAGGATCGGGCTCAGCCACCCAAATGGGGTTCGAAACGACTTCGAATAACTTTTCCTGAGCTTCAGTTGGGCGGTAAGCATCCCAAACTTTAATTCGGTAGCCTTGTTGCTTTAAGGCTTTGGCAGCTTTACCTAATTTCTTAGCGGTCCCCGTACGAGCGATTGCCGTTGTGAAATCATAGATTACCCGGCCAGTAAAATTATCAGTAGTAGCGTATTTAAGGTCAACAATAATGTCTGGATCTGCATCTTGAATGTTCATATAGCCATCTTCAACCATTAATATCCCTCCTGTGGTGACGTTTTCAAGGGGATTATATCATATTAGGCGTTAACTTGGTATCAGAGGTACTGACCCGTATTTGCTTGGCTTAGATAAATAAGTAAAGATTAATGCTCACGATTAACAAAAAATTAAAAATTTTCAAACAATGGTCACAATTTGGTTACTTGTCTCCGCTAGACTAAAAAGTGTTAAAGAATAGAAATAAGGAGGTATAAACAGTAACTATTTTGCTGTAAAAGGATATTAATGTTTGTAAAGTGGTGCCTCTGTAATGTTTCGTATTCTGATAAATTTGGTAAAAACTATCACAAGGTTAAAGTTAGGAGGTGAATTTTCCGGATTAGCTAATAGCTTATAAGTAGTGATTTATAGGAATCTCATTAAAACGCGTTTTGGAATAAATCTATTTCGTATAATATGAGAGACACCTCACCTTGGTGATTAAATTCCATAAGGCGGAACAACTGATGTTACTCACCTATAAAGTCGAAATTAAGCCGACTGAGAAACAAGCTTGGCAGATTGATTCCCACATCAGTGGCAGTCGCTGGGCTTACAACTTGTTTTTAGACATCAATCAGCAACGCTATGAACGAGGGTATTATTACTTGAATGCGTATGCCTTTAGTAAGTGGTTTAACCATGATTACCTTGAGGTCAATCCTGATGATTTATGGATCAAGGATTTATATGCAAAATCGGTTAAACAGGCCTTTATCGATGCCGATATGGCAATGAAACGGTTCTTTAAGAAACAGAGTGGTTATCCACACTGGCGATCGTTTAAGCGCGGTCAGGGCAGTTACTACTTTGTTAAGAACGGTAAAACGCAAATCATCCCTTGTCAGCGCCACCGGATTAAGTTGCCGAAACTTGGCTGGGTACGCCTCAAAGAATTTGGCTACATTCCTATAGACTCAGAACACTTCGTTATCAAACAAGGCCGAATCAAATGCAAGGCCGGTCGGTATTACTTGACTTGTTTAGTAGAACTGACCAAATTACCAAAATTAGAATTAGCTGGTGAGCCTATTGGTATTGACCTTGGCCTTAAAGAATTCGCCATTTTAAATGATGGTACTTTGTATCCCAATCAGAATAAAAGCAGTCGCGTAAGGCGCATTAGGAAACGCCTTAGACGCCTGCAAAGAAAAATGTCCCGTCAGTATCACGCACTGGAAGCTAGAAAACAGAAAGAAGGGAAGTCTGCTACTGATTTTAATCTAGCCAAAAATCAGCGGAAGGTGCAACGCTTGTATCAGCGATTAACCAACATTCAGTCCGATTATCAAAATAAGATTATTGCCACTGCGGTGAGAACCAAGCCCCAGTGGGTAGCCATAGAAGACTTGAATGTTAAAGGTATATTGAAAAATCGGCATTTAACTAAAGCGGTTAGTTATCAAGGATTCTATAATTTCAGAATCAAACTGGTTACTAAATGCCAGCAGTTAGGCATTCCGGTGCACTTAACCAATCGTTTTGAACCAACTTCTAAGGTATGTCACCAATGTGGTCATAAAAAAGTTGATTTAAAACTGCAAGATCGGGTGTATGAATGTCAAAGCTGTGATTATACCGAAGATCGCGATATTAATGCGGCCCTGAATATCAGGGATACTGAAAACTTTGAACTAGCCTACTAACACAGGCTTCAAAGGATGTACCGGTGGCTAGCCGGGAATTAACGCTTGTGGACTATCACACCAACTGTATTAGCGAGCTTCGCGCGAGGCAGGATAGGGAGAAGCAAGAACAATCTATAACTTTTTATAAGTTATCAGTAGCAGATGAGGACAATGCAAACACCTAAAGTGAATCCCAAAAAGAGACGGTTTAAAATGCCGTCAGCGTATACCATTCTGTTCATCATTATCTGTTTAGTTGCAATTCTCACCTGGATTATTCCTGCTGGAGCATATAACACTGATAAAGCTGGCAATATTATCGCGCATACCTACAAGTCAGTAACGGCGAACCCACAAGGTATTTGGGACGTTTTTATGGCACCGGTATTCGGGATGATCGGTAACGACCATACTGAAGGCGCGATTTCGATTTCGCTATTTATTCTTGTGATTGGTGGATTCCTTGGCGTTGTTAACAAGACTAAGGCTTTGGACGATGGTATTGGCGCAGTTGTTCGTCGGTATAAAGGAAAAGAAAAACGGTTGATCCCAATTTTGATGATTCTCTTCGCTTTAGGCGGATCAACATACGGCATGGCAGAAGAAACAATCGCATTTTACCCACTGCTGATTCCGGTAATGATTGCGGTAGGGTTTGATTCACTGACGGCCGTGGCAATTGTTTTAGTCGGGTCGCAAATTGGCTGTTTGGCTTCCACAGTGAACCCATTTGCCACTGGGGTAGCGAGTCAGACAATGGATCTTTCCATGGGTCAGGGACTGTTCCCACGGTTGATCCTGTTGGTCATCACACTGTTAGTTGGTATCTGGTACGTTTATCGCTACGCTTCAAAGGTGGAAAAGGATCCAAGCAAGTCCGTGATTTTTGAACAGCGGCAAGAAGACTTAGATCGTTTCTCCGTTAGCGACGCGGATGAAGTTGGCACAATGACGGGTCGGCAAAAAGGTGTTCTGGTCCTATTCGGACTCACTTTCGTGCTGATGATCGTTGGGTTGATTCCGTGGAACACGATTAACGAAAAATGGACCTTCTTTGAAAGTGTAACGAAGTGGTTAACGGGTATTCCGGTATTAGGTAACTTATTGGGCAGCGACATGGTACCAATGGGTGAATGGTACTTCTCAGAAATCACAATGCTGTTCCTATTAATGGCAGTGGTGATCATGTTTGTTTACAAGATGAAGGAAAAAGATTTCATCAACGCATTTATGGGTGGAATGGCGGAATTCCTCAGTGTAGCCATTATCGTTGCGGTAGCCCGGGGAATCCAAGTGGTTATGAACGACGGTATGATTACTGATACGGTGCTTCATTGGGGTGAAATGGGACTTAAGGGCCTTTCAGAAAGTGTCTTCATTATCATCACCTACATTTTCTACATTCCAATGTCATTCCTGATTCCATCAACTTCCGGTCTTGCATCCGCAACGATGGGGATCATCGGACCGATGGGTAAATTCGCTGGCGTAGATGGCAGCGTGGTGATCACAGCGTACCAAGCAGCATCTGGCTGGGTAAACTTAATTACCCCAACTTCAGGTGTTGTGATGGGTGCCTTAGCCATTGCCCACATTAACATCAGTACGTGGTGGAAATGGATCGCAAAACTGATGATTTACCTCTTCATTGTAAGCTGTGTATTCTTGGGGGTACTGGCTATCTTATAAGGTGCTGAAACAAGCGGTTAGAGAGCGGAGTGTAAGGAGCGGGCGCCAAAAATCCCGAACTTGGATTTTGGGTGGTTGCTCCTTACATGCAGCTCTCTGCTTGTTGAAGCCTGATTAGGCATGGTGTGAGTATAAACACGCAGTCTACGCACAGCCCAATTCGACAATTAAAAACGAGTAACCACCAAAAAGGAGGCCCAAACCATGCAAACCTACATTAAAACAAGTCATCAAAAAGAAGCTGTAGAAGCGCTCAAACGACTAGTAAAACATCCGTCGAGTAATACTGAATCAGCACCAGGCGCACCATTTGGTCAGCCCATAAGAGATGCTTTAGATGAAATGATGCGGATCTGTGATGAGCTGGGCTTCAAAACTTACACGGATCCAGAAGGGCATTACGGCTATGCTGAAGTCGGCGAAGGCGAAGAGATCTTTGGTGTTCTCGGCCACGTTGACGTCGTGCCCGCTGGTGATATTGCTGATTGGAGCCATGATCCGTTTGATCTCGCTGTCGAAAACGGTGTGATGTACGGACGTGGCGTTCAGGATGACAAGGGGCCATCGATAGCTGCCCTTTATGCGGTAAAGGCGTTAATGGATGCGGGTGTCACGTTTAAAGAACGGATTCGATTTATTTTCGGTACCGATGAAGAGACCCTTTGGCGGGGAATTGCGGTTTACCAGGAAAAAGAAGCGCCAATTACTCACGGCATTGCACCAGACTCTGAATTTCCGGTGACTTACGCTGAAAAAGGGTTGCAGCAGTCCTATTTTGTGGGACCGGGCAGTACACAATTTAGCTTAACGATGACGAACGCCTTTAATGCTGTACCTGCCAAAGCCCAGTATAACGGGCCAAAAATCGATGAGGTTAAGTCAGCACTAGATGACTTTGGCTTTGACTACGAAACGGATGAAAATGGCATTACCGTGACTGGTAAGTCAGTTCACGCCATGTTAGCGCCACAAGGAACCAACGCAGTGTTACGGTTAGCGATGGCGCTGGACAAAGTTTTCCCAGATGGCCCGCTCGGTATTATTGGCCGCTGTTTCAAGGAAGATGCGACGGGAACGAACTTAGTGGGTGATGTATCAGATGAAGCCTCTGGCCACCTAACTATTAATATTTCCAATATTGAGGTGAACGCGGAAGAGACACGGATGCAGGTGGATATGCGGATTCCTGTGACCGTTGATCACGATGAGCTGATTGAACAAATGACCGCCAAAGTAGCCGAATTTGGTTATCGCTATGAAGATTTTGATTACCTCGCACCGTTATATGTCCCGAGAGACAGTGAGTTAGTTGAAAAATTAATGGCGGTTTACCACGACGTTACTGGCGATGAGACGGAACCGCAAGTTTCTGGCGGTGCAACGTATGCTCGGACAATGAATCAGTGCGTTGCGTTTGGTGCTATGCTGCCGGGTGTTCCCGACTATATGCATCAGGTTGATGAGCAGTGGGAAATGGAAAAAATGTTCACCGCGATGGACATTTATGCAGCAGCAATCAAGGCCATTGCAGCTAAATAGCGGCATCAATAAAAGGGGTTCAGAAATGGCAAATTGGCCGTTTCTGAACCCCTTTTTAAGCTCATTATGCTTCATAATGATCGTTGAGATAGACACCGATATCTTCTACAAATAATTCACCAGTGTATTGTTTGCCTTGATCCGTGACGAAACCGTTTTTGGCGTAGGCAAAGGTGCTGGTAGCAGTCGCCTTTACGGTAGCACCTTGCGGCTCACCAGTATCAGCATTTAAGCCAGAAGGGACATCCACGCTAAATACTTTTGCGGATGACGCATTGATGGCCTTGATCCAGTCGGCGAATTTGCCTTCAACAGGCCGATCCAAGCCGATGCCAAAAATCGCATCGATAATCGTGGTGTAGCCGCTGAGTGACGTGCTTGCTGGAATGACTGGGATTTGATAATAGTGCAGGATTTTAAGCTGCTGTGCCGTTTCGGTGGAAGTGTGGTCTTCAGCACCGGTGAGCATGACGGTGACTTTCACGTCCCGGACGTGCAGCATCCGTGCGATTGCCAAACCGTCGCCACCGTTATTACCCGTGCCAGCGAAAACTAACACGTTTGAAAGATTAAAATCACCGGTTAGCAGGCGTCCGGTTGCACCTAACGCCGCTCGTTCCATCAAAACTAATGATGGTATGCCAATTTCTTGAATTGTGTGTGAGTCACCCTGACGTGCCTGCGCAATGCTTACGGTTCGTGTCATCATAACCACTCCTTACTCGATAGTTTCAAGTCTAGACTAGTCGTTTAACGGTGAAAATACCAGTGAGAACTAACTTTGCTTTTAGTCAAAAAAACCGATAACAGCTGATCACTGTCATCGGTTTTTTAAAATTCAGCGTTGATTAAACGACTTATTTTTCCAGTTCCGCGTTGACGCGATCGTTATTTAGTGGTGTCTGATGACGATCGGAGAGCACAACTTTAGAAATATCAAAGAGTTCACGCCCTAGATTATTGATGTCGATGCCCTTTAAGTCGGGTTCAATGGATTCCCACCATTCGTTGACTTGTGATAAGCCATAATCCAGCAGCTTCTCGCCATCGGCAGTCAATGTCAATTCTTTGACCCGTTTGTCATTGGCGGCAGCTTCTTTGTGAATTAAGCCAAGTGCAGTCAGGTGTTTCACCATTCGCGTCATCAAGCCTTCATCGACAGCTAACGTCGTAGATGCACGGCGTTGACTGATGGGTTGACTCTCCAAGATCAAGACCATCAAGTACATTTCTGTAATGTTGACGGGTAATTTATCCTTGATCAGCAACTGGTTCATATCGCGTTGAAGCTGACGATGGAGGATGGCGTTGTATGTTGAAACGGTTAAATAGTCTTTCTTAATATCTGCCACAAACTTTCACCTCGGTTACTTAAAACATTTGACTATTAAAGTATAGCTTTCTTTATATAATTTGAATAGCTTTACTTAGTCAATTTTAAGAATTTTTGTAATTGCAGCCCGCATGTCATCTGGCTGGACGGTGGTATTATGACGGACTTTTGCATCGAAGAGGACTTTAATCGCTTTTGGTAACGGTACGTTGATGTGGTCGAAGAGCTGTTGAACAGCGTCTAAACCATCAACGGTGACGTCGTGTCCCTCAATAGCACTAAGAACGGCGTTGGGGAATTTATAGGGACTGGCAGTTGAAACAATCACCATTGGATGATGGTCATCGGTTGCCTGCCGATATTTGTCAGCTACGGCTTTAGCGACCGCAGTGTGGGGATCGATGGCAAACTGAGTTTGATTGAAAACTTTGGCGATGGCTTGCTGATCGTCGTCACCGCTAGCGAAGTCAGCTGAGAAGGTTGCCTGCAGCTGTTCTAGTACGGCTGGTTTAACTTGATAATGACCGTTTTTTTCCAGTTCGCGCATATAGGCAGCAGTTTGAGTGGCATCCTCACCGGTAGCGTGGAAAACAAGGCGTTCCAAGTTGCTGGAAACCAAGATATCCATCGAGGGAGAAGTGGTTGTGAAAAATGGCCGAATCCGGTCATAGTAACCAGTTTTAAAGAAATCCGTCAAGACGTTATTTTGGTTTGAAGCACAAATCAGCCGGTTCACTGGCAAACCTAATTGCTTGGCGTAGTAGCCCGCTAAGATATCACCAAAGTTACCAGTTGGCACACTAAAGTTGATGGTGTCACCGTTTTGAATACCGCCTTGTTTGATCAGCTGACCGTAGGCATAAAAGTAGTAAGCCACTTGCGGTACCAATCGGCCAATGTTAATGGAGTTAGCAGATGAAAACTGGAAGCCCTTAGTGGCAAGTTGTGCTTGGAAAGCCTGATCATTGAAGATTTCCTTCACGTTAGTCTGAGCCTGATCAAAGTTGCCGTTGATTGCTACCACGTAGGTATTTTCGCCAACTTGGGTGATCATCTGCTGTTTTTGAATTGCGCTGACACCCTGACTAGGATAGAAGACAATGATCTTCGTGCCGCTGACGTCAGCGAATCCCGCCATTGCCGCTTTACCAGTATCACCGGAAGTTGCAGTCAGAATGACGATTTCCTTTTTAAAATGGTTCTTTTTGGCTGCCGTGGTCATGAGGTGTGGCAGGATTGACAGTGCGAGATCCTTAAAGGCGATAGTAGCACCATGAAACAGTTCCAGGTAATAGTCGTTGCCATGGTGAGTAACCGGCGCAATCCGAGCGTCATCAAATTTATCATCATAGGCTGCGTCAACACAGCTTTTAATTTCTTCATCCGTGAAGTCGGTCAGGAAAGCTTTAAGGACTTTGAAGGCCACTTCTTGATAACTCATGTTTGGGAGTTCGTTCAGATCTAAATCGAGTTGAGGTTGTTCAGTTGGCACGTAAAGGCCACCATCTGGGCTTAACCCTTGTAAAATTGCAGCGGAGGCGGTTAAGGCGTTATCCGCTGCACCACGCGTACTTCGATATAAGAGTGTCATATTCTCCTCCTTGGTTGCATTTAATATTTCATTTCATTAACCCTAGTTTACCTGATTTAATGAGAAATTGCAGAGAAGATTTAATTGTTATTCATTTTTTAAAAATAGAAAGTAACCATCACCTTCCTTTAATGCCAACGATTGTGAAACCGATTTAAAATTATTCGCTTCTTCAGAAAAATTTAACAGGAGATTTGGAATGTAACATGCTAAAATGTGGTGAAGACTAAGACAGAAAGAGGAGTTACTCATGGAAATTGATGTTCCAGAAACCATGGCAGAAGTCGAAAAAGAAGTTGCTCGCCGCCAAGCTAACGGTGAGACAGCGACGGAAGCCGATGTCATTAAATACACGGTATTAGCCTCGTTTCAAGCCTATCTAGAGTTTGCTGAGGAAGGCCACTATGACTCAGCCAGATGGTCAGGCGATAATATTGAAGTGATTGATATTATGAAGAAGCCGATTGAAACGGTTAAACCTCAGACGGATTCATTTGTGAACGACTTCAAGACCAGTAACGAAGCTTGTTTCATCTACCTGCAAGAAGCAGCAGCTAAGATTGCGGGATTGCGTTAATGCTTGAAATCATTGGTCAACACAGCTATCATAGTTGTGTTGGGCGCCCTTAGTGTAATGGATAGCACATGAGATTTCGGTCCTCATGATCCGAGTTCGACTCTCGGGGGGCGCAATATAGGCGATTGCCGTTGTCTATAGTTGAGGCTAGATGTTGATATATCAGCATTTAGCCTTTTTTGCTGTCCACAGTTTGCTATATTTACCGAATATTTTTCGGTAAATTTTCGGTAAATTTTTAAAGCTAAAGAAAGCCACAGATAACTTAGTTATAGCCCTAGGTATTTCCTGTATTTATCAGCTGATTCGCGTTTCATTCTCTCATCCTGTTGGATATAGTGTTTCAAGATAACATCAATTGAGTTATCACCGAGGATAAGTTGAATTGACTTCATAGGCATATTAGCTTGGCTCAGTAAACTAGCCGTGGTTGCCCGGAATCCGTGTGGACTGATGACTGGTTTTAAATGATAAGCGTCAATAACTTTTGTGAGCCAGCGATTTGGTTCCATCAACGAAGTCATTCGATTCTTACTGTTAGGGAAAAGGAGTTGATCAGGTTGTAAACCGATTCCTTTGCTAACAAGATCTTTTTTCAGTTGGTTCTGCCAATTTCGCAAAATATCCAGGGTTTCCTCATCAAGGAAGAGATGCCGTATACTATTGTCTGTTTTAGGCTTACCAATTTTTTGTTCATTTGATATTCCCCGTGTAATGGTTCTGTCGATACTTACAGTGTGTTCCTTAAAATTTACATCCGAGAATCTGAGTGCGAGTAATTCACCTTTCCGAGCACCTGTGACTGCCAATAATCGTAAGTATGCCAGTTGTTTAGGTTGTTCAGCATAATATTCGTTCAAGACTTTTAAAAACTTCATGAGTTGCTCACGGTTCCAGAAAGCTTTTGGATGTGACGGCTCTGCGGTTGGATAAATTACAAAGTCCATTGGGTTCTTATCAATGAACGACATCCGCTCTGCCTGCTTGAAAACGAGACGGATGTAGTTGCCAGCCTTTCGAAAGTCTTTAACCTCGGTTGCAATACCATCCATTAAGCTCTGGCACATGGGAGTGTCAATATCAATCATCCGTTTGTCTCCTATTATAGGAAGAACATGGATTCTAAAAATTCCAAGGACGCGATTTAACGTCGACTCGTTCACGGAAGGAGCATAAACTTTTTTCCACTTGTCAAATACCTCTTTGTAAGTGATATTTTCATTCGCGTATTTACTGGAATGTTCAAACTCATATCGCAAGCGATTAAGCTCTAGCGAAGCTTCATGCTTTGATGAAAACCCTGATCGAGAAACCTCCTTCTTTTTACCCGTAAAAATATTTTTCCCTAGATAGGCCTTAAACTTATAAAGTTTTTGGCCCTTTTTATTTTGGTATCTTTTAATTTCATCCGTCATGATTATTTCTCCTCTGTCGAGCTTAGCAAGGGCAGTGATGAGTAGAAATATATGCCGAGAAACTAAATCGTGGTGTTATTAGATATTTTGAGAATCTAGAACACCTAGAATTACTTTTGTCAAACGAGAAAAAGTTCTCGTAAAATGCTGCTATATCAGCATTTAGGTAAATTATAGCATTATCTAATTTTTGATAAAAACAAAAAATTCTGATTCTGATACTCTTTTACTTGTTCAAAACAAACTACAGCTAAAGGCAGCTGTTTATTGTGATTTGAAACAGCAAATAAAGCAGGAGAGGAGTAATTAGATGACAGTAGTTAAGTGAACCACCCCAAAAATTAGATTGGAAAAGATACGGCTATTTTTAACAAAAACACGGATGTATTTTTTTGATAAGCTGCGTATTGTCCAATTCTGAAAGATATTAAATTCAAATGTTAAGGAGAAATATGATGTTTATTACTTTAGTAGCAACGGATGACAAATCCCTTAGAATTGCTGAAATAGCTAATGCACTGGTATTGATAGAGAAACTCTGGAAGCGATTTATGATGGAACAGCTAAAAGTGTCCCAATTTCAGTGCTATTAAACCTAAATGATTATTACCAATCCCAGTTCCCGAAAAAATCAACTAATAATGAGAATTAAGAGGTGCAAAAGATGAAAGTAAAAGTAGAACTACCTGATGAATTTGAAGCTAATCTCCGGGACGCTATTTTAGCCATGGCAAGGGAATCTTTTGAAGTTGTGAAGAATGAGGCTCGATATCCAGACTATATGCGAATCAATGAAGCAACTAAGTTCTTAAATTGTGGCAGATCAACGATAACATCTAAATTCTTTCCTGCCGGCTTAAAGGTCATCAATATTGATGGACTACAGTATGTCTCAAAAAAAGACGCCATTGCGTTCATGAACGAGCATAAACACTAATAAAAATATAGATTGCTTAGCAAGGGCATCGTGAATCAGAAAATAATAGATAGGTATAAGAAACATAAAAGTTGCGCATGTTTTTATACCAAAAAAGCCCGTGCATCGACACGGGCATAAAACCAAATAAAATTTATTCCCCTAATTATAGGGGTGAAAGCGAGATTTTTCAAAATGAATTATAAGAAAACTATAAACTCAGATGTACTAAACGGAAATTTTGATACATTTATCGAATTTGAAAACGACAGAAACGAGTCTGGGTATTATTCGTACGATGATATTGGTATGGCTCAACGGATGGTAGACTCGTTCAAAAATCAATTTATTTATGTACCGGACATGAAATCTTTTTACTATTGGAATTCTACTAGGTGGGAAGTTGACAAGAATTTATTTCTTGAGCAATGTTTTAACGCGGTTGTGGAACATTTGTCTGGTGAGCCATCTCACGCAGATGAAAGTATTAGAAGCGGCAGCAATGAAACGGAAGCTAAACGACGATTTATTGCTAAGGAACGCAGTCATTCAGGTAAAAAGAATGCAATTGAAGAGATAAAATCATTAGTTCCGGTAGCTGTTGAACACTTGGATGCTGATGAAAATTTAATCAATACACCATCGGGAGTTCTGAAAGTAGACTTTGATAATCGAAGAATTGATGTAATCTCACATAATCCGGAATTTCTGCTTACTAAGATTACTAATGGGTGTATCGATAATTTCCCATATGAAGGTTCGCGATGGGAACAGTTTCTCAATGAAATTTTCCTTTGGGATCTTGAGATTATAGAATTTGTTCAACGTGCTGTTGGATATTCTCTGGTTGGTCTTGGAAGAAACCAATTGATGTTCATTTTATTCGGTGATGACACTGATGATAGAAAAAACGGTTCTAACGGAAAAAGTGTTTTTCTAAATGCGATATCGAATGCTTTAGGAGATTACGCTTGGAAAATGAACCCAGAATCGATCATTGCCGATAAAAGGTTCAGTAATGGTTCTGGGGCGTCACCCGACATTGTATCTCTTCAAGGAAAACGATTTGTTACAACATCTGAGCTGGAAAGTGGAACTAAATTAAATGAAGCTCTTATTAAATCGTTACTTTCAGGGGAAAAGCAGAATGCTCGACCGCTTTATAAAGGTAACATTAACTTCAGGCCAACAATCACAGTATGGTTGTCAACGAACTATAAACCTCAATTGGTTGGAACTGATTCAGGTATCTACCGTCGCTTAGTGTACATCCCATTTCTGGCTAAATTCTCAGCTACCAGTGATCCAAAAATTGACGTCAGATTGTCGGATAAACTTGATGAAGAACGGAACGTTATTTTCCAGTGGATCATTGATGGTGCAAGAAAATATTTGGAAAATGAAGCATATCAGCTGGTTATCCCAAAGAAGATTCAAGACATCAGTGAGATGGAAAGAAAAAAGCAGGATATTGTGGGCTGGTTTATTGAAGATCGAATCAAAATCACGCACGATAAGAATGACCGTTTAACAAGTACTTTACTGCTCAATGAGTTTGAAGTCTGGGCTAAAGCTAATAATCAGTCAATTAGTCGCGATAAATTCTCAAAACTTTTTAGCCAAAGATTTTTGAAGAATAAGGGTCACTCGAGTTTTGGTAGTTATTACTCTGGCATGAGATTATTAGATAATTGAAGATGAGTAAAAGACGCGCAGGTACGGTGATTTAGTGACATGAGTATATTATTCTATCAAACCAATATTTTATAGTAGTAAAAAATTATCAAGGAGGGGAGCATCGGGAAAATTGGCATATCATACCGTTATTAAAGTAATCAATTAAGGCACTCTTTGGAGTGCTTTTTCATTTGTGCAAGTTTGGCATTTCTGAATAGGTCGTGGGTTAGATTCGATGAAATAACTTTGAAGAAGACTTTTTGTGTTTCAGATAGGCATAGGGAGCCGGATGTTGTTTTGGAATCTGTATAGGTTTCCGTTTAATTGCGTTATTAAATTTACTGTGCTAGATTCGTGACAAGAAGCTATTGTGGAGATGACTAATTTGGAAAATATTGAAAGTTATAGATTTAGCACTATTAATTATTCTAAGTTCACTAAAACTGAGATGAACGTATTCTTAGCATTATGTGTGCAGTTAGCGGAAAAAAAAGAAGAGAAGATCACCATTCCTCTGGCTGATTTAAAGAAACTTAGTGGAATCGAGACGACCTCAAAACCACCTATTCTCAGAGCTATAGCGAGAACGTATCATCGTGTAACGGAACCACGTATTTACTATACAAGTGCAGACGGAGGAGAAAGTTTAGGGTTACTTTTTTATAACTATCTAATTGATCCTCAAACCGGTAGCCTTGAAGTTTCAGTGGACTCGGGATTAGTGGGAATTTTAAATGGGATGGAAAGTTCATATACTGAGCATACATTATGGGAATTCGTGCAAATTGACAGTGTATTTGCTAAGAAAATGTTATTGTACATCATGCAGTGGCGTGTAACGGAAGAAAAGAAAGAGCTTAATCCAAAAGAACTACAAAGTATACTGGGGTTTCCACAAAGCTATGATGACAAACGGATTGGTGAAAGAGTTATCGAACCAATAAAAAAGGATCTATCTCCACTAATAGAAGACTTTAAGGTTTCCAATATGATAAAGAATGAAACCACTGGGTATTCATTTAGCTTCAAGCAAATACCTAAACAAACCCACGTATCGGCAGAACAAGAGTAACGGAAGAAAGGACTTGTTATAATGCGAATTATCATAAAAATTAGGTAGAAATAAACACAATATTTAACTCAAAAATGGAAACAAATGTGGAAACACTTTTTTAATTAAAATCGTTATAAATGCTGATATAACAGGAATTACAGTGATTCGAAAAAAAACGGAAATAGGGGGGAGTAGCCGATTGACTGATTTCAACGGATATGAATGAAGAGAATATTTATGATGAATAGGAAGTCGTGTTGTTTGGGCTGACTGTGCTGGTAAGAAGAGCGGGTTAAGTATCACGTTAGTAGGCTGCTCACGCTGTTGAGGGGGTGGTAACCCACCGGCTGGTAAGTTACCCGCAGTGTTAAGCACGTTGGTAAGCCGCTGGTCGGTAGTCTACCCGCAGTGTTAAGCACGTTGGTAACCCACCGGCTGGTAAGTTACCCGCAGTGTTAAGCACGTTGGTAAGCCACCGGCTGGTAAGTTAC
>NZ_BCMF01000001.1:0-296447 GCF_002217925.1 Secundilactobacillus mixtipabuli | reverse complement strand
CAGCTGGTAAGTTACCCGCAGTGTTAAGCGCGTTGGTAACCCCACTGACTGGTAGTCTACCTGCAGTATTAAGCGCGTTGGTAACCCCACCGGCTGGTAAGTTACCCGTAGTGTTGAGCACGTTGGTAAGCCGCCGGTCGGTAGTCTACCCGCAGTATTAAGCGCGTTGGTAACCCCACCAGCTGGTAAGTTACCCGCAGTGTTAAGCACGTTGGTAACCCCACCGGCTGGTAAGTTATCCGCAGTGTTGAGCACGTTGGTAAGGCACCGGCTGGTGAGTTACCCGTAGTGTTGAGAACGTTGGTAAGCTGCCGGTTGGTAGCCCACCCGCAGTGTTGAGACGTTGGTAATATTCATGTTAGTAAGTTAGGTGTATATAAGATACGCAGCCATGTAGGTAGTTTGACTGCACGATTAGGAAATGGTTAAGTCTTTAAGCTTGCAAGTTACATGGTGTTGGTACGCCTTTGGGGTGCCAGTAAGGTAACGGTTAAGTTTTAATATTGATATATATCGATATGTAGTATGAGTAAGCCAAGGGCGAGCATGACAAGCGAGTACGTCACTATTAATTAGCCTCTCACGCTTTTTATTACCTAAAAGAATCTGCCGATAAAGTAATCTAGTGACAGGGGTGACATCTTTTTGAAATAAATTATTATTTAATTATCAAGAAGATATTCTATAAAAAATAAATGAGTTTTCTTAATCAGGTGTCACACCTGTCACACATCGCCGATATTTATAACCGGAGCATCATTTTATTGGCGGTTTTTACTTTATTTGAAGCATCAATTATTCAGACATTGTGTAGTTACTTGTAGTACTAGTTTACATGCTATGATCATCAATCATTGTTGGCTGGAACAAATTCTCCCAAGCACTGAGCATACCTTCCACCCGGTCATTTTTTATGTTCCTCAAGGCCACCCACAATGTAGGAAGATTTTTAGTTTTTGATTAAACAATTATATCCGATTATTATCAGCATAGATATTCTAAGGAGGATGGCTAATGAAAATCGATAAAGCAGGTAGGCTTATTTCTAAAATTGGCAGTGATAATCGTGTCACCATTCCCAAGCAAGTAAGGAAACATATGAATCTTCAGAATAACGACACGATTGAATGGCATTTAGAACCAAATGGCATAGTTGAAATAGCCCGAAAATCATCCGATTTATGGAATACAGTAAACAAACAAGCAAGTAAATTTGGTAACTTGAGTACACCAGAAATTGAGTGGAGTGATGATGTAGAAAATAATGATTTTTAATTAAAAAGAGAGTTCCGAAAAGACTTGTCCCCCGAAGTTGGAAACAACTTTTGGGGGACTTTTTATTAACTTTGAGTTTCCAATTAACGACTTTAAAGTAAAAATACGGTATTAAGAGTGCTCATTTTTTAGTCGTATGGTTTAAGTAGAAAGTGAAATTTAGAATGATTTCAGTCTTGAATACCGCTGAAAGCAAGACAAAGTTCATACTATAATTGACTCATAAGAGGAAGTAAATATGGAAATACTTTTCCTGATAAAAATCTCTATAACCACTGATGTAACGATAACTACCGCACGCTAAAAAACTACGAAAGTAGGGGGAAGAGCAACTATTGGACTGATATAGGAACGGATAAGTATGTATTACTGAAATTAAAGTGAATGAGTACGATGGATCTGGAAGTGACATTGATTGGATTGACAATACTGATGAAGGACATAGGTAGGTAAGATCCTTCGTGATGGTAAGAGAACGTCGGTAAGTCGGTACGTGGGTAAGATACCTCATGCTGGTAAGAGACGCCAGTAAGTTCTTGGGTAGGTAGATACCCTTATACCGGTAAAATATCAGGTTGGGTAAGATTGGCTGTATTGATACGCTACTAATTCCATCGTACTGCCCACCGGTAAGAAGATGGTTTCCCAGTACTAGCAAGCTGACAAGGCAGTTATTCAGCAGACATAAGTGTAAAAGCCGGTGAATACAAGTTATAATGCGCTATAAATTGGCTTGCACGTTCTCCTTTATTATCACTATTTTGGGGTGCCGTTTGCTGACTTCACGTAGTGATTTCTGGTGGGCCAGGTGAATATTGGCTTCTAACAGTGAATTATTGAGAAAAATTATTAAATTAACGCTTATTAGAACTATCTTTAGGTTAAAAGAATCTGCCGATAAGGTAAGTCAGTGACAGGAGTGACATCTTTTTGAATTAAATTGTTATTTAATTATCAAGAAGATATTCAATAGAAAATAAAAGAGTTTTCCTGATATGGTGTCACACCTGTCACACATCGCCGATAATTATAACTGGAGCATCCGTTTATCGGCGGTTTTTACTTTGTTTGAAGCATCTATCTAATCAACCTGCTATAATTAATATCGGTGGGGAGCGAATTCTTATCAATCACTGAACCTGTTCCCCACCCGATCATCGTCATGATTAAAAAAGTCGCCCACGATGTGGACGGCTTTTTTAATAATTTTGATGATGTTTTTATAATTGGTGATCAGATTAAAAATTATCCCTGGTAATATTACAACTTAATCTTAATAGTTCTTGAATACAGGATGAATTGTAGAAATAAACTAGGATTTACAGTAAGGACGGGTGTGTTTTGCTACGAAATTTAGTGTGGTTTGTGCTGGGGACGTCAATGCTAAGTAATTTATCAGTATTGATTAAGAAGTTTGACTGGGGAACAGTTCCTGATTGGGTAGGAGCGCTTGGTACAATCGCAGCTGTTGCTGCAGTTGCGCTTCAGATTAATTCGGAACATAGATGGTCTACAAAAAAGAAAAAAGAGAATTCTAGACCATTATTTGTGGTCCTAAACAAGTTTATGATTCCCCAAAATGCAACTATCTGGAGTAGCTTTAGTCGGATAGATGATACAGGGTTTGATTGGACGGAAGTTCAACTAGTCAATAATAATTTTGCTAGGGACGTATTTGTTGATATTCGTGGGAAAATATCAAAACTAAAATCAGATGGAAATAGCTATGAATATGTAAATGAACGACGGCTTATTTCAATACCGGGTATCGATGCTAGTGCCATATTACTCGATACACATGATATGCTGGTGGACAATATAATTATGTTTTATAAAACACCAGCAAATGAATTTAATGAAATGGTATTGACTCAAAAAGGTCATGTTTTTAGGACACCAGAGTACTTTAACTCCACTGATGATTGTAAAGTTAAGCAGAAATATTATGCTTATAAAAATGAAGTGGAACACTTGGGAAGTTTAAAACTAGGTACAAGAATGTCAGACGGAACTGTTGTTGGATCATATGTTGTTACTGCGGATGATAAATTTTTCAATGATCGGCAGTTTATGAAACAATTTAATGACAAAGTAAAAAGAAATAATAAAATGCTAAAACTTTATCGAGAATACAATAACTTGAATAGTCCGTCAGATAAAGGCACATCCGATAAAAAAAGAAAATAGCTAATGTGTATGAGTAGTCTCCCGTTCGCATGGAGTAATTTCAGCACTAATAAAAATCTGATTTATATCTAAACCATGGTAAAATTATGTTCAAAAGAATGTTGATGTTAAAAATCTCTAGCCACAAGCAAGTGAGGAATAATTACCATGGATAAATTTGATGAATTGATCGAGCAAATTGATGATGCTGGAAATAATATTCAACGGGATCGCGGAACAATGTTTGAGAAAGTTGTTAAATCTTTTTTGCTAAATGAACCAGTTTACAAAAATAGATTTGACGCGGTGTGGATGCTTGCCGAAGTGCCTGAAAAATACGGTATTCCAAAAAAAGATCTGGGTGTCGATATTGTGGCACATGACAAACAGACGGGAAAATTGACGGCTGTCCAAGCAAAATACTATCAGGAAAAGGTTGGCAAAGGTACTTTAAATAGTTTTCTCGCCGAACTTGGAAAGAACTATTATGCGGATGGTATTTTGGTTTCCACGACCGATGAGTGGAATGAAAATGCTGAAGCAGCCTTCAGAAACTTGTCCAAGCCCGTAAGTATTTTGGGCTTGTCAGATTTGAAGCATGCTGCTTTTGACTGGACTCAATTTTCATTTAACAAACCACAAGTAAAAATTAAAGTTAACAAGAAACAGCCACGTGATTATCAAGTGGAAGCAATTCAAAAAGCACTTGATTATTTTGCCGATCACGAACGTGGTAAATTAATTATGGCTCCTGGGACGGGTAAGACGTTCACTTCACTGAAAATTGCGGAAGCTTTGATGCAACAAAACAAAGCAAGAAATTACAAAGTGTTGTATTTAGTTCCAAGCATTCAACTGTTATCACAAACCTTATTTAGTTGGAATAACGATGTTTCGGATGATATTGAGTTAGTTTCCTTTGCGGTTACTTCCGATCGAAGTGCATCGAAACGCAAAACTTTTAATAATAATGATGAAGAAGATCTAAATGTTGAAGATATTGGCTTTCCAGCAACTACCGACGCTGAAAAACTGGTCAATAACTATGAAAACTTGCATGTTAATGCTAATCAATTAACAGTTGTCTTCAGTACATATCAGTCGATTGAAGTTTTGCACCAAGCTCAAGAAAAAGGTTTCCCAGAGTTTGACTTGATCATTGCAGATGAAGCTCATCGTACCGTTGGAGCACATGCTTTAAAGGATAAGACCGGTATGTTCATGAAAGTGCATTCCAATGATGTTGTAAAATCCAAACGGCGATTATATCAAACTGCGACACCCAAAATTTATTCGGAAGATACTAAAAAAAAGGCTGTTCAGGATAGTATTGTTATCGCATCAATGGATGATAAGACAGTATTTGGTGATGAAATATATCGGCTTGGCTTCGGGGATGCGGTTGCCCGTGGAATTTTAACTGATTATAAAGTTGAGGTTCTTGCAGTTGATGCATCGGTCATTCATAAAGATATGCAGTCCAGTATCGCAACTGAGAATGGTATTGGAATCAACGATATTGGGAAAATCATTGGTGTTTGGAATGCAATGATGAAACGGAAGAGCTTTTCTAATAAAGTCGACGGATATCCGATGCGGAGAGCGATTGCCTTTGCATCTGTGATTGATAAACAACGCAGTAAAAATAGGCCTAAGGCAGTGGGTTCAAAACAAATTACTAAGGAATTTAATCGTGTGGTGAACGAATACCTGGGTAATGAAAATCCCAATAAGTTCGATGTAGAAGTGCGACATGTGGATGGATCAATGAATGCACTGAAGAAAAAATCAGAGATTGACTGGCTTGCATCAGATTTTCCAGACAATGAAGCCCGTGTGTTATCGAATGTTAAATTTTTGACAGAAGGAATTGATGTGCCCAACTTAGACGCCATCATATTCTTTGCAGCAAAAAAGTCACAGATTGATATTGTGCAGGCAGTTGGGCGGATTATGCGTAAGGCACCCGACAAAGCGTATGGCTACATTATTTTACCAATCGTAGTGCCCTTGGGTGAGAGTCCTGAAAACGTGCTTGATAATAACGACGAGTATCAAGCAGTATGGCAAGTACTTAATGCCTTGAGGTCCATCGATGAACGCTTTGAAGCGACTGTTAATAAGTTAGATCTAAACAAACAAAAGCCGCATGATTTGAACGTTATCGGTGTGGGCAAAGCACCAAACGGTGAACTTAAGTTCGATAATAGCAAGAACGATGATTTGCGTGCTTTTAGAGATCCAGATGCAGTTGACGTGGTAAATACTACTGAAACTGAATTGCAAATGAACTGGCATGCAATCCAAGATGCCATTTATGGGCGTATCGTGCGAAAAGTTGGTGATCGGCGGTATTTAGAGGATTGGTCTAAAGATGTTCAAAAACTAGCTGAACGACACATCCGTTGGATTGAAGATTTAATCAATGACAAGCGAACACGCTTTGCAAAGACTTTTGATAAATTTTTAAGTAGCTTGCAATACAATATTAATTCGGATATTGATCAGCGCCAGGCAATTGAGATGCTGGCCCAGCATATTATTACTAAACCCATATTTGAAGCACTGTTCGATCAATATAATTTTGTAAATGATAATCCGGTGTCTAAAGCTATGGAAAATATGATTGATTTGATGGTTGAAGCCGGGTTTGACCAGGAACAAAAAGCGTTGGAACCTTTCTATGAATCCGTTCGGTTGCGGGCAAGAGGAATTGATAATTCGGCAGGAAAACAAGAGTTTATCAAGACTCTGTATAATAATTTCTTTACAGCTGGTTTCAGTGAAACGACTGAACGGTTAGGCGTTGTCTTTACTCCCGTGGGAATTGTTGATTTTATTGTGAAATCAGTAGACGAGGTACTTAATAAATACTTTGGACGCGGTTTAGCGGATGAAAATGTTCATGTCTTAGATCCCTTTACTGGGACCGGTACTTTTATCACGCGAACTCTGCAATATCTAGCGGATGAGATGAGACGCGGCGAGATTACACTTGCTGATATTACTAGAAAATATACCCAAGAATTGCACGCCAATGAAATCATATTATTGAGTTATTATATTGCTGCAGTGAATATTGAAGCCGTATTTGATGAAATTAACGGATCAGAAAAATATGTACCATTTAGTGGAATTGTTCTGACGGATACATTTGAAACTACAGAAAATTTTGAAAAATGGGGAGATGATTTATTCAACAAAAATAATAAACGGTTGTTACGACAACAAGAAATCCCAATTGATGTGATTATTAGTAATCCGCCATATTCAGGCGATCAAAATAATAAAAGTTATATAGATAATTTACATTATGAGAATCTAGAACGACGAGTAAATGATACTTATCGTAAAACCAGTACAGCAGTTAGTTCAATTGGGCTAAATGATAGCTATATTAAAGCGTTTAGATGGGCAAGTGATAGGTTAGGTAAAAACGGTATTATTGGGTTTATAACAAATTCGGGATTTATTGATAAAAACGCAATGGACGGTGTGCGTGGTGCAATGTATGGGGAGTTTAATTACTTGTACATCATAAATTTGCGAGGCTCAATTCGTGGTAGAAAGGGTGACTTGGCTAAAAAAGAAGGCGGCAACGTTTTTGATATTTTAGCGGGAGTTGCGATTTCAATTTTGGTAAAAGATGGGAGTAATAATCACCATATTTTTTATAAGGATGTTGGCGATTATAAAACTAAATCTGAAAAATTTAAGTTGTTGACGGATTCAAAATCAATATTTGGAATGAAATTTACGGAAGTTCAGCCTAATGAAAACAACGACTGGGTTGGGCAACGGGACAATATATATCAGGGCTTTTATCCAATTGCGACAAAAAAGAATAGTGTTGGTATATTTCCCCAAAATGCCCTAGGTGTTAATACTAACAGGGATAGCTGGGTTTATGGATTTTCAAAAGAAAGTACACTTCAGCACGCTAAGTTATTGATAGATCATTACAACTCAGAATTGGAAAGAGTACGTGATATAGATCCTGAAAAAAGAAAAATGTTTCTCAGTCGTGATTCAACATACATCAAGTGGTCAGACGGATTAAAACAGCGAATTAAACGTGGGGAAAAAATAGAGTTTGACCCAACAAAATTAGTTTTAAGTTTGTACAGACCCTTCACTAAACGATGGCTATATTATGATGAATTAGTAATTGAAAGAAAACGTATATATTATGATCAATTTGGCAAAGAAAATTCAGTCATTTTTACAAGTGGAAGAGGTGCTCGTAATTTATTTTCTGCGCTTGCAACAGATTTAATACCCAATATGGATTGTTTAGAAAAATCACAAGGATTTATGCGGTTTAACAATAGTGGTGACGGGGGTCTTTTAGGTGGGGGTACGGATAATCTATCTAAGTCATTTTCAAACCATTTAGGAATGACTACTGATGAAGCGTATTACTATGTGTATGGTGTTATGAACTCACCAGAATATAAAGAAAGATATCGTAACGAACTAGTTAAGGATTTAGCGAGAATCCCGATTTTAATGCATGCAGATAAATACGCCGAAATTGGCGAAAAGTTGTTTAAATTGCATGTTAATTATGAGTCCAGTGAAATTTATAAAGGTTGTAAAATCGTTTATCATACGTTAAACCCCAATTTTGCGGTAAATAATAAAATGACATTCGGTAAAAATAATGATAAAAGTATTATTAAGTTTAACCCTGATATCACAATCGAGGGAATACCCCTAAGGACTTATGATTATATTTTGGATGGGCGATCTGCGGTGGAATGGATTATGGACCAGTATAAGGTATCAACTGACACGCCATCTCAAATTACGGATGATCCAAATGATTATAGTGATGACCCAAAGTATATTTTTAATCTGCTATTACGGGTAATTTCAGTTTCGTTAAAGACATTAGATTTGGTTGAACAGTTACCTAAATTTGAATTAGCTGAATAGTTAAACTATTAAGAAACTTACCTTGAGTAAAAAACACATAGCATAATGCTATGTGCTTCACTGCCCCTGCTAACTTTCGGTAAATTTTCGGTAAAAGTACTTAAAACGTTGATTTGATGCCCTAGTATGCGCCCTCGGGGGGCGCATAATATGAGTTTTATATGCGTTACAAACGTTGATATATAGCAGTTCTTAATCAAGACTCCTTTTGCTGGTGACACTTTTGGTGACTTTCGTTAAGAACTTGTGTCGCAGGAACTAGATTAATTAACTAATAGTATTTAAAAACATACTATTTCATATGAGGTTGACTTAAGATGTATTTGATTCTTGAGTTAACTTCTTTTTGTTTGTCGCCAAATAACTAAAAAATGACTTCACTCCAATATTCATTAAGAGTGAAGCCATTTTGTTTTGCCATTTTAAAACGATTAATCCGCCAGCTTGTAGTGTTTTTTAACTGTATTAGAGAGGTAAGTTAAAATGGCAATCAAAATCAGATACATCAGGGCAATTAAGAACCAGACCTTGAACCCTTCCATATTTTTGGCGATGATGATGGTTCCTTCTTGGGTCAATTCAGCGACCCCGATAGCGGACAGCACTGAAGTCCCCTTGAGGGCAATAATGAACTGGTTGATGAAAGATGGCACCATGATGCGAACGGCTTGGGGAAGGACAATCTGGCGCATAGCGTCAAAGTAAGTTATCCCGCAAGAACGGGCAGCTTCCATTTGCCCCTTAGGAACAGCCTCAATACCACCGCGTACGAAGGAAGCGGTATAGGCGCTGTTTTCTAGTGTGATGGTGACGACCCCAGCGATGAACAACGGGATTTTTTCACCAGTTAAGTCTGGAATCCCAATGTAAACGAAGAAGGCCAGCACCATAACGGGGATACTCTTAAAGATAAAAGCGTAAGTTGAGGAAATCGCTTTGAGTGCCCGGTTGGGAACCGTTCCTAAAATACCAAGCACAACGCCGATAACGGTGGCAAAAACAATCGCCAAAACGGTGATTTCAATGGTCATGGTGATCCCACTGATAAATGAGTCGGCGTTTTGCCGCAGCAAACCAATGAAGGAACGGTCCACTTTGGTGGCACCGGTGACGGTACTGTGCTTGCCAAGGTAAGTTGAGATGATTTTATTATAAGTACCGTCTGCTTTGATGGCTTTTAAACCGGCGTTGAATTGCCGCAGCAACTTTTTATGGGTACCTTTTTTGACTCCGAAAGCAACGGGATTTTTATTGTAGGCTTTCCCAACTAAATGGAGTTTCATTTTATTCTTAATGGCATATTCAACGGTGGCGGTTGAATCCACGGCAGCTACGGTGTTGCCCACTAAAACATCGTTTAATTCGGTATTACTATCTTTGAAGTGGCGCAATTTAAAACCGTATTTCTTTTGCATCGATTCAGCGAACGCTTCAGAAGTCGAACCAGCTTTAACGGCGATGGTTTTCCCTTTCAAGTCTGACCAGCCCTTAATCTTACTATTAATGGGGGCAGCCAGTGTCAGTCCAACGCTGAGGTAGGAGTTGGAGAAGTCCATTTTCTCTTTCCGTTCAGGCGTGATCATGAGTGCGGCAAGGATACCATCCGTTTGATTACCTTCAAGGGCTGTGATATTGGCGGTTAATTCCATTGGCTTAAAGGTGTAGCTAATATGTTCTTTTTTAGCAATGGCTTTAAAAATTTCAATTTCTAACCCCGGATGTTTGCCAGTATATTCGCCTTTATTATCCTGTATTTGGTAGGGCATGAAAGTTGGCCCAGTACCAATTGTGTAATGATCTGCTGCTTTAGCCTGATTCGAAAAAAGCAGTGTAAAGGTGAATAAGCAAATAAATGCGAGTGATAATTTAATCAAATATTTTCTCATCAATTTCACATCCTTGGCATTTTCTACACACTATAGCACGGCTGAATAAAAATTAAAAGGGTTATCTACTGTAGATATATCTTGATAATTCAGGTAAACACTGAAGGTATAAGAAAGTTGACAGATTAAAAAATAATGAGTATATTTTAATGCAACGAGTAATATTAATTCAGAAATGCTTTAATTATTCCGATTGCTAACAGTGACATTTAAAAGTCTTTATATTTAAAAGACTGTAAAAGTCGGAATTGCCGGCAATCCGGCTATTTGATCAATAAAAAGCTAAATACGAACTATTTTAACTTGAATGGTTTAATGACTTGCACATATTATGGAGGAATGCAATATGTCGATGATTGAATTTCATAACGTTGAAAAATACTACGGTGAGTTTCACGCCCTGCATGATATTAACCTGACTATTGATAGTGGTGAAACGGTGGTGCTGATTGGACCATCTGGTTCAGGAAAATCAACGTTGATTCGGACCATTAATGGACTAGAGACCATTCAAAAGGGGCAACTGATCGTTAATGGCCAGGATCTAGCCCAAAAAGCAACGGATATGAATCGGATTCGCAAAAACGTGGGCATGGTCTTCCAACACTTTAATCTGTATGCCAATAAAACGATTTTGGAAAATATCATGTTAGCGCCGCGATTGGTACTAAAGCGGCCGGAAGCAGAAAACAAAAAGCTCGCGATGGACTTGTTGGATCAGGTGGGCCTGGTTGACCAAGCTGCCAAGTTACCAGCACAGCTATCTGGTGGTCAGCAGCAACGAATCGCCATTGCCCGCTCCTTAGCGATGAAGCCTAAGGCGTTGTTATTTGACGAACCAACCAGTGCCTTGGACCCCGAAATGATTGATGATGTGCTGAACGTTATGACGGACATTGCCCGGGATTCAGCTATGACCATGCTGGTGGTGACCCATGAGATGGGGTTTGCGAGGGAAGTGGCCAACCGAGTTATCTTCATGGCGGATGGTCGTATTCTAGAAGATGATAGTAAAGAACACTTCTTTAACGGTCAACCGGAAAACGAACGGGTACGGCAGTTCCTGGCAAAGATTATTACTCACTAAATAAATTGATAAAAACGCTCAAGCACATGTCAATCTGCTTGAGCGTTTTTATATGGCTGGTACTGTTTACTTACTGATATACATACTCTTAAAGTTATATTGAAGTCCGGCACTGTTATAGGCTAATCCCTTGATCTTGGGATTACGGATCTGTGGAATAGTTGCCTGATAGATTGGCGCGACCCCTTGATCCTTCATCATGACCCGTTGAGCTTGAATCAAATCTTGCCATCTGGCATTTGGATCATTGGCATCGGTTGAGGCTGCCCGTTTAACTAACTGATCATACGTTGGATTATCCCAACCGCCTTCATTGAACGTGTTATTTGACTGAAGGATTTGCAAGAACGTGTAAGGATCTGAATAATCTGCGCCCCAGTTGGAAATGAAGAAGTCGAATTCATGGTGCGTCTGGCGCTGAATCAGTGTTTTGTTGGGAACGTTTGTCACGGTTAATTTCAAGTTGGGCAGGACTTTTTCCAGTTGTCCTTGAATATAGCCTGCTGAGTGTTGGGCGGCAACTGAGTCACCCGCCAAGATTTCAAGCTTCAAGGATTTTTTATGGAGTTGACTTAAAGCCAACTTGTACTGAGCCTTCGCCTTCGTTGGGTTGTACGTTAGTCCTTGGTTATTTTGATTAGCTTCCTTGGCAAAATCCTCGCCCGTTTTCGGGTTATTAGCTAATCCTGAGGTTACAAAGCCTTCAGCAGGTTGTGACCCATCTGCCAAGACGTTTTTAGTAAATGATTTCCGGTCAATGGCATAGGAGAAGGCCTTTCTTAGCGCCTGATTTTTAAAAGCTGGCCGAGTTTTCTGGTTAAATTCCAAGTAGAAAATCCGTGAATCTTGCAGCATGTGCATGTCCTTATTTTTAAGTTGGCTTTTGGCTTGTACGCCTGAAAGGGATGCCACATCGACTTTCTTAGTTTGATACAAATTATAAAGCGTTGAGGGATCCTTTATCACCTGATCATTGATCTGCTTGAGATAAACGTGTTTTTTGTCCCAGTAATGATTGTTGGCAACTAATCGCCACTTTTCATTCGTACCCGTCCAGCCTTTCATGACGAATGGCCCATCGTAGACCATTTTGTCAGCTGATGTCCCATAACGTTTCCCGTATTTTTCAACGGCATTTTGGTTTTGCGGGAAGAAAATGGGAAACGCCATTAGTAGCTTGAAATAGGGAATTGGCCGTTCCAGCGAAACCTGCAGTTTTTGATTGCTGAGTGCTTTAACTCCCAGTTGATCAGCAGTTACTTTATTTGCCTGAATCTGGTTAGCATTTTTAATACCATCAAAAATGTAACCATACTGGGATGCCGTTTTAGGATTAATTGTTCGTTTCCAGCTATATACAAAGTCTTTGGCCGTCACTGGATCGCCGTTTGACCATTTGGCATTTTTTCTCAGCGTGAAGGTATAGGTTTTTCCATCTTTAGAAACATTGGCACCGGTCGCAATTCCAGGCTCAATCTTGTGATGGTTGCCCAGCCGGTACAGCCCTTCGTTAACGTTCCCATTCATGGTTAAATCAATGGGTTCTGTCAACTTAGACGGATCCAAGGTTACTAAGTCCTGTGTTTCTGACCAATTGACAACTTGGTCAGTTGCCATATCCGATTTGAGATTATTTTGACCAGTACCGCTTTTCTGCTGCTGACCGCAGCCGGCTAATGCGAGTGCACTCACTGCCACCGTTACTAAGAAACCGATTCTTTTTTGCATCCATGTCACCTCATATCAAAACGTACATCGACAATAACTGTTTCAAGGATAATTTTACACTAAATAGCCAAAAATTAAAATAAATTGAGATTATGAATTTATGATGATAAAATTGTGTTCAATTCGATGACGTAAAAGAGGTTCTATAAATGATAACCATTCTTTGGCAGCTGACGGAATTCAAATAAGCATATAAAGCTGGGAAAATCGTGATGCATGATATAATAATGGCGTAGTCGAGAGGCTACACAAATATAAGTCATATAATGTGACTTCCTTCACTGACGCTCCGGTTCTCCCAGCCGGGGCGCATTTTTGTGTGCTGGGGAAATGCTGTAGACCGGAATCGCAACATTCTGGATGACGCTCAATTCCACATAGCAATACTAAAATTCATTTTAAAACCCCCGTTTTGTACCGCAATTAATGATTGCTAATTTCGGTTTCTTTGATATGCTTAAATCATGTAGGATACTTCACAATCAGCATGCAAAGGGGAGATTCAAAATGAAGAAGAAACGTCGGTGTATAAAAGGGGTAGCCGCTGGTCTGGCGGTTATTGGATTACTGGGACTAAGCGGTTGCGGTAAATCGATTCAAAGTCAGTTTTCGGATGCTTTTTTTAAATCTGCAGCGGATCACAGTAAAACGACGATGTCTATTCAAGTGAAGGATTTAAAGACATCGACCAGTTCGACTGCATCACTGACAAAACTGATGAGCAACAATAAGCTTAAACTTTCATTTATCGTAGATCGGGCGAAGAACACGATGCAGCTGTCTGGTGGTGATGATAAAAACACGGGTGGCATTATTATCGCTAAAGATAAGGCCTATGTAGTGGCGACTTAATTGCTGCAATGACACGGGCCGGCAGTCAAGCCAATTCCGCTAGCAGTAGTTTTGATCAAGGGGCGCTCAATAAATTAAAGGGTAAATATTTAGTCGAAAAAGCTTCCGCTACAGACCTTAAAGTGAATACAAATGATGCTAAAGAGACCCTCGCTTTTCAACAAGATGTCACAAAAGCCATTAAAGATAAGTACGCTCACTTTGATAAGGTTTCATATAAGCAAAAGGGCAATGTTATCTCTCATAAAGTAACGGTTAAGGAAGCTGGCGTTTTAGCCAAGGCATATAATCAAGTCGCTAACAGTAAGAAAGCTTATAAAGAGAACAAACTATCCAAGTCTGATATTAACGATATTAAGGCTTGGATTAAGCATTATCAGGTGAAAATGAGTGTGAATACGAAGACTGATCAGCAAACTATTCAAATTAAGGGTGCAGACAAAGCTGATGGTGTCCAAAGTCTAAATCTGCTTGTTAACGCGAAATCGGCAGCGACGAAACAAAATGTCAAAGTACCAGCGAAGTCAGACCTGATTACCGAAAAAGATGTGGCAGATGCCATTCAACCTAAAATCAGTGATTCTTCGTTCAACACCATTTTGAAGAGCTACAAACGGTTACCTAAAGCAAGTAAACAACAATATTTGGACACAATGAAAAGCAATAAAGATTACTTTACAACAGAACAGTGGCAACAATTAACTGATTTAGCTAAGTGACGCGCAATAATCAAAAATGAGTCACCTTCATTCTGAAGGCGACTCATTTTTGATTTAAAATAAACTGGATACTGGTTCGTCGAGCTAATATAGCTCAATCACCCACTAAAGCGCAAACTAAAAGAGACGCACTATAAAAGTACGTCCCATTAATAGCCTTGTTAAACTTTTTTTCTACGTCCTATGGCTCTCTCTCTTGGGACCGCTCTTTGTCCCCAGAGGTCAGTATACCACTTTTAATAGGCATAATTCGGTTAATGCTAAATTAATTTGACAAATCAATAACATTTTGTCTCAATAAGGTGTACAGGAGGGATGAAAAGGCTGTTATTTACGTGGTAGCGACACTTCTGAAATCAAAATAATTAAGTAAAGTGTCTTACTTAAATAGGGATAGCTACCTTGAACGGTAAAATAGCCGTAGAATTTTTTCCTGGTTAAGAAGAGAATAGAAACCAGTATCTCAAGAAATGAGTGTAAGTGGAGGCAATGCAGATGAAGATTAGACCAATAGAACCAAAGGATGACGCACAAATTAAGGCCATTATTCAGTCTGCCATTCGTGAGTATGGCAATGATTTACCAGATTCACCCTACTACGATACAGTTTTAGATCATTTAGCAGAACACTATGATCACCAGGATAAGGCGAAGTATTGGGTAGCAGAGGTAGACGGTGAAATCGTGGGTGGAGGCGGCCTAGGGCCGTTTTCATATCCGCACACAGCAGAATTTCAGAAGCTCTACTTGTCACCGGCAGCCCGAGGCCATCACATTGGTCATCAGCTGGAAACGTTGGCAGAGCAGACAGCCAAGGAATATGGTTATCAGAAGTTCTACATTGAAACATTTTTGAATTACAAAGCGGCTCGGGGATTGTATCAGCATGTTGGTTTCACGCAGCTTGATAAACCGCTGGGAGATAAGCCTTCACATAAGGCTTGCACGGCGTGGTATGTGAAGGATATTTAAATAACAAGGGACCGCTATTCTAATTGGGTAGCGGTCTTTTTAATGCGCTATTTGTCGAATACCTTTGCTTGTATCAGGCAAGTTACCGTGATAAGTTAAAGCCGATTAAATAGTCGGCTTTAAACAGCAACAGCAGCTAGCTGGTTATTTCATGACTAATCGTGCACCAGAACTCAGTCTTGTTATTGAAGGGACGAAGAACGATGAAAGCAAATAAAGTAGTAGTACTCGGTGGTGGCGTTTTAGGCAGTCAAATTGCTTATCAGTCGGCTTTTTCTGGTATTGAAACGGTGATTTATGATATTAACGATGCTGCAATTGCTGCGGCGCAAAAGAAGATTGATTCCTATCCAGATCAATACGCGCATGATTTGGGCGCAACTCAGGATCAGTTGGATGCGGCTAACAGTAACATTTCATTAACACTAGATTTAGCGAGCGCCATTACAGGGGCTGACGTGATTATTGAAGCAGTGTCCGAAAATATTAAGGTTAAGGAATCAGTCTATCAAGGTCTCAAACCTTACATTGGTGAGAACACGTTATTACTGACCAATACATCAACGCTGATACCAAGTCAGTTAATTGGGTTTGCGCCTAATAAAAACCGATTCTTGGCCATGCACTTTGCTAATCTCATTTGGATTCATAACGTTGCTGAAATTATGTGGGCACCCGAGACACCGCAAACGGCAATTGACGATGCAATTGATTTCGCTAAGCAGATCAAGATGATCCCGATTCCAATCAAAAAAGAAGTTTCCGGTTACGTCATGAACTCAATCTTTCTTTCAATGATTAATGCTGCACTCCTGCTGTGGGCGGATGACGTTACCGACCCAATCTTAATCGATAAAAACTGGATGGTCAGCATGGGTGTGGACCGCGGACCATTTGGATTCTTGGACATTATGGGACTGAATACGGCGGTTAATATTGAAAAAGGCTTCTTAGCAAACACCGGCAACCAAAAGTTCCAGACCGTTGTTGATAAATTGCAGGCAATGGTGGATGCCGGTAAGTTAGGGATTGAAACGGGCGAGGGCTTTTACACGTATCCCGACCCGGAATATCAGCAAGCAGCTTTTGTACAGGGCTAATAACTCGAAAATATGATCAAAACCAGAGTAGCGATGATTCAGTGGTTGCTCTGGTTTTTTAGTGGTGCAGTGTTTGAAGCTAAACTATAATCAAACTAAAACATGATTTGGAATGAAGGAGTCATATGGAGTATGTACTATTAATGCGCGGCATCAACGTTGGTGGTCATCGACGGGTAGTGATGGCCGACTTGCGTGGGTTCCTCGCTTCAGCAGGTGCCACTGATGTTCAGAGTCATATTAATAGTGGCAATGTTTTGTTTGGTTATGAAGGCAATGCGACGGAAATGGTTGCTCAGGTCATTAAGGACCACTATGAGTTTGAGATTACCCACACTGTAATTGCTGCGCCAGATTACTTACAAGAGGTCGGCCAAGCACCGGAATGGTGGCGGGTAGATGACGATAATCGATACAACGCGCTGTTTAAGTTGCCCGGCTATCTGAGTGACTATGATCAGCTGATTAAGCAGAAGCTGTCAACATATGATGAAGTTGAATTTACAGCCCACGTGATTTTCTGGCGAGCACCGATGAAAAGCAATTACCGAAAGTCGTTTTTCTCGAAGCTGCTGTCTCAGCCGTTCTATTCAACGGTGTCGATTCGTAATCGCAATACCACTCTGAAGCTAGCAAAAATGGTAGCAGAGCGATTAAAAAAGAGATGAATAACGGAATCAGGGATGTTTAATGAAAACACCTCTGATCCCGTTTTGACTACCTGCGAAAATTAACTTCAGTCAGTGAGTCTCCGGTTGATTGTCTTGTTCTTAAACACCATCAGTACACCCCAGATGATGGCAATTATCCCGAGAACCAAAAAATAAAGCACTTCATGTCCCTTGGTATAGAAGTTTGCGGCAATAGCTGCCATACCGGAACCGGCAGCTTGAAATAGCGTGAAAATGGTCATCATTTGGGTGGTATAGGCGCGGGGTGCAATTTCACTGGCCATTGCTCTACCAACTGGCGAAACCAAGGTTTCTCCCGCAGTCATTAGGACAAAAAACATTAGGATCCACAGAGGCGATACCTTAGTAGAAGTAGAAAACAGACTCAGCGGCAAAATCATGATCAATGGTGCTGCGCCCCAAAGCAACAGGCCAATCCCGAATTTTAAACTTTGATTTGGCCCACGGGTTCCCAGTTTAGCCCACAATTTACTCGTGAAACTACCAAAAAGAACAGCTAATATGGCAGGGACTGTTTGAAAACTGGCGGCCGAAAGATGAATCCCCCAGACGTTTAAGTTCACGTGGTACAACGTATAAATTGATAAAACACCTTCAGCCTGACTACTGATCAGCATGCTGATACTGACGCCGATTAAGAAAAGGCCATACGTTTGTAGGTGACCTGCTTCCTGACGGGTAACCTTACTGCTGCAGATGATTTTTACTAAATAGCCGAACGGTAAGATGATGCCGAGGATGCCGACCACATTATTGAAACGATTGGCAGTTAACCAACCCATCCAGACCAGCAGGATAATCAAAAGAGCAATGATGGTTATTCCCCAGAACAGTCTTTTTTTCAAAACTCGCCGCTCTGCTGGTTGCATGGGATCAGGCGACAACGTTCCCAGGGTGCCAAAGTAACGATGATTCAGAAGGAGATAGGGAACAGTTGTCGCGATTTGAACGATGACGGCTACCAGAAAGCCCATATTATAGCCGAAGCGTAGGGATACCGCACCCGTAATGACCGGTCCGGCTGCCCCAACGTTGTTCATGATATAAATGAAAGTAAATGCGGAATTCCGCATGGTGCCATTTTGGTGATAAAGCAATCCCACTAACGCATAGAGACTCTGGCCGGTGATACCAGAGGCGATGATCTGGAGTGCCAAACTAATGAAGAACAGGATTAGGCCACCGTGCGGGACAACCAGTAGCGAAATGGCAACGATATTGAGCAGGGTACCATATATGTAAGGTTTTCGCAGGCCCACCAAGCGATCCGCGGCATAACTACCAGCGATTCCGGCAAAGTAGCCTAATGAAGAGAAGACCGCCATGATTTGGGCAGCGGTGATGCGATCAAGTCCCAGACCGCCGGCGTGCAGCGGTTCGTAGAGATATAAAATCATGATGGCACTGACTGCGTAGGTTGCAAAGCCGTTGCCTAGCGCGCCAGTGGCCATCAGGTTGAATGCGGGTCGTTGCTTAATAAGCATATTGTCTTGTTTTGCCACGGGGGACACCTCTAGTGATGACGAATTTTGTGAACTAATTAGCATAACATAAAAGTTGTGGCGTTTTAAACGGTTAGGTGATAAAGGTTTGCCAAAATTCAATTCAGCGATACTAAATGGGCGGTTAAAAATGCTATAATCTGGGTATTAAATCAAGTCCACCGAGGTAGAGAAATGGCTGAATTAAAGGCGAAAGATAAAAGCAAAGAGAAGTTCTATCAGGCCCTACTGCAAATGAAAGCGGATGGGGTAGATTATCGGGCAACCACCGTTCAGCAAATTGCTTCGTACGCAGGTTTGTCTCGTCAAACTTTCTATCGCCACTATCAGGATAAAGATGAGATCATTGCTTCAAGAGTTCACGAATTTAAGTTAAACGCGCTACATCGTTTTAGGTTGACTGCCAATTTAGATGCCCAAGCCATGATCGGTTTTCTAATTGCCTACTGGAATGATCATCGCGAATTCTTTGCGTTAATTGAATGGGCGGAACTACGCGAAGTATTGATTGATAACATTGCGTTCATGCAGCGTGAAGTCATGAAAATGAATAACGTGGTCCACTTGAATGAAGCGTATATCACGAATACTTATGCAGGTGCGACGTACATGTTTCTAAGAACTTTTCTAGAGGAAGATAGTCAGTCCAGAAATGTTCAAACTCTGACTGAACTATTTTTAAAGATGACGAATAACTACAATCTGTTGTTTAAATAGTGTGACAGTTTGCCTGTTATTGATACATTTAAACAGGCTGATCCATGATATTCTAGAACCGAAATCAATGTGAATTAATTATCAAACATTAATGGAGGTATTGACCATGGAAATTACTGCTGCTGTATCATTAGAAAAAGGCGCCCCTTTAGAGATTAAGAAAGTTAATTTAGACGATAATCTAAAAGCTGATGAGCTATTGGTTAAAACGGTTGCCAGTGGGATTTGCGGCGCCGATATTTTGGAAGTAAATGGTGGGCCAACAGGCTTTGCACCAATCCCAATGATTATGGGACATGAAGGTGCTGGTATTGTTGAAGCTGTCGGTTCAAGTGTCACTGAATTTCAAAAGGGCGATCATGTCACCGTTTCCTACGCTAGCTGTGGCACCTGCAAGCAGTGTGTTGCTGGCCGTCCATATGCCTGCGAACGGATGAACGAACTGAACTTTGAAGGCAAAGACATTGATGGCGGTACTCGTTATGAACTTGACGGCCAACCACTGAGTTCATTCTTCCAGCAAAGTTCTTTTGGTAACTATATGAAAGTGCAAGCTAGAAACGTTGTCAAGGTAACTAAAGATGTTGACTTGAAACTCCTTGGACCTTTGGGCTGTGGTTTACAAACCGGTGCCGGCACCGTTTTGAACGATTTAAAGCCAGAACCAGGTGATGGGATCGTTATCTTTGGTACGGGTACCGTGGGGCTGGCTGCAATTATGGCTGCCAAAGTGGCTCACTGTGACCCAATTATTGCCGTTGACGTGGTTGATAGCCGATTAGACTTAGCACTTGAATTAGGTGCAACCAACGTCATCAACAGCAAAAACATTCCTGATGTGCCAGCCGAAGTACAAAAAATCAGTGCTGGCGGTGTCGAATTTGGTGTTGTATCAGCTGGTATCAAAGGCTTAGCTGAAAACGCAGTTCGTTCAACTGGTATTTATGGTCAAGTTGCAGTTGTCGGCGGTGCTTTTGAAGGTGAATTTAATATGGCACAGGATTTCTTAGTACCAGCTCGAACGATGCGCGGTGTCCTGCAGGGTTCTTCATTGCCGAAGCTATTTATTCCAAAACTAATCAAACTTTATCAAGCAGGCCAATTCCCATTCGACAAGTTAGTTAAATACTATGATTTGAAAGATATTAACCTAGCAATGGCAGATTCAAAATCAGGTAAAGTCATCAAACCAATTTTGATGATGCCTTAATAAGTGATAAGAAGCAGATCTGGTATAGGTAGATTCTTCGGAATTTGCTAATGTGCTGGTAAAATCGTATGAGTGATAAGTATTGCTAAAACTGCAGATTGATTAATATTGTTTCATTAAAGCGAGACCGGACAAAAGCTTTTGTCCGGTCTCGCTTTTTGTATTAAAAACTCGAATAGTAGTTATTTTGACTTTAAAGCCCATGTTCGATATAGTTAGTGTACTAACTATATAAAGGAGGCGTCAGCATGCATAATTTTGGCTATCTCATCATGGATGTTGCTAAAAAGCTTCGCCATCAGCTAAATATGACGTTGGAGAAAGAGGGAATCACCAGTGCTCAATGGGCGGTACTAGCTCAAATGGGACTGGTAGAATCGCTCTTAACTTCAGCACAAGTGGCGGACATGGTGGGGATGGATCGCGCTACGATCTCGGGAGTCGTTAAACGGCTTGAAGCAAAAGAACTGGTTCACATTCAAACATCCAGTGAAGATCGACGGGCCCGTACCTTAACGTTAACGGACAGTGGTGAGCAGATGTTCAAACACTGCCAGCGGATTGCTGACCTGCAAATATCAGAATTTGCGACGCCTCTGAACGCAGAAGAACAGGAAGCATTAGTACAACTACTTATGAAATTGGAAGAGGGTCATGATGTTGGATAAAGTTCTAGTTTTAGGCAGTACAGGAAACATCGGCTGGCCGGTGGTTCAACAGCTGGCAGCAATGAATGATGTGACTGTCGTTGCTGGGATTTATCATTCTGAGCCGGATCAAATGAGGCAACTGGGCGTTGAAACCCGCCATTTTGATTTTCTAGATGCCAGTACTTTTACGCCAGCCTTAGAAGGGGTTAATAAGGTGTTTTTTGTTCGGCCACCAGAATTAGCCAAGCCGGAACAAGACATGAAGCCGTTTTTGACTGCAGTGAAGAAACACGGGATTGATCAAGTCGTCTTCGTGTCTCTCATTGGCGTGGAGAAAAATCCAATGGTTCCCCACCGCAAAATTGAACGGATGATTACCGAAATGGGGCTGCCACACACCTTTATTCGACCGAGTTTCTTTATGCAGAACTTAACCAGCACGCATTTACAGGATATTCAACAGCATCATGATTTATTTGTTCCAGCCGGTCATTCTAAAACCAGCTTTATCGATACGCGGGACATTGCGGCGGTTGCCGTAGCAACACTATGCGATCCCCAGTACCTTGGTCAGGCGTTAGCAATTACGGGGCCTGCTGCCATTACTTACAAGCAGGCTGCCCAGATTATGACCACGGAATTAGGTGTACCAATTACTTACAGTAAGCCTAGTCTACTTAAATTCCGGCGCACCATGATTCAGCGAGGCATCAAGAAAGAATTTGCCAACGTGACGGTAATGCTCTATATCATTACGCAATTGGGTAATGCCAAAACAGTTACGAATACAGTGGCGGAGGTCCTGGGCCGCCCAGCCACGACCTTTGCTGAATTTGTTAGAGATAATAAAGCTTTGTTCTTAAATCAGAAGTAAAAACCCGCCGTTTATTGGGAATATGTAGCGTGCGGCGATCGTCACAATAATAGCGCTCACATTTAAATAATCGTTGAAGTTTGCTTTGTTTGTGCCACTGTTGGTGCTAAGATATTAAAGGTAAATAAGGTTTGTAGATACTTTCACACTTTTTAAACTGTGAGGCAGTATTTAACTTCGGGCGTAATGTTCCGGTGTTCACCGGCATTGCGCCCAATTTAAATGAATCAATAATTTGGTTAAGTTGGAGAGGCAATAATTTAATGAAGCGAAAAGTAAAAGAGTCGCCTGCGTTACGTCGAACAATGACGGCGGGACAAATGGAAATGATTTCCTTAGGCGGCGCAATTGGTGTTGGCCTGTTTATGGGTTCCACTTCAACGATTAAGTGGACGGGGCCTTCCGTATTGTTGGCTTATATGTTTGTTGGCTTAATTTTGTACATCGTCATGCGAGCGCTTGGTGAAATGATCTACATTAATCCCGGAACGGGTTCCTTCGCGGATTACGCCACCGAATACGTTCACCCCCTAGCTGGGTATTTGGCGAAATGGGCCAACGTGTTTGAATATATTGTGGTTGGTATGTCCGAAGTGGTGGCGGCAACGCAGTACTTACAATACTGGTGGCCGCACATTAACACTTCAACAGTGGGCATTATCATCATTGCCTTTTTAGTGGTCGCTAATTTGGCCAGTGCGAAGGCTTATGGCTCACTGGAGTTCTGGTTTGCCATGATCAAAGTGGTAACGATCATCATGATGATTATCCTTGGTCTATTGGTCATTTTCTTTGGGATCGGTAACGGCGGTCATCCAACCGGTTTCAGCAACCTCTGGGCACATGGCGGCTTCTTTACGGGTGGCGTGAAAGGGTTCTTCTTCTCCATGTCGATTATCGTCGGTTCGTATGAAGGTATTGAATTGTTGGGAATTACGGCTGGTGAAGTGGCCAACCCGCAACAAGCTATCGTTAAATCCGTAAAGTCGGTTCTGTTACGAATCTTGATCTTTTACGTTGGCGCGATTTTTGTGATCGTCACGATTTACCCTTGGAATCATTTGAGTGCGATCGGTTCGCCATTTGTTTCTACCTTTGCTAAAGTTGGGATTACGGCTGCCGCTTCCGTGATCAACTTTGTGGTGCTAACTGCTGCGTTATCCAGTGCTAACTCGGGGATTTACTCTTCAAGCAGAATGCTGTTTAAGCTGGCACATGAAAATGATGCGCCAAAGATTTTCGGGCACTTGTCAAAACGCGTTGTTCCTAGTGCATCGATCTTAGGAATCTCAGGTGGTATCCTGTTAGGGTTTATCTTGGATATTGTCTTTTCTGCCTATAACAAATCAACGTCAAACTTGTTTGTGGTGGTCTTCAGTTCCTCTGTGCTGCCCGGCATGATTCCGTGGTTTGTGATCCTATTGGCCGAACTGCGATTCCGGAAAAATAATGCTTTAGTTATGAAAGATCATCCTTTTAAGTTACCTTTATATCCATTCTCAGATTATTTTGCCATCGTCATGTTACTGGTGATCGTAGGGTTCATGTTTGTTAACCCTGATACGCGAATTTCGGTGATTGTTGGCGCATTGGTCCTGGTTGTCGCAACCTTGTTCTACTTGGTACGGCATCGGCATGGACGCTTAGATTAAAGGAAGCTGCGACACAACTCGGTAGATTCCAGAATATAACCCCAAATAACGTCATTCCGATGGGCTTTATCGGGATGGCGTTATTTGGGGTTATATGGCCGGAATCTGAGTTGTGGAACAGGTTAAGGCTATATCTAAGTAATGAACTAAAGTAAATTTTAGGCTGTGTGTCCGTCAATAAATCACTTTAAATCCTTGTCGATATAGATTTACGGTACCACTCATTTAATTTCGGGAGCCAATTAATTTGGTGGCACAATTATGAATTTCCTAATCATACTTTAATTTTTGTGCTATAATGTTACTCAAACTACTACAAGTGCAGTGGTTAACATATTGCTTATTAGTAAACTTACATATAGAGGAGTGTTCTAGATGAACTATAAATTTTCTAACCGAGTTCCCAAGACTGATACTGACCCCGTTGGTGATATCTTAAAGGCTGCTGCTGATCCTAAAGTTACGTCATTCGCTGGTGGCTTACCCGCCCCAGAACTCTTCCCAGTGGCCCAAGTTCAAGCTGCTGCGGATAAGGTTTTAAAGGAAAAGGGTGCTGCTGCGTTACAATACAGTTCAGCACAAGGGGTACCTGAATTACGTAACGTCATTCTCAAACGATTAGAGGTCGAAGGGATTCATACGACTGCTGACCACGTCATGATTGCCACTGGTTCACAGCAATCGATCGATTTAACGGCTAAGATGTTCCTTGATGAAGGCAGTGCTGTCATTGTTGAAGACCCAACCTACTTGACCGCCGTTGATGTTTTCCGTTCATACGGTGCCCATTTTGTCGGCGTTGATATGGATGAAGACGGGATGAAGATGGATTCTCTTGAAGAAGCGTTAAAGAACAATCCGGATACCCGTTTAATTTACACTGTCCCTACTTTCCAAAACCCAACTGGCCGAACGATGACCTTGGAACGGCGGAAGAAGTTGGTCGAATTAGCTGACAAGTACGATGTGATGGTTTTGGAAGATAACCCCTATGGTGCTATTCGTTGGGCAGGTAAAAATTTACCTTCGCTGAAGTCATTAGATAAGACCGGCCACGTCATCTACATGGGAACCATGTCGAAGATCTTCGCACCAGGCCTTCGAATCGGCTGGGTTGTTGCAGAACCAAAATTACTGAAGAAGTACACCATGATGAAGCAGTCTGCTGATCTGCATACGGATAGCTTCTCACAGTACGTTTGTGCACAGTACTTTACCGACAATGATATCAATGACCATATCGAAAAGATCACGGCTTTATATCACAAGCGTGAGCAACTCATGATGGATGCCATCGATAAGTACTTCCCAAAGGGTGTCAAGCACAGTAATCCTGAGGGTGGGATGTTCCTGTGGGTCACAGTACCTGGCGTTAAGAGCTCGCAAGACTTGTTTGACGCAGCTTTGAAGCGTAACGTGGCCGTGGTTCCCGGCGATCCATTCTATGGTAACCAGCCTGAACCAGGCACGTTTAGAATGAACTATTCAAACACGCCTGAAGACGGTATCGTCGATGGGGTTAAGGAATTGGCTGCCGCACTTGATGAAGTGATGACAGTACCAGCACCAAAATAATAATCAGAAGTTAAATTAAGAAAAATCCCGTTCGCTGACGGACAGCATGGTTAATGCTATCTGTGCGTGTCACGGGATTTTTTATTGATCAGAAACTGATATAATAAGGCTAAACACCAGAAATAGGGGGAATTAAAATGACGACAATTACCGAAACGTTTGAATTAAATAATGGCTTAAAGATGCCCAAAGTTGGTTTTGGTACCTGGCAAACGGAACCGGGAAAAGAAACCTATGATGCCGTTAGTAACGCGTTGAAAGCGGGCTATCGGTTCATCGATACTGCTAAAGCATACGGCAACGAGAAGAGCGTTGGTGAAGCTATTGCAGATAGTGACGTTGACCGGTCAGATATTTTTGTTCAAACGAAGCTGCCAGGGGAAACGAAGACGTATGAGCAAACGTTGGCGGATTTTGACAGCAGTCTAAAGGCCCTTAACCTTGACTATGTTGATTCTTATATCATTCATGCGCCATGGCCATGGGATCAGATGGGAACCAACCATGATGCTGAGAACCGTGACGTCTGGCGAGCAATGCAAGAAATCTATAAGAGTGGTCGGGCAAAGTCAATCGGAGTTTCTAACTTTAATTCTCACGATTTGGCCAACCTGCTCACTTGGAAAGACCTCACCGTTACACCCGCTGTAGATCAAATTCAGTACTATATTGGCTATACCCAGGATTCGATTGTAAAGACTGCTGAAGACAACGGGATTGTTGTCCAAGCCTATTCACCGCTAGCAACTGGTGGCTTAGTGGGAAGTCCCGATTTGGAACGGTTGGCTGATAAGTACAGCGTCTCGATTCCACAGTTGGCCCTGCGTTTTGTGATTCAAAATGGGTTAGCACCGTTACCTAAGGCGCGCTCAATGGCACATATTCAGGCAAATGCTAAGTTGGATTTTGAAATCAGCGATAAAGACATGGCCTTTTTAAACCGATTAACTGCTGAAGATCATTGGCACCCAACCGGCGATTAGTCAAAATGATAAACGATGGAACAGCGTCAAATGCGGGCGCTGTTCTTTTTTTTGACGTCTTAGAGTGTTTAATTCATATTTACTTAAAAAAATCAAGGCTTTTAGTAAAAAGTCGCGGAATTAAATTTAAATTTTGGGTTAAACGTGGTAAACTATTGTTATCCAAAGCATAAGTGTGATGGGTATTCGGTGTCTGAATTTACGAGGTCACCGAATTGCCGTTATGCCAGTTAGAACAGTGTGCAGATAAGTTGAGTGATCAACTTATCTGTTATGTTTGTTCTCACTGTCTGACGGTTTTGGGCCTTTTAAAGGTCCACTGTAATTGAAAAAACGGGTCGCAAAAATCCTGCGGAATAAATTAAACTTCTCCCTGTAAATTTTAATAGACTAAGTGTTATTTCCCCCATAATAGATAACCAATTAGTTTCCGTGTAAGGATGACCTTGTGAGTATTGATTACAGCGCTAAAGAGCTTCGAACCTCCCCAGTTCGGAGCTTTTTGTTTGGCTTCATTTATCAAAAATAGCCTGATGGTCGTTTTCGTGATCATCAGGCTATTTTAAATTCAGTTAATCGTTTTCCTTTAACCAACTATCAAGCACTTTAATGAATTCATCATGCTGATCTAATAAAGCTAAGTGACGGCTGTTGGCGAATAAGTGCCATTTAGCACCTGGAATATGGTCGTAAACTGACTTGGCAATCAGTGGCGTGCAAAGATCATCGGTCCCATTGGTAACCAATACAGGTACGTGAATCTTATGCAAATCATTGGTAACGTCATAGTCGCTGATAGTCCCATTTTCGGTAAATTCGTTAGGGCCTTCCGCAATGAGGCTCGCACGTTTACCGTTAGTTTCTCGGCGCAATGGTTCTGGCGAATTTTCGTCAGGGTCATCCCAGCAATAGCGTTCCATATAGCGATCATTGGCAGCCAGGTACTTAGGACCGGTAAAATTACCTGTCCGCTCAGCTTCTGCAATGGCTTGCCGGTCTTCATAACTCAGGTAGGAAATCAGCCGGTGCTGTTCTTGCGTCCAAAGCTTAATTGAGGCAGGGGAGCCGTCAATCATGACACTCTTGACGCCGGTTTGATCGTACTGGGTTAGATAAAGCATTTCCAGCATGCCGCCCCAAGACTGTCCCAGCATGTGAATCTGGTCAAGGTGCAAGTATTTTCTCAGGACAATTAATTCCTCTGCCCAAGTTTCTTTGACGTAGACGCTTTCGTCTTCGGGTAATGAAGATTTACCGCAACCCACTTGGTCATACATAATGAGCTGGCGGCCGGTTTCAGCGTAGTCGTCTAGTAATTCAAAATAGTTATGAGAAGATCCGGGACCACCATGAATTAATAATAATGGTGCTTTGCCCGGCGCTTTTTCACCCACAATTCGGTAGTAGGTTTTGTAGCCATGAAATGGCATATAGCCTTCTTTAATTTTCATTCCTGATCAATCCCCTTTGAAATATGGTTTCATCTTTGATTGTACTACTGTTTAGGGATTGAGGAATGATGTTATGGAGCTAAAACGTGGTTCAGTAGATGGGGATTTGCAAGCCCCCTGAACATCAGTTATCACTTGTTGATGACTTTTTTCATTAATATATCTCTTTGCCGAGCGTTACCCAGTTTGAATAAATGATCTGCAAACTCGGTGAAGCCCAACGCTGCGTAGAACTTTTGGGCAGCATGGTTATATTCCCATACGCCTAACCAGACGACCTTTTTATCCAGCTGATAGGCTCGCTTGATGGCGTAATCCATTAACTGCCGGCCGTAGCCTAACCGTTTATAAGCCTGCCGGACATAGATGCGCTCAACTTCTAGTGCGTCAGCACCTTGATCAACCGATTGGGCAGCGTTAATATTCAATTTTAAATAACCAACGATTTGATCATCTTTCTTCAAGAAGTAGAAAAACGAATTTGCGTTTTGCAGCTGTTCCTGCAACCTTTCTTTGCTTAATTCGTGATCTATATACCAATTCATATCTTCATCGAGATTATAGGCACCAAGGGTATCTTGAAACGTTTCTTGGCTAATTGCTTGTAATGCTGCTGCATCCGCGGCCGTTAACTGAATGATTGAATCTGCCATGATTTGACTCACCATACTTTCAACTAGATTTTCTACGAAATCATTAAGTCTATTCTACGATAGGCTTTTTAGTGTTTTCAAGTAGTGGCCCTCACTAAAATTGGTCAATGATGCGGTCAACGTTCTTCTCAAAAATCGTTTGGTTAATGCCGGATTCTTTCCTGGCAGTCAAAAGTGCCAAATGACCGACCACAAATTCTAAAAAGAGGGCGGTATTGGCGGTTACTTGCTGCTTGTCCTGACTGACTTCAGCAACGAGTTGTTTAATTGGTTGGCGTAACTGATTCATCGCTTCTGCAACTTCTGTTTCATCACTATAGTAAGAAATTCCCCACACCATATCAGTGAAGGGCATTCCTGATCGGGTAAATTGAATAAAATTGATTGCTAATTGCCGCAGGGCAGTTTTACCAGTTAAACCATTAATCTGTCCATCGAGGTAGGTCACTAACTTTTGGACATATAGCGCTACAATACCACTCTTCACGGCAGCAATATCGGCTAAATAACGGTACATTGATTGTGGGCGGATGCCGATTTCACGTGCCAGTCCATTATACGTAATGCCGTTTAGACCTGATTCACTTGCGATTTCCAGCCCTTTTTCCAAGATGATTTCACGGGATAATTGTCCACGTTTCATTTATTTTTCTCTCCTCATTTGCAAAACTCATGGTATGAGTTTATAATACAATTACAGTTTAAAACTCATACCATGAGTTTATCCTAAACAACGTTAATCAGCAAGCTTTAATCACAATCGAGGGAGTCTTTAAAATGGCAACATTAAATCAAAAAGGTGCAACATTAGACTATCAAGTAAAAGGTAACGGCCCAGTTCTTATTTTGATCCCAGGTGCTAATGGTACAGGTAACATCTTCCAAGGAGCGGTTGAATTCTTACAGCACAAATTTACGGTGGTAACCTTTGACCGCCGTGGCTATGGTAATAGTAAGCTAACTGAGCCACTGCCAGCAGAAGCCGAAGAAATCAATAGTACCTACCGACTCAAGACTGATGCCGCTGATGTTGCCGCTTTAGCAGCTAAATTAAGTCCTAACGACCCCGTTTACATCATGGGTTCAAGCTCTGGGTCAATTGTTGCCATGGAGACTTTACAAGACTATCCAGATATCGTTAAGGGAATTGCCTTTCACGAACCGCCAATCAACAGTTTCTTGCCAAATGCGAAACAAGATCAAGAAAACAATAACGCCATCGTGAAATCAGCCTTTGAAGAAGATATGGGCGCAGCGATGAAGAAGTTTGGCCAATTTATGCGGATTGGCGGTTTAGACGCCAAAATGATGAGTAAGCCGGCCGTCAACTTAAAGGGGAATACCGATCCCGCCATTGCTGGGATGAAGTTCTGGTTTCAGTACGAGATTCGTCAATACACAAGTCGCAAGATTGATATTGACCAGTTGGCAAAGTACAGCGACCGGATTCATTTGCTGAATGGGACCGATTCAGTTGGCTCTTATCCACAAGATGTGAATGCTTTTCTATCTGATTACTGGAACATCCCAATTTATGACATTCCTGGCGGTCACTTGGGCTATGCTCAAAATCCAGAAGGATTCGCAACGACACTCGAAGCCGTTTTACTATAGGAGGCACATTTTAAATGACTTATCACAAAATTGATTTTCACGCACACTACCTATCACCCGGCTACAAAAAGTATTTAAAGGACCAGTTTAATGACATGGGTGACGGGGTGCCAACGCCTGAATACTCGATCGATACGACACTTTCAATCATAGATCAAGTGAATATCGACTATTCCGTTATTTCTATTTCGTCGCCTCACATCAACACTGGCGAAGAATCTAGCACTATTGAATTAGCCCAGGAAGTAAACGAATACGCTGCTAAGCAACACCAAAAATACAAGGATAAAATCGGCTTTTTCGCTTCACTGCCACTGCCTTACGTTACTGCCAGTCAAAAGGCCATTAAGGTTGCGTTAGCTGATGATGCCACCGGCTTTACTTTGCCAACTAATTCCCGCGGGATTTACCTGGGTGACAAGCGCTTAGATCCAATCATGCAGGCTCTGGATGACAACCATGCACTGGTCGCTTTGCACCCCAATGCACCAGGTGTGGAAGACCCAACAGTAACAAGCGAAATTCCAGCGCCAATCGTGGAATTCTTCTTCGATACGACTCGGACGGTATTAAACATGCTGCAAAACGGCATCTTCACCCGTTATCCAAATATCCGGTTCATCATTCCTCATGCTGGTGCCGTATTACCATTGGTAGCTAGCCGGGTACAAAACTTGGCACAGTCATTGAACCACGATTTGACCGATAATCAAGTGGATATCATGAGCGTGCTGAGTAACCAGTACTTTGATGTTGCTGGTATGGTACTGCCACAGCAACTACCAGCACTATTGGAGTTAATCGATTCAAACAAGTTGCTGTATGCTTCTGATACACCATATACTCCGACGCCGGCGGTTTTGAATTTATCCAATCAGCTTGAAATAACCGGTTTACTGTCAGATGCTTTGAAGCAGCGGATCTTCATGAAGAATGGGGAAGATCTGTTAAAGAAGTAGAGCGTGAAAAAGGGCGTTCATGCCCCAGAGTATAAGACGAAAAAACAAGTGCTCAGTCGTTTTTTGACTGGGCACTTGTTTTTTCGTCTTATACGGCCGGGGCATGCCCTTTTGAACGCGTTTCAGCTATGTAAAATTAATGAGAACTCCTAAATTTCATCATTTTCACGCCCTAAAACTTTCCAACAACAGTAGAATAGAAAAAGAATGCTATCAACTGGAGTGAAAATATATGTCGACACAAAAATTAAGCACCCGTAACCTGATCTTCATCGGCATGATGTTATTTGGTCTCTTTTTCGGTGCTGGTAATTTAATTTTCCCCGTTTTTGTCGGTCAGCAGGCGGGAACCCACTATTGGCCAGCCATGATTGGTTTTTTGATTTCTGGCGTTGGTCTGCCGCTGTTAGGGGTGGCAGCTATCGGTATCACAAAATCGGATGGGGTCTTTCAATTATCGCAAAAGGTTAATCGGTTTTATGCCTATGCGTTTACGATTCTGCTCTATCTCTGTATTGGGCCGCTATTTGCGTTACCGCGGCTAGCATCAATCTCATTTGAAGTCGGTTTGAATCCATTTGTAACTACTAACCACCGAAGCGGGGGACTTTTGATTTATTCGATCCTATTCTTTTTGGCAGCTTGGTGGTTTGCCCGAAAGCCCAGTAAAATCATGGTTTATGTGGGTAAATTTTTAACGCCTGCTTTTTTGATTCTACTAGCAGCCCTTCTGATCATGGTAGTCGCTAAGCCAATGGGCAGTGGTCAGCTTCCCGTGGGAGATTATGTGAAATCCCCCGTTGCAGCGGGATTTACGGCGGGCTATTCCACCATGGATGCCCTAGCAGGACTAGCGTTTGGCATCATTGTGGTCAACGCGATTCGTGAGTTAGGGGTGACAGAACCCACTCGGGTGGCGCGTGATACTATCCAAGCGGGGAGCATCGCGGTTATTTTCATGGCGGTAATCTACAGTTTGCTAGGTCTATTAGGACGGAATGCACTGGGACAATTTAGTCGAGCTGCCAATGGTGGCCCGGTATTAGCCAACGTGGCTAACCATTACTTTGGTGATTTTGGGAATCTGTTATTAGCTATTTTAGTGATTTTAGCTTGCTTAAAAACGGCTATTGGCCTGATTACAGCGTTTGGCGATACCTTCAAGGAACTTTTTCCGCGGATCCCTTATGCAGCGTTAATTATTCTGGCTAGTACCGTACCGTTGATTTTCGCCAATATCGGCCTAGATCGGCTACTTTTATTTTCCACACCGCTGCTATATTTCATCTATCCCTTAGCCATTACCCTGATATTGATGAGTTTACTCACGCCGCTGATCGGTGAATCACACTGGTTATTTGGATCGGTGACCGTTTTTACACTGATTCCTGCGATATTGGATGGGTTAAATGCTTTGCCAGCAAATCTGCATAATGGCTGGATCGCCGATATTCTTTCGGTAGGTCGCTTACTGCCTGGATTCAGCATGGGGCTTGGCTGGACAGTGCCCGCGTTGGTCGGCTTAGTCGTTGGCTGGTGTTTGGCGAGAATAATGCCACAAAAATAATTGAAACCACAAAAAAACATGACGGCAATTGCCGTCATGTTTTTTATTATGGGTTGGGTTTTATCTTATAAAGCCCAGGCACCCATACCTTGTGCGTGGTAAAGTGAAACTGCTGCGTTAACTTGGGCAGTAACATCGCCACCGTTGATGTGCATGTTTTGGAATAAACCGTAAGCACCGCTTGAACTGTTACGGATACCGGCATTCCAGCCTGATTCACGAGTGATGATCGCGTTCCAAGTAGAAGCGGGGACACCAGTCCGTGATGACATTTGGTTCAAGACGTAGCTCTTCATGTTGCTGCCAGAGTAGCTAGCTGAGCCAGCGTTGTTAGTGGTTTGGTTAGTTGTTGCAGCTTGGGCTTTGTAACCATTGTAGTTGTTGGTTTGGCCGTTGTAAGCTGCGGTTGACTGGCTGGTAGCTGCTGGTTGAGCAGCAGTTGTTTGGCTAGTCGTTGAGCCATCAGGAATAACTAATTTTTGACCTGGTAAGATCAAGTGGTTATTGATGTGGTTGGCTTGCTCGATGGCATTGATCGTTGAGTGGAAGGTCTGTGAGATCGCCCAAACTGAGTCACCGGACTTAACAGTGTAAGTCGTAGATGCACTCGCGCCGGTTGCGCCAGCAAAGAACAATGCGACAGCTGCTGCGGATGTTGCTAAAATTGAAGTAACAAATTTTTTCAAGTATATACACTCCTATAATTTAAACCTGTAAGGTCCATCAATGTGTCGATTCATATCAATCAACAAAACAGAGTTTACATCCTAGGTATTACTCTGGCGTATCACTGAATTTAAGAAAATAAGTCACAATGCGACAAGAAATTGAATCCTTGTAATATTTGAAATAGTAAAGGATTTTTTAAGGACCGAGTATAAATAGGGCAACGTCGAGTAATGCGACGCTTTCAAATGATGACTATATCATGGATGGATGTTAAATATATTACTAAAAAAAAGGTTTTAGACATGTAAAAGGGCGTCTAATAGTTTAGATTTAGGCCTGATTTTAAAAAATAGTTACCAGACATAGTTCTAGAATACTTTCATGGTGCCCACTATATATAGTAGGCATATTTTAAAATTCTTTCCGATTGTACACAATATATGGTTGCGGATGCGGATTCAACACTATATTATGTACTTGTGCACTAATTCGGTAACAATATATGGAGTTGATCAGAATGCAAGAACCAAAAGAATTAACAATCGAAACGTTAACCGTTCTGAAACGAGATGGCCGTTCCGTCAAGTTCGACACGAAGAAGATCGAACGGGCGATTAAACGGGCCGCTATTTCGGTTGATTCAGAGCTAACAGCTGAAGACCAGCACGCTATTGATGACGTGGTGGATGCTGTTTTGACCGAAATCAGCAGTCGTTTTAAAGAAAACGTCAAAATTTACGAAATTCAAAGTATTGTGGAACATGAATTAATGGAGCACCAGCAACTTGATTGGGCCAAAGCCTACATTAACTACCGTGCCCAAAAAGATCTTAAGCGTAATCAAGCCACTGATATTAACTTTACGATTCAAAAACTGCTACATAAAGATGAAACAGTGGTCAACGAAAATGCCAATAAAGATAGTAACGTTTTTAATACACAGCGTGATTTAACTGCCGGCACGGTGGCAAGAACCATGGGACTTAAAATGCTGCCACCAAAGGTAGCCAACGCTCACTTGAAGGGTGATATTCACTGGCATGATTTGGACTACCAGCCATACAGTCCGATGACGAACTGCTGCCTGATTGATTTTAAGGAAATGCTTAATCACGGTTTCAAAATCGGTAACGCAGAAGTTGAACCGCCTCACTCCATTCAGACGGCTACAGCGCAGATGTCACAGATCATCGCAAACGTTGCTTCTAGTCAGTACGGTGGCTGTTCAGCAGACCGGGTCGACGAGCTGTTAGCACCATTTGCACTGAAGAACTATGACAAACACATGGTAGATGCTAAGAAGTGGATCGATGGCGAAGACCGTCAAAAAGCATTTGCTAAACAAAAGACCATTAAAGATATTGATGACGCCATGCAAGCGTTAGAATACGAAATCAACACGTTGTACTCCTCTCAAGGCCAGACGCCATTTACGACGCTCGGTTTTGGACTTGGTACGAGTTGGGTTGAACGTGAAATTCAAAAGGCAATTTTGAACGTTCGAATTGCTGGATTGGGCAAGGAGAAACGGACCGCTATCTTCCCTAAGCTGGTCTTTACGATCAAGCGCGGGTTAAACCTGAAGCCAGAAGATCCTAACTATGATATCAAGGAATTAGCCGTTGAATGTGCGACTAAGCGGATGTACCCCGATGTTTTAATGTACGATAAAATCGTTGAACTGACTGGTTCATTCAAAGCACCAATGGGCTGCCGCAGTTTCTTACAAGGTTGGAAGGACGAAAACGGCAAGGAAGTTAACGCCGGTCGGATGAACCTCGGTGTTGTAACCTTGAACTTGCCGCGAATCGCGCTTGAATCGAAGGGTGATAAGGATAAATTCTGGGCTATCTTGAAGGAACGACTGGGCATCTGCAAAGAAGCACTGGTCTTTAAGGTTAACCGTGCTAAGCAAGCGACACCACAAAACGCACCGATTCTTTATGAATATGGGGCTTTTGGTAAACGGCTGAAGCCAACGGATTCTGTCGACGAGTTATTTAAGAATCGTCGGGCAACGGTTTCCTTGGGCTACATTGGCCTTTACGAAGTCGGCACTGTGTTCTATGGCCCAACTTGGGAACATAATCCTGAAGCTAAACAATTCACCGTCGATGTGGTTAAGAAACTTTATAATAGCTGCAAAGATTGGGAGAATCAGTACGGTTACCACTTCAGTGTTTATGCAACGCCAGCTGAAAGTTTGACTAACACCTTCTGCCAAGCAGATATTAAGAAGTTTGGCCGGGTCAAGGACGTTACGGATAAGGAATACTATACGAATAGTTTCCATTATGATGTTCGTAAGGCACCAACTCCATTTGAGAAGATTGATTTTGAAAAGGACTACCCGCCATATAGTGCTGGTGGCTTCATCCACTATTGCGAATATCCAAACTTGAAGCAGAACCCAAAGGCCTTGGAAGCCGTTTGGGACTATGCCTATGACCGAATTGGTTATTTAGGAACCAACACCCCAATTGACCAATGCTTCAAGTGCGGCTTCAAGGGTGAATTCAAACCAACAGCGCGCGGTTTCGAATGCCCTAAGTGCGGTAACACTGATCCAGCTACGTGTGACGTGGTTAAGCGGACTTGCGGTTATCTCGGTAACCCAAACCAGCGGCCAATGGTCCACGGCCGGCACGTTGAAATTGCCAGTCGGGTCAAGCACATGACTTTAGGGAACGATAATAACAATATTGCTAGACAGTAAGGTGACAGTATGCAGACAAAAAAGGTAAGATTACCAAAGAATCCACAGCCAAAGGAATGGTTGGCAGATGACCTAAGCGAACAACGCATCGCCAGTTATAAGCCGTTCAACTTTGTGGATGGTGAAGGTGTGCGGTGCAGTCTGTATGTCAGTGGCTGCAAGTTCAGCTGTCCGGGCTGCTATAACAAGATTGCTCAAAGCTTCCATTATGGCACCCCTTATACGCAGGATTTGGAAGACCAGATCATCGAAGATCTAGGTCAGTCCTACGTTCAAGGCTTGACGTTGCTAGGTGGCGAGCCGTTTCTCAATACGCAAGTCTGCAACCATCTCTGCCATCGAATTCGTAAAGAATTCGGTCATGACAAAGATATCTGGAGCTGGACGGGCTATACCTGGGACGAACTCATGAAGGAATCGGACGACAAAAAAGAATTGCTGAGTCTGATCGATATCTTGGTAGACGGCAGATTCTTAAAAGCAAAAATGGATTTAACGCTGCAGTTCCGTGGCAGCAGTAATCAACGAATCATTAATGTTCCTGAATCACTGAAGAGTGGGAAAGTTGTGATTTGGGATGGGTTAGTAAAATAGAGCGCTCCGCAACACGGTTTGACTCCAGAGTATAACGATAAACAGGCAGGTTCCCTGAACTTTGGGAACTTGCCTGTTTATCGTTATACGGCCGGAGTCAGTGTTGCGGAGCGCGTTTCAACTAGATAACAGTGAACAGCAGCCGGAGTCAGTGTTGCGAAGCGCGTTTCAGCTAGATAACAGTGAACAGTGCCGGAGTCAGTGTTACGAAGCGCGTTTCAACAATAAAGTAGCGTTCTTTCCACAATATTATTCCCAAATAACTTATGTTTATATCTAAAATGTAGTAAGCTAAAAAAAGGAAAAAATTCGGGGAGGAAAAGTCTATTGAGCAAATATCGTTTACAAGCGATTGTCTTTGTGCTGGTTGCCTTCATGTTAGGCTGTAACGAGTTCATGGTTGTCGGTATTTTGTCTGACATTGCTAGTCATCTGCACGTTTCAATCGCATCAGTCGGGTATCTGGTAACTATTTTTGCAACGGTGTATGCCGTTAGTACGCCGTTCATTACCATTTTGACGAGTAAATATAGTCGGTATAAGACGCTATTGGTACTAATCGTGATCTTTTTAATCGGTAATACGCTTAGCGGATTTGCCACTAACTACTGGTCAATGTTGCTGTCACGGGTTATTGCAGCCTCGGTTGCGGGCTCGATTATTTCACTGATTATGACGTTTACAACGACAGTAGCGCCACGGCAGAAAAGGGCGAGCCTCGTTTCATGGGTGTTTGCCGGCTTCAGTATTGCATCGGTTATCGGTGTACCAATTGGGACCACTATCAGTACGAATTATAGTTGGCGGTACGCATTTTTCGCTGTTTCAGTCATCACTATTATTATCTTCGGCCTCTTAGTGTGGTTACTACCTAAGCACGTTGAACAGGTGCAGGGATCGATTAAAGGGCAGTTAAGCCTGTTAAAGGATCCACGGATTTACATTGGTATTATTCTGGTACTCTTCACTGCGGCAACGATGTACGGTTATTACACGTACATTCGGCCATTGCTGACTACTGCTTTGGGCTTCAGTAATGCCAGCTTAAATATCCTGCTTTTCGTGATTGGGATTATGAGTATTATTAGTAATCGTTGGTCGGGTCGAATTGCAGAAAATAAGGGGTTGCGTGGTATGCCAAAATACTACGTGGCTGATATTATTTTGTTGGTGCTATTACCACTAGCGTTGTCCACGAAGGTTTCTGGGCTAGCAGTGCTACTCATTCTCTCGTTGATCGTAACGTTAGTTAACGCGCCGATTCAAATTCATTTTCTTAATACCGCCGAGCGAGAATATCCGCAGTCGCTGGTATTGGCGTCATCACTCAATTCGATTTTCTTTAACTTTGGTATTTCACTAGGATCGGCAACATCGTCTGTGTTAGTGAGTGCCATCGGATTGAAAAATATTAGTTTGGGTTCAGCAGTATTTGCCGTTCTTTCCCTGACACTTATCGTTGCACTGAACAGAGCGATTAAAGCGAAACCGGTCCGCAGAGTGAGTCAATCATAATAGAATGAAAAAATCCCAGTTAATCACGTTGAGTGACTAACTGGGATTTTTTGATTAAGCAATACCTTCAAGGTTACTTGGTTCCTCTAAGTAAGGAATGAAGAATGCACCTGAAGCTTTTTTATTGGTTGCGGTAACCGTATAAGTCAGTGTTGGCTTATATTGCTTTAACGTCAATCTGAAGCTGACATGTTGTCCGCTACCCGTGTTTTGACTTGAAAGTAATTTCTTACCACTGTAAAGTCTGACGGTTCGGTGTGAGCCCAACGTATTAACGATTACTTGGGCATCCGATTTTGTCCGGACTTCACTAAAATTAACGATTTCATTAGTCGCGTAAGCAGAACGTGATAGCTTTTTGGTCTGAGTAACGCGCTGATGTTTACTTGTTGTGCCATATAATTCAAAGGTTTTATAACCAGTGAATTTATAATTCAAATTGCAGGTGTTCTTCTTTAGCTTGCAGTAGCTCGTGTGATGGTTATACACGACCGCGAGTAAGCTTGCCGATTTCGGCGCTTTAACCTGCACATTCAGTGCTGAAGAGACATAGGTTACCTTTTGGGTGCTAAGCTTAGGCAAGGACTTTGCGGAAGCTGACGGTGACGTCGTAAAGGCGCCTCCAAGCAGAATCAGAAACAGGCCAGAAATAAATAGTAATTTTCGCATGCACCCTCCTTAATACGGTGGATAAAATATGAGACAATGGTGATAATAACACATTTGTAATTTATCGTAAAGGTAAATTTGTCGTTTTCAGACAGACAATAAGTGTGGCAAGTATGACAGGTTGCCACTAAAATTGCAAGGATAACCTACAGAGTGTCAACACTGTATGAAAAATGAATTTCGGGCTGGCGACTAATCTGTTTACCACTGAGCATAAAAACTTTATAATGAGGTAAATGACGTGTTGGGGGGTGCCATGATGGGAATGATAGTAGCAGCCACATTTCTACTAAGTTTTTTAAATGTTGGTTTTATTGCTGTCCTGCAACGATTGATGCGGTTATTAGATCATGATATTGAGGGCAACAATCCCTATCCATGGCGAACGGAATTAGTTTACACGTGTTATTATTCAGCAGTGACTGCGTTTATCTTTGTGATGGCGGTCAATTCAACGCCGACACAGCAGCCGTTGTGGATTAACGGTGCGCTGATACTGATGATGAGTTATACGGATGCCGTTAAAACCAGAATCAATATTATTTTGCCGTTGGTGATCACTGTCGGTTTGTTTTTCGCCATTTCCAGGCTCTTTAGCTTCTGGCTCATCCTCACTTTGACGATTGGCATATTGTTGCTGCTGGCTGAGCGTCAGTGGTTTTTCCCCTTTGATCAGCATCCAGTGATTATTTTGAGCGTCAAAGCAATCATTGGTGGTATCTCATGGGCAGGGTTAACCGTAACCTTGCACTTGGCCTTAAAAGAGACGATTTCGATGTTTATCGTTTACCTCCTTGTAACGGCAATTGTTTACCGCTATATGGTCACGCTTCGACGAGAACACGTGAATCAAGTTGAAACAGCCCGTAACGTGATTTACGATAATCTGACGCACGCTTACAGCTGGTTGAGCTTTCGGTCAGATGCGAACTTTTTTTTTGAAAATTATAGTGAATTAAGTATTATTGCAATGGATATTGATAATTTTAAGCAAATTAACGATACCTATGGTCATTTGGCAGGTAACGTCACGCTGCAGAAATTCGCTGCAGTACTAGAAGCAGTCTTGGCGAAACAAACCCATGGGGCGAAACTGTATCGAACGGGTGGTGAGGAGTTTACCATCCTTTATCCTGGCGTTACCGCTGAAGCAGCCACGTTGATTGCAGAAGAACTGCAAGAGGTGGTTCGTGATCTGCAGGTTAAAACCGAAAAGGGTGAGACCATTCACATGACGATTTCCATGGGTGTCGAAAACCGGCGTATGGATGATAAGAGTGCAATCGAGATTTTTAATCGGGCGGATCGATACTTGTATGTCTCTAAACGAAACGGTAAGGATCAAATTTCCTTTGGTACAGATGAATAAGGTTTGGTAAAATGGAGATTGAAGTCAAAGTTCGTTTCACTCTCTTAAATACTCGGCGAAGGAGCGATTAAAATGGCAGAATTAGATCCAAAAAAATTTAAGCACATTTTAGTTGGCGTTGATGATTCACCGGATGCACAGTTAGCCTTTCGGTATGCCATGAATCGTGCCAAGGAAGACGATGCGCAAATGACCATTACCTCGATTCTTGAATCTGATGATATGAATGTTTATCAGGCGTTGAACAAAGATTTTGTTCACGGTAAACGTGGGGAATTGGAAAAGCATATTCTTGGTTACCGAGATTTAGCCATGCGGTTTGGCATTAAGAAAGTCAACGTCATCATTGGCGAAGGTGATCCTGGTGAGACAATCGTTAAGCAAATTATCCCAGAGGTTAAGCCTGATTTATTGATTATTGGCTCGTTATCAAAAAAGGGTATTCGGAAGCGCTTTGGTTCACAAGCTGCGTATATGGCAAAATATGCCCCGATTTCGGTGTTAGTGATTCGGTAATTTATAGAGAGTTGAGCCGCACTACTTAAAAGGTAGTGCGGCTTTTTTGATGCCATTTATCTAAAAATATGGCAATATTCGTAAAATCAATTTTGGTTACGCTAATGGTAGCATTATCGATTCAACGGGAAAAACAACATCATAAAATGACAAAAAATGGTCACTAAAAGCCAATAATTGATAGTAGTTAGCAATATATTTAATTTGACTAATGAATAAATATTGCATAGTATGAGAGTAAATTGTATCCTACATTGAATTAAAGATGGTTTATCAAGGGATGGTGGGTTTGATGACAAAAAAATTTGTGTCATTACCAGTGGTTGAATCAAGCATCTATATTTTTGGCGGGCATCAGCGAACTGTACCAGGAGGCTGGAGTTTCTTTGAACAGAAGCATCAAGTCTTTGAACTTATGTGCGTCGTCGAGGGACAGCAGACCACTGAAATTAAGGGTGTTTCGGCTTATACATACGGTCCTGGAGATGTGATGATCATTTCACCTGGCACACTGCATACCAATTGGAATGCCAGCAAAAATGCAGAAATGACCTATATTACGTTTCACTTCAACATTGAAAGCCTTGAATTAAAGTCTGAAATTATCAGCACGGTGGCTAACAAAGTTTTGAAAGCGGATACAGAAATAGCACGATTGGCAATGAAAACGGCACAACAAATGGTTCAAGACAGCCAAAAAGCTGATTTAAGCTCGGAAAAACTTAAAATTAAAGTCCAAATAGATTTACTTAAGTTCTTATATGGGCTGATGGTACATGATGAGCATGCAAAGGGCTCCAACTCTAAATATTCTGAACGTGAGGCGCAAACTGCGCGAGAAATAGCGACTCGAATCGAGGACCGGATTGAACAAGATGAGGTCAGTCATTTTTCCTTCGGCGATATTTGCCGTGAACTTGGGATTAGCCAGGGACATGGTCACCGGGTCTTCAAGAAAGTGTATGGCGTGACACCCTTACATTTTGCTGATGAACAAAAGTACCGAAAAGCCAAATTATTATTGGGATCACCAGAGAATTCAATTGAGGAAGTTGCCTATAAGCTAGGGGCTAGCAGTATCTCTAACTTTAGCAAGCAGTTTAAAAAGTGGTCAGGCATTACACCAAGTAAGTATCAACGGCAAATGATCGGCAAACGGTCAGTTAAAACCGTTAAAGAGGGCGGATATTTTGAATAGGCAATCAACATTTATGAATATTAAGTCATTATATTGATTACTATTCGAAATGGCTTCTTTACTTCATTTCTCCATGTGAATATCATAATTTGACAAAAATTAGGCATAAACGAAGATAGCTAGGAATATTGGAAGCGATTACAATGTAATCTATAACAAGCTAGCTTGTCGGTTACACAATAGTTTGGTTGTTAGAGATGCCTGTCACTGTCAGTTACGGAGAGAACTTGGTGTACGTTTGGTTGCTTTAATTAACCAACTAATGGAATGCTTATTTCTTGATTGGAGGAAACAATTATGGCATCTGTGCCTAAGCAAGACGTCGTTGAACAAAACGATGAATTTGCCAAGTTATCTTGGCGTGAACGTATCAGTTATGGGGCTGGTGACCTTGCACAAAACCTGATTTTCGGGACCATTGGTTCTATGCTCTTATTCTACCTAACTACCGTTTATGGTATTTCTGCAGCAGCTGGTGCAACGATTTTCTTAGTTGTCCGGTGGATCAACGTTTTCTGGGATCCGTGGGTTGGTGCATACGTTGATCGGCATAAATTTAATCCCAAAGTCGGTAAATATCGCCCATTCTTGATTAAATATGGGATTCCACTGACGATTTTATCAGCATTGCTGTTTTTGCCTATTCCAGCTGTCCGTGGCAATATCATATATGCTTTCTTAGCATATATGGCAACCGCGATGGTTTACTCGATGGTTAACATTCCTTACGGTGCTTTGAACGCGTCATTAACCCGTGATAACGATGAAGTTTCAACGTTGACCACTGTTCGGATGACTGAAGCAAACATTGGTAATCTGTTAGTTTATACCTTCTTACCGCTCTTCGTTCAATTAGCTTCACCTGATAAGCAATTAAAAGACATTGGTTTCTTTGGTATTAAGTTACATCTTGGTAATTATGCTTCACCAAAAGCCGGTGGCGCGTACTTCCTTGTCATGGCCATTTACATGGTCATTGGGTTTGCGATGTTATTATTCACTTACTCCGGCGTTAAAGAACGAATCTTACCAACCAAGGAAGAATCAGCATCCGTTAAATACAGTGACTTATTTGGTGAAATCAAACGTAACAAGCCACTGCAAATTCTTGGTTTGTTCTTCTTGATTGGTTTCACGTTCATGTTCTTTGGTAACACCGTATGGCCATTCTACATGCAATATAACGTTGGTCATCCAGAGTGGATGGCTTCAATCAACTTGATTGGGTCAATTCCAGGTATCTTCTTAGTCTTCTTATGGCCAATCGTTCGTAAAAAGATTGGTAAAAAAGGTTTCTTCTACTTGTTCTTGAGCTTGTTCATCGCTGGCTCATTAGTTCTGTGGGCATGGTCATTACCAGGCTTTAAGGATCAAACAATGCTTGGGTACATTGGTCGTTTCTTACAACAATGGGGCTTAACTGCTGCTACTGGTTACATGTGGTCAATGGTGCCAGAAGTTGTTTCATACGGCGAATACAAGTCAAAGAAGCGGGTTGCTGGGATCATCAACGCCATCATGGGCCTATTCTTCAAGATTGGCCTAGCGCTTGGTGGGATTATTCCAGGTTACATTAACGCCTTCTTCAAGTTTGATGGTTCTACTGCACATCAATCAGCTTCAGCAATGATGGGGATTCAGTGGTCAATGATCTGGATTCCAATCGTCTTAGCCGTTGTTGCTATGTTGATCATGAGCCGTTATCCATTAAGTGACAAGCGAATTGCTGAGATCAACGTTGAGCTTGAAGCTGAACGGAAAGCAAAGCGCGTTTAATTTAACACTATTATTTAGTCTGAAAGGAAGATTCTCATGAAGATTCAAAACCCCGTTTTACATGGTTTTAATGCTGATCCAAGTATGATTCGTGTTGGTGACACCTACTATATTGCTAATTCAACCTTTGAGTGGTTCCCAGGCGTTCGGCTACATGAATCAAAGGACTTGGTTCATTGGAACCTATTGCCGTCACCGTTATCAACAACCACTTTACTAGACATGAAGGGCAACCCAAGTTCAGGGGGAATCTGGGCACCAGATTTAACCTATGCTGACGGTAAGTTCTGGTTAATCTACACCGACGTTAAAATTACTGAGGGTGCTTTCAAGGATATGACCAACTATCTGACCACTGCCACCGATATTCGCGGACCATGGACGGATCCAATTCGGGTTAACGGTGTTGGGTTTGATGCCTCATTGTTCCACGATGATGATGGCCGTAAGTATTTGGTTCAACAGACTTGGGATCATCGTGAATACCACCACCCATTTAATGGGATTACCTTAACTGAATTTGACACTGATACCATGAAGCTGAAGCCGCAAACAGCTAGAACTATTTACACTGGGACCAAGGTTAAATTAGTTGAAGGGCCGCACCTGTATAAGATTAACGATTACTACTACCTGTTCGCAGCTCAAGGCGGGACGGTTTACACCCACCAAGAAGTGGTTGCACGTTCAAAGACTCTTGATGCGTTGTCATTCGAGTCAGAACCAGACGGCCCATTTCTGACGAACTTTGATACCCCTGATTTGGGTATTCAAAAGCAGGGTCATGGTGCGCTTGTTAACACGCCAAGCGGTGACGAATGGTACTACGCTTCACTTTGCGGCCGTCCTTGGAACCATGAAAATGAGTCGGCTTATGATCCTCGCGGCTGGTGCACATTAGGCCGTGAAACTTCCATTCAAAAAGTTGAATGGGACGATGAAGGCTGGCCACGGGTTGTCGGCGGTCACGGTGGTCAAATGGAAGTTGACGCCCCTAAGGATGCCATTTTAACGGAAGCACCTAAAGACGGTTCTCAACACGATGAATTTGATACACCAAAGCTTAACGATGAATGGAACACGTTACGGACACCATTCACTGCTGAAAAGGGTTCATTTGGCGATGGTCATTTAACCTTGATTGGTAAAAATTCGCTGGCAAGTACCTTCGATGTTTCAATGATTGCCCGTCGTTGGCAAGCCTTCAACTTTGATGCTGAAACCAAAGTGACCTTTGATCCATTCACGTATCAACAAATGGCCGGCTTAACGAACTTCTACAACGAAAAGCACTGGTCATTCGTCTTCATCACGTGGGATGAAAAGAAGGGTCACGTTATCGAAGTCGGCGAAAACAACAACGGTGACTATACATCGTACCTTAAAGATGACGCCATTGCGATTCCAGAAGGAACGGAATCCGTTTGGTTTAAGGTTAAAGCCCGTAAGCAGTCGTACAGTTACGAATACTCGTTTGATGGCCAAAACTGGCACGAGATTCCAGTGGCACTCGATGCTGCTATCTTATCAGATGACTACGTTTTGCAAAATTACGGTGGTTTCTTCACCGGTGCGTTTGTTGGCTTAGCAGCAGTTGATTACGCTGGTTATGACCAACCCGCAACCTTTGATTACTTTGATTATAAAGAATTAGATTAACTTTGAATCGCAATCAACCTCACATTGATCGCATCACAAAATAGCTGATTCATCAGTTTCTGACTGATGGATCAGCTATTTTTATTGGGGTAACTATGATTGTTGACCCTTTGTTTTCCAATACTTTGTCACGTAATAATTTTGTCGGCTGACATAGTCAATGACCATCACATCCGATTTATCGATCAAAGTAGGTGCTCCGAAAGAGACGGATTCAAAGTCGACTAGCTGAAGGCCAATCTGATGCTCACTGATTAAAGAGACGCGGCCAGCATAGATTTCAGGCCCAGTCACAATGCTGATCAATCGCTGCTCGCCTTGGCACTCAGCCAATAAACGGTCGGTAGACTGCCAGTTGTGTGGTAACTGCTGAGCTAACTGAAAAGGATCAAAAATATGTGCTGCTTGATTTTCCTTGATCATTGACTGGCAAAAGTCTAGGTAGGAGGAGTCAGTGACGACTTTTGAAATGTGAGCGCGGTCAATCACTTCTACGCTGTCGACCTGACCGTTATCATCGATTGAGACGAGCAAGAGCTGCTGCTCATTTTCCGCGATACTGGTGCCCACAATAAAGGAGTCGTCATCATCTTCTAAGTAAAGTTCGAATAGGTTATTCATCATCTTCCATTTCGCCTCGTTCCTTGGCCTCTTGATTCAGTTTCTGGGCTTTGCCAAAGTCCTCGGTCACAATGTAGCTACGAATACCCCACCAGTAGAAGCCTAGTGATGCAATGATAATTACGATAAAGTCCAATGGGTAGGGAATCCAGTTTAAGCCGTTAAATTGATGACTGCCAATGAAGGACATGATTGAAATGAAAATGAGGTAGCCGATCATCCAGCCACTAGCTTTAAAGGCTTGACGAGTTGAAGCAAAGTGATTCCGCCATTCATAGTAGAAATAAAAGGGCAGGCCCAATAAAATAATGAGAATGACTTGAACGGTAGTTGGCCACATGGCCCAGTAAGTAGCCAGTGAAGCGAGCACAAAGGACATTGGCGCAATCCACGGCAGCCTTTTTAAGCGAATCGGCCGGTAGAGCTTCGGCCCCATTTTTCGCAGTGAAACAGCGGTCACTGGGCCGGTTAAGTAGGCAATCAGAGTGGCGGTCGATAACACTGTTGCCAGGACTGCCCATGAGCGAAAGACTGTGACCATCACCATACTCAGTAAAGTATTGACCATCATGGCGTAGCGGGGAATACCGTATTTTAAGTTGATCCTGCCCAGAAAGTGCGGCACGTGACGGTTACCTTCCATCGCAAATAGCGCTCTGGCGGTATTGGCCACGAAGGACACACCGGTGCCAAATGGTGAAACGAAGGCGTCCATGTATAGCAGGACGGAAAGCCAGTGGATACCAAGTAAGATAGCCATGTCAGCAAATGGCGAGTTAAAGACGATGCCATGCCACCCGGTCGCTGCAATCATTTTCGGTGGAATCGCGGTGATAAAGGTGCTTTGCAAAATGACGTATAAAATCCCGCTGATCAGTAATGAAATTGTGATCCCACGACCAATATTTTTCTTTGGATGTTCAATTTCACCGCCCATATTAATAACGGTCTGAAAGGCATCAAACGAAAAGATAATACCAGCAGCAGAAGTGGCAGTGAAAATGGGTGCCGAGCCATAGGGCATAAAGGTTTGCAGGTTACTGCCGTAGTTGCCAGGGTGAAACCCTGAAAGTGTCAGCATGACAATGGTCAGTAGCGGGATGCCAATTTTAAAGACTGAGATCAAACTGGTGAACCGGGTCAAAATTTTGACTGACCAGAAATTTAACGCGGTGAAGACCAGGATGAAGCCAAATACCACAAACAAGCCACTGGTTGTGATGACACCGTTGCTAAGAAAACGGTGAGTCCAGTGAGCCCATGACCATGGCCAGGTACTCATGTACTGAACCGCGGCAACGGCTTCGATTGGAATCAATGTGATCAATGAAACCCAGTTGGCCCAAGCCGCAATGAATCCAAGTAGTGAGCCATGAGAATACTGAGCGTATTTACTCATACCGCCAGATTCTGGAAACATTGCGCCAATTTCGACGTAATCATAGGCGATGGAGCCAATGACGATGCCCCCAATGATCCAGGAAAAAATTGCGGCTGGGCCGGCAATTTTAGTTGCCTCCCAAGAACCGAACAGCCAGCCGGAACCGATTAAGGATCCCAGTGCCAGCATGACCAGCTGAAAGAGGTTGATTTTTTTGAATTTTGAACCTTCCATGCGTTGTACCTCGTTTGATTTCCTAGATAGTTGAATGATGAGAATGAAAGAAGGGTCGAATTGAAAGACTGTCAATTCGACCCTTCCTGCCCTTTTTTAAGATAATTAATTTTCTTCCTGTTCTTGGCTCATCGTTGTCCGAAAGGGACTTTCGATTTTTTCGCCGGGTTGATTGGCTAAGTTAGTCCGAACGACCAGCACGTCGCAGGTAGCGTTACGGGTAACAAAATCAGTCACAGATCCCGTCATGACACGCTCTAATGCGCCCATCCCAGTGGCGCCCATCATGATGAGGTCGTTATGGTGTTCCTTAGTGAAGTCCAAGGCAATCACCGTTTTGGGGTTACCAAAGCGAATATGCGTACTAATATCAGTTAGCCCATATTTTTCCTTGACCTGACTCGTTAATTCAGCTAAATATTCGGTAGCGTCTTCGACTAATGAGTTAACAATGCTACCGTTTGATAGCCCGCCATAGTAGTTGGATTGATGAGTGTCAATGATACTGAGCAGGTCTAGGTGGGATTCGTTTCGAATTGCGACAGCAACTGCCTTTGCCAGTGCCAATTCAGCAAATTTCGAGGTATCTAATGGTACGACTATTGATTGGTATTTTAACATTTTTTCTCTCCTATTATAGCTTACGCGGAATTTGGATGAAATGGCCATTTAGGCACGGCCTAAAACAACCTGACTAGCTTCAGCCAAAACGTGATCCTTCATGGTATCGTGCAGATCGTTAAGCCAAAAGCCGTCTTTTAGCGGTAACTTGCTGTCCAGTGCGTACACGATCACTGTGTAACGATGATCCTTGTTCGGTGGCATTGGGCCATTATAGTGCTGGCTAGTCAGCGGATTTTGATTATGAACCAAGCCGCCAGCACTGGAATTATTACCAAAGGTCATCGGGATTTCACCGCTTTGACTCGCGTTTTCAGGGATCGTTATTAAATCTCCTGGTAAGTTGGCAGCAACCCAGTGAATCCAGGTAAAACCGCTAACGGGGATTGCGTCATGATCGATCATGACAACAGCAAACGTTTTGGTATCGGCTGGTGCAGCCATAATTTTAATGGGAAAAGAACGGACAGGACCGTCGTCAATTCGGTATTTTTCTGGTGCATATTTGCCGTAAATATCTGGTAAATAACCGTTTGTCACAGGCACTTCAATTTGCATCACGGTCACGCTCCTTTATCGAACTTGTTCTTATTATAACGCAATTTAGATTTCGTGCGATAACGGCTGTTTGAAGGGGCTGATTGAAATAGATTGATATTGCATTCAAAGCGGGTGGCGGAGTATGCTGTCTCTAAACAACTGTAAGGCGGGGGCCAAAGTGGAAAATACTGAAAAAATTGCAATCTTACAAAAATTGATTCAAATTCAGTCAGTCAACGGCAATGAAGCGGCCGTAGCACGCTATCTAGCGTCATTATTTGAACCCTATCGAGAATCAGCCCAGGTGGAATTTGTCACTTATTCGCCCGGTCGCGATAACTTAGTGGTTACCATTGGTCATCCCAATGGAAAACAACTTGGTTTATCGGGTCACGAAGATGTGGTTGATCCAGGGGACCTGAGTCAGTGGCATCACGACCCCTTTGCCGGTGAAATCGTTGATGGCCAGCTTTACGGCCGGGGGGCGTCGGATATGAAAAGTGGCCTGGCTGCCATTGTGATTGCCATGTTGGAATTGCTGGCAGACAAGACACCTTTAAAAGGCTCAATCCGCCTGCTGGCAACGGTGGGAGAAGAGACCGGTGAATACGGCGCGGCCCAGCTGACTAAAGCCGGCTATGCAGACCAGTTGGCAGGTTTGGTGATTGCTGAGCCCACCGGCTTAGATAAAATTGCCTATACCGCGCGTGGTGTGATTGATTATCACGTGGATTCAATCGGCAAATCAGTGCACAGCGCGCAGTCGACCAAGGGAATCAACGCCATCGATAATTTGATCGTATTTTATAACGAAATTACGGCAATGATGCAGGGTCTCGATAAAATCGATCCAGTTTTAGGAGGCTTGCTGCATAACGTTGATCTGATATCTGGTGGTGAACAGATCAATACAATTCCAGGAAAAGCCCGACTTTCAGCTAATGTACGGACTATTCCGGCTTATCCGAATCAGATGATTTATGATATACTGGAAAAACTTGTCCATCGTCTAAATGACCGTTCAGGTTTTCAGTTGAAGTTGTCCTATAGCTATCCAGAGGAAGCAATTCCCGGCCGGCCAGACGCGCCGTTAGTCAAACTAGCGCAAAAAATTGGTCACCGGATCATTGGTAACCGTGTGATCCCGGTTGGCTCTGGCGGTGCTAGTGATGCGTCAGAATTTTTACAGTCGAAAGCCCGGTTCTCGGCCATTGTTTACGGTCCCGGAACCAATACGTCTCACGAGGCGGATGAATACGTGGAAATCGACGAATTTTTACAGGCGACTGTGCTGTATCGGAAGTTGGCGCTGGCGTTCTTAGAGGGGGAATAACCGCACCATGCAAATATCAAAGGGGCGCGCCAATCTAATGCTGCTGATGGCAGCAATGATCTGGGGTGCCGGGTATATCTTTTCCAAAATGGCGACTAACGCGCATATGCAAGCCGGCTTGATCAATGCCATCAGAGGGCTGATTTACACTGGTTTAGCTTTTCTGTTTTTCCACAAAGCCATTATGAAAATGAGCCGGGCTGATATCCAGATAGGGTTATCCGCCGGTTTAATTAATTTTTTAGGTTATCAGTTCCAGACTTGGGGCTTGCGCTATACCACACCGTCAAACAATGCGTTCTTAACGGCGATTTACGTGGTGATTATTCCCATTATTATTTGGGTGATTTATAAGCGTCGGCCCGAAGCAAAGAGTTATCCTGCCATTATTATTGCGATTGTTGGGATGGGCTTTCTGACCAACATTTTGCAAAACGGATTTACGTTGCACATTGGTGATTTATTGACACTCATTTCCGCGTTCTTTTACGCGCTTCAAATTGTCTATTTTGGCATGCGGACAATGAATACGAGTCCCTTTGTGCTGTCATTTATGCTAGGAATCACGCAAAGCGGTTTTGGCTTGATCTGGTCACTGTTATTTGAACATGCGAGTTATGGTGCAATTAACTGGCAGGCCGGGTTGTGGCCAGTGATTGTTTTAGGAATCGTTTCTTCATTTGGCGCTCAATCGCTCCAAATTATCGGTCAGCGGTTTACCGATCCTACGCCGGCCGGTCTGATTCTCATGACGGAATCGATGTTTGGCAGCCTCTTTTCGGTTGCTTTAGGGTTTGAACCCTTCACCGTCCATTTATTGCTGGGTGGCGTTTTAATTATTATTGCGATCTTAATCATGCAGTTGGATTTTTCCCGGTTTAAACCCGTTAAATAAGCCCCAATTCAAAAGCAGCGTTCCCAAACACGATAAGGTGTCTGGGGACGCTGCTTTTGATCAAGTTCGACTTAATAGTGTTCGACTCATTACTTCACAAACCGAAGCACGTAGTTACCCTGTGCATCTGAAGTAATCGTATAGGTGGAATAACCATCCTTCAGCCATTGCGATTTCGTGGCTTGGGCCCAACTCTTGGCGTCTGCGACGGAAGAGAAGGTATGAGACTGACTGAAAGTGATGGATCCTGAGTTCTTTTTACTGTTGTCGGTTTTCTTGGATGACCCAGCTGAGTTAGAAGTAGTATTGGCTGAGCTGGACGATTGCTGGTTACCGGATTTGGTTTTCGTGTCGTCTAGCTTTTTTTGTTCGCTGTTCTTAATTGTTGCATCTGATTCCTGATTAATCGAACTTTGCAAAGAGCTTCGCTGAGATGAAGTGATTTCTTTATCATCGGTAGAATTGTTTGAGTCTGAGTTGCCCGTCTCCTTAGACGCGTTGTCAGACTCGGTGTGACTAGAACTATTATCCTTAACAGATTGTTCGGTGTTTTGAGCACCATTTTCGACTTTTGTCGAGCGGTTAGCAAGCCAAACACCAACACCCACGACCAGCACAAGTGTGATTAGAAAGCTGACCACAATCTGTCGGAAGTGCGACGGCTTTTTCGGCGGTTTGCGCTTCGAGGCAGACTGATCATCGGTGTTGAAATTATAGCGTTGCATGCGCGATTGCGGTTCTTGATTATTCACGTAAAATACCTCCAATATCAAGAACGAGCGAACAAGCCATTAAATACTACTAGTGTTAGTTTAACTCATTTAGCTGTAAAGTTTACTATTTTTTACTGATTTTGTAAAATTTTGTCGGTGAAAAAATGGGGGTGGTGTATGGTAGAATTAAAGGGTGCGGTGTGAAAGCCAATAGATGGCTGATACTGATGATTCTTGAAGCAGAAAGACTACATAACTTTTGAAAGGTGGTTTTTATTTTGCACAATGATATTCCTCAAATTCCGCTAGCAAATGGGAACACGATTCCTCAATTAGGCTTGGGGGTGTTCCAAGTTGATAACGAAAGTGATATTAAAAACTCGGTCAAGTGGGCTTTAGCGGCTGGCTACCGGCACATTGATACTGCCGCATATTATGGTAATGAACAGTGGGTTGGTGAAGCTATCCGTGAAAGTGGCTTGGATCGTAAAGATCTTTTTGTGACCTCCAAACTTTGGAACAATGTTCGCGGGTATGATGAAACGAAGCAGGCCTTCCAAGAGAGTTTAACTAAATTAGGCTTGGATTATTTGGATCTTTACCTGATTCATTGGCCAGCACCAGGCTATGTTGATAGCTGGAAAGCTATGGAAGATCTTTACCGTGAGGGCAAGATCAAAAATATTGGTGTCTCAAACTTTGAACAAAATCAACTGGAAGATTTGATGAGTAAGACTGACATTAAGCCTGAAATTGACCAAATTGAAACGCACCCTTACTTCCAGCAAACGGCACTTCACGCTTATTTGGAATCCCAAGGCATCCAGCATGAAGCTTGGAGTCCGCTTGGTGGCGGTAAAAACAACGCCATTAAGGATCCGCTCTTTGTTAAGCTGGCAGAAACGCATAACGTGACCCCAGCGCAAGTTATCTTACGTTGGCACGTTCAACGAGAAGAAATCGTCATTCCAAAGTCCATTCACGAAGACCGGGTTAAAGCTAACCGCGATATCTTCGCTTTTGGCTTGGATGAAGCTGAAATGGCAGAAATTGCCAAGCTAGATCAGGGTAAGCGGGTTGGTCCTGATCCGCAAAACGCTGACTGGCTGAAAAAGTCACAAAATTATGGTGCTCGTAAATGAATTTGGCGGCTGTTAAAGCGTCTCATGCGACATGGTAGTGTTTAGAATTTAAGCGGAACAAAGTCACTAAACAGAGGAGCGATTTTTTGACACATCGAGCGAAGTGGACGGTGATCTCCGTAGCGATCTACGTTGTTTTTGTTATCTGTGCAGTCGTTTTTAAGTTACTAGATCCAGCTAGAATTGGGCTGTCATGGACCGTTTTTTGGTACGTTGCTGCGGCTGGGTTTATGTACTACTTCTACTTTAAAAACATGGCTTACCAAGAAGTGATTTACTTTGCCCGACAGTTTCATTTAACTAAAGCGGACCTCGAAACGATGGTGCCTGATCGAAAAGCCACGGCCGAAGTGCCAGACCCAGAGCGCCCCGGTATTTTAACGCCGCTTATTCAAGTGCCACTGAGTGTGACGAATCGGTTGACGGATGCGTTGGAAAAGCGCGCTAAAGCAGAACATGTGACGCCCTTTAAGTAGGAAAAATCCCTGATGACCTTTGTGGCCGTCAGGGATTTTGTTAATCATGACTATTAAAATTAAAGAACTGAAGCACCAACGATACTCATCAGAATCATACTTAAGAAACTGTTAACGATCAATGCGATTAGAAGCGCATAGATTTTATCCATCCCACGAGTCTGATTGAACTCCAGAATGGCGTAGGCGTAACCAACAAAGTAGACGGTAGAACATAGTCCTAAGAAGATAAATAACAGGGCACCGCCCGCCAGTGCATTTAATAAGGCAATAAAGATCAGGGCAAGGAGCAAGAAAATCATGTTGATGTTGCTGTAACCAGCTAAACGGGTCGCAAAACTAAGGTAACTTTCGTGTTCATCCCCAAGCATATAACGCCGAATCAGCCAGCCAACTAAAACGAACATAGCGGTAAAAATAAGTGCAATGATAAAGACCTTTAGAAAGATGGTAAAGCCGTTGCCGGTTGGGACGGGCGTGGTGGGAGCTTCGCTTTCTGCCTCGCCTAAGCTGTTCACAAATGAATCGAGATCGGATTCGAACTTGGATATTGCATCGAAGATTCGGTACAAGCCGACCATACTAATAATACCGATCAACACTGACGAAATGGCAAAGGAAGTCGCACCAAAAAATTTGTTAGCTTTGATATCGGTTTGGCTAGGATGTTTAATTGAGTCCCATAGCCAACTAAAATAGTTCGTGGAATAATTCTTGGCGGCTGCAACATTTGGATTAGGCTGATGCGGTTGCTGAACCGTTTGCTGTTGTGTGGCCCTCTGAGTCGCCTGTTGGTGTAACTGTGCGTTGAATTGCGTTAAGTCAAAACCGCAGCTGGTACAAAATTTAGCCCCTGGCTTCAGCTTTGCACCGCAATTGGGACAGAAGCTTGGCGTTACTGTTTCACTCATGATAAATCCCCCCTAATAATTGTTAACACTACACTATAAAAGTATCACAAATAATTAATGGTGAGTTAGGAAATCTAAGATTTTTTTAAATGATTGCTGCCTTTTGCGTCGTTGTGATAATGACCTGTTCTTGACACTCACTGGGCGGCATGATAGCATAAAACTACTTTATTGTTTCTCAACTCAAGTAGTGCTCAGTCTGGGTGTCAGAAAGTCGGTGGTTGCTGCGAACCGATCAGGGCTGTGTAACCAAATACTGGGAAACATCGTACGGAAAGTTCTAGATCCGTTATCATCTAGTGAGTGAGGAGTCTGTGACTCCTAAGCTGGGTGGTACCACGGTTAGTCCAATCGTCCCTGTTGCGTTTATGACGTATCGGGGGCGATTTTTTATTAGAAGGGATTGTTAACGATGGAAAAACGGTCGAACATTAAATTTGGCGAAGCAATCGCCGTTTTATTAATGATGTTAGTTGTGATGGGGGTAGGCGTCATTGGCTTTCGAATCAGTCCGCAAATTCCCGTGCTGGTTGTGATTGCGCTGGTGATCCTTTGGGCGCGGTTGCGGCATTTTAACTGGAATGACATTCATAAAGGGATTACGGATGGGGTATCGACAGGGATCGTGCCAATCTTTATTTTTATTTTGATTGGTGTATTGATTAGTGTTTGGATTGCTGCTGGGATTATTCCATCCTTAATGGTAGCTGGTTTCCACATGCTAAGTGTTCGCTGGTTCGTGCCTTCCGTCTTTATCGTCTGTGCCCTGATTGGGACTTCGATTGGGAGTGCGTTTACCACGATTTCCACCGTTGGGATTGCACTGTTTGGTATGGGAATGACCATGAGTTTAAACCCTGCTTTAGTGGCTGGTGCAATTATTTCTGGCGCAATTTTTGGCGATAAAACATCACCGCTTTCTGACTCAACCAATCTGGCTTCAGCAATCGCGGATGCCGATTTATTTAAGCATATCAAGAACTTAATGTGGTCGACGATTCCGGCCTTCTTAGTCTCATTAATTCTGTACGCCATTCTTGGTCACGGTACGACCAGTAGTGATACGCTGACTAAAGTATCCTCAACGGTCCAAGTACTCAGCGGTCATTATGAGATTACATGGTGGGCAGCATTGCCGATTTTGCTCATGTTCGTCTGTGCGTTTATGAAAATACCGGCCATTGGGACGTTATTGATCAATATCGCCGTGGCGGTAGGGATGATCTTTATTGAAGATCCGACAACTAGAGTTCCAGCACTCGTTAAAATGATGGAAACGGGTTTTGTTTCTCACACGGGTAATCAAGCGGTGGATGCTTTGCTGAGCCGGGGCGGCATTTCGTCCATGATGGGCACCGTTTCGTTGATTTTTATGACCCTCTCGCTAGGTGGCTTACTGATGAAATTTGATTTGATTCAAATTGCGATGAAACCACTGGTCGATCGGCTGCATCGTAATGGTGATCTGGTAACAGCAGGGATTTTTGCCGGCATTGCGGTGAATTTATTCGTTGGTGAACAGTACTTGTCGACGATTTTACCAGGGAAAGCCTTTAAGAAGCCGTTCAATGATCATGGCTTAGATAATCTGGCTTTAAGCCGGGTACTGGAAGATGGCGGGACCGTTATCAATTACTTGGTTCCCTGGGGTGTGGCCAGTTCCTTTGCGGCTGGTACTTTGGGCGTTAGCACACTGGCCTTTCTACCGTTTTGTTTCTTCAGTCTTTTGTCACCCGTCTTTTCAATTTTAAGTGGTTACACGGGCATCGGGTTAAAGAAGTTACCCCAGACGCCTGTCGAAGGGTAAGAGGGTTAAATTGAACTTTTAAAAGTACGGCGTTTGGGTAGATTCTTTTTGGAATCTGGCCAAACGTCTTTTTGGTGTTAAAATTTAACTATTAATTTGGCTGTATGCAAGGAGGGACTGCAACTTGACGTTTTACACGTATTCCTATTTAAAGAATCAAAATTTTACGACGAGCTATCTGCGCTTAGCCATCCTGACAGTGTTGCTAATTGCTGCAGCGGTGGTGTTTTTAAAGTATTTCCGCAATCGAACTTCAGTTAAATATCGGGATCTGCTGGTCATTTTTCTAACGGGAAGTTTATTGCTGATTGGTTTTCAATTCCAAAATTTTTCAATCCTGCAAAATAATAAGCACAACAGCAGTAACGTTGTCGGTATTTTGCAACGAATCGCAAAACAAAACGGGGTTTCACCTAGAGATCTTCAAACAAATACGACGACGGCCAGTGACCAAATGTTGATCCGTGACAGCCGGCAGCATCGCTATTATCGGGTACTTTATAACGATGACCAGTCCGGGTTTATTACCGAAAAGATTAACGTCCAATTGACGAAAACAAAGCTTAAAGTAGTAGGGGGATACTAATGTTTGCATATAGTGACATCTTAATTAAGTTAGTGATTGGTTTTTTGTTTATTACCGTTTTGATTAACCTGACGGGGAAGAGTAATTTAGCGCCAACTTCTGCCATGGATCAGATTCAAAACTATGTATTAGGTGGCATTGTTGGGGGGTGCTCTACAATCCGAGCATCACGCTGATTCAGTTCATCATCATTTTACTGATTTGGTCGCTGCTGATTTTAATCATGCGCTACATCACGATTCATAGTCAGATGATGCAAAAATTTCTGAACGGTGAGCCAGTAACGGTGGTTCGAAATGGTGAAATATTAGTGGACAACTGTTTGCGAGCTAATTTATCGGCCAAGGAAGTGGCGCTGAAACTGCGGATGGCCGGTGTAGCGGACATTGCCATGGTTAAGCGGGCAGTGCTGGAGCAAGGTGGGCAATTAACGATTGTGAACCAGGGGGATGCCAATATTAAATTCCCTGTGATCACCGATGGAACGGTCGATCCGGATGTGCTTGACCTGATGGAAAAGGATCAGGAATGGCTTGAAGAAGCACTCAGACGTCAAGGCGTTGACCGAATTAAAGACGTTTATCTGGCGGAGTTTAGAAACAATCAGCTGGTGGTGGCGACGTATCACCATTAACAATAAGCCCTATTCTGACCGCACGTCGGAATAGGGCTTATTGCTGTTTAATGACAACTATTCTACAGTTCGCCAGTTAAAAACTGAGCTTTACCGTCACCAAAACTCCAGTCATCATCTGAATTTACCGTTAAGTTGATCATGACGTCTTCTGGTCGAGTGCCGATTTGATCCGAGAGCTCCTGCACTAAGTTACGGTAGAAAGTTTCCTTTTGTTCTCGAGTTCTGGGACGTGTGGTCAAACTAAAAACTAAGACTTTTTCCGTTCGGGTGAATCCCAGCCCAGTATCCAAGATTTGCATTTCATAGGGTTCATGTTGGGTAACGACCTGATAACGGTCACCTTCAGGTGCGCCAAAGGCATCCAGCATGACCCGATAGGAAATATCGAGAATTTGTTTGATCTCGGACTCTTTGCGACCCTTTAGCATATCAATTTTCATTAGTGGCATGTGCCCACCGCCTTTCAATTGCTTTAGCAGCTGTATGGTATTGTTCATCAATCACGCTGATTATAACCAACGGTGAGGGATAATGCTATTATGATGGCTTTAGCTTTTGCGGGACAATTAAAAAATGGTCAACGATTTGAAATAATCGTTGACCATTTTTTGTTAATTTAGTAAGAATCGCCATTCATGACGGAATTCTTAACCACCATATAGTTCACTAAACGGATGTCCATCAGTTTATTACCGCCAGCGTAAGAAATTGAACTTTGCAGGTCTTCTTGCATTTCTGCCAAAGTATCCGCAATATCACCGCGGTATGGCACAAGCATTTGCTTGCCTTCAACGTTCCGGTAAGCGCCCTTTTGGGTTTCTGATGCAGAACCCCAGTATTGTTTGTAGGTTTTACCATCGATCTTGATCATGGTACCAGGGGATTGCTGATGACCAGCCATCAATGACCCAATCATAACCATGCTGGCACCGAAGCGAATCGACTTAGCAATGTCACCGTTGTAGCGGATTCCGCCATCAGCGATGAGGGGCTTGCTAGCAGCTTTGGAGCAAAGCCGAAGAGCGGCTAACTGCCAGCCACCGGTACCAAAACCGGTTTTTAGTTTCGTGATGCAGGCCTTACCTGGACCAATGCCAACTTTGGTGGCATCGGCACCGGCGTTTTCCAGCTCGCGGACGGCTTCGGGAGTGCCAACATTACCCGCAATAACGAAACTATCGGGCAGGTATTTCTTGATGTGCTGAATCATTCGAATCACGGAGTTGGAGTGGCCGTGAGCGATATCAATCGTAATGTACTCTGGGACGTCGTTTGCGGCTGCTAATTCTTGAATGAAATCAAGCTCTTCCTGCTTCACGCCGACACTGATTGAGGCAAACAAATCTTTACCGTGCATCATTTTAACGAAATCGTGCCGCTTTTCCGGCTGGAAGCGATGCATGATATAGAAATAATCGTTTTGGGCTAGCCAAACAGCCAGGTCATCATTGATCACGGTTTCCATGTTTGCAGGAACTACCGGGATCTTAAATGTCCGTGGGCCGAATTTGACTGAAGTATCGGCTTCGGATCGGCTCTCAATAATACATTTATTTGGGATCAGTTGAATGTCTTCGTAGTCAAATACTTCTGGGTTCATCATTTACATGTCTCCTTATTCTTTAACGGGTGTATCAGTATCTCGCCAAGCGTCGATTAAAACGTTGGTTTGGGTCCGGTCAGGGCCAACTGAGAAAGTGGCGATATCAACACCGACCAACTCAGCTAGACGTTTAACGTAATTTTGAGCATTAATGGGTAAGTCTTCGAACTTCTTAACACCAGTAATGTCTTCGTCCCAACCAGGGAGTTCTTCATAAATCGGTTGGCTGTTTTTGAGTTCTTTCAGACTAGCTGGATAATGGTAAATCGTTTCGCCATCAAGTTCGTAGGCCGTGGCGATCTTTAACGTTTTCAGCCCGGTGAGCACGTCTAAACAGTTGAGTGACAGGTGAGTTAAACCGGAAACACGTTTAGCATGGCGCATGACAACGGAATCGAACCAGCCGATTCGACGGGGACGCTTCGTGACGGTTCCATATTCGTGGCCGGCTTCACGGATGAAGTCGCCAGTTTCGTTGTTGAGTTCAGTTGGGAATGGGCCATCACCAACACGGGAAGTGTAGGCTTTGCAGGCACCAACGACTTCGTCGATCTTAGAAGGACCGACGCCGTTACCAATCGTGACGCCACCGGCAACGGGGCTAGAACTTGTAACGAATGGGTAAGTTCCGTGGTCGATATCCAGCATGACACCTTGCGCGCCTTCAAATAAAACGTGCTTGCCGGCATCGATAGCATCATTGATGACTACTGATGTATCAGTGACATAGCGTTTGATTTCTTGGCCATACTCATAGTAAGGTTCGTAGATATCTTCAAATTTTAGTGGTTCGTGATCATAAAGTTTCGTGATCATTTCGTTTTTTTCTTCGAGGTTTTGACGTAACTTTTCTTCAAACGTATCTTTTTCCAGTAAATCAGCTACCCGGATACCAATTCGTTCAGCTTTATCCATATAAGCAGGACCGATACCCTTGTTAGTCGTACCAATCTTGGCTGTCTTAGCGGCTTCTTGTAATTGATCAATGAGGATGTGGTAGGGCAGAATAACGTGTGCCCGATTTGAAATTCGCAGATTATCCGTAGAAACGTTGCGATCGTGCAGGTAATGGAGTTCTTCAACCAATGATTTCGGGTTAAGCACAACACCGTTACCAATGACACTTAACTTGTCTGAGTAGAAGATCCCAGATGGAATTAAGTGTAACTTGTAAGTTTCACCTTTGAAGACAATGGTATGGCCAGCGTTGTCGCCACCTTGATAACGTGCGACGACATCGGCCTGTTTGCTAAGAAAGTCGGTAATCTTACCCTTACCTTCGTCGCCCCATTGGCTCCCTACTACTACTATAGATGACATTAGAACACCCCATATCTGATTATTGCTGAGCTGATATAAACGCGAACAACCCAGCAATTCATATATTACCAACTTAATTGCGGAAAATCAAGTAAAAACACGAATAATATTTTCTTTTAAGCAATTATCGTTCATGGTTATAGGAATAACGGCTAAAATAAATAAGCTATTAATAGAAAGACTTTAAATAACAGTAAATTAAGTTATGCAAAGTCACAAAGATTATGTTATTATTTTAGTGGAAATTCAGCTATGAATTTCAATTAATGTTCGTCTTTTAATGAAATCAAGCAGAAATGAGGATTACAATGCTCGAAAGATATACACGCCCAGAAATGGCGAAAATTTGGTCGCTTCATAACCAGTATCAATCTTGGCTGGAAGTCGAAATTGCGGTGGATGAAGCGTGGGCTCAATTAGGGGTCGTCCCTCAAGAAGACGTTGACAAGATCAACGCGAAGGCAACTTTTAATGAGGATCGAATTACTGAAATCGAAGCTGTTACTCATCATGATGTTGTGGCGTTTACCCGTGATGTTTCTGAGTCATTGGGTGAGGAACGCAAGTGGATTCATTATGGCATGACCAGCACTGACGTTGTGGATACAGCGCAGGGTTACCGTCTGAAACAAGCCAACGAACTGTTACGGCAGGATTTGCTGCACTTAAAAGAAGTTGTCAAAAAACAGGCATTAAAATATAAGGATACCGTGATGATTGGCCGGACACATGGTGTCCAAGCCGAGCCAACCACCTTTGGTTTGAAGTTAGCCCGCTGGTATTCTGAAATTAACCGGGATATTGACCGGTTTAACGAAGCGGCTGATGAAGTTGAAGCTGGTAAGATCAGCGGTGCTGTGGGGACGTTTGCTAACGTGCCGCCATTCGTAGAAAAATACGTTTGCGAAAAGTTAGGGATCAGACCGCAGGAAATCACCAGTCAGGTATTGCCGCGTGATTTGCACGCCAATTACATTGCTACCTTGGCTTTGATTGGTACGAGTCTAGAAGAATTTGCAACGGAAATTCGTGCGTTGCAGCGATCTGAGATCCATGAAGTTGAAGAACATTTCAATAAGGGGCAAAAGGGGTCGTCAGCAATGCCGCATAAGCGTAACCCAATTGGCTCAGAAAATATTACCGGGTTGGCACGGGTCCTCCGTGGCCACGTGCAAACGGCGTACGAAGACGTTGCGCTCTGGCATGAACGCGACATCTCACACTCTTCTGCAGAGCGTATTATTCTACCAGATACCACAGCAACGCTGGATTATATGCTGCACCGTTTTGCCAATATTGTAGAAAATCTGACGGTCTTCCCAGAACGAATGAAGCACAATATGACATTAACCTATGGCTTGATCTACAGTCAGCGGGTCATGCTGAAACTGATCAAGGCAGGCTTAACAAGAGAAACGGCCTACGATTTAGTCCAGCCGCTGACTGCAAAGGCCTGGGATGAAGGCCTCCAGTTCCGTCCACTGGTGGAAGGCAACGAAACTATCATGTCACATTTATCAGAAGAGGATATCAATGATGCGTTTGATTATCATTACCATATCCGCAGAGTGGGGGAGATTTTTGAGAGGATTGGATTAAACTAAGGTGCGAAACCAGGCGCTTAGATAGCGGAGTGTAAGGGGCTTTAGCCAAAAATCCCGGTCTTGGATTTATGGCTAAAGCCCTTTACATGCAGCTGTCTGCCTGGTGTAACCCAATTCGGCTATGTAAAAAAGCTCCCACATAGTAACCCATTGTAGAAATAACCACAATAAAAAAACCAAACTCGTTGGAGTTTGGTTTTTTTATAGGGATTAATTTCCAATTTAAGGGGGGAATTGGAAATAGAGGAGCATGGGACCCGTTTTCTAGGGGAGGAGGATGGGTCCCACATGCAATCAGTTTCTAGGGGGAGAAACCGATGAAACAAGGAAGTGTACCCTCTTATTGTTAAGAGGTATAGCTTGTTGCCTTTGCTATGATATAAATATACCAAGCAAATGTGATAAATTTGTGAAAATCATGCAGGATATTCATGAAGTTTTTTGACCGTTAGAAATAGGTTTTCAAAAAGGCGGCAACCCGTGCCTGGTAGGCGGTTGGGTTGTACCAGAAACTTTCGGCATGAGTGGCATTCTTAACGATCCAAAGCTGCTTAGGCGCTTTAGTGGCGCGATAGTTTTCGTAAGCCATTTTGACGGGAACATATTTATCTTTACCCCCATGGATAAATAGGATCGGCCGGCGATTCTTTTTCAGCTGTTCCTTTGATGAAACATCACCAAGGTAAAAGCCTAAACGGCGCCGATTAATCGTGCTGACCAGGGGTTCAACCGGATATTCAGGTAAATGATACTGTTCTTTTAACAGATAAGTTAATTCCTCTTTAATGCTTGAGTAGCCGCAATCTGCGATGATTGCTTTGACTTGGGTAGGTAAATTTTCGCCAGACAGCATTTCCATGGTGGCGCCGCCCATGCTGACACCGAAAAGCAGAATTTTTTCGTCTTCACCTTTCAGGTTGATCAGCTTATTGATCCAAGTCAGATAATCGAGCCGGTCTAACCAGCCAAAGTTGATAAATTGACCGGCACTTTCCCCGTGGGCGCGATCGTCAGGCAATAAAACGTTGAAGCCCATGTTATAAAACATTTGGGCGTAATTAGCCATCGTTTCACGGTTACCCTTATAGCCGTGAGAAATAATCACCGTTTTCTTTAGGTGATCGGGGTGCTGAATAAACGTGGCCACCAGTTTTTTATCGGGTTCGTTTTCGTGTAAATACCAAGTCTCCTGTGGAATTTTGCGGAACCAGTCGACGTAGTTATAATACTGTTCAGCATATTTCTGCTTTTCCTGGGAGGTTTCAGGTACATAATTGACCCGCTTAAACGCAATGTTAAATAAATAATGGCTAACGTACAGTGCGCCAGTAGCGACTGCCGCCAGCGGGAGTCCAAGTGTAACTGATTTTTTCAATTTTCAACCTCCGTTATTTAGTCAGTTAAGTAAAGTTTCTTTAAGTCGTTAACGTCTTCGCTTGATAATTGAAGTGCGTCCTTTAAAAATTGAGGCATCGTGCCGTAGTTGTCATTGATGACTTTCATAGCAGCATCGAAATAGCCGCTGGAAACCGTCATTTGAGCTTTAATCGTATCTAAAGTTGTGCCGGTTATCCCTTCGTTTTTAGCTTTGATTAGCCGATTTTGAACCAGTGAAGCTAAAATGTCGTTCGTTAATAGGTAGTCTTGTTTGATGATCTTTTTTGGAACACCTAACGCTGATAGAAAGAACGTCGCCCCCATGCCTGTCCGATCTTTACCGGCCGTACAGTGGAAAAGCAGGCCATCTTTTTCGTTGGTATTAGTTAATAAGGCAGCAAAAAAGGCTCGGTAGGCAGCCTGAGCTTGCGGCTGAGTGACCATGTTTTGATAGACACGCACCATGTGATCAAAACCGTTCATTTTCCGTGTCTTCAGTTCCGCACTGAGTTCCGCTTGCGACTTGGAAGCGTCCGTTTTGTCGTCAGGAAAGACGGGTAAATGACGGTAGAGGATATCATTTGGAATTTGATCCGGGGCTTGTGCAACTTCAACGTCTGAACGGAAGTCCACGTCAAACTTAATCCCATAATCAACTAGTGCCTGCTGATCGTGTTGGGATAGGTAGGCCAAGGTGCCGGTACGAATAACTCGTTGCCATTTTACGGTTTGACCATCGTTAGTTTGGTAGCCGCCTAAATCCCGAAAGTTGTAGCCGTGGTCCATTGTCAGTACGCGTTGATTCGTTTGCTGCATGGAAAATTCCCCCCTTTAAGTTGTGTACATGCAATGTCATTGTAACGCAAACTTGGGGCCATTTCATAAATAAAGATGTCAACAAGAGGCCGGTGAGACGTGAATCAGACCTAGCAAATTGTTTTGTTAATGCCAATGAAAGCGCTATAATTATCGTGTTAATATCAAACTAGGGAAGGTGATCGTGATGAAAATTGGCATTATTGGCGGCAATGGCAAGACCGGCTCGGCACTTTATGCTGAAGCTAAAAAGCGGGGTCATGAGCCAACCGCAATCGTTCGTAGTGAACAGCGAGGACGCGAAGTGCTGGGTGAGGATGCGCAATTGCTAGTAAAGGATGCCTTTGATTTAACCAAGGCTGATTTAACTCAGTTCGATGTCGTTGTCGATGCATTTGCAGTGCCAATGGGGTCACCGGTGGCTTATTTGCACTTGGATTTACTGACAAAGTTAGTGCATGATTTACGTGACACGAAGATCCGGCTGGTTGTGATTATTGGGGCTGCAAGCTTGAAACAGCCTGATGGCAAGCGGTTGATCGACCAATTGTTAGCAATGCCTGATCACGATAAATGGATTGGGACGCCACTCAACCAAACCTATGAATATGAGTTCTTACAAATGATTGATAACGTTGATTGGGTCGCAGTTTCACCGTCACGTAATTTCGGACCTGGGCCAACTAACGGCTATGTCACAGGGACGGATGAACTCTTGGTTGATTCCCATGGGAAGTCGGAATTGTCTAACGGCAACATGGCATTAGCAATTATGGATGAAATTGAATCCCCGCAGCATCAGCATCAGCGGTTTACAGTTCGTAATCGGGAGGATTGAATAGATGAGTGTACGCGGTGATTGGCTCTTATTTAAAACGAAACGCAGTCGGTTAAAGCAGCAGGTAGCGACTAGTTTTCTCCATCCTAGTCGGCGAACGGATCACCTTAAGCCTGCGCGTTTCCGACAGCCGGATGATGTAAAAGTGGTGCCACTAGAGAAAGGACGGTTAGTCACGTTATTACCCGTGAAGGAGACTGACCGGCACGTTGTTATTTTTCACGGTGGGGCTTATACGGTACCCGCTACTGACAGTCATCGTCAGTGGATGGAACAGATTGCAGCGCACATGGGCGCTAAGGCGACCATGCTGGAATTTCCATTAGCACCTGAATCCACTGCGGTGGAGACGGTGCCAGCTTCATTAGATGCTTACGCGGAGTTACGGGCAGAGTATCCGGATGATCAGTTTTACTGGCTGGCGGATTCTTCTGGCGCGGGTCTAGCCTTAGTGCTGCTGCAGCAGCTGCGTGCCCGGCAATTACCGATGCCACGTGCGACCGTGTTAGTTTCACCATGGTCAGACTTGGCCATGCGTGATCCTGAGATTGATAAGCGGCGCCAAACCGATCCAGAACTACCCCTGCAAGCGATGCGAGAGGTGGGTGCTAACTACGCTGGTACATTGGTTTTGGATGATCCATTAGTGAGTCCGTTGAATGGCCCAATGGATCATTTGGGCCATATTAGTCTGTGGTATGGCACGACGGAATTGCTGCTGCCTGATCACCGTAAATTAGCAGCTAAGCTGAAGCAGGCGGATGGCACTCAAGTTGAAGTACGCGAAATGAAGAATATGCTGCATGACTTCCTCATGTGGCCAGGGTTACCTGAAAGCAAACAGGTTTTTGAGACGTTAAAGAAAACAATGCAAAAAAACGACCAGTAATCACTGGCCGTGTTTGCTTATTTACGGTCCCGTTCAGCCACTTTTTCACTGCGGGCAATTAAGTCAGCAAAAAGGGCTTTGGAATCCGCGTGGTGTTTGTACATGTTTTCAGGATGCCACTGAACGGCTAAAATCTGATCGTTATCAACAGATTCAAAGGCTTCAATCACATCGTCATCCGCACGGGCAGTCACTTTAAGGCTGTCCGCCACTTTATCAACGGCTTGGTGGTGACGGGAATTAACGTAAGGCCTGCCACCGACGAGTTTGAAGAGCCGACTGCTTGGATCAACAGAGATGTGATGGGAGGGCATGTTGCCTGCAGCCTCTTGGTTATGCTTCAGCGTGGCCTCAGGATTCTCTGATAAATCTTGATAGATGGTGCCGCCCAAACCGATATTAATGAGTTGCATGCCACGACAGATACCAAAAATAGCTTTCCCTTTTGCAAGCGCCTGTTTGAGTAACTCAATCTCAAAAAGATCGCGTTTGCGGTAGGTTAAGCCCAGCTTTTCGTGGGGTTCCTCACCAAAAAAGGTGGGATCGACATCAGCACCCCCAAGAAAGGCGACACCATCGAAAAGCGGCAGGTAATCAACAACGTCTTCAGGATCGACGCTGGGAAAAATAACGGGAACACCGCCGGCCTTCACGACGGCCTCAATGGCGGGACGAGGGGCAAAAGCAGCGTTACGTTCGTTAATAATGTTAGTGGCTTCTTCTAAAGTATCAGCTGGCAGAGCAATTCGTGGGCGCAAGGCGGCGCCTCCTTTTCGATTAATAGGTTGGCACTAATTTAGCAGATAGGAAAGAAAAATGCAAGCAAGGTGCGGAAGTGGGGATTTCGATACAGCATAACGCTGTTAAACCTTAATTTACGACTGAAATTATTTAACATTCCCCTCAAATAGGGTTACATTAGTAGTGTAACTAAAATTAGACGAGGTAAATGAAGATGGCAATGACAGAACGACAAATGATTCAAGAAATTTTGAATACGGTAGATGTAATCTACGCATTTGAAAACGTTGATGAAGACGCTAAAGAATATACCCTATTGGTTACGCAACAGGATAACGATAACCGTCCGATCGAAAAGGTCAACGCGGAAATCAAGAAGTACTTCCAAGAAGCAGATTTTAACTATAAAGAAGAACTGAACCCAACGAATACTGACAAACCTGCTGATATTCGTGTCGTCATTAAACGATAATTAAGTCAAACAAATAACCCTCGCGCAGCTGATGCTGTGTGGGGGCTATCTTTTTTTGGTTAAAATAAAAACCATTCCGCTAACTTTGACGAGTCCCGGAATGGTTTTTACATTCTAAACATGTCACCGTCATTAACGGCTCTGCAAGGAAGTCCTATGTCTAGTAGGGCTTCTTTTTATATTGTCATTATACCATGCCACCACGTTGACATGGTCGTTTAAGCATGAAAATATGACTTAGAAAGATTAATAATTGTCTGAGATTACGTCATAATGAATGACATGAACTTTGTGAATGTGATACAGTAAGACTAGTTTTGAAACCGTTTACTTATCACAAAGTTGGAGGGATGAGTTGCTATGGCAATGAAGCAGCCGGAACATTATATACTCGCAATCGATCAGGGGACTTCCGTGACCCGTGCCATGTTATTTGACCACACAGGTCGGAAAGTCATTGAAAGTCAAAAGTCATTTCCACAATACTACCCGCATAATGGCTGGGTTGAGGTTGACGCTAACGAACTTTGGAACTCTGTTCAATCGGTGATTGCGACTGCCTTGATTGATGCTGGGGTCCACCCGGAGTACATTGATGGCATTGGGATTTCAAGCCAACGTGAAACCACTGTTATCTGGGATAAGGCAACCGGTCAGCCCATTTATCACGCGATTGGCTGGCTGTCGAAGCAAACAGCACCGATTGCCAAACAGATGGTGGCGGATGGCTATTCTGATATGATTCATGAGCATACCGGTCTGGTGATTGATTCGTACTTCTCTGCGACGAAGGTTCGCTGGCTGCTGGATCACGTTCCTGGTGCTCAAGAACGGGCTGAAAAGGGCGAATTGCTCATGGGGACCGTGGATAGCTGGTTAGTTTGGAAGCTGTCAGACGGCCAGTTGCACATTACTGACTATACCAACGCCAGTCGAACGATGATGTTTAACATTCATGATTTAAAATGGGATGATGAAATCCTGAAAATCTTGAATATCCCAAAGCAGATGTTACCGGAAATTCACTCCTGTTCTGAAGTGTATGGGACCACTAAAAATTATCAATTCTATGGTGTTGAAGTCCCTATTTGCGGGTTAGTTGGTGACCAACAGGCTGCCTTGATCGGTCAAATGGCGTTCAAGCCCGGCGAGGTCAAGAACACGTATGGTGATGGTGCCTTCATCGTGATGAATACCGGCGATAAGCCACAGTTGTCGAAGCATAAGCTGCTGACAACGATTGCTTACGATTTAGATGGCAAATTAACCTATGCCCTTGAAGGGTCAATTTTCGTGGCGGGGACAGCGCTGAACTGGTTGCAAGAAACCATGAAGATCATTGATAACGTCCCTCAATCTCGGCAGGTTGCCATGGAATCTACCAATGATGACGAAGTCTATGTTGTCCCGGCTTTTAACGGATTAGGGGCGCCATACTGGGATCAGGATGCCCGTGGCGCGGTCTTTGGACTGACCCGCGGAACGAACCGCAGTGACTTTGTGAAGGCCACTTTACAATCCATTGCCTATCAGACCCGGGATATTATCGAGACCATGCGCCAAGATACCGAAATGCCAGTAGTGGAAGTGCTAGCCGATGGTGGTGCATCGCGTAACCGTTACTTGATGCAGTTCCAAGCGGACATCTTAAACTTGCCGATCGTGCGTTCCAGTGAGGAAGAAACGACAGCGCTGGGTGCAGCGATTTGTGCCGGCTTAGCGATAGGCTACTGGAAAGATCTAGACGAAGTCAGCAAGATTCACGCGGCTGGCAGAACCTTTACACCGGAAATGGCAGAGGAGCGCCGTGCCCACCTCTATGATGGTTGGCAGATTGCGATCAATGCTACCCGGGCGTTTAAACCGCGGCATTAAAAACAGAACAGAAACTTTAAAAGACCTATCACTGGCAAATTCAGTGATAGGTCTTATTACTTCAAATCAAATGTGATTTTGTTAGTCATGCAATCATGTAGCTATAAGCTGCTAAATTGGTTGCTCGTTTTCGTTTTTAAGTCGTAGCGCTGCTTCCCACAAACAAACGAGGACGGCCATGAACACCGTTAGGGTGAGCGGAATAGCGGACAGTCCCATGCCAATCAACAGGATGCCGGGCGCATCGTCTAGTTGGGTAATGGTGTAGATGAAAGGCAGCCACAGCCAAAAGCCCACCGTGACAACGGCTAGCGACCATTCTATTCGCTTAAGGTTGGTGACTGCTTCTAAACTAAAAGCTTGGTTACGGTCGATGTTGCCTAATAATCGTTCGACAAAGACTGCTGCAGCTAAAAAGCCAAGAATGGCAAGATAGAGTCCAATTCCTAAAATCACAACCACGGGGGCTAAATGGTGGGGAGCTTGTTCAAACATTTCTTTTAACATAATCGAGAAGGGAAATACACCGACAGCAACTGCTAAGAGGGCTAAACCGCCAATCAACAGTCGCAAAAACCAGGTCCATTTACGCATGAGAAATGCCTCCAGACGTTTATATATTGGCATTAGTATAGCAGATGCGTCATCAACCAACGATAAAGAATTGAATAAGGTTTTCAGGTCAAAGCAGAGAATATAAAAAAACGTCATCCCGAAAAATTGCGGGATGGCGCTTGTCTTTACTTTGCTGCTTTTTCTTTAGGTAAATAGCCGCTTTTTTCCAATAGATCCTTTGAGCGCTGTGTTGCGGGCTTAAAACCACGGTTGAATAAGTGGCGGAAGTACATCAGATTGTACAGGTAACCCCAAACAAAGCTCAGGGCAAACTGAAGGATACTGGTGACGGTACTAAAGGTTTGTATGGAGGTAAAGTGAATGGAGTAGAGTCCTAAGACGATTCCTAAGTTCACACCAATCATACAGAGAAAGTTGTACCAATCCCCTCGAAAAATGGGAACCAGGAAGGAAAAGAGAAAGGTTGTGTATGAAAAACCGACTTTGCCGATTCTAAGGTCGCCATTATCCTCTTTTACAACGGTGGCGTAGTTAGGTGGTAATGGAAGGCCGTTTGGTCCTTCGTTATTATCATTCTCGCCTTGATCGTCGTTTCCAAATGGATTTTGCATTTAACCCCTCTTTTCTACACTAAATCTTTTAAAAGTCAAAATTGGTCAAACTGTTTATTCCACTATGATAAGCCTAAATGCCAATTTTGGCTACCACTAAGCACGGGTAAATTTCACAACGGCTTCGCAACGGGCGGTTTGTGGCATCATATCCACTGATTGAATGTAGTCCACGTGATACTGCTCGGTTAATTTTACTAAATCACGAGCCAGAGTGGAAGGGTTGCAGGAAATATAAACAAATTGCTTTGGCTTAGCACTTAAAATGGCGTTGATCAGGCCGTCATCTAAGCCGGTCCGTGGCGGATCGACAATCAGTGCGTCCGGTCTGAAACCTTCACTGAGCCATTTAGGAATAATGGTTTCGGCAGTCCCGGTTTCGTAGTGCACATTGTCGATGCCGTTAATGCGTGCGTTCTCGTTGGCATCGTCCACTGCATCAGCAATGACATCCATCCCGCGGACTTCTTTAGCAGCGTGGGCAATTGACAAACCGATAGTCCCCACACCTGAGTAAGCGTCAATCACGGTTTCATTATCCGACAGGTTGAGTGCTTTCAGGGCTTCATCATAAAGCCGAACGGTCTGGTAAGGGTTCAACTGTAAGAAAGCGCGGGCAGACAGGTTAAACTGCAGACCGTTGAGTACTTCTCTGATTTGCGGTTTACCGGCTAATAATTGGGTCTTCTCGCCCCAGATCAGTGACGTTTTGTCGTTGTTGATGTTTTGCATAATCGAAACGATTTCGGGGAACTTCGTCAGCAGTTGGTCGACCATGTCAGCTTCTTGAGGGAAGGGTGCTTTTGCTGTGACAAAGACAACTTGGACTTCACCAGTGCCTTCAGCAACTCGCACGACAACCGTCCGCACGAGGCCAGTTCCACTTTTTTCGTCATAGGTGTTGACGTCCAGTTCTTCCATTAAGTCGACAACGCCACGCATGACACGCATGGTCGCTGGCATTTGAACGGAACAAGTTTTTAAATCAACGAGATCATGGCTGCGTTCGCGGTAAAGGCCGGCGATCACATGGCCGTCAGCATCACGGCGAACTTGGAACTGTGCCTTATTCCGGTATTCGTAGGGGTTATCCATGCCAATCGTGGGCTTTAATTCGAAATGGCGATAACCTTTAGGCTGAAATTTTTCCAGTGACTGTAAAACCACGTCACGCTTAAAATCAAGCTGGGCAGGATAAGCTAAATGTTCCAGCTCAAAACCACCGACCTCGGCGGCATAATCATCACGAGGCTTGACCCGGTCTGGACTAGGTGTTTTAAGCCGATGAATTTTGGCTGTCAGAAACGAAGGCTTGATGCCGGTGACTTCAGCAACGATGACTTCTTCTGGCAGGGCACCCTTAACGAAGACCAGCTTACGTTTGAAGTAGCCGATTCCTTCACCATTGATTCCTAAACGTTTGATGGTGAGTGGGAAACGCTGGCCCAGGGTGACTTGAACGCCGGCCTGTTGTTGGGGGCGGGGTCGGTGATTATTTGAATGGTGATAACGGTGTTGCGATTGATTTGTATTCAATGATTTTTATCCTATCTATATTGTGTTGAGTAATCTCACGTCTTCCGTATTGTAGCTTAAAAGAGCGGTCCAGCACAAGCTGAACCGCTCTTTTATCATTGAAACTTAGTTTTATGCTTCATAATAGTGGTACTTGATCGTGTAAGACTTCAAGTCACCTGGATGTAACGTGATGTCACCGAAGCCATCGTGATTAATGGCATCAGGCAACGTTTGTGCCTCAGTAGCTAAGGCATTGTATGGCTTGCTGTCATCAAATGGGTTAGCGGTAAAAACAACCAAGGCGTTACGGTCTGAGTAGATAGCAACGTGACGATTGCTTGCTTTGTCACTCAAAACAGCGATTGGATCACTGTCGCTTGGCTTAACTTCGTAAATATCATCGATTTCTTTCTTATCGTACTGTGACTTAATGTCGGCGAGGGCGCTAGGCACATCGCGAGCTTCTGAGAAGTCGTAGCCGGTACCTGCGAGTTTGGTGAACTTGCCCGTTGGGACTTTATCAGGTGCTAAGTCCAAACGACGGGTACTGTTGATCTTCAGCAGCTGATTGTCCAAAGTCTTTTGACCCTCTGTGAGATTCCAGTAAATGTGGCAGGTTGGGTTGAATAAGGTGGTTGCTGTCGAAGCTGCACTGAAGTTGATCGACACATCGTTGTCGTCGTTAAAGGTGTAGGTGATCCGGGCATCTAAATCGCCAGGGAAGTGGTCTTCGGAACTGGCAATGTTACGTGAAAATGTCACGCTGGCATCGTGTTCGCGAACGGATTGTTCAGCTTTCCAAACTAGGTTAGCGAAGCCGTGAGGACCACCGTGTAAGGTGTTGTCGTTTTCGTTAGCGTCAAAGTGGTATTCTTTTCCATCAATAGTGGCTTTGGCTTTAGTAATCCGGCCGGCGACCCGTCCAATTGACATACCTAGGCAAAATGGCGTTGTTTCGTAGTCTGACAGTTTATCGAAATGAGCGACCAGCGGGTGATCGTTGACGTTGTAGTTCGTCCAAGTTGCACCAAGTTCACTGACCTGGATGAAGTTACCAGCAGCATTGGTAATGGTGTAACGATTAATATTTTGACCGTTATGTTGACCAAAAACATCGGCTGTAATTTGCATAAATAAATCCTCCTTGTGTAAACGCTTTATCAACTAGTATTATACGCTTTCTGGCCGGAAAAATTTAGTAAATATTTTTTGAAAATGGGTGAAAGCTAGTTCTTAACCTTTTCCCAACAATTTCTTCACAGTTTCGAGATATTTAACTGATATTCTTATTATCGTAATAGCAAGGTTGCTATTTTCGAAAGGATTGATAGAAATGTTACTTGATAATTCAGAGGTTGAGACCATTGCCGTTCAGTTAGTGGACGTGAGTGAGTCTAAGATGACCGCCAAAACCGAAAACAACGAAATGATTCAAATTAAACCCAGCGCTATTGCTAAGAACGATAAATCTTTCTGGCAAAGTATGAAAGATATCGCTAAGGCTAAAATTTGGCTGCCTGTTACTAAAGGCACCCATCAATTGCTGCAATACGATTGGTTAAGTGCAACACCCAGTCTTTAAATTTGAAGTTTATAGGTCTAGGCCATCTTCAAGTCAGTTGACTTGAAGGTGGTTTTTTTAGTCTTGATTTTAAAATTAAATTTGAGACTTAAAACCGTTTGAAAAGTGTTTAAGGGCAACCCCAATCTTTCGCCACTTATAGAACGGCTTAACGAGTCAAAAAAATGATTGAGTAGACACATAATCCCTTGTCGGAGTAACAGTTGTAATTTGCTCAATTATGTGCATGACACTGATTCTTTGTAAGTATGGAATTTTATAATTAATGGGGGTAACTAACTCGTGAAAGCCCTTAATATAAGGAACTTATCAGAATAATATCATTAACATTATATTGACTATTTTTATAAATGAAGCTATATTTGATACCTTGTATCTATTGGGGATTTAATTTAATTAACTTAAAGGAGGACTTAATTATATGACTAGTTTAAAAAAGTTTAGTACAGTGCTCATGAGTGCGGGGATTCTGCTAGGTGTTCTGGCAGCGCCTGTTGTAGGGCATGCTGATTCACAGAATTCCCCCGTAACCGCGAATGTTGCGCAAGATCCTAAACACGGCTCACTGAGCATAACACAGGTACCAGATTTCACTTTTCAATCTAACATTGTCAATGATGGTACAGCTGCTGGGTCTGCCGATAAAGATTTAACCATCAATGACGCAACAGACTCTGCATCTGGGTGGACGCTTTCAGCTCAGCTAAATGCGTTTAAAGCAAACAAGGAAGGCGCACTGTTTAATATCAGTGGTGCTTACATGGGACTATCACCTAAGATAACTGCAACAGGTAATTCTACAGTAGGGACGGCACCAACGCCTGCTTCAGCAACTTTGAATGGCGGTGCGACTAATGCACCTATTGTTGCTTCTGCTCTAAGCGCTGAACAACATAAAAACGCTAATGGAACTGCTGACGGCATTGGTGAAGGCATTGGTACGTGGAATATTGCATTTGCCCCGACGACACTACATGCGACCTTTCCAATGATTGCAGCCACTTACAGTTCTACAATCACTTGGACGTTAACTTCTGGCCCAACTTCCGATGTAGCGGCAACGCCAACTAAGTAATATGAAAAAAGGACTTAAATTAGTTTTCATTACACTGATGTTTGTTGCAGGTATCTTCAGTTTTACTCATGTTCCAGCTAAGGCTGCGGTCAATGACTTTCAGGTGAAAGCCATTCTGCCAGCTAACAATAATCCGCAGGCAAGTTACTTTGATTTAAAAGTGAAGCCGAAAGCTGAACAGACGTTGCGTATCCGGATCACTAACAATAGCAGTAAACGCCAATTGTTTAACGTGAAATCTAATAACGCAACGACGAATTCCAACGGGGTCATTGATTATTCCCTGCAAACGAAAAAGGATGCTTCAGCAACTACCTCGTTTTCTGAAATGCTGGGTGATCAAACGGGCAAACAGGTTTCGGTTGCCGGTAAAAGTAGTGCAATCGTTTCATTTAAACTGACAACACCCAAGCAGCCGTTTGATGGAACGGTTCTTGGCGGGTTCGTCGTTTACTCAGCGAGTGCTGCTGAACAAGCTCAAAAGAGCAATCAAAGCAGCAATTTAGCACACTACGTTATTGCAGCCCGGCTAGTGGAGTCGACTAAGCAGGTCACACCAGACTTGGCTTACCATGGGACTAAGTACGTGGGCGCCAATGGTTTGCCAAGGATTCAGGTTAATTTACAGAACACGCAGCCGACTATTATTGGTGATGTTCATCTTAAAGCCACGGTGACTGGTGAAGGTCATCAGACGGTGGCTAAAGTGAACCAAAAAATGCTTAATTTCGCGCCCAATTCAAGTTTTGGCTATCAAATGCAAACCCTGAATAATAAGGCCCTTAAGCCTGGTCAATACCGGCTTAACATGACGGTTAAGGGTGATAATGGTTCTTGGAAATTTGATAAGCTATTCACGGTTTCTGACAAAGATGGCAAAGCAGCTAAGATTGTTCAGCCAGCCACTAACTGGAAACAGATTATCATGTGGATCATCGAAGGCCTAGCTATTCTAATCGTGTTAGGCTACATCATTAATAAATTCCGCAAGTGGATGAAGAAAGATTAACCATTTTACGTAAGCCTAATCGCTTGCGTCTAACTTTAAAAAAACGGTAAACTCAGGGTTGTTAAGACTTGAGTTTACCGTTTTTTAGCATAAAGGAGGTTAATTATGGCTCTAACAGACACTTATACACTTAGTAACGGCACCAAGATTCCGGTTGTCGGTTTCGGTACTTGGCAGACACCAGATGGTGAGGTTGCTTATCAATCCGTATTGACCGCTTTGAAGGCTGGTTATCGCCACATTGATACGGCTGAGGGTTACGGCAATGAAGCGAGTGTTGGCCGTGCCATTCATGATTCTGGCATTAAACGAGAAGATCTTTTTGTCACCACCAAACTTGATAATTCCGCACATGGTTATGAAGAAACGAAGCAGGCACTGGGCGAGTCATTATCAAAACTAGGTCTGGAATACGTTGATCTCTTCTTGATTCATTGGCCTAATCCGATTGCCTATCGTGACCAGTGGGAAGAAAAGAATGCTGAAACTTGGAAGGCCATGGAAGAGGCCTATGAAGAAGGATTGGTAAAAGCAATTGGCGTTTCGAACTTCCGGCAAAAGCACCTGGATGCTTTGTTGAAAACGGCTAAAATTACGCCAATGGTCAATCAAATTTTCCTGAACCCGTCCGACTTGCAGCCAAGCGTTGTTGAATATAACGATGCCCACGATATTTTATCCGAGGCGTACAGTCCATTTGGAACGGGTAAGATCTTCCAGATCGACGGACTAAAAGCGATTGCGGAAAAGTATAACAAGTCCGTGCCGCAATTAGTGCTGCGCTGGCATTTACAGCATGGTTTCCTGCCATTGCCTAAGTCAGTGCACACTGATTATATTCAGGCCAACACTGATATTTTCGACTTTGAAATTGATGAGACTGATATGAAGACGATTGATGGCTTCCGCGGGGCTTTCGGGCTGGCGGAGGATCCGGATACGGTACCGTTTTAGAATGAAGTTTGTGGAGCTTGACCCGGTGGGTTGGGCTCTTTCCTTTTATGTAGAGTAGTTGGGTTCCAGCAAGCAGAGACTTGCACCTCACAGGTGAGCAACATAAACCCAGGCCCGGGGTTTACGTCACTCCCCTGTTAGGCTCCAGTCTCTAACCGCTTGCTTCCACACCCCTTTTCTTAGTCGGGCTACAGCAAGCAGAGACTTGCACCTAAGGCAATTCCGCCATAAATCCAAGCCCGGGATTTTTGCCGAAAGTACCTTAGGCTCCAGTCTCTAAGCGCTTGCCTTCACACCCTTTTTCTTTTACAATTAACCCAAACAACACGAGGGGTGTCCCACTATTTCTTTGGGGCTGAGATGTGCTTGCACTATCCCTTTGAACCTGTAAGTTCAGACTTGCGAAGGAACGTGTTCAATTCGGGCCGGTTTTGCCGGCACAGAGTCGAGCTAACGTTTTGATAGCTCGGCTCTTTTTTTAAGACTGACTGTTGTTTGTACTTATATTCTGGGAGGACTTTTTTCATGAAAATTGATTTACTGAATCAGATTCGCGAGACTAATCCCGTTGTCCTTAATATTTCAAACTTTGTGACCGTTCAAGATGTCGCTAATGGTATTAATGCCATTGGAGCTTCACCGATTATGTCTGAAGAAATTGCTGAAACCGATGAGATGGTTGGTATCAGTAACGCTGTTGCCTTGAATCTTGGAGCCTTTTCAAAGCCGCAAGTGGACCATATTCTTGCTATGGGTAAAGCTGCCAACGCGCAACACAAGCCTTTAGTTATTGATCCGGTGGCAGTTGGGGCTATCAGCTACCGTAAGAAAGTGGCTTTGGACCTCATGAACCAGTTCCAAGTTGACGTGATCCGTGGGAACGCCGGTGAAATTGCTGCGTTGGCAGGTGTTGCTTGGGATGCCAAGGGTATTGATGCTGGTTCAGGTAACCAAGACGTGGTGGAAGTCGCTAAAGCTGCTGCTAAAAAGCAAAACTGCGTGGTCATTCTCAGTGGTGAAACGGATGTGATTACCGACGGCGAACACGTCGCTCGGGTTTTCAACGGGACCCCGTTATTCCAGTTGCACGTTGGGTCTGGCGACATGCTCAGCAGTATCGTGGGTGCCTTCTGTGCGGTCAGTGATGGTGATTACTTTGAAGCTGCTCAAACGGCTTGCTTGGTGTTTGCTTCAATCGGTCAGATTGTTGCCGACCAGTTGAAAGAAGAACGGCCCGGTACATTTGCTGCTCGTTTAATGGACGAACTGCATCTGGCAAGCGTCGCTGACATTGAAAAAATTGCTCAATTTGACTGAAAGGTGTGACATTTAAAATGGCTGAGGAAGTTAATTCATTTCCACAAACGTTAACCATCGCGGGGACTGATTCAGGCGGTGGTGCCGGTGTGATGGCAGATTTGAAGACCATGCAGGAACGCCACGTGTTTAGTGCAGCGGTCATTGTTGCTGTAACGGCACAAAATACGATTGGCGTGCAGGACTTCGCTGCGTTATCCAAGAAACTCATTGACGAACAGTTCGCTTCAGTAGCTGGCGATTTGGCAATTAAAGCCTGCAAGACGGGGATGCTGGCGGATGCTGAACACGTTGAAATTGTCGTCGAGAACTTAAAAAAGTATGACTTGGGGCCACTGATTGTGGATCCCGTCATGATTGCGAAAGGCGGCGCGCCATTACTGGCTGATGATGCCATTGACGTGGTTAAGCGTGATTTATTACCGTTAGCAACCGTAGTCACACCCAATTTGCCAGAAGCAGAACGGCTGACGGACATGACAATCAAAACACCAGAAGACATGCAAGCGGCTGCTCAAAAACTGCGGGAAACGGGCGCCAAAAACGTGATGATCAAGGGTGGCCACGGTGATACGGAAAAGGTAACTGATTACGTTTTACTGGAAGATGGCAAAGAATTCTGGCTCAGCGCGCCACGGGTTGACACCGTGCGCACCCACGGAACTGGTGACACTTTATCCAGTGCTATGACTGCTGAAATCGCAAAGGGTAACGATATTGAATCGTCCATTCGAGTCGCCAAAGACTTTGTGGAAGCTGCTATTCGCAACACGATTCAAGTCGGCCATGGTCATGGGCCTTTGAACCATTGGGCATATGGAGAGGAGCATCCTGGCAAATGAAATTTAAACCAGAAATGTTAAAAGCTTACTTTGTCTGCGGTTCTCAAGATGTGCCTGAAGGCCAGTATGAAACGATTGTAGATGCTGCTATTGAGGCTGGCATTACCGCTTTTCAATTCCGCGATAAAGGTCAGGACTCAACACTTAGCCCAATTGACCGCGCTGCAATGGCAATGAAACTGCGTGGGCGTTGTGCCGAAGCAGGCATTCCCTTTATTGTGGACGACAACGTTGAGTTAGCTAAGCAAGTCAACGCTGACGGCATTCACGTGGGACAGTCGGATGAAAAAATTCAACAGGTGGTTGCTGAAGTCGGTGACCAGATGATTGTTGGCCTGTCTTGCTCCAACGCGGAGGAAGTTAATGCGGCTAATGCCATTGAGGGTATCGACTACTACGGTAGTGGTCCGATTCACCCAACAGGATCCAAAGCGGATGCTGATCCAGTCATTGGTTTTGATGGGCTAAAGCAGCTTGTTAATTTGACTGAGCGGCCAATTGTTGCTATCGGTGGTATCACTGTTGATGATTTGGGTGAGATCGTTAAGACTGGTGCTGCTGGCTCAGCCGTGATTTCACTGATTGCCCAAAGTCATGATATTCCGGGTGTTGTGAAAGCAATGTTGCAAGCATAATGATGATTAGAGAGTGTGATACAACTCTAAAGTCTAGAGTTGCATGGCACTCTTTTTATTGGATTGACAAGTTCTCCCGTTAGATTTAAGCTTTCCCCAACAAATAGAGACTTTAGTAAGGGGTGTGTAAAAATGGCAAAACCAATCATTGGAATCCCGGCTGAGTACCAGCTGGTGCGCGACTTATACCGGAATACGGTAAATCAGGGTGAAGTAGCGGCAATTATTAAAGCTGGCGGTGTGCCGGTATTGATTCCCACCCGTGAACCCGATTTGGCTGTGGCCTATAGTGAGCTGATCGATGGGTTGCTGTTGCCCGGCGGTCCAGATGTAGCACCACGCTTCTTTGGTGAAGAACCGTTGCCAGAGATGGGAGAGGCTGACGACCGGTTGGATGAGACCGAAATAGAATTGATTAATTTGGCGTTTGCGGCTAGAAAACCAATGTTGGGCATTTGTCGCGGGGCACAGGTGATTAATATCGCGCTGGGTGGCGACATTTATCAGGATATTGGTACGCAAATCGATCATCAAACTTATCAGCACCACCAAAAAGCACCCCTCGATCAAGGATCGCACTACGTTGATTTTGCGGAAGGTTCCAAGTTGCAGCAGATCTTTCGCGGTCAGCGGCACGTGTTGGTCAATAGTTGGCACCATCAAGCCGTCAGAAAGTTAGCACCGCAGTTAAAGTTAACGGCCAAGGCTGGCGATGGCGTGGCGGAAGCTGTGGAGAGCAAGGATAATGATTTGATTCTAGCCGTTCAATGGCATCCGGAGTTGATGTACAGGAAAAATGCGGATGAGTTCGCGATTTTTGAAGACTTTATTAGACGGGTTCGTGAAGCATAAGCTATTAAAGCAGCTTGGAATTATTGATTCTAGGCTGCTGTTATTAAATTTGCCGTTAATAATCTACGTAGTTAATGTAATAACCTTAGTTAACGGTAATAACTAAGGGATAAATTATTAGAGTAATTTATCCCATAATGATATACTGAACCTTTAGAAAGGACTGAGTACTATGGTAAACATTATGCCAGTTTCAGAGCTGAAAAATTATGGTAAAGTACTAGACACAGTGGGACCAGAAAATCCTGTGTTTTTGACTAAAAATGGTTATGGAAAATACGTTGTTATTGATTTGGCAGATTACGAAGCTTTTGAAAAATTCACGAAAAGTAAGCAATTAGCCCAAATTTTAAATCAAGCTGAAAAAAGTGGTACTCGGCCGTTGAGTGAGGTTGCGGCGGAATTGTTAAAGTAGTGAGCTATAAGTTAGCTATTACAAATGATGCTGCATCAGATTTACATTCAATACAGGAATATCTGACGGAATATTTTGGACAAAAGACTGCTGAAAAAAGTATTTCGAAAATGATTGCGCAATTACAAAAGTTGGAAGCTTATCCTAAAATGGGGACTAATGCTGGGTCTATTGATCATCAATTAGAGCCGTTTCGCTACCTGCGTGACAAAAGAAATACGGTATTTTACAAAATTGATGAGGGACAGCAAAGAATCATCATTGAACGGATATTTGACAATCGAGAAAATATTATTCGTGAATTGAATGATTATTTTGACATTAATATCTCTTTTGACGATATGTAGCGCTTTAAGTAACCTGTTGAATGGCTAATAATCTACTCTTAAAATAGTTGACTAAGTGTTGGAAGAAAGACTGTGTATAAACAATCGCAGTCTTTTAATTTTTCGGTAAATTAAGACTAACTTATATTTCATTCATTTCACAAAATTGCACTCCTAGGCTTTTTGCGAGATAATGAAAGCGGTAACAAAAATACAGGAGGCCTTGATTATGACTAAAGTCTATTTATCAGCTCAATTACCAGAAGTGGCTACTCAACAACTGCAAAAAGCAGGGTTGGATGTTAGTGCCTATGAAGGTGAAGGTTTGATTTCTCACGACGAGTTACTGAAGAACGTCAGTGATATCGATTTCTTGATCACCCCATTGTCAACAAAGGTTGATAAGGAAATCATTGATGCTGCACCAAAGCTGAAGTTAATCGCGAACTTCGGTGCTGGGTTCAACAACATTGACACTGCCTATGCCAAGGAAAAGGGCATTCCAGTAACCAACACACCAGCGGTTTCAACGAACGCTGTTGCTGAAGTGACGATCGGCCTGATGCTGGCACTGAGCCACCGGATGGTTGAAGGTGATCAAAAGATGCGTAACGAGGGCTTCCCTGGCTGGGCACCACTCTACTTCTTAGGTCATGAAATTGCCGGGAAGACACTTGGTATCTTCGGTCTAGGTAACATTGGTAGTGATGTTGCTCGGAAGGCTAACGCACTGGGCATGAACGTTCAGTACTACAAGCCAAACCGTCTTTCTGACCCAGAAGAGCGTTCAATGAAGGTCACCTACAAACCATTGGATGAATTAATTAAGACCAGTGATTTCATCACCATTAACGCACCGCAAACACCTGAAACTACGCACAAATTTGATGCAGCGGCCTTTAAAGCAATGAAGAAGACAGCTTACATCGTTAACGTTGGCCGTGGCCCAATCATTGATGAAGCTGCTTTGCTGGAAGCTTTGAAGTCTGGCGAAATTGCCGGGGCTGCTTTGGATGTTTACGAAAAGGAACCAAAGGTCGACGATGGCTTCAAGTCATTGAAGAACGTTGTTTTGACGCCTCACGTGGGTAATGCCACCGTTGAAGCACGTGACGCCATGGCTAATATTGTTGCTGGCAACGTTCTGTTGGTCAACAGCGGTAAAGACGCTAAATTTATCGTTAATAAATAAAAACTTTTCCCACCACTCTGCGATTTGAACGCGACCGCCAAGAAAAAGACTTGTATTTTAGCAAGATTAAAGTACAATGAGATTATAAAAATGCTTCACAGAGAACCGGAGAAGGCTGAAAACCGGTAGCATTAATATGGCAGAAACACTTGGTTGCGCAACCAATATCAGCGATTAGAGGCAGTTCGATACGAACTGTGAACTTGGGTGGAACAGCGTTACGACGCCCCTTGGACCTCAGATAATGAGGTACTAAGGGGCGTCGTTTTTGCGTTCAGAAGAGGAGTTTGTTATGAAAAATAAGGATCAAAAGCTATCGCGCTCGTTGCAAAGCAGGCATATTCAGATGATTGCGATTGGTGGGGCGATTGGAACTGGGCTGTTTTTGGGTTCTGGTAATGCCATCCACACATCCGGTCCGTCAATTATTCTCGCTTATTTGGTCGTCGGCCTATTCTGTTTCTTCATGATGCGGGCCATTGGTGAACTTTTATTGTCCGACCCAAGCAAGCATTCTTTTTTGGATTTTGTCAGTGAATATTTAGGGGATCGAATGGAGTTTGTGACTGGCTGGCTGTACTGGTTTTGCTGGATCAGTCTGGCCATGGCGGATCTGACCGCAACCGGGATCTACATCAAGTTTTGGTTCCCGTCGATTCCGCAATGGGTGGCACCGTTCGTGATCCTCATTTTCCTTTACCTCACCAACCGAATCAACGTCAAAGCGTTTGGTGAAATGGAATCCTGGTTCTCAATGATCAAAGTGGCCGCCATTATTATCTTGGTGGTTGTCGGTTTCGCATTGGCTATTCTGCACACTGAAGTGGATGGTCAAACGGCGTCCTTCAGCAACTTAGTCAGTCATGGTGGCTTCTTTCCAACTGGCGGGTACGGTTTCTTGATGGCGTTTCAGATGGTTGTCTTCGCCTTTGTCGGCATTGAAATGGTGGGGCTGACTGCTGGTGAAACCAATGACCCGGTAGCTAATTTACCTAAAGCCATCAATAGTTTACCAATCCGAATCGGTTTGTTCTATGTAGGTTCAATGATTGCCATTATGAGTGTTTATCCCTGGAACAAGATCACGACCACTGCCAGTCCCTTCGTTCAGGTGTTCTCTGGTATTGGAATTGCCGGTGCTGCTGGTATTTTGAACTTCGTTGTGTTGACCGCTGCTTTGTCCGCTACTAACAGTTGCCTGTTCAGTACCAGCCGGACGTTGCACGCGCTGAGCTGGGGTGGCAACGCGCCAAAGAAACTAGCCACCCTCAATAAAAGTGGCGTGCCAACTAATTCGTTGAATTTTTCAGCGTTAGTCCTGTTGGTTATTGTGGTGCTGAACTACTTGATGCCAGCGAGCGTCTTCGTTATGATCTCCGGGGTTTCAACGATCAATTTTGTACTAGTTTGGGTCATCTTGATTTGGTGCCATATTCGCTACCGGCAGGTCCATCCGGAAGGCGCTCAGACGTTTCAGATGCCAGGTTACCCGTTCACGGATTGGCTCAGTTTGATTTTCTTCATCGGTGTGCTGGTCTTCTTGCTCATTAATGGTTCGACCCGAATCTCCATGATTATTTCACTGGTCGTGTTCCTCGTTATGCTGGGCGTTTACGAACTCATTTACCGGCCACGGCGGCAGAATAGCACTAAGTCCGCAAAGTAGTCAGTTGCAAATCTCCTCCAAAAATGACACTATATTAAAGTGATTCAGTCAGTTTTAAAGGTATAAATGAAGGAGAATTGATTTTGATTAAACATATTTTTTCCGATATGGATGGCACATTGCTGAATCAGCATGGCAGAGTTTCGGCTGGCAACAAGGCGGCTATCCAAAACGCGGGTATCCCGTTCACCTTGGTATCCGCCCGGTCACCAAGACAGATGATGGACGCCATTGACACTCTGGCGTTATCCGCACCGCAGATTGGCTTTAATGGCGGCTTGATCTACCGGGTCAAAGACGGGCAGCTTCAAGTCATTGAAGATACCCCCATAGATGGCAACGTAGTTAAACGCGTTGTGGATCTAATGGCAGCCAATTTTCCCACCACTGCACTTAGCCTGTTTGGTCTCTCTAACTGGCAAGTGACCCGTGTGGATGACGGCGTGGCCTTCTTTGAAAAAGATATGCCGCAAAAGCCAACGTTACTTGATCAGGACGCTTTTTGGCAAGCGCCGGAATCAATCTATAAAATGACTTTTTGTGTTCTCAAACCAGATGTGATGGACGGCATCGTTAAAATGCTGGCAGCAGCGGACTTACCAGGCGTTGCCATGCAGAAATCCAGTGATATTTACCTGGATATTACCGCGATGGCAGCTAAAAAATCACGCGGTGTCGAATACATTGCCAAACGTGAGCAGTTAGATTTAAACGAAACCGCGGCCTTTGGTGATGGTCCAAACGATATCCCAATGCTGAAACTAGTTGGTATGCCAATCGTCATGGCGAACGGCTTACCAAACGTCAAAAAAGTTGCCCGCTACCTGACCACTGATAATGAGCATGATGGTGTAGGTCAGGGAATCGAAAAATTCGTGCTGGCTAACTAAAGTTACTTGTATAAAATTAAAAGCACTACCAGTGCTCAACAAGAGTGATGGTAGTGCTTTTAGTTTGGCGAAATGATCAGTCTAATTTGAGGAAGACGCTTGATTATACGAGTGATTTGGTCAATGTGATTGCTGGCACACCGTCTTCTTCATAAGGTTCCGAAGCCACTTGATAACCCTGACGTTCATAGAAACCCTGAGCTGTCATTTCACTGTGAATGACGGACTTGGTGTAACCATGCGCCATTCCGTAATCTTCCAGCGCTTTGATGACTTTTGCACCTAAGTGTTGGCCACGGTAGTCTTTAAGGGTGGCAATTCGACCTGGTCGCATGGTGGTATCGTCAATCGTCTGGAATCGGCCAGTAGCGGCTGGCTGACCATCATCGGTATAGGCAACCACGTAAACTCGGTCAGGTTCATCGTTATCATCGAACTCATCTTGCATAGCGATAGTCCGTTCCAAGACAAAAACGTTCATGCGGATGTAGAGTGCAGCAGCATGATTCCAAGGTTCTGATCCAGTATGAATTTCCATAATAAGGACTCCTTACAGTTTTTTATTGGTTTAAGTATACCCTTAAACTTAAGTCAGATTAAGGGGCATTTCGTTGCGTAAAACAGACCACTCGTCGTGGGGTCGCTCCGGAACTATTTTTTCGGGAACCGCCGAAAAAAGGATTTCCTGCGTCTCCCGTAGTAGTAAGTGAGCCAAGGACACTCACTAACTACTACTCGCACCACGAGTGGTCTGTTTTACTCCACTGCATTTGAATTTGAGCTCTATTGGCTACTGCACTGTTTGGTTGCTGTCGCAAATTCTGAAACATAACTGTAAGAAAATAAGGGCTTCACATGTAATATTACTGGTAAGTAATATCCGAGTTAGTTGTCAGAATGAATTGCAGTACAGAAGCGGAGCCGGGCGGGCAATTCGTGGTGTCGATGTCACTTGACTACCGTTCTTTGGTAGTTTAGTGACATGGGAGATGGTGGAGATCCGCCCCAAGCGTAGCGCAGGTGCTAGCTTCACCACGACCCACTACGGGTTGCCCGCCCGGCGAAGCGAAATGACATTTTTAGTGATTCAACCCCTAACAAATAATGCACGGCACTCATTTGAGGGTTAGAAGTTTCTTATGATTTGCGTATTTCGTACCATAACGGCTAATAATTCGGTAAACTTAACTATGGGTGAGAGGGAGCACACTTGCCCCCACCCCTTAAATTATGATTAAATACCAGTAAACCACTATTCTCAAGTATGGAGGCAAAGATGAGCAGTATTTTATCTGTGCAAAATTTAAATAAAAGTTTTGGCAACAAGCACGTCTTGCATGATGTCTCGTTTGACTTAAAAAAAGGCCATATTGTTGGCTTAATTGGTCCCAACGGTGCGGGGAAGTCAACCTTGATGAAGACGATGCTTGGCCTGTTTAATTATGATTCAGGCAGCGTCAAGATTGCGGGTGAAACGGTCACACCGCAAAAACATGAATCATTGTCAAAAGTTGGTGCACTGATCGAATACCCCGGTATTTACCCGTTCTTAACCGGTTGGGATCATCTGCAGCTGTTTGCGGATGGTGACCATCAGCTGATTCACATTCAAAAAATCATTTCCCAGTTAAATATGGATAGTTATATTAAGCGAAAAGCAAAAGGCTATTCATTGGGCATGAAACAAAAGTTAGGAATTGCTTTGGCGCTCGTTAACTTTCCTGATCTAGTGATTCTGGATGAACCGATGAATGGGCTGGATCCGCAAGCTACCAAAGATTTGCGTGACTTGATCATCTCGGAATCCCAAAAGGGAACGACCTTCTTAATTTCGTCACATATTCTGAGCGAATTACAACGGCTGGCGCAGGACCTGTTGATCATTGATGAAGGCAGTATTGTCCAGCAGACCACGATGCATGAATTGTTGGCGTCGCAGGGAAAGCAGACGATTATGCTGATGACCAGTGATGACAAAAAGGCGCGCGAGCTGCTGAAGAAAGCCAAATTTCAAACGACACCCGACCCCCGAGTGGAAGTGGTGGCTAAGGATGATGAAACGATGCCGGAGGTTTTGCGACTGCTGATCGAGGGCGGGGTCGATGTGTTAGATGTCACCCGGCTGGAAGGCAATCTGGAAAGCTCATTGCTGGAAGTTTTGAAGCAGAGCCGCATCAAGAAGAGACTAGCCGAAGAACAGGCAGAATAGGAGGGGCGCACCTTTGTACACATTAGTAAAACAAGAAAGTTTTAAATTAACCAAGAAAGTTAGTACGTGGATCAGCACGGGATTCTTAGTGGGTGTTGAAATTTTATTTGCCTTTTTGTCGCGCATTTATCCGCAAACCTTTGTTCCGGCTAACATGTTTGAATCGTTGTATTTTGCGCGGCCAATCATCATTTTCTACATGATTGCGGCGGCTGCGACGATCATTACCATGGAATTTCAGTATGGCACCATGAAACAGGTCCTTTATCGACGGTATTCGCGTGGCCAGATATTGGTCAGCAAGTGGTTAGCTATTTTTCTATACACCCTTTATTGGTATGTGATCAGTACCGGCGTGGCACTATTGTTGAAGGCAATGCTGTTTCATCATACGTTGAGTATCCACCAGGGAGCTGGCGACGGGATGTCGATTTTTACCAGGGGACTGGCAATTTCAGCAGCTAGTTTTGTGAGCCTCTGGCTGTTACTGAGCGTGGTCTTTCTGCTAGCCAATTTGTTTAGAAATTCCGCGGCGGCTGTTTCTGTTGGGATCATCGGCTACTTTGCCGCGTACATCGTGACCCAGCTGTTAACCATCCTGATTCAAAAGTGGGATTGGGCAAAATGGAACCCTGTCACGATGACGCTGTACCCAAGCATGCTGGCACGACCGGGTTACTATCAGCCACTGCTGAACATGCAGGGGTGGCAGATGCTGCTAGGCAATTTAATTTACATCGCGCTCTTTTTAGGTATTGGGTATTACGTCTTTAATCGCCGGAACGTTTAGAGTCGTTAAGATTGATTGAAAAGAAGCCTCCGTATATAATGTGTGTATACATTATATACGGGGGTTTTTGATATGACAGTTAAAAGTCGAAAAGTTGGGAATGCTTTAGTACTAACAATTCCGGCCGAATTAAAAGTACCACAGAATACAGAATTTGAACCTTACGTTGATGAAGCTGGTAATGTGATTTTTAAAAAAGTAAAATCGCCATTAACTGCGGATGAAGCTGAGGATATTCATACTTTTATGGATCAATTCCAACCGCTACTACAAAAACTTAAGGATCGTTAAGAATGAATTATTTGACTCGTAATCAGTTGCAAGAAATTAACAAATATGCGGTTATTTCTGTAGGTGGTTTTAATTATGGCGTTCAATCCGAAGCCGCCTTGGAAGTGATTATTAATCAACCTGCCCAAGTGGTTTTTGGTCATGAACTTTATGCATCTATTTGGCTTAAAGCAGCTTTCATTTTGCAAAAAATTACTAAAAAGCATGTTTTTGTTGATGGTAATAAGCGAACTGCTATTATGGCTGCTTTATTTTTCCTACACATTAATGGTTATCGACCAAAAGATTTAGAGCTCATTAATCATTCTGATGATTTTGTTTTGGCAATCACGAATTCACCGGACAATGAGGATACGATGCTTGAAATTGCAACATGGCTTAAAGCCTGTCATCGTCGATCTTAAATACAGATCCTATTAATATCAACACACTAAGAAGCCCCGCAATCATCAGCTCAATGGATGATTGCGGGGCTTTAGTGGTTTATTTACTGAAACAGACTATAATTTGGCCTTTTCCACATCGCTTTCCATCTGGTAAACGACCTTTTCGAACACCCGCCGTAATGGCATGATGAGCGTGAAGAAGAGAACGAAGAAGAACAGGAACAGCAGGTCATGGCCGATTACGCCCCAATTTGGCGTGGTCATAACCTCGCGGAAGAGCTGCATTGCGTAGGTGAACGGCATGAACGGCGCTACCGCTGCCAAGTCTTTTGGCACGACTTCCAGTGGATACATGCCGCCAGTTCCGAACAGTTGGACGAGCATCATCAAAACGATGACCACTTTCCCAGCGTTTCCCAGCATAAAGACCAGGTTGAACATGATGATGGCAAAGGTGAAACTGGCTACGTAAAACGCTAGCAGGAACAAGAACCAGTGCTCAGGTCGGACACCTAGCAGAATTTCACCGATCCAAGCGAAGGTCGCCTGCGCGAAGCCCATTCCCAGATAGAGGGGCAGTTTGCCAAGATAAGATTCCAAATGATTTGGTCGCTTGAGGCCGTTCTTATCTTCTGGCAAAATGTACTCCCAAGCCAAAATGGTCGACATCAATAGCATCCCAACCCATAATGCCAGCACCGTGTAGAACGGTGTGACTTGCCAGCCGAAGTGTTTCATTGGGTAGACTTCTTTAGTTTGCAACTTGATGGGTGACGAGAGGATCGATGATAGGCTTGGGTCTGTGCCAAGCAGTTTGATCAAGGCATCCAAGTTCTTGCTGTTTAGGAAGCTCATCTGTTTATCCAGCGACTGCAACTTCCCTTTGATTTTATCTAAGCGACTGCTAATATCACTGGTCTGTGAGGCCGTTATGGAACCGGCATCCGCCATTGCTCGCAGTTCCGGAATCACTGAGCGCATGGATTGAACCACTTGGCTGTTGCCATTCAGATTCGCATTTAGTGAATTATTGAGGCTGTTTAAGGCGGGGCTAGTAGTAGCATTAAAGTTCGTATAGGCAGTATCTAGGGCAGTATTTAACGTGTTGGCGCCTGCCTGCAGTTCTCGGATCAGCGATTGCTGTTTCGAGGTTGAATGGGTGCCACGTAAACGGCTAACCAACGCCTTTTGACGGTCAACGCTCTGTTTGGCTTTGGCCACTGAACTGATCAGCGCGTTAGTCCGGTTGTTTGGCACGAAGTTATTAATAATATCCAGCATGCGCAGGGTATCACTCAAACTGTCGTTGATCCCATTCAGCAGTGACGTGGCTGAACTAGTGGTACTCCGCAGCGTGGTCGACGAGATGTGACCGGAAGGCAGTCCGTTGAAGCTATTTTGCAGCCGGGTACCTTGAGTTTGCAGCCGGTTGATACCACTGCCGAGATTCGACTGCAGTGATTGATTCAATTGCTGGGTCGCGTTATTTAATCCCTTGGTGTTATTGACGACAGACTGTAAATCATCGATTTGTGACGAGATCTTTGGTAAATCCGATTTCATCGTCTGCAAAGCAGCTCGAGTCTTTTGATTGGTCTGGTTAACATCGTTAAGCGTGCTTTCCGTCTTATTGATGGTATTGATGGCATCGGTTAACGACGAGCTGATCTGCAGAATCTCAGGCTTTTTGGTTGCGATGGTAGCGCCAGCGGAATTGGCTGCTTGGAGCGCAGTTTTGCTGGCAGTCTTGATGAAGTTTTGCCGGATGTTATCCGTTAAGCTGTTCTTCGCCTGGCCGATGATCTTGGTGGCGGCTGGGTTTAATTTTTCGTTAGACTTATAAATAATTGACGGTTTTTGCGGGTCAGATGTGGCAAAGGTGGTTAGCTTAGAAGAGAAATCGTCTGGGATCTCAATCATGGCGTAATATTTCCCGTTTTCCAAACCGTTGTTAGCTGACCAGTCATTGGTAAAAATCCAGTGAATATCATGGTTCTTGTGCAGCTGTTTGGTGATCTGGTTACCAACGTTTAGGGGCTGTCCCTTCAACGAAGCTCCTTCATCATTATTGACCACGGCAATCTGCAGCCGGCTCGTATTCTTGGGTGAATAAGGGTTCCACGACACCTGAATGTTTAGGACCGCGTAAAGCATTGGAATGAGGGCAAATGCCAGTAAGGTCACCCAAATAGACTGGGTATGAAAGATATTATGGAAGTCTTTTTTTATCAGGTTAAAAATGTTGCGCAGCATATTGTCCTCCGATAGTTAGTTGATCAGTAAAGTCATAATGTTTCTATATTATAGCGCTTAACGCTAAACCAACAAAGTACATAAGGAGACTCTGATGAAAATCCCTAGGTTAGGGCACATCAGAGTCTCTTTTGGAATCACTAGGCGTTGGTATGAGTCAGTAAACCGGCAATCAGGGGTGATAATTTACTATTCAAATTATTCAAAGCCTGCACCGTGTTGTAGAGATTGTTGACGCTGGTGGAGAAGTTATTTTGAAGCATGACAATGATTTGGTTTAATTTCGCAATATCTGAACTGTTGTTGATCTTGTTTTGCAGCTCAATTAGGTTGTTGATCAGTGTTGGTAACGTGGTGTTGCTGTTAACGGCCGTCAACAACGCCATGATTTGATTATGTGTCTTAGTGGAAGTTGAGTCGATCAGGTCAACAAGCTGGTTGATTTGGCTCAGCTGCTTTTGCGTATCCACTACCCGGACAAGGTGACCGCGCCAGATCCAGCCTTTCACCTTACCGTTGCCGTTTCTAACGTAGTAGTAAACGGCTTTGTTGCCGTTGGCTTTCCGAACGGTGTCAGATTTATAAGTGTAGAAGATGGTAAATGGATAATTATCAGCGTTGTGCGCCTTCTTGGTCAGGCTTGTGCTGGTGTAAAGATAACCGCTTACCGCGTGGTAGGGTTTAGTCGACAGCGTCCGCGAGGATAATACCTTGGCGCCTTTGCTCTTAGCTGCTGCGGGGGTGCTGAAACTAAAGACGGTCAACAGACCTGCGAATAATGCGATGATCAAAAATGGTTTCTTCATTATAGGGGATGCTCCTTTATATCAATTAATCATTTCAGTTTGGCTGGTGGCCGTTGAACAGTCAGCCAGCAACGTTATATTTGAAAATAGTATAACATCATTTATCCGAAATTCCTGTAATCTCCTTGAAACAAGCTCCTGAAAAGGGGTAAAGATTGAAATTTCACTCGTTTACTTGTCGCTTATTTCGATATATTTTAGTACAATTTACGATAGAATGTATTGTTTCTCGAAACTGTAGTGATGTTCAGTATAGTTCCGCCAATGCTTGAAATCCGCCAGTTTGTCCCCTAGAATATGTAACAGTATGCTAAGTTGGTCCATTTGGCCGAAACGCAACGAATAGAAGGATGGTTTAAATGGAAAACATCAAAGCAATCTATCAACGTGACTTAAAGGCGATGCTCACGTCACCGCTCGTGATCGTCATGATTCTGGCGCTGTGCATCTTGCCAAGTCTTTATACGCTGATCAACGTCCGGGCCATGTGGAACCCGTATGACGTTTCCGAAATTAAAAATATTCCCGTTGCGGTGGTGAACCACGATACCGGGGCCAGTATTGCAGGGAAAAACCTCAATGTTGGTAAAACCGTTGTTAAGACGCTTAAAGAAAAACCGGGGCTGGACTGGCAGTTTACTTCGGCTGAAAAAGCGGATGCCCGTGTAAAAGAAGGCAAATACTATGCGGAAATCATTATTCCTAGCAATTTCTCCCAATCGCTTGCCAGCATCGCTAGTGACAATCCGCACCGGGCTAAGCTCATTTATAAAGCGAATAGCCGGGATGCACCTATGGGTGGTAAGATCACTGAAACGGCTGCTAAAACACTGGTTAGCCAAGTTCAAACAAACTTCCTGGAAACGGTGAATACCACCTTGTTTTCGAAGCTGAACGTTTTGGGCGATAAAGCTAAGAGTCAGCAAGGGCAGATCCTTGCTTTGAAAGACTGGATCATTTCCCTCAGTGATTCCATGGATCTTGCAACCGGCGCCTTAGGCGAAATCAACCACACGTCAACCAACATGCAGGCAATTTTGACCGGGTTAAAACCCGTGATGTCAGCCTCACAGAACGTGGACGTGTTGCAACAGAGTAATTCGGCCACCATGGCGTCACTGCACAGTGTTCAAGGTTCCGTTAATAAGGCGTTTAGTAGCCTGAACACGAATTTGAACAGCGCCACCGCTAGCGCTAACCGCTTGAACAGTATCGTTAAGCAGTTGAACCGCTCGGCCAGTTCTACCAATAAGAGTGCCGTTAACGACATGCTGAACCGTGCCATTTCGCAGGTTGATTTGCTAAAGGGGCAAGTGACGCCGTTACAGTCATTCTTAAAGAGTATCAACGGGCAATCTCATTTGGCAGCGATTAGTGGCCTGAATGATAACTTGGGTAACGTTGTCTCCCTATTAAACACCGAGAAGTCGCAGCTACGATCACTGAAAGGGACCTTGGATCGTCAGGGACGGCTGACATCCGGTGATATCGCCAGTGCGGCTAACAATACCCACCGGATTACTATTGGCATGAATTCAGCGCTGAGTCAGTATAACAGTTCCGTTAAAACCCACTTGGATGGGATCAGCGGCAGCTTGATCTCAGCTGTTTCCAAGTCACAGTCAATTCTGGGTGAGTTGAGACAGGCTAAGGGAATTAACGAAGATTATCTGAACAATGCGATTCAGGGTAATCAGTTAATTTCGCAAAGCAGCTCCAACCTCGAAAGTAAGCTGACCAGTTATCAGGATGATATTCAAAACATCGCTAATCAGTTGAAATTGACCAGCAACAACGACATTGTGAGTGTCATCACGGTGCTGCAGAATAATCCGAAGACCATGGGCAATACGCTGGTCTCGTTATTCAATGTGAAAAATCAAAGTATCTATCGTGTGGGCACCTTTGGGGCGGCCTTCCTGCCAACCTACGTCTGCCTGTCGATTTGGATCGGCTGTACCATGCTGGTCATGATTCTTCACACCACCATTCCCCGTGAACAGCGCCGGTTCCACAACATGACCGTTCACGAAGAGTTCTGCGGCAAGTTTCTGACCTTCCTGACGTTATCGCTGATTCAGACTATGATTATTATTTTTAGCTCGATTCTCTTCTTACGTGTACAAGTGGAAAGCGTCTTTATCATGGTGCTTTTCGGGGTGCTTTCTTCACTGCTGTTTACGGCCATCATCTACGGATTGGCCGCGACCTTTGGCAACCTTGGGAAAGCCATCGTCATCTTCCTGGTGGCACTTCAGCTGGCAGGGTCTGGCGCGCTGTATCCCGTTCAGCTTGATCCAGCCTTCTACCGTGTTGCTTACCGGCTGGCACCATTTGCTTATAGTGTTGGCGGTTTCCGTGAAGCGGTTGGTGGACCGAATATGCAGACGGTCTTTATTGATGCCATCGTGTTGATCATGATGTTTATCGTCACCTTTATGCTGGGGTATTTCCTGAAAATTAAAGCGCAGGACTTTACCAAACGGATTCTGTCGGACTTTAGTCGGACTGGGATTGGACAGTAAAATTAATTTTAGATCGATTTAGATGAGTCTTAGGATGAATTTCCTAGGGCTCTTTTTGATGTCCTTTGGGTGTCAAGTGGTTTGTGGGTCCGCCTTCGGCCGCCCGTGGGTTGCTCTGCTGTGAAGGTGCTGTAAGGGCTAAAGCCCTAACAGCACCTTCACAGCAGAGCAACCCACGGGCGGCCTGCGGCTACAGTCAGTTAAATCAGTTAAATTGAGAACAATTATATTTTGTAACCGCTACCATCACTGAAATGCTATACTTTAAACATAAGAGAGGTCTACGGAAAGGAAGTATGATGATGACGGATCGTTTGAAGGATAAAGTGGCTATTATTACTGGTGCTGGTTCAGGGATGGGAGCTGCCATGGCACAGTTATTTACCCAAGAAGGGGCCAAGGTGGTGGCCGTCGATTTGAATCTCGAACGGCTGAATGGTGTTGTCGATGGTATTAACCAGAAAGCACCTGCTGCAACAGCGGTGGAGGCTGACGTTTCGAAGTTGGCAGACGTCCAAAACTTCTTCAAAGTTGCTTTGGATACTTACGGGAAAGTCGATATTGTTGTCAATAACGCCGGTGTGATGGACAATATGGCACCAGCTGGCGACGTTACCGATGAGATGTATCATAAGGTGATGGCCATTAATACAGACAGTGTTCTCTATGCAACGCGAGAAGCGATTAAACTCTTCCAGCCGCAGCATTCTGGGACTATCTTGAATATTGCTTCCGTTGGCGGCACGAACGGCGCACGAGCCGGAATTGCCTATACAGCCTCGAAACACGCGGTTGTCGGGATGACCAAAAACACGGCTTATATGTATGAAAATGATGGGATTCGGGTAAATGCCATCGCCCCTGGTGGCATCAAGACCAACATTGCTGAGTCTATGAAAGGAATCGATAAGGCTGGTTATGAACGACAAGCAGCTGGTATGGGAACGTCGCCAGAGCTTGGAGAAGCTTCGGAAATTGCTCAAGCTGCCTTATTCCTGGTTTCAGATGAAGCTTCTTATGTCAATGGCGCAATTTTGCCGGTGGATGGCGGCTGGACCGCATACTAGGTTAAATTTAATAGCATAAAGCGTTTAGGCTTCGCAGTTTTGAGTCGATTGACTTGATTCTGTGAAGCTTTTTTATGTTTGACGGGGAAGCTCAGAAACTGATAAAAATCAAGTGTTTTCGGGCATATTTTAATACAAAATAGTTATTGAAATGCATATTATCGTATAGTAATATTGAACCTTGAGATAACTAAAACCCCGTTAAATTGGCGTTTAAATGAGAAGCTTGTTAGAGACAACTAATATTATAAATGAATAATGAATATAAAATACCCATTTCTAGTGTCTAAAATGAGAGCGCTTTTCTTAGTTTCTCATGAAGGTTATGAGGGGTTACTTGATATAGTCAGTCTTTATTAAAAAGTATCACATATAAGACAGACAAAGTTGGGGAAAACTCATTGTCTTTTTACTTGACTGGTTAAGGGTTCATTTAGGGGGATCTGAACGTTATCTCGTACCATTGGTGTTGATGTTTGTCGGCATAAGAGAGGAAGGCAGGTGATGATAGGTGAAGCAATGGCGGTTACTGATAGGTTGCATTTTACTGCTACTCACGGGTTGGGGGAGTTTAATGAGCGAACCCAAAACTGGCGTTGCGGCGGTATTAGTTAGTGTCCAGCTACCCGAAACGAGTCGCGTAAGTAATCAGTCCGTCACGATGAACGTTTATGGGGTCGATAAGCGAGTTTATCGCGGAAGGGATTGGCAGCAGCTGCAGAAAAATGTCGCTGGAAAGCCACCGTTAGCGATTAACCAATTTGTCAGGCAAAAGAAGTTGAAAGCCATGACGGTGGTAAGCGGTCAATCGACGATTCAGTTTAGGGGTCAGCCTAGCCAAGCATATTTACTGGTCCAAAAGACCAAGTTAACACCGTTTGTGGCGCAAGGCTGGGTCCAACCGCTAATGCTGAGAGCCAATGATCAGATGGAAACGATTGAAGCAAAAGGAACCACGGTTGTCGAGCAGCCTTATTTTTATAAGTACGGAACGGGAAATGATGGTACCAAACGGCCTTTAGCCGGCGCCCAATTTGTGTTGACTCAGGTGGTTGCTGGCCAGCGGTTGTATCTGACTGAGAGTGGCGACTGGAGCGGTGTTCAAACCGCAACAGTTCAGCGGTTTAGTTCAGATAAGGCGGGATGCGTTCGCTATGATGGCCCAACGCTTTCACCCGGTGATTATGAATTTCAAGAGGTTGAGGCACCAACGGGCTATGCTATCGATCAGGCGGCACAACATGTTAGCGTCCACGTGCCAGCTAGTGGACAAATTCAGGTGCAAGCCACAGCTTTAGAGCCGCTAGTAGTAGATCGTGTCCCAGCCATTTCAGCTTCACAAGAAGCACTTCGGGTCTATAACCATCAGCTGCCAACCACTGATACATCAGCAACTGAAGACCAGCGCGTTAATGGTGGCACAAATAAGGGTCAAGTCACCGTTTCGCAAAAACAGCATGATCAAAAAGCGCGGTCGGCGAAACGAAACACACCGTTTTGGCTACCGCAGACAAATGAAGAACGAACAAGTTTAGCTGTTGCTGGCGGGCTTATCATCCTCGTCGCAGCAGGGTTGCTACGTCACTATAAGCACACATACACTTCCAAGAAGGAGCGTTAAGTTAATGAATAAATTAAAACATATCATGGCGGCATTATTATTGGTATTACCACTGGCGTTTACTGGCCTAACCAGTGTTCCCAGTGCTAAAGCGGCTAGTCGTCAAGACACGACTTATATTCGGTTGCACAAGCTCGCTTTTAGTGCAGACAAGCCTTTACCAGAGTTACCAGCAGGCGAAGCGTTATCTGACGAAAAGCTTCAGGGTGGTACGCCACTGAAGGGGGTTGAGTTTACTGTTTACGATATCACCAGGAGCTATAACCTGTTATCCGGTGATTCAGCAACCCGTCAAAGTAAGATTCAGAAGAATGCAGTTAAAGCTGCAGCTAGTGGGTATCAATTTGGCGATCCCAAAATAACCAACGTTAGCGGAACGGCTGACTTTGCTTTACCCGTGAAAAGTGAGCATGAAGCGGGTAAAAATGCCGTGTATTTGATTCGCGAAACTAGATCAATGACTGAGGAATTCAATGGTAATCAGTCAGTTGTTAAGACTGCTGATCCAATCGTTTTGGTGATGCCACTTAATCAAACCAGTACTAAAGATGATCCGTTGCACATCTATCCTAAAAACCAGACTAAGAAGACACTGACTAAAGATTTAAACAAGCTGGATAGTCTCAGCAAAATTACTGATGCAAAAGACTCAGCCGTTACAGATGCTGTTTTGGGTTATGGGGATCTAGTGAGTTATACAGTCAGCGTTGTTGTGCCAACTGACATTAAGTCTTTGAGTCGATTTGATATTACCGATACCCCAGATGCTGGGCTGAATATTAATACTGCTACTATCAAGGTTGTTGATGAACAAAAGACACCTGTGTTTGGTTTGCAATCTCCTACACTGAATCATGATGGTTCGTTTACGCTTCATTTTGACCCAGAATCACTCGCCAAATACGCCGGGAAAACGCTCCTGATCACTTACGACGCAACGGTTAATCAAAAGTTGGTACCGGGTAACACGATTAACAACGCTATTAGCTTAAACAACCAGCCTAAAGTTCATGGGACTACCCCAATCACCACGGGCGGTGCGAAGTTTGAAAAGACGGATGCTGATACGGGTGATGGGTTAAAAGGTGCCGAATTCTTAGTAACCGACAAGGACGGTAAACAATATCTGACGGATTCGGGTAAAGGTTATGAATGGAAAGCCCTGCCTGCTGGTTTTGATAATGAAAATTACGACCCTGAAGCTTTAGCGAAGAATGCCGTCATCCTGACTTCAGGAGACAATGGTCAGTTTGAAATTACGGGGTTAAGTTTCGGTGATTATTCATTGACCGAAGTAAAAGCGCCCAACGGCTATAAGCTGTTAACCGAACCACAAAATTTTAGGGTCGACAAGGATTCATACCAGGAAAGTAACGTCTTAAAAATTACCAATACTGTGGCGAATAATGGCTTACCGCACACCGGTGGTATGGGGATCTATATCGTTATTCTCGTCGGTGCGGCCATCATTGGTGCTGGCATTTTCTTCCTCAAACGCAGCAAACGCCACGAAGAAATTTAAACTATTATTTTAGTTAAAAGGGGGATTTCACGTGCATGAATCAAAGCCGCAGCGACCACGAGTTACCATTACGCATCTTATTGGCAGCATATTGCTGATCGTGGGCGTGGCTATTGCGCTGTACCCCTTTTACGTCGGTTCACTAAACGATCTGCTGGATCAGCAACGGATGGAGCGGGTTCAGCGGCAAAATGAAACGAATGCTAAACAACGTCTGGCTGCCTTGAAGCATGATAATACCAGGGGAGAACTGGCGAATGATACCAGTCGTGATCCATTCTCTGGGTTAAGCAAGAAAACCGCCGTGAATCTAAAACGGGACATGGTTGGTACGGTCACGGTCCCCAAGTTAGCACTCACTGTCCCAGTGTTTAAGACGCTGAATGATGCTTCATTAGAAGTTGGTTCTGCTGTGGTACCAGGGACATCGATGCCCACGGGCGGACGTGGCACGCATACCGTTGTTGCGGGTCATCGCGGCCTAGTTGATCGCCGACTTTTTTCTGATTTAAACCGGGTCAAATCAGGGGACCTCTTTGTTTTCAAAATCTACGGTAAACATTTAGCCTATCGCGTGTTTCAGATTCAAGTCGTTGAGCCTACTAATACCAGTACTTTGAAACGCAAACCAGGGCAAGACATTGCGACTTTATTGACCTGCACACCGTATATGATTAACTCACACCGGTTGCTCATCACGGGTAAACGAGTGTCGTATACACCAGCAGTTGCCAAGGATGTTAGTCAAGCTAAACTGACGGAAAAATGGCAGCAGATTGCCATTTTACTTGCCTGTATCCTAGCCATTCTTGCGGTATTGAGATTGATTTGGCGTCAAATTTACCGTTCGATGTTGAAGCGGCGCAATTTTACATTGCAATTTCAATGCCTCGATACGGCTGGTCAACCGGTAGCCGGTGCGACGTTTGAGTTGCGAAAGCGAAATGGCAAGGTGCTTTACCGTGATGGCAGACCGCTGACAGTGACGTCTGATAGCACCGGTCATTGTTTGATTGAGCATTTGCCGGGAGCTATTTACCGCTTAGTTTGGCATGATCCATTGACTACTTATCTGCGAGTAGGTGTTAAGCGGCTTAAACAATCAGAGATGGCGTTTTATCCCCGCAAAAAGCAGTCTCATCTTGTAAATACGCAAGAAGGGCAGTGGCAGGTTTTAGTTGAGCGTTAAGGATTAATAATGAAGGGCTTCGGAGAATTTTTCTTCGGGGCTCTTTTTGTGTGATTATCGCCTACATCCGTCAGCGAGTTCACCACTGTGGGGACCGGTGAAAGCCTGAGAAGCGGTCTTTCACCTCGCATTCAAGCCACGCCAAACCCGCGCGTCTTGAATGTCGCCCCGTGGTGTAAGGGCAGAAGCCCTAACACCACCTTCACAGCAGGTGAACTCGCTGACGGTTTCCGGCTAACGAAGCTAAAAAAGGACCGCAACCCCTTAAAGGTCGAAGTCCTGATCAGCATCTTTAATATTTTGTTCGTTTAATGCTAGCGTCTTAATACGATTATTTAATGCTTCCACACTATAGTTAGCAATGATATTTTCGAACTGAGAAGCATCATGGGAAATCCGTGAAGTTTCCAATGCGTTCATATAAGCGGTACGTTCTTTTGCGTTTGGCTGGATGTTAACGATTGGGTACCCAGCTTGAGGAAGTGCCATATTCATGAGTAATCGTGCGGTTCGACCATTACCATCTTCAAAGGGATGAATTGAGACAAATCTTTGGTGTAAGTCGGCAGCATACTGAACGGGATGTAATTGCTTCTGAGCAGTTCGTGACCAAGTAATTAAATCATCCATTGCCGGTTGGATTTCAAATGGCTCAACATACGGATGATTTTGTAACCCATTCGGCCAGACAAGAATTGCACGATAACGGGCAGCAGCACTCAAATCTTTAGCCGTTTTTGCGGTGACAAAACGGTTTAAGTCACGAATGACTTGTTGGGTAAGAGGTTGCTTGCGACTAACTAAATCCATCATGTAATTATAGGCATCGTTTAAATCTAACGTTTCTAGAACATCTTTTATCGGTGTTCCCTGAGAAGTTAGGCCAGTTTGTAAAATTGAAGTTGTTTCGTAACGTTTTAAGGTGTTACCTTCAATGGCATTTGAAGACCATACATGTTCATATCGAATCTGCGCTTCTAAAATTTCGTCTTGCTTCTTAGATAGAGATTTATAACTATCCATCTTTTTCTTTAAGACAGTTAGGTCACTTTGAATTACCTGAGAGAAGGTCAAAAATATCACCAGCTTCTTGTCTTTGATATCTATACTCTACTGAATGCTGAGGGTGAAAGCAATTCAAAAGTAGTTGTGCCTACACCCGTCAGCGAGTTCACCGCTGTGGAGACCGGTGAAAGCCTGAGGAACGGTCTTTCACCTCGCATTCAAGCCACGCCAAACCCGCGTGTCTCGAATGTCGCCCCGTGGTGTAAGGGCAGAAGCCCTAACACCACCTTCGCAGCAGGTGAACTCGCTGACGGTCTCCGACTAATGTAGTTATTAAAAAGGTACCTGAAGGAAAATTTCCCTCAGGTACCCTTATGGTTATTAAATTAAACTTCCTGTTTAACAGCTGGCAGGGTTTCAAACTTTTCACGGATGAAGCCGGCTGATTCAGCTAATTTTTGTTCCTCTGCGTCTGTGATTGGTAGGCGGAGTGCTTCAACAATACCGTCTTTGCCAACGATGGCTGGATGGCCAACGTACGTGTTGTACTTGTCGCTGTAGCATGAGCAAGGGCAGGCCAAGTTAGCATCATCTAAAACGGCACGGCTTAATTTAACGGCACAGGTCGCAATCGCATAGCTGGTATAACCTTTGCCGGAGTGAACAGCCCAGCCACCGCCACGAGCCTGACGTTCTAAGTCTTCAAGGTCGAGATGACGTTCTTCGGCTAATTGTTCGATCGGTAGGCCATTGACGGAAACGGTGGACCAGACAACAAATTGTGATTCACCATGTTCGCCTAGGGTGTAGCCAGACACGTTCTTCGGATCCACGTTGAAGTTTTCACCAACAACTTTTTGCATTCTGGCGGTATCGAGGAAAGTTCCCGTTCCCAAAACGCGGTTAGCAGGTAGGCCAGTGGCTTGTTGCAGGTAGTAAGTGATGCAGTCACAAGGATTCATGACATCGATCAGGACACCATGGAAGCCAGAAGCTTTAATTTTTGGTGCGATGTCTTGGACAATTTCACGGGTGTATTCAAATTCAGCCCAACGGTTGCCACTAGCATGGTCCAAGGCGTGAATATTACCGGAAGTGACGAATAAGATGTTGGTGTCGGCTAATTCTGAGTAGTCGTTGATCTTGATCGTGGTGTGGGAATCTAGTCGTGCTTGTGTATCCTGTAAATCTAATTGCTCAGCACGAGCCTTTTTCTCATTTTTATCGATTAAAATTAATTCATCAGCTATTCCTTGACAGACAAGGGTATAAGCGACTGTTGCACCAACGTGACCGACACCGATAATTGCGTATTTTCTCATATGTATTGCCTTCTTCTAATTAAAATTTAATATGTGTTAATGCTATTAAGATACCAGTCGATTGTTGCGTTGTCAACAACACATTCATGAATAATGAATGACAAAATGAAAAGAGCCTTGAAATATCAAGGCTCAGCAGGGGTGATTTCTTTATAAAAAGCCACCCTGCAATAAACTTTGGCGAGTTTAGGGTGACTTCGTGTCGTCTGTAACTTACCACCGTTCTTGAAGCGGCTGTAAGGGGATCAGTGTGCAATCACTGATCCTTTTTACGTGTAAAGTATAGCATATTCTGATTACTCTGGTAAAATAATCAGGTTCAATCGAACAAAAAAGCCGCCTGATCAACAGATCAGACGACTTTTTATCTTAGGGCGGTATGTGGGACTCGAACCCACGCGTGCCGGAACCACAATCCGGTGTGTTAACCAAACTTCACCAATACCGCCATCACAACAATAACCATGATACCATAAATCGGGTGAAGTTGAAAAGTTAATTTTAATTATTTTGCAGAAGTATCGCCGTTTTTGTCAGTCTCGTCGTTTTGAATCATGCGTAAAGCCCGTTGATATTCGCTTACGGACTGAGAAAATGGTTCCCAGAACTGCGGCGTAACAGCGTCTGCTTTACGAATCTCAACTCCTAGGGCAGTTGGGACGAGATCAACATCATCGCCTTCACTGAGTTCGAGCTGCTTCAAAAGTTCATCGGGGATTTTCAAATAGAGGTCCCCGTTTGCGTTACGTTGAATTTTGCCTGATTGAGCGTCCATTACTGCCAGCCCCTTTTCATCCGGTGGATTTTAGCTACATTATACGGCAAAATGCGGGTGGTGGGTATAGCTGGCGAGAATTGTTTTAATAATCTGGAGCGCAAAAATGCTAGGCGCTAACCAGCACTCAATTTTGACTGACCATTAACCATTTTCATTTTGAAACTATCTTTCTTGGAAACTTGTCAGCAACCAGTTCTTCCCCAATCACCCTAGCTATTTACGCAGATAAACAGCAGTTATTCTCATTGCAGTCTGCTTGCTTTCACAGGTTCTTGTGTTACACTATGGCTATCCTGAAAGTGAACGAGTACGATACCGAGTTGTGGAACTTCCTTTGGTTTGAGAAGGGGGCAATGGTCGTGGCTAAACGCTACGTTGTTACCAAGCCAGACGAGCACATTGTACACCGGACAGATAGCCTACAAATGGTTACCCAAATTACTAAGCGCCCGAAATGGGTCGTGGAACAGTATGTAAATAGTGACAAGTTGCTTGATGGCTGGAAAATAGTCGATCAAAATCGAGCGGCAAGTTAAACGGAAACGACTACCAGTATTTTTGCTGGTGGTCGTTTTTTTGTGTTTGAAGTCCTTGTCAGTGGTGGGTATAATAAGATAAAAGTAAAATTAACGAACAATTTAGTATAAAAATATATTGTAGTTCGTGATTATTCAACACACATTAAGCGAGGTGGACCACTATTTCATATTCAACAGTCATCGAAGGGGCAAGTTTCTCGCCATCTTCGCAAACCGAAATTAGTTATCAGGCACGGCAACTCATCTGTTTAGACAATAACGGGTATATCGCTAGAGTGATTGCGCACACTGACCCAGATTATGCGACGGTGAAGCAGACGGCACAGGCAAATGATACCTTGACGACGCTGCAGCCGAATCAGTATGTTTTACCCGGCTTTATTGACCTGCATATTCACGCTCCGCAGTGGCCCAACGCTGGACTGGCGTTAGACCGGCCGCTAAATGAATGGCTGGATACCTACACGTTCCCGTTAGAAGCCAAGTATCAAGACACCGACTTTGCAAAATTAGTTTATGATGGTCTGATTCAGGAACTACTGGCAAATGGCACGACCACCGCACTCTACTTTGGCACGATTCATAATGCCGCAAACTTGGAACTGGCTAAGGCCTGCATTCAGTATGGCCAGCGTGGCTTTATTGGCAAGGTAGCCATGGACAATCCGGAGCAGACACCCGATTATTATCAGGACGCCTCAGCGCAAGTGGCCGTTGATCAGACCGAACAATTCATCCACCAGTTAAACGAACTCAATCAAACGACTGACCTGAAACAAACGCCGGTCATCACACCACGGTTCGTTCCTAGTTGCACGCCAGCCAGCCTTCAGGGGTTGGGTGACTTAGCCCGCAAATATGATTTGCCGGTTCAATCACATTGCAGTGAAAGTGATTGGGAAAATGGCTACGCGCTGGAACACTACCACATGCGCGACGCCGATGTTTTAGATCACTACGGTTTACTAACGGATAAAGCGGTTATGGCGCATGGCACACTGCTGAATGACCATGACTACGACCTGTTCTCTCAAAAACAGGTGGCTATCGCGCACTGTCCCATTTCAAACGTTTACTTCGGTAACGCGGTGTTGCCCGTTAACCGGGTGTTAGCTCATCACATCAAAACGGGATTGGGTACGGACATTTCTGGCGGTTATTCGCCAAGTCTCTACCAAAATATCCGGCAGGCGGTGATGTCGTCACGGATGCTTCAAGATGGCGTGGATAATCAGTTGCTGCCTGATAAGCGTGGGGTAGATGGGAGCGCCATTAGCGTTAAAACCGCCTTTTACCTTGCCACACTAGGTGGCGCTGAGAGTCTGCACCTTCAAACGGGTAAGATTGCTGAAGGCTATTTGGCGGATCTACAGGTGGTTTCAATGCAAAATGATTTTCAAACTGAGACCACTGATAATATCTTCGAGAAGTTGATGTATCAAACTTCAAAGGCAGATATTAATCAGGTGTACGTGCAGGGGACACGGGTTAAATAGCAATGCAGGGTTTCAAAAAAGGCCATCTCAAGTCGAGATGGCCTTTTCATATACTATTTTGAAACGTGTTCAGGTGAGCAGAGACTTGCACGTAAGCCACTCATGGCAAAAATCCCAAGTTCAGGATTTTCACCATAAGTAACTTACGCTCCAGTCTCTATCCGCTCACCCTCTATTTCTTATACTCATCCAAATCCAACACAATAAAACTAACCGTTTGTCCTGGCTTGGTTTTAAGTTCGCCTGGTGTGCTTGGAACCGGTAGTTCATCATCTGATTTTGCCAGCTTAGTGCCGACTGCTTCAGCTGCCTTTTGCGCTGCGTCATCGTTTGCTGTGCCCATTACCTTAACGCCGGGCACGTCTGGAACCGTGACTTGAACACGGTTGATCATTACTGTTGGGTCGAAGATTGCTGGATATACAAGCCGTTGAGCCATGAGATAGCCTCCTGAATTTGAGTTACAATTTAAATCAACTCCTCTATTCTACCGAAGATTACACGTGATTTCAAAGTTTTCGTGAATTCGGGTTGACACTTTTGCCCGCTGATTTGTTTGTATAAGTGTAGGGCGTTGGCCAACACTTACAAAACTAACTAACTGGAGTGATTTAAATGAATACTATCTGGAATAAAACTAACTTGGTTCTGATTATGATTGACGAAAATGACAAGAAGATTCGCTACACTTACAACAACTTGATTGAAAAACCTTCTGATGATCAAATTACGAAGTTTGCTGCTGTGATTGAAAAGTTAACTGGCATGTCATTCTTTACTGCCTACGTCACCACTACTGACAACAAAACTCAAGCCGCTTAAGCCACTTACTCAAAGGAGATTAGCTCATGAATAACGAAGAAAAGACAGTTTTACAATTACGTTTTACAGGTTCAGACGAAAAGGTGCACACCTTTAGTTTTCCAAAGGCGGTTTCTGGTTTAACGAGTGAAACAATTGCTGAGGCAATGAACACGATCGCAACTCTTGACCTCTTTCACCGGAAGGGTGTAACCCTCTACGTGACTGCCGTCAGCGGTGCATACGTCAAAACCACTACGCAAGAACTCTACACGGTCTAACCAGTACCGCCCCCAATTTATTCTCTACAACATGAACGGTCGGGGGGCGATATTGATGAAGCGACAATTGATTATCGCAGCGCTGGTCTTTTACGCGGCGCTGCACCTGAAAAATACTGAATTGATCATGTTGGCGTTAAGCCTCTGGTCGATCCACTAAATAAGATTGGTCAACTGGCGTGAATTTGACGCTGGCTGGCCAATCTTTTTGGTTACATTCAGCCCGTAAAATCAGTGTTGAGAAAATTATTTTCACAAAACCGAGGGACTTTGATAGCTTTAATTCAAAATTCAGTCTACAATGGAAGAAGTTTTAACGGTGTGTCGTAAGACTACCGTTAATATTGTCTGGCGCGTTTTACCCATAAAAAACGTTTCAGACTGAGTCACAATCCCCAACAATATATACATCAAGCACTGGGCGTGGAACCGAAAGATAGACGCCTATGCAGGTGGCGATAGGCAGTGCCGGCGTTATGGGTATATTATCCTCCCTTAAAGATATATAGGCCTCATGCCTTGCCAACGGTCAAAACCGTTTCTGCTGTATAGGTAGATCTCGTGCATCCAAGCGATGACACACTTTTAATTTTGCGGGCTTCAGGCCACTATGGTGGTGCTGAGGTTGTTACCCAACTAAGAGACCTTTTCTCTTATTCATGTAGGGAAGGTCTTTTTTGATGTCTAAGTGCTACACTAATAGCGAAAGACTTTAGATTGGGGATATATAAATGAGTCAGAAAAAGATGCTCACGTTGTTGGTCGCTGTTGTGTCACTTGGTACAGGATTGTCGTTTCACCAGACGACTGCTCATGCACTTGCCAGTCATTGGGCACATAATCATTGGGTGACAATCAAGAAAACGGTTAAGGTTCAGAAGATTAAGATTGTGAGCCCGATGTACAAAAGTCGGGCGGTGAAGTCTTATAAACTCCATCGTGGCGCACACTACAAGTTAGGCCACTACGATACCAACTACTCATGGGTACTTAATTCTGGGCGATTTAATTCCAATTCACATTACACGTATATCGTTCAGCGTGGCTGGAACGACGCTAGCTGGTTCAAATTTAGATAAACTAAATTAAAGGTCATTGCATAGTTATCCCTGTAACAATTAAACGAAAACGGGGTAACACGATGGCTTTTTTTGATCCAATTGATTCTTTAGCACCAATGTATCTCACGTATTCCGGCTTAATTCGCCACGACGAGCGCGAAGAACAGCCGTACCAGATGTACATGCCAGTCGTTGATCAGACGGTGGCTGGTAAATCAGTGTATGATGTGCTGACTCGAGGGCGAGAAATGATCGGCACACTGCTGATGGAACGGATCATGAATCACGAAGATCTGCCCGAACCAGAAGACACGTTGCCAATTGGTGATGCGGATGAAATGCCGACTTTCATCAATGTGGAGTTGGACCGATTCAAGCATTTGATTGCGCCAAAAGAAACCGTCATTCGCCCAATGAATGCGCTGAAGCAGCCTAAACAAGTCTTGTCCCAAGTGTACGATTTCCAACCCGTCTTCATTACGGAAGATGGTATCGGCCGCTACGTTGTGATCAGCATGAAGGATTATGACATGTTCCAGAATACGATTGGCATGGTGCTGGATAAGCAGGATATTGCGGATGCGATGGAAGATTAGAGTGCGAAGGGGAGCGGTTTGAGACTGGAGTCTAAGGCGCTTCTGACGGAAGGCACGTTGGTCTTTGACGTGGGTTCTGTCGGAAGTGACTTAGATGCAAGTCGCTGCTCTCCTGAACATGTTTCAACAAAGTAGAATTAAAAAACAATCAAAAAGAGCTAGAGGCAATTCGTCTCCAGCTCTTTTGTCATACATACAATCTTACTTCTGATCCATAATCAACAGTTGCTTATTCCCAGTAATATAACGTCCATTAGTGAGCTCGAACCGAGTCGCACGACCCCAGTTCACGACACGTTTTACTCTTAACTTAGTGCCTTTCTTGTAAGAACGGACCTTCTTATTCGAGGAAAGTTTTACATCTTTGTAGCTGTTCACACGGTTACTCAACACCCGCACTTGGCGGACTTTGTTAGAACGGAAATGACTATCCGCTACATAAGATGAGCCTGCAGTGATGTAACCGCCATCAACCTTGTAACGCTTCTTGCCGTTATTGTCGTAGGCAATCCCACGTACCCGGAAACTTGCTGCCTTAGCCCGGCTTTGTTTCTTGTATGAGCGAATCGGACTAGTCAGGGAAACGTTTCGGTGCAGCCTCATACCACGTTTAGCGTAGACAGTGTGAGGGCGCTTTTCTTCTGGTTTAGGCTTAGTTTGGTTACTGTTCCCATTATTATTCGAGTTATTATTGTCTGGCTGAGTACTATTATCGGTGTTTCCATTGTCTGTGTTATTCTCATTTCCATCAACGTTGTTATTTCCATCTGTACTTTCTTTGAATGGATTAATAGTTAAAGAGTATCTCTCAATTGAATAGTCACCTGGTAGTGAATTTCCATTATTTAATTCAGTATTTATAAAAAGTGAGATACGGCTTGTATTAGTAGCACCGGTAATTTTTTTCTTCGTATTATCGGCATGCAAGGTGATATTGTTTACTGGGTAGGAATCGCTTCCTTCATCAAAGAGTATTTTTGTTAGTACAGAATGTTCATCATCAGTTCCTTCAAAAAATTTTGGGCTTAAATCATCAAACTGAATCTCGCCTTGTTCATTAGGCTTAATTTCGTGTGAAATTCTTTGATCCTTAAATGCTTCTGTATGAACAGTAGTATCTGGGTCTAAATGAATTTCCATCAAGGAATTATATTTAAATGCTCCGGATCCAATACTATCGATTTGTGGCAGATTTAGTGTTTTTAATTTACTGTACAGAAAAGCGGACTCGCCAATAGTTTTGATTTTGGGGAGTTCTAAATTTTCAATGCTGTTCACACTAAAGGCGCGTTCATCAAGAGTAACAGCTTTTGGAAGTTTTAATTCTTTGATGTTATTGGTATTAAAGGCACGTTCACCAATAGTAATGGCACTTGGAAGAATCACATCTGTAATATTGTTGTTAGCAAATGCCTGTTTACTAATATTAGTAGCACTTTGAAGTTCCACCTTATCTAGATTATTTGACTGAAAGGCATTTTCGCCAATATTGGTAGCGCTTGGGAGTTCCAACTTTTCAATGCAATTGCCATAGAAAGCGTCTCTACCAATTGCGGTGGTGTTTGGTAGCTCTACTTCTGTAATCATGTTTCCAAAGAAGGCGAAAGCACCAACATAGTCAATGTTTTGAGGCGACATAAACTTGATCCCTTTTATTCCAGAAGCTTCACTTGGACCCCCCCAAGGCATAGTCTGAAAAAATACCTGCTGCTGCGTATTCTGCGCTGGCAATTCCCTTTATGGTATTGCCATTACTATCATTGGCTGGGATTACTAGTGTGCCACCATTTAATAAGTCTTGCTTCTGGTTATCTTTCCATTCAACAGCTGAAATATAATGGTTGTCATCAAGTGTAATCTGGTTTGCTCCTAAGACAACCTCCACACCGCGTACGCTTGTTTTTTTAGCTATACCGCTTATAGTTAAACTTGATGTCGGTGTTGTATCAGATGCTTCCTGAGCTACAGCCGACAGAGAACTAACATTGGTTCCAAGTATCATTCCAATAGCTAACGCGCTACTGAATAGTTTAAGACTCTTTTTCATAATAGGTAGGTCCTCCTTCATGGGGGGCTTAGCAATCCAACATTTAGTTTCTAAAACCAGCATATCAAATCAACAATACCACTCACCACTAAAACACCATGACTTCACAGAAGTTTGCGGGTTTGTACAAAGTTTGGTCACAGACTGATTTTCAGTGGAGCACACGAAAAGCCAGAAGCAGGAGATCTGTTTCTGGCTTTTAAGATTCTTATGCCTAATCGTTTAATTCTGATCCATAATCAACAGTTGCTTATTACCCGTAATATAACGCCCGTTAGTTAATTCGAACCGAGTCGCACGACCCCAGTTTACAACACGTTTCACTCTTAATTTAGTGCCTTTCTTGTAAGAACGGACTTTCTTATTCGAGGAAAGTTTCACGTCCTTGTAGCTATTCACACGGTTACTCAGCACGCGTACTTGGCGTACCTTGTTAGAACGGAAATGACTATCCGCTACATAAGAGGAACCAGCAGTGATATAACCACCGTCAACTTTGTAGCGCTTCTTGCCGTTCTTGTCGTATTCAATACCACGTACTCGGAAGCTGGCTGCTTTAGCCCGACTTTGCTTCTTGTATGACCGGATCGGGCTAGTCAATGAAACATTCCGGTGCAGCCTCATGCCACGCTTAGCGTAAACAGTGTGAGGCCGTTTTTCTTCTGGTTTAGGAGCCGGTTGTGGTTTAGTTTCGTTACCATTATTACCACCACCGTTGCCAGTATCTGGGTTGGTGCCGGATTCGTTACCATTATTGCCATTATCAGGTTGGCTTCCGCCATTACCACCACCGTTACCATCAGGACCAGGACCAGGGGCTGGTTGTTCGCGGGCATTTACAATTAATTTAGCCGAACCGTTAAGTGCGGATATAGGACTTGTTCCATGAAACAACTCAACAGTAGCAGTTCCACCGTTTTCCGAATTGACCTTTAACTCTTGGGAATCCTCTACAGTGATATTATCTGCATCAGGACCTAGGGAGTTTATTGCATTAACGGTAGCCATATTATGTTTATTGATACTGAATGTGAGGTTTAATTTATTAGCAAGCTCATCCACAGAAATTGTTGATTGGTAATCAAAACTTAAGTCACCCCAATTTTGGCTAAGGAACGCGTCAGAATTGATTTGAGGATTATATACAGATCCTTTAAGTGCAGTGTCATCCAATTCATAATCTTCGTTAATGACGACAGTCTTAAGTTTGTTATCAGCAAAGGCTTCTGCATAAATTAGCTTGATGTTAGGTAGTTTGACCTCCGTCAACTGATGACCCTTAAATGCTTCCTGACCAATGTATTCAATATTTTCTGGATTCTCAAAAACAACCTCTTTCATACCTTCGCTGTCTCCAGCTTCAGCGTTCAATTCTTCTTTACTAAATGCAAAATGATCAACACCTTTAATGACTTTACCTTCTTTATCTACCTCTGGGATTTCTAAGGTACCACCTTCTAATAGGGCTTCTTTTTGTCCATCGTTCCAAGCAACATCAGAGATGCAGGGAACGTTATTAAAGCCGGCAGTCGTAATCTGATTAGGATCTAACCGAACTGTTTTTTTATCCGGAACACTCGGTTCTTCCAACGCACCAAGTTTGGTCATACCGGTAGACACCGTTGTGCCTGCTTCCTGTTGCGCTGCTGCCGACAACGAACCAGCACCTGTGCCAAGCATCATGCCCAGCGCTAATAGACTACTAAATAGTTTAAGACTCTTTTTCATAACAGTAGGTCCTCCTTCATGGGGGGGGCTTAGTGATCCAACATTTAGTTTCTAAAACCAGCTTAACAAATTCCCAATACCACTCACCAGCAAAACACCACGACTTCACAGAAGTTTGCGGGTTTGCGCAAAATTTAGTCACAAATAAAAGCAGCACCCGACAATAACACAACTGTCGGGTGCTGCTTATTCAGGTTTACTATTCTCTCACCAACAACGCTTCCGGATACTTCTTCTCCACAAACGCCTTGATTGTTTCAATCATGCGCTGAGTAGACGGTGCCTTGGCCTGCACCGCCGAAGTTGCCAGCCCAATCGACCGGTAGAAGGGGTGCTCAAACGGATAAACGGCCACGTCACCCGTAATCTTCTGTAACGCCAGCTCCGGCAGAATGCCTAATCCCAGTCCGGCTTCCACCATGGCGACGATTGATTGATCATCAATGGAGAAGTGAATCAGGTTTGGCTGAATGCCGTAGTAGTCCAGCGCCGCTTTAGTATCACGGTCATAGTCACCGGACTGCAGGATGAAGTCGCGGTCTTCCAGATCCGCGTTGGTGACGGACTTCTTGTTCCTAGGGATAAAGCCCTTCGGCGCCACACAGTAGATTTCATCTTTGACCAGATTATCAACGATGAGATTCTCACTGACGGGCATCACCGCAAACCCCAGATCTAGCGTCCCGTTCTTCACGTTTTGCACGATCTCGTTGAACCCTGATTGGCTCACCGCAATGTCGATATTAGGGTATTGCTTCTTAAATGACTGAATGATGGGTGGCAGCCAGTTGATGCAGACGGATGAGAACGCACCAATCCGAATTGAACCAGCATTCAACCCGTTAATATCGGCGGCCTCCTGTTCCAATCGCGCCTGACTGTTCAAAATCTCTTGGATGATGGGTAAAATCGTCCGGCCGTTGGCAGTGAGCTCAGCACCGGATCGGGAACGGATGAAGATGGGGAAGCCCAGTTCAGTTTCAAGTTGGGTAATCGAATGGCTGACCGCACTGGGCGTGACGTTCAGCTTCAAAGCAGCTTTTTGAAAGGTACCTTCTTGGATCACGGTACTAAAAACTTGGTAAGCAAAAGGAATCATGAAACGGCCTCCATTAAATCAAATCAACGACCAATTAAAGTTTGCTCATACATTAACAACATGGGTGAACTATTTTCACCTAAAAGTGAACAGCTTGAGCTATACGAACACTAACAAGAAGTATACCATAAAGGCAAATCAGTAAAATAACAAGTCTCACAATATGAAAGTTGAGGGTTTTAATATGGATAATAAACTATTTGCAACACGTGTTCAGCCTGAGGTGCCATCACGGTTAGCCGGACTGTTCCCAGTCATGAATTACGAGGACGCGATCAAGTTTACTGCTGGTGCGCCAGCGGAGAGTTTATTTCCTGCAAAAGCCATGCAGCAGGCTTACTTAGATGCCATGGCAGCAGAAGGCAACCACACCTTTCAATACCACACGGTAGATGGCCCCGTAGAACTCCGTGAGCGGTTAGCTCAACGTGCCATGGATAAGATGCAGATTGAAAATGTCACTGCTGAAAACGTCATGTTGACAGCTGGCGGCCAGCAGGGAATCGACCTCGTGGCTAAAGCACTGCTGAACAAGGGTGACGCCATGGTGGTTGAAGCACCAACCTATGTCGGTGCCTTATCTTCCTTTGATATGTACGAACCTACCTATTATGAAGTCGAATTAGAAAACGACGGTTTAAACACTGATCAGCTGGAAGCCACCTTGAAACAGCACCCTGAGATCAAGTTCCTCTACACCGTTTCTGACTTCCATAATCCAGGCGGTGTCACCATGTCACTGGAAAAACGGCAAAAAGTCGTCGAACTTGCCAACAAGTATAACTTTATCGTACTGGAAGATACCCCGTACCGTGACCTGCGCTATACGGGCAAATCACTGCCAAGTATCAAGCACTTTGATACCGAAGGCCGCGTTATCTTCCTATCAAGTTTTTCTAAAGTGCTAATGCCAACGTTGCGGACTGGCTGGTTAGTGGCTGATAAGACGATTATCCAACAGCTCTATAAGTTGAAGGAAGCCGCGGATCTGGAAGTTCCAAACATCACGGCACAGGCAATCAATCACTTCTTGGCGAATAACAGTCTGGATGATCATATCACTAACCTGAATAAGGAGTACCTGGTGCGGATGCAAGCCATGATCGACGCTTGCCAGAAGTACCTGCCAGAAGGCGTGTCTGCTACTAAGCCAGAAGGGGGCTTCTTCACCTGGGTAACGGTGAACGACGCCATCAACACCACGGATCTCCTATATAACGAGGCAACGCCTAAGCAGCATATTGCTTACGTGCCTTCCAAGAACTTCTATGCCTACAAGGATCACACCAACGGCATGCGGTTGAACTTTACCGGTCTCACACCAGCCGAAATCGATGATGGGATGAAACGATTGGGCACATTATTGGCACATGCGGGACAATTAATATAGAAGCAACTGGTAAATACAGAAGAAAATTTTAGAAATTTAGTCAATCACAAAAATAAATTAAATTATTTTTAAGCAGTAATTTCAGCTTTTCTTGCATAAACTTTCGCCCCCAATTCTTAAGAATAATTTGTAATATTAATGTTACAGATTATGACACCATAATATGTTAAAGGGTCGCAAAACCATGCATGTATGGGCTTTCATAGCGATTTATCATTTTGCACTTATGTGAAAATATTACAAGCTGGCTACAAATCAAGCAGAATTCTTGAAGACAGTAGGGTGATGAGTTAGACTCATTTATAGAGTTAAGCAACTCTTATACAACCTTCAAATACAAGTGTGAGTATTATTTTACTTAACATTTGTTTGAATATTGTGTATACTGTTTATGCTTGATGAGTTACATAAATATATGTTTGGAGGAATTTCACATGCAATCTAGTTTAAAGAAGTCTCTTTATTTAGGTTTAGCTGCAGTTTCATTTGTTGCCGCTGCTGGCGCAACAACTGCTAACGCTTCAGCTAAAGCTGCTACAGTGAAGTCAGATACTACTATGACCACTGCTGCAACATCACGTAACGTTACATTAACAGGTACTAACGCTGTTTACACTAAGCCAGGTACTGTTAAGGGTGCTAAGGTTGTTGCTTCTACTGTTACTGCTAAGAAGCTTGCAGAATCAAACAAGGGTGCTGCTAACTTCCGTGCATACCGTGTAGCTGTTACTGATCGTGGATCAGTTTACTACAAGGTTGTTTCATTCGACGGTGCATACCGTGGATATGTTTACGGTGGTAAGGCTACAGACAAATTTGCCGGTGGTGTAGCTGCTTACAACACTACTAAGGATGCTACTGCTCCTAAAGCTACTGACACATTCAACTTAACTGCTACTACTAGCAAGGATGCTAACACATTGTTCTATGCTCAACCAGCATACGCACAATACAAGATTGGCCGCGCTACTGTTAACGGTTCTGTATTAGCTGCTACTGACAAGTATGCCGGTGCTTCATTCACTTTTGACAAGGCCGTCACTACTTCACGCGAAGGCGAAACTTGGTACGAAATTGCTTCTACTAAGTTAAGCAATGGTACTACCACTACTGAACTTAATGGCGCATGGGTAAAGGCTTCTAACGTTAAGAACCCACAAGCTGACCCAGAAGCTACTAACGATAACAGCATCAAGGTTGTTTACCAAGGTTCAAACGGTAACGTTGTTGCTGGTGCAGACAAGACATTCGTTACTACTGCAAACACTAAGGCTAACCAAAAATACACCCACGAAACTAATGGTGCTGGCTTAAGCCTTGATAAATTTGCTGAAGCCAACGTTCCTGCTGGTTATGCATACAAGGGTCTTGTTCCTGATGCTTCATACTTTGGCGGTACTGCTCGTGCCTTAGTTGCCCAAGCAGCTACTTCAAAAGTTGATTTGTATGTTATGGATGGTAATGTAGCAGTTCCATTTACTACTACTACCACCAGCAAATTAACATTAACTCCAACTCAACAAAAGGAATACCTCTACGGTGCAACTGCTGATACTGTTCCTGCAGAACATCTTGCTGGTGCATTTGCTGGGCAAAAGCTTTACTCAGCAGCTAAGAATGCTGATGGCAAGTATGATGTTTATACTGTAAGTGCTCAAGACACAAAGGATGCTAACAACAACGTTAAGTTTGGTCAAAACGTTCGCTTAGTTCTTGTTAAGGGTACTGCCGTTGACAGCATTCCTTCAACTACTCCATCAGAACAAGGTAACTCTGATTTCTTAAACTAATTAGTTAGTTTAAGCTAATTAAGTTCTTTGTTAGCAAAGGAACCGACTCACTTATGAGTTGGTTTCTTTTTTGTCTTAGTAATTTTTTGTGTCATTTTAAAATCGTATTGGTGATTCGTATGCACAGTCGCAATTTTGTGGCTGTGCTTTTTACTATTTCTAGATTACATAATTACAACTAAATCAACTTATGGTATTACGAGCATCGTGGAAGTTACGACTTAGCACCTAGTATTAAGGTCAACACTTAGTTACGCTTTTTGGAGTACTATGTTGACAAGTATTTAAACTAACTCGACCTTAAATTGATAGTGTATATGACATACAATGTTCGGGCTAACGCGCTACCTAGAAGTCTGATATTTTTTGCCTTGGTGATTTTGTATATTATTTTGGGGTCCATTTAAAGAAAAATCCAAAAAATTTCTGGTATGGAGACTTGCCCACACTTGTAGTTTAAGTGGATATAATAGACATTAGAAAGTAATTTTCCAGTTAGTAAAATGGATAACAGAAAGTTTCATGAAATCGATTGATTCTGCTGTTTCAATGATAGAATATAAATAAATGGGTTTCAGGAGGGAAAAACATGGGTATTCGAGATTTATTTCACGGGAAATCGAATTCAGAAATTATCAAACGTAATGAAAAAGAGAATAGTAATGTAGAGGAAACACAAGTTAATCAATCCGCAAGTCAAAATCAGACTAGTGTTGAGGCCAGTGACCTTGAAACAGAAGAGCAGAAAGACTCAGAGGAAACTTCCATTTCAACATTTAAGGATGAACTAACTAAGGTAGCTCAACAATATAACGGCCAGCGTGAATCTTTACAAAGCTTACTATTTGACAAACAAACGAGCATTCAAAAAGAGGCTGATCAGCTTAACACTGAGAAGGCCAATGCTCAGAAGTTAGTTGATGATGCTGGTACCCAGGTAACTAAGATTCAAAACGAAATGGAGAAGGAAACTCAGGATGCGTCTGCTCCGCTAGTTAAAAAGCAAAGTGAGCTGAGTGCCAAAATTAAAGAAAATCAGGACCAGGCGGGTTCGTTAATTGATCAAGTGCAGGAAATTAATGAAGAATTAGCTGGTCTTAACAAGAAGCAACAGCAACTGGTTCAATCCGAAAAGGATATTTCAGCTAAGTTTGAAAGTGAAAAGGATCCGGCTGTGATTGTGACCTTAGCGGATCAGTATCGGGATGATATTGAGAACAATAAAGATGAACGCGAAAAGAATGCGACCACTATTTCTGCAGTAGAAGAGAAACAGCAGGATTTGAAGAGCCAGCTGCAGACAGTGCGCGATAAATTGACGACTGACCAAAAAGAACTCCGGGATGTTAATAATCAGTTGGAAGAAGTTCAGCTTAAAATAGCCTCTGACGATGAGGGACGTTCTAAGCATCTGGATGCTTTAACGCAAGAATTAACCAAGAACCAAGATGAATTAGCTAAGCTACAAGGTCATTTAGACGAAAAGAACAAAGAACTGGCGGCTGCTAATCAAGAAATCGCTGGTTGGTTGGGTGTGTCAGTTCCAGTTAAGCAGCTGAAGTTTGGTGAAGATTCCGAGATTATCGTGGATATGGATGGTGTGGACGATGAGCAGTTTGCCCAACTCAAGTCAGCGATAAAGGTGATAACTGACCGTGGCGCTGGTCGGATTGGCTTATATACCAGTCAATTTAAACTGAACTTAACCAGCCAGATTGCGAAATGGACGACTGAATTACAAGTTAAGGGTGGCGTGGTCTCGGTCTACAACCCACTGTATAGTCTGCAGCATCAAGGCGAGTTAGGCGCTAAGTATCAGTTGCCGGATAACGCCGTTACTGACGAGTGGAACGATGATCACACGGAGCGGACGCTGGTATTGGATAATGGCTGGACACTTAAGGCGCACTATTTTGATCAGAGTGATGCCGTTTCTACGGTTGATTCATATAAGGGTGACCACCTAGCAGAAAGCAGTACGCTGACTAGGGAAGGTCAACTGACCGCTAACCGCTTTTATAATGATGATGGCACTAAGAATCGCGATGAGTATTACAGCCAAAGTGGACTAGGTATTTTGAACGTGCGGTACGAACAAGATGAACTGATCCAAGTGGAGCTGTTAAACGCGGTGGGCATGCAGGTGCAGGCATTTGATAGTATTGATGGCTTTGCTGATTGGTGGCTGAAGACTCAATTCAATCAGAGCGGTCTACTGTTGGGTACACTCAATAACGAACACTATCGTGAACTGTTGCGTGTGACGCATGGCGAGCCGATTGCTCTGGTTACTGGTTCAGATATGAAGCGTGATGAATTTACGGACTGGACGAAGGCGTTATCAAAGCAGCAGTATCTGGCTGATAACTATGCTACTAAGATGAAGCTGATTCAGGCGTTGAATCAACCGCTGACGATTAGTTTGATGGATCCGCGGAATTTACCAGTGTCGTTGGGTGTTCCGGTTGGTGAATAGCGGCTGTTAAGGTTGTATAAGTTGTGTGTAGAAAGTCATTCTATTGGATGGCTTTTTTTGTTGTGAACAGATTATGACCAAACCGGCAACTCTTTGTGAAGTCATGGTATATTGCTGGCGTTTGTTTTAGCGGAATTGTTATATTGGAATTACAGAAAGTTGTTGAGATTCACCACAGACCCCCCACAGGAGGATTCATGATGAAGAAAAAAATTAAGTTGTTTAGTAGTGCGCTGGCGATTGGGATGTTACTGGGAGCAGCAGTGCCAGCGATAACTGGTGCTAATACACCCGCTACATCTGTTCAAGCAAAGGATAAGAACAGCAGAATTGAGTCAGTTAAAAACACTACGAACAGTAGAAATAACCGAGCAGTGCCAGTAAATATTACAGCAAGTGATGTAACTATTGATGCAGATACAGGCCGGATTACAGATTTTACCAATGCCGAAAAAGCTGCTTTATTATTGGCTGGGGGAGAGTTAGTTATTCCTAAATCAATCACAAAAGATAGCCAAAACATTCCAATTACAGGAATTGCTGATGCTCAGAGTAAGGAAGGAGGACCAGGTTATGAACTAGGCGTATTCGACCAGGCATACTTGAGTTATCTCACTGACAAAAACGGGCCAGGAATTAGCAAGATAACTTTTGAAGAACCTAATCATATTAGATATATTGGCGAATATGCTTTCTGGGGTAATCAATTAACTAAACTCACTCTGCCAGTAGCTACTGAGATTGGCGAAGGGGCGTTCGCGAATAACCAATTAACTACACTCAATTTGCCAGCAGCTACTGAGATTGGCGAAGGGGCATTCGGGGGTAACCAATTAACTACACTTAATTTGCCGGAAACTACTGAGATTGGCAAAGAGGCGTTCCGGGAAAACGCACTAATTAGTATCAATTTGAACAAAGATGTAAATGTTAATCCATTTGCATTTACAAACCAGGATATCTCGCATGAGGTAATGCCCAACAAAGATGGTGAAATTGGATTTGCTGCTTTGAAGCCGACGTTATTAAAAAGAACCGACGATCAGATTAAGGCAGTATCCAGGGTTGCTTTTGATGGCGAAGAATCAATTGAACTCGAGAATGGTGTTACTTTACAGGCAGATAATGATAACAAAAAAATAACCGGTGCTAGTCATCCCGTTCAATATTCAGCTGGTCTAGATATGGACTTGGAATCTGAGGGTCCGCTACCGGGTGACTACTCTATTAGCTCGTATAGTCTTACCGTTAATCCGTTTAAAGAAAATCCTGGCGGAAATGGCGGTCTACCTGGCAATGGGAATAGCGGCAACGACACCGACACTAATCCAGATACTGGCAATGGTGGCGGCAACGATGGTAATGAAACGAAACCGCAGCCAGTTCCTAAGCCAGAAGAAAGACGGCCTCACACCGTTTATGCTAAACGGGGCATGAGACTGCACCGGAACGTTTCATTGACTAGCCCGATTCGATCATATAAGAAACAAAGTCGGGCTAAAGCAGCCAGTTTCCGAGTACGTGGGATTGCCTACGACAGGAACGGCAAGAAACGTTACAAAGTTGACGGTGGCTATATTACTGCAGGTTCCTCTTATGTAGCAGATAGTCATTTCCGTTCTAACAAGGTGCGCCAAGTACGAGTGCTGAGTAACCGGGTGAATAGTTATAAGGACGTGAAGCTTTCTTCGAATAAGAAGGTGCGTTCCTACAAGAAGGGTACCAAGTTACGAGTGAAGCGCGTGGTGAACTGGGGTCGTGCGACTCGGTTCGAACTGACTAACGGACGTTATATTACGGGGAACAAGCAACTGCTGATTATGGATCAGAAGTAATTTAAACAACAAATCACTCTGTACTTGGGTGGTTTGTTTTTTATGAACAGATTATGACCAAATCGGTAACTCTTTGTGAAGTCATGGTATATTGCTGGTGTTTGTTTTAGCGGAATTGTTATATTAGGATTACAGAAAGTTGTTGTGACTCACCACAGACCCCCCGCAGGAGGATTATGATGAAGAAAAGAATTAAGTTATTTAGTAGTGCGTTGGCGATTGGGATGTTGCTGGGAACGGGCGTTGGTGCTATGTCATCTGTAGCACAGCATGTTCCAGGAACGACGGTGACGGCTAAAGCGTCCACCTCAAGAGCACAGTTAACGGCAGATCAGCTAAAAGTTAACAGTGACGGAAAAATTACTGGTCTTAAAAATGATGACCCAGATGCTAATGCTGAGTTTATTGCAGCTTTAAAAGAGGGGCATTTAACTATTCCAAAACAGGTTGAAGGCCCTGATGGAGAACCCGTTATCATCAAAGAGATTGATGTTTTCCGGGATCCTGATAGCTATGAATATACCGGTGTATTTTCAAAAGATAACTTGATAGACGTATTTAACCTTGAAAATTTTGATGGCCTAAAAACAGTCACGTTTGATGACGATAGCCAGATAAACTACATTGGAACCTATGCTTTTGCAAACAATCAACTTACAGATGTGGTACTTCCTGAAAGCTTGGACACAATTAGCGTTGGTGCATTCCAAAATAATCGGCTTACAAATGTTAATTTTCCTGATTCAATTAAATCAATTGAGGATGAGGCCTTTATAAATAATCAGCTACAAAGTGTAGAGCTAAAGGCTATTGAAAATATTTATAATGAGGCTTTTGCGGAAAATCAAATTAAAACTGTTTCTGTCAATAAAGACTATGAATCTAGCTCAGAGATATTAGGTTCAGTGAATAACCCCCGTATTTTAGCAAGCGCATTTACAAACCAAGACTGGGATAGCTTAACAATGGATTACAACACGACAATTTCGAATGAAAGTCTGGTTGGCGGGCTTGGCCTTACCTATGAAGTAAATAATCGTGAATATAAGTACCTCGGGTCAGTGGAAGATATCAATGACGCCAATAATATTGATTGGCATGATGATGGATTAACCGTGACATCTAATGGTGGTGGAAACGCGGTTATTGATTTTTCACTTAGTGGAGTAACATCGGATTCTTGGAGAACTCTTATGACAGGCGCTTTCAAACTAAACGTTAATCCGAAATCTACCCAAGGAGGCGGAAGCCAACCGGACAATGGGAATAACAGTAACGAAACTGACACTAACCCAGATAACGGAACGGGCGGTGAATCCGGAAACAACAACGGTAATGAAACTAAACCGCAGCCAGCACCTAAACCAGAAGAAAGACGCCCTCACACCGTTTACGCTAAACGGGGCATGAGACTGCACCGGAATGTTTCCCTGACTAGTCCAATCCGGTCATACAAGAAACAAAGTCGGGCTAAAGCAGCCAACTTCCGGGTACGTGGGATTGCTTATGACAAGAATGGTAAGAAGCGTTACAAAGTTGACGGTGGCTATATTACTGCAGGTTCCTCTTATGTAGCAGATAGTCATTTCCGTTCTAACAAGGTGCGCCAAGTGCGGGTACTGAGCAACCGTGTGAACAGCTACAAAGATGTAAAACTTTCCTCGAATAAGAAAGTCCGTTCTTACAAGAAAGGTACAAAGTTAAGAGTAAAGCGCGTGGTGAATTGGGGTCGCGCGACTCGGTTCGAATTAACTAACGGACGCTATATTACAGGTAACAAGCAACTGTTGATTATGGATCAAAAGTAATTTAGCTAAGACAACTACTCAGTAATTGGGTGGTTGTTTTTGTATGAACAGATTATGACCAAATCAGCAACACTTTGTGAAGTCATGGTATATTGCTGGTGTTTGTTTTGGCGAAATTGTTATATTGGAATTACGAAGAATTATTGATGTGACTCACCACAGACCCCCACAGGAGGTTCATGATGAAGAAAAGAATCAAGTTGTTTAGTAGTGTGTTGGCGATTGGGATGTTGCTTGGTACTGGAGTTGGCTCCTTATCAGCTGTTACACAGCAAGAACCGTGGACAACGGCGGTGGCTAAAGCAAGTATCAAGGCATCAGACACACGAGCTGGCGAATCAGTTACCCTGGAGAATAACGAAATGATGGTCGCAGATGGTATTATTACAGACGCTAATTTAAGTAAAGGGCAAAAAGAAAATTTACTTGATGGAGGCATACTGATTATTCCAGAAAGTTACGATAATGGGTCCGGGGCACCAGTACCTATTACAGGAGTTGGTCATGCGGTATTTTCAAAAGACAATTTAGGAGGGACTAGGGAGAATGAAGGAATCAAAAAGGTGATTTTTGAAAATCCTCAAGGAATTGACTATATTGGTGATCGCGCTTTTTATGACAATGAAATAACAGATATTAATTTACCTAATGTTGAAACGATTGGTGATTACGCTTTTTATAACAATGAAATAACAGATATTAATTTACCTAATGTTGAAACGATTGGTGATTACGCTTTTTATAACAATGAAATAACAGATATTAATTTACCTAATGTTGAAACGATTGGGAATTCTGCTTTTTATAAAAATGAATTGACAAATGTTAATTTACCAAACATTAAAACGATTGGCTATGCTGCATTTACAGAAAACAAGATTAAGAGGATCTTAATTAACGAAGGACATCCTCATAACAGCGATGCAGACATAGGCACCGTTGAAAATCCTCAAATTCAAAATGAAGCGTTTGGCAACCAGTTTTGGCATGGAGAAGTAATGCAGTTTACTTATCAGCCAACTATTTCGTACCAGAATCTCGTTAAAGAATTAGGCTTGGTTTTTAAGGTGAATGGGAACGACTATTTAAATGAAACACGTTTTAAAGGCAGTGTTGTGATTGAGCATGCAGATAATATCGATTACTCAGACGACGATCAACAAATTATTGTCACCTCAGAAGAAGGTGGAATTGCATATGTCTGGATGGATATACTTGATAAATCTCAGGAGGATAGCTCCACTTATTATCTATATGGGTTACTCGGTTTAGCCGTCAGCGCTAAAAATGGTGGTATTGATCCTAATCCACCAGTACCAGGTCCAGAAGACAACAATAAACCAGATACCAGCAACCCCGACACTGGTGACAACGAGTCCGGCAATAACAACGGCAATGAAACGAAACCGCAGCCTGCTCCTAAGCCAGAAGAAAAACGGCCTCATACCGTTTACGCTAAACGTGGGATGAGATTACATCGGAACGTTTCACTGACGAGTCCGATTCGCTCATACAAGAAACAAAGCCGGGCTAAAGCAGCAAACTTCCGAGTACGTGGGATTGCATATGACAAGAACGGTAAGAAGCGTTACAAAGTTGATGGTGGTTACATTACTGCAGGTTCATCCTACGTGGCAGACAGCCATTTCCGGAGTAACAAGGTGCGCCAAGTACGGGTGCTGAGCAACCGGATCAATAGCTACAAGGATGTGAAGCTTTCTTCGAACAAGAAGGTCCGTTCTTACAAGAAAGGCACTAAGTTACGTGTGAAGCGTGTGGTGAACTGGGGTCGTGCGACACGGTTCGAATTGACTAACGGGCGTTATATCACGGGTAACAAGCAACTGTTGATTATGGACCAGAAGTAAATTAGCTGGAACGCAAGCAAGTCGCTCAACTCATAAGAGGGTTGTGTGGCTTGCTTTAATGTTTAAACTGATTCACACTTATGGATCTACAAGAGTCATAGTTTTCTTAAAATTAGAATATAACATAGCAACAATGTGTGTGACGGCAACTGTATTGATCATGGCAGAATCAGGGAACTATGGAAGCTTACTTCGATTTTAGCGTATATTAAAAACATGGGAATGATGATAAAATGAAAGTGCATTTTAAAATTACAGTAGGAAAAGGGATCTGTAGGATACTGCATGGAATTACTTTTGGGAAAGATGCTTAGATCAAGGGCAGAGACGATAAGTTAAGGGATGATATGTACATATTTACAGTGTCAATAGCACCTTTTACATTATTTGTCAATATATTCGAAATGGATTTGATTTTCTCGAAATTTAATTATGAATAGGGGCCTGATTCTCCTAACCACGCAGGTTTCAGACATAAAAAATAAATTCGAATATATTCGAAATATATTCGAAAACATTTAAAAGGATGTGTACATGGTGTCGAAATTTCCGTTTACTGACTTTCGTTCCGAAACGTTTTCAGTACCCCGAGAAGGTATTACACTTGAATATAAAACTGCTGAGTTTAGCCTTCCAAAGGCTTTCTGGGAAACATATAGCGCATTTGCAAACACCGATGGCGGTGTAATTTTCTTGGGTATAGCTGAGGATAAGTCAAAGGGTCAATATAATATTACAGGTGTTTCCAACCCAAATGATGTAATAAAGACACTTTGGAACGAATTAGCAAATAAACAGATCGTAAATCATAACATCTTACATTCCGATGATGTTTTTCGTCTAAAAGTTTTTAAGAAAGATATTATTGAAATTCGAGTTCCCAAAGCTAGTTACGATTTAAGACCAATTTATTATAAAAATCGTGATAATACTTATGTGAGAACTGACGATGGTGACAGGATTGCCACACCTGAACAATTTAAATATATGGTGGTTGACTCTCAGGAGCAAATAGATACAGAGTTGTTGAACAACTATGATATGGATGATATCAATGAAGAGACTGTCAAAGAATACAAACAATTATATGCTAAAAATAAGAACGACCCCAGTGTACTAACTCAAGATAACTATCAATTTTTGATTGATAAGGGTGTTTTTAGAAGAGACCGTTCCACAAGTGACAAAACATATAAGTTAACTGCTGGTGGCTTGTTGTTTTTTGGCAAGTTAAATGCCATCATTAACCGATTTCCTGGTTTTCAAGTTGACTATGTGAAAAAGAAGAATGTAAGTTCTGTAGATTGGATTGATCGGGTCTCTACAGGTGATATGAACTTTGAAGACTTAAATCTCTTCTCTTTTTATCAAATTGTAGAAAAGAAAATCGCTAATGGTATCCCTGACAAGTATCAACAAGATGAAAATCAGACTCGGGGCTCATACTTCAGTGATATGAAGGAATCTGTAAAGGAAGCAGTTGTCAACTCATTGATGCATGCTTACTATGATGCTGATTTTCCTGTGAAAATTACTGACTATGATGATTACTTTGAGTTCTTTAATCCTGGAGAGATGAGAGTTACCAAGGAAGAATTTTTACGTGGTAGCGTTTCTAGGGTTAGGAATTCAGTTATAGCTACGTTATTTCGACGCGTAGGTATTGCAGAACGAGAAGCAAAAGGCGGACGAACTATTGCTGAAACTGCTATCAATCATCATCTTAAATCTCCAGAGATTACGACAAAAGCTGATTCGACAAAAATCGTTCTTTGGAAAACGGATTTGCAATCAAGTCTACATGGCTTAAACAGTCTTGAAAAAGCAATTACAGAATTTGCCATTGAGCACCCCGCATTCTCCATCCCAGAGATGGCAAAAGAAATGAAGAAAAAGAGTGCCTATAAAGATTTCAGTACTTATAAGTTCAGATCAGCCACTAACAGTTTGACAGACAAACAGATCCTCGTCTTCTTTGGAAATGGAAAGGCGAGAAAATATTACTTAAAAACTGGAACATCAGCAGCTGATTTAAGTAGAATAAAATTAATTAAGTTTTTGGAGAATATGCCACATTAGGTTTGCCACCAGAAATAGTGCTTATGTAACCTTTATAGGTGGACTAATATTTTCGCTTGTTAAACTAAGTTAACCTAATTGACTACTTTCATTACAGGAACCTTGCATATTAATTAAGAGTTCTCAATATCTTCTCATTATAGATTTTAAGTGGTAGAATGAATTTAGTTAATCAAGGGGATTAACTGAAGGGTATTGTAACTACAAAGGAGTGTATTAAACTAATGAAATCAAGTTTGAAGAAATCATTGTATGTTGGTTTAGCCGCTGTTTCTGTACTTGCCGCTTCGGGCTTTGCTGCTCAAAACGCTAGTGCTAAGTCTTATGCTTATGTTACTAAGCCAGAATACTTCACTACTGCACCAGAATCACGTAACGTTGTGCCTACTGGTGGCAACGCATTGTACACTAAGCCAGGTACCACCAAGGGTGCCCGTGTGATTGCTTCTACAACCACTATGGGTAACTTAGCTAAATCAGTTAAGTCAACTGACTTCTTCCGTGCATATTCAATCGTCAAGACTAACCGTGGTTCCGTCTACTACAAGGTTGTTTCATTTGACGGTCGTTACCGTGGCTGGATCTATGGTGGTAAAGATGACACCAAGTTCGGCGGTGGTATCACACCTGCAACCACTACTAAGTCAGCTACAATGCCAAGTGTAACTACTGGCTACACCATTGCTGATGCTTCTAAGAACACTATCTGGACTGCTCCTAAGAACACCCAGTACAAGGCTGCGAAGATCACTGGCTTTGATTCAACCGATACCTTTACGGTTACCGGTGCTGAAACTAAGGCTCGTGAAGGTTCACTTTACTACCAAGTAAAGGATGACCAGAAGCCTTCAGTTACTGGCTGGATCTACTACTCAGGCCTTAAAGCACCACAAGGCAACACAGTTAAGGTTAACTACGTTGATAAGACTACTGGTAACAGTGTTGGTACCAGCTCACTTTCATTCGATAAGAATGCAAGTTACACCAACGCTACGACTACTGATAACTTGAAGAGCATCCTTAGTGGTGTACCTTCAGGTTATGTTCCTTACAGCAACGATTACGGCGGTTCAGCTTCATTTGATAACCGTGATGCAGCTGCTATCGCTAAGAACGGCGACACGGTCACCTTTAACGTTAAGCCTGTAGCTACTAACACCACCAAGGCAATCAAAGTTACCCTTGTTGATCAAAGTGGTAATGCACTTAAGTTGAATCCTAATGACCAAGCTGCTGCTGATGCTTCAGGTGCTAAGGCTGCTTTCCAAGTTCCAGCTGGTAGCACGATTACTGCTAACGATATTCAAAACATCATCATTGATGCACACCTTACCAATGTGCTAGATAGTCTTAACAATAAATACCAATTTGTAAGTGGTTCAGATACACCAACGACTACGAGTGATGCTGGTAACACCATTACCGTACGTGCCACTTATCAACTTGTTAAGTAATCGTTAACTAAATTAGATTTTAAAACGTCGCCGCTTGGCGGCGTTTTTTGTCAGAAATAGATTAACGGCTGGAACTAAAATGAGGTCGTTAAAAAAGGAGTGTTATTGATATGAAATCAAGTTTGAAAAAAACAGTAACCATTGGGTTAGCTGCTGTTTCAGTCCTGGCTGCATCTGGTTTTGCTGCAACCACTGCTAGTGCTAAGTCATATGCTTATGTCACTAAGCCAGCTTACTTTACCTCTGCACCAGAATCACGTAATGTGGTGCCTACTGGTGCCAAAGCTTTGTATTCTAAGCCAGGGACCATTAAGGGTGCTCGGGTGATTGCTTCAAAGACAACAATGGGTAAGTTAACGATCACGCCTCGTTCGACCGATTACTTCCGTGCCTACGCCATCGTTTCCACTAACCGTGGCTCAGTCTACTACAAGGTGGTTTCGTTTGATGGCCATTACCGTGGCTGGATCTATGGTGGTAAAGATACCACTCAGTTCGGTGGCGGGATCAAATCCACTGACACCACGAGACAGCGGGGGTTACCAAGTCAGACAACGGGTTATACTATCGTTGACCCATCCAAGAATACGCTCTGGACGGCACCGAAGAATACGCAGTATAAGGCTGCTAAAATCACTGGTTTCAAGTCAACGGATACGTTCACGATCATTGGTGCTGAAACTAAGGTGCGTGAAGGGTCACTTTACTACCAAGTTAGAGATGACCAGAATCCATCAGTGACTGGCTGGATCTACTACGCTGCTGTGCGAGCACCACAGGGTAACCTCATCAATATCAAATACGTTGACGAGAGCAACGGTAATCTAGTAGGTAAAGGTACGGTTCCGTTTGATAACAGTACAGCGACGACTGATTTGTCGACGCCTGCTAATATGAAGAGCATCATCGACGGCTTGCCTTCAGGCTTTATTCCTAATGACAGTAGCGATGGCGGTGCTGCTTCACTGTTCACTAAAGTCGTTAAGAATGGCTCAACCGTTATTTTCTATGTGAAGGATGATGGCAGTCACAGTACTAAAGCAATCAAAGTTGTTCTTGCTGACGAAGGTAACCATGCTATTACGCTGAATAGCCATGATCAAGCTGCACTGGATGCTGCGGGTGCTAAGGCTGCCTTCCAAGTTAAAGCTGGCCAAGAAATTAACTTTACGGATGTTGAAAACATCATCAATGACGCTGGTCTGGCCCACTTAGTTGATAACTCGGGCACACATTACAACTTCGTTAGTGCTGCAAATACGCCAACAACGACTAACGATGCTGAGCAGACGATCACTGTCCGTGCAACATATCGTGCTGCAAACTAATCGCACAATGATTAGCATTTGAAACGTTGCCTTCGGGCGACGTTTTTTTATTGTCTAAAAAAGGACACTTAATATTATGTGTCCTAAAAATAGGGCTAATATTTTGAAAACGGATGAAAAAGATTATTACTTTTTAGCATGTCAAATGTAATTGAAACTGTTTACATTTGAACGTAAATATTTCACAATATCCGTGTATCCCTGATATATTAGGCTTTCAAGCTTAACGGAGAATGTTACAGTAAACTGAAAATTGGTTTTCATAAAATAAATTAATTTTGAAAAAGTGTTGTATTCACCAAATGGGGGTGCTATAGTCATCCTCGTTGCGTTGGTTATTGGGGGTCAATAATCAACATGGGAACAACGATTTAATTTTCACCGTAACATGGTTTAGCAATTTTATATATGACGCAAACACGACTCTCTCTCGTGTGTTATATTTTTGGAGAATTTTGATAGAAAAAGCTGATTGTCGAGACACTTTAGAATATAAGGAGACTTTCAGTTTATATGAATAATCGTTTAATGGGTACTTTGTTGACATTTGTTGCTGTCGTTGCAGGTTTGAGTTTTGCTACACCAAGTCACGCCAGCGCAAAGGTTGTTACTGATGCCGATGCTACAGAAGCTGTTAAAACAGCCGTTTCATTTGGCACTGCCAAAGCTGATGGCGGCGCTGCCACTGGTAAAGCCAGTTTGACACCTGCTGCTAAGCGTTGGGCAACCACCACAATCACCTATAAAATCGCCAGCGGATCAAGTTATTACAAGTCCGTTTGGAGTTCAGCTGTTAAGACCTGGAACCGTAGCGGCGTGGTTAAATTAGTTGCCACTTCCGGTAAAGCAGACATTACCTTGTCAAATGCAAACTCACCAATGGGTAAAAATGATTCAACCGTTGGGATCACTTATTCGTCATACTTTAACGATAAAACAATGAACGGCCTGGCTGTGATGGCCAGCGCCAAATCATACGTTTACACCAACGTTGCCAACCGTTATCACTATTCAAAGGGTGAACGGACCAACGTTGCCGAACATGAATTAGGCCATGCTTTAGGCTTAGAACATAACGTCGGCAAGCACAGTGTGATGTATTACGCTACCAGAGATCAATCCGTATCAAAGCCTGATGTTAATGGTTTGATTCACAGTTACCGTTAATAAACAATTTAAATTAGAAATGAAATATCCATTCCGGGGGGGATGGGTATTTTTTTGTATAAGGCTGTGGCACAACTCGGTAGATTCCAGAATATAATAGCAAACGACGTTATTCCGATGGGCTTTATCGGGATGGCGTCGTTTGGTGTTATATGGCCGGAATCTGAGTTGTAGAGCAGGCTAAGGCTATATTGACGTAATGGACTAAAGTAAATTTTAGAATGTGTGTGCATCAAGAAATGATATTAAATCCTTGTCGTTATAGACCTATGGCGCAACGATTTAATTCATCCTCAAATTGAGCCGGAGTTGATAGCTTCATAAGCGCCAGAATATGGTATACTTCAGGTAAATCCAATTGAGGAGTTTACATATGATGAAAGTGAAACACGCAATTGCAGCACTGCTGCTTGGCCTTTCCGTCGGTGCCGGTACACTGGTTACCAGTGCTAACGGTGCCAGCGCTGCTACTTATGCCCAGGTCACCAAGCTGACCAAGGTAAGCTACTACACGACATTGGGGCCCAATAGCTCGCAGAACTACGGCGTATACGCTACTGGCGGTTATCAGACGTCAGCTAAGAACATGACGCCGATGAGCTACGGCCGTAACTTTGCTGGTAAAACCATTCATATTACCCGTGAGGAGAATGCGAATGGCACGACTTGGCTGAAGTTTACCTACAACCATAATCAGACTGGCTGGATCAATCAAAAGGCTACCGATACGTCAACGTATAAACTATATGCGCCACTGATCGGTCAGCGTCCGGAATTACCAACCGGCTGTGAGATCACGGCTACGGCAATGATGCTGCAGTTCGGCGGGGCCAAGGTCACGAAGACGAGCCTTGCTAAAGAGATGCCACGCAGCAGCAATCCCAACAAGGGGTTTGTCGGCAGTCCTTACAAGACGAGTGGCTGGTACGTTTATCCCGGCGGTCTCATGGGCGTTGTGAAAGCCCACATGGGCACCGCCAAGAACATGACGGGTTACAGCCTGACCAGCATTAAGAAACAGGTCCGCCACAATCATTTGGTCGTGGTCTGGGTCGGTCATTTTGACGGCTTCAGCAACCACGCACTGACGGTGACGGGGTACTCTAAATCCCGGATCTACTACAACGATCCGTGGACGAAGAAACGAACCAGTATGACCAACAGTACGATGACGTCACACCGTAAACTAGATGCAAATCGCGCACTGAGTTATTAATTTTAAATTAGTGGGGGGATTATGAGTATGAAGTGGAAATGGATTTTTGCGTTAAGTCTAGGAGCTGCCGTGGGGATGGCAGGAGCTACCACTCAAGCGTCAGCTTACCAGAACCCAAAGGGCTACTATCAGGTTCAAGACAAGCAGATCAAGCCTTACGGCAAGGTCGGCTACACGGTCAAACGGGGCTATGAAGGTATCAAGACCTGGAAGATCATGAAGAAGATGCATACCTTTGGTGGCTACGATAAGTACAATACGGCGACCTATTATCAGGTGAAGAATTTCCAGCGTAAGCATCATTTGAAAGCGACTGGGGACGTGGATGAAGCCACCTGGGTCAAGATGGGCTTTTCGAAGTCCTCTTGGACCAGCATTGACAGCTACGTCGCACCGCTGAAAGTGACGACTAAGAGCAGCCGTAAAGCTCACGTTGAGGCAATGATTAAGCAAGCCTACAAGTATAAGGGCCGCCCTTATCTGGTTGGGTCATCATCCAGTCCTAGCTACGGGGTGGACTGCTCCGGCTTAGCCATGCAGGCACTGTATGCTGGCGGCATCAACCCAGCACCCATCAGTTCCATCAACCATGCTCACCCAGGTAACGAGTGGAATTCTCGTAACCTGTGGGCTTCAAAGAAACTGAAGCGGGTAGCTTATAAGCACCGTGAACGCGGCGACTTGATCTTCTACTATGAACCAGGGACGCATGTCATCTGGCACGTCGCGATTTATCTTGGCGGTAACCGCGTCATCGAGTCATGGCCACCACGTGTTATGGTTCAACCAATCCGCAACGGTCAGCGGTCAGATATTGCTGGCGTTAAGCGGCCATTTCTATAGACGATAAGTGAAGGGTTCCCTGTTGGGGAGCTCTTTTTTTGTCGTTTGATGGAGGTGGCTTTTAGGGGAAAATGAGTGTTCTTTTAAAAATGAAACGGTATGGCAAATCTGAATTAATTTCAGGAATGTTATACTGGCGATTTTGAAATGGTATATGCCACTATTTGGACGCAAAAAAAGATCAGCAACGGGATAGGCTGCTGATCCTTTTTTTGAGGTAATTTCTGTCATAGCAATCACTTTAGGGGTGGTGATTACGAATGACTTGAACGTGTTCGATGAGCATTCATCAACCGAACAACCTAAGGTTATCATATTTAATTTCAAAATACAAGAACATTTGTTCGATTTTATCTTTTATGATATTAGGTAGAATAACAGTTGTCCAAGGCATTCGCCTGACACTTTCTGTCGATCATAAACGACGCACACAACCAACAGGAGGATTCCCGCATTGAAACAAGCACAGAACATTTTTGACAAACCAGCATTTGCTAAGAAATTCCACCAAAGCAGTATTCGTTACAAGTACGCCGTTGAGATCCAAGCCTTGCGAGCAGAGGCCGGTTTGACGCAAAGCCAGCTCGGTGAACTGATGAAGGTCCCGCAATCATCAATCGCCCGCTGGGAAAACGGCGGCACGAATATCACGATTGAAACGCTGGCTAAAATTGCCACCGCGATGAACAAAGAATTAACCATCAATTTCCAATAATCTTTGCGCATATCAAGCAACATATCGGGTAAATATGGTAGAATGACCCTAGATAGATTGAGGAGTATTGCATAAAAGTAATACGTTGTTCAAGGGGGCCTTCTAGGTATGAAAAAACTGGGTATTATGATGGTTGCAGCGATGTCGTTTATGGGTGTAATCGCCGCTGCACCTGCGGTAACAACGCCGACTGCACAAGCGAAAACGAAAATAGCGATTGTTTCGAAAAAGTCAATGAGTACGCAAAAGTACCAGATTGACCAATCGAAAGCAAAGAAAGCTTATGCTTATAAGAGTGACATGAAGAAAAAGGCATTCAAGCTTTCTAGCGGCCACAATACGGTTTTTTATGCGAAGGCTCAAGAGACGGTAAAAGCTGGCAAATCAAGCCGGGTTTACTATTACATTAAATCTTCAACCAACAGCAAGATGGCGGGCTGGGTCTGGCACGGTTATTTGATGAAGCCCTTGATGGCGAAGTCATCCTTAGAAAAGTTAGTGGCAGCAGGTCAGGATCTGAATCCATCATCGACGATCTTGAAACAGCCAGCTGCATTTTACAGTGCTAACCGGGCTTATCTCCGCAAAGAGTTCAATATGACCGGCCAGTTGACCAACTTTAAGAATCATCAAGCGCGGGTCTATGTTGCTAATTCAGCATTGAAGACGTATACCCAAAAGGCCATGAGTGTTTGGAACAAAGCACTCGGCCGCACAGTCTTTGTCAACGGCAGTTCCTCCAAACACGATTTAGTTGTCACAACTAAGGCTTCTAAACAATGGGATGGATTGAACGATGGCGAACATCTTTACATCAGCTCAACTGAATTGAAGGACAAGTCCTACATGGACAGCGTGGCTGATACGCCAGAAATTCGGGCACTGTATAATCAGTATGAAAACGTGGCGGATGCTTATAAGCGCGCGCCAAGTGACTCTGCTGAAAAGGATGCTTACTTGGCTCAAGGCCACACCCTGTATGACCAGTTAGTTGCCGCCCAAAAGGCTGCTGCACCAAGTGCTACCGCTTATTGGGAAGGTGTGATCATGCATGAACTAGGCCATTCACTTGGCTTGGATCATACGCCATACCTGACGGACATTATGTACGCTGAAACCAGCGATGATGGCTTTAGTTCTAGCGTGAACGGCAAGTACGGCTGGGATACCCCTAAGGATCCTAACGATTCACGGCTTGAATCACCATCATTATCCAGCCGCGATATTAACCGGGCAAAGTTAGGCATGGAACTGGGTTACTGGTAAAATTTGAATATGAGATGAATAAACCTGATAATCAGCAAGTTAGCTGATTATCAGGTTTTTTGATTTTACGTAACCTTTACACAACCAAAACGGATTCAACACACTAAGGGCGTATACCTAAGTTGAATCATTAGAAAGGCTAGTGGAGGCGATCGTGATGGTGTTAGGGAAGATAATCGTTGTTGGATTGTTATTATTGGGGTTAAGTTTGCCAGTCACTGTCGGTGCCTCTACGACTAATCAAACGGCTGAACCGGTTATCACAAAGATGAACGCACAGATTCAAGTCGGTAATCGAGAGAGCCAAATTAAGTTTTGGCAGACCAATAATCCCCGTGAGCGGCAGGCAACGATTGACGGTCTCGCCGCGTTAATCGGGGTTGGCTTGGCGGCCACTTGGGCACGCCGACGGTTCTACTAATTAAAAATGGCTCACTATGAAGGATGCGCCTCTTTCATAGTGGGCCATTTCGTATTTGTGAGTGCTGGTTGATTGGTTATTCACCGACTAGCCACTTGTAAAGTCGTTGCAGGCCACTTGGCCGTTCATTGTGCGGCAGCTTGACCACGATCAGATTAACCGAGTCACCTAACCGAACGTTTTTGAGAGCTTTGATATTCCTCAAATCCGTTTGGTCAAACGAGTAATCTAACGGGATGTGATCGTTCACGCCACTGCCGGCTTCAATAATGTCGCTATTGAAAATGTCCGTGACATCAGATCCATAACCGGAAGCGTGACTAGTAGACCAGTAGTAGGTTCTCAGTCGATGACCTCGCGGAGTCACAAAGTGGACGGTAACGTGCTTATTCAGCATTTGATGCGTCCGTGGCAATAATTCCCCAGACTGAAGATTGCGACCCCTGGTCAAAAGCGATAGTCCAAACACGGCTGACAGACAAACGATAATCAGGGCAACAGCAGTATGTCTCTTAGAAATTCTGGGTGTCACGCTGCACCTGCTACTGATAAACTTATAATAAGTTATCAATTATTCTTGCTTCTCCCTATCCTGCCTCGCATTGAATTCGCTAATACAGTTGATGTGATAGTCCACAAGCGTTAATTCCCGGCTAGCCACCGGTACATGCTTTGAGGCCCGTGTTAGTAAGCTAATTCAAAGTTTTCAGTATCCCTGATATTCAGGGCCGCATTAATATCGCGATCTGCGGTATAACTACATTTAGGACATTGATAGGTTCGCTCACTTAGCTTTAAATCAACTTTTTTATAGCCACATTGATGACATAACTTAGAAGTTGGTTCAAACCGGCCAGTTAAGTGTACTGGAATGCCTAATTGCTGGCACTTAGCAATTAATTTAACCCGAAAATTATAGAATCCTTGATAACTAACAGCTTTAGCTAAATGCCGATTTTTCATCATACCCTTAACATTCAAGTCTTCTAAGGCTACCCACCGCGGTTTGGTTCTCACCACGGTGGCAATAATCTTATTTTGATAGTCTGACTGAATGTTGGTTAAACGTTGATACAAGCGTTGCACCTTCCGCTGAGTTTTAGCTAGATTTAAATCAGTAGCAGATTTCCCTTCTTTCTGTCTTCTAGCTTTCAGTGCTTGATACTGACGGGACATTTTTCTTTGCATCCTTCGTAGACATTTTCTGATGCGCCTTACCCGACTGCTTTTATTCTGATTAGGATACAAAGTACCATCATTTAGAATGGCAAACTCTTTTAGACCAAGATCAATGCCAATTGGTTCACCAGTTAATTCTAACTTTGGTAATTCAGCTTGTTCCACTAAACAGGTCAAGTAATACCGGCCAGCTTTGAATTTAATCCGACCTTGTTTAATCACAAAATGTTCGGCATTGGTGGGAATATAGCCGAATTCTTTGAGACGGACCCAGCCGAGCTTGGGTAACTTGATCCGATGACGTTCGCAGGCAATGATTTGCGTTTTGCTGTTTTTAACAAAGTAGTAACTGCCCTGACCGCGTTTAAACGAGCGCCAATGTGGAAAACCACTCAGCTTCTTAAAGAACCGTTTCATAGCCATATCCGCATCAATAAAGGCCTGTTTAACTGATTTGGCATATAAATCCTTGATCCACATGTCATCGGGATTGGCTTCAAGGTATTCATGGTTAAACCACTTACTAAAGGCATACGCGTTCAAATAATAATAACCTTGTTCGTAGCGTTGTTTATTGATGTCTAAAAATAAATTGTAAGCCCAGCGACTTCCGCTAATGTGGTTGTCAATCTGCCAGGCTTGCTTTTTTGTTGGCTTAATTTCGACTTTATAGGTGAGTAACATCAGTGGTTCCGCCTTATTGAATTTAATCACCAAGGTAAGGTGTTATTCATATTATACGGGATGGCTTTATCTCAAAAAGCCTTTTAATGAAATTCCTATAAATCACTACATATAAGCTATCAGCTAATACAGAAAATATACCGCCTAACTTTAACCTTGATATATCTTTTACCAGACTCATAAGAATACGTATAATAAAGAAGCACCACTTTACAAAGATTGATATCCTTTTACAGCAAAACAGTTACTATTCACACCTCCTTTGCGTTCTACACTATTAATTCTTAGTATCGCAAATAAATGTAGTCAAACTAAGGTTAATGTTTGAAGAATTCATGAAGAGGTCGTGACGGTTATTAATAATTAAATGAGAATTATTCAATTTCGAGTGTTTCCAGTATAGAACGGAAAAATAATATGTTATTCTACCCTGGCATCACCAATACAATATTAAAGGAGTTATATTGATGATTAGATTTCCAGATGTTTTTGGCACCACCGATGAGTTCAGAAACCGGGTGTATGAGCAGGGCTACATGGACATTGAAACGGTTCGGCCAGAAGATGTGCTTGATGCTGAGTATGACCGAAAATGGTTGCCGGACTTTCGACAGGTATTTGCGATTATCAACATTGCAGGTGAGCAGGGGGACTTTAATTCCATTTTACTGATGGCCAATAAGCGGTTGGTTAAGTGCCGGCTGTCACCTAATGTGCTGATCAAGCGATTAAAGCTGCAGTTCGTATTGGACGCGCATGCGGATGTTGGTGGCGTGGCAAAAATCGTCGGCGTCAAAAAATTCGTGCCGTACGTGTGCGGTGATTTCCTGCTGGTCCCGGTTGGTAAGCGCAATGCAAGTAACAATAGTTGGGTTCGGGTGTACACATCTGGAGAAATATGGGAGTATATTGATCTTAAATCTCTCATTCATTATCCTTCGATTTCAGTCGTGCGAATACCGCATAGCGAACAAGCGATGATCAAACGACGAGGCAAATGTCTGGATATTTTGAGATACTATCAGAAAACGGCCGCGTGTATTTCCACCACAATTGCGTTACCAGATGAGCTGTCAGAAAAAGAAGTCCGGGATTTTGTGACGCGTAAAAATGCCCTTAATTTAGAACAGTTAAGTCGCAAACTGGCGGGATGATGCTACCCCATGACGCGAAGATTAACGAATGAGTTTTTGAACAAACAAAATGGCTGCTGAGTTACAAATTGGCCTAGGTCATTTACGATATGAACAGATAGGGTGAAGTGTTTAACATCTTCAGAAAATTTGCGTTGAACGGATACTGTTATGAGATGAGTGATAAAAAGCGCTGTTAGCGCTTTTTTTGGTGGCTTGTGATTTTGCTATTCTATCCTCGACCATAGCGCTATGGATCACTTTTAAAAAGGGGTTCATATAATGGATAGAACAGCACAAGCAGCTTTTGACTTTTTAGCAGAGGACGACCACCAGCTCATCATTTACAGTGCGTTAAAGAAACTGGGGATTCGTCAAAATGACGCCCGCTTTGAGGACTTGGTTCAGGAAGGCTGGTTGCTCTTTGTCGCAATTTATCAGAAGTACCCGCAAGAGCCGACTGAATTACCGAAACAGTTTCTGGCGTATGCTCACCAGGCGTTATATCGGCGATTTTTGAATCAGCTGCAGGCTAAGCAACGTGAAGCCAGTCATCTGGAGAGTGGTGAAGTTGATTTATCCGGCGTACCGCAAACCCTGGACGTGGTAGCAGACACTATCGATACCGATTTGTTAAAGGGCTGGCTTGGCCAATGCAACGAGGCCGAACGCCGCTTCTTGATCGACCGGATCTATTATCAGCTGACACCTAGTGAAATTAGTCAGAAATGGGGCGTTTCCCGCCAAACCATTTACAAGTGGCAGAAACGGATTCGGAGTAAATTAATGGATCGCTAACACGAACGGTACCGTCATTTCAAGAAAAATGCTCTTCATAATAATGTTACAAAAAGTGCAAAACGTGTACACAACTATTTGGTATGTTGAATATATTGAATAGGTCAGCGCTTATGCACAGGAAACGGAGGCATTCTTATGAAGAAAGTACTGATCCAAGTGGTTTCAGTGATCACGCTTGTGTTCGGAACTTGTTATCAAAGCGTGCTGGCACTGGCAGATGATAGGTCTAGGACCGAATTATCTGGCGTCCAGCTTAGCGATTCAGAAGGTAATAAGTTGCACCAAGTGAAGGTCAACGAAACCAGTGAGCTGGAAATGACGGTGACGGTGAACAATAAGGATGGCGAAAACGCGAAGGGTGGCGCAGCAATGTGGCTGCCCGAAGACCAACTGGAAGTCCTTAAAGATGAGGTGAAGGCGGAGTCTGCCGTGGCGGATACTAACGCGACCCTGATCTACGAACGCCGCAAGAAGGAACAACCGCAGCTGAAGTGGAAGAACGTGGAAACCACCGCGACTTTCAAGCTGAAGCTGCCGGTTCAGTTCAAGGAAACGATGACGAAGATGATCCTGCCAGTAGCTTTGGGTACGCAACGTGCTTACCTGCAGCCGCTGACAGTGGTCAAAGAAAATACCAATGAAGAAGATATGGCACAAGCTGGCAAAGCAACTGAACTGCCAGCGAACCTATTACAATCTCTAACGTCATTTATTGCCTCGCAGGAGGCTCAGCAAGCAGCCCAAGCTGAAGCACCTGTGAAGGACGTTGCTAAAGATGATGCTGAAGATCAACGGCAGGCCGATAAAAAGGCTGAACAGGATGCCGAAGATCAGAAGAAAGAAACTGCCAAGACTGAAGACGCGCTGAAGAAGAACAGTAAATCTGTGACGGCTGAAAGTAAGTCGGATGGTGCGGAACGGGAAGGGCAGAGTAAGAAGGCGACTCGCGCTGGCACAGACTTAGGAAAACTGCTTAAGGAAAACGCGGGCGAGGGTGTCAAAAGTAGTTTGTTTGATTCAGTATCGATTGAAGCTAATGGCGAAACTCACAAATTAACTCCCGGTGAGCCGCTAGACGTTAGCAGCCTAAAAGATTTTAAAATCTACTATAACTGGGATTCAGAATCACTTTTAAAGAAACTGGGCGGTTATCAAGTTAAAAACCAAGACTTCTACACTTTCTACATTAAAGGGATGGCAGAAGTTAAAGGTAGCAAAGGCGGATCACTTGCTCATGATGGTGAAGTTTTCGCCACTTGGGCACTTGAACCTGGTGATGATAGTGAAAGCCAAAAAGTGACCATTACCTTTGTTAACGAAAAAATGAATGCAACGGCAGTTGACTATGAGTTAATGCTGGAACAAACATACACGGGTACTGGTCCAATTGATTTTGAATACAATGGTGAATCAAACTGGACAATCGATCCGATAGAAACCAAAGCACTGCTATCAAAGGAAGGCAAGTTTATTGGCAATCGGCAAATCGAGTGGACAGTTGAATTAGCAGTTAAGGGAGAAAAGGTCAAGTATAGCGATCTCGTGCTGGAGGATTTGATTAACCCTAAAGGCGATAAACATAGCTTTGTAAAAGGCGGCTGGCAAGCTTTTAATGACGATGGCGAAGATATTTCTGACAAGTTCATAGAAGCTGACAGCAATAACGCTAATAAGCTGATTCTCAAGGGTAACGATAATTTAGAGGTCGACACGAACATTACGTTCAAGGTGCTCACAACTTACGATAAGATTGCGAATGGCACATTTTGGAACGAAGTTGGCGGTCAAATTAGTAAGGACATCGAGCTAGAAAAAGATACTGCTTCTGTATCAACTACTCGCTTAGGTAAAACCGCTACAAATTATAATCCTGATACGGATACTTACTCATGGGAAGCAAAAATTGATTTCAATATGGATCAGTTTGGCAACGAAGAGCAAGCTATTGAAGCTATCAGAGAAATGGTATTAACGGATACATTGAGTGGTTCGCATGAATTTGCGAAAGGCTCGATGCCAGTGATTATGATTGGTGGTAACGATGTTACTACTAGTTTTGTTAAGGATCCCCAAAGCAGCAGTACGCAACTAATTCTCAAACCAGCAAAACCAGCTGAAGATTCAGACGAAGATCCAGCTAAAGAATTGTATGAACTGCTGAAGGACAATAAAACAATTACTCTGGCGTACGACACAAAAGAAGTTGCTGGTAAAGTTGGCGATGTAAAGAATCAATTCACGCTTGAACTTTTTGGTAAAACTTCTAATGTGGAAATTCCGAGTAACGATGGCGGATTAATCGTGAAGGAAGGTGAACTTTCACGAGAAGTTCATCAAGATGGTAAAGCGCACATTAACTGGAAGGTAACGGCCAATGCTGGAGGGCGTGCATTCACCACACTTACGGTTGTGGACCTACTGCCAGAAGGTGTTGATTACACCGACGTTCATAACATTAAAGTATTACCATCAGGTGGTAGTGTAACCATGACTGAGGGTACCGTTAAAGATACCAGTGAAGTTGGCGGTAATAATCCGTTTAATTTTAGTTCAGACAAAAATGATACTGATCGAAAGGCAATTCGATTTGTGTTTGATAGCAGTTTCTCTAAAAAACAAATTGAAATCACCTTCGATACGGCTCATGAATGGGGCAGCTTATCACATACCAATCGTGTAGGTGCTGCAACTGATGAGGGCCATTATGATTATGGTCAAAAAGAAGCCTTTATCGATGGAAAGATCCGCGATGGTTCAGAGAAGAGCGGCGCCTTAAACCTTGATAAAGAAAACGGTATTAAAGGTAATAACTCTGTGACCTGGAATGTTAAATTTGGGAGTCACTTAAACCATTACTTTGGTAAGGGTGCGGGACAAGTTGACAAGGTTACGATCACAGATACTTTGAATACTAAGAGTCCTCAATACCTGAAGTTTATTGATTCAGGCTACAAGTTGTATGCCCTGAATGAAAAGGGCGAGGACAGAGCTCAACTGACAGAAGATGAAGACTATGTATTGACATGGACAGATGACAATGCTGATCAACGAACATTTACCATTGAATTTACGGATAAGGTTTCAGATCAGAAATATGCTAACTTTAGGCTCGAATTTGATACACCAATTGACATTGACGCGTGGAAGAAGGGTGATGAAAAGCCATCCTCAATTCCTAAGAATCATGAGTTCTGGAACAAAGCGCAAGTCAGTTATGGAGACGTCGACCTAAAGGCAGTTGAAGCGCATGAGTCTGTAAGTTCCGATGGTATTTATGGTCAAAAGAGCAGCCAAAAAGGCAAAGATACCAACACGATTGATTGGGAAGTTGTGCTGAATGCATTTGGCGAAGATATTGGTTATCCAGTTATTACTGATCAATTGTCGGATGATCAGATGCACTCAACCAAAGAATCAGATCTGGAACTTGCCTTTGTGGAACCACTGTTTACAGCGAACGGTGACGGCTTTAACGTTGGGGTAGTTCCTAATGGGAACGAAATCAAGTTGGTAAAAGATAGGGACTATGAGGTCGCTTATAACTCCAACACCAAGTTTACTATCCAGTTAAAGATCAAGGTTGACCGGCCACTAGCTGTGAGATACAAGTCGATTATGCTGGAACAGGCGACTCAATATAAGAACCACGTCAGTATCGAAGCCGGTAGTCACTCTTCTGACTACGAAGGAGATATCGATGGAACAGGTAATGCCTTCATGAAGAGTTGGGGCCTCCGGTTCCGTAAAATTGACGGGGTTACCGGCGAGCCTCTCCCAGGCGCAACCTTCCAATTGCAACAACGGATTGGTAACCATGGCGAATGGGAAAATGCAGTCGGAATGGACGGTAAAACCATTGATCCAATGACCTCTAATCCAGAGGGATATATTTACTACTATCTACTGGGTACATTGGCAAATTATAGAATTGTCGAAGTATCGCCACCGGATAACTACTCTGGTCAAATGGCACCGCTAGATTTTAACGAAAAATCAGCTAAAGAAGATGGATGGGATAAGCAAGCCTATGAATTTAAGAACTATCCAACATTACCAGCTAATTTGACAATTAGTAAAGCCACTCAGAATCTCGATGAGGATAAAGAATTTGACTTTGAGGTTCGCACAGTTGATGAAAATGGTAATGTGGATACTCAGCTTCAAGGCACTTACAAGCTTTTCGAAGGTGGCGAAGTAACCTTCCGGAATGGTGTTAGTGAAACAATCACAGTACCTGCTAATGATAAGCTGACAATTATTGGCTTACCACTTGAAAAGTTTGATGCTAACGGTCAGGAGTCACCTCAGTATTACGATGTACGTGAAACCAGTGATCGAGATGACTTTACAACTCAGATTACCGTCAACAAAGGAGATCCAATTTGGGGTAAGAAGACTGAACCATTTAAGCTGAACCCAACAACAGCATCTCCAGTGACAGTTTACTTTAAGAACACGGCTGCCAAAGGTGACCTGGTTGTTAACAAGACGGTTAGCAGCGAAACTGAAGGTGAATTGGATAAAACCTATAAGTTCACGATTGTAGCTGATCCAACCGATAAAGTTAAAGGGAACACGTACAGGAATGAAGGTAGTAGACCAGGCGACCTGAAGTTTAACGATGCAGGTGAAGCTACCTTTAGCCTACGAAATAACGAACAGCTCAGGTTAGTTGGCTTGCCAGAAGGCGTTAAGCTTACGGTAACTGAAGAAGATACTGGGATGACCACGACTTGGTCGATCAATGGTGAGGACTACACTGAGGGTAATTCTGGCTCAGCTGTGATCAACACTAATAACCCCCAAACCATCGACGTGAAGAACAGTACGCTCAAGTCAGGCCAGCTGCAAATTACCAAGGGAATTGCTGGTAATATTAAAGCAGATGAAGAGTTCGAGTTTGAAATCAAAACCGATTCTAAAAACGATGGCACATACCCAGCTATGAAGTACACCGTTTCCGGCGGACAATCTGGATTACCTGAAAAGGTTAGATTTACTAATGGTGTAGCTACAGTAAAATTAACCGGTGATCAGGGTATTAGAATAAGAAACTTACCGCTGGGTGAAAAATTTACTATTGCGGAAAACTTATCTGATGATTCAGATCCAAACATTGAAACTTCTTGGAAGACAGCTACTTCTAGTAGCGAAACAGAGAAGATTCCTACTATCACATTGACGGATCCTGATGATATCGAGAGTGTAAAGTACACTAATGCGTTGCCGCATGGTTCATTAGAGTTAAACAAGCGGGTATTGAACCAGTTACCTGGTGATCAGGCGACTGAATTTAAGTTTACTATTCAGGCGGCTGAGGACTCTATAGACAAAGTCAAAGAGCAGACATATGCGGTTGATTCGAATATTGCGGGGTTAAACAAACTTCGCTTTAATGACAAAGGTCAAGCAACCGTTCATATGAGTGACAAGGATAACGTGAAGATTCTCGGCTTACCAGTAGGTATTAAGCTACAGGTATTTGAAGAGAAACATCCTGACTTCAATGTCAGCCATAACATTGACAAAGAAGACGAAAAGGAAGATGCAGATACCGATGATATTAAGATCCTGGATGGCGAAGAAACCGCTGTGAACTACACGAACACTCGCTCCGACAACGGTAACCTGGTGCTAGAGAAACGGGCGCAAGGCTCATATCCAACAGATGAGAACGTTAACTTTACCATCAGAGCACTTGAATTAGATGAAGACGGCAAGAATGCTGAAGAGCTGACTGGTAAATTCAACGCTACTCTGCGAGACACAAATGGTGAAACGCGTGACATCAAGGTAACCTTTACAGATGGCAAAGCACCGGTTTCAATCAAGCCGGGTGAAAAGCTCGAAGTGAAGAACTTACCAACTGGTAAATATCGGGTTATTGAACATGAAGATGAGACAGTAACTACCACTTGGGAAGTTGGCAACGATACAGGCACTAGCAAAACTTCCGGTAAGATTACCGTTGATAAAGATGCTACTGCACACGTACGTTTCACTAACAAGTTAGCTACCGGTAAAATTGAGTTGAACAAGTTGGTTGCTTCTCATGACGAAGCGGATAAGGACAAAGAATATGAGTTCAAAATCCAAGGCATCAATGCTTCTAAAGACACGGTAGCTAACAAGGAATACGATATTGATATTAGCGGAACAACCGAAAAGAAGATTGAATTTGACGAAAACGGTGTTGCTCTAGTTTCTCTGAAAGCTGACGATAAGGTAACAATCTCTGGTTTACCAGAAGGCGTTGAGTTAACGATTAGTGAAACAGAGAAACATGGTTTAACGGCGACATGGAAAGTAAACAATATCGGTGGTTTCCAGGAAGAGACTGATGATAATCTTCCAGAAGTCACTATTGTAGAAGATAAGACTCAAGTTGTTCAGTATCGGAACGTTCGTAAAGTTGGTAGTCTTCGAGTAGATAAGGTCGTTAAGGGCGCTTACACTGATGACCACCACAAGTTCAAATTTAATGTGGCTGCTCAGAAAGAGGATAAGAATCCGGGTACTGATACTGACGGTAACGAAGGCGAAGATACTGATGGTAATGAAGATGGTGACACTGAAGGCGGTGACACTGATGGTGAAGATGACGCCGATAAGTGGATCACTAATACGGGCTTCAATGGCGAGTATGATTTGAAGATCTACGACAGTAATGGCCAAGTGACTGCTACCAAAGTTCAGTTTACTGACGGTGTTGCTAAACTTGAACTTAGAGCAGGTCAGTACGCTGTGATCGATAACTTACCGTTGAATGATGAGGAACGGTTCCAAGTTAATGAAGTCGATCCTGAAATTACCAACATGTCTACAACTTGGGCTATCAATAGCGAAAAACCAGAAAATGGCTTAGTAGCTGACCCAGTTGTGTTGGATGAAATTAACCAGCAAAAGGTGGTCTTTACTAACAGTGTTGAAACGGGCAACGTGGTTCTTGGCAAGAAGCTGACGGGTGCCATTACTGACGCTGACAAGAACCAACAGTTCGAATTCACGCTGGACGTACAGACTGAGGATACAGATAATGACGGTGAATGGAAGACGGATGAGGCGTTTGCGGGTACCTACACTGCAACCAGAACTGATGCTGATGGGCATCAGATTACGAGTAACGTGACCTTTGTGGAAGGTCAGCTCAAGGTTCAGTTGAAGGGCGGCGAACGGCTGCAAATCAGCAACTTACCGACAGGTACGCGCATGATGATTAGTGAAACTGTTGACGGCGACTACGAAACAAGTCATCAGATTGACAATGACAGCATCGTGCAGGGTACTATGACTGAGCAGATGACGATTGGCAACGGTCAGATGCATTCAGTAACCTTCATCAACGATCGACCAGTTGTTCCTCAAATGGCTTGGTTATCCTTAACTAAGTCAGTATTGGGTGAAAACGGCGAACGTGATCGCGAGTTCGAATTCAGCATTCGGTTCCTTGACGATCAGATGAATCCGTTGACTCAGACGATTGAATACGTGAAGACTTCCGCGATTGGCGGGATCGAAACGGGTCAGTTGATGCTTGAAGCGGATGGCAGCAGCACGTTTACTCTGAAGGATGGCGAAACAATTCGCTGGAACGTACCGAACGGGACTCACTATCAGATTACTGAAAGTGACTACACGGCGGATGGTTACCAGACAGGAATTAGTCAAGGCCAAGCACCAGAACGGGAAGGCTTAACGGCAACTGGAGTGGCAATGACTAACGACCCAGTGAGCGCTAAGGTGGTTTACTACAACCGCAGCATCACACCTCCTGAAGAAGAACCGCATACGCCAGAAGAACCAGATACAACTGATCCAGACTTTGTGCCACCAGCACCAGAATCAGGCATTACGACTGATTCAAGCACCCAAACCGGCGCTACACCGCAGGCCCATACAAGTAACGTTGGTACCACGGGTAGCAAAGGGTTCTTACCTCAAACTGGTGAATGGTTGGCAAAGAACTGGTTAGCGTTATTAGGCCTTGTCATTTTGCTGAGCATTGTGGGCTTAATGGCTAAATCACAACGCAAAAACGATTGATCAGGTTTCTAAGAATAGCTAACTGACGTATTTCAGTGAGTCAGATCAGCAGGGACCCCAGCATCGGTAAATGATGCTGGGGTTTCTTGTATACCAGAGCAGTTATACTTCGCTCTTGACCGCCCCCTAACAAACGCATAGAATAACATCTGGAATTCAAGTTAATAAAACTGTTTTACTAACTCAGGAGGAAACGTATGAAGACTCAAGATGAACTCAAAAAAATCGCTGGCTACAAGGCCGCAGAACTGGTTGAAGACGGCATGACTGTCGGCCTTGGAACTGGTAGCACGGTGCGTTACTTATTGGATGCGTTAGGCGAACGGATTAAAAAGGACGGCGTACATTTTACTGGTGTACCAACTTCTAACCGGACGGCTGAATACGGCCGCAACCTTGGTATGGAAATTAAGTCATTGGACGACGTTGATACCATCGACATTACCATTGACGGTGCCGACGAAGTTGACCCACAAATCAACGGTATTAAGGGTGGCGGCGGTGCCCAGACTTGGGAAAAGCTGGTTGCTACGAACTCGAAACAGTGTGCCTGGATCGTTGACGAAAGCAAAGTTGTTGACCAATTAGGCAAGTTCCCACTACCCGTTGAAGTGCTGGCATACGGTCATCACCAACTGGTTAAGCGGTTGGCTGACTTGGGCTACAAGCCAGAAGTTCGTCAAAAAGATGGCCAATTGTTCCACACGGATGAAGGCAACATCATCATTGACCTTCACTTGGGTAAGATTGCTGCACCTTATGATTTGGCGGATGAATTAAGCAATATGACCGGTGTTGTTGAACACGGATTGTTCTTGGATATGACCAAGACGGTCGTTATCGGTACTCAGGATGGCGCGGTCGTTAAGACAAAATAAGTTAAAAATATTGGGGCAATGATGGTTTCCGTCCCAACAGGATTTTAAGCAGCTCAATGGCTGGTCAATCATGACTGGCTGTTGGGCTGCTTTACTGTTATATCGGGCTTTATTGGCCCTCAATAATGGGTGTATATTTCGCTAAAAAATTTGGTGTTTTTGTGTTGTAACCGGTTACATTTCATGTTATTATATAACCGTGGAAGAGATAAGAAGCCGGTACCAGGACGTTCCAAGTTGTAGAGTTTTACCGATTATGTATTGATCCCGTTTTGTAGATCGAAACAAATGATTGGCAACAAACAGCAAAGACGTTTGGTTCCAACTGTTTAAAGTTTCAGAAACAACGAAACAAGGTTCAAGAGTTTCACAGGATTCACAAGGTTCATAGTTTTAAAGGTTTCAAGGTAACATGATTCATCAAGTACCATGTTTCACGCGAGGATTTCTAACGAACGCTAGCCACCTAAGGTTTTTGTTCCACCACTAATTGAATATGAGTCATATGCTTAGCGTTTCTGCTAAAACGTGCGAATATCTTAGATGTAGTGATATTTTCTTAGGGGTTACAAAGGGTTCGAATGTGATGTAGGCTGGGTCTATACGATGGTTATGTAATAACCTCCTGAGTGTAGAGAGTCGAGTTCATGAGATTCAAAAAGTTTCAAAGTTTCATCTCATCTAGTTAAACGGTAATTGAAACTGATATGTCATTGACAAGACTATTACGGCAGTTGGCTAGAAATAAGTATATGAGGCGATAGATTATCAATTTAATGTTTACGAAGCGGGTAAGCTGGTTAAACGGTTTCGTCTCTTCCAACAAAGTTTCATAAGGGCTCAAGGATGAATGAACCAATAATTTCAACCTTGAGTCTACTTTTTTTGGCTCATTTTCGATACGACCTATTTAGTAATCATGGTATAATGTAATTCCTTGGCAGGGGCAACATTCAAGGGGATCATTCCACTTGGAAAAAGGATTTACTAACCACGTTCTGGATAGTAAATCCTTTTTAAATTCCCCTTTAATTGAGCTATACCACGCTTTTTAGAGGGCTAATAAGGCTAGTTTTACTCATCAAGTTTTAACTTATACCGTTTTACTTGATAGATTTTTCGAATGTGTGTTTACGGAAACCCTTAAACAGGGTAAAATGAGTTTTGCTTACTTGTTTATTTTAAAGAGGTAAGTGGTGGTTACTACTGAAGTTGTGTGGATCTGTCCGAATGTTTATGAAAGCGCTGAACTTTTCTGTCGTTTGGTACGAAGTATTGTGCCATTATTCTGATTTTAAGTAACGGGCGATTTGAACGGTTGCGTTTCTTTCATAAAAGGTTGGGCGGTTGCGCACAGCAAAAATACGAAAGAAGGTTTATTTTAATGTCGATGTACTTAATCGTCAACATTATTGGGGTTTTAGTTTATCTAGGTATCGCTTTCTTGTTCTCAAAGAGCAAAAAGACGATCAACTGGAAATCAACTGCAATTGTCCTCGTTCTTAACTTGGTCATTGCTTGGATCTTAACGAGTTTCTCTTGGGGCCGTGACGCCGTTCAGGCTGCAGCCAACGGATTCAACTGGTTAGTCCAAGTGGCTTACCAAGGTATCGTGTTCGCCTTACCTAACTGGGTAACGCCACAGTTCGGCGGGACTGCTAAGTCAATGAACTTCGTTACAAGTGCATTGCTTCCTATCCTACTGATCGTGCCAATGTTTGATATCTTAACTTACATTGGTTTCCTGCCTTGGATCATCAAATGGATCGGCCGCGGTTTATCAGCTATCACTGGTCAACCAAAGTTCGAATCATTCTTCTCAGTTGAAATGATGTTCCTTGGTAACACTGAAGCCCTAGCCGTTTCACGTCTTCAAATTCAATCAATGCGTGCAGAACGTAACGTCACATTGGCTATGATGTCGATGTCATGTATTACTGCTTCCATTGTGGGTGCTTATACTCAAATGGTTCCTGGTAACTACGTTTTGACTGCGATTCCTTTGAACATTTTGAACGCTATCATTGTGACTAACATCTTGAACCCAGTTAAGGTGACCGATGAAGAAGATACCATTGCCAAAATTGGTGGCGGTTCTGATGCTGAAGAAGCTGAAATGGAAGGCGGCAAGAAGGAACCATTCTTCTCATTCTTGGGTGATTCTATCTTGGGTGCCGGCCGTTTGATCTTGATCATCGCCGCAAACGTTATCGCCTTCGTTGCCTTAGCTGCATTGATCGATAAGTTGTTAGGCCTGATCAACCCATGGTTATCACTTGAACATATCTTGGGGATCATCATGTTCCCATTTGCATGGTTGATGGGTCTGAACGTACACGATGCGTTCCAATTCGCTCAATACATGGGGACGAAGTTAGTCACCAACGAATTCGTTGTTATGGGTAAGATTGCCCCAACAATTCACAACGTACAAATGTACGGTGCTCACTATCAAGCACAATTGACAGTCTTCTTGACTTCATTTGCTAACTTCAGTACGACTGGTATGATTATCGGTGCTTTCAAGGGCTTGGCCGACAAACAAACTAACGGTTTGATTTCTAAGAACGTTGGTTACATGTTATTGTCTGGTATCTTGGTATCACTCTTATCTGCTGGTATCGTGGGCTTATTTGTTTGGTAATCACCACTCACGCATAAGTCGATTAATTTAGTTTTAAAACCACAAACAGCCCGGATCGATGAATATTTCGGTCTGGGCTGTTGTGGCCTAGGGTGTCGAAACTGGCCTAGGTCAGCTGAAACCCATCGTTTGGAATAACGATGCAACCCCGATCACAACCGTCTCAACGACGAAAGGATAGGGATTATTTAACATGAAACAAGCGCAACAACTTGAAGCGAAGAATCGATTATCGCTCTTACAAGTGTGGCAGAATAAGACACTACTGAAGCAAGAAATCATTGCGGGTTTGACGGGTTTCTTCGCCATCTCGTACATCATTATTGTGAACCCAGTGATTTTAAAGGACGCCGGCATTCCCACTGACCTCAGTGTGTTTGCGACAATTATCAGTTCAGTCATTGGCTGTTTGATCATGGGCTTCTATGCGAATGCCCCAGTGATTTTAACGCCGGGGATGGGGGTCAACGCCTTTTTCACCTATACGATCTGTGCCACCATGGGCATGTCTTGGCAGGTAGCGGTGGCAATTTCAATTGTGGCCAGTGCCATTTACGTCATCGTTGCCTTTACCAGTTTGAGTTCAGTACTGGCCAAGGCGATTCCCGCTTCACTAAAAAGTGGGATCACTGCTGGGATCGGGTTATTCTTAGTTGAAATTGGTCTGGAAAAAGCCGGGCTGATCGTTGCTGGGAAGAATTCATTGATTGTATTGGGTAATATGACCTCGCCCGCAACGTTATTAGCCATCTTCGGCATTTTGCTGAGTGTGGTGTTATACCTACGGCAGATACCTGGCAGTTTTTTGATTGGAATCGTCGTGACCACCGTTCTTGGTGTCGTGTTAGGCATTCGTGATGATGAAAGCGTCTCGGTTCATTTATCACGGTTAGCCGACTATCATCAAATCGTGATGCACGGTGACTTTTCCAAGGTACTGACCATTCCGTTTATTTTGGCAGCTTTCTCGATGACCATGATCCTCGTGTTTGAATCCATGGGGCTCTTGCAGGGAATCCTGCCTGATAGCCGGAAGTTCAAGAAGGCCTTTCGAGCCAGCTCCATTACCGCACTGATTTCCGGTGGTCTTGGTACCAGCCCAACTGTGGCTGCCGCCGAGAGTGCTTCGGGGATTGAATCCGGTGGTCGGACTGGTGTCATGGCAATCACTGCTGGTGTTTTATTCGCCATTTCTATGTTCTTCGTTCCGTTGTTGGCGTACGTCCCGCAAGCCGCAATCGCACCCGTGATCATCATCACCGGCGCACTCATGATGGAATCCATTGGTTCTATTGACATGAACGACTTTGCTGCTTGGTTCCCGGCGTTTCTGATTATTGTGCTGATTCCGCTAACCAACAGTATTTCAACTGGTTTGGCTTTCGGATTCGTCTTCTACCCAATTTTAAGATTGGCTAGCGGCGATGGCAGAAATGTCAGTCCAGCAATGTATTTGTTAGGCGGATTGTTTCTCATTGATTTGGTTTTAAGTGCTTTACTACATTAAAAAAATTTAGTACGGAGGCTTATTATTATGACAATCAAAATTATCATGGATACCGATCCTGGTATCGACGATGCAGCTGCAATTACCATGGCTATCAACGATGACAACATCGATTTGAAGCTGATCACTACTGTTGCCGGTAACGTTACGGTGGACAAGACCACGAAGAACGCGCTTAAGTTAGTTCGGTTCTTTAACTCCGACATTCCAGTGGCAGCCGGTGCCAAGCAACCATTGATCAAGCCATTCGAAGATGCTGCTCGGATCCATGGTGAATCAGGAATGCCGGGATACGATTTCCCAGAAGATTTGCCAAAGCCAATGAATAAGAGTGCCGTTGAAGCACTTCACGACGCCATTATGGCCAGTGACGAAAAAATCACGCTGGTACCAACGGGTTCGTACACTAACATCGCTTTACTATTCTCTGAATACCCAGAAGTTAAGGACAACATCGAACGGATCGTTGCCATGGGTGGTTCATTAGGTAAAGGTAACATGACCAGTGCCGCTGAATTCAACGTCTTCACTGATCCTCATGCTGCCCGCATCGTTTACAACTCAGGTGTGCCAATCGTGATGGTTGGTTTGGACATTACCATGAAGGCCTTGTTAACACCTGCAAGCCTTGCAAAGTTACCTGAATTAAACGAGACTGGCCGCATGTTGCACGATATCATCATTCATGATGGTGATAACTCAGACAGCGGTATTGCCATGCACGATGTCAACACCATCTTCTACCTGCTTCACCCAGAAGCAATCACCACTGAAGACATGTGGGTTGATGTTCAAACCGAAGGCCCAGCAATGGGTGAAACGGTTGGTGACATTCGTGGTGCTTACCACGATGGCAAGATCAACGCCTCTGTATGTGTCGACATCGATGCTGCAGCCTTTAACAAATGGTTTATTAACGAAGTTTCAAACATTTCAAAGTAATTTAATTTAGTTTTTACGCTGTTTATACCACTATACAAATAATGAACCGCACTAAGCTGTAAGGGGCTTGGGGCGGTTTATTTGATTAGAAATTTGGTGGACCGTTTCCAATGACGGGAATTGTCTAGTATAATGAAACAGTATGTGGATAGTTAATAACCCTCGAGCTTTCGCTCCACTTCAGGCGCTTTGGGGCTGGAACGCGGTGGCTCGCTCCGGAGCTAATTTGAGGCTATTCGCCTCAAATGGATCTCCTCCGTCTCGCGTGATACTAGGGTATCTGCCAGGGCTTCGCCACTGTCAGCTACCCAGTATCACCGACACCGCTGAGCCCCAGCGCCTTCCGTTGCGCTGATATTGTGAGGGGACTGTTCTGCAGAAGCGTATTTGCGTCAGCAACCCTGCAGTTTGGTTGCAGAAGGTCAGCTGTGTAAATGCAGTGGAGCGTTCAGGGTAAATCGTGGTGTCGATGATGTTAGCGAGCGTTTCGTGCTCGGTTACATCATCAGGCGACGGAGGAGATCCGCCCCAAGCGAAGCGCAGGTGCTAGCTCCGTAGCGCCTGCACGACGAGTTACCCTGAACGTGAAACGGAATGGGCAGAAGCACAACTCAACACAGTAGAATTGCATGTGATGATTAGCTCCAGAACGCCTGCATAATGAGTTACTCTGAACACAGAATGGAATGGACTAATAACTTATCCCAAATTACCCACTAAAAAGTTCGAAAAAGCAAGCAATAACCACGTGTAAGAGCTTGCGTACATACCATAATTAATGTAAAGTATACTAGAGCGTGAAACAAAGTGTTTCACAGAATCCATTAGGAGATTTCAATGAATAATAACCAGTTTATTGCTGCGTTAAAAGCTCAGGGGATTACGGTTTCTGAGCAACAAATGCAACAGTTTGACCAGTATTTTAAAATCCTGGTCGACACTAATCAGCATCTTAATTTAACAACCATTACCGAACGAGGCGACGTTTATCTGAAGCACTTTTATGATTCAATAACGCCCGCCTTTTATGTGCCTGAGTTACGCACTGAAGCATTGACCCTTTGTGACGTCGGTGCGGGAGCCGGGTTCCCATCACTACCGATGAAGATCCTGTTTCCCAATCTGAAAGTCACCATCGTTGATTCATTAAATAAGCGGATCAACTTTTTGAAGGATTTAATTGCTGATTTAGGCCTTGAAGGTGTGAGTGTCTATCATGCCCGAGCTGAAGAGTTTGGTGGCAAGCGGTCCGAACATCGTGAAGCTTATGATGTTGTTACCGCACGGGCAGTAGCACGGATGAGCGTGTTGAGTGAACTATGCCTGCCACTCGTTAAGCTGCACGGTCAGTTTATCGCGCTGAAAGCACAGCAGACCGAAAACGAGCTGGCACAATCTAAGTCGGCCATTGCTACACTTGGTGGCAAATTAAACTTGGACCAATCGTTTACGTTGCCTGAGTCTGGGGATGAACGCCACATTGTGGTCGTAGATAAGGTTAAGCCAACGCCCAAGCGCTATCCACGGAAGGCTGGGACGCCTAACAAGGAGCCGCTCGGTAATTAGTTAGAAAGGGGGACGATTAGGATGGCGTTTTCATTATTTGGTCACGATAAAAGCAACCAGCAAAATAATGAAAGTATCAAGCAAAAAGTAGTTATGGTACCGATTGATGCCATTGTACCCAACCGGTTCCAACCGCGGCACGTCTTTAACAAACGCAGTATAGACGAACTGGCGCAAACCATTTCTGATCATGGCTTACTGCAACCAATCGTTCTACGGGAATATGAACCGCATCAGTACGAGATCATTGCCGGTGAGCGGCGCTTTCGGGCAGTCAAAACGTTAAACTGGCGTGAAGTGCCAGCAATCATTCAATCGTTATCTGATGATGAAACGGCTTCACTAGCACTGATTGAAAACTTGCAACGAGAGGGATTAACCCCGATTGAAGAAGCGCAGGCTTATCAGTCCTTGATGAAACTGAATAAGCTGACGCAAAGCCAGCTGGCCGAAAACGTGGGTAAGAGTCAGTCCTTTATTGCTAATAAGCTGCGGTTATTGAAGTTAAGTGCGCCCGTTCAAGACGCGATTATGAACGAAGAAATTAGCGAACGTCATGGTCGTGCGTTACTTGCAGTTACGCCTAAGCAACAGGTGCAGCTGCTGAAACGAATCGTTAGTGATCATTTGACCGTTCGTGACGCAGAACGGCTGATTCAGCGGCACCGTGCAAAGGCCAAGCCAAAGCCGAAAATTAAATCCGTTTCGGCTGATACCCGAGTGGCGGTCAACACCATCAAGAAGTCATTGAAGATGGTCACCAACGCTGGTTTAAAGATCAAAACAACGGAAGAAGACAACGACGATAGTTACCGAATTACTATCGATATCATAAAAAAATCATAAAGGAGTGACGAAAACTGATGGCAGATATCATTGCGCTTGCAAACCAAAAGGGCGGTGTCGGTAAGACAACGACTTCCGTAAACCTAGGTGCCGGATTAGCTAATCTGGGTAACCGAGTTTTGTTAATCGATATTGATGCACAAGGGAACGCAACTAGTGGAGTTGGGATTGCCAAGTCCTCCATTTCAAAGGATATTTACGATGTTCTGGTCAATGAAGAGCCGATTACTGATGTGATCTTACATACAAGTCATAAAGATTTAGACATTGTGCCAGCAACGATTCAGCTCTCTGGTGCAGAGATTGAGCTGACGGCTCAAATTGCCCGTGAGACCCGTTTATTAGATGCCGTTAAAACCATTGAGGACCAATACGATTTCATTTTGGTGGATTGTCCGCCTTCGTTAGGCCTATTAACCATCAATGCCTTTACGGCCAGCAACTCGATTTTGATTCCCGTTCAAAGCGAGTACTACGCGCTGGAAGGCCTGAGTCAATTGCTGAATACCATTCAGCTCGTGCGGAAGCATTTCAACCCCAGTCTTAAGATCGAGGGTGTGTTGCTGACCATGTATGATGCCCGTACCAATCTGGGCCATCAAGTTAATGAAGAAGTGAAAAAGTACTTTAAGGACAACGTTTACGAGACGATTATTCCACGTAACGTCAGGTTATCCGAGGCGCCTAGCCACGGCTTGCCAATTATGGATTATGACCCGAAGTCAACCGGTGCACTCGTTTATTCGCAACTCGCAAAGGAAGTGGCAGCTGCTCATGGCAAACAAAAATAACAAGGGGCTTGGACGCGGCATTGAAGCATTGTTCGCGGATAATAGCGTTGACCCAGAAGTAGAAACAGTGATCGATATCAAACTCGATCAGATTCGGCCGAACCCGTATCAACCACGGCAGAAGTTTGACCAGACGGCCTTGAAGGACCTTGCCCGTTCGATTGAAAAATCGGGTGTGTTCCAGCCCATCATTGTCCGTCAGCCAGATCCCGAAGTCTCTCGCTATGAGATTCTTGCAGGTGAAAGACGTGTTCGGGCATCTCGTTTGATCAAAAACGAAACGATTCCGGCAATTGTTCGTGAAGTGACAGAACCCCAGATGATGGAGATCGCTGTCATGGAAAACTTGCAGCGTGAAGATTTGACTCCGTTGGAAGAGGCCGAAGCTTATGAAATGCTCATGAGCAATTTGAACATGACGCAGGCCCAGGTTTCGTCACGGTTGGGTAAGAGCCGGCCATACATTGCTAACTACTTGCGGTTATTGGGCTTGCCAAAGCAAGTCAAAGAACTGCTGCAAAAGAAGCGGCTTTCAATGGGGCAGGCGAGAACCCTGCTTTCGCTGAAGGACCGTTCACAGATGGTCAGTCTTGCTAATCGGGCAGCGGATGGTAAAATGACCGTGCGTGCTTTGGAAGGCGTCGTCAATAAGATGAACGGCCAGGCTGCGGCTAAGCCAAAGAAGCGGATCAAGCAGAAGTCACCTTACCTGCGTGCAGGTGAAAACGTCCTTCAAGAGAAGTTCGGGACTCAAGTGACGATCAGCGAGGCTAAAGAAGCAGGCCAAGGTAAGATTGAGATCGAGTATTTGTCAGATGACGACTTAAGCCGTATCTTAGACATTCTCGACGTACATTTAGATTAGGAGTGATTCGATGTACGATTTAGGTGATTTAGTTGAAATGAAAAAACCGCACCCATGTGGCGTAAACCGCTGGGAGATCATTCGGATGGGCGCTGATATTAAAATCAAGTGCACCGGTTGCGGCCACATCGTGATGCTGAGCCGTCGCGAGTTCGAAAAAAAGCTGAAAAAGGTTTTAGAAAAGAAACCACAAACTGACTAAAAAGGAAGAGTGAGACTTTACTATGTCATTAACAGCAGGAATTGTCGGCTTACCAAACGTTGGTAAGTCAACCTTATTTAACGCGATTACCAAGGCAGGGGCAGAAATGGCGAACTATCCATTTGCCACCATCGACCCTAACGTTGGGATGGTTGAAGTGCCAGATTCACGGTTAGACCGGATTCAAGAACTGATTCCGGCTAAAAAAGTCGTGCCAACCACCTTTGAATTTACCGATATTGCCGGCATTGTTAAGGGTGCCAGCAAGGGTGAAGGTTTAGGGAATAAATTCTTGGAAAACATTCGTCAGGTGGATGCTATCGTGCACGTTGTGCGGGCATTTGACGACGATAACATTACCCACGTTTCTGGTAAGATCGACCCAATCGATGATATTGAAACCATCAACTTGGAATTAGGTTTATCAGACCTTGAAGCCGTTGATAAGCGGTTGGCTAAGGTTCAACGGGCAGCTAAGGGTAGCGATAAAGAAGCTAAGGCTGAATTGGCTGTTCTGGAACGCATCAAGCCAGTTCTCGAAGCCGGCAAGGGTGTTCGGACGATGGACTTCAACGAAGACGAAGCGCCAATCGTGAAGGGCTTATTCCTGCTGACCAGCAAACCAGTCCTCTACGTTGCCAACATTGCTGAAGATGATATGGCTGATCCAGAAAACTCGAAGTACTTTAAGGATATTGAAGCCTACGCTGCTAAGGAAGGCGCACAAGCCATTGCCGTTGCTGCGGAAGCTGAAGAAGAAATCGCCGAATTGGATGATGATGAAAAGGCAGACTTCCTAGAAGCTGAAGGCGTCACAGAACCAGGCTTAAACCGTCTGATCCGTGCCTCATACAAGCTCTTAGGCCTAGAAACCTTTTTCACGGCTGGTGGTAAGGAAACCAGAGCTTGGACCTTTAAGAAGGGCACCAAGGCACCACAAGCGGCCGGAATCATTCACTCTGACTTCGAACGTGGTTTTATTCGCGCAGAAGTGATGGCTTTTGATGATTTGGATAAATACGAATCAGAATCAGCGGTTAAGGATGCCGGTAAATTAAGAGTTGAAGGTAAAGATTACGTGATGCAAGATGGGGATATTGTGGAGTTTAGGTTCAACGTCTAGAGTGTGGAACGAGACGTTTAGAGAGCGGCGTGTAAGTTAATGCTGGCAAAAATCCCGGTTTTTGGATTTATGCCAGCATTGGCTTACACATAGCTCTCTGTCTCGTGGAACACGTTTCGGCTATGTAAAAAGTCCACGTAGTCCCCCCAAAAAAAAACAACTAAAAAAGGAGATCCCAAATTGAGCGAAAACGAAAATGAAAAGCGCAATGCAGGCGTTCAGCAGCGTAAACGGAATGCAGCTGTTCACCAGGATCGGAATAGTACGGTCAAAAACGAGCGGGCTGCTTTCGATAACATCGGTTTGACGAAGCGGAACGCGGACTATATGTTCCGATTCAATCAAGCACTGCAAGCCACTAAGTTAAATCCTGAAAAAAAGGCCGAAATCGTTAAGACAACGACAGCGGAACTTTTAGCGGGCCAAAAAAAGGGTAAAACCGCACGTAACCTATATGGTAGCGATGTGAATGCCCGGATCAAAGAGATTATTGAAGGCCCTAAGCGCCCAGCTGGAACACCAGATCCATACTGGCCAAGTACGTTGTATAACGGGCTGAACTTCTTTACGATCTTTAGTTTCATGTTTGGGATTATGTTCCTACTTACCCCAGCACAAAAGGGTGCTCAACCAGTCGGCATTTTGTCGATTCTGTTGTCATCTGTCATCGCTGGCTTAGCATTGCCATTGATCCCACGGATTTTCGATTCAAAGCGGGAACACCGTTTTTCACTTTGGATTCGAATCGCTGGTTCAGTTGCCTTTCTGGTTGTTTGGTTAGGCCTGTTCTCAATGATGGCCTTATTACCAGGCTATTTGAACCCAATGATCGGCGCATGGCCAATGATCGTCCTTGGTGTCGTCAGTGGTTTGGCCTCAATTTTGGTCAAACGGCAATGGAAATTAACGCAAGGCTTTTTCGGCAGCACCCCTCAGCGCCGTCGTTAAAATGAAATCGTAAGCTGCAACCAGTTTGATGGGTAATCCATCGGACTGGTTTTTTATGTTTTTTGAGGCAGCACTGGGGCATTCAAACCATCATGAACGAAGATCAAACAATAATTATAATTAGTCCCAAATCATTGAGAAAATCAGACTAAAACCCGAACATTTCAGCCGAATTGATGAGATTTTACGCTAAAATCTTACAAGTTCATGAGAATCCTTGCATTTTCTGAAAGTCGCTGGTATATTACCAAACAATACAAAAAAAATAATAAGGGGCGTTCATTTCAATGACTACTAATTGGGATTCGAAGTTTCAAAAACAAGGGATTACTTTTGATGACGTATTACTTATACCTGCAGAGAGCCATGTTTTGCCAAACGATGTCGATTTGAGGGTCCAGTTAGCTGATAATTTGAAATTAAACGTGCCGTTCCTCAGTGCCAGTATGGATACTGTAACGGAATCTAAGATGGCGATTGCCATGGCCAATAACGGTGGCTTAGGTGTGATTCACAAGAACATGTCTAAAGAAGCCCAGGCTGGTGAAGTGGCTAAAGTAAAGGCTGTTACTAGCGATAAGATTCGTAAGAACGCAGCACTAGATGACCAGGGCCGTCTATTGGTTGCCGCAGCAGTTGGGGTGACCTCAGACACCTTCGAACGGGCTGAAGGTTTACTGGCTGCCGGTGCGGATGCTATCATCATTGACACGGCTCATGGCCACTCAGCGGGTGTTCTTCGCAAGGTTGCTCAGATTCGTGACCAATTCCCAGATGCCACTTTGATTGCTGGTAACGTTGCTACTGGTTCAGGTACCCGAGCATTATTTGAAGCCGGTGTTGACGTTGTGAAAGTGGGTATCGGTCCCGGCTCTATCTGCACCACCCGGGTCGTTGCCGGTGTCGGTGTTCCTCAATTGACAGCCATTTACGATGCTGCCGAAGTTGCGCAAGAGTTCAACAAGCCAATCATTGCTGATGGCGGGATCAAGTACTCAGGTGATATCGTTAAGGCCTTAGCCGCCGGTGGTAACGCCGTGATGCTTGGTTCGATGCTTTCAGGAACTGATGAAGCTCCTGGCGAAGTCTTCGAAGACAACGGCAAGAAGTACAAGACATACCGTGGTATGGGTTCATTGGCAGCCATGGAACATGGTTCAGCCGACCGTTACTTCCAAGGTGGCGTGAACGAAGCCAACAAGCTGGTGCCAGAAGGCATTGAAGCCCGGGTTGAATACAAGGGCAGCGTCGACGACATCATTTTCCAAATGGTTGGTGGTCTACGTTCCGGCATGGGTTACACCGGTTGTGAGACCGTTCAAGACCTCATCAACGATGCACAGTTTGTTCGCATCTCAAACGCCGGTTTAGTTGAATCACATCCACATGATGTGCAATTAACCAAAGCAGCACCTAACTACAAATAATTAAGTCTAAAACTTTCGGAAGCCCAAGCGGTCGTCATCAAGACGCCTCTTAGGGCTTCTTTTGTTTATTCTCGAAATCTGCTGTAAAATTTAATGAGAACCTTAAGTTACTGGAATAATAATGAATGCCGGCCTATCTTTTGGTAAGATAGACCTAAGCAAACGGGGAAGCTGCACGCTGCTCACGGATTGCGCATGAATAAATGGTGCGGCCATTTTAGTTGATCGATCGAATGATAAGGAGAACGTAAAAATCATGAAAATTTTAGTTGTTGATGACGATAAAGAAATTGCCCAATTACTGGAAATCTACATTAAAAACGAAGGCTACGAGCCCATTACCGCGTACAACGGTAAAGAAGCACTGACGAAGCTGCACACGACACCGGACATCGGTTTGATGATTTTGGACATCATGATGCCTGAAATGAGCGGTATCGAAGTGATCAAGGAAGTTCGTAAGGATTCAGAACTGCCTATCTTGATCCTGTCAGCCAAAACGGATGATATGGATAAGATTCAAGGGTTAGTTAGCGGCGGTGATGATTACGTCACCAAGCCATTTAACCCACTAGAAGTCATGGCCCGAGTTAAATCGTTGCTGCGGCGAGCTTCAGATCACGTGACTGATGAAAAGCCGGATGTGTTAGACATTGGCTCACTGACCATCAATAAGGACTCCCATGAAGTGAAAACGTTATCCGGTAAGCTGGTTAACCTGACCGCTTTGGAATTTGGTATCCTTTACTTATTGGCTAGTCATCCTAACCGGGTCTTTTCAGCGGATGAAATCTTCGAACGGGTTTGGCGCCAGGAATCGATTGTTTCGGCCAAGACGGTCATGGTGCATGTTTCGCATCTGAGAGATAAGATCGAAGAAGCCACTGGCGGCGAGAAGGTCATTCAGACGGTTTGGGGTGTCGGCTACAAGATTGAAACACACTAGGGGAACTATGAATACAGATAGCAAAGGTATGAAACTCACAGCAAGAGAAAAAAGCGCGCTGATCATGGAAGGTATCGTGACCGTCGTGCTTTTGCTGTTGCTTAATCTTTCGGTGATCGTTCTATTAAATGAAATGATTCAAACCAATCCGGGGTTACAGGATGGGATTTTCATTATTAAACGGTCGATTATTATCGGCCCATCGCATTATCAACTCTGGAGCTGGGAAAACATCTTTATCGTGCTGATGGTCGTATTTGACGCCGGCGTTGTCTACTGGCGGCTGATTCGGCGTTATCATCAAATGCAACTGCGGCACATTATTGCTGAACTGCACTATATCGCGAACGGCCACTTTGATCACCGAATCCCGTTTACGATTAAGGGTGAAACGCAACGCGTAATCACATCAGTCAACGCGCTGGTTGATTCCGTCATCGCCTCAATGGATGAGGAACGGCGGATTGAAAAGTCTAAAGATGAACTGATCACAAACGTCAGTCACGATTTACGGACGCCACTGACCTCCATTATTGGTTACCTGGGCTTAGTCGAAGATCGTCAGTATCATTCTGAAGACGAATTATTAAAGTACACTAATACGGCTTTCAATAAGGCCAAACAGATGAAATCCTTAGTGGACGACCTGTTTGTTTATACCAAAATGCGCCAGACCGATACACCGCTGTCGATTGCAACGCTGGATATTGGTCAAATGTTAGAGCAGTTAGCTGCCAGCTACGAACTGGAAGCTGGCGAGAAGGGCATGACGATCAATAGTGAGGTGCCTGATGAACCTATGCAAATTGAAGCTGATGGCGAAAAGCTCGGCCGGGTCTTCAATAATTTGATCACCAACGCCCTGAAATACGGCGAAGGCGGTAAGCAGATTAATTTGCGTGCTGAGCAGCCCAATGACGAAGAAGTGGTGATCAGCGTTGAAAACGACGGGAAGAAAATTCCCGAAGCAGCGTTATCACAGGTGTTTGAACGATTTTACCGGGTTGAAGGTTCCCGTTCAAAAGCGACTGGCGGTACTGGGCTAGGCTTGGCCATTGCCCAGAGTATTATTAGCCGTCACGGCGGTTATATCTACGTGACCTCAACGGATGAATTAACGCGCTTCATTATTCATTTACCTGTTAAAAACGGCACTCAGCTAAAAGATACGCATCAAAAATGAAACATTGGAGGAAGTTATGACAGTCAAATCTGCCAAAAGTAGCCTGCAATTCGGGCTATTTTTGTGTGTTTTTATAGTGACGTTAATGGTCGGCGGGATCAGTGTGAGAGCTGCAGCACCCAATTTACAGGTCAAGTCAGCAATTGCGGTTGATGCTCAAACCGGGCAGGTGCTTTATCAGAAAAACGACCAGCAGCCTTTGCCCATCGCGTCCATGACCAAACTATTATCAACGTACATTGTTTTAAATGAAATCAAGGCTGGCCGCATGCATTGGAATCAGCGGGTCACCGTTAGCCCTGAAATTGCTAAAATGAGTCGGAATAAGGATCTAACTAACGTGCCACTTAGTGCTAACCGAAAGTACACGGTTCGTGATTTGTTTCAGGCGAGTCTGATCTCATCGGCTAACGGTGCCATTTCTGCACTGGGAAACGCCGTGGCCGGTAATCCGCACCGCTTTATTGATAAGATGCGGGCCACTGCCAAACAATTACATTTGACCAGTGCCCATCTGATAACAGCGTCTGGCGTGACAAACGGTCAAGCGGGGAAGTTAGGCTATTCAACCTTAGCCAAAAACGATGAGAACACGATGTCCGCTAGAGACGTGGCGCGCTTATCGCAGATTATTTTAAAGCAGTACCCAGAAATTCTGCAGACTACCCGATTGAGCAAATCGTGGTTTGATAAGGGTCACAGCGATGAGACCCGGATGAATACCTGGAATTTGATGCTGAAGGGTCAGAGTCAAGCCGATGCTCATTTGCCGGTGGATGGTTTGAAGACTGGGACGTCAAAGGCTGCGGGCGGTAACTTTGCCGGCACCGTTGATCGTAATGGTCACCGTATCATTACCATTGTGATGCACGCACAGAATAAAAAGACGGGTGATCCAGCCCGTTTTGTTCAAACGCGCCACTTGATGAACTGGGTGTATGCAAATTATCGGCCTGTTACCCTAAACGCACAGACGTATCAGTTAAGCAACGTTAAGGTCCCAATGGGTAAAAGTACCACCGCTGAAACAACCGTCGCGGCCCCAACCACGATTTGGCTTGGCAAACAGCAGTCAAAGGATCAACTTAGCTCCAAAGTGGTGATTGACGCTGAGCACCGGCAAAAAGGTGGGCTGAAGGCACCACTAGCCGCGAACACGCAAGTCGGTCACGTGCAGCTAATGTTAGCGTGCAGACCGATTTCACAACTGAATGATAACGGGACTTTGAAACTGCCAATTAAAACGATTTACAGCATTAAAGAAGCAAATTGGATCGTTCGGACTTGGCGTAATTTTGTATCTCTGTTTTAAGGTATAATTGATTGCCTGGCTTACTAACGAACTTTATAATATATTGTACCAATATTGTTCTAATATTCCTTAATGGGCTGGAAAATGTAAGCGGCATTTATTGTTTTTTTGTCCAGTTAACTTGTGAAAACACCGTAGGAAAACAGAATGAAACATGGTAAAATGACGTTGTATTGTGTAATTGTCGATTTATGGAGCGGATGCGCGACTTCGATGTGGAAGGGTTCCGGTATGGCCGACTTTTCTTAGTTTAAGCGTGCTTCGGCAGATTGGAAGTTGTTAATTAGACGTTGCTCCCTAATCGTCTGCTTTGCCACTCTACCTTTTATGGAGGCATCATTCTTGACAAAACAAGTGCCAAACCCTAACGAGCCCAAATGGCGTTCAACACTCAACGTTGCAATGCCATTGAACTTAAGCTACATACCAATCGGATTGGCTTGTGGTGTGCTTTTGCATGCTGCGGGATTCAATACGATTTTAACCGGGCTTGTGTCAATTTTTATTTTTTCAGGCGGTGCGCAATTCATGATTGCGTCCATGCTGACGATTAATGCACCATTGCTATCCATCGTATTAATGCTGTTCTTCTTGGAGTTGCGGTATGCGTTACTCGGCTCAAGTTTATCTAAATACCTGATGGGCACATCAGAACGGTTTAAGTTCATTTTTGCAGTGTCGATGAATGATGAAAACTACGCGGTCAACTATTTGAAGTTTGCAACTGATAAAAAATGGACGCCGCGAGAAGCCTTGATGGTTGAACATTATTCACTGCTCTTTTGGACGGTCAGCAACCTCATCGGCAGTTTAGTGGGCAGCGCGCTAAAAATCGATTTAACCGTTGTTCACTTTGCCCTTACCGCGCTGTTCCTCTATATGATCATCATGCAGGTCAAGAACCGCCTGACGATTTTTATCGGGTTGATTGCGGCAGTGCTGGCGGTATTCTTCCTAGTGTTGACAAAGAGCACGTTGGGACTGGTTATTTCAACACTGATCTCCTCGTTTATCGGGTTTTCTTTGGAGCATTACTTACGGCACAAAAAGCCGGGCAGTCATTTCCTATATAAGGTGAGAAACCCCGGTAGTAAGGAAGCATCAGCTGAAGAAGAGTCGGACGAGGGTTAGTTAATTAGGAGACAGATATGGCAGCAGTAAATCACTGGAACACAACGCAACATCTTGTATTAGTTATCTTGGGGTTCTTCGTGGCCTTTGCACCACGTTATCTTCCCATCAAGATTTTTACCCAGCGTAAAATTCCGGAATGGTTCAACGAATGGATGAAATTTATTCCGGTATCGCTGTTTACCGCACTGGTCGTGAAGGACGTGTTTGTGACGCCAACTTATCAGTTCGATATTGTGCATCACACACCAGAAATCATTGCCTCAGTTATTGTGGGCTTAATTGCCTACTTTACGCGGTCAATGGCACTTTCAGTAGTGGTGGGGCTCGTCAGTGTCTTCTTACTGGCAGTCGTCTTGTAAACAAATCTAAAGTTAAAATTTTTCGGCTTTAAAGCCATATGAAGCGTGAAGCAGTGCAGTCATTTAGTTGACTGGACTGCTTTTTTACGTTTTGGATAATCTTATCAATCGCTACTGCCGTGGGAATTGCAACATGTTATAATGAGAAATAAGATACCTGAAAGCGGGAGGAATTACTTTGAAAAAGTGGATCTGGACCATCGTGGCAGTTGTCGTCATTTTAGTTATTGGCGGGGTGACATTTACCAGTCATCATATTACCCAAAAAGCCTATACAGCGGCCATGACGACTGGTAAGACGGCGGTCAGCAAAAAAAACTATTCAGTTGCTGAATCGTCATTCCAAGAAGCTTTGCGTCATCGGACCAACGATAAGGTGGCCAAAGGCTATTTGACGCAGACACAAAACTTCGTGTCTGCAGAATCGGCTATGACCGACCATGAATTTAATGTGGCTAAGGCCAATTATACGAAAGTTAAAAAAGCCAAAACAGGACTTTCAACTTTGAGTAACCGTGCGAAAACAGCATTGAAGATCTTAAAGACCGTTCAACTGAAGGCCGAAACGTTCCAAGATGTTTACGACCAAGCTTTAACTCAGAATCAGGGGCAATCTTACGAAGCTTCTAACGCTACGTTGGACCGAATCTTTAAGGATACCGCAGCACAAGAAGTCTACTATACTGACATTTACAATAAAGCGGTTGAACTCCGTAGCGCCAACAATAAAGCCATTAAAAATGGCGGTGACGGTACTGGCGATGGCAGTGCCGTCGATAGTTCAAGCTCGACTAGTGATCATTCAAGTAGCTCCACACCTGGATTGACGGATGCCGAAAAGGCCGCAGTCAAAAACTATAAGGGGTCGAACGAATACACCGTTAAAAAATCACAAACTGAGATTAATGGTAAACCTATCACCGCAGCTCAAATTTCAAACGCTCGGAAAATCTTGTCTTCAATCGGTGTGCCATCGGGCAGTTTTTCGGATCAAGATATTAGAAGTGGTTTGATTGCTGCGCACAAGGCAGGTATTTCGTTTAAAGCCTATGCAGAGAAAAATTACAAGTAACGAAATGGTCCTTGTTTGACCACGTTTGTATGTGGTGGACGGGGCTATTTTAATTGATTGACTAGAGGGGAGGGGCGCTATGAGCTTATATCAGCGGTTTATTAAAAATGTTGTTCTAAGGCGTTGGGTCGTCTTGGGGATCTTGATCAGCGTGCTTTGGCTGGTGAGGTCCGAAATGAGTAAGATTTTGCTGACGTTTATCTTTACGTATTTAATCGTTAGCTTGATCAGGACTATCCAGCAACGCGTTAAGATTCCGTACCAGTTCATCGTCATTGTGGTTTACGTCTTACTGATTGTTGGCCTCTATTTGGGGATCACCATTTATATTCCTAAGATTACCGCACAGGTGGTTTCATCTGTTCAGTCGATCTACACGTTTTACCAAAATTCAGCTAATGACACTAACCAGACAGTTAGACTGGTGTCAGACTGGATCGGTAAATCCAATCTTTTGCCACAGGTGCGAGGCAGCTTGAAATTACTGGTTGATTACATTACCAGTATTGGTTCATTTGGTGTCACCATCGTGCTTTCCATCATTTTGAGCTTCTTTTATACGATTGAGCTCAAACCAATGAACGCCTTTTCCAAGTTATTCCTCAGCAGCGATTATGGCTGGTTCTTTCAGGATGTTTCCTATTTCGGCCATAAGTTTGCCGATACCTTTGGGGTGGTTTTGGAAGCGCAATTTCTGATTGCCTTGTTCAACACAGCGGTCACAACGATTGGTTTGGCGTTCCTGCATATTCCACAATTACTGGCCGTGGCTATCATGATTTTCATTTTGAGCCTGATTCCCGTGGCTGGGGTCATTATTTCAGCTATTCCCCTCAGTATTCTCGGTTATGCGGTCGGCGGATTTCGGGATGTGATCACGATTTTGATTCTGTTGCTGGTCGTTCATACCCTTGAGGCCTACGTTTTAAATCCTAAGCTCATGTCCAGTAAAACCGAACTGCCAATTTTTTATACGTTCGTGGTATTATTGGCTGGTGAAGCCATGTGGGGCACTTGGGGATTGATTGTCAGTGTGCCGATCTTCACTTTCTTCCTGGATATTCTGGGCGTTAAAAAGGCGCATGGTTTATACGTTGCGCCACAAGAGTTAAAAGAAAAAATCAAAGAACAACGGAAACGCTGGAAGTCGGATGACTAACAGTGCAAACGTTGACTAACAAATTGGAGGCTTTATTTTGAAAAAGACACTTTCATGGTTGATACCCGTTGCGGTTGGCCTATTACTAGCTCTCGGTATTCGTTTCTTATGGCTGGTGCCCATCAATGTTTCTGGTGCGTCAATGGAACCTAATTTAAAGAACAACCAACACGTTGTGGCGGTTAAAACCGCTCCCGTTAAGCGTTACTCCGTGATTGTTTTTGATGCTTCAGGGGTGGATGCAAACGCGGCACCAAAGGAAAATTACGTTAAGCGTGTGATTGGTCTGCCAGGCGATTCGATTCGTTACAGCAAGACTGGTAAATTGTACGTGAACGGCAAGTATCAAGCTCAAAACTACATTTCAAAGTATCAGCAGCAAGCCGGCACGGTTGCCAGCTATAAAAACGGTTTTAACCTAGTTTCTGCAGCTCGTCAAAACGACTGGAGCAATAAGTGGAGCCTCGCCATTGGTAATAACCGGATCAACAAAGTGCCAAAGAACTGCTACTTCGTACTAGGTGATCATCGGAGCGTTTCAGAAGATAGCCGAGTATACGGGTTCGTGCCAAAGAGTAAGTTGGTCGGTGTTGTGAAGGTTGGTTTCTGGAAGAGTAACCATAAAATCATTAACAATTACCAGAATTAATCGGCCAAAATATTTCACAAATAATTAATCTGTTTAAGCGGGTTCAATCTACGAAAGGATTGGACCCGCTTTTCTAATGTGAAAAGCGAATTGGTACTGGAATTACCGTTCATTTGGTGTAAAATAGTTTGGGTAATTAAAAGAAGAAAGAGGTATTTAACTAATGGCTAAATTAGTATTGATTCGTCATGGTCAAAGTGAATGGAACTTATCTAACCAATTTACTGGTTGGGTTGACGTTGACCTTAGTGATGAAGGTGTTAAGCAAGCTATCAACGCTGGTAAGTTAATCAAGGAAGCAGGCATTGAATTTGACTATGCTTACACTTCTGTCTTAACTCGTGCCATCAAGACTTTGCATTATGCTTTGGAATACTCAGACCAACTCTGGATTCCAGAAACCAAGACTTGGCGTTTGAACGAACGTCACTACGGTGCATTGCAAGGCCAAAACAAGGCTGAAGCAGCTAAGAAGTTCGGTGACGAACAAGTCCACATCTGGCGTCGTTCATACGATGTTTTGCCTCCATTGCTGAGTGCTGATGATGAAGGATCAGCAGCTAACGATCGTCGTTATGCTAACTTGGATCCTAACATCGTACCTGGTGGTGAAAACTTGAAGGTTACCTTGGAACGGGTTATGCCTTTCTGGGAAGACGAAGTTGCACCTAAGTTGTTAGATGGCAAGAACGTCATCATTGCAGCCCATGGTAACTCATTACGTGCCTTGAGCAAGTACATTGAAGGTATCTCAGATGAAGATATCATCAACTTGGAAATGAAGACGGGCCAACCAGTTATCTATGACTTCGACGAAAAGTTGAAGGTTTTGGGTAAGAGTAAACTCGGCTAGAGTGTGGAAGCAGGCGGTTAAGGAGCGGCGTGTAAGATGATATTGGCAAAAATCCCGGTTTTGGATTTATGCCAATATTGACTTACACATAGCTCCTTGCCTGCTGGAACACGTTTCAGCAACACAAATTTAAAATTAACCAAAAGTGGTCACTAACGGGCGTTTCGTCTGTCCCGTGGGTGATCATTTTTCTGCGCTAAATTGCGTAAAACTGGTTAATGATGGTAAGAATAATTAAAAGTCACAGAACGGGAGAGAAATTAAGTCTTGAATAACGAAACAGAAGTCAGTCAACGAGAAATGTTAAAAATCATTGGTATCTTTAGAAAAAATGGGTTTAAGGGTGAATACGAAACCTTTACCCGGTCTGAAGAGAGTGAAGACGAATTTTTAGTTGTCGTCACGGATGAGAATACCCATATTAAGGGGTTATTCAAAGCTGATATTGCGAAGGGCTTAGTTTCGTTCCAACACGTTTTAACTGATTCAGATACGGTTGCGTAGTCAATAACGACAGAGTTAACAATCCTCTGAAGTTCGCCAGTCAACGAGTTCAGAGGACTTTTTTTGTCGCAAAATAACTGTTACAAACAAATCAACTATAAGAATGGGATGGCATAAAAGAGATGCATCAATTAATGGCAGAGTTTATGGGCACAGCACTAATGATTTTATTCGGGGTGGGTGTCCATGCTGGCACAGTTTTACACGATACAAAGTACCATGGTTCAGGGCATCTATTTGCGATCACCACTTGGGCATTCGGTATTTCAATCGCCTTATTTATTTTTGGTAACGTTACGATCAATCCAGCAATGGCCTTCTGCATGTATTTATTAGGCAAAATGAGCTTTATTACATTTATCGAAACTTCTATTTTTCAAATTGCAGGCGGCATTGTTGGTGCTGTGATCGTGTACATTATGTACGCAGATTCATTTAAAAACTCTTACGATAAAATCGATCCAGTGACGATCCGTAACATTTTCTCAACGTCACCGGCTGTCCGGAACTTACCCCGGAATTTCTTTGTGGAATTTATCGACACATTCATCTTTTTGACTTCAATCCTAGCAATTTCTCGCGCTAACTCACCAGAAGTTGTGCCAATCGGTGTTGGTCTGCTGGTTTGGGCAATTGGTATGGGTCTCGGTGGTCCTACTGGTTTCGCAATGAACCAAGCACGTGATCTTGGTCCACGGATCGCCCACGCCATTTTACCAATCCAGAACAAGGCTGAAAGCGACTGGCAATACGGGTTACTGGTACCAGGGATTGCACCATTCTTTGGCGCTGTGGCAACAGCATTGTTTGCTAAGTTTTATTTAGGTATTTAATTTCATTCAATGTCTATCAGATATCAAAAAGAAGCTCAATTCATGACGAATTGAGCTTCTTTTGCGTTATTTTGAAACGATTATTTTTACGTTTAGTGGAACTGCATCCCGCCATCAACTTCGATGGTTTGACCAGTAATGTAATTTGAATCTGGACCAGCCAAGAAGGAAACGGCGTTAGCAACATCTTCTGGTTCGGACAAGCGCTTCAAAGCGATGTCCTTTGCGAAGGTCTGCATGCCCCATTCATCGTCTTTGCCGGCATTCTTACCAACTTGGTGAGCAATGTCAAACATCATTGGCGTCTTAACGATACCTGGTGCGTAGGCGTTAACCGTGATGTTTTCTTCGGCTAAGTCACGGGCAACAACTTGTGTGATCCCACGAACGGCAAACTTAGTACCACTGTAAAGGGCCAAGTTAGGGTTACCGACAACACCGGCTTGAGAGGTGGCGTTGATGATCTTGCCACCCTTGCCGTTCTTCTTAAACTGTTCATGAGCGGCTTGGATGCCCCAAATATCACCGGCAACGTTAACGTGATAAACTTTGTCGAATTGTTCTGGTGTGATGGTATCGATTGGCGTAGTTGGGCCAAGGCCAGCGTTGTTAACCAAAACATCGAATCCGCCTAATTTTTCAGCAGCTTCTTTAACTGCTGCAAAGAAGCTGTCACGGTCACTAACATCAACCTTGACGCCAATGGCTTTGCCACCGCCGTCATTAACTTCTTTGGCAACTTCGTTAGCTGTATCAGTGTTTAAATCAGCAACTGCAACTGCGAATCCATCTGATGATAAACGCTTAACAATGGCTTTACCAATACCTTGTCCGCCACCTGTAACAAAAGCAACTTTACCGTTAAGTTCTGTCATTCGAAACGCCTCCTAAAAGTAGTTGTATCACAACACTATTAGAATAGCATAATTACCAGAGTATTGAAAACGATTACACTTCTTTGATGAAAAGAGCTCAAATTAGTTATTTCGGCCATCGGGGGGTGACAAATTGCTGGAAAATGGGATGTAAAACCAACTCTTTAATTGGTCGAGACTTTTTAGTTTGAACTGTTGATAAAAATCAGGTAAACTACAATTGATTTATTGATATTAGTATTTTGAATAGTGGAGTTAGGTATGGATTATACCAGTAGGGGGGCTTTAAAATGAACCAGCCAAAGATGATCAAGCAGCTTTTAATTTCCAGTACAGTTTTGGGCAGTTTGCTGATGGTAGGGGTTACACAGGCTAAAGCAGACGAGGGACAGACTGATACAGCCAGCGCAGCGACAACTGAATCAACCACTGATTCAACGAGTATCAGTGATAGTTCGGTTACGTTACAGTCTTCAACTGAACGTACAACTAAGGTAAGCACTGAATCGAACCCAGTGACGAAAACGACTGAAACAGATGCTGATCAGACGACGGTGGAGGAACAACCGCAATCTGAGCAGTCTAATGATGCGACCAATCCGGCAGTTAGCCAGAAGAGCGCTGAACAGTTACCAGCGCCTGAGCAGGTTACTGCACCAGTTGCGCAAAGCAGGATGACCACCTTTAAGGCGGTTAAGTCAGACGTTTCTGCCAGTGTTGTAAAGGCCGATATCGACTTAACGGCTCAAGAACCGGAGATTCAAGCGGGTGAGTCAGCTAATTTTAATTTGAAATTATCAGTGAGTGGTATTAATCAAACCATGAATGAGCAGCGTTTGGTGATTGATTTGCCACAGGATTTTAAACTGAGCGATGGCCTCGACTTAGCAATTGATGGGATTACGCCAACGCTTAGCACAGACGGTACGCAGCTGATTTATTCCTTTACAGCACCCATTAATGGTTTGTCAGTTGCCAAGAAATTCGTCTTTTCGACAGCTAACCAAGCGATTATAAATGGCACGCAGATTACTATGGGGGCTACTTATTTTGATGGAGATACCCAACTAGTCCAAGCGGATAAACAAAGCGTGACCGTGCAATCAACTGCGCAATACGGGGTGACTAACCGGATGATTGGGACGCTCGCCCAAGATGAAGACGGGAACATCTTGCTGGACGAAGACGGTAACGCCGTTATTAATACAAAGATGTTAACCGGATTGCCTGGCGATCTACTGGTTTATCGGGTGGGTATTTCGGCACCAAAGAGCACGTTGGGACAAGCGTATTTCAAACCAGGGTCAACAACGAGCCTCAAATATTTGATTCCGGCTGGATTATCATTCGTAAGCGTGGATAACTCAACAGTAACACCAGTGGTCCAAACTTCCGGCGGTGGTCAAACATTACTGACCTTTAATATGACAGCGCCAAGTTTAGAGGATCAGCTGGCCGCTACCGACAACTTGTTTAACGCTTATTTCAACATTGTGCTTCGAATCAATAAAGACACCAAAGCACTGACTAAGTTAACAACTCAGAGTCAGGTAAATGCAACTTCAATCAATGGCGAAAGTACAACTTCAAAAATTGCTAACAGTACCATTCAGGTTTCGGCTAATGCGAAGACGCCAATTACGCCAACGGATGGTTCTGTATTTGTTCAGTATCACTGGGGTCCTGCAGATGGTGAGGGAAATCTAACCAAAAAAATTGGCAATGTTGACCCAACGGTTTATCCCAATGCCCAACTGGCATTTTTGATGCAAACTGGACCAGAAGACTTTGATTACCTTGATACTGAGTTTCCTATTTATGGTAGAGCCATTACCAAGTATATTGCGACTTATAATGTTGACCCACATTTAAACGTTGATTTGATGCAAGTGACCGCGCCAAGTTCGTATGTCGAAATTCCTGAACAGTCAATTTATGGGATTCAGGTTCCGCTGGTTGAACAACCAGTAGCGGATGTTTACGTTCGTTATCAAGACGAGAGTGATTTTGAAACGACCCCAATTATGACTGATCTGACAACGACCAATGGCGACGTTGATATGTCGCAATACGTGGACAACAATCGTGGTGTGGCGCAAATTCAGTTTGTTTATAAAGTCCATCCTCAAGGTCTACAAACTAACACGTATTTTAAGATGTCGCCTAAGGCCGGCTACTTTGGTAAAGTATCCAACGACTTCACGGTTGAAATTGCCGGCGGTAATAGTGCTGCTTGGGAAGATGTGATTTATTCTAAAGATGGCGCTATTGTTCAAGGAAAAATTGATGGCAATAACGTTATTACACCGAGTCGTCGAACTGGTACGGATGTTCATCAGTATGATGACCACGGATATTTGGTAGCAGAAGGTTCCGCGGATGATACGCGAGCAATCTATAATCAATACATGGCGCCCCAAACGGCAGAAATCGTAGCTCCTGCCGAGAACATGCCACGGGTGCTCAATGAGAGCCTGAACTTGCTGAATCAGCAGAACGGATTGGCGACCTCTGGTGACAATACCTTACAAGTCATGGTGGAAAATAACCAAGCTTCCGTTCAAGACTTTAGTGGTTTGAAGTCTTACGTTTTCCTACCAAAAGGGATGACCTACACCGGAACGGACAGCAACGTGACGGCCAAGCAAGTCGATAACGGCACGATGCTGACTATCAACTGGGATGCCACCAGTTTGGCACCAAATGATCAAAATAAGCTTGATTTAGCTGTCAATATCGCTCCTGAATTGAAATTACAGTCGGTAACGCCTGCTGTATATTCAACCGTGACTGAAAAGGATACGGTGGCGCCCGCTAACCTAGATCCAGATAGTCCTTCCGCAGTGCAAATGGTACCGGATAGCAGTGATATTGATGGCAACTCTGATACAGCAAACGTCTTTGTGTTACAGCAACGCCTATTGTTAGCAACGGATTCTAACCAAATTCACGTGGCCGCCACCGCTACTAATAATGCTGGTGAAACCAGCATGGTAGTCTCCACTGAAATTGGTCAAGATGCGCAATATGGGCTTTCGTTCACACCACAGTCAGATGGCGGTTTAACTGACGTGACCATTATCGGCACACTGCCAACTGTTGGCGATACCGCTGTAACGGATCCGGATCAATCCCGTGAAACGACCACTGCAGTCACCATGACTGGACCAGTTGTGTTGCCGGATGCTTGGCAAGGTTTGGCAACGGTTCAGTACGCGCTGGCTGCTGCTCCTGATACGTACGTTGACGAATCAGCAGTGAGTGATTTTAGCCAAGTAGTTGGTTTCAAGTTGTCATATGACGGTGATAGCTATCTGCCAACGACAGATACATCACAGCTAAAGGTTCCAGTGAAAATGTCACTTTCAGCTCAGAAAGATCAAGTAGCCTACATGAGTTTCTCAGTGGCTGCCAATGGACTGGCTGCCACTGAAGGAACGAAGGCTGGGTTAATTAGCCTAGGTACTGGACAGACCGGACCTGGAATCTGGGTGAAGTCGAATACGGTGACCCGGACGATTGAATATCGGGATCGGTCAACGAATGAAATCATCGCGCCTTCCGTTACTCAACAAGCAGTCGTGACTCAAACGAGTGTCATTGATCCAGAAACTGGTGAGGTTGTACCAGGTGAATGGGTATTAACCGATGGCGGTTGGATTGCCGTTAAGTCGCCAGACCTTTCTGCACAGGGGTACGGGTTCGCTAGCCAGGATGTTGATGCGGGCACGGTTGATGGGGATACCGAGAACACCACCGTTACCGTCTTTTACGATAAGACGACGGGGCCATCAACCCCAACTAACCCGACGAGTCCAACAGGTCCAACCAACCCAAACAATCCAACTAATCCGACACCCCCAACGACACCGCAACAACCGGAAGTCTTACCGGGGCGTCCGGATAACAACGTGGTAACGGGTGAGCAAACCACTGACCCCGAGCAGGTTACCTCAAATCGTGAACAAGTGAATGGTAGCGTTGATAACGGTAGTCAGGCTGGAACGGCTACGGTTAGTGAAGCTGGCCAAGCCACTAATGCGACTGCTAAAACGGCAGTAACCTTACCTCAAACGGATGAACAGCAAACACCACTTGGTTTATTAGGACTATTAATGGCGACAATCCTTGGTGTGTTTGGGGTTGAACGTAATAAGCGACGTGAACGTTAAATTGCGGTAGATGCCAGAAAAATTTAATCGTCCAGATTACAGAAATGCAGTCTGGACGATTTTTAGGTCATTTAGGACATTTAGTATGACTTCTAAAACTTCAATGTGATTAGTTGATACAATGCCAATATCTGACCTACTTTCGGTATACTACTTTAGTAGAGCAATTTAGTGACGGTTGGCAAATCTAATTGAAAAGGTCTGATGCCTATGAGTGTAAGCACTTGTAACGCACATTCTGGAGAAAGGATAAGCCATTTTGTCTTGGATTGGTTTTCTCATTGTTTTGGTTGGCAAAATTACGGGATTGATTTTAGCGGTTACCGCGCTAGTCTATGCTGTAATTAAACTGATTGATGCAATAAGGAAACTCAAAAATAGACTAAAATAAAAAACCGTTCCTACAACTTTGACAGGTTCGAACGGTTTTTGTATAAAACTGCCACCGTCAATAACGGCTCTGCAGGAAGTCCCACGCCAATGGGACTTCTTTTTATATCCTGATTATAACATGTCGATAGTGAGGCTGAAAGCAAAATCCTCTGCAAGCAAAAAGGACAACGCTACCGGCTAGCAGGCATTGTCCTTTTACACTTGATTAGTCAACTCGCGGAGGCTGATCATCAGGGGTCACCTTGTCCACTCCGGTTGAAACGGCTGCCTTGGTTTTTCGTGCGCCTTTATTAACGGCGTTTTTGGTCTTATTGCCAACTTCGCCGACCTTATCTTGCAGGCTAACAGAATCACGTTCATATTCTTCTCGGGTTTTAACGTCAACAACGGTAACATTGACTTCAATCACATCTAGACCAGTCATGTCATTAACGTGTTTAACAACGTCCTGTTTAATTTTTTCGTATAGATCAGGAATATCAATGCCGTATTCGGCAACGATGTCCAAATCAACAGCAACTTGCTTCTTACCAACTTCTACGTCGACGCCGGACGTCTTGTCATTGGTATTCACTAATTTGTCAGCAACGTTAGCGAAGAAACCACCATCGACAGTGAGCAAGCCATCAATATGCTCTAAGCAAATGCCAACGATCTTTTGTAAGACCTTGTCCTCATAGGTTAATTCGCCTTTGATTTCTGGTTTGAGGTTTTTGCCTTCAGTGCTTTTAAGAGTTCCTGGTTTGTTGAGTGTTGTGGTTGGCATTAAACGTCCTCCTTTAACGTGAGCTAATTAAAATAATCATCTAGTAGACCGGTTTGTGAAAGATACAGTCCGGCAGCTGTGCCGATACCGATTAGCAGTAGCAAAATCAGTGTCTTCCAAAAACCAATCGTGAGTAACAACATGGCGAGTACTAAACCGGTGACGCCACCGATAATGGGCCAGCGGTAAAGCTTGAGCAGTTCAGGCACGGGCAACGCCTCCTTTAAACGACACGGGGCTGATTAGACTTGCGGTTGCGTTTGTAATCCGTCAAATGAATCTCGATTTTACGGTCGTGATCAATTCCCAATAGCTGTTTGAGATCTTCTTCCAGCCGTTTTGCATATAATGTGGCTTGCAATTTAGCATTAGAAGAAGGGCGCAACGCACCATTGATCTTGACCTTGATACGATTCTTTGAAAGCTTAGTGGTAACTTTTGGATCGCTGATGAAAGGTTCATGCTGTAGTGAGGAAAGGGTAAAATTATCAATGGCCTTTTTCGTTACCCGCAGCTGGCCATTATTGTGACTTGTGCGGTATAACTGAAAGGTTTTGGGCCAAAGCGTAATGACGAAGAGACCGACAATCAGCACAACGGTTAGCACTAAGCCACCCCAGAAGAGGTAATTTTGACTAATCGCCTGCATCGTACCAGAGTCTAGGAAGCCTAAGTGTAACGGCTCACCGACCACGGACCAATTGAGCAACATCAAGCCTAAAGACAACGGTATTGCGAGAACAATTAGGATCGCAAGTCCCGTTTTAGTTAAGGTCTGCAAGTTATCACCACCTTTCTTAGTAAATCCATCATAACAAGGGTTGATAGCTGATTTCTAGGAAGATACTAATTTATTTATTATAATAACGATAATATATTTTTATGATATCATGGATAATACATTTGGAATATTTTGTCGCGTTTTCAGACAATTTGGGGTTTAATTTGTCACTTTAGGTTTGGGGTCGCCAACGGCTGGATCAAGTTTCAGACGGAAGAGGGTATCACTCTTCTCTGAGAATGGCAGGCCGTCCAAGTACAGTTCACGATAGGTGTCCAAATGGGCCCGTTGAAAACCAGCCTCTTCAATCGCTGCGTTAAGAGCCTGCAGTGTTTTGGCATGCGGGCCAATCTCACCGTGACCAGTTGCTTGAATTTCAGTGCCTTCAGCCAGTTGTTCAAAGTGAATTTGGTCTGAAATGGCCTTTTCCCAGTTAGCATATTTTTTAGCGGTTTCGAAAATATCCTGGTGGATGAACAGGGGCTGTTTGAGCCAAATTTTAAATTGTTCTTCGGTGCCGCCAACTGTCCAAACCGCTTGAATAGGGTACGGTCGATAAGGTTTAAAACCAGTGACCTCAATACCGATATCTTGGCTATCAGCAATGAGAGCCGCCACTTTTTCCACTGCTTCAGCTAAGAGAATGAAGTTGTCATCTGCAGTGTGCTGCGTTGCCTTACCCTCAGCGGTAATGTAGCTACGGGTGGTTAATTCAACGAGTGTTGGTTCTTCTGAGCGCTGATACTCAGCGGTTTCATACGTTTCCCAGTTAAACATGTTGCGCCTCCTTATTTGTGTACAATAACGGTATAGGATAGTTTTAATGTGTCGTCATTTTAGTTCAATTGGGGAGGATGCACCACTAACTAGGCTTGTTTCGGACAAACTGTGACATTATTATTCGTTTGTCTGATCAAGTGATTTTTTTGACGTTACTGGCCGTGCCCCCTATACTTGAAGTGAAGACTATGTAAGCGCTTTATTTAAGGGGGTGATACATTGACTTTATATAATCCATTAACAGCTAATCTGACCCACTACCTCTTTTTTACGGGCAAGGGCGGTGTCGGCAAAACGACGATGGCCACTGCCACTGCGGTGCAGTTGGCGGATGCTGGTAAGCGAGTGATGATTGTTTCCACCGATCCAGCCAGTAACTTACAGGATGTTTTTGAGACTAAATTGAGTAATCAGCCTCAATCAGTCCCTGGTGTTAGTGGGTTGGATGCCGCTAATTTTGATCCAATCGTGGCCGCTAATGAATACCGGGAGAGCGTGGTGGCACCGTATCGTGGCGTCTTACCTGAAGCTGCCATTCAAAATATGTCTGAACAGCTATCGGGATCGTGTACGGTTGAAATTGCGTCTTTTAACGAATTCGCTAAGTTTTTGACAGATCCGACCATCGATCAGAAATACGATGTCATTATTTTTGATACCGCACCAACCGGGCACGCTTTGCGGATGCTGCAGTTGCCATCGGCTTGGAGCAATTATCTGGACCAGAATCAGGAAGGGGCTTCCTGTTTAGGACAACTAGCTGGTTTGGGTGAGCAGAAGGCAACGTATCAGAAGGCGGTCGACACTTTAAATGATGCCAACCTTACCACTTTATTGCTGGTTTCAAGACCGCAGTGGGCTTCACTCGTTGAAACTGAGCGTGCTGCTGAAGAATTAGCACAGATTGGTATGACCAACCAGCAGTTAATTATGAATGGTGTTTTGGAACACCCTACCGATGAGCCATCGCAGGTAATCTTTGATCAGCAGCAAGCCGATTTACGGAATATGCCGACTAGCTTACAATCATTGCCAAGTGCGGAAGTACCGTTGCGTGCTTATAACGTGACTGGGATAGCCAATATTCGTAAAGTCTTACAAACGCAGCAGCCGTCTGTGACTGCCGAATCAAGTCCCCAGACGCAGTTTCCTTCTATTGATAAAATCGTTGATGATCTGATTAAACAGAATAAGAAAATCGTCTTTACCATGGGCAAGGGCGGTGTCGGTAAAACCACGGTTGCCATTCAGCTGGCTAAGAAATTGGCAGCTCATCACAAAAAGGTTCACCTTGCCACGACGGATCCTGCTGATCATTTATCACTATTCAAAATCGACGATCCGGCAATTACTGTGAGCCATATCGATGAAAAACAAGTTTTAAAACATTATCAGGATGAAGTATTGGCTAAGGCCAAGCAAACCATGTCGGCGGACGACGTTGACTACATTGCTGAAGATTTACGTTCGCCTTGTACCCAAGAAATCGCGGTGTTCAGAGCATTTGCGGACGTGGTGGCGCAAAACGACAGCGACATTGTTGTCATTGATACTGCACCGACCGGGCATACCCTGTTACTGCTGAATTCCACCGAAAATTACGCTGAAGAAGTTAAACGTACGACGGGTGAGGTGCCGCAAAACGTGTTGGATCTTCTGCCTCGTTTGCAGGATCCTAAACAGACTGAAATCATCACCGTGACACTGCCGGAAACAACTCCGGTCTATGAATCCCTGCGATTAAACGCTGACCTTGACCGGGCTAAGATGCCGCATAAATGGTGGCTTGTCAATCAAAGCCTATTAGCAACTCAGACCACCGATCCGGTATTACAAGCTCGGGCAAGCAGTGAATTGAAATGGATCAACCAAGTTAAGGCTGTTTCAAACAGCTACTATGCCGTTGAAAAGTGGCAGCCAAATTTTGAGCAGGTAAATTTAACCTTTTAAGTAAGGTCGTGAATATAATGAAGAAAGTTGAAATCTTTGAACCGGCGCTGTGTTGTCCAACAGGGTTGTGCGGTCCGACCGTGGATCAGAATTTGGTTCGGTTAACTGCCATCCAGCGGTCGGTCAATCACAGTGGCAAAGCGATGATCGTTCGTCGAAACTTAGCTCAGAACCCGAATGCCTTCGTGCGCAACAAACAGGTGGCTGAGTTATTGAAGACGGATGATATGGCCTGTCTGCCAATTACCCTGGTAGACGGGGTGGTAAAGAAAACGGGTGCTTACCCGACTAATGAAGAATTGATCGGCTACACTGGTGTTGCCACTGAGCAAGTAAAGACACAATAGGTTTAAAACTCCCTCTCGTAAGTCATATTACGACGGGGAGTTTTTGGGTAACTGGGGATCAAGAATCGTGTTGTCTTGAAGGGTGAAAGTGATTGAGTTTCGCCCTTTTTATCGATAAACTAGGGATATAATAAGAAGCCGATAGTCACGTTAACCGATAACCACTCTGCCATACAACAGAAAGGATGTTACCGATGAAGCCTAAATTGATCTTTGCCACGGTGCTGGCATCATTATTACTGGTTGGCTGCAGTTCTAATAGAAACTCACAGTCGAGCCAGAGCAGTCAAACATCGTCTAACCAAACGAGTCATAGCCAATCGGCCGCAAGCAGTCAGTCCTCATTGCAGGCTGATGTGAGTGAGGTTAAAGTCCCGGTGGCAACGGCCATCAAAACGTACCAGCAAACTTTTGCGGATACTCAAATTACGGATCTTTCAGTTGAACGGGAACTGGGTCGCTACCAGTACGAAATCGACGGTGTTGACGATAACCAGGAACACACGTTGAAGCTAGATGCTAACAGTGGCAATGTTATTTCTAAGAAGAGTGAGCGGCTGGACACGGATGAGGCCAATGGCGTAGAACGCCGGGAAGCTTTGAATCTAGATCATTTAATCAGTCTTAAACGGGCTGTGAAAATGGCTCAGTCACAGGCAAAGGGGCAAACGGCAACGGAGGTTTCCATTGATAAAGAAAATCAGCAAACCTATTGGGAGATTCAGTTCGACCATCAAGGACGCGAAACCAGTGTTAAACTCAATGCGCAGACGGGTCACTTATTAGAGGTAGAACATGATGACTAGTTTTTTTCTGAAAGCGCTTGCTCGGATGGGCCTGAAAGCGTATATTAATTTTGAATAGGGGGCATGACTGATGAAAAAAAGGTTAATGACTGCTGGCGTATTATTTGCTGGCTTGGGTATGACAGGCGTTGGAGCTAGTGCAAGTAGTTATGGCACAACTGCAAAATCTGTTAGAGGGACTTGGTATTGGACCACTGGACATTATCGAGGGGTGACTGCCGGTCAGCAAGTGACCTTTACGACGAACAAGGTCTATTGGCATCCATTTCCCAGTGGTACCGGTAATTTTGGTTATTTACCTAAGATCAGCAAAGTCCATGGCTGGTATCGAATTAATCTTGGTACAGCAGCAAAGCTCTCTAAGAACAAGAACCAGGCCCTCCGAGCTAGTGGCTGGACTAAATCAGACTACATGTATTTTCGCAAGGCAACGCATAAAGTTAACGGCAAAACGCAAGCCGTTCTCTTATGGAATGTAACTGGTTCGAAACTGAAGTCAGCGATGATTATGACACACCACAAAACAATGTTGCATAAAGGGCAGCAAACCGTTTCTGTAAAAGCAAACGGTAGCTACCACTATTAGAAGTAAATTTAAAAAAAGGTCGCAAAGCAGAAGCTTGCGACCTTTTTTTACCGCTTATCTCACTAAATAGACCAGTTATTTCCACGGACTAGCTATCAGCAAAGAATGCGAATAAACTGATTTTGAAAGGAGAGGAAAAACGTGGATGTCCTCTTTAATCTAGCCAAGAAATTTGTTACACCATCGATTAGTATCAACGCCCAAAAAGAGAGCCGCGAGTTAATTCAATTGTCGATTGAAATTGATCGGCTGGTCAATAAAATGACCATTGTCGGCTACCAGGATAATCGGTAAATCGTGGTGCCGTTTTACCGTATTATTCGGTTCTACACGCAAGATAAGCACGTGGTTTGCGAAACGACAGCTGGGACGTACCGGGTTCGCCAACGGATGTATGAGTTAAGAATGCAGCTTTCTGAGGCAACGTTCATTTCCGTTTCCAATGCCGAGGTTATTAGTAAGTCAGCTATTGAGTCGTTTTCATTGACTGGCAGCGGCAGTTATCAGATTAACCTAACGAGTGGAGCTAGTACCTATACGTCCAGGCGCTATGTGAAGCAAATCAAGGAGGCCTTTTTAAAATGAAAGTTATCGCACACGTTATTTCAGGAGCGGTAATCGGTATCACCGTTGGGTTTATGATTGCGCTGGGCTTTTCGGTGCTGAATCACACGGCAACCTTTATGCCGTCAACACCAGAGTTTGTGGCGCGGTTCAGTAATAATTTAGCGGCAACCGTTGCTTCCACTGGTTTGTGGGCACTGATAGGCATCGTTTTTGAAGTTGCCAGTTATTTGGTCTTTGTCAGAAGTCAGTGGAGCATCACCCATCAGACAATCGTGCATTTTATCGTGACCTATGCCTGTTTTACACCATTAGCCATTATTGCTGACTGGTTCCCAGTTCAAGATTACCTGATTTCATATACGATTGCATTTGTGATTATCTACCTGATTGCGTGGTTCAGTTCCATGCAGATCGCTAAAGCCAAGGTTCGTCGTTTGAATCAGTTACTGAACAACAATCAATCGCAACATGATTGAAAATAAAATAAGAAAGAAAAAATTGAAATTAATTGAAAATTAACTACCACATTTCTTCCATACATAGTATGCTTTAAGCACGAGAAAACAGATCAGTTTCAGATTCTCGGATATTGCTTGAAAATGCGAGTTTCATTGCACTTTTATTAATTGGACCGTATCAATTTAAAAAGTTGTTGACTTTTTGGTAAAAATTGGTATTATTAATAAAGCAAATGGACCATAACGATTTTTCGTTAATTGTCAGAAGTACAGCTATTTAAATGAAGGAGTGTATAATTTCATGGCAGTAGATTATGATTCCAAGTCATACTTGGAAAAAGTTGACGCCTGGTGGCGTGCCACAACGTATCTTTCAGGTGGAATGATCTTCCTGAAGAACAACCCATTGTTCTCAGTTACTAACACACCAATCCAAGCGGACGACGTAAAAGTTAAACCAATTGGTCACTGGGGTACTATCTCAGGACAAACGTTCCTGTATGCCCATGCCAACCGTTTGATCAACAAGTACGGTTTGAACATGTTCTATATTGGTGGCCCTGGTCATGGTGGCCAAGTTATGGTTACTAACTCATACTTGGACGGTACTTACACCGACGCTTACCCTGAAATTACTCAGGATCTTGAAGGTATGTCACGTCTTTACAAGCGGTTCTCATTCCCTGGTGGAATTGGTTCCCACATGACTGCTCAAACTCCTGGCTCACTTCATGAAGGTGGCGAACTTGGTTACTCACTTTCACACGCAACTGGTGCTATTCTGGATAACCCAGACCAAATCGCCTTTACTGTTGTTGGTGATGGTGAAGTTGAAACCGGTCCTGCTATGACTGCTTGGAACTCAATCAAGTTCATCAACCCTAAGAACGACGGTGCCGTTTTACCAATTCTTGACTTAAACGGCTTCAAGATTTCCAACCCAACTCTCTTCAGTCGGATGAGCGACGAAAACATCGCTAAGTTCTTCGAAGGCCTTGGCTGGTCACCTCGTTTCCTTGAAAACGATGATATCCACGATTACATGACTTACCACGAAAAAGCTGCTAAGTTATTTGATCAAGCTATTGCTGATATCCAACAAATTCAAAAAGATGCCCGCGAAAACGGCAAGTACGAAGATGGTACTATTCCAGCTTGGCCTGTTGTTATCGCTCGCTTACCAAAAGGTTGGGGCGGTCCTACACACAACCCAGCTGGCGAACCAATCGAAAACTCATTCCGTGCTCACCAAGTTCCACTTGGCTTGAGCCAAAAGAACCTTGCTGAATTACCAGAATTCGAAGCTTGGATGAACTCATACAAGCCAGAAGAATTATTCAATACTGATGGTTCATTGAAGGCTGAAGTTGCTGACTTTGCACCTAAGGGTGACAAGCGGATGGCAGCTAACCCAGTTGCTAACGGTGGCCGTCGTCGTGGCGAAAAGCCTGCTATGCTTGACTTGCCTGACTGGAAGAGCTTAGCTAACGACATCACTGCTGACAACCGCGGTACTCAATTACCAGATGGCAACCGTAACATGGATATGAATGTTCTTTCTTCATTCTTTGCTGGTGTTGCTACCAAGAACCCAACTTCATTCCGTGTATTCGGCCCTGACGAAACCATGTCAAACCGTCTCTGGGATATGTTCAAGATGACTAACCGTCAATGGATGAGCAAGGTCAAGGAACCTAATGACCAATACGAAGCCCCAGAAGGCCGTATTTTAGATGCTCAATTGTCAGAACACCAAGCTGAAGGTTGGCTTGAAGGTTACACTCTGACTGGTCGTCAAGGTATCTTTGCTTCTTACGAATCATTCTTGCGAGTAGTTGACTCAATGACGACTCAACACTTCAAGTGGATCCGCCAAGCAGCTGCAGAACCATGGCGCAATGATTATCCATCATTGAACTTGATCTCAACTTCAACTGTATTCCAACAAGACCACAACGGTTATACCCACCAAGATCCAGGTATGTTGACCCACTTGGCTGAAAAGAAGTCTGACTTTATCCGTCAATATCTTCCAGCCGATGGTAACACGTTGTTAGCTGTCTTTGACCGTGCCTTCCGTGACCGTCAAAAGGTTAACCACATTGTTGCTTCTAAGCAACCTCGTCAACAATGGTTCTCAATCGACGAAGCTGAAGAATTAGCTACTGAAGGTATCAAGGCTATTGATTGGGCTTCAACTGTTGCTGAAGGTGAAGATGCTGATATCGTCTTTGCTTCTGCTGGTGTTGAACCAACGATTGAAACTTTAGCTGCTATTGACTTGATCAACGATGCATTCCCATCAGTTAAGATGCGTTATGTCAACGTTGTTGAACTTGGACGTCTTCAAAAGAAGAACGGCCCTCTGAACGCAGAACGTTCATTGTCAGATGAGAAGTTCACTTCACTCTTCGGTCAATCAGGCACACCAGTTCTCTTTGGTTTCCACGGTTACGAAGACTTGATCGAATCAATCTTCTACGAACGTCAACATGCTGGTGCACACGTCCATGGTTACCGTGAAGATGGTGATATCACCACCGCTTACGACATGCGTGTATACTCACAACTTGATCGTTTCAACCAAGCTAAAGATGCTGTTAACACCTTGATTGCTAATGGTGCTATCGACGAAGCTGCCGGTAAAGCCTTTGACAAGAAGATGGATGACATCTTAGCAAAACACTTCAAGGTTACTCGTGACGAAGGTCGCGACATTGAAGAATTCACTAAATGGGAATGGACTCCTTTGAAGAAGTAATTTCTTCTACGGATGACTGAACATTTAAAAAAGCACCGACTCAGAAATGGGTCGGTGCTTTTTTGCGTAAAAATCCAACTTGAATTTCTACTTCAGTCAAGGGATACTCAGTAGTAGAAGAACCAAATGGGGAGGGTGCATATGAGCTACATTGAAGTGCAAAATGAATCAAAAATCTATCAAACGGGTGAAACTAAAATTATTGCCAATAACCAACTAAGTTTTACCTGTGAGCAGGGACAGTTAACGGTGATCTTAGGCCCTAGCGGTGCTGGTAAATCAACGGTACTGAATATTTTAGGCGGCATGGATACGCCCACCAGCGGTGCCGTTTTAATTGACGGTGTTGATATTGCTAAGTTTAATGACCGTCAATTAACGGCGTACCGGCGTAGTGATGTCGGGTTTGTTTTCCAATTCTATAACCTGATTCCGAACCTAACGACTCGAGAAAACGTGGAGCTTGCCAACTCCATCGTTGATGATGCATTGGACGCTGAAGAAACGTTACGGGAGGTTGGACTAGGCAATCGATTAGATAATTTTCCCTCCCAACTTTCTGGTGGGGAACAGCAGCGGGTGGCGATTGCTCGGGCATTAGCTAAAAATCCCAAATTACTACTATGCGATGAACCTACTGGTGCTTTGGATTATCAGACTGGGAAGCAAGTTTTGAGTTTACTTCAAACAGCAAGCCAGCGGGATAATAAAACGGTACTGATCATCACACATAACGCTGCGATTGCTAAAATGGCCGACCGAATTATTCGGATTAATGATGCCCAAGTTCGCTCCGTTGAAGATAACCCGTCACCAGTTCCTGTTGAACAGATTGAGTGGTGACCATGATGACACCCATGACAAAAAATATGTGGCGGGAGATTGCCGCCAACAAGGGCCGGTTCATCGCCATCATTTTGATTATTTTATTGGGAACGCTGATTTTTGTTGGTGTGAAGGCTGCTGGTCCCGGTTTGAACGATTCAATGGCTACGACGGTTGAAGCCCAGCATTTGAGCGATGTTCAGTTGTTTTCGACCACTGGTTTTACGGCCAAAGACGTTGACACTGCCGAGCAAGTCAGTGGTGCGCAAGCGGAAATCAGCAAGTTTAAGTACGTGACGGGTGGCAAGAACGAAGATGTAGTTGCCCTTTACGGATATCAACCTCATGCGCAACAGAATCAGCTGAAATTGCGCAGCGGGCATTTTCCACACGCCAACAATCAAATCGTGCTGGATGAATGGGCTAAACGTGAATATGGTTATCGGATAGGTGATATGTATCGCTTTAATCAGCAAGCTAAACTCAGACAACGGACCTATCGCATCGTCGGTTTTGCCGATTCACCTCGCTATATTGATTACAGCACTCGTGGTTCAGCCAACGTTGGTGACGGCACGGTTCGCTATTTTGCTTATCTTCAACCTAAGCAACTGAACCTACCGACAGCGACCCTTCTCACAGTCCGGTTTAAGTCATTGCAGTCACTAAATACGTTTAACGATGATTACCAGACTGCCGTGAATAAAAAGGTGACGGCTTTAAAGCGGGCTTTTAAACCCCAGGCTAGAGAACGCCAACAGCAACTGTCAGCAAAGATCAATCGTTCTTTTGAACCGCAACAGAAAAAGTTAACGCAAGCGGTCAAACAGTTAGCGCAGCTAAAACAGGCGGCTGGCAATTCGGCAGTTCTTCAGCAGCAACAGCAGATATTAGAGAAAAATCAAGCTAAGTTAACCGCGGCGATGAAAGCAGCAGCTGCTAAAACGCACACCGTTTATACCTGGCAGACGCGTGAAGATTTACCCGGCTTTACGTCCTTTGGGGATACGTCGAATCGGATTGCTGCCATTGCTAATGTATTTCCAGTCTTCTTTTTCCTGATTGCGGCGCTGATTACGTTTACCACAATCACGCGAATGGTGGAAGAAGCGCGGCGGCAAATTGGGACTTTCAAGGCGCTAGGTTATACGAAGTGGGCAATTGCCCGCAACTATTTGAGCTATGCCTTAATGGCGGGTTTAATTGGCGCTGTTCTTGGGAGCGTGATTGGCAATATCACGCTGCCGCGACTGGTTATTTCCATGTATCACATGAGCATTCCCATGATGACAACAGTGCCTGTGATGTGGGGAGTGATTGCATTAGCCGTTGCCTTTTCACTAATTGCAACGGTGGGGGCAGCTGTTATTGTGGTTCGGCGTGAATTAGCTGAAAAGCCGGCTGACTTAATGTTGCCGCGGACACCGAAATCAGCAAAACGCATTTTGATGGAACGAATGACGCCGTTGTGGCGCAGACTCTCCTTTAATCAGAAAGTTTCATATCGAAACCTGTTTCGGTATAAGAGTCGCATGTGGATGACCATTATTGGGATTGCCGGTGGTACTGCGCTGATTTTAACCGGATTTGGACTGAATGATTCGATCGGGTCAACCGCCAGTCAACAATACGGCCAAATTTTTCATTATTCAGCGACGGTCTCATTGGCTCACGATAATCAAAGTCAAAAAGCAATGCGGGTTTTGGAGGGCACTAATCATTATCGGGGTGCCGCAAAGGTGCACATGACAGCAGGTAAGGTAAAGGCCAACGGCGATCAATTGAGTGACGTTAATCTTGTAACGCCGAAGGATCAGCAGCAGTTCAAAAAATACGTCACTCTGAGCCATCCGCTAACGGGAAATGGATTGGTGATCAGTCAAAAAATTGCTTCTGAGTTGAAGGTTAAGGCAGGGGATAAGGTTGACTTCATCACTGCAGCGGGTCAAAAAGTAACTTTGAAAGTCACCGCAGTTACGCCAAACTACATGGGCGTGTTTGCGTATATGACTGCCAGTGCTTACCGGCATGCTTTCAATGCACCGCCCGCGGTGAATACCTTATTGGTGAAGCTAGACCGTCAGTCCAGTCAACAGCAAAATCAACTGGCACGGCAGCTGATGGAACACGGCGATGCGTTAGGGACCAGTTTTGCTTCTGATCAGGAAACGACGATTAAAACCATGAGCAGCTCGATGAACGTAATTGTATTGATCATGATTTTGCTTTCCGGTGTTTTGTCGTTTGTCGTTCTCTACAACCTGACTAATATCAATATTTCGGAACGGATTCGTGAGTTATCAACCGTGAAAGTACTGGGGTTCTTTGATGGTGAAGTAACGATGTACGTTGCACGGGAAAATATCTTACTGACCGTCTTCGGCATTATTTTGGGCTACGGCGCTGGATGGGGGTTACTCAGCTTTATCCTCAATCAGGCGACAACTTCACAAGTGGTCTTCCCAGTCATTATTCGCTGGCCGGGCTACGTGGTGGCAACGTTATTAATGGTGCTGTTTACACTGATCGTGATGTGGGTCACCCATCAAAAGTTAAAGCATGTAGACATGGTGGAGGCCTTGAAGGAAAATTAATTTTAATGAGAAATAAAAAACGTCAGCTCGATTAAGAGCTGGCGTTTTGCGGTATTGAATTAGTTTTCGGATTGCGGCGAACGGGCCTTCACAATTTCGGATGCCACGACGCTCAGAAACATGATGGCAGCGCCAAGGTACTGCTGTGGTGATAAGATTTCGCCAAGGGTGAAGAAGGCAAAGATGGCAGAGAAAATGGGCTCCAACGAATAAATCAAACTGACGGTGTCTGGCGCCAAGTAATTTTGAACCTGGGTTTGAGCCACAAAGCCAAAGGCGCTGCAGATGAGTCCGAGTGCTAAAACGGCGCCCCACTGAGAAGCGGACTTCGGGAGCGTAATGCCGTTCATCATGCCACCGAACAGTAGTCCTTCCACACCGGCGACGCCCAGTTGCCAGATGCTCACACTAAACGTGACCAGGTGTTTTTTGGCTAGAATATCTGAAGCCATAATGTAAACAGCGTAGATTGCTGCACAAATCACACATAGCAGCGCGTTGAGATCCAGCTGCAGGTCAGCGCCGTTGGCCACCAGTAAGTATAATCCCAGTACCACTAGGATGGTGGTGATGATTGTGCTTAGGCGAGGGAACCGCTTTTTAAGTACCGCTTCAAAGAAGGCCACAAAAACGGTGGTGGTACTTAACAGGAAGCCGGCAGTGGAAGCTGCGGTATGCCGGAGACTGATCATGACAAATGTAAAAGCACAGAATAATAGGGTTCCTAAGATAAAACTGGCCAGCAGTTCACCGCGGGAAGGGCGTTTCAAAATCCGCGCAAAAATTAACAGGGTTGCTAAAAAGGCAACCGTAAAGCGTAAGCCAACCAGAAACAGCGGGGCGACACTGATCAGTGCAATCTTCATCCACATATAGGATGCCCCCCAAGAAGCAGTGACCAGAAACATGAGCCAAAAAGCGCGTTGACGATTCATATGTAACATCCTTTAATATAGATTTTATGTCATAACAATTTTACACTAGTTGACAGGTCGATGGTATGAGTATTCTCAGGTGTGATTGAAGGTCATCAAGGTTATCGTGGATTCTGAAAAGTGGCATAATATCTTATGAAAGAGATTTTTTACGGTGTTTAGCGTTTAGGAGTAAATGATAAGGTGAGAGATATGAAAAAATTAATTATCGGTTTGCTGGTGGTAGTTGGTCTTACGATTGGCTTGAGTACACCGATTACGCAATCCTTTTCTGGGGTGGAAAACGTACGGGCTAGTCATCAAATTAAACTGCACGGGGCTAATAATGTGCGTGACCTCGGGGGGTATCAAACTGCGACGAAACAGAAAGTTAAATCCCGATTGCTGCTTCGTTCGGCCAAGTTAGCTGACTTAACGGGTAAGGATGAACAGTTGCTGGTAAGGCGATATCGGCTTAAAACGGTTGTTGATCTGCGCACACCCGCAGTCATTAAGCACACACCGGATGCCAAGATTCCAGGTGTTCAGCTTTTGAAAGATCCAGTGGTCTCTGACAAAACCATGGCCAGTGTTAATCGCATTGCGACGGTGAGCGGCTCAAAATCAATGGTGAAGTTGTATCAATCATTTGTCACAACGTCACAGGCACGACATGCTTATCGTCAGTTATTTTTGCAATTGTTAAAGGCACCAAGCAATCGGGCTATTTTATGGCACTGCAGCGCGGGTAAAGACCGTACTGGATTTGGGACAGCGTTGGTTTTGACCGCACTTGGCGTACCACAAAAGACGGTTTATCAAGATTACCTCGCTTCTAATACCTACAACAAGGCACTAATCAGCCATCAACTGTCAGCGCTGAAACAGCAAGGCGTTTCAAGGCAGGCGATTGAGAGGAAAAAAGAGACGCTGGTGGTCAAAAAAGTCTATTTGGATGCTGCATATGAAGCGGCTGATAAAAAGTATGGCTCTATTCAGGACTATCTGACTAAGGGATTGGGTTTGTCAAAGCAAAATATTGCCCAGTTAAGGCAGCACTATTTAAAGTAGAAACTGTCAAAGTAATGAGTGGGTGCTGGTTAGGGCTTGTCGATAAGTAAATTAATATCAGCCAGTGATGAACTCTGTTACTGGACTAGCTAAGAATGTGACCATGTTTGCAATGTTATTTGGTTCAACCGTCCGACCTAGAGGAATAGTACCAACGTAGATTGTAAAAAGCGATGAACTGGGAATAGAAGTAGTTCATCGCTTTTTAAATATAAATCGTCAAACAAGCAGATTTAGCGTAATTTGATATCGCCGCCGTCGACCATCAGTGTCTGTCCAGTCATGTAAGAACTAGCGCTGCTAGCAAGAAATAGTGCAACTGATCCAATATCAGTTTCAGGATCTCCCAGACGATGTAGTGGAATACTGTTAACTAAGTGCTGATACTGCTCTGGCGCAGCTTGTTTCCACTGTTTCACGCCTTCTGTTTCGGCAATTGGTGAAATAATGTTGACGCGGATGCCATCAGCAGCCCATTCGTTTGCGGCTACTCGCGATAAACCACGGATGGCCTCTTTGGCAGCTGCGTACGCGGCTTGAGTTGGCTGGCCATTGAGACCGGCACCAGAAGCAAAGTTGATTACGCAGCCTTTGACTTCTTTTAAGTGGGGATAGGCCAGCTGCATCAAATGCCAGGTTGGATAGAAACCGGTGTTCATCGACAACGCCAGATCGTCGTCTGTTAAAGAAGTAAATGGTTTTTGTTTTGAAGCATGTGCATTATTGATTAGAACATCCAGTCCGCCAAACGTATCAAGTGCAGTTTGAATGATTTTCTGATCTTTTTGTGGCGAAGAAATATCAGCATTGAGGGTTTTAATGGTGCCTAATGACGACAAAGCTTTTTCTGCCTTTTGAAGCGCATCATCGTGAATGTCAACAATTAAGACTTTCGCACCGGCTTTGACGAATGCTGTTGCCATCCCAAAACCGATTCCACCAGCGCCACCGGTAATAATGACACTCTTGTCTTGCACATCCCATTGAACTGTCATAGTTTATGCCTCCATAATATAATGTTTTGCATAAAGCACCATACCATAAAGTTGGTTCAATTGTAAGCGTTTTCTTTGAAAGCTTTTGTACCTGTCAATATAGATGCCTTTGAATATAATCAGTCATTAACATAAATAATGATTTTTGGAAGAAAATTACAGTAGAAAAAAATAATAAGGGTTATGTTGAACCAAATCCGTTTGGTCCTTTTGGTTTTTGAATGTCACTGTAAATAACCAATTGTGCACAAATTAAATAAAACACAAGTATATTTTTTAACACTGGTGAATGAGTATGTTATATTAAGCTTAGCGTGTGGATAAAAAATACGTCTTCTAATTGCATTTAAACAGGTTATCCAAGGAGGATATCTCAATGAAATTACAACTTACCGATGCCGCAGTTAAGTGGTTTGAAGATGAAATGAATGTGGGTCCTGATAAAAACGCAGCGATTCGCTTTCATGGTAAATTATATGGCCGTACTAAGGTTCACCAAGGCTTTTCGATTGCCTTGGCAAGAGAGCTCGACCCACACAATTTTGGTGTGAAAGTCGTTAAAGACGGTGTGACCTTCTATATTGAAGAAGACGACCTTTGGTTCTTTAAGGGTTACGATCTTGATGTGGACTATGATGCAGAGAAAGATCCTAACAACGTTCAGTATACTTGGAAAGAAAATGGCGAACTGTAACGGTTGAGCCATAACTGTTGAATTAAATATCGATTAAAAATGGACCAATTTAGAGGATGGCGGGAAGTCGCCAACTTTAGATTGGTTTTTAGTGTTTGAAAAAATTGGATTAATCATTATCAGCCTAAGGGGCAGGACTAGTACTTTGCTAGCATTCCCTGTATAATCTGTGGCAAGACAAAACAGCGGGGTGGCATCAATGAAACGTGTTTACTTTTTGTGTACCGGTAATTCCTGTCGCAGCCAAATGGCGGAGGGCTTTGCCCGAACGTTGCTTGGCTCTGAATGGGAAGTTCAGAGCGCCGGCGTTGAAACCCATGGTCTCAATCCGATGGCTGTGCAGGTAATGAGTGAGGTTGGCATCGATATTTCGAACCAGTATTCCAAGCTGATTGACACTGACTATCTGAACAGTTGCGATGTGGTTGTCACGCTCTGCGGTGATGCTCGGGATAAGTGTCCAATGACACCACCTCAAGTGAAACGGGTTCACTGGCCGTTAGCAGATCCGGCTCAAGCTACGGGTAGCGAGGCGGATAAGCTACGGGCATTCCGTGATGTTCGCGATGACATTCAGCAACGGATCCAGAACAGCGAATTATTGAAATAAGGTACGAAAATAGCGCTTGCTACCGGTTAGATGACTGGCAGCAGGCGCTATTTATATTATTCAGTGAAGCCAAACCAATTTCTCGTGGTACGAGTAGCCGTTAGCGAGTGTTCTTTGCTCGGTTACGACTACGGGAGACGGAGAAGATCCGCCCCAAGCGAAGCGCAGGTGCTAGCTTCGGAGCGACCCCACTTCGAGAAATTGGTTTGGCGGAACGGGATATTAGCACTGAGTAGATAAAAGGCACCCTCTAGGTTTAGTTTCTACCTTGAGGGTACCATTTTGCTGACACTGTTTTGATTTTATCTGGCCGAAACGTGCTGCAGCAGGCAGAGAGCTGCACCTAAAGCCAATTACGGTATAAATCCAAACCCGGGATTTTTACCGCAATCAGCTTAGGCTCCGCTCTCTAACCGCCTGCTTCCGCACTCTAATGCTACATAGCCGAAACGTGCTGCAGCAAGCAGAGACTTGCACCTAAGTCACTTCCGACATAAATCCAAGACCGGGATTTTTGTCGAAAGCGCCTTAGACTCCAGTCTCTAACCGCTTGCTTCCGCACTCTACAACAGATGAATCCCCGCCGCTTCACACTTATCAATCATTTCTTGAGGCCACAGAGATGCTTGCACTTCACCAACGTGAGCTTTACCCAATAGCAGCATGCACAGCCGTGATTGGCCGATCCCGCCACCAATGGTGTATGGAACTTCTTCGTTTAAGACCATTTGGTGATATGGCAACTTCAAACGATCTTCCGCACCAGCAATCTTTAATTGCTTCTTCATGGATTCGGCATCGACCCGGATACCCATGCTGGAGATTTCAATCTTTTGGTCTAGTGGTTCATACCAGAAGATGATATCGCCGTTCAATTCCCAGTCATCATAGTCAGGTGCCCGGCCATCATGACGTTTGCCACTCTTCAAGGCGCCACCGATCTTCATGATGAAGACGCAACGAAGTTCTTTAGCAATTAAATCTTCACGCTCCATAGGGGTCTTGTCTGGCCAACGGTCTTCAAGCTCCTGGGTCGTAACAAAGTGAATTTCATCAGGTAAATGATAAACGGATTGTGGGAACTTGTACCAAACTTCGTGTTCCATGTGCTTGATGACTTTGAAGATTTGACGAACAGTATGCTTCAAGGTCTCAACGGTACGTTCTTCTTTGGTGATCACTTTTTCCCAGTCCCATTGGTCCACATAGGCAGAGTGGAAGTTGTCCAGATCTTCGTCTTTACGGATGGCGTTCATGTTGGTGTAGAGGCCTTCATGAAGTTTGAAACCGTAACGCTTCAAAGCGACACGCTTCCACTTAGCCAGTGAGTGGACGATTTCGATTTGTTCGTCGCCCATGTCTTTCATGGTAAATGAAACAGGTTTTTCAACACCGTTTAAGTTATCGTTTAAACCCGTTTTCTTTTCAACAAACATTGGTGTCGAAACACGAGAGAGGTTTAATTCTTTACGGAATTCATCTTGGAAAGTTTCCCGGATGTAACGAATAGCGTCCTGTGTTTCGTGCAGGTCTAACTTTGAGTCATAAGATTTTGGAATAATTAAATGCATGGTACTCGCTCCTCTATAATAGATTTGGAATAAAATAAAAGAAGCCTTTTATCCCTAAACCAAGGGACGAAAGACTTCATTTCGCGGTACCACCCAAGTTGCCTATCTATAGATAAGCCACCTCAATATGCATACTAACATACGCTCCGATGGTAACGTTTCGGTGACGGCGAAGCTTACTGCTAAGTGGTTCAGCCCGCAACTAAGAAAGTGTTATTCGGTAAAGCCGATTACTGATTGGGTTCGCACCATTTCCCAACTCACTGATAGTTCGACTAAACGTACTTGTCTTTCCTACGTTTTTTAATCTCTAATCAGTATCTTACCATCTTTTCATAATTTGTAAACAAAATTCCTAAGATTTTCTTGAGCGCAATCAAATTGTCCCTTTGCCATTAGTAGAAGAAAATCAATTAAAAAGGGCAAAAATATTTTTAGCCGGTGATATCAATTTGACGAATTCTCATCATCATTGGCTTGTATTTCCGCCTATTTCGCTTTAAAGTTGCTTTAACAATGAACGATAACTCATAAAGGGGACCTGACAATGACAAAACGAGTGATCTTGATTACCGGTGCATCCAGTGGCATGGGATATGCCGCAACTGAACTGTTTGCCAAACATGGCTGGCACGTCTATGCGGGAGCACGGAGAGTTGAAAAGATACCGACTGGTCCGAGTATCCAGCCATTACATTTAGATGTGACGGATGCTGATTCGCGTCAGCAGTTTGTTGAGGACGCTTTAGCCGATGGGTTACGCATTGATGTGTTGCTTAACAACGCTGGTTACGGCGAGTTTGGCCCAATTGAGGAAGTCGGCCTAGATAAAGTTCACAAACAATTAGAAACCAACCTCGTCGGTGCGTCGGAGTTAACCAAGCTGGTACTGCCGCAAATGCGCCAACAGGGTTCTGGCCGGATCATCAATAACTCCTCAATCGGTGGCGATGTCTACTCGCCGCTTGGTGGTTGGTACTATGTCACTAAGCGTGGTCTGAACGTCTGGTCCGACGTGTTAGATACCGAAATTCGGCAATTTGGACTTCGGTCAATCATTATTGAACCCGGCGGTACCGAATCGTCTTGGTTAGATATTGCCATGAGCAATGCGCTTGATAATTTAACGGCTGGTTCACCGTATACACCATTAGCTGAAGGAACGCGAAAGTTGCTGGGCGGCATGCTGAAGACTGCCGAAGCGACCTCCGAGGATCTTGCCAAAGTCTTCTATCGCGCTGCAACGGAACGTCATCCTAAGCGCCGCTATTACTTTGGTTTAACGGACAGAATGCTGGCGCGTTTTGCTCGTAATCACCCAGGCATGTTCCATGAAGGGATGAGTTTGATTGTCGGTCGGCTCACCCGAAATAAGTCATAATTTGAGATTTTAATGAAGTTCCGTAAACGCAAGGCTATTTGTCTGGTGGTTGCGGAACTTTTATTTTGGTAAATGACACACTCATTTAACGGTCATAGAAGGCTTGTGAGACACATTTGGAACAGCGTCATATCAGTAAAGAAAGCGTTAACATTTACTATTGCTTTTTCCCATAGTTGACCGTATGATTAAATTGTGAATCAATAGTTGTTGTTGTCAATTGTTCAAGGAGGCCACAAGCATGAAAGCAGTTCGAATTTATGGCGAGAAGGATATTCGCGTTGAAGACGTTGCAATTGCAGACCCAAAGGATGACGAAGTTCAAGTTAAGGTAGCTTATTGTGGAATTTGCGGCAGTGATCTACATGCTTATCTGGAAGGCTGGGGATTACCTACAGTTCCCAACCCATTAACGGGTAAGACTGTACCGATCACATTAGGCCATGAATTTTCAGGTGAAGTGGTCAAAGTTGGTCAGGATGTCTCAGACTTGAAGATTGGCGACAAGGTTGCTATTGAGCCATTACTTGCTTGCGGCAAATGTGAGAACTGTCGTAAAGGGGACTACAACTTCTGTAATAACGCCGTTGGGCCAGATGGCTCAGGGAACTTCCTGGGCTTCTCACAAGATGGCGGTTTTGCTGAATTTGCCAACGTACAAGGTGTCTTTGCACACAAGTTACCAGAAGGCCTGGATATTAAATTAGGGGCAGTGGCTGAACCAACGGCTGTGGTTTACGAAGCCGTTAAACGCAGCGGCTTGCGCGAAGGCCAAAACGTGGCTGTCATGGGTGCCGGCCCAATTGGCCTACTGATGGCATTATTGGCTAAAATCAGTGGGGCCAACAACATTTACATTGTCGATGTTTCCGAAGTTCGTCTTCAAAAGGCCAAAGAATTAGGCATTGAAAAGACGCTGAATCCTAAAGAAGTTGACGTTAACGAAGAAATTCGCAAGGAATTGCCAAACGGTGTTGATATCACCTTTGAATGTGCCGGCGCCCAAGCAACCTTTGATACGGCTTTAAAGGTCACTAAACGGACGGGTACGTTACAAGTTGTCGCGTTATTTGGTCAAGACGTTTCCATGAACATGACCGATGACGTGATCATGCAAGGTATCAACATCATCACGACACTTTGTTACAACAATAGCTTCCCAGCAGTATTGGGAATCATTAACAATAATCAAGCTGATTTCAGAAAGATTATTACCAAAGAAATCGGACTGGATCAAGCCCTTGATGAAGGGATTAAGGCATTAGCTGAAGACAAATCACAAGTTAAGATTTTAGTTTCACCAGACCTTTAATCGGGTTTAAATAGCCAGCAGTCAAGAAACCAATTCGTCGCGAATTGGTTTCTTTTTTGATGCAGAAGGTCTTGTAACTGAACGCTAGTACAATTTCAAAACTGAAAATTTTTCTGTTGCTAACTGCTCATAAGGTTGTATCATAAATACATCACTTCCTAACCATTAGGAAGTAAGATTGTTAGACAATCTAAAGTATTAAAACTAAAATATAGCTATTAGATAAGAATTGAGAAGGTAAACAATGTGAAAGAAATCAACCAACAAGTATTTGAAGGCGAACGGGCCTTATTTAAAGCGCACGACCTCAACATTAAAAATAGCACGTTCCAAAATGGCGAATCACCACTGAAACACAGCCGCCATTTGACTATTGAACACAATATTTTCAAGTGGAAATACCCACTGTGGTATGCGGATGATATTAGCGTTTCGCAAAGCACGTTAAAGCTGGAAGCCCACGCAGGCATCTGGTACACCAAGAACTTAAAAATGGATAACGTGATGGTGGAAGCCACTAAGACCTTCCGGCACGTTGACCATGCGGAATTATCCAATATCACCATGAGTAACGCTGCGGAAACTCTTTGGTGGTGTCAAAACGTTAAGTTGGATCATATTACAGCAACTGGCGATTATTTTGGCAAAAACTGCGAAAACGTGGTGGTGGATCACCTGAAGTTGAGCGGCAACTACGCGTTTGACGGTAGTAAAAACATTGAGGTGCATCACTCAACCTTTGAAACGCATGACGCGTTTTGGAATTGTGATAACGTGACGGTTTATGATTCAACCCTGATTGGTGAATACCTTGCTTGGAATTCCAAGCATATTCGGTTTGTAAACTGCTGGATTGAAAGCGACCAGGGGCTTTGCTACGTTGATGATCTGACCTTGGAGAATTGTTCACTGGTGAATACTGATTTAGCGTTTGAATATTGTACGGATGTTAATGCTGATGTGATTACCACTATTGATAGTGTCAAGAATCCAATAAACGGTGTGATCAATGCGCCAGCAATCGGTGAAGTGATTCTTGATGATCCAGAAATTGATAAATCAGCGATAAAAATTAACGTTAGGAGAAAAACGGCATGACGGATTTTTCAGAACTTATTGATCGGCGTCACACCAATTCAGTCAAGTGGGACGTCAAGGATAACGAACTGCCGATGTGGGTAGCGGATATGGACTTTCGGACCTTACCAGCCATTGTTGAGGCCATTCAGGAGCGGTCTAAAAGCGGAATCTTTGGCTATGAAGAAGTGCCTCAAGCTTACTTTGATGCCGTTCAAAGCTGGTATGAAAAAGAACATAATTGGCGGCCAGAAACGGCTTGGATGATATTTGCGACTGGTGTTGTACCAACGATTTCGTCAGCTGTTAGACGATTGACCAACGTTGGCGATAACGTGTTAATTCAAGCACCAGTGTATAACATCTTTTATAATTCAATTTTGAATAATGGCCGGCATGTTCTTTCCAGTGATTTGGTGTTAGATAATCAAGGTCGCTATCATATCGATTGGGATGACTTGGAAAGCAAGATGGCTGAACCATTGACTACGATGATGATTTTATGTAATCCCCATAATCCGGTGGGCATGATCTGGCCAGTAGAAACGTTAGCTAGAATTGGTGAGCTGGCTGCTAAGCACCATGTGGTGGTTTTATCAGATGAAATTCACGGTGATATTACTGCACCGGATAAGGGTTATACGCCGTTTGCCTCCGTTAATCGGATTAACGAACAAAACAGTGTGACCGCGGTATCGCCAAGCAAGACATTCAATGTGGCGGCGTTGCATGCTGCCACTGTGATCGTGCCAAGCGAAGCCTTACGTGCAATTGTTAATCGCGGCTTGAATACGGATGAATTGGCAGAACCCAATTCCTTTGCAATTCCAGCGACGATTGCGGCCTACACGTCTGGGCATCAATGGGTCCATGATTTACGAGCCTATATTGAGAAAAATAAGCAAACTGTCGCGAAGTTTGTGGCGGAGAATATTCCTAGTGTAAAAGTCATTTCTGGTGATGCAACGTATCTTGTTTGGCTGGATACCAGTAAAGTGGGGATGCCATCTGACAAGTTAGAACAGTTTATTCGTCAAGAAACCGGCCTGTATCTTTCTGATGGTACGGTGTATGGTGGCGATGGCCAGCAATTTCTGCGGATGAACGTTGCCTGTCCTGAAGAACGGTTAATGGATGGGCTAAACCGCTTGAAAAAAGGCATTGCCGCGGCTAAATCACTTTAAGCGATAACGTAAATCTATTAACTATTGCATAGATGCTAGAACCCAAAAAATAACCCTCATCCTGATTGATGTTTTCGGGATGAGGGTTATTCGTTTTCAATTAACAGTTACCGATATTGGCAAAAATACCCTGTTTAAAGGCAGCCAAAATATCTTTTCCGTTTGCAATGAGAACGTTATTGTCCAGTAATTGACCATTATTAGTCAAGCTGATCATGGCTTTTTGGTAATCCAGTTTTAAGCCCTGACCAAGAAAATAGACGTCATAATCAGAGGTGTAAAGCGATAGGCCAGCGTTATTCTTCAGCTGTACAGTGTATTCATCGTCTGGCTGGTCTAACACCACGATGGTGAACTTAGTGCCGATACTGCAAGCACCGCCTTGAAGTGAATATTTGCCGCCAGCGTCATCAGTGATCAGCAGCAATGTTTTATCAGCGATTTGTTTTTGTTTTAATACCTCAATAACTGCAGGGGTAAGCGTAATTTCGTTCATTATCAACACTTCCTTTAGCTAGCAGTTTACGCTGAAAAACAGGTAAAATCAATTGTGCACGGTTAAATTTTGTCGCGACTATTTAATGTACCAACCCAAAATAGAAAATGACGGCCAGGCCTAAGATGATTCGGTACCAGCCAAATGCCTTAAAGTCGTTTTGTTTGATGTAGTTCAAAAGAAATTTAATTGATAAGTAGGCCACCACAAAGGAGACAAGCATCCCAGTGATCAAAACCGCCGCTTGCATGCCCGTGAAAGTATTGCCATGAATCAGGTACTTAGTGATTTTTAGCAAGGAAGCACCAAACATGGTCGGTATCGCCAAGAAGAAAGAGAATTCCGTTGCCACGTACCTTGAACTGCCAACGAGCATTGCGCCAAGAATAGTCGCACCAGAGCGTGAGGTACCGGGAACCAGTGACAAGATCTGAAAACAGCCAATCAAAATGGCAATTTTAATGGGTAGCTGATTTAAATTGGCAAAATGCGGCGAACGGTGATGATTAAAGGTCTCAATCAGAATGAACAGCACACCATAGAGAATCAACGTTGCCGAAATGACCTGCCAGCTGGTGAGATGGGCATCCATCCAGTCATTTAGTGGTAAGCCGATAATGACGGAAGGCAGAACAGCTAGAATCACCTTCGCCCACAAAATCCAAGTTTGCTGTTTGGCCAACTGATCTTTGTTGCGGGCTACCGGGTTCAATTTATTGAAATATAGGGCAATTACTGCCATAATGGCCCCGAATTGTATGACGACCATAAACATATTGATGAATGCCGTTGATTCATCGAGTTTGATAAATGCGTCTGCCAGATAAAGGTGACCGGTTGAACTGATGGGGAGAAATTCGGTTATCCCTTCGATCACGCCTAAAATAATCGCTTTAAAAAGTTCAATCAAGATGAAAACCTCTTCCGTTATAATTTGTGCTCTGACTAAGTTTACTGAAACAATGTAAACTTACCCCTTGGAATGTGTAAAAGTTGTGTAAAGGTTATAAAAGCCTGTTTTCACCCTGTTTATATTTTTTTAGTAAAAGATACATAAACAATTTGGTGTTCGATTTGATGGCATATATTAGGGTATGTTCCAATATAATAGTAATTTAGGAGTCGTTTGCATTTACAGCCTTGCATAGCTTGTTATAAAATTTAATTATTAGGTAAATCCACCCAGGGGGGGTTAAATAATGGCCTCATATGCACGCTTAAGAACCCGGAACCAGATAACGACAGCAATGCTGACCTTATTAAAAACTCACCGGATTGAAAACATTGAAGTTACTCAGATTTGTGAAGCCGCATTTATAAAACGCAGCACATTTTACCGATATTTTCATGATAAAATCGATTTGACCGAGGGCGTCCTTGATAAAATCCTCGAAGACTGGTTAAGTGATGGTAAAAAAGAGCATACGCCTGCTGAAATTGCTGACTTTTTTATGGATAATTATGATGTGCTCTCTCATTTGAGAGTCGATCCGAACAACCGTCATTACGCAGAAAATCACCAAATTTTACAAAAATGGCTGATGACGCATATTACAGCGGAAAATCAAGATTCACCAGCGGTCATTTATCGGATTAGAAAATCACACGATCCGATGTTATTAAGTACGTTCATGTTAGAGGGCGTTTTTGGTGTGCTAGGGCAGGCTGATTTGTCCAACCAGCGCGACCGTTTACGGCTTAAAGCATTTTTAGTTGAAATGATCGAAAAAATCGTTCAAGTTCAATAATTAAGCAAAAAGAAACCTGGTGTCCAGTCGCTGACTGTTCACCAGGTTTTTTTGATTAGTTTGTTTTAGGTGCCCAAAAGGTGGTCATTCCTTGTTTATACGTGATGGCATCCTCAATCAAATGATGAAGTAAGGTTGCATCAATCTCGGTTCCCCAAGCAACGTGGAACTGACGCTTTGTTGCCCGATAGCCTAACACTTTAATTTGCGTCAGATATTTCTCGAAAATTGGGGCTTCTACTGAAACGGCCATGTCTTTGCTGGCAGCCGAGAAACCAATGATAAAGGTATCGTGGTCGGTAAACATCGGCTGATTCCACGCGATGCGCAACGCTAACTGTGGGTATTGCGTTTTGATACTATCAAGCAGTGCGCTTAACTGTTGTGCGTTTTCTGGTTTACTGATTGAAGCCAAGTATTCGGCTAACGTTTCATACTTTGCCATAGACTCATCCCCCGTAATTTTTCATCAGTATAGCGAGTTCTCATTTAACTTGCAACAGCGAGTCTGGCAACGCTAAAGGCTCACGATTTTGGTGCTGACCGACTGGATGAAATCGCGGTCATGTTCTGTTATGAGCATTGTGGGCTGGACGGTTTGAATGAGCGTTGTGAGCTGTTCTTGGTTGAACACGTCTAGGTAATTCAAAGGTTCATCCCACAGGTAAAGACTAGTGGGGGTCGCTAAGCTGGCCGCCAGTTCCACCTTTTTTTGCTGGCCGGCTGATAGCTGTTGAATGGGGGTGTTGAAGGTTGTACGAGGCATCCCCAATTTTTTCAGGTTGTTCAATAGGGCTTGATAACTCAGTCCGCGCTTTTCAGCAAACTGAGTTAGCGTTCCCACATTATCCGGGTAATGCTGACGGACTAGGCTCCGCTTCGCATTTTCCGTGAGTTGAATTTCACCGGTGACCTCACCCTTGAACTGCCCCAAGATAGCAGCAATCAAAGATGATTTACCACTGCCGTTTGGCCCAATTAGAGCTAGCCGGTCGCCACGATTGAGTTCAAAGCTAATTGGTTTTGAGAATAACGGCTGACCATCATAGCTGAGTTGAACGTTTCTGACCCAGAGTAAGGTTTCATGGTGGTCTGGCTGATAATTCATGGTCAACGGGTCAACGGGTCAACGAACTCGACGTTTTGCAGTAATGATTCTTTATCAGTGATTGCTTTATCCATCCGGTGTTCCAGATTCTTGGCCTTTTGCATGACCCGCGCAGAACGCGCGCCAATAAAGCCGGTGTCATAGACAGCACCGCTGCCTTTTTTATGGGGGTTGCCGTATTTGTCAGCTTCGCGGGAATGGCTCCATTGCCGTTTACTAGCGGCAGTTTGTTTTAGCCGGTCGATATCACGCCGCAACTTTGCCTGTTCAGCGTATTCCGATTGGTCTTTTAACTGTTTGGCTTGAGCATATGCTGAATAATTACCCTGAGTCAAAACCAGCTGCTGCTTTTCAATCGTCAGGGTATGGTCAGTGGCAACATCTAGGAAATGCCGGTCATGTGAAATGGCGATGAAACCTTGCTGGGCCTGCTTTAAATAAACCGCAATCTGATCGCGGCCCCGGATATCCAGATGGTTCGTTGGTTCATCCAATAGTGGAAAACCAGTCTGGCTAGCAAAGGTTGCCGCCAATAAGACCTTGGTCTGTTCGCCACCCGAAAGGCTTTCGTATGGCCGGTACAACAGGTCATCATCCACATGCATGAGAGACAGCTCACGTTGAATTTCCCATAATTCAGCTGTGCTTGCTTCGGTAGCAACGACCCAAGCTTCTTTCGTGGGATCTTTAACCGGCTGCGGAAAATAGAGCGGTGTCAGTGGCATCGTGATGCTGCCTTGACCGCTGAGTTTTCCGCGAATCAGATTCAGTAGGGTGGTTTTACCACGGCCATTACGGCCAGTCAGGCCTAATTTCCAACCACTGTCAAAGGTTAAATTCTGGTTGGTAAACAGGTTATCCTGCCCAGGATAAGCGAAGGTTAAATGAGTGATTTGAATAGTCGACATATGATGTCCTCCAGTTTCTTAACGGGCACCGCGGCAGTTTTTGGGCATTAAAAAAACACCTGAGAACAATTCTCCAGGTGCTTTGCGCATAACGATGATGCGTTTAGGCTCGCTAGAGAAGGTCTAGGTCAATGCCAGAACTGCACAGTATTCCCCTTTAACGGAAATCGCGGTGCTAGGTTCTAACGGTTGACTTAGATCTTCAATGGGCGAGGCCTCCTTTGTTGTGTATGAAGCTAAATTAACATGCTTAGTGAGCTGCTGTCAACTGATTGAAAAATTTAGATGACAAACAAATAGTAATTTTCCGTTTTAATCAGCTTACTAGTTGGTCTGACGTTAACAGTTCATTATGCGGACTTGTTGGTCGAAGAATTATCCAATCTAGTAAAGGTTGTTCGGGAACTTTTAAAAACCATCAAAAAAGACCGCTGACAAAACTTTTGGCAGAAAGTTAAGCGGTCTTTTTGACTAAATAACAGCTAGCCGTCATTAACGGCTCTACAGTGAGAGACGTTTGAACGTCTTTCACTTACATAATGAGTTTATCATCAATTAGACGACATAGTCAATTAAGTGAATATGTCAAAACAAAATTAATTTTCGGGCTTGCCGAATTTCTGCCAATGCTTTGCCAAATATTCGGTGGTCAAGCTAGTTGGCTTTTTCACCAGTTCTAGCGGTTGCCCAGCAGCCACAATTCTCCCGCCAGCAGCGCCACCGCGAGGCCCCATATCGATGAGATAATCGGCGTTTAGCATCAAGTCCACGTCATGGGTGATGATGAGGATCGTGGCACCATTGATGCGTAGGCGGTCAATGATTTGCAACAGGGTTTGTACGTCTAGCGGATGCAGGCCGATCGATGGTTCATCGAAAACGAATAGGGTACCAGCCTGCTTCTTGGTCAGGTGAGAGACCAGCTTCAACCGCTGGGCTTCACCGCCAGATAACGTTGGGGTGCTTTCACCCAAGTGAAGGTAAGCGAGGCCGACTTCCTTGAGTTGCTTCAACTGATGTTCAATTCGCGGCACGTCCTTAAAGACGGGGATGGCTTCTTCAACGGATAAATTCAATAAATCGACGATAGAATAACCATGCCATTTAATCTGCTGAATCTCGTCCTTATACCGAGTGCCATGGCAAACGGGGCAGACTTCTTCCATATCTGGCAGGTACTGGATATCCAAAGTAATATTTCCCAGGCCTCCGCAGTTTGGGCAGGCACCCTGCTTATTGTTGTAAGAAAAGTAAGCAATGCCGTACCCCTTAGCTTTTGATTCAGGCAGGTCGGCAAACATATGCCGCAGGGCGTTCATGATATTGGTGTAAGTTGCTAGCGTTGAGCGGGCGTTTTTACCGACTGGGCTAGCATCCACGCTGACAACATCCTGCAGATCCGTGGTCAAGGCACTTACTTGCTGCGGTAATTGCTGGTGCTGTTTTTGTGCTCGAATGGCGGGTACTAGCGAATCGATGATCAAACTGGTTTTACCAGCACCAGAAAAACCAGTAATGGCAGTCACTTTATTATCCGGAAAAGTAGCTTCAACGTGATGCAAGTTGAAATGGTCACTGATTTTAACGTGAGTAGACTGGCCCGTCGGCTTCTTAGCCGAGTGCTTGGTTTGCAAAATGTTCGCTCGTCCGGAGATGAATGGCCCAATGAGCGATTTGGGATTGGCCACTAATTGATTTGGCGTACCTTGCGCGATGACTTGGCCGCCTTCATCACCAGACCCAGGACCGATTTCAATCACCCAATCGGCGGCTGAAATGATATCGACTTCATGATCGACAACCACCAGAGAGTTACCTTGAGCGATCAGCTGACGGAAAACGTTGATCAATCCCTTAATATTATCGGGATGCAGACCAATGGAGGGTTCGTCCAATACATAGAGTACCCCAGTGGTTTCGGTCCGCAACGTCCGTGCTAGCTGGATTCGTTGTAATTCACCGGTAGACAAAGTGTTACCGCTACGAGAAAGGCTAAGGTATTCCAAACCTAACTCAAGTAATGGGCGTAAATTATCATCCAGTTCAGTAAAAAGAATTTTGGCTAATGAAGCCATGTCAGCGGGTAAAGCTGCCTTAGTGTCAGCTTCCCATTTGGCTAAATCACTGAGTTGCATGTCAGCGACTTCAGCGATGTTTTTGCCACCGACTAACTGCTTCAAACGTTCCGGATTCATCCGGGAGCCGTGGCAGGTCGGACAGGTTGAGAAGTGGTAAAACTGGTTGATTCGAGCAATTGAACGTTCACTAGTGACTGACTCCAGCGAATCTTCAACAGCAGCATAGGCATTTTCGTACAGTGCATTGTCCATGTGGAACACTCGGCCAGTACCAGAACTGATATTGACCGGATGGGTTTCTTTTTTACCGTGAAGCACGATTTCTTTTTCCTTATCTGACAGTTCTTTGTAAGGCACATCAGTCCGGACACCCAAAGTAGCCACGACCTTGGGCATGAAATTTCGGCCGGGCAAGTGCCATGAACCCACTACCCCTTGGTCAATGGTAAGGTTCTCGTCACCAATCAGTTTAGATTCGTCTAATTCCCTGACAACGCCCAGTCCGTGACAAGTGGGACAGGCGCCAGTGGAATTGAATGAAAAATCCTCGGCACCGTTAGCCATAAACCGGACGCCACACGTTGGACAGGTGATCATGCCCATGTCATCGCCGGCCAAATCCATCTTTTGGGCGATTTCGATTGTCGGTGGCAGTCGGTGACCGTTGGGACACACGACAGAGCCTAGTCGAGAAAAGATTAGACGAACGACGTTAAAGGCCTCTGTTAGGGAGCCTACCGTAGAGCGTTCTGAAGGAATGGTCGGCCGTTGTCGCAGTGCTAGTGCTGATGGTATATGTTTGACTGATTGAACCTGAGATTTTTTGTTTTGCGCGATTCGGCGCCGTGTGTAAGTGGATAGGGCGTCTAAGTATCGTCTGGAGCCTTCAGCGTAAAGAATTCCCATAGCAAGCGAACTCTTACCGGAACCGGAAGGGCCAGAGATGGCAACAAATTTATTTAACGGGATATCAACGTCGATGTTTTTCAGGTTATTGACGTTCCCGCCGCGAACTTCGATATGATCAATTGGTTGGACCACGTGAGCACCTGACTTTCTGTCTATTGAATGGTTCTATTCTAACGTAAAATTGATTCTGATTAAAATAGACAGGTTAAAAATAAGTAACATAAATCAATAATGATGATTAACATAAAAAAATAATTATCATATTTGTAGCGTTCAATACACAGTATTTGCTATGCTGGGATTATAGAAAATTGATGGTCAGTTAAGTCGATAAGGAGGTATTACTATGGGTTTATTATGGTCACTCATTGTTGGCGCGATTATTGGCGCAATTGCAGGAGCAATCACGAACCACGGTGCCGCCATGGGCTGGATCTCGAATATTATTGCCGGACTATTAGGTGCGTGGCTAGGTCAGGCATTACTGGGTACTTGGGGTCCAAGCTTAGCGGGGATGGCACTGATTCCTTCGATAATCGGCGCTGTCATCCTGGTTGTAATCGTATCGATCGTTTTAGGACTACGAAAAGATAAGGCCTAATGAAAGGTGGCTGATAGCATGGATGCCATTCAATCCGTATTTAAATTTATGGTTGCCAGTACTCTGATCGTCGGCGGCGTTCTCGTTGGCGGAACGGTATTTGCAGCTAAGAAAGTTGATTCGATCGGTGACGCGATTCAAAAGAAATTGCACCGGTAATCAACAATCAAAAACCGTACTTAGTTAGTACGGTTTTTTATTTTGACAGGGTTAGGTGGTAAAATGGAAGAGAAATCAAAACCGCTAACAACTTACTTGATAAATCGAGTAAAGTTATTAATACAACTAAATGAACAATCTGTCTCAGAAATCTAGAAAGATTCTAATTTACCCTTTAAATTAGAATCATTACATTGTACAATGAACTTGTAGCAAATTCTAAGGAGGTTTTCGAACATGAGTTTAGTAGGAAAACAGATTGAAGAATTTAAAGCACAGGCTTATCAAAAGGGCGAGTTTATCGATGTTACCGATGCAGATCTAAAGGGACACTGGAGCGTTGTGATGTTTTATCCAGCTGACTTTTCATTTGTCTGCCCAACCGAATTGGAAGATTTACAAGATCAATATCAAACCTTACAAAGTTTAGGCGTTGAAGTTTACTCAGTGTCTGAAGATACTCATTTTGTCCACAAGGCATGGCATGATGAATCGGATGCTGTGGGTAAATTGCAATACGCCATGATTGGTGATCCATCTCATCAATTAGCTAAGATGTTCGACGTCTTCGATGAAGAAGCCGGTCTCGCACAACGTGGGACATTCATCTTGGACAAAGACGGGGTTGTTCAGTCACTAGAAATCAATGCTGACGGCATTGGTCGGAACGCTGCTGAATACATCGACCGCATTAAAGCGGGTCAGTACGTTGAATCCCACCCAGGTGAAGTATGTCCTGCTAAGTGGAAGGAAGGTTCAGAAACCTTAACCCCAGGCCTCGATCTTGTTGGTAAGATTTAATGTTAGATGACAAATTAAAACAACAGCTGAGCAGTTATTTACAGTTGCTTCAGCAACCAGTGGTCTTTACGTTAGACGCTGGTAACTCGGCAAATGGTACTAAGGTCCGCGACTTCTTGAATGAAGTGGCGGCCTTGTCACCTAAGCTGTCGATCGCTGAAGGTTCACTGAAACGCCAGCCCAGCTTCACGTTGGACGCTCAGGGCGCAGCACCTTCTGGGATTACCTTTGCGGGGATTCCACTAGGCCACGAATTCGAGTCCTTCGTATTGGCACTCTTGCAGGTTTCCGGTCACGCACCGAAGATTTCAGAGAAAGTCCGTCAACAAATCGAGGCAATTGACCAGGACCTCCACTTTGAAACCTTTGCCAGCTTGAGCTGTCATAACTGTCCAGACGTGGTACAAGCGTTAGATATTATGAGTTTGCTGAATCCGCACATTACCCACACCATGATCGAAGGCGGCATGTTCCAGGATGAAGCAGAAGCTAACGATATTATGGCCGTGCCAACCGTTTTCTTGAACGGTGAAGAATGGCACAACGGCCGCGCAACGTTGGAACAGCTGGTTAACAAGGCACAGGGGAAAGCCGCCGTTGCTGCAGTTAACGATGATGTTTCTGACAAGACTTATGATGTTTTGATCATTGGCGGCGGTCCCGCTGCCGGTTCAGCCGCAATCTATTCAGCCCGTAAAGGCTTATCCACTGCGGTAGTCGCTGATCATATTGGCGGCCAGCCCCTTGAAACCGTTGGTATTGAGAATTTGATCGGTACCGACTACATCGAGGGTGAGCAGCTGATGCAAAACATTCAAGCGCAAATGACGAAGTACAACGTTACGCTGATCGACGGTCAAACGGTCACTGGTCTGACTGAAGGTTCACCCGTTCAGGTTCAATTAAAGGGTGATACCACGCTGAAAGGGCGAACGGTCATTATCGCAACTGGTGCGCACTGGAAGAATATCGGTGTGCCAGGTGAAAAAGAATTTCGCAATAAAGGCGTTGCTTACTGCCCTCACTGTGATGGACCGCTATACAAGGGCAAAAACGTTGCCGTTATTGGTGGCGGTAATTCCGGTGTTGAAGCCGCAATCGACTTAGCTGGGATTGCTAAACACGTTTCCGTGCTAGAGTTCGGACCGAAGATTGCTGCGGATGCTGTGCTGGTTGAAAAGGCTGAGTCCATGGCTAACGTTGAGCTTATCACCAACGCCCAAACTACCAGTATTGAAGGCGATGGCCGGGTCAATGGTTTAGTTTACACGGATCGTTCAACCGGTGATTCCAAGTCATTAACCGTTGACGGTATCTTTGTTCAAATTGGTTTGGTTCCTAACACAGGCTGGTTATCCGAATGCATGGATATGGATAAGCAAGGGCAGATCATCGTTAACGATAAGGGCGCTACCAGTTTAGCTAACGTCTTTGCTGCCGGTGACTGCACCAACTCTGCTTACAAGCAGATCATCATTTCCATGGGTTCCGGCGCTACCGCAGCCCTCGGCGCTTTTGATGCGCTTGCACGTGAGGTTTCGGTTAACGCTTAATGATGTTATTTAAGTCATGATTTACTTTCCTTGGAAGTAGACCATGACTTTTTTAATGCCACCTTCGGGACCCGTGCTTCAGTCTGTTGTGGGGACCGGCAAAAGCCACTGTCTTTTGCCTCGCATTTAAGCCACGCCCAGCCCGCGTGTCTTAAATGTCGTCCCGTGCTGTAAGGGCTAAAGCCCTAACACCACTTTCACAACTAACTGAAGCACAGGCACCTACGGTTAATGGTGAATTCTAAACTAAAAATTTAATTCGTTGGCTACTTCCGCTGGCAGTAGACGGTCATCTCGGCGTCCGGGTTTCGGTCTGCTGTTGGGGACCGCTGAAAGCCTGAAAAGCGGTCTTTCACCTCGCATTCAAGCCACGCGCAGCCCGCGTGTCTTAAATGTCGTCCCGTGCAGCCCTAACACCACCTTCACAGCCAGCTCAATCGCGGACGCCTACGGTTACTGAGTGGGTGACGCATCCAAAAATGCCGGTCACGGAGTTATCCGCGATCGGCATTTCGATTGTCTTGATTGATTTGAGTTTACAATGATTTAAGCTGGGCCATTACTTTTTGGGGGAGTTTCAGTTCAGCAGCTTGAATTGCATCGTCAATGTAGCTGGTTTTGCTGGCGCCTAGCAGTGCTGTGGTGATACCTGGTACTGAAAGGACACCCGCAAATGCTAATTGTGACATTGGCGTGCCGGTTTGATCTGAAATTGCCTTTAATTTTTCTACGGCTTGCTGATCGTCGTCGTTGAAGTACTCTTTAATCAACGGTTCGCCATGTGCGGCCCGGCTGTTACTTGGCATGGCACCGTTTAGGTACTTACCTGTGAGAACGCCACGAGCCAGTGGACTGTATGCTAAGAAGCCCACGTGGGAGCGCTGAGCCAGTTTTAATACATCCTGATCATCGTGTTTGCTGAGAATATTGTAGCGGTTCTGCAGAGAAGTCAGCGGATTCAAACGACGGTCTTTGATAATGGCCAGTGCTTGTGTCAGTTGATACTCAGTGTAATTAGAAACGCCGTAGCTGCGAATTTTACCTTCATCGACCAGCCCGCTTAACGTGGTTAAAGTTTCGGCTAACGGGGTGTTGTTATCGAATAAATGTGCTTGATATAAGTCAATGTAGTTGGTTTGCAGACGCTCCAAAGATGAGTCGACCTGTTGGAGAATGTGGTCACGTGATAATGACGGATTACTCATGACTGGGTTCGTATTCGACCCCACCTTAGTTGCCAGCACGATTTTTGAACGGATGCTTGGGTTGCGTTTAAGCCAGTTACCAATGATGGTTTCGGAGGTGCCGTCCCCGTAAGCCGGTTTTTCGTCTTGACCGGGTCCATAGTAATCGGCGGTGTCAATTAAATTAATCCCACTGTTTACAGCATGGTCCAAAATTGCATCTGAGTCTGCTTCTGAGATCCACCGACCAAACGCCATGGTCCCTAAGCCGATTTGAGAAACGTTTAAATTACTGTTACCTAATTTGACTGTTTTCATATATACACTCCTATTTTTCTGGTTGATCAGCAGAGACCGAAATATCCCGCACTTGTTTGAAGCCTGCTAAGGACTTGGTGTACTTATCGATGGCCATGTCGGAAGCAAATTTACCCAAAGGTAAGCGCAATGGTAATTGTGCGTAGTTGTTAGTGACTTGATCGTAAATGATTTCGGCAGCTGCATCCGGATCGCCAGCTTCATGATGCGCGTTGGCGTTATTCTGTTCAATTGATTCAGCAAATTGCTGGTAGTCGGTTGTGGTTGGCAGGGCTTTTTGTGAAGAACGGCCAGCCCAATCAGTCCGGAAACCGCTTGGTTCGATCAGTAGGACTTTGATATTTAAATCCTTCACTTCCTGTGCCAGTGATTCGCTCATTCCCTCAACAGCGTACTTGGTGCCGTTATAGAAGGAAAGGGTTGGAAATGAGAAGAGGCCCGCAATCGATGAGAAGTTGACGATGACACCGCTGCGTTGCTGACGCATAGTGGGTAATACTGCCCGAGTCATATCAGCTAAGCCCCAAACGTTAACATTGAACATGTATTCAACGGCGTCGCGGTCACTTTCTTCAAAGGTGCCAAAGTAACCTAAGCCAGCGTTGTTGACAAGCACGTCAATGCTACCAAAACGGTCGTTAACTTGTTTGACGACTTGGTTGATTTCATCTTGGTTAGTGACATCTAGTGTCAGTTTTTGAATCTGCCCATGATCATATTGATCTAAGTAATCAAGCTGATCTGTGTGACGGGCAGTCGCTACCAGGTTGAGATTAGGCTTTTGTGCCAGTAAAGTAGCTAGTGAGCGACCAAAACCAGTCGAGGTTCCCGTGATGAGCCATGTTTTATTTGCCATATGATTTACTCCTTTTAAGTTGCTAACTCCATTTTAGTTCATTTGATCACTTTTTGAGTCATTCATCATCTAATTTTGACAATTCAGCTAGAAGTGATGCCTTGATTGGCTGAATTACGTTCGGATTGTAGACATCATAGAAGATGCAGTTGTGAAAATGCGTGGCGGGTTCGATCCCCACGTAGCGGAAAGTGACGGTCAACGGTCTCAGTAAATCTGAGACGGTCAGTCCTTCAGTGAGCGGATTACCTGGCGCGTAAGTGTCAGCGACTGCCGCCAGCGTGGTGACGTAGCCAAACTGCTTGCCAGGCATTAGCGCCACTGGCTGACCGTTTTCGTCAGTATCGTAAAATTGGTGCAGAGCGAAGACGTCATCGATGTAACGCTTCAATCCCCACGGTATGGCATACCAGTAAAGCGGAAAGTACAGCAGAATTAAGTCTGCCCAGCGAAACTTGTCGGCTTCTTCGCTGGCTTTATAAGTTGTGATTGCCGTGACTTTCACTTCGTTTTGCGGAGAGAGTTTTTCTCGACTGATATCAACTAGGGTTTGGGTCAACTTACCGCCAGCATCGGGGTGCGGCGTGTATCCATTGATCAGTAAAATGCGCATCAAGTCCCACTTCCTTTACAATTATCATATCATTTATACCGGGTTGATTGATGGTCAATAACTTGCAATTAAGCGGTGGTCGTTAGATTAATTTTACCGTACGGCTTGCATTCTCCAAAATTATGGTTATAATTTTAATTAATATTTAATGTTGGACTTACAAACAAGTAGCGCTTTATCTGGGTGTCAGAAAGTTGGCGGTTGCTGCGAGCCAATCAGGGTAAAGTTGACGAAATACGTAGACGTCGACGATGGTTACCGCTAGAATCCATTATCTTCTGGTGAGTGGTGTACGATAACGTACACAATTTGGGTGGTACCACGGTAGAGTCTGATCGTCCCTGTTGCAATGATGCAATGGGGGCGATTTTTTATTTGGGAGGAGCATTCTTATGAGAACAACTAGCGGTGGCATGACACGATATTGATCGACCAGGTCGGATGTCATAACGAACAACTAAAAGGGAGATCAATATTATGCAAAAAATCAAATTAAGTTTAAGAGAAGCCATTATTATGCTGGTCATTATCCTAGCCATCATGGGGTTAGGGGTGATTCGGTTAGGTCTGTCACCACAAGTGCCTGTTTTACTGGCCATTACAGTAACGATTTTCTGGGCCAAGTTTAAGGGCCTATCCTGGGATGATATCAATCACGGGATTAAAGACGGGATTGATAAGGGGATCATTCCCATCGTGATTTTTATCTTGATTGGTGCGATGATCAGTACCTGGATCGCTGCTGGGACGATTCCAACATTGATGGTGATTGGCTTTAAAGCAATTAGTGCCCAATGGTTCTTACCAACCGTTTTTCTGGTTTGTTCATTGGTGGGTGCTGCGGTTGGCAGCTGTTTCACCGTTGTTTCCACCGTGGGAATTGCCTTCTTTGGTATCGGTGTAACGATGAACTTCAGCCCCGCCTTAGTTGCTGGCGCGGTTATTTCCGGTGGTATCTTCGGTGATAAATGTTCACCGTTGTCAGAAACCAATAACCTGGCCGCTGCCGTGGTGGATACGGATTTATTCGATCACATGAAAACTATTTTGTGGTCCACGTTACCCGCAGCAGCCATCTCAACCGTGGTTTTTGCCTTACTTGGCTTTGGTCATAATCAGGCTAATTTCGCAAAAATTAATACGACGGTTGCCGCACTGACACAGGATTTCCATATTTCGTGGGTTGCCCTTATTCCAATCGTCCTAGTGTTTGTCTGCGCCGGCTTCAAGATGGCTGCTATTCCAACCATGTTATTAAACGTACTGGTATCAGCTGTTATGATGTTTATCAATAATCCTGCGTTAAACGTCACTAAAGCCAGCAATATCATCACCAACGGTTTCGTAGCCAAGACGTCAAACGCTGAAGTTAATCTGCTGTTGTCACGGGGCGGCATTGTTAGTATGATGCCAACGGTAGCGTTGATCGTCCTGACACTTTCGTTAGGTGGTCTACTGGTCAACTTCGGGTTAGTCAGTGCCGTGATGACACCGCTAGCTGCTCATTTGAATTCACACGCTAAGCTAGTGACTGCGGCGTTAGCCACCTGCATTGGTATCAACATCTTTGTTGGGGAACAATTCTTATCCATCATTTTACCTGGCCGTTCATTTAAACAGACCTTTAATAACGGTGGTTTGGAAAGTTCAGCTCTTGGCCGAACATTGGAAGATGGCGGGACGGTTCTCAACTACTTGGTGCCTTGGGGTGTCGGCGGTGTCTTCCTCGCTAACACGCTGGGTGTACCAACGATGTCATACCTGCCATTCGTGTTCTTCAGCTTACTTTGTCCAGTGATGTCATTGCTCAGCGGCATTACCGGTATTGGGCTTCACGTGAAGGCCGAAGGTGCGGAAGTACAGGCATAATGATGACGATTTAACTGACTATTTAGATGATAAATGGTACACTTACGGTAGATAAACGAAAGGACGGATGACTCATGGCAGAGAACTTAACTAAAGAGGAACTCAAGCAATATGATGGTAAAGATGGTCATAAGGCATATGTTGCAATTGATGGCACGATTTATGATGTAACGAATGTGGCTGCATGGCCAAACGGCGAACATCATGGAAATGGTGCTGGTAAGGACTTGTCTGAGGCCATCATGGCTTCACCACACAAGAAGAGTGTGCTGGCCAAGTTACCGGTTGTGGGGAAATTAATTTAGAGCAGAGCGTGTAACAACTCGGGTTGATTCCAGAGTGTAATACAAATAAAGCGTGGTTCCTGGGTTTGGGAACCACGCTTTATTTGTATTACACGGCCGGAATCAGAGTTGTGGAACGCGTTTCGGCAATGTAGCCGCAACGAAATGGCCGAAATCAGAGTTGTGGAACGCGTTTCGGCAATGTAACAATCACCAATCATTGCAGAAATTTCTGTCTAAATAAGGTAAACTAGAAGTAATTAAATGGCTTATGGAGGTGCTAAATGACCATATCTAAGAAATCATTTGTATGGGGTACTGTTGTGGTCGCCCTTTTCTTAGCTTGTCTGGTTTATCCGGGACAGATTTTCGGAGCGATTGGGAATCTCATATCAGTGCTGAATCCATTGATATTAGGCGGTGTCATGGCCTATGCTGTGAATCTGCTGTCCCGTGAATTGGAGAAGTGGTTGTGGCCGCATGCCGGTCAGAAGTGGGCGCAAGGGTTACGTCGGCCACTGGCGATTTTATTTGCGCTATTGATCATTGTGCTGATTATAGCTGGTGTCATGCGGTTGGTTATCCCGCAATTTATCGAGGCTATCAATAGTTTCTTTAAAACGGTGCCAAGTACCGTCAACGATTTGACACACTGGCTTAATCGAATTGACCAGGAGCACACCATTAGCAAGCGTATTACGGATGCCACGTCTTCTTTTAATTGGAAATCAATTGAGGCTAAAGCAACTAAGTTTTTGACGGCTGGCGCTTCTGGTCTCTTCAGTTCGACAGTGAATATCTTCAGCAGTATTTTTTCCGGTCTATTTAACTTTGTTTTAGCATTTGTCTTCTCAATTTATCTCATTAGCGGTAAGGAAAAGATCGGCGGTTGGCTCAATCGGTTGATGGATGACTTTTTACCTGCAAAATTGGTGGCTAAAACTCATTACGTTCTGAGTGTGACCGATAAAATGTTTTCCAGCTTCATTGCCGGACAAGTTTTGGAAGGCTTTATTCTGGGGACGTTATGCACGTTGGGGATGCTGTTATTCCAATTTCCAGATGCACTGTCAATTGGTGCGTTAGTCGGTGTGAGCGCCTTAATTCCAATGATTGGTGCCTGGATCGGTGGCGTGGTCGGTTTTGTGTTGATCGCTGTTACTTCACCGATTAAAGCCATCTTGTTTGTGGTGTTCATCATCATTTTGCAGCAGATCGAAGGTAATCTCATTTATCCTCGAGTGGTTGGTGGCACCATTGGCCTACCCGGAATTCTTGTGTTAGCAGCGATTACCGTCGGCAGCGGATTAGCTGGCATCGTCGGTATGATGCTGGCAGTTCCCATTACGGCGACCCTATATAAATTAATGCGCAATGCAACGTTTAAAAAAGAGGGTATTTTGAAGGAATGACCTCAAACTAAAACCGCTAGAATGATTTCTATGATCATTCTAGCGCTTTTTTTGTTGGTTCATTACTTTTATATAGACTAATCGCGTTCCACAACTCAGATACCGGCCGTGTAAGTAAATTATAGGCCGTATCCCCCAAAGGACGGGGGATACAACCTATAACTCACTTACACTCTGGTATCTAAACGAGTTGTTCCACGCACTGGTATCTAAACGAGTTGTTTCACGCACTAATCAAAGTGTCGCCAATCTTTATCCAACAGGTATCTGGCAACGAACAAGCCTAGTGGTAAGAACAGAATAATTAGGGCTGCCCGAGTTAGCCATAGGGCGCCATTACCAATTTCATTGAGTCCAATATCATAGATCCCACGATAGATAAACAAGCCGGGGACCATGATCACAATCGAAGGGACCGTCAAAGAAATTCTTGGATAACCGTTTGTTCGGTTGATGATTGAAGCCAATAGGCCAGCGACCAACGCACCGCAGAAAGCGGCGGCAGGAGCGGGAATCGTATTAAAGTCGACTAATTCCAGACGCAACGTATTTGCCACCGCGCCGATTAACCCAGAAGTGATGGCCAGTTTTTGCGAGCTGTTAAACATCATGGAGAAACCGTACACCCCGAAGAAACTTGCTGGCAAACGCAGCAGTAGGAGGATGATAGGGCTTAAACCGAGTGGCACAAAGTTTTCTGGTTGGAAATTAACGATGAGGGCAATTAACCACCCACAAAGGGTAGCGACACTCGTGATCATAATGGCATATGTCAGCCGTTCAAGGCCAGAACGCATATCTAATTTTGATAAATCCAAGAAACTGGTGATAAAGGGGAACCCTGGAATCACAAACAGCATGGCGCCGATGTATCCTGCCTCGTGGTTACCTGATATGGGATAAAAGAACTGTAACCCCTTAAAAGCGAGGAAGTACGTAATTTCAGCAATGCCCACACTGACAGCAATACCTGAAATGGTGGTGAGCTTTCGCTTGCCCATTTCACCACGGACCCAGTTCCCAATGCCAGCGCCAATAAAGGTACAGAACATTTCAATCCAGCCGCCGCCCAGCAAGAAAATAAAGGAAGCACAGGCAATCGCGGCTGCTAGGCCTTTAACGATAGGAGAATAATGGCCGGGTGTCTGCTGAATTTTATCCAATTTACGGTGCAGTTGATTAAGTGTCAAATCGCCGTATTTTTGATCAAACTGACTCACAAATGTTTCGAGGACAAACAGCCGATCCGTATTTACGCCGGTATTAGGCAGCGCCAAAATTTGGGAGTAGCTGTGTCCTGTATCAAAACAGGTGTAGTTGATGGTCGTTAAGCCAATATCTGCAGAACAGGTCAGATTCAGCACGCGGGCAACGGTGTTCATTGCGTCACGGACACGCCAGGCCCCAGTACCACAGGAAAGCATCATGATCCCAATTCGGCCAACGATGGATGCGCGGGCTTTGACGCGTGCCTGCTTGATTGGCGTGTCCTGGTTTGGTGCGAAATTCTGCCAGGGAATCGCCATATGATGCTGATCTGATGGCACGTAGCGCTCAGATTGTTTTCCTTCTTCAGTCACCTTAATAAAAACCTCCAATAAATAAACTTCTTACATTATAGACATGAGTGACCCATTATCACAAGCTAACGCTGATATGTTATTGTAGTGTTGTGTCAGGTGAAAGGAGAAATGTCATGACAACTGAAGAAAAGATAATGGCAGCAACGAAAGAACTGGTTGTTTCCCAGCCGTTTGACAAGATAACGGTGACAACCATCATGGCGGTTACTGGGATGCGACGGCAGTCATTTTATGATCATTTCCGTGATAAATATGATGTTTTGGCCAAAATCTATTCTACTGAAGTTAAAGCAGCGGTGAAGTACTGCGGTAATTATCGATTTTGGCCGCAAACGTTGTTGTCGATGCTGACTTACTTCGACCATAACCGCTCCTTTTACCAAAACGTTTTAAAACTGGATGTCCAAAATGCACCAGAAGAGGTTATCATTGACCATTTAAGGACAATGGTCGGCCAAATCTTTACGAGTCTGGGTAAAAATGAACGGGTTAGTATTGATACTCGCTATTGTGAATTTCTGCAAAAAACGCTGGGCGGTACGCTATTCCTTTCCTTAAAGGACTGGCTTTATTACCAAGGCAACGTTGATTTACAGCAGGAGTATCACTATTTGAAAGCGTACTTAGAGGACGGCATCAACGGTTTTCTGTTACGAACAAAACGAATCGACCGTTATCAAAAAAGAACCGAAATCGCTTAATACTAGCGTTCAGTATTAACAAATACTAATTGATCATCGGTAGAACGGCTAGTATCAAAGCGCCAGTCGGGATGATCGAATTGAGTCACGCCAGCGACATCATTAATGTCATTTTCTGCTAAATAGCGTACCATTTCACCACGTGCCATTTTGGCTAACGTGGCTTTTATTTTGAGTTTACCAGCGACTTCTGAACCGAAAACGACGTCTATTAGGTGTTCATTCGGCTGGATAAAGGGAATGATGGCTTTCGCGTATTCTTGTGAAGCCAAATTTAGGACTGATCCCTGACTAAATTGAAGGGCCTGATATAATTTGTCGCCCCAAAACTCATATAGATTATGAGTGCCAGAAACTTGCAGTGCTGATTGCATTTCCAGCCGGTAGGGAATAATGCCGTCAAACGGTCGGAGGATACCATAGAACCCGGAAAGAATGCGTAAGTGTTTTTGAACGTAATTTAATGCGGGCGCAGTGAAAAGATCGGGTGCCATATACTGGTACTGAATACCGGTGTAACTTAAGATGGCGGGTGTTAGTTGATTATCCAGGTGCATTTGCTGCAACCAGTCGTAATTCTCCCGTGCTAATTTATCGCTGCAGCGCCACATTTTCTGGGCTTGGTCATAAGTTAAGCGTTGCATCGCCTTAAGAATTTGACGAGTTTTTCCTATATATACAGGAATATTCTGAATGTCAAAGTCGTTCGTATTGACGACCATCTTTTTGGTTGGCGCAATTATAATTTGCATATCAGTCTCCTAGTAGGTGAATTAAACACTGTTAAAATAGCGTTAGCTCAAGCTTAATGGAGTTGAGGGAAAGATGCAATATCAAGTGAATTTGTCTATTTATTGAGAAAAATAAAAAAAATTGGAAAAAGGACTTGCACAAACTAAATAGATTATGTATAATAACTCTTGTCTTAAAAAAAGCGAAATATTAATTAAATAAAAATGCTCAGCACTAGGGATTCTTTTCTAGTGACACGACCCGGACAGGAGAGAGACCTGACCGGGTTTTTGTGCTTTCTGGGACTTTTTCTTGATTAGGTTTCGGTTTAGTTGACCTTTTCGGTTTGAAGCTTTTCAAACCCCTGCTAAGTTAATTCCCCCCAATTAACTTATTCTGATGAAAACATCAGTTGACCCCCAGTAATATAGATTATTACAAGTGAGATGGTACAAGCATGTATCGTCGAGCGAATCCAGGTCATGTTCGTATCAGGTAAACGAGTAACCAGGAGCTTGTTGATGTCTCCTTCAAGCCTTTGATGAAAATATAACAGTGATATGGCATTGAAAAGGTTAGGATATTTCATTTCTAATTAAAAAACGTCCAATAATTGATTATTGGACGTTTTTTTGTGGCTAAATTTTGGTTTCGACTCAAAAATCAAATGGAACATCTCGTGATCAAGTGTCTATAAAATTCACAATTATTCGAAAATTTTAAAAAAAGCCATCTATTTTCGGAAATAAATTATTGCAAATGAAACTGTTTACATCTATTTGTTATTAAATAAACAAAGTCGGTAAAAGCCTATTCAGACAGTCATTTTGAGTATAACACCCAACGTTATAATGATTTCATATTTTCATTTTCATAAAGTTTCTGTAATAAATTTGTCATTGTATTCTAGAAAGCTTGATGGTATAGTCATTCAGTCGCATTAATTATTGGGGGTCAATAAGTGACACGATGAAATAATGGTTTTATTTTTATAGCAACAGGTTTAGTAATTTTATGAATGACAAACACGACTCTCTCTCGTGTGTTATTTTTTGGAGAATTTTTAAGAAAAAGCTGATAGTCGAGACACTCTAGAATTTAAGGAGACTTATCAGTATATATGAATAATCGTTTAATGGGTACTTTGTTAACATTTGTTGCCGTCGCTGCAGGTTTGAGTTTCGCTACTCCAAGTCATCATGATACGCATTTAAAGACTGACGCCGATACCACAGAAGGTGTTAAGACGGTTCAGTCCCTGGGTACTGTAAAAGCTGATGGCGGCTCAGCCACAGGATCAGCTAGTGTGACACCAGCTGCAAAGCGTTGGCAATCAAAAACAGTCACTTATAAAATCGCTAGCGGCACTTCTTACTACAAGTCCGTTTGGGGTTCAGCTGTTAAAACCTGGAACCGCAGTGGTGTTGTCCACCTTGTCCCTACATCTGGTAAGGCTGACATCACATTGTCTAACAGTAATTCACCACAGGGTAGCAACTCTTCAACTGTTGGGATTACTTATTCGTCATATTATAATAATAAGACTTTAAATGGTTTGGCCGTTTTAGCTAGTGCTAAATCTTACGTTTATACCAACGTTGCCAATCATTACCACTATTCTAAAACTGAACGGACCAATGTTGCTGAACATGAACTTGGTCACGCATTAGGTTTAGAACATAATGTAGGTAAAAAAAGCGTGATGTACTACGCAACCAGAAGTCAATCTGTATCAAAGCCTGATATTAAAGGTTTGCAACATAGTTATCGCTAAATTTTAAATTAAATTAGAGATGAAATATCCATTCCGGGGGGAATGGATATTTTTGTCTTTTAGATCATGCCCATAAAATGAAAGTAACGTTTTCATATAAAAATCAACTAATGAATATGGGGCTATTTTCCAAACAAACGTGCTTTGATAGAAAAGGACACTTATAATAATCCGTTCCAAAAACAGCCAATATTTTGCTTTTTTTTTAAATAATAAAATAATTCAAAATGAATGATATGTAAATGTAACTGTTTTCAACCGCACTTTTACGATTTAAATAGGGGGTATAAAGCCTTATATGATGGGGTTATGGTTCTTGTTTTTAATGTTATAACAGTTTCACATAATTATTTTCACCGCTTCCTTTGTAATATAACTGTAATGGTAATTACTGAAAGGGGGTGCTATAGTCATCCTCGTTGCGTTGGTTATTGGGGGTCAATAATCAACATGGGAACAACGATTTAATTTTCACCGTAACATGGTTTAGTAATTTTATGTATGACGCAAACACGACTCTCTCTCGTGTGTTATATTTTTTGGAGAATTTTGATAGAAAAAGCTGATTGTCGAGACACTTTAGAATATAAGGAGACTTTCAGTTTATATGAATAATCGTTTAATGGGTACTTTGTTGACATTTGTTGCTGTCGTTGCAGGTTTGAGTTTTGCTACACCAAGTCACGCCAGCGCAAAGGTTGTTACTGATGCCGATGCTACAGAAGCTGTTAAAACAGCCGTTTCATTTGGCACTGCCAAAGCTGATGGCGGCGCTGCCACTGGTAAAGCCAGTTTGACACCTGCTGCTAAGCGTTGGGCAACCACCACAATCACCTATAAAATCGCCAGCGGATCAAGTTATTACAAGTCCGTTTGGAGTTCAGCTGTTAAGACCTGGAACCGTAGCGGCGTGGTTAAATTAGTTGCGACTTCCGGTAAAGCAGACATTACCTTGTCAAATGCAAACTCACCAATGGGTAAAAATGATTCAACCGTTGGGATCACTTATTCGTCATACTTTAACGATAAAACAATGAACGGCCTGGCTGTGATGGCCAGCGCCAAATCTTACGTCTACACCAACGTTGCCAACCGTTACCACTATTCAAAAGGTGAACGGACCAACGTTGCCGAACATGAATTAGGCCATGCTTTAGGCTTAGAACATAACGTCGGCAAGCACAGTGTGATGTATTACGCTACCAGAGATCAATCCGTATCAAAGCCTGATGTTAATGGTTTGGTACACAGTTACCGTTAATAACCAATTTAAATTAGAAATGAAATATCCATTCCGGGGGGAATGGATATTTTTTATTTCTGGATTAAAATGTCATTAATCGTTTTCGAAAGCTGCTAGCCAAGCAAATAAGGTATCAAGGCTATCTTTAAAGTCTGTTAGCAGTTCGTCAGCTTCAAAAGCGTTTGCCGTCCATGCGGATACGGCGAGGGCCACTTGATCAGGATACAACTTATAGCTGATGGCATAACCATTCGGACTAGTTGGTGGAAAAATGAAGTTGAAATCTAACTGTTCAGAAAGATTGATTGTTGAGAAATAGTCGGTCAAAAATTTGGTTAAAAAAGGCGACTGAAAGAAGGTGGCTGCTGCTGGGAAAACTGATGGGCCACCATACTGAGCCATTAACAGTTTTAAACTCGCTAGGTGGGAGTCAATTCCCAATCCCTTTTGAACGTTTTTTAGCCGGTCTTGATGTGCATGGAGAGCATGATCAAATAATTGCTTTGTGGCGGCATCACGCTGGCCAGCGGTAAAGGCACTCATAAATTGTTTACTTGCCTGGCTGATTGAGCTAAACTTTTCAGCTCGCCCTTGATAGAACTGACGCAAAGAAGCGGATTCAGCAACCGTTCGCCATTCACCAGTTGTATGATATTCGGTGAGAGCAAGGGCAATTTGAATGAAGGCATCAGGATCAACGCCTAATTTCTGAAGCTGCTGGGTCCCAAACGCCATTTCAGTAGTAGAAGCAAAGGTTAATTGGTCAGCGAGTTGCACATTTTGATTTTCAGCTGCGGCCAATGCTTCTTTGATGTCGTGATCGAGCTGCCAATCGAGTTGTTGAAAATGCGGTTTGCCCTTGCTATCCCACTGATCAGCCGGTTGGCTCAGGTGATTCACAACTTTGTCTGCTAAGCTTATAGCTGGTTGGACATTAATCTGACTATGTTCAAAGGCAAAGCCGATTTGTCCGTCAGAAGCAACAATAACCTGCGTCGTTTTATCGAATAATCGATCCAGAGGGCCGAGAAGGGCTGATGGTGCCGTTATAGCCTGAGACGAATCTAGTAGTGTCAACACCAGTAAGCTGCCACTAACCCGCCTTAGATTAGCTTGATTGCGTTCGCTAATAGCCAGCAACTGCCGTAATTTGGCAGCCTCATTGCGGGGTAAGCCAGTATATGAGCCGACAAAGAATGTGTCAGTATCGGGGTTCTCGATGATTTGATTGAGCGCTTCGGTCAGTGAGTGCAGGGTTGAGACTCTCCCGGCGTGATCAATTAAGCGTATCTGGTATAGCGTATGGTGATAAATGACGGTTGCTTCAACGTTTTTGGTTGCTTGTCGAGTCATTTGCAGATGGTCGCGGCCAATTCCTGGGTGTCGCTGTGTCCGAAAGAAGTATTGGTAGCTGCTCATGTCAAGAGGCTTACTCGTCTCATCAGTATCAACAGGAACCTCTTCTGCGATATAGGCCAAGTATTCATCGGCAAAGTTTTGCAGCAGTTTAGCCGCCATGGTGACTTGATCCAAATTTGGCAGTCGAGCTGGTTCAACAGTCAATGCAAAGTTAGACGTCGCCTGTAAAGGGGTTCTTGTCATGAGCGTTTGCTGACGCCAAAAAGGAACCAGCCAATTAGCATTAGTTTCCGTCCAGCGTTGCTTTAACAACGCTTGCAGTGCGGGACCATCGTCCTTTTTAAACGCGGCGGTTTGATCCGCTAATTTTTTTTGCTCAGAAACTCCCAGGAAGGGCTGAGACCATTCGGTGAGAAGAGCAAGCGTTTCTTCAAGTTTGGGGAGTGGTTGTTTCGGTAAAGACCGTAATAAATCAAGGGTATATTTTTCACTCATTTGCAGATGTCCTTTCATTGACGTTCAAACAAAGTAATCCGACATATATAATAGAAAGAAAATTCACAATTTGTGTTTGTGAGCCATATTATGACATATTAATACAGGTTCGTCATGGAACTAAACTTTCTCTTACTCGTTAAACGGGTGAGGTGTTATTCTGGTTTTAAGAGGGTGAGGAAATAGTGGTATTGATAACTGCATCAAAATATTTACTGCTCACTGAAGCAATTGGTAAGAAACCGATGCTACGAACGCGGTTTACTAGCCAATCTTACTTTGTCCTGGCAGCCTTTTTGGATTTGATGGCTCAAAAAGTGATTCGAATGAGCAAGGATCAGGTGAGGATTGATGAAACGGCTGAATTGCCAGCGTATCTGTCGATCTTTACTAAGGAATTGACTGCAGCTTTAGCCGAGGATGATAGCTTGGAAAACGCGTTGAAGCCGATTACTAGTTGGGATATTGCTAATCAAATCTATGATGGCATTGGTCATGAGCTACTGGCTAGCAATCAGGTTCAGCGGGTCGTTTTCCAAAATAATTTAAAGCCGCACATTATTTATGAGCCAACAGACAGTGCACGTTCTGAGGCGAAAGGTTGGCTAATTGAAAATATCAGTGCAAGTTCTACTGATTTAGCTGCCTTGAACTTATTTGAAATTATGTCGAGCATGGATGCCTTAAAGTGGGTGATTGACGATCAGGGTCAACGAGCTGAGCTTGTCAAACAAGTAGAACGAAATGCTCACGCTAAGGACATCCATCGGATCGGTGCCACAGCTGCGGAAGTGATTACTCAAAAACGGTTTTGGTTAGATTCCTGGCTGAGCTAAAGAATTGTTATAACTAAAAACAAACAAATTGCATTTTCATCATATAAGAATGTAATTTTTTATAAAAAAGTAAACTAATAATTGCTTAATTTTAACGAATTGAATCCACTAGTATCTGGTATGCAAGTGTTGTGGGACATAATTAATCATCCAACCACTTTCCAAATATTTTATAAGAATCAGGTGAAAATGTTTGACTTAGGCAATCGTTATCGCTATATTAAAGCATAAGCTAGACGATTCCAATTAGGATATCAAGCAAGGGGGCTTTGCTTGATTAAATCTGCCTGGCTATGTGAGGAGGGATAAAGTAAGCCTTGGAATCTAATGAACGTCGCAATTCATCATCGTTTGTCTGTAAGTCAAGACACTTGTGTAGAGTTGTTAAATAGGTTTGATTGTGGAGGAAGTAGCTTTGAAAAAGCAGGGTGTACCCCGACACGTAATGGTTGAACCAGGGGAGGGTTTAAACACGACTAGTTTGTGTACTGTTTAACTATTACGACACCCAAGAAACAAATAGCGGCATGAGCATCATGAACAATTGAATTGATTGAGGCAGTTGCCACATCGGGTAGCTGCTTTTTGCTACTTTTAGAGTGGCTTATTCGCTTGATAAGTGCATTTATAGCGCAAGGTTAATCGTTTTACCTCAAGCCAGAGTTCCTTTGAGCCACTCAGTGAGGTGTTAAGCGGTCAGCTCAAAAACTGCTTTTATTTCAAAGAATATGTTGCTAAATGGTTGCTATTATATCAACTATGTGATAGTTTATATGTATACTTAAGAACGAAAATCAAATGTAACTGCTCAGTTCTAGCGTTGGCTAGGACACGACCCGTTCTCGGAGGCGTAATTGCTGGCCGAATGAATGGGTCTTTTTTGTTCTTAACACGACTTATTAACTTCGGGGGATTCATGATTTAATAAGTCTGTGAGGAGATGAAAAAGCCTGCTGTGATCGTTGCAAGTGCTGCTCTTGATTAATGCATTATCTGCGAGAAAGCCCGCTAATCATTAATGTTAATCATAACGTGGGGTTATGATTAAGGCTCTGGACGCCTGGTAAGCAGTACTCTCCTAAGTGTGGTTGGAGGCCGCACAGTTTTGACGGTGTGCTTCTGGGGAGAAGCATGTTGTTTACTGGTTTCTTATTCTTGGCGCATATGTAAAGTTCGGTTAGATGATCGAGTACTCTCACTTTGATATGTCAGTGGTGGAAACCAGATTGCCATATAGGCAGCTTGATTCAAAATAAAAGATTCGCTTGATAGTCCTTCTAGACTTATCAAGCGAATCTTTTTTGCGTAAAAAAAAGACCACCCGGGGGAGGGTGATCTTATAGGAGTAGGCATTTTCGTGATGGGGTTCACGGAAATATAAATTTTACTTTGGAGGAGTAAAATGAAAAAGCTCACTTAATACCTTTATTAAGATATTAGGCTATGGTCATAAGATAACTCGTAAATGTGAAGAAAGTGTGAAGATGACATAACAATTTTTGAAATGTTACAAAAAAATTAATTGTTAATGGGACTGATCATCATCATTTTTCAAATGTACATAAGAGAAAAAAGAGCAGTTTTAATAGCACGATAGTTGTTGATGTTGCCCATCTGTAGGCGCTTTCTTCACTTAATAATAATTGGACGTTTTACCGCTTCTGTCTTATTAAAATATCTCGCTAATCTAACGCTAAATTTAATTGTTACAATTTTATTACAAAATGTTTTTGGCTTAACTGCCACAAATTTGGTTGAATTATTTTGTGTTAGTGATATAGTGTAATAGAAAGCTAGTACACATGAAGGAGGCTCTAAGATGGAATTTGACGACAAGGTACCCATTTATTATCAAATCAAAACGGTTATCTATGATCGAATTATTGCGGGCGAGTTGGCACCAGGCGATAAGCTCCCTGCGGTACGGCAGCTTGCCGTTTCGTTAACTGTTAATGTTAATACCGTTCAGCGGGCATTACGTGAAATGATAGCCGAAGGAGTAGTGATTTCACAACGTGGCCGTGGCAACTTCGTGACTGACGATCCGCAAATTATTGAGCGGTTAAGGGAACGGCTGATTACTCAATATTTAAAACAACTCTACGATCAGCTTCATCGCTTACGGATCAGTGATGAACAGATGATTGATGAGCTAACGGCATATATTGAAGGGCAGGGGGATTCAAATGACAACAACGCTAAAAATTGAAAATTTGACCTATCGCAGGAACCTGAAAAAGATTTTAACAGATGTTTCTTTAACGCTTTCCGGTGATAAAATCGTTGGACTATTGGGAGAAAATGGTGCCGGTAAGACCACACTAATGCGGTTGATTGCTGGTGTTGCAAAAAACGCCAAGGGGATGGTTTCAGTTAATGAGGAAACGGCTCTGCCAACGCGCAAAAGGTTGATTAGTTTTAGTAATCCGTTAGGGGGCTTGTCAGCGAGCTTAAAGATCACGGAAGTTAAAAGCTTCTGTCAACGTGTTTATCCAGATTTTGATGAGCAGAAGTATGATCAAATGAGTTCGTTTTTAAACCTGGATGAATCGCAACGGCTATCTGCTTTATCAAAAGGGACTCGGGAAAAATTAGTTATCAGTTTAACATTAGCTCGCCAGGCAAGTGTTTATTTACTTGATGAACCATTTAGTGGGATCGATAGTATGAGTCGAAAGAAAATCATTAATAGTATTATCCAGTGGAAACCGGCTGACTCACTGATGATCATCAGCGATCACTATGTTTCTGAGATTGCACCGATTTTGGATGAAATCGTGGTGATTAAGGATAATACCGTGGCGGTCCACAAGGCTGCTGATGCGATTCGTGAAGAAAGTGGTCAGAGTATTGAGGACTACTACGAAAGCTTGTATGGGGAGGCTGATTCGAATGACTAAGTTTACATCGTTGGTTCCCGCATTCTTACGGGATCGATTTAAATCATTAAACCGAATTATTTTATTAATGCTCATTGCAATCGTTGCAACTGAAATCTACACGGTCGTTTTAAATAGGGAGTACCGCGCAGCTGATCTGCAGTCTTTCGCCAGTCTTTGGAGTTCATTGGCATTTTTGGTGGCCTTTATTAGGCTGTCAAAGTTTAACGAAGACGTTTATCAAAATGATGCTATCCGCTTGATACCAGCTAGCGATACTAAAATATATTTAAGCAACCTCTGCACCACCTTAATTGGTCTCCTATACTTTATGGCTGTTCAGCTAGTTCTGAAGCTGGTTGTTAGCTGGATAACTGGTAATCGTTTTATGGGTGTAACGGGATTTGGCACGAGTTCTAATCGGATTGCTACTACCATCGTCGTCGCATTTGGAATTGTACTAGCTACAATCATAATGGCTTGGGCGACGATTTCCTTGATTCATTTGATTATGCTCAGCATCGACGCGTTCTTGCCAATTGGCCGTCAAAAAATTATTCGGGGCATCTTATATATCGTCATCAGTTTTGCCATTATTCGTTTGGGAGCGGTCTTTTTCCAAATCTATGGCACATTGATGAACGGCCTCTCACTAGGATGGGGAGCAATACTTGCGCTTTTAGGTGTCCTTGTTTTAGTAGCTGCGCTTGAAATTGTTGCCAACATTCTATTAATGCATAAGTTCGTTGAAACTGCTCAATAGTTTTTAAAGTGCAAAATGATAGGTAAAGAAAAGGAATCAATTATCAGTCAATTGTTGACGGGTAATCGATCCTTTTTGGTGTGATTCATTAATATTAATCAGCGTGATGATTTAAATTCGAATTGTATATCAAATCAGATATAAATTATGAGATAAGTACACCAGATACTAGGATTAATTTTTCCGTATTCCCATAGCCCTTTCATAATGATTTAGTATTCTGATAAAATACAGATTTAACTTTTGGGGAGAATTGCACATGAACAATCAAAACCACGTTACACGAGGAATTCTGTTAGCCTTGCTTGCTTCAATTATGTGGGGCATTTCTGGCACAGTCCTGCAATATATTTCGCAAAACCAGCATATTCCAGCTGCCTGGTTTTTATCAGCACGGACTTTAGGGGCGGGTGTTCTACTGATGCTTATTGGGACGTTTACATCTCGAGGCCACGTTTTTGAAGTCTTTAAATCATGGCGGTTAGCTGGCTCATTGTTCGCCTACGCTGTATTGGGATTAAGTGCGAACTTACTGACGTTTTACATGTCCGTGCAGAAGGGCAACGCTGCGTCGGCGACTATTCTGCAATATCTCAGTCCCTTATTTATTGTGGTTGGCGGTTTGGCTTTTAAACATCAGATCCCATATCGCAGTGACTTGATTGCCTTTGCAGTTTCAATGCTGGGTGTTTTCTTAGCCATTACGAAGGGCAACGTGTCGCAACTTGCGATCCCAGCAAACGCACTGATCTGGGGGATTGGTTCCGGTATCACCGCAGCCCTTTACGTGACGTTACCCCGGCCAATCGTTAAAGCCGGTGGGTCACCCATTTTGATACTGGGTTGGGGGACACTGATTGCTGGTATATTATTTAATCTCCATCAGCCGGTTTGGGTCAATACGCCGCCAATGACAACACCCCTGATATTGTCGATGCTTACTGTCATTGTTTTTGGCACTATTTTACCATTCGGCTTGTTACTCATCAGCAGTCATTATGCACCGTCAGATGTGATCAGTATCGTGGATGCCGCTCAGCCAGTGATGACCTTTATTTTAAGTGTGGTTTTTCTAGGACTGCAAATCAGCTGGGTAGAAGTGTTAGGCTCAATACTCGTGATCGTCGCTATTTACTTGTTACAGCGAGGACGGGCAAAGAGCGTCGCGGCCAGTACACTGAAAATCAATGAAAAAGTTGTCCAGGATTAATAATTTAGCGAGATTTTCTCAGTATCTTACAACTTTTCCTTGCATATCTCTCATTATATTGTTAAAATACCCTCATAAACAACGAAGGGAGTGCCATATAATGCTGATCAATCGTTTAAGTTCAACTTCACAGCGATTTTTCTTCTTCTTTAACCAGCCTGGCTATCAACCAGTTAGTTAGAGAAGTTGCTATTAGCATGGCACTTATCACTAATGGTCAGACAGCTAGGCGAAACGCTTGGGCTGTCTGGCTGGTTAAAACACCAGCGGACAACGTGGTCCCTGGTGTTTTTTGTTTGTCTGACCAGTAGTGCTCACCTGTTGATGAGAAATAAGGAGGAATAGTTATGGAGAACACAGCGGTCACAAGGTTAGTCGGTCGACTAACAAAAAAGGAAAGCCTTGATCGATATTTGGATAAGGACAGTCTATTAGAGAAATCGATGGATGCAAAAGATTTACTGTTATTAGGGGTTGGTACCGTTATTGGAACGGGGATCTTCATCCTTCCAGGAACGGTAGCTGCGTTATACAGCGGTCCCGGCATCGTGATTTCGTTCGTTTTGGCGGCACTTGTGTGTGCTACTGCAGCAATGTGTTACGCAGAATTTTCATCAGCCTTACCCGTTGCGGGGAGTGCCTATTCGTACGGTAATATTGTTTTCGGCGAGTTTATTGGCTGGGTGATTGGCTGGGCACTGATTCTAGAATATATGTTATCAGTGGCAGCCGTCTCCACTGGTTGGTCAGCCTATCTTGTTTCATTTTTAAAGGGACTCGGCATTACGATTCCCAAGGCAATCACGGGAAGCTTTGACCCGGCCCATGGCACTTACATTAACATTTTCGCCGTATTGATCGTCTTGGCTATTAGTTTACTGCTGACTCAGGGCGTGAAGACGTCTACCCGAATCAATAATGTGATTGTGGTGACAAAAATTGCCATTATTATCTTGTTCGTTGTAGTTGGCCTTTTCTACGTGAAGCCAAGTAATTGGACACCATTTTCACCTTATGGTTCTCACGGGATTATGCGTGGTGCTTCACTGGTATTCTACGCTTATCTTGGTTTTGACTGTGTTTCAGCATCCGCAGCAGAAGTCAAGAATCCCAAACGAAATATGCCAATTGGCATTATTGGGACGCTGATAATCTGTACCGTGTTGTATATGGCCGTTGCTGCAGTTTTGACTGGTATGGTTTCATACACGAAACTAAACGTGGCTGCCCCAGTTTCCTTTGCTTTACAATTAGTTAACCAAAACTGGGTTGCCGGCATTATCTCAATTGGTGCGTTGGCTGGAATGTTTACCATGATGTTATCCATGATCTATAGCTCCTCACGACTCATTTATTCGATTGGTCGGGATGGCTTGTTGCCAAAGGGGTTAGGGAAAATTGAAATGAAACATCAAGTCCCTAGCCATAGTTTACTGGCTGTTACCGTTGTCATCGCAATTATGGGTGGCCTCGTATCATTGGATCGCTTAACTCAGTTGGTTAACATTGGGACTTTGATTGCCTTTACCATGATGTCACTGGGGGTCTTACCATTACGGAAACGACAAGATCTTGAAAATACTGGCTTTAAAGTACCGCTATATCCTTTTCTACCCATCATCTCTGCTGGCTTATGTATCTGGATGTTGCTTCAGTTGCCATTAGAGACTTGGATCGTATCTGGTATCTGGTTTGCCATCGGTGTTGTCGTTTACGCGACGTATGGTGTTCGCCACAGTTTATTAAATAAAAGGGGTTAGTGAAAATTGTAGTTGTGCCATAAGTTTATATCGACAAATATTTCAATTAATTTTTTAATTAAAATTCGTTAGGATTATCCTTTGGTTCGATACTTCAATATAGCCTAATCATGCATCAAAACTCAGATTCCGGCCATTTAACGCAAAAATATGCCTACCCCGACAAAGTTCGCCGGGATAGGCATATTTTGCGTTAAATTCTGGAATCTACCGAGTTTTGTCGCACACTCTTTTTTATTAGTTGCTAACTGCTTGAGAATCGCCACTATCATATACCGTGTAAACGGGGTTGTTACCTGATTTCCAGTCAAAACCGTTCTTCGTGTTTTGCTGGTTTTCCTTGGTGTTAAAGTTAGCCAGCGTTTGGGTGGATAAGCCCAGCGATTTTCTCAGGAGGTCGGATGTGGTCTGAAGCGTTTGGGTGTTTGGTACTTGGAAGGCTTCGTCGTTAATGTAAGCGCCAAGGCCCTTCAAGCTAGACTTTTTAACGTTTTTAACCGAATCCTTGTCGTGTTCAGCAAGACTGATCATATCGTTAAACGCCATGTTAGTTTTCATGTTGTTCGAGAGTAAGTTAAGTAATTTTTGATACATTGAGATATCAGCGGATTTCGATACCTTTTTCACGATTTGCTGAATGACTTGCTGTTGACGCTGCTGGCGACCATAGTCACCGTTAGGATCTTCATAACGCATTCTGGCAAATGCTAAGGCCTGTTTACCATTTAAATGAGCTTTACCCTTTTCAAATGACATGTGCGTGTGTGAATCAGACCAAGAAAACGGCACTTTGACATCAATTCCACCGATTGCATTGACGACTTTTTCGAGGCCACCCATATTGAGCAACACGTAGTAATTAAGCGGGACGTTCAACAGGTTTTCAACGGTCTTCATTGAAGTTGAAGCACCACCGACCGTATAAGCAGCGTTAATTTTTTCGGTATTATTCGTACCGGAAACTTTAACCAGAGTGTCACGGGGGATGCTGACCATGGTCGCTTTCTTGGTTTTGGGATTGATGGTGACCACCATCATGGTATCGGTTCGACCCTTATCCGTCCGGCCTAGCGCACCCGTGTCAGTCCCCATGAGCAAAATACTGACTGGTTTCGAATTGGCAACCTTGGCAGTGTGAGCCCCATGAGCCGCAGAATAGGTTTTATCAAGGCTAGTTTTAGTTTGATAGGCAGCGTATGCCCCAGCTGAACCCAGGAGAATGACGATAATAGCTAGTGTCCAAAGAATGAAAGCGCGAGTTTTTGAGTGCCTCTTTGAAATGGCGTGTTTTGGTTTTTGTGTTGGCATACGTGACTCCTTAGTTTTATGATGTTCGAATGACAAAATTCATATAAGTATTAAGGATAGCCGATAACGGGAGGTATTGAAAGTTAAATTGATGAATGTAAATAAAACTTAAAGTTGAGATCGTTCGATATAAGTGTAAATCATTTTATCCATTAAATGATTGCACTATACTATTACCCAAAGCATTTAGCTTAGAAAGGACTTGATAGTAGTGACAGTTTTTAGTGCATTTAGTCATGACCAAATCATTGAATTTTTAAAAGCACAGGTATCTGACGGCGATGTTTTTACCGATGTAGATACGCTGAAAAAACAATCGTTTAGTTCAAAGATGACCAGTGACGATAGCGGCCTTGCATTAGCTTATATCGAAGCAAAATCAACTCAAGATATTCAGGGCGTGATGCGCGCTGCCCGGAAATTTCACATATCAGTGATTCCGCAAGACCAGTATACCAGTACAGTGGTCGGTGCGGATGGTTTAGCAGGTAGCTTCGTTCTTTCAACTAAGCAAATGAACCACATCAAGGAAATTAGTAAGGCTGATTCATTGGCGGTCGTAGAACCGGGAGTCATTAACGGTGACTTGGATAAGGCTGCTCGTGAACAGGGCATGTTTTACGCACCAGATCCAGGCTCAAAGCCAATTTCAGGTATCGGTGGTAACGTGGCTACCAATGCTGGTGGGATGAGTACGGTGAAGTATGGTGCGACTAAGGATAATGTGCTGGGACTCAAAGTCGTTTTGGCAGATGGCCGTGAGATCAAGGTTGGTGGCCGGACATTAAAGCAGGCCTTCGGTTATAACCTGACACAATTATTTGTTGGCTCCGAAGGGACTTTAGGTATCATCACGGAAATTATCGTCAAGTTAATGCCAATTCCAATCGGTCAACCGACAATGGGCATAGCCTTTTTTGAGAACATGACCAAGTTAGCTCAGGCGGTTGCTGAAATTCGCATTTCAGGTGTTTATCCGACAATGCTTGAGGCCTTAGATAATGCCACCATTGAAGCTCTTGATCAATACGAAGGAACGCATTATAGCGATAACAGTGGGGCGATGCTGATCTTTAAAGTCGACAACAGTGTGCCAGAAGTGGTTGATAAGCTGAAAGAACTGATGGCTAAGTACGGGGCAGTGAACGCCACTGTGACAACGGATCCTAAGAAACAAGCTGACCTGGAAAAACTGCGTCGCGATATGTTACCAGCCGTCTTTGCTGGTCAAAATCATATCATGGAAGACATGGCAATGCCACTGTCGAAGCTTGCACCAATGATGGATTATATTCATGATATTGGTGAACAAAAACACTTGAAGATTTACGTCGCGGGCCATGCTGGTGACGGTAATGTGCACCCAACAATCGTTTGGCCAAAGGAAGAAACGGAGACGCCACAAGCAGTCGTGGAAGCATTGCAGCTGATGTTCCATAAGACGCTGGAACTGGGCGGTACGATTTCCGGTGAACACGCCGTTGGTACGTTGAAGAATCAATGGAACAACGAAGAATTGGGTGAAGATGTGGACCAAATCCAGCATCAGATCAAGGCGCTGTTTGATCCGATGGGGTTGTTGAATCCGAAGAGGAAAATTAATTAGAGCGTGAAGAAAGTCGGGTTGCTCCCAGAACCTAAGGGGCCTCAGCATGAAATCCTGGTCTTGGATTTTGTGCTGAGGCCCCTTAGGTGGCAGGGAGCAGACTTTCTGAACGCGTTTAGTCAATATAAAAATAAAAGCACCGAGAAAAATTTCTCAGTGCTTTTCTTCTTATATTCTGGAATCAACCCGAGTTACTCTGCGCTCTGATCTAAATCAAAATTCCGTTCGTATGATCAACCTCATGCTGAATAATTTGAGCAGTAAAATCTTTAAAAGTCTGCGTATGCGACTTAAAACTTTGATCCTGGTAGGTGACTTCGATGGTTTTATAACGGGTGGTTGTCCGCTGGCCTTCCAGTGATAAACAGCCTTCAGTAGCTTCGTAAGGGCTACTTTTCTTGGTAATTTCCGGATTGATCATGGGGATGGAAAGGACCCCAAGCTGAATCACGATGATCCGTTTATTAACGCCAATCATGTTTGCAGCTAAGCCCACGGCTCGATTGGTGTTTGCCTTTAAAGTATCAACGAGATCGGTTACGGCAGCAGCGTCCGCTTCAGTGGCCCGAGTTGCCTTCCGGGAGAGGAACGCTTGGTTATGGTTAATTTCTTTGATCATAAAATAGGAAACTCCTTCTTAAAATAAGTCTTCGATAATGGTTGGAACGCCTTTAGCCAGCTCAGTGACAATGGCCTTTGCGGGGCGAATTTCGTGAATTGCACCGGCAATCTGGCCAGCCATGAAACTGCCACGATCCACATCACCCTCAATGGCACGTTGCAGTGAGCCCCTTGATAATTGCTCAAACGTTGCGGGATCAGTAGTGGCCAGTAGTTTTTCAGTGAGCGCGTTTTTTAAACCGCGCACCCGATCGCCACCAGTTCCGGTAACTACTGTACCATTATCATCGGCTTGAATCACCATTTGTTTGTAATTATTATGGACGGGTGTTTGCTCGGCAGCTAAAAAGGCAGTCCCAACCTGCACACCACTGGCACCTAAAGCAAAGGCAGCCTTTACCCCAGCAGCAGTCCCAATACCACCAGCAGCAATGACTGGAATAGTGACCGCTGCAACAACTTGCGGTACCAACGCCATCGTGGTTTCAGTCCCGATATGACCACCGGATTCTAAACCTTCCGCAACAATTGCGGATGCACCAAGGGCCATCATCTTTTTAGCAATTTTAACGTTTGGAATGACGGGAATCACTTTAGTGCCAAGGCCCAGCAGCTCTTTCATAAACGGGGCGGGGTTGCCAGCACTCGTAAAGACAACGGGAACTGGATCAGCTTGCAGTACGGGCAGGAGTTCAGCGATGTTGGGTTGCTGCAGCATCAAATTAACACCAAAGGACTTTTTAGTTGCAGCCCGAATCGTTTTCAAGTCCTGTTGAAGTGATTCGGCAGTGGCACCAGTGGTAGTGAGAACGCCTAACCCGCCAGCTTCACTTACGGCAATAACCAAGGCTGGCGTGGAGATCCTAGCCATTGAGCCTTGAATGATGGGATTTTGAATGTGCAGTAATCTCGTTAAATGCATTTAAGTTCCTCCTTTATTCCGGAAATAACCGTGCTAATTCACCTAAAAGAATACCACGGAAAACAGGCTGATTTATACTGAAGGCACAAAAAAAGATGAATCCGCTCGTTAGGATTCATCTTTTTTGATGATTAACTATCTCCCAGCAACCCGCTGGTTTTCAACAACTGTTTCAGGAGCAGCTTCTTCTTCACGCATCTGCTTAAGTTCACGTTGCTTACCAAGTTCTGCCAAATGAACTTCGTGAGTGAGGAAGGCATGGGTCTTGGCGTTGTAGTTGTGCTTTTGACCCATTTTAACGAGGTAGCCGTTGATGTAATCAACTTCAGTTGGCCGGTAGTTATGCATGTCTTGATACATTGATGGGTAGTGAAGTGGGTTAGCCACTTTAGAAACGTAGTTGATGCTGTCCAGTTCTTCCTTACGCGTATTGAGCATCTGGACACCATCGCGTTCACACACATCATAGGCTTCATCAATGAGTTGTTGGCTCATTTCATCGGCGCCATCGTAGGCAGCATATTCACCCATCGTCATTTCAAACATGGTGCAAAGGGTGTTAACAACAGAGTTAAAGACCACTTTGGCCATCAAAGTCCCACGGAAATTAGTGGTGAGGTTGGGATGGAACTGGGCTTTATCAAGTTGTTCAACCAGCTTGTGTGTGAAATCATCTGGTTTTTCGGTGTAGTTAGCTAAGTTCATTGACCCAGCACCACGTTTACCGATAAAGTCCACGTCGCCAGGACCGTTTAAAACGGTGGCAACGAGGGCAGTACCAGCAACCAGTTTTTCAGGCTTGAAGTACTTCAGCAGCTTTTCAACGTGGCCCATGCCGTTCATGCAAGTGAAGGCGTATTGATTAGGCTTGAAGAAGTGTTCGCAACGCTTCAACATATCAGTTAACTGCATCTGCTTGAGGAAGAAGATGTAGCAATCAGGGTTGCCATCATATTCTTCTGGATAGTAGACGTTTACGGGTACGAGATGTTTGTCTTCGTGATCCCGAGAGACATAAACGCCGCCTTGTTCACGCATTTTTTCAACGTGGGGCTTCCAGCCATCAACAAAATCAACTTCATTACCAGCATCCTGTAGCAAAACACCATAACGTAAACCCATTGCACCTGAACCAACAACTGTGAATTTCATATGTATTACCCCTTTAGATATGTATTTTTAATTTGAAAGCAAAAAAGCCCTTTAAGCCATCTCTGACTTAAAGGGCACGTATGCGATACCACCTTTATGTTTTCTACTCGTCACCAAGTAGAACTTACGATCTGCAAGCACAGATCCAAGTTGATATCGGAGATTGACTCCGCTTTTGATTACTAGTCACCGTTCATCAAAAATGCCTGGAGGTGATTTGCCGGTACGATTGTTCGCTTACACCAAACCGAACTCGCTGAAGGTGTACCAACGTTGTCCTCGTTAACGCATTTGCTTATCAAGTTGACCCTATAATATCACGTAAATGTGAATTGTCAAATCAAATTCTAATTTTAGCTTAATTATATTGACCGTGGCTATGACCGATTGCCGGTGTTAATTGCGGCTGCTATGTGCTACGCTTAATTGAGAAAGATTAATTTGACTAATGGCAAATAACAACCATGATTTTATTAAGAAGGATGAAGCATATGGCAAGTAATGTTGAAACGTTAACAATCCCAATTATTAAGCATCAAAAGGGTTATAAGTTTGCAAAAATTATTGATCGAACTGAACCATCTAAAGCGACCTTTGCTAAGCGGTTAAGTGATGTTCAAGATATTGACTTGGACGGTACTTTTCGGATGCCTTATGACGACAGTGAAATATTTGTTGCTCACGATAAAAAACGGGCGACGAGTGTTTCCATTGATTTTGATGTGGGTTCCGGTTTCTCCGCTGATTTTTTTGATGATCAAATCAATTTATCCACCGGTTCATACGAAAATCTTCGCAACTTTACGTTACATGAAGGTAACGTCTTGAAGACAAAAGCCGGCAAAAGCGAGTACGTTTTCATTTATAAGGGGACGCAGTTTGAAGCCTTCCAGCGGACAAAACGAGAACTCTATCATTTCGTGCTCCGTCAGAATGGTATCTATGATTTTTCCAGAATGAAAATCGTGAAAAATAAACTGAAGTTTGAAACGTTAAAATATAACGCCGTCAAAGACGAAAAGTTGGCAACGGGGTTGAGCAATAGTGAAGCTGCACTGCAATTGTTGAATCAATTATTTGTTCAAGTTATTGATTTTACGAAGGCAGAAGTTCGTGACCGCTTTGTTACTGCTGGCCGCGCTAAACTCATTAAAAAGGGAATCAAGCTTGAATTGATTGACAGTGAAAACGTTACGTCTCAGGTTAAATTTGATGATAAACTTCATTCGTAAACTGCGGATGATAATAAATTGTTTTGTCTAATTGAATACTAACTTGTATTAGCACCCAGATGATCATCATCTGGGTGCTTTTTGCGTTCCAAAGCAGAGTTAAAACCGTAACTATTTATTTTTAGCCAGTGAACCAGATAATTATGCAATAACCCTTGACACAAAACCAGTGTGACGTTAGATTAAATATAAATGAGAATATCATTAAAATAAAATAAGCTGCTAACAATCTAATTGGAGATATGGAAAATATTCGGATTTTACTAATGGCTAATTAACAATTTGTTTGCATGTGTGAAGGACGGTGGCTCGTTGATGAATAAATCATACCGGCAACAGCTTAGTTTAGATGCTGGTTCATACTGGTTTTACAATATTGACGCATATTTGAAAGATCATGGGGGAAGTGTTGAATCGCTTCCTTACACTATTCGAATTTTGCTGGAAGAAGCGTTACGACATGCGGATCAGAAACCTGAGCGAGAGAAGGTTCTCGCGGCATTTAAAAATTGGGATCAGCATCATGATGTTGACATTCCCCACCAGCCGGAAAGAGTGATTCTGCAAGATCTCACGGGTGTTCCAGCGCTAGTCGATTTGGCTGCAATGCGTGATGAAGTTGCCAAACAAGGCGGCAATGTGAACGCAATTAATCCAGAAGTACCGGTCCATCTGGTGATCGATCATTCGGTTCAAGTTGACCGTGCTGGCAATGCGGCGGCATTCGCTTTTAATATCCAACAGGAATTCAAACGCAACCGTGAACGGTACACTTTCCTAAAGTGGGCACAAAACAGCTTTGAAAATTTAACCGTTATTCCGCCTGACACCGGGATCATTCACCAGGTCAACTTGGAGTACCTAGCAGACGTCATTCACGCTAAAAAATTAACGGATGGCAGTTACCTGGCTTTTCCAGATACATTGGTGGGGACCGATTCTCACACGACGATGATTAACGGACTAGGTGTTCTCGGCTGGGGGGTTGGCGGCATTGAAGCTGAATCCAGCATGTTAGGCGAGGCTACTTATATGCCGATGCCAAAAGTAGTTGGTGTGAAGCTTACTGGCAGATTAGGTGAAGGCATTACAGCTACTGATCTAGCATTGACACTGACCCATCTCTTACGCGAACACAACGTGGTTGGTAAATTTGTGGAATTTTACGGTGAAGGTGCTCAAAGTTTGCCGCTTGCCTATCGGGCAACAATTGCCAACATGGCACCAGAGTATGGTGCAACGTGCGGTTTCTTCCCAATCGATCAGCAAACCATTGATTATTTAAAATTAACCAATCGGTCAGCGTCACAAATTGATTTAGTGGAAAATTATTCAAGAACGAATCACTTATTTTATAACGCTCAGGTGGTGCCTGATTATAGTGAAAATGAATCGCTGGATTTGAGCAGTGTGCAAAGCAGTCTAGCGGGGCCTAACCGACCACAGGACACGGTTTACCTGAAAGATATGCCCAAACAGTTTGACGATCGGCGAGAACTGCCTGATTATCCGGTAGCAGTTGACGGTCAGCAATTCAATATTCGTGCTGGCTCGATTGGCATTGCGGCAATTACGAGCTGTACCAATACCTCTAATCCTAAAGTGCTGTTAGCGGCCGGATTAATTGCCAAAAAGGCGGTTGAATTAGGGCTAAAAGTACCCGGTTACGTCAAAACGTCGTTGGCTCCTGGTTCTCGGGTGGTGACGCAGTATTTGGCTGCTGCCGGCCTGCAGCCTTATTTAGATCAGTTAGGCTTCAACTTGGTCGGATACGGCTGTACCACTTGCATTGGTAATTCAGGTCAGCTAAAAGAAGATCTGCAAACACGGCTGACTAAAGACCCATACCCGATTGCGGCAGTGGAAAGCGGCAACCGGAACTTTGAAGGCCGGGTCAATCCACTCATTAAAGATACGTATTTAGCGTCGCCACCGCTGGTCGTCATTTATGCGTTAGCAGGGACGTGTGATATTGATCTCACAAAGCAGCCAGTGGGAACTTCTAAGGATGGTTCCCCAGTTTATTTGAAAGACTTGTGGCCCAAAGATGCTGAAGTTACGCAACTTGAACAGCAGTATTTAAAACCGAAAGAGTTTCAAAAGAACTATCAATCCATTTTGAGTCAAAATATGACCTGGGACAAATTACCGGCACCTGAATCACCAACGTATCAATGGGATAGCAACTCAACTTATATTGCTTCGCCACCATTTTTCGATGATCAGGCGGGCAGTCAAAAGCTTACTGGTTTGCGGGTGCTGGCTAAACTAGGTGATTCGATCACCACGGACCATATTTCTCCAGCTGGATTTATTGGGTCGCAAACACCTGCTGGCCGGTATCTAACCTCCAAGGGCATTGCTACAAAAGACTTTAATTCATACGGTTCAAGGCGTGGTAATCATGAAGTGATGATGCGTGGGACACTGGCGAACATCCGGCTACGAAACCAGCTGACCCCTGATAAAACGGGTGGTTTTACCCGCTACTTACCGACTAACGAAGAAACCACCATTTTTGAGGCAGCTCAAAAATATCATGCTGACCATACAGGACTTGTCGTACTGGCTGGTAAGGATTACGGGATGGGTTCCTCTCGCGACTGGGCAGCTAAGGGCGTTAAACTTCTGGGCGTTAAAGCCATCATTGCGGAAAGCTTTGAACGGATTCACCGCGCTAATTTAGCCATGATGGGGGTTGTCCCGTTGCAGTATCAACCGGGTCAGACCGCAGAATCGCTTGGCTTAGATGGCACCGAAGTTTTCACAATTGAGCTCGACGGACAGGTTGCTCACGTAACCGCTGAGAAGAATGGGCAACAAACTCAATTTGATACCACCGTTCGTTTCGATACCCCAACAGATTGGACCTATTACAAGAATGGCGGCATCATGCCGATGATCGTCACCAATAAAGTATCAGCTGAAAGTAGCGATTGAGTTTGGAAATCAGAGGTGATTAAATGAAATTACCAAAAGGGTTAGCTGGCGTCGTTGTCGATCAGACTAAAGTCAGTTCAACCAAAAATGCAGTTTTAACTTACGCAGGCTACCCCATTAAAGAGTTGAAAGACGCCTCATTTGAAGAAGTGGTTTTCCTACTTTGGCATACGCGGCTGCCCAGCTCCGACGAACTGACTGCTTTTCGAAAACGGTTGGTCTCTGAAATGGTTTTGCCTGATCATACCGTTCAATTGATTGCTAGGATCGCCAAGGAGCCGCAACACCCAATGAGTATTTTGAGAACGACGGTTTCGCTTCTGGGGACGACTAATGATGTTAAGCGCGATGATCCGCCACGAATTTTAGCCAAGATGCTGACGGCGATTGCCGCAATTATCCGAATTCGGGATGGCAAGCCAATTGAACAGGCCAATCAAAACTGGGGTGTTGTTAAAAACTTTGTCTACTTATTTTCTGGTGAGCAGCCGACAGCTGAACGCGTTAAAATGTTTAATACGGTCATGGTGCTGCATGCTGATCACGAATTTAATGCATCAACTTTCACCGCCCGGGTGGTTGCTTCTACCAAATCTGATGACTATTCATGTCTTACCGCAGCGGTTTGTGCCTTAAAAGGGCCGCTGCATGGTGGCGCCAATGAAAGGGTTTTTGAAATGCTTGAGGCCATTCGCGAAACCGGCCAGGATCCGGTTGGCTATGTTAATGAGCAAATGGCACGCGGCCGAAAAATCATGGGCTTTGGTCACCGAATCTATAAGGATGGCGATCCCCGTGCCGTCATTTTGCGGGTAATTGCCCAAAAAATCTCACAGGAAACGGGTAATGATGAGTATTTCGCTTTGCAGGAACAAATCCGCGAGTACATGTTTAAGAAAACCCATCTTCATCCTAACGTTGACTACTACACAGCCCTGATTTATCACTGCTTTAATCTTGATAAAAAGACGTTCACCATGATGTTTGCGGCCTGTCGGACAGCCGGCTGGCTGGCTCATGTGATTGAACAGCAGACAGAGGGCTGCTTGATTAGGCCATCTTCTGAGTACGTAGGTGAGACCAACCGTCATTATCCGAATAAGGAGGGATGAACAGTAACTGTTTTGCTATAAAGGATATAAATCCTTGTAAAGTGGTCTTCTCTATACTATTCCGTATTCTTATAAGTCTGATAATAGATTTAACAAATTTAAAGTTTGACGTTAAATTTTCCGTATCATCTTATAGCTTATAAGTAGTGATTTATATGAATTTCATTAAAAGGCTTTTGAGGATAAAGCCATCCCGTATAATATGGGGACACCTCACCTTGGTGATTAAATTCAGTAAGGCGGAACAGTTGATGTTACTCACCTATAAAGTCGAAATTGAGCCGACTGAAAAACAAGCCTGGCAGATTGATTGTCATATTGGTGGCAGTCGTTGGGCCTATAACCTGTTTTTGGATATCAACCGGCAGCGTTATGAACTAAGGTTATTATTATTTGAATGCGTATTCCTTTAGTAAGTGGTTTAACCATGAGTACCTTGAAAGCAATTCTGATGACCTTTGGATTAAGAATTTATTTGCTAAATCGGTTAAACAGGCTTTTATTGATGCTGATATGGCTATGAAACGATTTTTTAAGAAGCTGAGCGGTTGCCCACGCTGGCGCTCGTTTAAGCGCGGTCAGGGCAGTTACTACTTTGTTAAGAACAGCAAAACGCAAATTATTACTTGTCAGCGCCACCGGATTAAGTTACCCAAGCTTGGCTGGGTACGTTTGAAAGAGTTTGGCTACATTCCTACAGACTCAGAACACTTCGTTATCAAACAAGGCCGAATCAAATTTAAAGCTGGCCGGTATTACCTGACCTGTTTAGTAGAACAGGCTGAACTACCAAAGTTAGAACTGACTGGTAAGCCCATTGGCATTGACCTTGGCCTAAAAGAGTTTGTCATCTTAAATGATGGTACTTTGTATCCTAATCAGAATAAATGTAGTCGCGTAAAGCGTATCAGGAAACGCCTACGCAGACTGCAAAGAAAAATGTCCCGTCAGTATCACGCACTGAAAGCTAGAAGACAGAAAGAAGGGAAATCTGCTACTGATTTGAATCTAGCCAAAACTCAGCGGAAGGTGCAACGCTTATATCAACGTCTAGCTCACATTCAAGCTGATTATCAGAGTAAGCTGATTGCTGCTGTGGTGAGAACCAAGCCACGGTGGTTAGCCTTAGAAGACTTGAATGTTAAGGGTATGATGAAAAACCGGCATTTAGCTAAAGCCATTAGTCACCAAGGCTTCTATAATTTCAGAATTAAACTGATTGCTAAATGTCAGCAGTTAGGCATTCCGGTACACTTAACTGGCCGTTTTGAACCAACTTCTAAGTTATGCCATCAATGTGGCTATAAAAAAGTTGATTTAAAGCTCAGTGAGCGGACCTATCAATGTCCTAAATGTTGTTATACCGAAGATCGAGATATTAATGCGGCCCTGAATATCAGGGATACTGAAAACTTTGAATTCGCCTACTAACGCAGACTTCAAAGAATGTACCGGTGGCTAGCCGGGAATTAACGCTTGTGGACTATCATATCAACTGTATTAGCGAGCTTCGTGCGAGGCAGGATAGGGAGAAGCAAGAATAATCTATAACTTTTTATAAGTTATCAGTAGCAGGAACAATGAATTGACAGAACAAAAAATAACGCTGAATAATGGGCAGCTTCAAGTACCCAATCAGCCAACAATTCCCTTTATTGAGGGTGATGGGATTGGACCAGAAATCTGGCAAGCTGCGCAAACGGTTTTTGATGCAGCAGTTCAAAAAGCCTATGCTGGTGAAAAGCAGGTTCATTGGTTACCACTATTGGCTGGTGAGAAAGCCTATAAAGAAACCGGTCAGTGGTTGCCCGATGAAACACTGTCAACTTTGCGCGAGTATCTGGTTGGTATTAAAGGACCACTAACGACGCCAATCGGAGTTGGTCACCGGTCAATTAACGTGACGTTGCGACAGAAGCTGGATTTATACGCCTGCTTCCGCCCGGTGACGTATTATCCGGGATCGCCATCCCCAGTCGTTCATCCAGAGAAGGTCAACATTGATGTTTTTCGGGAAAATACCGAGGACATTTACGCTGGTATCGAAAGTGACGTTGGCACCGAAGACGCCGAAGAATGGAAAAAATTACTGGCTAAACAGGGCAAGTTGAGCAAAGTGCGTTTCCCTGATTCGTCAGCTTTTGCGATAAAGCCAATTTCCAAGGCGGGTTCGACTCGGCTGGTAAAAGCAGCAATCGATTACGCGTTCGCCAATCAGCGCCACACGTTAACTTTGGTTCATAAAGGTAACATTATGAAGAAAACGGAAGGCAGTTTTAAGAAATGGGGCTATGAAGCCGCTGAACAATACGGTGACAAAGTGTTCACGTGGCATCAATATGACCGAATTAAGGCTGATCAGGGCACAAAAGCAGCTGACAAAGCTTTTCAAGCTGCCCGTGATGCGCAAAAACTGGTCGTCAATGATGTCATCACCGATAACTTTTTCCAGCAGTCGTTATTACACCCAGAGCATTTTGAAGTTGTTGCGACCATGAATTTGAACGGTGACTATCTGTCGGATGCACTGGCGGCACAGGTGGGCGGTATTGGGATCGCTCCTGGCGGCAACATTAACTACCAGACGGGTCACGCGATTTTTGAAGCAACCCATGGCACAGCACCGCAGTTTGCCGGTCAAAACAAATTAAACCCAACATCAATTATTTTGTCAGGGGCAATGATGTTTGATTATCTGGGATGGAACAAGGTAGCTGATTTGATTCGTCATGGTATCAAGCAAGGAATCAAATCACACCATGTTACGATGGATTTTGCTAAGACACCTGATGCGACGGTGTTAAGTACCAGCGAGTTTGGCGACTATGTTGCGCAGCTAATCAAAAGTGGTCACTAATTAGCTATAAAAACAGGGCTTATTTCGGTGAATGCCGAGATAAGCCCTGTTGATGTTTAGAAGGAATTTCGTTGGATAAGCTTAAAAAATTAACGATTATAACCTTAAAAATTTGCCAGTTGCACTCATATTTTCCAAGAACTCTGGGACGGTATCCGTTCGGTTCCAATCGCGCTGCAGCTCGCAAGCTAACTGGGCATAGGAGGTTGGGCGGGCACCGGCCTGTTCGATTCGCCGCAACGCAGCTTCGTGTGCTTCGAGGCTAGTCCCACCAACGGCATCCACAACTGGATAAACATCATATCCTTCGGCCAGTGCATCTAGTGCCGGGAAGGTCAGGCAGGCTTCTGTCCACAGAGCGGCCATGATAATGTTGTGGCGATTAGTACCCGTGATCGCTTCGTTAAATTCCTTATCTTCCCAGGCATTGATCGTTGTCCGGTCGAAAGAAGGAATATCACCTAAGACGTCTTTTAGAGCGGCAATGGTATCTTGATTACGGCCGGTGGCCACGTTGACTGTTGAGAGAATAATCGGTACGTGGAAGTCTTTAAGCAACTTGGCAGTCGCAACAATATTTTTTACCAGTTGATAACGGTTCATAGATTCGATGGACTGAATTTGGGTCGATTGATAGTCAATAATAGCAAATACACTATTTTCTGGTGCCAGTAGACGGTCAGTTTTAGGATCTCTGGGTGCATAACTTGTCATGTGAAATCAATCCTCTCCTTTAAATTACGCACATTATAATCAGAGACGCCGCAGTTTCAAAGTATCTCAACTTATTTAAGACATTATTGTTTAAATGTCAAAAAGCTGGCGATTTGAAAGACTAAATGCCCACCCCGGTGAATTGACCGGAATGGGCATTGTTTGAAATGGAACGGTTATTTGAAAATGGCATATAGCAGAATCGGGATGAAGGGTGCCAGCAATAAATTGGCAACTTTGATCTGAGTTAGCTTCAGCATGTTTAGACCGATAATTAAGATTAGCAAAGATCCCACGCAGGTCATTTCGTTAATGACGGTGTGAGTCAGCAATGGTGCCACCCATTTTGCCAGTAACGTTAAGGTTGATTCATAAATCACAACTGAAATGGATGAGAAGGCGACACCCAGGCCAAGTGTTGTTGCCAGTATCAGAACAAAAATACCGTCGATCATTGATTTCGTGTACAGCACGGAATTATTGTTAGCCATCCCGCTTTGCAGGGAACCAACGATTGCCATGGCACCGACACAGATGAAAAGGGTCGCGGTGACAAAGCCTTCAGAAAAATGATTATCGCCTTTCATCCCCAACTTCATTTCTAACCAGTCACCAAAACGGTTGAATTGGTGATCGAAGTCGAGCAATTCGCCAGCGATGGCACCCAGCACCATTGAGATCACCACAAAAATGGTGTTGTTGCCCTTCAGTGAACCACTAATACCAACGTACACAACACAAATGCCTAAACTTTGCATGACCAGCGTTTTGACCCGCTCGGAAATGCCTTGTTTAAAAGCGAGTCCAATACTGCCGCCGATGATAACTGCTAGGCCATTTGCTAACGCACCAAATAGCATCATATTCAGTTCTCCTTATTAATAAAATAATAACTATGTATATCTGCTTATCTTAAAGGTTTTAGAAACGGCTTGCAAGGGGCTTTAAACCGAAAATAACGGGGTGTTTTTCTTCAACCGATTTTGGGATTTTGCTATAATTAAGCTTGTAGATGTCGCTCGATCTGAATTGGAGGGAACTATATGACACAGTATCCGAAGACCCAGGACCAGTTGAACCAGCTGATTGCCGACTTAAGCCAGCTGCATACCAATATTCAGCAGACTCATTGGTATATGCGCGGTTCGGAATTTTATAAACTTCACCCGCTGATGGACGACTACAACGATATTTTGGACGAGCAGTTGGACGCGGTGGCTGAACGGCTAATTGCTATCGGCGGCAGTCCAATTGCGACGACTCATGAGTTCATTGAGAATACCGGGTTGCCTGATAATAAAATTACCTTTGATCAACTATCGTTAACACAGCTCATGAACCGTTTAGATGATCAGCTAAAATACTTACGTGATCAATATCAAAACGGGATCGATATCACTGATGACGAAAAGGATTATTCCACTCAGGACATGCTGATTGCTAACCATACTGAAATTGAAAAATTAATTTGGATGGTGTCAGCATATCTGGGTAAGGGACCGTTAGATTAAAGCTGAAAGCGTGCGATGAAACGCTGTAAAAGGCCATAATTGAACAGCAATCAGGCTTATTTCGGCAAAACTTGCCGGCATAAGCCTGATTGACGTTTAATAGCCAAAATCTGTGCTTGAGCATGATGAGGCGAGATTGAATTGTCACGTTAAAGTGTTAGGCTATAATCAAAAATGAGCTAGGGGGTGTCGGCGTGACAGTATTTGACCAATTTCAGTTAACGGGTAATCCTGCTTTGCGTGAACCAATGGCCCACTACATGCGAGACCAATTTATCTTTGCCGGTTTAAAAACACCAGAACGAAAATTGCAGGCAAGAGAACTGATCAAACAAAGTAAAGGGGTAACGACTTCTGAACTGCTGGGCGGGGTCAACACGCTTTATCAGCGCCCTGAGCGGGAGTATCAATACGTTGCCATTGATGTCATGGTGGCTAACGTGAAGCGGCTGTCATTCGCTGATCTTCAAGAACTGGCACAGCTAGTGACTCAAAAAGCTTGGTGGGATTCAGTAGATGCTTTACGGAAAGGCTTTGGTGATTACATCCAAGTCCATCCCGATGAAAAACGCCAAGTCTTTGCGCTCTTTAACGGTAAAAAGAACTTCTGGCTGCGCCGGGTCGCCATCACGCTGCAGCTCATGGAAAAGGAGCGGACCGATACACAAATGTTGACGGCGGCCATTTTACCGGATCTGGCAACACGGGAATTTTTTATTCAAAAAGCGATTGGCTGGGCCTTGCGGAACTACAGTAAAGTGAATCCACAATGGGTGACGACTTTTATTGTGGCGCATGAGTTGAGCCGGTTAGCAGCTAGCGAGGGCAGTAAATACCTGAATCGAGTCGCTAATCGGAAAGCTTGAAGTGTTTTCACAAAATTCTAATGAAAATATAACCGCCATGCTGGTAAATCAGTGCTATTCTAAATCATTGGAAAGGACTGACTTAAATTGCCTGAAAGTGCAATAGCAACAAAAGCGCCGGTCGTACCAATGGCTCATTGGCAGGATTTGGCTCATCAATACGGTTTAAATACTCTTCCAGACACTTGGAGAACAGCGAGCGAGAGCCTGCGTCACCACAAAAATATCGATTTTCTGGAGACTTTTAATGATCTTGAGGAACTCTACTTTACCTTGATTGGCAACGAATTTTTGCAGGATATCGTTTGTTATCATCCAGAGCAAGTTCACACTTACTGGCTAGAAGATTTGGGACAGTACGTTTTTATCGCTGAATAAATCAAATAAGCGTTCATTTGACATTATGTCAAATGGACGCTTTTATTATTGGCTGTGACGTCAGTCTATGTCGACAAGGATCTAATTTAATTTTTCGACACACACATGGCCTAAAAGTTACTTTTATTCATGACTTGTATATAGCCCTAACCTGTTCCACAACTCAGATTCCGACCATATAACCGCAAACAACGCCATCCCGATAAAGCCCATCGGAATGACGTTATTTGCGGTTATATTCTGGAATCTACCGAGTTGTTTCACAGCCTCTTACAAGTGCCACAGCCATTGTGCCAGTCCCATGAAGAGCGGAATCGTGATCAATGAGAAAAGGGTGGTTAAACCCACCACGGTCGTGCTAAAAATTGAGTTTTTATGGAAAGTGTTACTGAAGATGGCCATTAAAGCGGCTACTGGTGTTGCCTGTCCCAGAAGCACCACTTCTTTGACCATCATGAACTGATTAGGAACAAACTGCAGAATAACGAGAACGATGAGCGGTGCAATGATGAGTCGAGCGCCGACAGCTTGATAGAGTGCCTTGCTCTTGAGCGCGCCGCGAATATCGCCTTCGGCTAAGTAGCAGCCCATAGCGATCATGACCAGAGGTAAATTCATGTTAGCTAAGTCGGAAACGGCGGTGCCAAGAATTCTTGGTAACTGGATCCCGGTTAACGCGAATAAGAGTCCGAATACCAGCGCTAAAATAGCCGGATTGACTGCCAGCCGCTTTAGCTGGATGGTTCGCTTATCCCCAGAAATCATATAGATCCCATACGTCCATAGTGAGAAGTTGGAGACGCCAACAAAGATACTCATGTAGAAGATACTGCCATCCCCAAGGACGGCTTTAGACAATGGCAACCCAATAAAGCCAAGGTTAGCGAATATCAGCGCAAAACGAATCAGCATCTGCTCTGGTTTTCGGAAAATCAGTTTCGCCATGGCAATGGTGATCAGCATCATCACCGTCAAAATAATGAGGGCGTAGAGGCCGTCAATCAACTGCGAGGCTTTCAGTTTGCCGATAAATGAATTTAACAGTAATGCGGGATTCGATATGTAGATGACGATATTAGAAATTTGCTGACTGCCTGATTCGTCCACGAGGCCGACTCGAAAACAGAGGAAGCCCACCAGCATGATCAGAAACATGATGGCGGTTTGACCAAAAATAACCCTTACGATAGTCACGAGAGTGCCTTCTTTCACTTACAAATAATGATCATTATAGAACGAATCGCTTAAATACGTAAGGTGACCTTACAAATGAGGCCATCAAGAAGTGATCAGGTAAAAGGCAACGACGGCTAAAACCACTCCGACGAGGTTCCTCAGTGTTAAACTTTCCTGGAGAAAAATCAGACCGATTGGAATTAGCAAAAGAGTCAAGCCAATGTTCACAGTCATTGGGGTGGAGCCGATTGGCGCGCCAGACTTATACGTCAGCATGTAGCCAAACTCCACGAAGATAATGGACAGGCCCATGGTGACGGAAGCCCAGTTGAGCTGGTGGAAATTATAGTTGAGTGACTGATGGCTGCCACTGATCAAAAACATCACTAATGACCCCAATAGGGCGGCACTATAGGTAATAATCAATGAGAAAAACGGATCGATCGTGTGAGAAACACTGCGAGCTGAAAGCTGGTAAAGCACATTAGCGCAGATTGTTAGGATGAGGGGCCAAAAATAAGTTGGCATAGTGAAGCGCTCCTTTACATAGAATCGTTAGTCTAATTATACCTTAACCGGCTATGATTCTGTACGAGTAGTCATTATTTAAGCTGAGAAGGCTCATTAGCACCGAATATATTTGGCTAAACGAGATTAATGACGTTTGAATCATAAAATTATCAGTAAAATTTTAGTTAAAGAGGCTGTTATCTAAAATCAAAATCATTTATGATAGTTCTGTAAGCGCTTCAGAAAGTGTTTTAGCATTAGGAGGGATTCATGATGAAACCAGAATTAAGCTGGTTGGACGACCCGCAAACGTTCCGGGTCAACCAGTTACCAGCTCATAGTGACCACCGCTTCTATCAGAGCGAAGCTGATTTAGCCACTGGTCAGAGTCGGTTTACACAGTCGCTTGACGGCACGTGGCAGTTCAAGTTTGCTAAGCAGCCAAGTGAACGGCCGATTGGTTTTTATGCGCCTGATTATGACCGCAGTGGTTTTGATACCATTACGGTACCGGAGCACATTGAAATCGCGGGTTATGGTCGATTGAAGTATATCAATACGACTTATCCGTGGGAAGGTAAAATTTACCGTCGTCCAGCCTACGCTTTAGGCAAGGATCAAAAGGGCGAAGGAATGTTCAGTGATGGTGAGGATAACTACGTTGGGGCTTATTTAAGAACCTTTACGCTAAATTCGGAACTGCAGAATAAACGCGTTGTGATTCAATTTGATGGTGTCGAACAAGCCATGTATCTTTGGTTGAACGGTCAGTTCGTCGGTTACGCGGAGGACAGTTTTTCCCAGTCGGAGTTTGATTTGACGCCCTACCTGAAAGATGGGGAGAACCTGATTGCGGTGGAAGTCTTTAAACGCAGTACGGCGGCCTTCATTGAAGACCAGGATATGTTCCGCTTTTCCGGTATTTTCCGCAGTGTCCGGTTAGTCGGTGAACCAAAGAGCCACGTCCAGGACATGCGGATCATCGGCAACTTAGCGGATAACATGACTACGGGTGATTTTAGCCTCAAACTAAAGCTCAACCGGCAGGCCAACGCTAAGGGCAATGTCAAAATCGGTATCACGGATGCAGATGGGGAAAGTTTATTTAATACGACTCAAGCCGTTAACGATGATATTGAAATCAATCACCAAATGTTCCCTAACGTGCACCTGTGGCAACACACGGATCCTTACTTGTATCAACTGAAAGTAACTGTGCAAGATGAACAAGGAAAAGTGATTGAAATTGTGCCTTATAAGTTCGGCTTCAGACGAGTTGAAATGAAAAATAAAATCATGTTGCTAAATGGCAAGCGAATCATTTTGAACGGTGTTAACCGTCACGAATGGGACGCAAAATCAGGCCGGGTGATTTCTCTTGACGATATGAAACAAGATATCAAGACGTTTAAAGAAAATCATATTAACGCTGTCCGAACCTGCCACTATCCAGATCGGATCGAGTGGTATTACCTGTGTGACCAAGCCGGCATTTACATGATGGCTGAAAATAATTTGGAGTCTCATGGGACTTGGCAGAAGATGGGGGCAGTCGAGCCTTCGTATAACGTACCAGGTTCATTACCGGAATGGCGGGAAGCCGTCGTTGACCGGGCACGTAGTAACTACGAAGTCTTCAAGAACCACACCGCAATTTTGTTCTGGTCACTGGGTAACGAGTCCTATGCCGGTGATGATATTGCGGCTATGAATGCTTTTTATAAGGAACACGATGATACTCGGCTAGTTCACTATGAAGGGGTCTGCCGCAACCGCGCTTATGAAGACCAGATTTCAGACATGGAAAGTATGATGTACGATCCGCCAAAGGAAATTGAGAAATACTTGACCAATGATCCCAAGAAACCGTTTGTTGATTGTGAATTCATGCATGACATGGGGAATTCACTGGGTGGTATGTCATCTTATAATGATTTGATCGATAAGTACCCCATGTATCAAGGCGGTTTCATTTGGGACTTCATCGACCAAGCCATTGAAACTAAAGACGAAGTGACAGGACAGACAGTGTTACGGTATGGTGGCGACTTTGACGATCGTCATTCGGACTATGAATTTTCTGGCGACGGCCTGATGTTTGCTGACCGGACACCAAAACCAGCTCTTCAGGAGGTGAAGTATTATTATGGCAAACACATCAACTAAGCAAGTTCAAATCATCTATGGTGACGCAACGCTAGGATTGCGTGGCGAGGGCTTCGGCTACATTTTCAGTTACGAACGTGGCGGGATGGAGTCATTGGTGCAGCATGGTAAAGAGTGGCTGTACCGGACACCGAAACCCACTTTCTGGCGAGCCACGACTGATAATGACCGTGGTAATGGGTTCTCCGTTAAGTCGGCCATGTGGTTAGGCACAGATCTGTTCTTGAAGTGCACGGCAGTCGCGGTGGCTGTTAATGATCAGCCCATTGAATTGCCGATCTCACCCGCAAACAATCAGTACAGCGATCATGAATTTGCTGACCACGTGACGATCACCTTTACGTATGAGACCTTAACGGTACCAGCAACAACGGTCACGGTTGCTTATACGGTGAACGGCAGTGGTGAAATTAACGTCAGTGTTGATTATCACGGCAAGGCTGGCTTGCCGCAGTTACCGGCATTTGGGCTACGATTCATGATGCCAACGCCCGCTGTTCGATTTAACTATGACGGACTGTCAGGCGAAACGTACCCTGACCGGATGGCTGGTGGCGTTGACGGCAGCTATACGGTCGACGGTCTGCCAGTGACAAAGTATTTGGTTCCGCAAGAGTGCGGCATGCATATGCAAACGAAGCAGGTCACAGTGGTTCGTAACCGCACGCTAGATAATACTGATCACGCCAATCATGACTTCAATTTGACTTTTAAACAGGATGGTCAGCCATTTGCCTTCAGCTGTTTACCATACACCGCTGAAGAATTGGAAAACGCTACTCACATTGAAGAATTACCAGCACCACGGCGGACGGTATTCACGATTTTTGGCGCCGTTCGCGGTGTCGGCGGTATTGATAGCTGGGGCGCGGATGTTGAGGAGCAATACCATATTTCCGCGGAAACCGATCATTCGTTTTCATTTACGATTCAAGGCGTGTAGATCATTTCTGAATAAAAAAAGGTTTGACCTCGAGTACACTCTAACTTTTATAATAGAACCTGTTAAGAAGGGGGTATTTTACTAAAATGAAAAATGTTGCGTTAGGTAATACGAGCTTAAAGGCCTCTGCAGTTGCTTTAGGCATCATGCGGATGGCCAGTTTAAACGTTGACGATGCCGCTAAGGTTTTGGACACTGTCGCGGATAACGGCGTTAACTTTATTGATTCCGCCGATATTTACGGTAATGGCAAGTCGGAAGAAATTTTCGGCCAAGCTTTGAAAAAAGCGAGTGTCAAACGTGAAGATTTGATTATTCAATCCAAGGGCGGTATTGTGCTGGATCCGAAACGGAGTCACGGCGACTTAGTCTTTGGTCAACGTTACGACTTCGATAAACAGCACTTGCTTGATGCCGTTGATGGTATTTTGCAGCGGATGGGGATCGACTATCTGGACTTTTTCTTGCTGCACCGACCAGATCCACTGATGGAACCAGATCAAGTGGCTGCCGCTTTTGATGAACTTCAGGCCGCTGGTAAGGTCCGTCATTTTGGGGTCTCAAACTGCAACCCGATGCAAGTTGATCTGATTCAATCAGCTGTTAGTCAGCGATTAATGGTCAACCAGCTGCAGTTCGGTGTGATGCATACGGGTGCGATCGACTTTGGTCTGCACGTCAACATGAGTGATGCAGGCAGTGTTAACCATGATGGTGAAATGATTGAATATTCTCGGTTGCACAACATGACGATTCAAGCATGGTCACCCTACCAATATGGCATGTTCGAAGGGCCATTCATCGATAATCTAAAGTTCCCCGAATTGAACGCTAAGCTGCAGGAACTCGCTGATGCTAAAGGTGTCACGAAGAATGCCATTGCAACGGCGTGGATCCTACGCCACCCAGCAAACATGCAAGTTATTTTGGGTTCCATGAACCAGGATCACCTGAAAGAAAGCATTGCTGGTGCCGATGTTAAATTAACTAAGCAGGAATGGTACGATACTTACTTTGCAGCGGGCAATACGTTACCATAAAAAATTTTAATTTAATCAAAAAGAAGCATTAGCCGATCTTCTTAACGGAAAAGGGGCTAATGCTTCTTTTATTTTGGGATTATTCTGCCTTAACTTTTTTGACTCTTAATTGGTTATCGATAATGATCGGCTGTCCTGGCAATTCACAGTCACCGGAAACTGCGGCTTCAGTACCGGCATCACAGGCCGCGGTGTAGTAGCGAACCTTATAGTCAAGCTTGGCCAAGTGCTGTTTTGCTTGCTTGATTTGATTGCAAACAGCCTGTTGCTGGCGCTTGAAAATATTTAGGCGGGTTTCTAGAGTAGCATCACCTTGCATCGCTAATTCCACGAAGTGACGAATTTCGGCCAGCTGCATACCCGTATCTTTCAGGCAAGTAATTAAGTCAATAAAATCAAGATTAGCATCCGTGAATTCACGTCTACCTGCCTGATTACGTTTAACAAACGGCATGAGGCCTTCTCGGTCATAGTAGCGGAGGGTGTAGGTCGTTAGGCCCGTTTTTTCAGCGACCTGTCCAATTGAGTATGTCATCAAATGAATCTCCTTTGTCTTTTTAGTTAGTATAACAGTTAGAGTATACTCTAACTCAATCGAAATTATTCTTGTCTTCATAATCCGTCATTTAAAGCTGAAATACTCTTGGAATATTGGTCGTTACAAATGATGACTAAACGGGTATTCTGATTTTTAATTTTCACAAAAACACCTTAACAAATATTAAGTTTTGTACCAATAATTATAAAGATAACATTTTAAGTAATTTCACTCCAAATAGTCATGATTTAATGATACAATAACCACATTGAATACAATGATAATGCGGTCGTTTAGTTGATGACGCTCAACAAGGGGGCCGGAGTTTCCACAAAAGGGGTATAACTTTTATGTGAAAACGTTATCATTAAAAAGTAATACTTAATCAGTTGCTACTTGTCCTTAGATATCATTGGCAGGTTAAACGGTAATTTGCCAATTGGGGGGATATTCTAATATTAGATTAGTCAGCAAAATTAGAATATTTAAAGGATGGCGTTAAGAAATGAGCAAGAGAATCGACTTAACCAACCAGCGTTTTGGCCGGCTGGTTGTCACTAAGTATTATGGCAATAACGCTGCAAATTCCAATGCAATGTGGTTATGTCAGTGTGATTGCGGCAATAAAACGGTCGTTGATGGTGTGCGGTTGCGTTCAGGCATCACCAAAAGCTGTGGCTGTCTAAGAAGAGACCTTTCAAGTAAACGGGTTTATAAAAATCCTAAATTCGTTGACTATATGGGACGTTCAGATCAGCTACGGGACGAAAACGGCGTCTCATTGAGTTCAATCTCAGAGTCAGCTCGCAATAAGAGCGGTGTGATCGGTGTTTCCTATGACCGGCAGACGGGTAAGTGGTTTGCACGTTTGATGATCGATCACAAGTATGTTCTGCTTAAGAGTTTTAAAACCATTACCGAGGCCATTGAGGCTCGACGTGAAGCTGAAGAAACTTATCTTGGGATTAAACGGGAAACTAAGCGTGTTTATAAAGCTGAAGAACCAGAAAAAGTTTAACGTACAAAAAGGATAAATCAGAGATTTATTAAGTTTTTCTAAAGGACGTGATTGCCGGGAAAGTAGCGGTAATCACGTCCTTTTGTCGTTCAAATTAATGGGGTTAATATCACCAGAAGTTGCTTGACTTATACCCCACTCTAACTTCTATAATTAAACTGAGCTTAAGAATAAATCGGGTAATGGAGGGAAGTTAACTATGAATTATCGAACTTTAGGAAAAACTGGCTTTAACATTAGTGATATTTCTTTAGGAACGTGGCAGCTTGGTGGTAAGTGGGGTGCCCCATTTGACATTAAGGATGCTACGGCTACCTTAGAGGAAGCCTACGAACAGGGCGTTAATTTCTTTGATACTGCAGACGGCTACCAGGACGGTAACAGTGAAAAAGCCGTTGGGGCCTTCGTGAAAGCCCACCCAGACGTACACTTTACGACTAAGATCGGGCGTAAGGAAGAACCGTTGAGTACTGAACACTTCAACCCTGAACATCTGGAACGTTACGTTGACGAATCATTGGAGAATATGGGCTTAGAGGCTTTGGACCTTGTTTTACTCCACTGCCCGCCAATGTCAATTTACTACACACCAGAAACCTTCTTCACGATGGATAAGCTGAAAAAGGCCGGTAAAATCAAGAACTATGGTGTGAGTGTTGAACGGGTGGAAGAAGCCATCAAAGCCATGGATTACGATATTTCAGCTGTTGAAATTATCTTTAATATGTTCCGCTTACGGCCAGCAAAACTCTTCTTTGAGTTGGCAAAGAAAAACAATATCGGTATTTTAGCCCGGGTGCCATTAGCAAGTGGTCTGTTAACCGGTAAATTTACTGCTGATACCAAGTTTGGCAAGAACGATCACCGGACGACTAACCGAAACGGTGAACTGTTCGATAAGGGTGAAACCTTCTCTGGTGTTGACTATATGACCGGTGTAAAGGCTGCTCAAGAATTGAAGCAACGCCTCGGCACGGATAACTTAGCCGCTATGGCACTGCGTTATATCTTGATGTTTGATGCCGTCAGCGCAGCTATTCCAGGTGCCAGCACCCCTGATCAAATCGAACGGAACACGGTTGCCTCTGACCTACCAGCTTTAAAGCCTGAACAAATGCAGATCGTTCAAGATGTTTACGATAAATACATCAAGAACCCCGTTGATTATCTCTGGTAAGCAAACCGCATTTAAAAAATAAAGTCGTCAATTAAGCCTCAAGAACAGCAATGAATGTTGCTGACTTGGGCTTTTTTGGTAGGCAAGAATTGAATCTAAAAAAGCAATGGATCATTATCTGGTAATATCACGTCATATTAGTGATATAATTTGGTCATAATGAGTTGAGGATGGAATGGGGATGACTGAATGGAATTCACGGAGCGGCAGGAAGCCATTATTCAAATGTTGAAAGCAAAAAGTCCACTCACCGGCGAGGAAATCGCTAATCAGCTGAAACTGAGTGTGCCGACTATTCGCGCGGATCTGCGTCTGTTAACAGCGATTGAAGTCCTGTCAGCACGGCCCAAAGTAGGGTATGTTTATCAGGGCAATGGTCAAACTGGGGTTGATTACGCGGCTTTGTATGACCAACCCATTTCAGCGATCATGCAACCAGCACCGACTATCAAAGATGATGCCACCCTTCAAGAAGCAATCAGTAAACTATTTTTGGAGGATGTCGGTACGCTGTTCGTTGTGGATCAAAAAGGGCTGCTGGTTGGCTTAATTTCACGCAAAGATCTATTGCGGGCAAGCTTTAATAACTCGAATCCGGCATCGGTACTGGCCAGCATTATCATGACACGGATGCCCAATATTGTGACGGTGACAGCTGATATGACAGTTAAACAGGCAGGACAGCTGCTGTTAAAGCACAAGATTGATTCGGCACCGGTTGTGGATGCTAACGCACCGCAGCGGGTTGTTGGCAGGCTAACCAAAAACCGGCTCTTTCAGCATTTTATTGAAAAAGCGTAGTGGTTTTGAACGGGCGCTATTGCCCGATAAATGTTAATCCCTTCAAAGTTGGTAACGACTTTGAGGGGATTTTTTTGCGTTAAACGGAGATCTTTTGGAAATTAAGGTGTTACTTTTCAGGTTAAATTGAACTATGACGTGATTAAATTAATGTTTCATGATATTTAAAACGAGATAAAACGCTGTTTAAAATTTTCAAATGCTGATATAGCACTATTTAGAACGCTAATTCAGTGAAAACGCTTGAAATTAAAATCAGTTTAATATACATTATAAATCGAGCAAATATGACGTTTTATTAACGAGAAAGAGTGATTATATGACAAAACTAATCTATGAATTTTCGGAAGGTAACATGTCAATGCGCGATCTATTGGGCGGCAAGGGTGCTAATTTAGCAGAAATGACTAACTTAGGCCTGCCTGTCCCGCATGGTTTTACACTGACGACGGTGGCCTGCCATGACTACCAGCAGACCCAAACACTCAGTCAAGCTTTGTTGACGGAACTTGATCAGGCACTGGCGCGTTTAAGCCAAATTACGGGAAAACAGTTTAACGGCACGGAACACCCCTTATTAGTGTCGGTTCGTTCTGGTGCCGCGATTTCAATGCCCGGGATGATGGATACCATTTTAAACATTGGGTTGAATGACCAGACTGTAATGGCCTTAGCCAACTTAACGCACAATGAACGGTTTGCTTATGACAGTTATCGCCGGTTGTTAGCGATGTTTGGCAACGTTGTTTATGGCATTGAAGAAGACACCTTTGACCGGGTTTTAACTGAGGTGAAGCAAGCCCACGGCTATCAAAGTGATTTAGAACTGACAGCGGCTGATCTGAAACAGATTGTGACTGATTTTAAAGCTATTTATCAGCAAGCTGGCAAAGGGGAGTTCCCCCAATCACCAAAAGAGCAGTTACTCGCCGCGGTGAACGCTGTTTTTGAATCCTGGAATAATCACCGAGCTCAGGTTTATCGGCAGCAAAACCACATTCCCGAATCCTTGGGAACCGCGGTAAACGTCCAAGAGATGGTGTTTGGTAACGCGGGTGACCAGTCGGGGACTGGGGTCGCCTTTACCAGAAACCCCGCCACCGGTGAGAAGAAGGTCTTCGGTGAATACCTGCTCAACGCTCAAGGAGAGGACGTTGTTGCCGGCATTCGGACGCCGCAGTCGATTGAGATACTGCATGATGACATGCCAGTGATTTACGATCAGCTCATGGGCATTGCCGAAAAGTTGGAGACTCATTACAAAGATATGCAGGACCTGGAATTCACGATTGAAAACGGCGAGTTATTCCTGCTTCAGGCACGGGATGGCAAACGGACACCGTACGCGGCCGTCAAAATCGCGGTGGATCTTGTTGGGGGAGGTTTAATCACTAAGGAACAAGCCGTTCAACGCGTCAGTCCAGAGTCAGTGTCAGCAATGCTTCATCCGGAATTTGACGCCAACGCGATTGCCCAACAGACACCGCTGACCACCGGGTTGCCGGCCTCACCTGGCGCGGCAACTGGTCAGGCTTACTTTACGGCTGAAGATGCAAAAAAAGCGGCCGATAGCGGCGTCAAAGTCATTCTGATTCGTCAGGATACTTCACCGGAAGATATCGATGGGATGATCGTCAGCCAAGCCATCGTGACTTCCCGTGGCGGAATGACGTCTCACGCCGCGGTGGTTGCCCGGGGAATGGGGGCTACCGGGGTGGTTGGTGCCCATGAGATCAACGTGGATTACGCTGCTAAAGTTGCCAGGGTTGGCGAGCAGAAAATCCATGAAGGTGACTGGGTTTCCGTTGATGGGACTTCCGGTGAGCTGTATTTAGGCAAAATTGAAACGACACCAGCTGGGGTTAAAGGCGAGCTTTCCGTGTTGTTAGATTGGGCTAAAGCAATTGCTCAGATGGGGGTCTACACCAACGCTGATACCCCGCAAGATTTCCAAAAGGCACTGGATTTTGGGGCCGATGGGATTGGCCTAACCCGAACGGAGCACATGTTCTTCAAACCGGAACGATTGATTCAGATGCGACGGTTAATCTTAGCGACGGATGCTGCCGGTCGGGCAGAGCCACTGGAACAGCTGTTAAAAATGCAGCAGGAAGATTTTTACCAGCTCTACAAACTCGCAGGTGATAAAGAAGTGACGATTCGGTTACTCGATCCGCCGCTGCATGAATTTTTACCGCATGATGAAGAGGAAATTCAGGCGGTTTCTCAGCAAATTCATTTAGCACCTGAAAAATTGCGGGAGCGTACCAATTCGCTGAAGGAATTAAACCCAATGCTGGGACACCGGGGCGACCGGCTGGCCGTTACCTTCCCAGACATTTATCAAATGCAGGTCAAAGCCATCATGAGCGCAGTGATTCGGCTTCACGGTGAGGGGCTTGAAGTGCATCCTCATATCATGATTCCGTTAACTGATTCAAAGAGCGAGATGGCGTGGGTTCGTCAGTTAGTCACTGACCAAATCAAGGTCATGACAGCGGACACGGATCTGCAGTTAACTTACACCGTGGGTACCATGATGGAAATGCCTAGAGCGTGTGTGACGGCCGATCAAGTCGCTGAAGAGTCTGATTTCTTTAGCTTTGGCACCAATGATTTGACCCAGCTGACCTTCGGCTATTCCCGCGATGATGTGGGATCCTTCATGCCAGAATATATCAAACAGGGAATTTTACCGGCTGATCCATTTCAGACTATCGACACGGAAGGCGTCGGCGCTTTGATGGCAATCGCCATCAACAAGGGTCGCCAGACAAAACCTGATTTGCCAATTGGGGTCTGCGGTGAGGTCGGCGGCGACCCAGCTTCAATTAATTTCTTTAACCAAATTGGCATTACTTATGTGTCATGTTCACCTTATCGGGTGCCAGTAGCACGGCTGGCAGCCGCACAGGCAACTTTGAATCAGAAATCTTAGCGGTTAGTTATCGGGTAGCAGCCCGATTGAAATTATTTATTTTAACGATATTGAAACCGCTTACGATTTTCTGATAGATATTAAAATAACTAGCGCGCAACGGCCAGCGGGCTTCGCACGCTTTATTAAAGGAGTATTACCATGCAAGAAAAGAAAGAATCTGTGTTAACTTCACGGCTATCATACGCCTTTGGTGCCTTTGGGCATGATATGTTTTACGCAACGTTATCTACTTATTTCATTATGTTTGTCACTTCCCATTTGTTCGATAAGAGCAGTGGTGGGATGAACGCCAAAATGATCAGTTACATCACGCTGATTATTTTCATTCTCCGGTTCGTGGAACTCGCCATTGACCCCTTTATTGGGAATACGATTGATAATACGTCCACTCGGTGGGGAAATTTTAAGCCGTGGATCGTCGGTGGTGGGTTGATCAGTGCGGTTATTATTGCCATTCTGTTCACTAATATGGGTGGCTTGAACACTTCTAATCCCTACCTATATCTGATTGTCTTTGCGATCTTGTACATCACGATGGATATTTTCTATTCGTTCAAAGATGTGGGCTTCTGGTCGATGATTCCAGCCCTTTCCTTTGATTCACGGGAACGTGAAAAAACCGCGACCTTTGCGCGTGTCGGGTCAAACATTGGGGCCAATATCGTTGGGGTCATGGTGATGCCGATCGTGCTGATGTTTTCACAAGTCTCTAATAACGGTCAAGGAGATAATCGGGGCTGGTTTGCCTTTGCGTTAGTTGTTGCGGGTACCTCCTTCATTTCTGCTGTGGTTGTTGGTTTGGGGACCAAGGAAAAGAATTCTGAACTGCGGAAGAATAAGGAAAAAACGACTTTTCGCGGGGTATTAAAAGTACTGACTCGAAATGACCAGTTGATGTGGTTATCACTGACCTACGCCCTTTATACGGCCGGGATGCAAATTACTAACGCCCTTGAGCTATATTATTTCACTTATATTTTGGGCGATGCATCAAAATTTAGTATTCTAGCTTCAATTAACGCGATTATTGGGGTGTTTGCCGTTATTGCGTTTCCACCAATGGCGAAGAAGTTTAGCCGGCGGAATGTGTTCTTTATTTCCATCGCAGTCATGATCATTGCGTTACTGCTCTTCTTGGTTGCTGGTAGTTCATTATCATTGGTTATCACTGCAGCGGTACTCTTCTACATTCCGCAACCTTTGATTTTCTTGGTGGTTTTGATGATTATTACCGATTCCGTTGAATACGGTCAGTTGAAGTTTGGTCACCGTGATGAATCCTTAACACTGTCCGTACGGCCGTTGCTGGATAAAATGGGCGGTGCCATTTCAAACGGGGTCGTTGGGCTGACTGCTGTTTGGGCCGGTATGACTGCCGGTGCGTCAGCTTCCGACATTACGGCACATGGTCACATGGTCTTCAAACTGATGATGTTCGGTTTCCCAGCAGCACTCATTTTGATTGGGACGTTTATCTTCTTCAGAAAGGTAACCCTAGACGAAAAGGAACACGCTGAAATTGTTGAGGAACTGGAAAAAACCTGGGGCAAGACCTTGGGTGAAGACGTTGACTTTATTGATGCAAATGGCGATATGGGCTATGAATACCCAGCACCCATTGACGGTGAAATTGAACCGTTGAGCTCAGTAGCAGATCAAAACTTCGCGTCTGGCCAAATGGGACAAGGATTCGCCATTAAACCTACGGATGGTCGGATTTATGCACCATTTAGCGGTACGGTAAAGGTCACATTCCCAACTAAACACGCGATCGGTCTAGTTTCGGATCAAGGGATTGCAACATTAATCCACATCGGAATTGGCACGGTCAACATGCGAGGAACCGGTTTTGTTCAATATGTTGAACAAGGGCAAAAGGTGGAGAAGGGCGATCTACTGATTGAATTTTGGCAACCGGCGATTCAAAAGGCGGGCTATGATGATACGGTCATTGTGGTAGTCACGGATAAGCAGGCTCAAGTTGAGCTGCAAGTTGAAAGTGGTAAAGTTAACCATGGAGATGAGGTGGCAAAGGTGAAGAGTGAGAGCCAAGGCGTTTAGAGACCGGAGTGTAAGGGACTAGCCCCATAAGCCCTGGTCTTGGGGCTTGTGGGCCTAGTCCCTTACATGCAGGTCTCTGCCTTGGGGAACACGTTTAGGCTATGTAAAATTCCCAACCACTTTGTTCTTAATCCAGCAGAATAATAACAACAATATTTGAAAGGAGTTACCCACTTTGGCAATCCACGTTGACGAAACGAACCGCACATTTCATTTACAAACAGATCATACGAGTTATATTTTTCAAGTATTGGCACACGGTATTTTAGGTCAGGTTTATTATGGCAAGAAAATCCACGTTAAACCGCAGTACAACGAGTTATTAAAGCGAGAAATGAAAACGGATACACCGGCCTATTCGCTTGATGAACCAGCCTTTCAGCTGGGGGATATTAAGCAGGAGTATTCAGATACGGGGACTGGTGATTTTCGACGGCCAGCGTATCAAGTAACGCAATCAAACGGCAGCCGGATTACTGACCTTAAGTATGATCATTATGAAGTTGAGCAAGGAAAACAAAGGCTGGCGGGCTTACCTTCAACGTTTGATGATAATGATGACGGCGCCGAAACGCTGATTGTGCATCTTACGGATGAACTGATTCAATTAGATCTGGAGCTCAGTTATACCGTCTTCCCACACCAAGATGTGATTGTGCGCAGTGCCAACTTCAAGAACCATGGGTTAGAAACGGTGACGTTAAATGTTGCTCATAGTGCTCAGCTGGATCTGCCAGATGACCGGTATGACTTGATTCAGTTTGCTGGCACTTGGGCGCGTGAACGTCATCTTATCCGGACGCCGCTGCGGTCTGGCATTCAAGCAATTGATTCCGTTCGGACCACTTCTAGTCCCCAGCAAAATCCGTTTATGATGCTGGCTCGGCCCAATACAACTGATGACAGTGGTGACGTGTTTGGGTTTAATCTCGTTTATTCAGGTAGCTTCTTAGATCAGGTTGAGGTTGATCAATGGAACGTCAGCCGAGTACTGGTCGGGATCAACCCGTCAGAGTTTGACTGGCAGTTGGCGCCCGATAAAGAATTTCAAACGCCCGAAGCTATCCTTTCTTATACGGCTGACGGCATGAATCAGCTAAGTCAGCAGCTAGCGGCCTTTTACAGTGAACATTTGGTCAATGCCAAGTACCGCCGCATGGAACGGCCAATTCTGGTGAACAACTGGGAAGCAACTTACTTTGATTTTAACGATGACAAACTGTTGGCCATTGCTAAGCAGGCTAAGCAACTGGGAATTGAAATGTTTGTTTTGGATGATGGCTGGTTTGGTCACCGAAACGATGATCACACGTCACTGGGCGACTGGTTTGTTGACCCGAAGAAACTGCCTAAGGGCATCGGTTCATTTGCCGACGAAGTCCATGGTTTAGGGCTAGAGTTTGGCCTTTGGTTCGAACCTGAAATGATTTCAATCGACAGTGAGCTTTATCAACAGCACCCAGAGTGGCTGATCCACACGCCAGAGCGACGAGCCACCCCTGGACGTAATCAATATGTATTGGACTTTAGTCGTCCAGAAGTGGTGGATTACATCTACGGCTTAATGAGCCAGGTTATTCAGGAAACAAAGCTGGATTATATTAAATGGGATATGAATCGTTATATCACAGAAATGTTTAGTCCAGCATTACCAGCAGACCGGCAGTTGGAAATGCCACACCGTTACATTCTGGGTGTTTATAGCCTCTATGAGCGTTTAACTCAGGCATATCCAGATGTGCTGTTTGAGTCGTGTGCTTCTGGTGGCGGCCGGTTTGATCTTGGAATGATGTATTACGCACCGCAAGCCTGGACCAGTGACGATACCGACGCAGTTGAACGGCTGAAAATCCAGTTTGGAACCAGTTACGGGTATCCGCAATCGATGATGGGCGCACACGTTTCCGCTGTGCCAAATGAACAAACGGGTCGAGTGACTTCCTTGGATACACGGGCCAACGTTGCGTTCTACGGTGCGTTTGGTTACGAATTAGATATTTCCAAGATGCCTGAAGCGGAATCTGAGGAAGTTAAGCAGCAGGTTGCTTTTTACAAAGAGCACCGCGCCCTTTATCAATTCGGCAAACTATTCAGATTAGATAGTCCATTTGACGGTGATGGTAACGTGATGAGCTGGGTAGTGGTTGATGATGAGCAAAACCACGCCATTGCGACCCGGTACCAGTTACTGAATCACCCCAACGCACCTTATGATCGGCTACATTTGAGGGGATTAGACCCCGATAAGCAGTACCGGGTTAACAATGGTACGGCAACTTATTATGGCGATGAGCTGATGAATGCCGGCATCTTCATTGGCAGTGAATTTGATGACACTGCAGCAGTGAAGCAATCAGCAGATTTTAGTTCACGGCGATTCATCATTGATGCCGTTAATAAGTAGATTTCTTTCACTTAATACAAATAAGCGCTGCCCCGATATTCAGGACGGCGCTTATTTGTATTAAAAGATTTAAATTAAGCCCAATCAATTGCAGGTTGTTGACTCAAAATATAATCAATCGTGGCGAGTTCATTTTCAGTGAAATCTAAATGATTAAGTGCTTTCACGTTATCAACCAGCTGCTGCGGCCAGCTAGCGCCGACGAGCACGCAGGCGAGCTCAGGCTTTCGTAAATTCCAAGCCAGTGCCATTTCGGCTAATGTTTGGTGTCGAGATTCAGCAACTTGGTTGAGTGCTTTGACCGTTTTTAAAGTTTGCTCAACTTGACTTGGTTCGAGGAAGGGGCTGGTTGATTTGGCAGCCCGTGAATCTTTCGGAATGCCATTTAAATATTTATCAGTTAAGAGTCCCTGACACAGTGAACTAAAGCCAGCTGCGGCTTTATGATACTTCTTCAAAACTGGGAACAAGTCCGATTCGACGCCACGGTTAAACATGTTGTAACGCGGCTGATGAACGACGAACGGCGTATGCATATCTTCAAAGCACTTAATAATCGCTTCAGTTTGGGCTCCACTGTAGTTTGAAATGCCAACGTAGAGTGCTTTTCCTTCACGGACTAGCGTATCCAGTGCTTGAGCTGTTTCATAGACGTTGGTTTCGGGATCGGCACGGTGACTGTAGAAAATGTCAACGTAATCCAGTCCCAGCCGCTTCAGGCTTTGATTGGCACTGGCAATGATGCTTTTGCGTGAGCCCCAGTTACCATAGGGGCCAGCCCACATTTCATAACCAGCTTTACTAGCGATAACCATTTGATCGCGGTAGGGCTTCATATCAGTTGCCATGAGCCGGCCAAAATTTTCTTCGGCGCTACCAGGTTCAGGCCCATAATTATTAGCCAAATCAAAGTATGTGATTCCTAGATCAAAGGCTTGGTGCACGATTGCCCGTTGGTTTTCGTAAGCATCAACGCTGCCAAAATTATGCCAGAAGCCTAAACCAATGGCTGATAACTTTAAACCACTGTCGCCAAGTCGGTTGTAAACCATGCTGTCATAGCGATTTGAGTTCGCTTCATACATTTAAAAACCCCCTCAATTCAATCAGTAAACGGTTACATTATACCGCATTTTGACCTTGCAAATAAAAATGGTATTAAATCAATGAAAACTGTGAAACCGGTTATTGACACAGATATCACCCACCTATATGATAGTTCTTGCAGTGTAAAGTGAAAGGATGATGAGAATGACAGGAGACTTGGATACGAAGTCTGCACTGAAAGAGACCTTACCCACCGTTTTTGGTTACATAGGAATTGCCTTAGCTTTCGGAATCACTGCTCGAGCTAACGGGTTGAGTATTTTAGAAATCTTTTTAATGTCTTTAATTACATATGCGGGTTCAGCTGAATTTGTAATCGTGAGTCTGGTCGCGCTCCACGCTGGTATTGGCTCCATTGTGCTATCGGTATTTCTAGTGAACGCACGGATGATTTTAATGAGCATGGTTGTTGCACCGTATTTATCACATGAATCGATGTGGAAGAATATCTGGGCAGGAACGTTACTGACGGATGAAACGTTTGCCCTGAGTATGAATAAACTGAACTATACCGGCCGCAAGCTGAATTTTAGGTGGTTAGATACAGCGAACTTGTTTGCCTATCTTGTTTGGGGATTCTCCTCCGCAATTGGCGGGATGTTAGGTAATCTCATCAGTGATCCTGAGAAATTTGGCTTCAGTTTTGCTTTAGTGGCCATGTTTATTGGTCTCCTTTATTTACAGATGGTCTCGGATCGAACAATCAAACTCATGGTTCAATTCATCGTTGTTTTATTTGTGATCGTAGCGATGTACCTAGGCATGAGATGGTTACCGCAAAACGGCCTTCTATTAGTTGTAACGTTACTTGGTTGCGGATTTGGGGTGGTGTTAAAACATGGCACTAAGTAGTTATGTCTTATTAGTGATTTTAGGGAGTGGCCTAGTGACCTGGTTGTCCCGAGTGATCCCGTTCATTCTTTTGAAGCAGTTTAAGCTACCGAAAATAATCGTCAATTTCTTGGGCTTTGTGCCGATTTGCATCATGACCGCTCTTTGGATGGAAAGCTTGTTTATTCAGCATTTAGGCCAGTTTCCTAGTCTTAACGTTCCTAACGCGCTGGCGAGCATCCCAACGCTGATCAGTGCCGTCATCAGTAAAAACCTGCTGATTATTGTGGTGGTGGGTGTGATTTCCCTTGGCATTGTTAATTTATTGGTATAATACTAAATTGACACATTTTTGTAATATTAGTATACTCATCTCAGGATGTCCGGTCAGTATGAATACTTTTGTGCGATGGGCAATTTCGAGAGGGGTAGTTGAATGATGGAAGAGGAAACAATGGCAAGTCGGCGTCACCGGTTTAAAAGTGACGCTCGGGGATTTCTAGATACACACTTTATGTTTTATTTGCTCTTATTCTTACCAGTCTATATTTTGGGCTTAGCAGTTGGTTTTGGTCAGATCGGGTTTAATTTGTCCGATAATTATGCTGGCGGTAACTGGCTCAGCTTATTAAGTCTCGTGTCATCATTGCTGGTCATCGGTATTTCGTTTGTTATGATTGACTTACAGCGTGGTGTCGGTGATTTTTCAGCACCCGTTAGCAAGTCGTTTACGATTTTTAACCGGGGCAGTTATTTTCTGGGATCGTTAGCTCTGATTGTATTAGTCGGTATTTTTACTTTTCTCTGGAGTCTGTTATTGCTCATTCCCGGTATAATTAAGGGACTGGCTTATTCACAGGCGATTTTTATCTATCGTGACTACCTTGATCAAGGTAAGAAAATCGGTTTTCTAGAAGCCATTACCCTGAGCCGTAAAATGATGGATGGTCACAAATGGGAATACTTTGTGATGAACCTGAGTTTTATTGGTTGGGGTTTAGCCTGCATTATCATTATTCCGATTATTTGGGTTTATCCTTATATGAATCAGACGTTTGCCAATTTTTATGTCAGCCTTGCAGCTGAAGAGACACAGGAACCTGATGGCGAAAACGATGGCCCAACGGTGGTTACACCAAGTGATGGCAACCAGGAGCCTTATTCAAAGCCAACCGAAACGTTCTATCCTGATTCCAAGCCGCATTCAGATGATGATCAAACTAAATAGGACTTAAGAAGGTGCCGTTAGGGGCGCCTTTTTTATTGCCTTGAAGTGCTAAAATAATACTATGTCACTAAAAACAGATTGAGGAATGATTTAAATGTTAAAAACAAAAAAGCGCGCGCAGTGGCAGCGAAATCTGTATGCGCTGTGGTTAGGAAACTTTATTACGGGGGCTGGCTCAAGTATGAGTTTGCCGTTTTTACCGTTATTCATCAGTGAAATGGGAAATTTTCCTAAGTGGGAATTGACCCTGTACGCCGGTTTGGCGTTTTCAGGGACCTTCTTAAGCCAAGCCATTGTGTCACCGTTTTGGGGGAAGTTAGCGGACAAGACCGGCCGCAAGCCTATGTTGATGCGGGCAGCCATCGGGATGACGATTACCGCAACGTTGACTGGTTTTTCGCCGAATGTCTGGATACTGATCATGTTACGGGTCATTCAAGGTGGCTTTTCCGGTTACATTAACAATGCGTATGCGTTAATGGCAAGTGAGGTTCCAGCGGATAAGAGTGGGCAAACCATGGGAACCTTGACGACTGGTAGCGTTGGCGGGATGCTAGTGGGCCCTGTTATTGGGGGTTACATTGCCGGAATGCTGGGTTACCGGATCCCGTTCTACCTGTTTGGTGGGATGATGCTGATTGCTTCAATAATCACATTAGTTTACGTGAAAGAAGACTTTCACCCGTTGGCTGATCCAAAGTATGCGCAACGGAGTGCCTTTGCAGGTATCAAACATGTTCGGGTGGTTTGGGCCATGATCCTGTCTTCGATGTTGATTCAAGCAGCGACTACCTCGATTAACCCGATTATCAGTTTGTTTGTCAAAGAACTGATGCATAACCAGGGGAACATTGCCATGGCCAGCGGTATTATTGCGGCATTGCCAGGGATTGCGACTTTGCTGGCAGCGCCACGGTTAGGGGCTTTGGGCGATCACATTGGACCGCGAAAAGTACTGATAGCAGGTTTGATTTTCTGTGCCGTGATGTTTTTACCAATGTTCTTCGTTCAAAGTGTAACCAGCCTAGGTGTTTTTCGCTTCCTAGTCGGTATTTCTGACGCGGCACTGCTACCCATTACGCAAACGGTGATGACGTTAGCAACGCCTAAGGAATCGATTAGTCGCATTTTCAGTTATAACCAATCTGCTCAAGCGATTGGTTCAGTGATTGGGCCAATGCTGGCTGCTGGAGTGGCTGGTATTTTGGATTACCGGTACGTCTTTTTAATGACAACTGGTCTAGTTCTAATTAACCTTGGCATCGTCATTTGGGCTTACAGAATGGATTATAAAATGGTTAGGAATGCCCATAACTAAGGGCTTTTTCTTGAATATTGGTGATGAAATTAGTACAATCCTCCTAGAATTGATTGATAATGGCAAATAATTTTAAGAGAGAATTGGAGAATTGATCATGGGTAAAGCACAAGAAAGAACCCGGCAGCAAATTTTAAGTGCGTTTTTAGAGTTACTGAGAAACAAACCTTACGACATGATTAGTGTCTCGGAGATTTCAGCGGCGAGTCTAATCACTCGAAGTACGTTCTACCGTTATTTTGATGATAAGAAAGACCTATTGATGGCTGAGATTGAAGCTACTGTCCAAAAGCAGGCGCCAGACCAGCCCTTACTCGTTCAGTTTGTCGAGTATGTTGAGGAATACTGGGCAATTTTACGTCACCTGACGCCAACACGCCAAAGCCGTTCAGATTTGCATGAGATTCTGAACCAAATTCTATGGGAACTAATCCACCGCCGTGTTATTAGCGATTCATCAGAGGACCCAGTGATTGAAACGATTAAGCAATCCCGTAATAAGGACATTATGATCAGCGCTATCGAGGGGATGCTGATGGGCATCCTCGAACGATACGTGGTTGAAGGCTCCAAGAAAATCAACAACCGGCAGCTTGAAACAGCTGTTCGCGAAATTGAAGGCTTGTTTCAGCAACAGGTGTGATAGAGCGACTAAAGCTCAGATCATTTAACGCAAAATAGGGCTATCCCGGCAACGTTCGCTGGGGTAGTCCTATTTTGGTTGATTTCTTAATAACAAATGAGAAATTGCACAAACAATGTCGCATTCTTGCATAATCGTATACAAGTCAAACATTAAATGATATTATGGAAACGGTTACAAAAATTAATCACAACCATAATATTAAATGAGAAGGAGTATCTATCATGAAATTAGCTAAATACATCGATCACACCATTTTAAACGCGGATGCTACTCAGACAGACGTTGATAAAGTTATTGAAGAAGCGATCAAATACGACTTTGCTTCAGTTTGTATCAACCCCTATTGGGTGAAACATACGCATGCAGCGCTAAAGGGTTCAGACGTGAATACCTGCACGGTGATTGGCTTCCCTCTGGGTGCTACTTCAACTGAAAGCAAGGTCTTCGAAGCCCAACAAGCTATCAAAGATGGCGCCGATGAGTTGGATATGGTGATCAATATCGGTGAACTTAAAGCTCATCATGATGATGCTGTTTTGGCAGATATTAAAGCATTGGCGGATGCAGTACACGCTGAAAATAAACTGCTTAAAGTCATTATTGAAACTTCACTACTTAATCACGAAGAAAAAGTTCGGGCTTGCCAATTATCAGAAAAAGCAGGTGCAGACTTTGTGAAGACTTCTACAGGGTTCTCAACTGCTGGTGCTAAGGTCGAAGACGTTAAGTTAATGCGTGAGACCGTTGGTGACCGTTTAGGCGTGAAAGCATCCGGCGGTGTGCATTCTAAAGCAGAAGCAGAGGCAATGATCGATGCCGGTGCTACCCGGATCGGTGCCAGTGCCAGTGTCAAGATTGTAACGGAAGACTAAGGAGGTCACAGTAATGGCTTTTAAACGGGTATTTGGAATCGTGATTGACTCCGTTGGAATCGGCGAAGCCAGCGATGCCAATAAGTTCGGTGATGTTGGTGCCGATACGCTTGGTCATATCGGCGAGTTTTATAAGGGTAAGTTAAAGCTTCCTAATTTAGCCAAAATGGGCTTATCAAACATTCGACCAGGAAATCCAATTGAAGGTGTTTCTCCGGCCAATAATCCAATCGGTTACTTCGGCAAAATGCACGAAGTTTCAGTTGGAAAAGATAGTATGGACGGTCACTGGGAAATGATGGGGTTACCCGTCACGGAGCCACTAGGATTCTTCCCTCAGGGTTTTCCAGCTGAATTGATCAAACAGATTGAGGATTTCAGTGGCCGTCATGTCATTGTTAACAAGCCGTACTCCGGTACCGATGTGATTCACGACTACGGTGAACATCAGATGAAAACTGGCGATTTAATCGTCTACACTTCCGGTGATTCAGTGTTGCAGATTGCGGCGCACACGGATGTGATTCCGCTTGAAGAACTCTATAAGATCTGTGAATTCGCACGGTCGATTACCATTGACAAGCCATATCGAATTGGCCGGATCATTGCGCGGCCGTACGTTGGACCCGACAAGGATCATTTTACCCGGACCTCAGATCGGCATGACTACGCACTGGCACCAACCAGTGAAACTGACTTAGATCGATTGAAAGCTGCCGGATTAGACGTTTTGGCGGTTGGTAAGATCAACGATATTTTCTCTGGTCAAGGCATCACATCCGGGGTTCACACCACCAGTAACGATGATGGTATGAAGAAGACCCTGGAAAATGCTGGCAAAGATTTCACGGGCTTCAGTTTCACTAACCTAGTTGATTTTGATGCCATGTACGGTCACCGCCGTAATCCTGAAGGCTACGGTCAGGCTTTGATGGCTTTTGATGAACAGTTAGGTGATTTATTGGCAACGCTGCAAGATAGCGACCTCTTGATGATCACGGCTGACCATGGTAATGACCCAGGCTATAAGGGCACTGATCACACGCGTGAATACGTCCCTCTATTAGTTTACTCACCACAGTTTAAACAAAGTGGTTCGTTGGGAATTCGTCGCACGTATGCTGATATGGGCGCGACCATTTTGGATAACTTCAACGTTAGCGGTAATCCAACTGGGACCTCATTCTTAAAGTCATTGAAATAGGAGGGCAAACGATGAGTACACACATTGGCGCTAAAATGGGTGACATTGCTGACACGGTATTAATGCCGGGAGACCCACTACGCGCAAAGTACGTGGCAGATAACTTCTTGGAAAACGTTGTACAGTATAATTCGGTGAGAAATGCTTTTGGCTATACCGGAACTTACAAGGGACACAAGGTCTCTGTCCAAGGCACTGGTATGGGGATCCCATCGATTTCAATCTATACCAATGAATTGATCCGTTTCTTCGGTGTGAAGCACTTAATGCGGATCGGTAGTATTGGCGGTTTCGGTGAATCAGTCAAGATTCGCGATATTTTAATTGCGGAATCTGCCAGCACTGATTCAGCGATTATTCAAAACACCTTTAAAGCGGGCGTGATCTACGCGCCGACAGCTGACTTTGACATGCTGCTGAAGGCTTACGAATCAGCTAAAGAAGCAGGCGTTGCCGTTAAAGTGGGTAATATCTTTAGCGCGGACCGGTTCTATAACGACGAAATCGACTATCAGCAATTGATTGATTACGGTGTCTTAGGGACAGAAATGGAGACGGCCGCATTGTACATGCTGGCTGCTAAATATGGTGTTCAGGCACTTTCAATCAATACCGTGAGTGACAACCTCACGACTGGTGAAGCACTGTCAGCGCAAGAGCGTCAGAGTTCATTTAGTGAAATGATGACGGTGGCCCTAGAAACGGCCATTAAATTATAGTGTTTTAGTCATGATCAACTGGGGGCAGCAGTGGATGACCAAGGATATTTCCTGGTTTTCAGATTGCCGCCCTTTTAGTTTATTCAACGAATGTCAGGAGGAATTATACGATGAGAATGGTAGACGTAATCGATCATAAGCGAAATGGTGGCACATTAACTAACGAAGAAATTAAATTTTTTGTTGATGGCGTGGTAGATGGCAGTATTCCTGATTATCAGACCAGTGCGTTACTCATGGCCATCTATTTCAACGGCATGGCGGATGGTGAACAGGCTGAACTGGCCTTGCAAATGCTAAAGTCGGGCGACCAGCTTGATTTATCGGCTATTCCGGGCATTAAAGTGGATAAGCACTCCACTGGCGGTGTTGGTGATAAGACGAGTTTGCCATTAGCGCCTATGATTGCGGCCTTAGGCATTCCAATTCCAATGATCTCTGGCCGTGGTTTAGGCCATACCGGCGGCACGCTGGATAAACTAGAAGCGATCCCAGGATTCAAGGTTGAACTATCCGAAGAACAGTTCAAGCAGCAAGTGAAGGATATTCATTTAGCAATCGTCGGCGCTACGGGGAACATTGCCCCTGCTGATAAAAAGATCTATGCACTAAGAGACGTTACCGACACGGTTGACTCCATTCCGTTAATTGCCGGTTCGATTATGAGTAAGAAGATTGCTTCTGGCACGGATGCGCTGGTCTTAGACGTTAAGACTGGGTCAGGCGCTTTCATGAAGACCGAAGACCAAGCACGGGCGTTAGCTAAAGCGTTAGTATCGATTGGTAAGAGTGCTGGCATGGACTGTATGGCACTGATTTCTGATATGAACCAGCCGTTGGGACGGATGATTGGTAATGCGTTGGAAATCCAAGAAACGATTGCTATCTTAAAGGGTGAAGGGCCAGAAGATATTACTGATTTGGTTTTGACTCTAGGTAGCCAGATGGTCGTATTGGCTAAGAAGGCTGAAACACTGTCAGAGGCCCGCAAGATGCTTCAAGAAGTTGTTGCCAACGGGAAAGCTTTAGAGAGCTTCCGTCAAATGGTGAGTGCTCAAGGCGGTGATCCTCGCGTAGTGGATGATCCAACAATCATGCCACAGGCGAAATACAAAGTTGATTTACCAGCCAAGTCTAGCGGTGTCATTTCTAAAATGACTGCCGATGAGATTGGGGTTGCCAGCATGTTGCTTGGCGGTGGCCGTCAAAAAGCGGATGACAAACTGGATTATGCGGTTGGCATCGAACTTAAAAAGAAGGTTGGCGATTCAGTGAAGAAGGGCGAACCTTTACTGACGATTTATGCCGACCGTGAAGAGATTGATAACGTTAAGACCTTGCTGTATGACAATATTGAAATTGCTGATTCAGCAGAACCAATCAAACTGATTCACGAGATTATTAAATGAACGTGTGACGGGGAAATCGCCTTAGCAACACGTATTGACACCACGTATTGACACCATTAAGACTTAAGTCGTACATTATGATTATGACGACATTTTCGGGGGATAGGAATAATGGTGTACTTGTTTGACATTCGGATGGCCATGCTGACGTTTCCATTAGTGGCATTGGTGATTACTTTTCCGATTTTATTATGGCATTATCACCGGTTTGGCGCGATTTCGCGCTGGTCGATTTTGATGCTTTACAGTTTCGTTTTTTATCTGCTATGCGCGTACTTCTTGATTATGCTGCCACTGCCAAGTATTGCTTCGGTGGCGAAGTTGACGACACCACGGTATAATTTGCAGCCGTTGCTGTTTATTCAGAAATTTATGGCGGATAATCCGTTACAGCTGACCGATCCGCATACCTGGGTGGCTGCTATGAAAGCCCCGACAATGATTCAGCCACTGTTCAACGTGGTCTTGACGATTCCGTTTGGCTTTTATCTCCGCAGTTATTTTCGTAAATCTTGGTGGCAGACGATTTTGTTATCGTTTGGCTTATCGTTATTTTTCGAATTGACGCAACTAACGGGCGACTATGGCGTTTACCCACGGTCCTATCGGTTGTTTGACGTGGATGATTTACTACTGAATACGATTGGCGGGTTGATTGGCTTTGGGTTAACACGGCTGGTTTTACCGCTTTTGCCAAGTTCCGCGCATATCAAAGAGCGGTTGCAGATTCAGGCTCGACAGGTTTCCGTGTTTCGCCACGCCACCGCTTTTGTCGTTGACTGGCTAGCCTTTTCGTTACTCACCGCATTAGGTAACGGTTTCTTGGGAAAAATCAAAGTTTGGGAACAGCCGGTGGCATTAGCTAGCTTGATCATAGCCGTTTTAATGCCGCAGCTGATCTGGCGCAAAACGCTGGGCATGCGGCTGGTTCATTTGAAGGTGTTTTCTAGCAGGGGTGAGGAACCATCTGGTGGGCAAGTTTGGCAGCGTTGGCTAGCGGGATACAGCCTGTTTTGGATGCCCATGCTAGTGGGTGGCGGATTAGTTTTTCTCGATCCTAATGGACAAGCATACATGTACGGCAGTATTGCGATGATTTTGCTGTTAACCGTTATGGTGATCGTGCTTGGACTTGATATGATGATCGATGCTTTTCGGCCACAGCACGCGTTATTGTTTGAACGGTGGAGCCACACGGAATTGATGTCAGATTATCAATCGTGACAAAATAGAATCGTTTTTAGAAATAAATAAGGTCTATTCCGAAAGAGTCGGAGTAGACCTTATTTATTTCTAAAAACCGAGAAACATAGACTAATGGATCTTTCAAACCCTAATAGAATGAAGGCTTATCGCCATCAGTTCCCGGTTGATCGACGCCAACTGAATGGCCGATTTCCTTGGTTGGATCATTGATCAGGGACACAACGAAGTCGGCAATGCTCTTGCGGGAGACCTCGGTACCCTTGAAGGGTTCGCCTTTTTGGGTGGTTTCGTAGCTGACGATGTCCTTGTTGGATAGCCAAGCAGGACGGACAATGGTGTAGTCCAGACCAGAAGCCTCAATGACTTTAGCCGCAGCCGCGTAAGTTTCCAGATAGCCGCCGTCCAGCATTTGGTGGTTCCATTGGCCATATTTGCCGGGTACTTCATCGTAAATCCCCAGAGTAGAGATCCAGATCAAGCGCTTTAAGCCAGTGGTCTTCATGGCTGCAACCACCGTTTTAGCCTGCAGTTCAATATCGTGGTTACCGAGGTTAGCGTAGACGATATCTTGGCCTTTCATCGCTTTTTCCAGGCTAGCTTGATCAGTTGCATCACCCTCAACCACCGTTTCTCGTGCGGAATCTTGAACTTCTAGACGATCTGCATGACGCAGGAACAGGGTCAGTTGGTGATCCGTTTGCGCCAATAGCTGAGCCTGTGCCAGTTTTGCGATTTTACCATTTGCACCTAAGATTAAAACTTTTGTCATCCTTAGTCACTCCTATCTGATTTACAAGCTCTATTATAATGAGTTAAAAATGGAATTGAACGGACAGATGCTGGTGGGATGTCCGCCACTTGTTTTTGAATAGCGAAGTAAGGTAGAATGAGACTTATAGAAAAAGTAGTTAACGGCATGACTTATTTTTAAAATTTAAGTAAAAGAGGTATGATCATGAGTGGCATTTTAACGGGTAAAAAAATTCTGATCATGGGGGTTGCTAATAAACGCAGTCTGGCCTATGGGTGCTTTCAAGCCTTACAGGAACAGGGAGCGGAAATCATTTTAACGTATCAAAATGACCGGATGTTAAAGAGTTTGAACCGGTTCATCGATGAAGACGTGTTAAAGGTTGAATGTGATGTGAGTGAACCTGATAACGTTGAGGCGGCCTTTAAAACAATTGACAAACAAGTTGGTAAGATTGACGGCATTATCCACGCCATTGCCTATGCTGATCCGGAAGACTTGAAGGGTGAAACGACGGATGCCAGTTTGGAAAGCTTTAATAAGGCGCAGAGCATTAGTGTCTACTCGTTGATTGCAGTGGCTAAATACGGGCGCCAGATCATGAACGAGGGTGGCTCAATCGTGACCCTGACATACATGGGCTCCGAACGGGCGATTCCTAATTACAATATCATGGGCATTGCCAAGGCAGGATTGGAGGCAGCGGTGCGCTACCTTGCCCGGGATCTGGCGAGCCAGAATATTCGCGTCAACGCCATTTCTGCCGGGGCGGTGAAGACGCTGGCCGTTACTGGCGTTAAGGATTACAGCAAATTAATTAACTTGTCTAATGAACGTGCCGTTAATGGTGTGGGTGTTACGACTCGCGAAGTTGGCGGAGCTGCGGCATTCTTGATGAGTGATTTAAGCATGGGACTCGTTGGGGACACGATCTACGTGGATAAGGGGACCCATCTCATTTGAGTGCTTGATTTTATTTGGCGTATTGTGTTCACGTGACTGTGCTTTGTTTTCAGCCGTTTATATAGCTCATTACGCTCCAAAGCTCAGATTTCGGCCATTTAACGTGAATAATGCCCATTTCGCGGTTTTTGCGGAATGGGCATTATTCACATTAAATTCTGGTATCTACCGAGTTTTGTCACAGCTTCTTTCACAACTAAAAAATCCAGCGAAACGGAGAGATTTCGCCAGACGAGAAACTACTCAAAACCTATGTGAGTAGGAGAGTCAGCGTACCAAGCGGGAGTCACTGCGCAACTTTTAAGTTGAAGGGTAGGGGGAGCAGTACTCAATACGTTCACTCTATAACGAATTATAATCGGAAATGAGAAAAATCAAAGAATTTACACTTCAAAATGTCATGTTTTTTAAAAGTTCGTCCTGTGACGTATAATAAAGGTAACAGATTGGAGGAGTTTTACCATGACTGAAAAAAAGGTTTTTCACGTTAACGGTTATCTCGGACTCATTGTAGCAATTTTGCTGGTGCTGGGTGGTGCTTGGCTGCTTTTGCTCCAAACTTTTGCGGGGATCGGTTTGGGTGTCATTTTAATTTTAGTGGCCCTCGTTGGTGGCAGCTCATTGACGATTATTGCACCAAACGAGGCCAAGGCGCTGACGTTCTTTGGTAAGTATATTGGGACGATTCGAACTGCCGGTCTCTTTATGACAGTCCCATTAACGAATAAACAGTCGGTTTCGTTACGGGTACGCAACTTTAATAGTAATTTATTGAAGGTCAACGACTCTCGCGGGAACCCCGTTGAGATTGCGGCCGTCATCGTGTTCAAAGTGGTCGATACCAGCAAAGCCTTGTTTGATGTTGACGAATACGAACAATTCGTTGAGATTCAAAGTGAATCAGCCATTAGACACGTTGCTTCAGAGTTCCCCTATGATGCTTTTAATGATCAGGAAACGCTGACCTTACGCAGCAATCCAACTGAGGTTTCTGATAAATTAACTGAGGAACTTCAGTCACGGTTACAGATTGCGGGTGTGCAGGTTATGGAAACCCGTTTGACCCACTTGGCTTACGCGACTGAAATTGCCAGTGCAATGTTGCAACGACAGCAGTCTTCAGCCATTTTATCCGCTCGGAAGATCATTGTGGATGGTGCCGTTTCAATTACTGAAGATGCTATCGCTAAACTAGAAGCTGACACGGATCTTAAACTTTCGGACGATCGTAAGTTGCAGCTGATCAATAACGTGATGGTCACCATTATTTCTGAACGGGGTACCCAACCGGTCATTAATACTAATGATACGGGTGAAACGAAATAGCAGTCTCGGATTAATTCAAATAAAGCCTATTCCACATTTTGCGGAGTAGGCTTTGTTTGTCTTGGATTCGGAATTTGCAGCGTGTTCCATCCGCTTTTGATTTACAACACATCTAGCGGTAATTTTTTAGTTGGGGCAGGATAAGCTTCATCCAAAAGTTTTAGATCCGCAGCTGAGAGCTGAATATTACCCGCAAGCACATTTTCTTTCGTGTGAACAGCGTTACTGCTTTGTGGAATTGCCAGTACCTGTTGATGCGAGACGACCCAAGCTAAGAGAACTTGATAAGCGGAGGCATGATGCCGCTGAGCCACCGTGAGGACGTTTGGGTTGCTAGCCAGGTTGGTGGGTAGTTGGTCGGGTGCGCCGACTGGGCTGTAGGCAATGAACGGTAACTGATGATCAGCTTGCCAGCCTAACAGACTGTATTCAACCCCCCGACTGCCTAAATTAAATAGGTCTTCGTTTGCGGCTGCTTGAGGCCCGTTAGGCAGTTGCCAGAGTTCTTTAAGATCAGCAACGTCAAAGTTGGAAATCCCCCATGCCTTGGTTTTACCAGCCTCGGTTAGACGTTGTAATTCATCAACCGTTTCAACCAGTGGTGTTTGCCCGCGCCAGTGGTAGAGATAAAGGTCAACGTGATCGACACCCAGTCGTTTTAAGCTGGCGTCTAAACTTTGCTCCATGCGGGCTTTGGAAGCATTCGTTGGCAGAACCTTTGAAATCAAGTACAGCTGGTCGCGCGACACATCCTTAATTGCTTTGCCGACCAGTGTTTCGGCACGCCCGGAACCGTACATTTCTGCCGTATCGATGACTTTGGCACCAGCAGCAAGGCCAGCGTGAATGGCTTCAATTTCCTGTGCTTGTAACGCTGGATCATCGCCCATATGCCATGTTCCCAGGCCGATAGCGGGTACTTGAGCCCCTGCAATGGTGACTGTTTGCATAAGATCGTCTCCTTATTAGTTAGAAATCATACATTCAATATCCATTGTAGAATTTTTAGCTGAATTATACCAACTCGGCAGCAACTAAAATTTGCCGTGAAAAATTGGTGATTTGGGTTGGTAGGTGATCGAGGTCAAAGAAGGCCACTTTGTCAGTTTCCCCAGCTTGAGGGATCAGCTGATGATCTTGAGTAAAGGCTTGGTAAACTGCAATGACAGCATCGATTTGATCGCCATTTGGATATGTAAACTGCATCGAAGGACCGCTTAACAGGGTAATAAATTTAAAGTTTACCGCGTGAATGCCTGTCTCTTCTGTGATTTCTCGACTGGCAGTGGCGGCCAGCGACTCGCCAATTTCTTTTGAACCAGACGGCAATCCCCATAGATGGGTATCGCTGCGATAAACAAATAGTAATTGAGCGCTGGCATTGTAGACGAGTCCAGCAGCACCTGTGGAAATCAGCGGTTCGTGACCAACTCGTTTTCTTAAATTTAAAATGTACCCCACGTGATCACCTCATTAAAATTATGACGTTAATATTAATCTGATTATGTTTGGAAACGGACGTCAATTAAAGCGCCCTCTAAGGTATTATAGTGCATTTAGCCACTTGAAAACCTTGCACATGATTAAAAAAATTGTTAAACTGTACTCATTGATTTCTAATGTTCTTTGAGAACAAGGTTACAAGTGTTAAATACATAAGTGGGTCAAAACCGCTACAGGAGGAATTTTATGAGCTTGAAAAGTACATTCTTACGTCAAGAGGATCCCGCCGTCTATCAAGACAAGGATTCCCATTTGGCTCGGGTTTTAGGGGTCAAAGATATCCTAGCACTTGGGGTTGGGACAATCGTTTCTACTTCAATCTTTACGTTACCTGGAGTTGTGGCCGCTCAACATGCCGGTCCAGCCGTTGCGCTATCATTCTTAGCAGCTGCAATCGTTGCCGGGCTTGTGGCCTTTGCATACGCTGAAATGTCGGCTGCGATGCCATTCGCTGGTTCAGCGTATTCATGGATCAACGTTGTTTTCGGAGAGGGGTTTGGCTGGATCGCTGGCTGGGCTTTACTAGCTGAATACTTTATTGCCGTAGCGTTTGTTGGCTCCGGTCTTTCTGCTAACTTTCGGGGACTGATTGAGCCGTTGGGGATCACTTTTCCAAAGGCGTTAGCCAATCCATTTGGCACCGATGGTGGGATTATTGACATCACTTCCGTTGTGGTGATTTTAATGGTTGCCTATTTGCTGTCACGCGGGGCCTCAACAGCTGCCCGTGTTCAAAATACACTGGTTGTGCTGAAGGTGCTGGCAGTTTTGCTGTTTATCGTTGTGGGCGCTACCGCGTTGCACATGCAAAACTACGTGCCTTTCATTCCTGCACATAAAGTCGTTAATGGTAATCAGTTCGGTGGGTGGCAAGGAATCTATGCCGGTGTTTCAATGATTTTTCTGTCCTACATCGGTTTCGATTCGGTTGCCGCTAACTCAGCTGAAGCTAAAGACCCGCAAAAAACAATGCCTCGTGGGATCATGGGTTCTTTGGTCATCGCCGTTGTACTGTTCGTTGCCGTTGCGTTAGTTCTTGTCGGCATGTTTCACTACAGTGATTACGCTAATAACGCTGAACCCGTTGGTTGGGCACTGCGTCACAGTGGTCATACAGTGGTAGCAAGTATCGTGCAATCCATCGCGGTTGTTGGAATGTTTACGGCTTTAATTGGAATGATGCTGGCTGGTTCACGCCTAGTTTATTCCTTTGGCCGTGATGGCTTACTTCCCAAGTGGTTAGGCGTTTTGAGTAAGGATCAGTTACCCAATCATGCGTTGACAACCATTACCGTTGTTGGTGTGATCATTGGGTCGTTATTCCCATTTGCCTTTCTTTCCCAGTTGATTTCAGCAGGGACTTTAATCGCCTTTATGTTTGTTTCACTTGGCATCTATAAGCTGCGTCCCCGTGAAGGAAAGGATATTCCGGATCCTTCATTTAAGATGCCGCTTTACCCAGTTTTGCCATTCGTTGCCTTTTTAGGTGCCTTGGGCGTGTTCTGGGGGCTTGATAACGATGCCAAAATTTACGCTTTAGTTTGGTTCATCTTTGGCTTATTAGTTTACTTAGTCTATGGCGCCAAACATTCATCATTAAATAAAACTCAAAAATAGTTGAATGGATACCCCAGAGCGTAGTGTTTTGGGGTATTCGTTTAAGTAATTATAGCTGGAGGAAAACACATTGAGTGAGAATGAACGGATATTAAAGAACGAAGCGGCAGCCTTTTCGAAAGCTGCGCGAGTGAAGTATTTTAACATTGTGATTGAATCAGGTAAGGGTGCTACTGTCACTGATGCTGACGGTAAGACTTATATCGATTTACTAGCGAGTGCCTCTGCAACTAACACGGGCCACTCACATCCGCACGTCGTTAAAGCGGTTCAAGATCAGGCGGCTAAGCTGTTGCAGTACACACCGGCTTATTTCGCAAATGACAACGCCGCAAAGTTAGCACCGCGCTTGGCTGCCTTGGCTCCCTTTAGTGGCCCGGCAGCGTTAGCTTGGGGCAATTCCGGCTCGGATGCCAACGACGCCATTATTAAATTCTCACGGGCTTACACCGGCCGGCCGTATGTGGTCAGCTTCACCGGCGCCTATCACGGTTCAACATACGGGTCTATCAGTGTTTCATCTGTCAGCTTGAATATGAGCCGTAAAATCGGCCCATTGCTGCCAGACGTTGTAAAAGTACCGTTCCCAGATCCCTGGAAACGATTAGATGGCGAATCAGAGGAAGCTTTTGTCGACCGGATGTTTGCGGCGTTTAAATTACCGTTTGAAACGTATTTGCCGGCAGAAGAAGTGGCTGTCATTCTTATCGAACCGATCCAAGGGGACGGTGGAATCGTAAAAACACCTGACGCCTACATGCACAAGATCTATGACTTTGCCAAAGAACATGGTATCCTATTTGCCGTTGATGAAGTTAATCAAGGAATGGGCCGAACGGGTAAATGGTGGTCAATTGAACATTTTGGTATCGAACCCGATTTGATGTCCGTTGGTAAGTCGATTGCTTCAGGACTGCCATTAAGTGCGGTGATCGGCCGTCAGGACATCATGAATTCGCTGGGTGCCCCCGCTAACGTCTACACGACAGCAGGGAACCCAGTGACTACAGCAGCGGCAATGGCAACGCTCGATGTCATTGAAGATGAACACTTACTGGAACGCAGTACTCGCCTGGGCAAAAAAGCAGCGGCTTTCTTTGCTCAAGAAAAGCAGCAGTTTAAGTTCATTGGCGATGCTCGCATGTACGGTTTGGATGGCGGGATTGATATTGTTGATCCTGAAACGGGCCAACCCGACCCAGATGCGACGACGAAGATCATCTACCGGGCTTTTGAACTCGGTGTGATTATGATCAGTTTGAAGACTAACGTGCTGAGATTCCAGCCGCCGTTGGTGATCACAGACGAACAGCTTCAATCTGCTTTTGATATTCTTCACCAGACTTTCAGTGAACTGGCAGCGGGTAAGCTTTCATTACCCGATAACGCTGATGAAATTGGTTGGTAGTCAGACTTAGTTAGAAAAAGAGAACCTCTTTGAGGCACACATTGCACTCATTTTTGCTTGCAATGGTGTTTTATAAGGGTTCTCTTTTTTCATCCTTAACTTTTTCATCGTATTTTGAGGTGACTTTCACGGTTAAATTCAAAACCTTTACGCTGTTGAAAACGCTGCTGTATAGGTATTTAAATGAATTTACTCGATAATTGACTAAAAATTAGGTAAAATTTTATTGAAATTAAAGTAAGCGTTTACAATAGTTGTACAGTTGTGCTAGAATGTTCCTAGGCTATCGAGGAAGGGTAGCATAATGATTATTGGAAGCGCTTGCCAAACAAACGACGATTGTTGAATTTGAAATATATTCTGATTATTAATTTTATCGTTTGCTTTAGTAGGCACCTCCAAAATACAGGAGGCATGAGTAATGGCTAGTAAGAATAGTGATAAGATTACGCTAAAGCCGGAAGCATTTGCCGAAGCAGTTCTTGGCGGTAATCCTAAGCGCGATGACGAAGAAGATAAAGTTTATATCAAACGTCAGTTAACGCTTTATCTTGAAGCATTGTTGTTGGCACAAGACTTTAATGATCTTGAGGAAACACGGTTCGATGTTGCTAAATCAGAACAGCGAAGCAAGATTCTTTCCAAGATCATTGAGCATCGTTACGAAGGTTCGGGAAGTGGCGAATAATAATGGAAGAAAAAACAGAGAGTCATGTTAAACAGTATACGTCATACGCATTAGGGGCTTTCGGTCATGATGCGTTCTACGCAACTTTAAGTACGTATTTAATGTTGTTCATTACCAGTGAGTTGTTTAATTCATCTGCTAAAGCCGTTAAGTCACACATGATTTTAACGATTACCACGATGATGATGATCATTCGGTTAGTTGAAATTGTATTTGACCCAATCATTGGTGGTATTATCGATAACACCCAGACTAAATATGGTAAGTTTAAGCCATGGTTGCTGGTTGGTGCCGGAGTTAGTGCCATTTTCTTAGTTCTCATTTTTACGGACTTTGGTGGGTTAACTAATTCAAACCCAATGCTTTACATTGTTTTATTTGGTATTTGCTATGTCATCATGGATATTTTCTATTCGTTTAAAGATATTGCGCTTTGGTCAATGCTCCCAGCTTTGAGTGTTGATGAAAAAGTTCGTAATAACTTTGGTACCACTGGTCGTTTAGGTTCAACGATCGGTGCCCAAGCGGTTCCAATTATCATTTTCCCACTGATTGTGTTCTTCTCACACGTATTTTCAGGAACAAGTGGTCAGACTAAGACGCAAGCCGGTTGGATTGGTTTTGCCGTTGTTATAGCAATCTTCTCATTCGGTGGTGCTTTATGCACAGCATTGGGAACGCATGAAAATACCAGCTTGATTCGTCAAAACACTGAGCGGACTGGTGTTATCGGTATCTTCAAAGCTTTAGGTAAGAACGACCAGTTAATGTGGTTGGCTGCTTCATACTTCCTATTTGCTTTAGGTTACGTTGTGACCAACTCACTATTGGCTTACTACTTCACTTACGTATTGGGTCAGTCAAACAAGTTTACCTTTGCTGGCTGGATCATGGCGGTCTTAGGTGTGATCTCCGTTTCACTCTTCCCAGTGATTGTTGAGAAAGTTCACCGTAAAGCCATTTATGTTGGTGGTATTTGCATGATGCTAGTTGGTTATATTTTGTTCTTGTTTGCGGGACACAGTTTACTCGGCGTCTTAGTTTCCGTTGCCGTCTTCTTCTTCCCATACCCAATGATCTTCTTGGCCGCATTGATGACCATCACTGATAGTGTTGAATATGGTCAATGGAAGAACGGTACCCGGAACGAATCCGTTACGCTTTCGATTCGGCCTTTGATTGATAAATTGGCTGGTGCGGTTGCTAACGGGGTTGTTGGTATCGCCGCTGTTCACTCTGGTATGACTGGTAATGCTTCTCCAAGCAGTATTAGTGCAGCCCAATTAACGAACTTTAAGATGTACATGTTCTATGGGCCAATGATTTTGGTTGCAGTTGCTGCTATCGTCTACTACACCAAGGTTAAGTTGAGTGAATCTCGTCATGAACAAATTGTTAAAGAACTTGAAACTAAGTTAAGAGCTGAAAAAGATGCAAAAGAAGCATCTGACGCACAATAAGCTTTGACTGAAAAGTCGTAATGGTCACTACTGAGATAGTGCCGTTACGGCTTTTTTGGTCTTATCCCTGTTTGATCTAAAGACGTACAAATGTTCGCTTTACTTGCTCGACTTAACGAGTAATCTATAAGCATAACTTGAATTTTCGGAGTAGGCGTGTTGTAATGTGATAAGTAGATTAAAATTTGTTAAGAAAGAGAGCAAAGCAGAATGGAAAATAAACGGCATATTTCGACTCGAGAAGTAGTTTACTTGGCAATGCTGATTGCGGTTACAGTAGTGATTTCAAGATTCTTCTTAATTCCGGTTCCGATGACCCACGGGAACGTTAACCTTTGTGATGCAGGCATTTTTATCGCCGCAATTTTACTGGGACGGACTCAGGGAGCCATTGTAGGCGCCTTTAGCGGGTTACTTCTGGATTTGATTTCAGGCTACACGCAGTACATGATTTTCTCATTTATTGTCCATGGCTTAGAAGGTTTCGTTGCTGGCTGGATCGGTTCTAAAAAGTCGAAATCAACGAAGGTTATTGCTATGACTGCAGGTGTGCTGGTGATGGTAGCCGGCTATTGGGCAACCGATAGTTTACTGTATGGCTTCAAAGTCGGTCTGATTGGAGTCCCAACCAACTTTATTCAGGGAATTGTTGGCGGGGTGGTTGCTTACGTGGTCTCTGTACCACTGGAAAATCGGTTACCCCGATTGATTGGTTAATCCATGTCAGGACAGACACTGCAAAATCGGCCGTTTCTAGTTGCTGAAGATCTTTCTGCCATTGGTACCATGTCCCTGGGGGTTGCCATACCAATATTAGCGGTTTTTGGTGTACCTACGGCGATCCTTCCCACTCAAGTGTTATCTACTCAGACGGAGGGCTTTGGGACACCAGCCAAGCTGTCTTCATCTGACTGGCTTAATGAAGCCATGGCTCACTGGCGAAACGAACAGATTCAGTTTTCAGGTGTCTTGATTGGTTATGTGGGACAGGGTAAGCTATTGAATCAATTAACTCAGGCGGTGACATCTCAATCATTGAATCAGCTGATCGTGGATCCAGTCATGGGTGATGATGGTGCATTGTATCCGGGCCTTTCAGTGGCATATGTCAGCGCTATGCGTCAATTGGCCACTAAGGCTGACGTGATTACACCGAACTGGACTGAAGCACATTTACTCCTGGGTAGGCCGATGACCGATGAGCTACCGAATCAGGCAGCACTGGCAGCAATGCTAGCTGACCTGAAGTCAATTTGCGGGCAGCACACCCGTATTGTTATTACGGGTATCCCTGCAGCTGATGCTGTGTTAACGGCCTATTCTGACCAGCATCAGCAAAAAACCATTTCCACAGTTTTACGGCCTGGCCATTTTTATGGCAGCGGAGATGTTTTTTCCGCTTTGCTAAGCGCTGCACTCATGCGAAACGTTGATTTTAAAACTGCAATTGAGCTTGCAGTCAAAGGTGACGCAATTTCACTTGATCAGACGTCAGAAGTGGGTAATCAAAGGCGGTATGGGATGCAGCTTAGCCAAGTGCTGAAGTGGCTAACACTGGAAGTTCTGCCACGCCTTGATTCAGCCAAGTAAATGATTCAAACTGTTCTTAAACCAACACTCACTAGAGAAGAGGAACTGAAGATGATCGATACTAACGTAAATCGACGGCAGGACAGTAACGTGAAGTGGTCAGTGGCTAAAAATGACGATCAACTGTTGCCAATGACCGTTGCGGATATGGATATCGCCACGCCTCAGTTTATTCGTGAAGCGATGCAAAGCGTCTTAGATCAGAAAGTATTAGGTTACACGATGCCTAGCACAGCTTTCTATGATGCCATTATTCGTTGGCAAAAGAAGTATCATGATGTCAGTTTGAAACGGGATCAGTTAATCATTGTGCCAAGTATCGCGGTTGGGCTATCGTTTGTGATTCGTCACTTAACGCAGGTCAACGATGGCATTATTGTGATGTCACCATATTACCCGCCATATCGGCGTTTAGTGGTCGATAATCAGCGCCAATTTATTGAATTTCCGTTGATTCAGCGAGAAGGCCAATACGTGATTGATCTTGAACGGTTAGATAAAGTCATGGCTGAAGGACAAGCCAAGGCCATCATTGTCTGCAATCCGCACAATCCGGGCGGCTGTGTTTGGACGACGGCTGAATTGCAACGCATTCAAGACATCGCTTATGCTCATCACGTTTTAGTACTGGCAGATGAAATCCACGATGACGTGGCTTTCTCTGATAATATTCCCGTTTCTATGATGTCTGACTTAATGGGTGATGAAGCTTCAGAACAAACGATTTTACTGAAATCAGCCACTAAAGCGTTCAATTTAGCGGGAGTGAAATGTGCTTACTTAGCGGTCAAGAATCCGAAACTATTAGCCATTTTAAAGCAGGCTGCAGAAGCTGAAGCAATCGAAGAAGTGAATACTTTGGGACTGGTTGCAACGCGGACCGCTTACGAGCAAGGTGAACAGTGGCTGACAGAGGTCAACGCCTATTTGGAAGAAAACCGTAACTTGGCTTATGAATATCTGCGCGAGGAAGTACCGCTGATTCGACCCATGTATCCGGAAGGGACTTACCTGATGTGGTTAGATTTCATGGCTTACGGCCTGACGGATGCTGAACTGGATGCTAAACTCCGGACGCTTGGTCATCTTTGCCTGAATCCAGGAATCGATTATGGACAGACGGGCAGCGGCTTTATGCGGTTAAACTTTGCTGTGGATCGCGAAGTCCTAAAAGATGCGTTGCACCGATTAAAAACATTTGATAAAGCTATTAGTAATAAATAATTCTGTATATAAATTAAACGTAGTAATGGAAATGTCTGATAAACAACCAAATTAGTTGTTTATCAGATATTTTTTGATTATTGTATAGTCTCTGTTACTAAATTGTAAAACGATTTCAAAAAATATTCATCATTTGGTCAAAACTCTTTCTTATTGGTTTGATAACTTATACACATAAAGAAAAAGGAGGCGGCGTGAATGAGTGAAGCACCTGAAATTGTACCCGGCCGACTAGTGAGATGTCAGCATGCACAAATGAGCAGGCCTTTTATTGCTCGAGTCTATCAAGTGTTCGGCAGTCGGCTAGTCGTTGAGGTGATGAACTTTCACTTTCATGATCGCCGAGTCGTTGAACAAAACCAATACAAAATGGTGGTTGAGGCGTGTGATGCCCAGCCCATGACGATTATTCAGTGCCAACAGCGGAAAGGATGATTAAAATGATTAGAATTAACGATATCGTGACTTGCCAACCAAACGGGAACTTAACTTGTGCATTTGTCGGCCGGGTAGAACACATCTATGAACGGACAGTAATGGTAACGGTAATGGATCATCATCCTAAAGACCGCTTCAAGGTAGCTGAACTAATGGGGCGGGTTATCGTTGCTAAGAGCAAGGTTAAAACGCAAGCACAGACAGCTTCAAAACTTAAAGTCGCTGAAGCATAAATTCTTAAAAGGAAGACCCGCTAGTTAGTAAAGCTGACTAGCGGGTCTTTCTGATGATTTAATTTAGTTCGCTATTTAGCAACGAAATCAGTTCGATTAAAGAAGTCCACCTTGATATCGTCATCGGTAATGGTCAGCTTTGAGATGCTGCCATTAATAGTTGGCACACCTTCGTCAAGTTCTGGGGCATAACGATCGATGATGGAACGGATGGTCATTCCGTGTGAAACCACCAAGACCCGGTCACCATCATTGGTATTGGCACGCAGTTTATTGAAACCTCGGTCTAGTCGATCCCAGAACATCGCGTTACTTTCGGCTTCACCGTACAAATCGGCTTTATGAATTAAGTCGCGGGCCTTTTCCAAACCGTACTTACCTAACACTGCTGACTCGGAGGTAAGCTGGACTTGTTCGCCAACGAATTGCCACATCTGATTGGCGTCATTGCCTTCAAAGTAACCGTGGCACTGCTCACGAAATTCGGGGTATTGGTAACTGATAATATTAATATTTTCAGGATTAGCTTTCAAAATATAGGAAGCTGTTTCTATCGCCCGACCTGAATCACTACTGTATGCGGCGTTGAAGTCGATTTTTTTCAACTGCTCGCCGGCACGTTTGGCATCGGCGATCCCCTTTTCAGTTAATGGAGAATCGATCCAGCCCTGAATCTTATTATAATGGTTCAGCATTGTTTGGCCGTGCCGAACAAAGTACGCAGTAAATGTTTTCACAGTAAACCCTCCTGTAATGAAAAGTAAGTTAACGCTACGTTCATTATATCAACTTAGGCCATTGTTTTCCAAGCGACGGCTAGGCTTTAGGCAGAGTGGCTGAGTGACGAGACTGTTTTGAGGCAACGCTGCGACGAGTTCGATAAGAAACGAGCAGCCAGACGCCGGATATAACCGCTAAAATAACGCCGATGATCGTTAGCCAGAGGCCGGTTTTTAGTCCTGGCGTCTGATAAATTAATTTAATTTGGTGGGTGCCGCTTGGAATAACTGCGCCGACAAAACCGGTATTAACGACCTGTGTTTTTCGCCGCTGGCCGTCAATCGTTAATTGCCAGCCTTTGCTATAAGGAATACTGGTGGTTAGGATTCGTTTACTGTTACCGGAAGAAACCCCAATGACTTGATTATTAGTTACTCGTTGGTGGCTTAAGCCGGTTTTTTGCAGCCGGGAAGTCTGCTGACGATATTGCTGACCGTACGGCACGGCGATGACCTTGACGTGTTTAAAATGAATCCTTTCCGCATTCGTAAACGAGAGCTTGATCGTTTTTCTCAGTTTATTGGAATACCCCAGATTGATCAGTAAGTGATCTTTGGGTTCGTAGTCGGACAAGTTATTGATTCCAAATTGATTGTAGACGGTTTTGCCACGGCTGGTTTTGATCGTCATGGTATAAGCATTAAATAGCGGATGATTGATGATAGTTCGCCAATTATTCTTCTGTTCACCCTTAGAGAGCGGTGTACCCGCTAGTTTAGATTCAGTAGCAGCGTTTGCCAGCCGCTTAGCGGTATCAGGGAAATGGGTTGAAATGCCGGAGAGGTCTAAATAGAGCTCGGTTCCCCTGACTTGTTTGGGGTGCTTTAATTTAAGCGCGTAGGTTTGCTGCTGACCTAACATATCACTGGTCATGTCGTGGAGGCCGTGTTGGTTAGCCTCGGCGTTATTATCAACAATGGTTTGATTCTGGGCCAATAAGCGATCGATTTCTGGCGAAGGCTTGGCTAGCCCCGTTGCGGCTGCGTAATTTTCGGTTTCTTTAGGTGATAACGGTTTGCGACTAACGGCGGCAGATTGAGAATGTTTAATATTATGTTGCAACCGATAGTTGATTAAGTCTGGCACCTTAAGAATTGGCTCGCTGGTTAATTGAACCGTGTAGCCCATATGCTTGGTTCCAGTGTGAAGCTGAGCTGTCGCAACACCAGGTACTTTTTTGGTGACGCTGGCGCCCTCTAGCAGGGCTTCCTGTCGCTGCAGGGCAGTTAACTGATTAAAGGCGGTTGGTAAAATCTGCGTATTTTGAGTGTAGACCAATGGTAAAGCATAGCGATTTTTAAGAATGGCAGTACCAGTGCCGTTACCAAGGGAATATACGGGATGATCATCAATGATAACCGGTTGCCCCGCCTTAGTCTTTAGCGGTTGGAAACCGTATGGCACTGCTTGTTGATTTAAAACGTCGTCTTCGCGGGCAAACAGGTACTTGACATTCAGTAATGATAAGATCGATCCGCGGGTGTCCGCACTGCTCGTTGGATTGTTCATACTATTTTGAACGTTAGCCAGTTGCTGATTAAAGCGGTTCACGTCACCGTTTTGAACGGAGTAATATGAGCTAATGCTGTGGGTGTTGAGCAGCATGGGAATATTATTACCCACGGTGAGCATGGTGTAATAGTTGTTAGTGGTAGAAGTGCGGTAGAAACGATGGTCATGTTGATTCAAGTACTGATCAGCACCATCAAAATACCATTTGGACCATTGACCGGCAGTCTGAGTAGGTAACTCGTTTTCAGGGGAGCCACTGTAATTATTATCGTAAAAACTGAGTCCCGTTGTGATTGCGTTTAGCATCACCAACCCTAATAGGCCCAATTTTAAAGGCTGTACGAGTTGAGGCTTCAATAGCAAGATACTAAAGAGCCACACGAACAACATGAAGACGAGGTAGGTCAGCACTTGAATCTGCCGGAACTTGAATAAATAGCCGTTAGCCAACCAGATGAGCAGGATCAAGCCGGCGATCACACCCGTTAACCAGAAAAAGTCGCGTGGCGTAAAGGCGGTTAGATGATCGACTAAGGTAGCGGCTGTTAACGCAAAGACCAGTTGAGCCATCATTAGCCAGCGGTTGGAAGGGGTACTCATGACGTTTAGCGTTGCCGCCACAGCAGGGAAAAGCAGGCCTATCGCAATTAGAATCAGCGTGATGTTAAGCGCCAGATACCGTTTAAAGCGGCGCATCGTCCAAATCATTGCAATTAAGGTGAGCCCACTGGTGGCAATTAATGCCCAGTAATAGATATTACCGTTTGAGGTCAACAGGTTGCCTGGTAAAGTGCGGTAATAAATTTCAGGGTACCAGCGCAGGTTATTGGCGAAAATGGACCCGCCCATCCGTGAACTATTCGTCATGGCCATGACGTTAGGCAATAAAATAACGGCGGCAATCAGCAGTGCCATCAGCATAGCAGTCATGAGTTTGATAAATAACTGCAAGAGATTTGGTAAATCAGCGCCTTTTTGTTTCAGATCAAAGAATCTGATGATCAAAAATACCAGTGCACCAAAGGCCATTAAATAGGCAAAGTAGACGTTGCAAATTAAAATTGCGGCTGTGATGAGTCCGAGCCACCACCAGGTTTTACGCTGCAAGACTAAGTCAATGCTTAAGCAGAGCAGTGGGAAGAAGATCATGGGCAGCAAAAAGAACGGATGATGATAACTGACGTAGAAGGCAAAACCGTTAAACGTGTAGATCAAGGCACCCATAACGCTGCCAGCAGCCTTAAAGTGAAAGTGTTTGGCAAGTGCGATGAACGCTAGTCCAACAACGTACAATCGCAGGATGGTCAGTAACGTGTAGCCCAGTTCAATTTGATGTGCTGGAAATAGTGCAATGAGGTAGCTGAACGGATCGCCAACGAGGTAGTAGGCAAAGGTTGTCATTTGATCAGCACCCAACCCTAGATTCCACGACCAGCTAAATAGTGATTGATGGGCAGTACCATGGAGAATCCGATAGAACTCTTTTAGGATCGGATAATGCTGGGCAATCCCATCTAAACTCCAAATAGTGGAGTGGCCAGTAGCGTGTAAGGCGCCAAATGTAACAAAGGTAATGACGATGAAAGCCGCTGAGTAGGCTAGCCACACCGATAATTGATTCGTTTTATGTTTCAATTTTAATTCGCTCCAGTTTGTTGTGATAATTCATTATCGCATATTCAATCTGATGTTGCGAAAATTAAAAAGGCCACGCATCAGCGTGACCTTTTCATCGTTAGTTTAAAGTTTAGTTTTTGTCCATTGCGTGGCCACCGAATTCGTTACGGAGGGCAGCAACAACTTTACCATTAAAGGTATCGTCTTGTAATGAACGGAAACGGGTCATAACAGCATCGGCAATAACTGGGGTTGGAACGCCATGAGCCATGGCGTCTTCAACAGTCCATTGGCCTTCACCGTTAGAATGCATACGACCCTTGATAGCATCAAGCTTAGGATCTTTGCTGAAGGCGTCTTGGATTAATTCCATCAGCCAGCTACGGATAACTGAACCGTGGTTCCAAACCTTAGCAACGGCTTCGTAGTCATAGTCAAAGTCTGAAGCATCAAGCACTTCAAAACCTTCACCCATAGCAGCCATCATACCGTATTCGATACCATTGTGGACCATCTTCAAGTAGTGACCTGAACCGGCCTTACCAGTGTAAAGGTAACCGTCTGGTAATGAGATGCCTTCAAATAATGGACGGATAACTTCGAAGGTTGCGGCATCGTCGCCACCGATCATGAAGTTACCACCATTGAGGGCACCACGCCAGCCGCCTGAAGAACCGCAGTCAAAGTAGTGAATACCCTTTTCGCCAAGCAGACGGTTGTGACGGAGTGAGTCTTTCCAGAAAGTGTTACCGCCATCGATGAGGATGTCATCCTTGTTTAAGAGTTCAGCCAAAGAATCAATCGTAGCATCAGTTGGCTTGCCGGCAGGAACCATTACCCAAACAATCTTTGGTGATGGTAATTGGCTAACCATGTCTTCCAAACTCGTAGATTTAGCAGCACCATAAGTGGCTGCTTCTTCAACTAACTTTGTGTCTAAGTCGAAACCAACAACTTCATTGTTGTTACGGATCATGTTTTGGGCTAAGTTAATACCCATTTTTCCTAAACCGATTAAACCTAATTTCATTAGAAAAACTCCTCACGTTTTTTTCGCTGATTTTTACAACAGAATCAGTATATAAGATTCTTTTCCCAGACGCAAGAGGAAATGTAAAAAAATTTCAGATTAATTTTCAAATGTGAAAATATTCTTAATACATGACAGCTTGCACTAAAATCGATAACAGCATCCACATAATGATCAACGGCTATTTTAAGAGCAGCAACAGAGCGGCTATTTCACGTAGCATAGCGGCCATTAAACTTTCAGTTGTGGTCCACGAACCAAGCAAGCTGACCGGTAAATGCTGCTGCTTAGCCAGCAATTGGCTGCGAACGAGGTGGTAGTCGCTGGTGACAACCAGAATTTTTGGCTGCCAATCGCCGTGCCAGTCCTGAGTAATGAGTTGCTTTGAAAATTTAAAATTAGTGGCGGTTGAAGTCGCAGATTGCTCCAATAGCAAGTGCTGCGGGTCAACGTGGTGACGTTTCAAGTAAGCTGCCATCACGGCTGCTTCACTCTGAGGCTCGTCGTTACCTTGACCACCGGTAAGCACTATTTTAGGTCGGGGTGATTGTGAATGATAAAAAGCGAGAGCTGTTTGCAACCGTCTGGCTAACGTTTTGGATGGCCCGTCAGCATGGACGTGTGCGCCCAATACAATCAGGTAATCGGCGGTGATTGACGGGGGTGTTTGATGATACCACCAGGTGAGCCAGAGGTAGATGCTAGCAGTCAGATACCAAGTTGTGAAACCAAGACTGATAGCCGTTGTGATCAGGTGACCTGGCCAGATCGTTATTGGTAATGCAATCAGGAGGTCAGCCATTACTAATAGACAGACCAATGGCAGCCACACCAGCCGCTGGTTGTCCTGGCCCTTCACGAGAGGACGAACCGCGAGTAAATTTAAGGCTGTCACAAGGATTAAAATGATGAGCAGTGAAATCACCTGGAACCACCTCCTTAGTGCTTCTATTATAGGATAAAATTCGTGACGACTGCAGCTTGACTTTTGCCGGTAGTATTTGTAGTATTAATGAGAGCTGAGAAGCACCGAAGTAGGTGATGGGCAACGATTTAGAAACTTGACGGTAGCTGCAAGTCAAGCGTCCCGGCAAACCGAATTACAGTGTGGAGCTATCTGGTCAATCAGCCAGCGGGTCATGCCGATATCGATGTCGAGCGACGTTGTCATAATACAACGTAACTTGGGTGGTAACGCGGAATTAATTTCGTCCCTATTAGTCAATGCGACTAGTGGGGACTTTTTTTATATCTTAAGGAGGTTTCTTTGTGACAATTTTAGATGAGCTTAAATGGCGTGGCGCTATTAACCAGCAAACGGATGAAGAAGGACTGACAGACCTTGTTAAGAGTAAGTCAGTTGGACTATATGTCGGTATCGATCCCACTGGTGATTCGATGCATATCGGTCATTTAATTCCCTTTATGATTTTAAAACGGTTCCAGTTAGCTGGTCACCGTCCTTACATCGTTATTGGGGGCGGAACCGGATCAATTGGTGACCCAAGCGGTAAAAAATCTGAACGGGTCCTGCAATCGATGGAACAAGTTCATCATAACGAAGCAGCGATTACAGCTCAAATGGAACACTTATTTGGCCAAGATGGCAGCTTCAAGATCGTTAACAACTATGACTGGCTATCAAAAATGAAGCTGTTAGATTTCCTGCGTGATTTCGGTAAGCTGTTTAATGTTAATAACATGCTGGCCAAGGAAGTGGTTGCTTCACGGCTAGAAGTTGGTATTTCGTTCACCGAGTTTACTTATCAGATTCTGCAGTCAGTCGATTTTCTTCATCTATATCAAGCTGAAGATGTTCAGCTGCAAGTCGGTGGTGCAGATCAATGGGGAAACATTACTGCCGGTATCGATCTGATTCATAAGATCGAAGGGGCGGATGCTAAGGCGTTTGGATTAACCATTCCATTAATGTTGAAGGCTGATGGTACCAAGTTTGGTAAAACTGCGGGAGGAGCTGTTTGGCTTGATCCCGAAAAGACGACGCCATACGAATTCTATCAGTTCTGGTTAAATCAAGACGATCGTGACGTTGTTAAATATTTGAAGTACTTTACGTTCTTAAGCCAAGCTGACATTGCTGAATTGGCTAAGAAAGTGGAGACCCAGCCTGAGAAGCGTGAAGCACAACGCCGGTTGGCTGAAGAAGTCACAGAATTTGTTCACGGTAAAGAGGCTGTCACTGAAGCTGAGAATATTTCGAAAGCACTTTTCTCTGGCGAAGTTGCCAACTTGTCCGTAAATGAAATCGAACAAGGCTTTAAGAATATGCCGTCGGTTGATGTCACTAGCGAGAAGCGTAACATTGTGGAATGGTTAGTGGATGTCACTGCCATTGAACCATCTCGTCGTCAAGCGCGTGAGGATGTCAATAATGGGGCTATTCGGATCAATGGTGAAAAGGTAACGGATGTCGAAGCTGAAATTGACCCAAGCAACCATTTTGATGGCAAGTTTGTCATTGTGCGCCGTGGTAAGAAGCGTTATTTCTTAGCTAGAGTAAAATAGATAATCAGATTGTGAGTGCCGGTTCGTGAAAACGAGCTGGCACTTTTTATCTATTCTTATATGAAGAGTTTTCAGAAAGTAGGACTATTTTGAAATTATAGCAGAGCTATTTTTCATTTTTTTGAAAAAGTGATTGACCAAGCCGGGAATACTTGGTATGATAGTTTCTGTTGTCGCGAGGAAAGACAGACACATGTACCGATTTAAAATTTTAAAAGTTATGTGTTGACAATTTCGAGCGATGATGATATTATTAATAAAGTTGCCTCAGCAAGGGACATTCCGATAAGGAACGTTGATATAGAAAGTTTTAGTTGACTTTCTTGAGGCAATCAGATACAATGTAAAAGCTGATTCGAAAAAAGAATTTGCTTGGTAGACCTTTGAAAACTGAACAAAGTTTTGTTTCACAAATGTGCAGGGTATATCAGTTTCGGCTGATATCAAATGTAATTTGCGAAGTCAATTTCGCTAGTAATATTAATGAGTCACAAACAAT